>NZ_VFPB01000017.1 GCF_006716465.1 Pseudoxanthomonas sp. 3HH-4 | reverse complement strand
CCTAACGCCTTATGTCTTTGAACTTCCCTACTGTAGTGGCCGAGAACCCGGCGTGCGCGCCCGATAACGCCTCGGTGTAGCCGCACCGTAATTCAGCAGGGGCCGCACGCCGGATCTCGCGCCCTGCGCCCGGACAGTTGATCGAGGTTTCCCTCGAACCGATAAGCGTGGGCCTCGGGCGCGATGTTCTCGACCAGCCAACTCTAGCGGAGAACCGGGATGACTGCAGTGGGAATCGACGTAGGTAAAGCAGCGCTGGATGTGGCTATCGACGGCGTGGCGGGTGTGGTGCGCTTCGCCAATACCGCAGCGGGGATCGGCAAGCTCATCGGCCGATTAAGGGGCGTGGCCGAGGCGCGTGTTGTGGTCGAAGCAACCGGTGGCTACGAGGAGCCGCTGCTCGATGCCTGTTGCGATGCCGGCATCTGGGTTGCCCGGATCAACCCGCGCCAGGCACGGGATTTTGCCAGGGCCACCGGTGAGTTGGCCAAGACCGACGAGATCGATGCGCGGCTGCTATGCCTGCTGTCGGGGCTGTTCGCCGGGCGGCTACGTCGCTATGACGCCCCCTCTCGCTGGCAGCGGGACCTGCGGGGCTGGCTGCGGCGTCGCGGCCAGGTCGTGACCACGCTACAGGCGCAGAAGCAGCAGGCGGCCATGGCACCGGCTGCGATCAGCAAGCTGATGGCGCGTACGGTCGCCGCACTCCGGCACGAGCTGGCGGCCATCGACCGCGAGATGAAGGCGCTGCTGGATGAGCACCTGACCCCGGCTCTGCGCTCATCCAAAGGCATGGGACCGATCTTCCAGGCGACGAGCCTGGCGCTGTTGCCCGAGCTCGGCACGTTGACGCGGCAGAAGATCGCCAAACTGGTCGGCGTGGCCCCGATGAACCGCGACAGCGGCCAGACGCGAGGCAAGCGCAGGATCCGGGGCGGTCGTGCACCCGTTCGCGTGGCGCTGTACATGGCCACGCTATCGGCCGTGCGCTGGGATCCGGTGATGAAAGCGCATTACCAGCAACTGCGAGAACGCGGGAAGTTGGCCAAGGTCGCGTTGGTGGCCTGCATGCGCAAGCTGCTGGCGATCGTCAATGCGCGGCGCCGCGATGAGCTGATGGCTGGGGCCCCGGTAGCGACCTGACCACTCATCAGAAGACAGTTGCTGAATTAAGCCGACCCGC
>NZ_VFPB01000016.1 GCF_006716465.1 Pseudoxanthomonas sp. 3HH-4 | reverse complement strand
CGACGTCCCCCCGCTTTCAGTAGCGGTTGGATCTAGAGTCCGGGATTGATGATATCGGCTTTGGCAGCAAGCTGTTTTGCGTACGCTGACGGCGTCAGTCCGCCAAGCGCCTTCTTGGGTCTTTCATCGTTGTAGTCTCGGCGCCAGCGTTCGATCTCGGTACGCGCGTGCAGCAGGTTGGGAAACCAGTGCTCGTTGAGACATTCGTCGCGCAGACGCCCGTTGAAGCTTTCGATGTAGGCATTCTGGTTGGGCTTGCCCGGTTCGATCAGCCGTAGTTGCACGCCACGCTCGTATGCCCAAGTGACCATCGCCTTGCCGCAGAACTCTTTGCCGTTGTCGCTGCGGATCACTTGGGGCAGACCGCGGCGGGGCGCCAGGCGATCAAGCACGCGGGTCACGCCGCTGCCGGAGATCGACCGCTCGACCTCGATCACGACAGCCTCATGGGTAGCGTCATCAACGACCGTAAGGCACTTGATCACCCGGCCCTCGGCCGTGCGGTCGAACACGAAGTCCATCGACCAGACCGCGTTGGGCGTCTGCGGCCGCGCCAGCGGCTGCCGCTCGGCCATGGGCACCTTCTTGCGTTTGCGGCGCCGCACCTGCAGCCTGGCCTCCTGGTACAGCCGCTCCACACGCTTGTAGTTCACCAGCATTCCCGCCTGCCTGAGCTTGAGGTGGATCATCCCGACGCCGTAGCGCTTGTGTCGCTGCGCCAGCGCCTGGATGGCCGCACGCAGTTCGACGTTGCGGTCCGGGCGAGGCGCGTAGCGAAACGCGCTGGCGCTCATCCGTAGCGCACTCAAAGAGCGCCGTTGGCTCAACCCCCGATCGATCATCTGCCGCACCAGCTCACGTCGCGCCGGCGCGGTCAGGGCTTTTTTCGCAGGACGTCCTTGATGACGTCGTTCTCGAACATCTGCTCGGCCAGTAGCTTCTTCAACCGAGCGTTCTCAGCCTCCAATTCCTTCAGCCGCTTCGCATCCGGCACGCTCATGCCGCCGAACTTGCTGCGCCACAGGTAGTACGAGGCTTCGCTGAACCCGTGCCGCCGGCACAGGTCCTTGACTGGCATGCCGGCGTCGGCCTCATGCAGAAACCCGATGATCTGTTCTTCGGAAAATCGCTTCTTCACGTCCAATCTCCTGGTCAGGTGGGATTGGACTCCAAATCGCATCGCTACTCAAAATAGGGGGGACGTCG
>NZ_VFPB01000015.1 GCF_006716465.1 Pseudoxanthomonas sp. 3HH-4 | reverse complement strand
CGCGCTCAGCGCAGCAGGTACTGGTTGAGCAGGTTCTCGTAACGCTCCTGCTTGCCGCTGATCTGCTTCGGTTCACCCTGCTTGGCCGCCAGCGCGGCCAGATCGGCCAGACCGAGCTTGCCGGTCTCGAAGTCCTTGCCCGCACCACTATCGAAGCTGGCGTAGCGTTCCTTGCGCCACTGCTCCCACGGCGAGTCGGTCAGCAGCGCGTGGGCGACTTCAAGGCCGCGTGCGAACGCGTCCATGCCGCCGATGTGGGCGATGAACAGGTCTTCCAGGTCGGTCGACTCGCGACGCACCTTGGCATCGAAGTTCAACCCGCCCTCCAGTCCGCCCTGACGCAGCACCACCAGCATCGCCCCGACGGTGTCGTACAGGTCGGTGGGGAACTGGTCGGTATCCCAGCCGTTCTGCGCATTTCCGCGGTTGGCGTCGATGCTGCCCAGCAGGCCATGGTCACTGGCCACCTGCAGGTCGTGCTCGAAGGTATGGCCGGACAGCGTGGCGTGGTTGGCTTCGATGTTCAGCTTGAAGTCCTTCGCCAGCCCGTGCTCCTTCAGGAAGCCGGCCACCGTGGCGCTGTCGAAGTCGTACTGGTGCTTCATCGGCTCCATCGGCTTGGGCTCGATCAGGAAGTTGCCCTTCAGCCCGATGCTGCGGCCGTAGTCGCGCGCCATGGTCAGGAAGCGGGCGAAGTGCTCCACCTCGCGCTTCATGTCCGTGTTCACAAGCGAGGCGTAACCTTCCCGGCCGCCCCAGAACACGTAATGCTCGCCGCCCAGTTCGACGGTGGCCTCCAGCGCGGCCTTCACCTGCACGGCGGCACGGGCGACCACGGCGAAGTCCGGATTGGTCGAGGCGCCATTCATGTAGCGCGGATGCGAGAACAGGTTGGCGGTGCCCCACAGCAGCTTGATGCCGGTGGCGTCCTGCCGCGCCTTGGCCAGGGCGGTCATGTGCTTGAGGTTCTTCTGGTACTGGCCGATGTCCTCTGCATCCGGGGCCAGGTCGATGTCGTGGAAGCACCAGTACGGCACGCCCAGTTTGGTGAAGAACTCGAACGCCGCATCGACCTTGGCTTCGGCGGTGGCCATGGGCGAACCTGCTTCCCACGGGAAGTGACGCGTGCCCGGGCCGAAGGGGTCATGGCCGGCGTTGCAGAAGGTGTGCCAGTAGCAGACCGCGAAGCGCAGGTGCTCCTGCATGGTCTTGCCGCCGATGGTCTTCTGCGCGTCGTAGACCTTGAACGCCAGCGGGTTGTCCGAGCCACGGCCTTCGAA
>NZ_VFPB01000014.1 GCF_006716465.1 Pseudoxanthomonas sp. 3HH-4 | reverse complement strand
CGTGCCAGACAAGGAAGTGCCAAGAACGGCCATCAGGGCCGTGCAACGGGCCTTCAAGATTTTGACCGCGCCACCAACTCACACAGCCCCCTAACACCTGAGTTAAGCCGACCCGCGAAGCGGGTTCGGCTTGAATGAATTGTTAGCGCCCATCCGACTCCGGCGCCGATGGCAGAGGATAAACCCTGATGCTGGAGATCACATTGGTGTTGCCAGGGGCAAAGGACTCATCGAAGGTGATGACTGGGCCATGGGCCATGCCGTTGAACCCGCCGAAGCTCGAAAGGCTGTTGAGTACGGTCAGCTTGTACCTGCGGCCGATATAGAAGGTAGTGCCGCCGTCAGCTGGAAGGGCAGCGTCCGAATCCACTTTTGCATGAACGGGCTCTTTGCCAGAAACCACTGCGCAGAAATCCGCTGAGGCCTCTCGGAGGATCAGCTGATCCTCTGCAGAAGCGCCGGACATTTCAACGGCAACGAAAGGATCTTGGCAGGCTGTTGCTGCGGCAGGCGGAAAGTCGACGCGATTGCAACCCGCCAGAGCAACTAAACAAACCAGACAGCCGAGTAATTTGGTCATGGGCGCTAACACCTGAGTTAAGCCGACCCGCGAAGCGGGTTCGGCTTGGACGAACTGTTATGCGCGCCAAGGTAAACCCGAAGCCAGCGGCCCGCAACGGGGTTGGGAGACCAGGGGGCACGGACAAAGCTTCCGCAAGCACGGAGCAGGTCGAGGCCACCAAGGCCGAAGCCGAGAGCGCCGCCAATCCGCAAGCCATGAAACCATCCTTTGCCGAGCGGCGCGAACGCCATGCATCCGAAGCTGAGTGAAGCGAAGCCGGGGAACGTCAGCGAATCAGCTGCGTCAGCGAGTGATCAACGCCGAAGCCAACGGCGTTGCGGAAGCCACCGCATCACCGAAGCCGACAACACCAACACACATACCCACGCATAACACCGGAATTAAGCCGACCCGCGAAGCGGGTTCGGCTTGAATGAATTGTTAGGCCTCATTGGTGACGACCTGGCGGAATTGTTGCAGATACGCGCTGCCAAGCTGAGGCTCCAGCCGGCCTAGGCTGTCCAGAGTCTGGGCAACATCAAAAGGCCGTCCCGAAAGCGCTGCAAGCGCCTGATTGTGGAGCGCGTATGCGAACTGGGCGGCGACCCCAGCAGCGCTTTGATCTTGAGGATCCAAGTGGTTGCTAAGCAGCACGCGGAGCTCAAAGACTGCGGCGGCCAACAGGCGCTTTTCTAAATCAACGTTATGTTGTTCGGTCATGAGGCCTAACACCGGAATTAAGCCGACCCGCGAAGCGGGTTCGGCTTGAATGAATTGTTAGGCCTCAGCCGGGAGTAGCCCCACGCGAACAGCTGGCCAACAAGG
>NZ_VFPB01000013.1 GCF_006716465.1 Pseudoxanthomonas sp. 3HH-4 | reverse complement strand
TGCTAAAGCCAGTGCGAATCCATGCAGCCATAGAGCGCTAACACCAGAATTAAGCCGACCCGCGAAGCGGGTTCGGCTTGAATGAATTGTTAGGCACTACGAGTACTCCTCGGTCCCCGGTGGCAGTGCCTTGCCCAGAAGATGCCGGCAGAGAACCCCATTGCCATACACAATCGCGAAGTGATCTGAAATTGCAAGCTGAATGAGAAGGCGTAACTTGCCAATCAGTGAAAAGCCCTGGCCCTAAAGAGCAAGGGCTCTATCCGAATGACGGGAGCGCCATGTGGTGTGTGGCACGTGCCAAGAAATTCTCTCCACGCGATTGGGCGAGCCGAGATCTCGAGCTCTAAAGATCGTAGGCGCTCAAGAGCCTCCGGCAAATCACCGTCTTTCAACACAATCAGCACATTGATCGAGTGAATGTCTATTCCCGCGTCTCTCTGAGAATAGTCCTGAAAGAGCGGTGTTATGAGATCGAAGTAGCCCATGGTTGGTGAATCTGATGTATCGAATCTCCAGCGCTCGTGAGGTGTGAGTGGCCACGGATTCTCTTGATTTAGATTTGCCAGACCGATCGCATGATGCATGGTGTAGTGCCTAACACCTAAGTTAAGCCGACCCGCGAAGCGGGTTCGGCTTGAACGAACTGTTATGCGCACCAAGGTAAACCCGAAGCCGGTGGTCCGCAACGGGGGTGGGAGACCAGGGAGCACGGACAAAGCCTCCGCAAGCACGGAGCAGGTCGAGGCCAGCAAAGACCGAAGCCGAGAGCGCCGCCAATCCGAACGTCATGAAGCCATCCTTGTCCCGAGCGGCGCGAACGCGATACGTCCGAAACCGATTAAAGCGAAGCAGGGGAACGCGAGTGAGTCGGACAGATCAGCGAGCGATCAACTCCGAAGCCAGCGTCGCAGCGGAAGTTGCAGCATCACCGAAGCCGACAACACCGACACTCCTACCCACGCATAACACCAGAATTAAGCCGACCCGCGAAGCGGGTTCGGCTTGAATGAATTGTTAGCCGTCACGCCATGCATGCTAAAGAAAATGGAAAAGAAAGGCACTCCAGGGGTGATACAAACATGTCCGCCACGGCCAGAAAAGATCAAGCAGTTCTCGGTTTGATCGGATGCACTTGTGTGAATCGCGACACGATCACAGTCAATGGATGCAGAGATGCAGCTTGCCTCGCCAGAAGTAGCGCAGCTGTTGAGAGTGACAGAGCTACCTGATACATCAATCCTCAAGATCGCAGGGCCGTCAGGAAGCGGAATATCGTATGTGACAGAGTCAGTGTACTTGGCAAGGAGGCCGAGAAATGCCGATGCTTCGCTTTCGTTCCAGCCTTCCATGATCTCTCCTGACGGCTAACACCAGAATTAAGCCGACCCGCGAAGCGGGTTCGGCTTGAATGAATTGTTAGCTGCCATCCGTGGTGCTACCCAGAGGAATTTTGGAGGAAGAAAGTATCGAATCCCAGTGCTTCTGGTCAGCCCCATAGAAAAGGTATGCAACCGGATGAGCGGACGAGTCTTTGAACACCTGAGTCTGTCCACACTCGAAGCACACGACAAAATCATAAGTGTGGCCATTAGCTTTCACCCGGACGCCATGTCGCGGAAAGAAACACATTGCGATAGCGTCCGGCTCTGGCGCCGCAACCCAATCAGAGAGATCCGCCCTAAGAGATTGAGCCACAGGATTTGATAGGGCTACCTCCCCGAGTACGGGCCAACCGTGATAGCAGACCCCAGCACAAGCCCCATCAGAATCCCGTGCACCCCCAGGACCCGACTCGAGCGATAGGAGCGTAACGCTATCAGCTATGGTCAGGGCTTCAGCGATCTCAGTTCTGTCTGCAGTCGCAGAGCAGCCGGTGCTGAAAGCAGCAAGTAGGAAAGAGAGCAGCAGGGGGAGGCTCTTCATGGCAGCTAACACCGGAATTAAGCCGACCCGCGAAGCGGGTTCGGCTTGAATGAATTGTTAGGCCTCGGACCGAGACCGATTGCTCTCGCCGATCTGATGC
>NZ_VFPB01000012.1 GCF_006716465.1 Pseudoxanthomonas sp. 3HH-4 | reverse complement strand
GGCTGGGGCCCCGGTAGCGACCTGACCACTCATCAGAAGACAGTTGCTGAATTAAGCCGACCCGCGAAGCGGGTTCGGCTTGAATGAATTGTTAGCTGCCATCCGTGGAGCTACCCAGAGGAATTTTGGCGGAAGAAAGTATCGAATCCCAGCGTTTCTGGTCGGCTCCATAGAATAGGTGCGCAACCGGATGGGCTGACGAGTCTTTGAACACCTGAGTCTGTCCACACTCGAAGCACACGACAAAATCATAAGTGTGGCCGTTAGCTCTCACCCGGACGCCGTGCCGAGGAAAGAAACACATTGCGATGGCCTCCGGCTCTGGTGCCGCAACCCACTCAGAGAGATCCGTGCGGAGAGCTTGAGCCGCAGAATCTGATATGGCCAACTCCCCGAGTACGGGCCAGCCGTGGTAGCAGACCCCAACACAAGCCCCGTCAGAATCCCGTGCACCGCCAGGACCCGACTCGAGCGATAAAAGCGTAACGCTCTTAGCGCCGGCCAGGGCTTCAGCAAGCTCGATTCTGTCTGCAGTCGCGGAGCACCCGGTGCTAAAGGCGAGAAGTAGAAAAGATAGCAGCACAGGGAGAATCTTCATGGCAGCTAACACCTGAATTAAGCCGACCCGCGAAGCGGGTTCGGCTTGAATGAATTGTTAGGCCGTGAGCCGACGCCGCCTTGGCAACACAGCTACAAGCAAGCAGATTACAGCGAAAGCAAATACCACGATAGCAGCAGTCCCGTTACCGTTGGTCTGGCAAATGTCCATTACCCACCGACTCGGAATCTTTGTCCCAGGCAGTGAGCACGCAACAAAGGGATTTGAAAGCAGTCGATAGCCCCACCAGGCGAAATAGAGCGAGCCGACACCAAACGAAATCCGGATAAAGCGACGCATCTTGCTCCGAACGGCCTAACACCGGAATTAAGCCGACCCGCGAAGCGGGTTCGGCTTGAATGAATTGTTAGGCCTACTGCCGAGTAAGCCGGACGCAATAGTCATAGGAGTTGGTAATAACAATGGTATTGCTCTCCTGAAATCCACCATGCTCCGGATTGACGACGCAAAGTTCACTAGAGCCGTCTCTAGTCTCGAAGCGACCAAGGTAGACAGCATCCGGCTCCCATTTGTCTCGAACTTGAAAGTAGGCCTGCTTTTTGTAGCGGAAGCCAGCAGAGCCCCATTTGATATAGCTCACAAAGCCAGTCGCCTGATCTCGTTGCGACTCAACAAGCCAGCCTTGAGTCGGGAGGGTTGCCGATGAGGCAGTAACTTGAGCTTTGATGCGCCCAGCTGTATGTCCAAGCCATTTGGCTGAGCCATGCGGCATCGAGGCGCAGCCACCCAGCGTCAGCAGTACGAGAGTGGCTACTGCTCGAACCATTGGAACTCTCCAAGTAGGCCTAACACCAGAATTAAGCCGACCCGCGAAGCGGGTTCGGCTTGAATGAATTGTTAGGCCTCTCCGCCGAGAAGGCCCGCCGCCACAAGCTTAAGCCTTGCGACCGCCTCAGCGGAACCGAAGCGGCCAGCCGCACGATAGCTCTCTTTTACCGCGTCAGTGTCGGAGCAGGACTTGGCAAGAATGGTGTCCGCCACTTTCTGATGGAGGGCAATACGCGCGGCATACTTGGCCAGCACGGCTTGACCTGCCTGATCCGACTCGTGGCCGTCCAGGGCAAACGACCAATAGAAGTTGTCGTACTGTGCGCAGAAGTCAGCGAATGACACGTGTCCAGCAGCACACTCGCGCACCAGGTCATCAGAGCGATCTAGTGCCGCAAGGAGATCAATCTCTGTTGGGTACGAGTTCATGTCTTGAGAGGCCTAACACCTTGAGTTAAGCCGACCCGCGAAGCGGGTTCGGCTTGAACGAGTGGTTATGCAGCCTGGGTAGTAGGTACCCCACGCTGTTGAAGCGATCTTAGCCGAGAAGGCCGGGCGAAGAGACAATCACTGGATGCGGCCGGGGAAAGTGAGTGGCCCGGGCTTGTTTAGCCGAAGCCAGAAGCGCCGCCATAATGGAGTCAGCTCTCTATCCGCCAGCCGAGCGGCGCGAACGTGATGCGTCCGAAGCCGATTGAAGCGAAGTAGGGGGGCGCGAGAGAGTCGGGCAGATCAGCGACCGATCAACGCCGAAGCCAATGGCGCGGCAGAAGTCAGAACATCACCGAAGCCGACAACACCAACACGCCAACCCACGCATAACACCAGAATTAAGCCGACCCGCGAAGCGGGTTCGGCTTGAATGAATTGTTAGGGGCAGCTCCGTGAAAGCTCGACATACCGGTCGCGAGAAA
>NZ_VFPB01000011.1 GCF_006716465.1 Pseudoxanthomonas sp. 3HH-4 | reverse complement strand
ATGGCATGGCGTGAAATGGCAGCAGCCGCTGAGAAGTAACGGAGTGCTTAGAAGAAAAATCTTCGAGAGCGATGATTTCACTAGCGGCCCCTAACACCGGAATTAAGCCGACCCGCGAAGCGGGTTCGGCTTGAATGAATTGTTAGGCCTCATGCCCAACACGTGCAATCTTGTACAGCGCAGCGAATCCAAGACCAAAGATCAGAAGCACCCACATTGAATAAGAATGCCGGTATGCCACGTCTTGAGTTACGTAGCGAACGGTACCCTTGATAGCTACAGCAACAGACTGCTCTGCTGAAGAGAGCTGTCCGCCGGCAAGCACGAGTGCTTGCTGGCGCATAATCCAGATACCGAGAACTCCTAAGCAGACTGCCCAGAGCACAGAGATAGCACGCTTGCGTGAAGTTGCCTTACTTGGTAGCCGAAGTACCGCCAGCCCAAGGCCAAAAATGAAAATCACAAATGCTATCTGCACCCAGGAGTCTGACCAAATTGCTTGGAGGATCGACATGAGGCCTAACACCAGAATTAAGCCGACCCGCGAAGCGGGTTCGGCTTGAATGAATTGTTAGCGCTCAAAGTTGATAGCAACGCCGTAATCTCTGGGAAGTCCAGCGCCGAACTCGCGCTGCCACGCGCGAAGTACTGCACGAACCGTGAGTGATGCGGCCCAGCGATGCGATAGCTCGATGGTACGGCAATTGCCGGAGTGGCCCACGAGGTGGTAGATGCGACTGGTGACATGGACATTGAAGTACTCTGGATCTGCGACAAGCCTTAGCTCGGACCACGAAGGTTCAAAGCCGAATGCCGCGACAGCCCATTGTGCGAGGGCTTGACGAGTACGTACTCGCAAACAGTTCAGTTTTGGCTTCATACCGCGAGGTCCTGGTTGAGCGCTAACGCCTGAATTAAGCCGCGCCGCGAAGCGGCGTCGGCTTGAATGAATTGTTATGCAGCCCCGGCACGCCGGTGAAGCCTTGCTGCCGAAGCGATCTTAAGACGATTGCAGGCGGGAGGCGAGAATCAGCCTGTCCTGGCGACAGCAAAGAGCGGCGTGAAACGCTCGTTGGCTTGCGAGCCGCACGAAAGCGAGCGCCTGGAACATGCGACACAGCGACGATAAGCCGTACAACAGGCAACGCACACTTCAACGCTCTTTCTCCGGCCGCGCATAACACCAGAGTTAAGCCGACCCGCGAAGCGGGTTCGGCTTGAATGAATTGTTAGGCCTTAGCGTATCCATGCGTTGGTCTGCCCCAAATAGCAGTCGCCGCGCATTGCCAAATGGCCACCAGTTACTTGCGTCTCAAAGCCGTGGAGCTTGTCACCCTGCCGTAGCGTAGCGCGCAGCTTCGGCCAACCCAGCTCGTCGAGCTCTGGCAGAGCGGTGCGACCTACAATGACCGCCGGCCCGAGTTTGGCAACATTGGAAGGCAACGGGTCGCAACTAGGCGGCTCAACCGGCGGCGACGGCATAGCGAAGCGCCCATAAGCGATTACGCCCAGAACCGCCGAAGCAATCAGTGCGATGGTCCAAGCGACGATGCGGTGGGCTTTTGTCTGAGTTGCCACTGAAATTGGTCTAAGGCCTAACGCCTGAATTAAGCCGGCCCGCAGCAGGGCGGCGACTGAGTGCGAATATAGCCGAAGGCGTGCACTTAGGCGCCGCCCTGATGCGGGATCGGCTTGAATGAATTGTTAGGCGGCAACTGGCTCATCCAGATGTACACCGCAGTAAGGACAGTAATTGATTGGTTGAGCCCATTTGCGTGGACTTACGCTCATTGACGCTTCAATGCCGACACCGCAGCGGGGACATGCCGCCCCACGGTGAAACATGAATACTGTCAGCACACATCCCACTACTGCGAACGACAGCATCACCAATGGCCAGCGATTGCCCGTAAGGATCATGCCCAGCAGACATGCAGCAAAGAGCATCCAGTAGATGCGTCGCCGTTTCCGCAAGTAGTCACGAATTGTCATTGCCGCCTAACACCAGAATTAAGCCGACCCGCGAAGCGGGTTCGGCTTGAATGATTTGTTAGGCCTGCACCCCGGGCTGGCTCGGCTGCTGGCGCCAAAGCTGGCCCTCGATGATGACCTTGCAGTGATAGCAGGCGGAATGTAACTCATCTTGGTTGTACCAGCGATGCCAGCCGCCACTCGTCGTGCAGTCAGTGGCCTTGGGAAAGAAGTCCGAAATCGGGCGGGGCATGTGCACGCGGAGCCAAGTCCGCAGTCGATGCGGATGACGTGCATCCCAGAAATTCTCGGGCATGTGCAGATCGACTGGGTTGTGAGGCATTGCGACCCCAAGATGCTGTTGTGCAGGCCTAACGCCGGAATTAAGCCGACCCGCGAAGCGGGTTCGGCTTGAATGAGTTGTTAGAGGGCACCCGCGAGTGCCAGCGGTGAACCTCATGCAGT
>NZ_VFPB01000010.1 GCF_006716465.1 Pseudoxanthomonas sp. 3HH-4 | reverse complement strand
CGTCAATGCGCGGCGCCGCGATGAGCTGATGGCTGGGGCCCCGGTAGCGACCTGACCACTCATCAGAAGACAGTTGCTGAATTAAGCCGACCCGCACTGGATAGGCACCGAAGCCGATAGTACCCAGAACGACCCGGAGTTAGCGAACCTGATGCGGGTTCGGCTTGAATGAATTGTTAGGTGCCATCTAACCAACTAGGTGGAACGGCCGCAGTGTTGGAAAATGACAGTGGCAAGTGAGGCAAACCGGGGATCGCCGCAACAGCATGGGCTTGCTCGAACTCTTTGCCCGCAAATGGCTCGGCAACACGCACATAACTACCTTCAGTGCCTGACCAATCAAACGCATAGAGGCCGACCTGAGCGTAGCTTTGCCATACCGCAGATGAGCCGAAGCCCGTGATGGCGATGGACTCTCCAACTGCATCATGAGCGCCTGATGCAGCCAAGACGCTAGCAGGAACCGGGCCGAACCCGGCCGTTGCGAAGAGAGCAACATGACCGTCTTGGTCAATCGCGAACCAATCAAACTCAACGCCTTGAACCTCGCGAGGTTTATCCATGGCGCCTAACACCAGAGTTGACCGGACCCGCCATGGGTCCGCTCCGAAGCCGATGATAGCCGGATCTCTGCCGACGACGCGGGCCCCGATGCGGGTTCCGGTTGAACGACTAGTTATGCGGCAGCGGTCCGGATGCCGGCAACGCGGAGCGTCCGGCCTGGCCATGCCCGCTACCTGAAACCCCTCCGCTGAAGCGCCCGGTAAAAGCGGCGCGCAGTGATGTCAGACCTTGCCCAAGCAAAAACAGATCTGATTCCGCCCTGCCGTATAACACCAGAATTAAGCCGACCCGCGAAGCGGGTTCGGCTTGAATGAATTGTTAGGGCGCATGCTAGCGCGTACCACAGCTGCGAGCACTAGCTCTCTCTGCCGGCTGGCCTCCTGCAGGCTGCCGCCGTAGACGACAAGAAGTACTTCCGAGGGTTGAGTGAGGCCAGTCGGCAGGAATGCAAAGCGTTCGTGGACAGAGCTATCTCTAACGCTATGAAACCAAGCCACCTTGCCGATGGACGTTGCTGAGAATCCGGCAAAACGACTGTCATCGGGCAATGACCAATGCCCGCCAACACGGATCTCTGCGGGGAGCAGACCAGCTTGGATCGGGGTGAGAGTGCAGATTGTGTAATCCGGACCGAGCTGAGCACGCACCGAGTATCCGGAATCCTCGGGGAGTCGGGGACAACTGAAGTCGTCGAACGATCGCAGTGAAAGAGACGACAGATCGCTTGAGCGGCTGCAAGCGCACATAGCACACAAGAAGATGGCGAGGATGTATCTCATGCGCCCTAACACCAGAGTTAAGCCGACCCGCGAAGCGGGTTCGGCTTGAATGAATTGTTAGGCGACACCGACGCACCCCCAAGAGCCTGCTCTACAAACTGGAGCCATTTGTCATCAGTGTCCTCCAGTTGCTCAAACTGCTTACTGTCTGGCTTTACCCCAAGTATCAACAGGTAGAAGCGGTTTACCTCAAAGGCAGGCGCGATGAGAGAGCAATCGCTCTCCACGCCAAGGCGGCCGCCACGCCCAGTCCAGAACGAGCTATCCGTATGGCCGGAGAAGGAAGTCATCCAATCTCCTGAATCTGGAGTGCGACACTTGATCGGTAGCTCGTGGAGTGGAGAACCCTTGAGCACGCGAACAACACGCAGCGAGCAGCCATCTGAGGCGGCCACGGCCTGAACTACGACAATTGCTGTTGATTCTGAGACGAGGGCCGCATGATCTCGAAAGATGCTGGCGGGTGGTGCGAAGCACGCAGACGCCACGGGGCTGAGTAGAACGAGTAGCAGTCCAAGGAAGATCTTCATATGCCGGCTAACACCGGAATTAAGCCGACCCGCGAAGCGGGTTCGGCTTGAATGAATTGTTAGGCGTCATGGCCGACCGGCCCCAACACCCGCTCTGCAACACTCAGGAAGTCCGAAAGTTGAGCTGGATCCCCGCTACCGCCATCGCCCCAGACGGTCAAAGAAAGGTCTCCAAGCAAGTCCAGCGTGCTGCTCTCGCCGCGAGCATTATATTGCTCGACAAATTGAATAAGCAGCATGTACGCCTGTTCTAGAGTGAGGGTACGCTGAAACTCCGGGTCGCTAAGCTTACGCATGCGAGGCTGCTTCTCCATGACGCCTAACACCGAAATTAAGCCGACCCGCGAAGCGGGTTCGGCTTGAATGAATTGTTAGGCGTCATGAGCCGCCCGTGGGTGGTCAGGGTACAGCGCGCCAAGATCCAAGATGTAATGACCGATGATCTTGCGCCCCGGCTTATCAACGATGACGCTGAGGTACGTATTGTCTTTTGGCACTGGCACATTGATGTGCTGGAAGGCGCCGTCTCGAGACTCGTAGATGAACATGACGCGCCAATCCCATGCTGTACAGCTGTGGTAGAGATCCTCAATGACTGGATCCAGGTAGGCCCAAAGGTCTACGATCTCATCCGCACCCTCGGTAACGTCGAGCATGGGTGGCGAGAAAGTTGACTCGTATGCCTCTTGGCTGAGTAACCTTGATGGTTGCGTCATGACGCCTAACACCAAAATTAAGCCGACCCGCAACACCGCAGAACATCAAATTGACGGACTAACGATGCGGGTTCGGCTTGAATGAATTGTTAGGCGCCAAACCAGTGTGCCGGCCACTGGCGCTCTGGATAGAGAAGCAGCCAGATCTCGCCTTGTTCCGCCAGCACGTTGGTGCCCATGGCCTGTTCCGTTCTCTGAGCATTGCCACCGTCCGCGAGAAGCTTGAAGCCGGTCACTGCCGTTACGGTGAAGTCTGCCACCTCAGGTTGCTCTGCGACCAGTTGGCGGAACGCGGCTACGGTCAGGCAAGGCCCGGGTGGGTCCATGTACCTAGTGGGCAGGATATCTACTTCACCGCCAGATGGATCCACTTGCGGGAATCCCGCATCGCTAACTTGAACGCGACCAGGCTCCATCTCGACGCCGTCTACTGTACGCGTGGCAATGACTACGCGAAAAGCGCCTGCCGCATCCCCGGCTTTCTCTGCATCTTTCAGTAGGTCGGAAAGGATCATTTGGTGCCTAACACCGGAATTAAGCCGACCCGCGAAGCGGGTTCGGCTTGAATGAATTGTTGGCGCGCTCTAGGACCACTCCTAAAGCCGCCCCAGCTGCA
>NZ_VFPB01000009.1 GCF_006716465.1 Pseudoxanthomonas sp. 3HH-4 | reverse complement strand
TGCAGCTGGGGCGGCTTTAGGAGTGGTCCTAGAGCGCGCCAACAATTCATTCAAGCCGAACCCGCTTCGCGGGTCGGCTTAATTCCGGTGTTAGGGCTCATGAAAAGCATATGCTTCGCCGCCCTGCTAACAACCAGCACCGCGGCAGTCGACGGATACGAGCCTGCGGTTTGGTCTTCCAATCCACGCATGCTCGCCTGCTCCCCGGGCAGCCTTCGAGCCTCTCAACCATTGGTGCTTTCTTTGGGCGCTGGACACGGGCGTGAGCTGGCCATCCGGCGTGTGTCCGACAACTCGTGGTACTTCCTCGTAGTGGGCTTACCTCCGGAAGGGGAACCGCAACTGATGACCCCAGGAGAGTTCGCCTCGGTCTCTCGTGTCGAGGTGCCAGCATCTTTCAAGGGCCGCGCTTCGGTCGATGGGCCGCTTGAGCGGATCTTCAGTCGTGCGGGATCTTACGAGGCATATGTGTCTGATAACCTCGAATCCGAGGAGGGTGGCTACGTGTGCAGCTTCAAGTACATCGGCATGAGCCCTAACAGTTCATTCAAGCCGAACCCGCTTCGCGGGTCGGCTTAATTCCGGTGTTAGGCCTCTTAAAGCGCATGACCACATTCCTTTCAGAGTCCGAGCTAGTGGCTGCCCTTGATCATCACGATGGGTTGGTGCGGCTGTGCGCTGACGGGACTTTGTCGTTCTGGGACTTCTGCGCGGCGTACGACAACTTCTATTGGGTGTATGCCCTAGATGGCCATGAGTCTGATCCTGCTGGTCTAGCGGTGCTGGACAAGTTCGCAGCTCGCATTGCTCCACACCGAGAACTGGCCGAGACCGTCCTGGCCCATGTCTGCTCCGACACCGACGCGGACAAGGGTAGCTACGGTAGGACGGGCCGCTTTGGACCCGAGGAGGCTATAGTTCAGCTTAAGCTTGTCGCCGCTGGCCTGCCGCGTGCCGAGGCCTAACAATTCATTCAAGCCGAACCCGCTTCGCGGGTCGGCTTAATTCCGGTGTTAGGGCCCATGAGAAAGTTCATCGCGTTCTTGCTTCTAATCATTGCAGCGCCTGCCTCTGCGGGTACGTGGGGCGTCGGGCACTTTGACAACGATCAGTCGCTGGACACTGCTTCAACCTGGGCAGAGTCTGGCACCGTCGACACGGTTCGAGAGGCGCTTCGCTTAGCTATCGCTGCCGGATACCTGGAGTCTTCGGACGCTGAGGACGCGCTCGTAGCTGCTGAGGTCGTAGCTGCGTCCTTGGGCAAGCCCAACAAGGACCTTCCGACAGATCTAGCCGCATGGATACAACGCCAACCTTCGGATCAGCTGCGCGCACTGGCGCCACAGGCACTCGCCGCGGTAAAGCGTGTACGCGGCCCGCGCGACTCCGAACTCTATGAGTTATGGGCTGACCAGGGTGCCGAAGAATGGTTAGCCCAGATGGATGATCTCGTTTCCCGGCTAGGTCCCGCAGTAGATCGGCATGGGCCCTAACAGTTCATTCAAGCCGAACCCGCTTCGCGGGTCGGCTTAATTCCGGTGTTAGAGCTCACTAGAATGTTCAGGCGACTGCCAAAAGCAAGAGAAAAGTACGTCTCACTTGAACGCGCGGCCGATACACTGCGCCTCGATATGAGTCAGCTCAGTCAGTTCTTAGTCACTGGCCAACTTCTCGCCTCGATTGTCTATCACAAGCCGTTCGACTACCGCGAGCAACGAGACGTCACACTTTCCGACGGTTCTACGGCTGTGCACACCAAGACCAGCCGCGCTGAATTTAGGTTCATTGCACCGGGCCATGAGTATGCGCAGCTGGTGTACCTTCATCGAGAAGACACAGCAAGAATTCTTCTCAATCGATCAACTAACCGAGAGATGCTCGTAGCTCGTCTTTTCTACGATTCAACAATCACGCCAAAACACGGCATTGGTCTCCTCGGAGAGTCAGCCATTGCGATCTTACCTAGCGACCTAGTAATTTCTTCTGAGGAGTTGGGGCGGTTCGCTAAGGCTGCAAAAATACGTATCAGGTCAGCCCCTGCGAGCTCAATAGATCTACCACAGAAACCTTGGTATGACAGGCCAATCGGCAGAACATGGCTCGCCATCATCGGCACTGTCGTTGCGGGGCTCGTCATCATGAGATTCAAGGGTGAGCTCTAACAATTCATTCAAGCCGAACCCGCTTCGCGGGTCGGCTTAATTCCGGTGTTAGGCCACATGGACATTTCTACCGCAACCGCAGTCATAACCGCCGCAATCGCGGCGCTCGTCGCTTTCATCACGCTTCGGCAGTGGCTCACGGATCGAGCGCGCCTTAAACACGAGTTGTTTGATCGACGCTACGTAATCTACGAGACAATATCCGCGTTTCCTGCCAATATCTTGATCGCAGGTACAGTTGCGCCGGGAGCAGACATCGAGTTCCTGAGAGAGACAAAACTTGCTTACTTTGCATTCGGCTGTGACAAAGCCGTCAAAGATGTCGTAGATCGTCTTTATAAGCTCGCCGTTAACCTTCATGCCCTTCAAGCGGATTTCCCAGGCTTGACTGGCTCAGCACGCACTGAGAATCTTGATCGCCAAACACAGATCAAGAAAGATCTCGCGCAAGTCTCGCAATCGCTTCCAAGCGTCTTCACCAAATTCCTACGGCTAGGTCACTAGCTAGTGGCCTAACAGTTCATTCAAGCCGAACCCGCTTCGCGGGTCGGCTTAATTCCGGTGTTATACGGCAGGGCGGAATCAGATCTGTTTTTGCTTGGGCAAGGTCTGACATCACTGCGCGCCGCTTTTACCGGGCGCTTCAGCGGAGGGGTTTCAGGTAGCAGGCATGGCCAGGCCGGACGCTACGCATTGCCGGCATCCGGACCGCTGCCGCATAACTAGTCGTTCAACCGGAACCCGCATCGGGGCCCGCGTCGTCGGCAGAGATCCGGCTATCATCGGCTTCGGAGCGGACCCATGGCGGGTCCGGTCAACTCTGGTGTTAGGGGGCTTGGGTAGTGTCGTCGCTAAAACCACTAAAGTCCGTAGCGCACAACATTTGCCACCAGTTTGCGAGCACATTGAACTACTGGGGCAGCGACTACGGCATCAATCATCTGGCCCGATCGGTCGTTAGCGCCGGCAACCTTGTCACGATAGATCTCCTCGCTGGCACATCAAGCCCTGAACTCTTTGGTGAGGGAGCGCATGCCCCTCAGCAGCTTGCCCAAGCACTCCCACAACTTCTTGTGACGGAAGGCTTCGCCGCCGACTTGCTTGCCAGGGCTACCGCTACATACCGGTTCCGCGGTTCATTGCCCGAACCAGGAGGGTCCGCGGCGTACGATTGTCGAGTAGAGTTCACAACAACCGGGGGCCGCTCTTACCCAGTCGAGCTTTCAGAGCTCAACGCTCCGTAGGCGCCCCCTAACAATTCATTCAAGCCGAACCCGCTTCGCGGGTCGGCTTAATTCCGGTGTTAGCGCCCTATGATCCAAATCCGGCCGTTTGATCTGCTGGCGATCAATGAAAATGGTCGCTACTACTACTGCCTAGCACTATCAGATCAGATTATGGCCGGCGGCCAGCTTGTTTATGCTTTTTACTACACGAGCGAGTCAGTTGTTACCGCAGGCGTACTGCTGAGCGATCACCCGCAAGGGTTCCACCGCATCGTCGACTTCATTGCGGCCAAGCGCTCTGGCTCCTTGACACGGATTGCTGCAAAGGTCACTGCTACTCATCTCGACAACGTGCAGTTCTTCCGGCAAGACGGGCCAACTTTTGGTCTCGACCGCACTTGGGCAATTTGGGATCGAGAGGGCTCCCTCGTCCGACGTCCCGTCGAGCTAACTGTTGACGAGTGGTCGTACCCCATTTTTGTCTGTTCCTTGCACAGTAGTATGTGTGAGCAGATTGATCAGCGCTGGCACCCATCACATGACAGAGCGGGCGCTAACAATTCATTCAAGCCGAACCCGCTTCGCGGGTCGGCTTAATTCTGGTGTTAGAGGGCTAATGACAGAATCTATGCAAGTCGAGCCAAGAGCGACTCGGATCGACACCGGACACGGTCCAGACCGGACCGTCTCGGTGAGATCCATTGAGTCCCACTCGGGCGGCGTGCGTATCTTCTTGGAGTCTGAGCAGTGGAGCGCTCAAGCCATTTTCCGCTCCGCTTGTGGTTACCGCGTTCTTTCGGAGCTCGACCTTACCGAGTTCTGGTCAAAGCTTTCGCTGAAAGATGGCTGGCTTTTTGAGGTTCAATCCGGAGGTTGGCTGGACCTCGAGCTTAGTCGACCCCACTTCACCTCGGGTCGTCTGTATGAGCTGCGTGAGTACCTAGTCGTGGGGGTGAGTGATTGCGTGTCTATCCTGGCCCAACTTCCGCCAGAGATCACCGACACGCACTCTAACAATTCATTCAAGCCGAACCCGCTTTGCGGGTCGGCTTAATTCTGGCGTTAGGCCTCAGGGGGAGGTATGCCAAAGATCTTCAGGAACGGATTCTGCTTTGCGGCCTTGGCGTTGGCCTTTAGCTGGCTCTTGCTCGCTGAGAGTTCGCCTGCGCATGATTGGATCCTTGTGCATCCGCTTGCCTCCAACCTCGCCATGGCGGCTAACTTACCCGCCTACTTGGTAGCGGTTCTTGTCTCAGGTAACGTCCATGCGCCAGGCACCGCGTTGGTCAATAGCGCAATGGCTGTGCAGTGGATCCTTGTTGGCCAGCTGTTCGCGTGGGGCTACTCCCGGCTGAGGCCTAACAATTCATTCAAGCCGAACCCGCTTCGCGGGTCGGCTTAATTCCGGTTTTAGGCATCAATTGAACTACATCCGCTTCTCAGTACAAGAGCGAGATGGTGACTCCGGTCATGCTACTGGGATTCTTGTTGCCGGACATACTCTCCGCGATGATGGAGACTTAGACCCACAAGAACATCAGCGACTACGTGAGGTCCTCGCTTGGTTCAATGAGTACCTGATGCTCCCGGAAGGCATGGAGACTCGATCTACACGTCGTGCAATATCATGGTTCAAGCCGGAGGCAGTCGAGTTCATTCGTAAGATGTGGGAGCTAAAGAGCTTGCTTGAGCTTCATGGGCATCACGTAAACGTTCTTAAAACCACGGAGCCCGGCACCGTAATCTACGAGGACGATGAGCAAGTAGTCGCTGTCCCGCCACGGGGCGTTAGGTTCTAGGACTTGATGCCTAACAATTCATTCAAGCCGAACCCGCTTCGCGGGTCGGCTTAATTCCGGTGTTAGGTGCCATGGACCGCATCCTCGCAGACATAGAGAAGAGCTTTGGTGGCTTGCACGCCTATCCACCTCTCTCACTCCGCGGCGGAAACGCCCTGGATGATCACGAGCGCGCGCCCGCATTTGACCCGGTGATAGACAAGACCACGCCCGAGTATTTTGAGAAAAATTTCTGGGGCATTGCGCACCTCGACAGTGAATCCTGGCGCTTCTATTTGCCGTACTTTCTCAAGTACGCACTCCTAAACATCTCAGACCCCTCGTCCAATGCACTGGATGCGTTCTTGTTTTCGCTCCGGCCACCTGATCGAGACCCGCCGCGCTTCGGCTGCCTCTCAACAGCACAGGAGCAAGCGGTTGTGGCAGTTCTAGATAAGCTCGCATTCTCAGAGGAGTCCGAATGGCAGGATCCCGCTATGATCGCGCTTGAGGAGTACTGGGCGCCCGGGGCCACCTACAGGTGAGCTGGCTGGCACCTAACAATTCATTCAAGCCGAACCCGCTTCGCGGGTCGGCTTAATTCCGGTGTTAGGCCCAAGATCATTTCCCCGTGAAGTACAAGCTCATCAAATCCATGGCGCATAACTGGAGCCACTCCTTCATGAGTGGCATGAACTACGTTAATGGCGACTTCGTGTTTGAGGACATGTACCAGCTCGCCCGTGACCGGAAGGGCGAAAAGGTTACAGTCACGTGGATCCCGGAGCGCCCGGAGGAGCTTTCGTTTCTCACTCCCCGCATTCGGGAGTCGCTTACGCACTATCGGAAGGCTCTGCCCGAGCACCTGAGTCGGCACAGCGTCGAGACTTCTGCAATATCAG
>NZ_VFPB01000008.1 GCF_006716465.1 Pseudoxanthomonas sp. 3HH-4 | reverse complement strand
TGCCGGCGTGGTGGCCAAGATCATCAAGTAAGCCCCTGCGGTCCCGGCGAGGACTCGTCGGACAGCGACAAGGGCGGACCGGAACCTCGGTCCGCCTTCGCCGTCTAAGGGAAGGTTGTAGTAAATCGATACGCCAGTAGCTCAATTGGCAGAGCAGCGGTCTCCAAAACCGCAGGTTGGGGGTTCGAGTCCCTCCTGGCGTGCCACTTCCTTCCCCGCGGAGTCCGGATCCCCGGTGCTCCCCCAGAGCAAAGAGCGACAACTGACTTGAACAGCAAGGTCGAACAATCCAAAGCCGGCACGCCCGCAGCCGACATCGCCAAGTACGTCCTGGCGCTTGCGCTGGTCGTGGGTGGTCTGGTCGCGTGGTGGTGGTTCAATGGGCAGTGGGCCACGCCGTTGCGCTCGCTGGCCGTGGTGGCCGGGCTGGTGCTGGGTGCGCTGGTGTTCCTGCAGACGGGCAAGGGCCGTGACACGCGCGAGTTCCTGGCGGAATCCCGCTTCGAATTGCGCAAGGTCGTGTGGCCGACCCGCGAAGAGGCTACCCGCACTACGTGGGTGGTGATCATCGTGGTGATCGTACTCAGCCTGATCCTGGCCGGTTTCGACTTCGCCATCCAGGCGCTGATCGAATGGTTTCTGAATTTTGGCCGTTGAGGAGAGTCGCTCAGTGAAGCGCTGGTATGTCGTCCATGCTTATTCTGGCTTCGAGAAGTCGGTAGCCCAGGCCCTGCGCGACCGCATCGTCCGCGACGGCATGCAGGAGAAGTTCGGCGACGTGCTGGTCCCGACCGAAGAGGTCGTGGAAATGCGCTCCGGCCAGAAGCGCCGTTCTGAGCGCAAGTTCTTCCCCGGTTATGTGCTGGTCCAGATCGAGACCCACGACGAGGGTGGCATCCCGCGCATGGACAACGAAAGCTGGCACCTGGTGAAGGATACCTCCAAGGTGCTCGGCTTCATCGGCGGCACTGCCGATCGGCCGCTGCCGATCCGTGACGAGGAGGCGGCCGCTATCCTCGATCGTGTCCAGGAAGGCGTTGAGAAGCCCCGGCCCAAGGTGCTGTTCGAGCCGGGTGAGATGGTCCGCGTCACTGACGGCCCGTTCAACGATTTCAACGGCGTGGTCGAGGAAGTCAACTACGAGAAGAGCCGCCTGCGCGTGGCGGTGCTGATCTTCGGTCGTTCCACCCCGGTGGAGCTGGAGTTCGGGCAAGTCGAGAAGGCCTGATCCCGCAGGTCCGGCGCATTCAGCCGGCCCCGTGAAACCCTGATATACTGCGCGGCTCCCTGATGGCGATGCCGGGCGGGAACCATGGCCGCCTTAGGGCGGCCATTGGTGCGTTCAAGAAAACGCGATGCCGGGACGCGTGATTTTCCCGGTCCGATGGGGAGCCTTCACAGGCGCTAGCACCCGGAGAGTACTCACATGGCGAAGAAAGTTGTCGGTTACATCAAGCTGCAGGTGAAGGCCGGTCAGGCCAACCCCTCGCCGCCGGTCGGTCCTGCGCTGGGTCAGCGCGGCCTGAATATCATGGAATTCTGCAAGGCGTTCAATGCCGCCACGCAGAAGCTGGAGCCGGGTCTGCCGATCCCGGTGGTCATCACGGCCTATTCCGACCGTACCTTCACCTTCATCACGAAGACGCCGCCGGCGTCGATCCTGCTGAAGAAGGCCGTCGGCATCACGTCCGGCTCCAAGCGCCCGAACACCGAGAAGGTGGGCAAGGTCACACGCAAGCAGCTCGAGGACATCGCCAAGGCGAAGGAACCCGACCTGACCGCGGCCGACCTGGACGCTGCGGTGCGTACGATTGCGGGTTCCGCCCGCTCCATGGGCCTGACGGTAGAGGGTTAAGAGATGGCACAGAACAAGCGACAGAAGGCCATCCTGGCCGCCGTGACGCCCGGCAAGGCGTACGCCATTGACGAGGCCCTGAAGATCGTCAAGACCGCCACCAAGGCGAAGTTCGTCGAATCCGTCGACGTTGCCGTGCGCCTGGGCGTGGATGCCAAGAAGTCCGACCAGCAGGTGCGCGGTTCCACCGTGCTGCCGGCCGGTACCGGCAAGTCGGTCCGCGTGGCGGTGTTCGCCCCGGCCGGCGCCAAGGCTGACGAAGCCGCCGCTGCCGGCGCCGAAGCCGTTGGCATGGACGATCTGGCCGAGAAGATGCTGGCCGGCGACATCAACTACGACGTGGTCATCGCCACGCCGGACGCGATGCGCGTGGTCGGCAAGCTGGGTACGGTCCTGGGCCCGCGCGGCCTGATGCCGAACCCGAAAGTCGGCACCGTGTCGCCGAACCCGGCCGAGGCGGTGAAGAACGCCAAGTCGGGCCAGGTGCGCTACCGCACCGACAAGGCCGGCATCATCCACTGCACCATCGGTAAGGCCAGCTTCGACGACGAAGCGCTGAAGTCGAACCTGCAGGCGCTGCTGATCGACCTGGTGAAGGCCAAGCCGGCCACCTCCAAGGGTCAGTACCTGCAGAAGATCTCGGTCAGCTCGACCATGGGCCCCGGCGTCACCGTGGACCAGTCCTCGCTGTCCCTGAAGTAATCGCGTCACCCCTGTCCCGCAACGCGGGACAGGGCGCAACGAATTTTGAGGGCAGTCGCCCAGGCCGGGAAGCCGGTGCAAGCGACAGCCGTCAAAGACCGCAGGTGCGGTCAGCGCGCCATGACGACGGGCACGGAGGCTCGTGTTGGCAAGGAATCGCCGTCGTGGCTAGCGGGATCGCTTAATCCATTCCCCCGGGAATGCGCCTGCGTAGATGGTGCCGCCTTCTGGAAGTTTTCTGGAGTCCGACCGCGAGGTCGCCAGTCAGACAGGCCACCGCCGGGACCTCTGCGTCCCCGGCATCCAGGACGGATGCCGTCCCGGACCGCGAGCGGCAGGAGCCGCGAGCGGAGTCAATTAGTGAGGAGTGTATGGCTCTCAATCTGTCCCAGAAGCAAGAAGTAGTCGCCGAACTGGCAGACGTCGCCGCCAAGGCGCACTCCCTGGTCGCCGCCGAATACGCAGGCACCACGGTCAGTCAAATGACCGCGATGCGTAAGAAGGCCCGCGAGACCGGCGTGTACTTGAAAGTTGTCAAGAACACGTTGGCCGTGCGTGCCGTGGCCGGTACCGAGTTCGAGGTTGTCCAGGACAAGCTCGTCGGTCCGCTGCTGTATGCGTTTTCGACCGAGGAGCCCGGCGCCGCCGGTCGCCTGATCAAGGAATTCGCCAAGGGCAACGACAAGCTGCAGCCGAAGGTCGTCTCCGTGGGTGGCCAGCTGTATCCGGCCAGCCATGTTGAAGTCCTGGCGTCGCTGCCGACCCGCGATCAGGCGCTGGCCATGTTGGCCCGCGTGCTGGCCGAACCCGCCGCGATGTTCGCCCGTGCCGTCAAGGCCGTGGCCGACAAGCAGGGTGGTGGCGAAGCGCCGGCGGAAGCCGCCGCCGAAGCCCCGGCTGAAGCCTGAGTTCGACGTCTTTACGGTTCTACGAACCCTAATCCCAGATAATTTCCAAAGGTAAACACAATGTCCCTTTCCAACGAACAGATCGTCGACGCCATTGCCGGCAAGACCCTGATGGAAGTGATGGAGCTGGTCAAGGCCATCGAAGAGAAGTTCGGCGTCTCCGCCGCCGCCCCGGTCGTCGCCGCTGCCGGTCCGGCCGCCGCTGCCGCCCCGGTCGAAGAGCAGACCGAGTTCACCATCGTCCTGAAGGACGCCGGTGCCAAGAAGGTCGACGTCATCAAGGCTGTCCGTGCCATCACCGGCCTGGGCCTGAAGGAAGCCAAGGACCTCACCGAGGCCGGCGGCGTGCTGAAGGAAGGCGTGTCGAAGGAAGATGCCGAGAAGTTCAAGAAGGACCTCGAAGCCGCTGGTGCGAGCGTCGAAGTCAAGTAAGTCGTATCCGTCGCCGGTTCACCCAGGCGACAACCTAAGGCCGGGGGCGAAAGCCCCTGGCCTTCGGTCGTTGTAATGCAGCTGCGATTGGTGATTGGTGATGAAGTGATTTGGAAGGGCAGGTATCTGTCGTAACGAATCACGAATCACGAATCACGGCTTCACCAAGAAGAGTTTGTAGTTGGAAGTAGCGGCAGAAGGCGTGCTGGTGCCGGCAATACCAGCGACTTCCAACTGAAAATTCCCCCGTTCGAAAGAATGTCCCCCGTGTGGTCGCGGACGCGCGCCCCACGCTGCCAAAGGCACAGTCACATGACGACATATTCGTTCACCGAAAAGAAGCGTATCCGCAAGGATTTCGGCAAGCAGCGGTCGATCCTCGAGGTCCCGTTCCTGCTCGCCATCCAGGTCGATTCCTACCGCGAATTCCTGCAGGAGCACACCGACGCCGCCAAGCGCGAAGACCGTGGCCTGCATGCCGCGCTGAAGTCGGTTTTCCCGATCGCCAGCTACAGCGGCAACGCCGCGCTGGAATATGTCGGCTACAAGCTCGGCGAGCCGGTGTTCGACGAGCGCGAGTGCCGCAACCGTGGCCTGAGCTACGGCGCACCGCTGCGCGTCACCGTCCGCCTGGTGATCTACGACCGCGAGTCGTCCACCAAGGCCATCAAGTACGTGAAGGAGCAGGAGGTCTACCTGGGCGAGATCCCGCTCATGACCGACAACGGCACCTTCATCGTCAACGGCACCGAGCGCGTCATCGTCTCGCAGCTGCACCGCTCGCCGGGCGTGTTCTTCGACCATGACCGTGGCAAGACCCACAGCTCGGGCAAGCTGCTGTACAGCGCCCGCATCATTCCTTACCGCGGCTCCTGGCTGGACTTCGAGTTCGACCCGAAGGACGCGCTGTTCACGCGTATCGACCGTCGCCGCAAGCTGCCGGTCTCGATCCTGCTGCGCGCCCTGGGCTACTCCAACGAGGAGATGCTCAACGAGTTCTTCGACGTCAACACGTTCCACATCCTGCCGGAAGGCGTACAGCTGGAACTGGTCGCCGAGCGCCTGCGCGGCGAGACGCTGAACTTCGACCTGGCCGACGGCGACAAGGTCATCGTGGAAGCCGGCAAGCGCATCACCGCGCGCCACGTGAAGCAACTGGAACAGTCAGGCATCGCCGCACTGGCCGTACCGGATGAATACCTGGTCGGCCGCATCCTGTCGCACGACGTGATCGACGCCAATACCGGCGAGCTGCTGGCTTCCGCCAACGACGAAATCACCGACGACCAGCTGGCCAAGTTCCGCAAGGCCGGCGTGGACGCCGTGGGTACGTTGTGGGTCAACGATCTGGACCGCGGCCCGTACCTGTCCAACACGTTGCGCATCGATCCGACCAAGACCCAGCTGGAAGCGCTGGTCGAGATCTACCGCATGATGCGTCCCGGCGAGCCGCCGACCAAGGACGCTGCGCAGAACCTGTTCCACAACCTGTTCTTCACCTTCGAGCGCTACGACCTGTCCAACGTCGGCCGCATGAAGTTCAACCGTCGCGTGGGCCGCAAGGAAACCACCGGCGAAGCCGTGCTGTACGACAAGAAATACTTCGGCGCGCGCAACGATGAAGAAGCCAAGCGCCTGGTCGCCAGCCTGGGCGAGACCTCGGACATCCTGGACGTCATCAAGGTCCTGACCGAGATCCGCAACGGCCGCGGCACCGTCGATGACATCGACCACCTGGGCAACCGTCGCGTGCGTTCGGTCGGCGAAATGGCGGAGAACGTGTTCCGCGTGGGCCTGGTCCGCGTCGAACGCGCCGTGAAGGAACGCCTGTCGATGGCCGAGTCCGAAGGCCTGACCCCGCAGGAACTGATCAACGCCAAGCCGGTGGCCGCCGCGATCAAGGAGTTCTTCGGCTCCTCGCAGCTGTCGCAGTTCATGGACCAGAACAACCCACTGTCGGAAGTCACGCACAAGCGTCGCGTCTCGGCCCTCGGCCCGGGCGGCCTGACCCGCGAGCGCGCCGGCTTCGAAGTCCGCGACGTGCACCCGACCCATTACGGCCGCGTCTGCACCATCGAGACGCCGGAAGGCCCGAACATCGGCCTGATCAACTCGCTGGCCGTGTACGCCCGTACTAACGGTTATGGCTTCCTCGAGACGCCGTACCGCAAGGTCGTGGACGGCATGATCACCGATGAGATCGAGTACCTGTCGGCGATCGAGGAGAACGAGTACGTCATCGCGCAGGCCAACGCGCTGCACGACGCCAAGAGCCGCCTGACCGAGCAGTTCGTGCCGTGCCGTCACCAGGGCGAATCACTGCTGAAGCCGCCGAGCGAAGTGGACTACATGGATGTCTCGCCGATGCAGACCGTGTCGGTCGCCGCGGCGCTGGTCCCGTTCCTGGAGCACGATGACGCCAACCGCGCGCTGATGGGCGCCAACATGCAGCGCCAGGCCGTGCCCACGCTGCGCGCGCAGAAGCCGCTGGTCGGTACCGGCATCGAGCGCGCCGTGGCGCGCGACTCGGGCGTGACCGTGAACGCGCGTCGTGGCGGCGTGGTCGAGCAGATCGACGCCGGCCGCATCGTGGTCAAGGTCAACGAAGTCGAAATCTCCGGCGAAACCGATGCCGGCGTCGACATCTACTCGCTGATCAAGTACACGCGCTCCAACCAGAACACCTGCATCAACCAGCGTCCGCTGGTGAACGTGGGCGACGTGGTCGCGCGCGGCGACGTGCTGGCCGACGGTCCCTCGACCGACATCGGCGAGCTGGCGCTGGGCCAGAACATGCTGATCGCGTTCATGCCGTGGAACGGCTACAACTTCGAAGACTCCATCCTACTCTCCGAGCGCGTGGTGGAAGAGGATCGCTACACCACGATCCACATCGAAGAGCTGACCTGCGTTGCGCGCGACACCAAGCTGGGGCCGGAGGAAATCTCCGCCGACATCCCGAACGTCTCGGAGCAGGCGCTGAACCGCCTCGACGAGAGCGGCGTGGTGTACATCGGTGCCGAAGTGCGCGCCGGCGACATCATGGTGGGCAAGGTGACGCCGAAGGGCGAGAGCCAGCTGACCCCGGAAGAGAAGCTGCTTCGCGCGATCTTCGGCGAGAAGGCCTCCGACGTTAAGGACAGTTCGCTTCGCGTTCCCCCGGGCATGGACGGCACCGTCATCGACGTGCAGGTCTTCACCCGCGACGGCATCGAGAAGGACAAGCGTGCGCGCCAGATCGAGGAGAACGAGATCAAGCGCGTCAAGAAGGACTTCGACGACCAGTTCCGCATCCTGGAAGGCGCCATCTACGCTCGCCTGCGTTCGCAGCTGGTCGGCAAGGTCGCCAACGGTGGCCCGGGCACGCTGAAGAAGGGCGATGCGATCACCGACGCCTACCTCGACGGCTTGAAGAAGTCGGAGTGGTTCACCCTGCGCATGAAGGACGATGATGCGTCCGACGCCATCGAGCGCGCCCAGATGCAGATCCAGGCGCACGAGAAGGAGTTCGAGCGCCGCTTCGCCGACAAGCGCGGCAAGATCACCGCCGGCGACGACCTCGCCCCGGGCGTGCTGAAGATGGTCAAGGTCTACCTGGCCGTGAAGCGCCGCATCCAGCCGGGCGACAAGATGGCCGGCCGCCACGGCAACAAGGGTGTCGTGTCGACGATCGTGCCCGTAGAGGACATGCCCTACATGGCCACCGGCGAGACCGTGGACATCGTGCTGAACCCGCTGGGCGTGCCGTCGCGCATGAACATCGGCCAGGTGCTGGAAGTGCACCTGGGCTGGGCCGCCAAGGGACTGGGTCGCAAGATCCAGAACATGCTGGAAGCCCAGGCCAAGGTAGCCGACCTGCGCAAGTTCCTGACCCAGATCTACAACCACGACCAGAAGCTGGGCGAGGACCGCGTGGACCTGGACCAGTTCAGCGACAAGGAACTGCTCGCGCTGGCGCAGAACCTGACCGACGGTGTGCCGATGGCCACCCCGGTGTTCGACGGCGCGGCGGAAACCGAGATCAAGCACATGCTCGAACTCGCGGACCTGCCGATCAGCGGCCAGACCCAGTTGTACGACGGCCGTACCGGCGAGGCGTTCGACCGTCACACCACGGTCGGCTACATGCACATGCTGAAGCTGAACCACCTGGTGGACGACAAGATGCACGCGCGTTCCACCGGTCCCTACTCGCTCGTCACCCAGCAGCCGCTGGGCGGCAAGGCGCAGTTCGGTGGCCAGCGCTTCGGTGAAATGGAAGTCTGGGCGCTGGAAGCCTACGGCGCGGCGCACACCCTGCAGGAAATGCTGACGGTCAAGTCGGACGACGTGCAGGGCCGCAACCAGATGTACAAGAACATCGTCGATGGTGCCCACGAGATGGTCGCGGGCATGCCGGAATCCTTCAACGTGCTGGTGAAGGAAATCCGCTCGCTCGCCATCAACATGGAACTGGAAGACTGATCGCAACGGCGCGGCGGCCCTCAGTGGCCTCCGCGCTTTCCGGACACGGTCATCCCGCCCTCGACAAAGATTCCTCCTGACGGAGAAACAAAATGAAAGACCTGCTCAACCTCTTCAACCAGCAGCGCCAGACGCTGGACTTCGACGCGATCAAGATCGCGCTGGCCTCGCCGGACCTGATCCGTTCGTGGTCGTTCGGCGAAGTGAAGAAGCCGGAAACCATCAACTACCGCACGTTCAAGCCCGAGCGCGACGGCCTGTTCTGCTCGGCCATCTTCGGCCCGATCAAGGACTACGAGTGCCTGTGCGGCAAGTACAAGCGCATGAAGCACCGCGGCGTGGTCTGCGAGAAGTGCGGCACCGAAGTGACGCTGGCCAAGGTGCGCCGCGAGCGCATGGGTCACATCGACCTGGCCAGCCCGGTCGCGCACATCTGGTTCCTGAAGTCGCTGCCGTCGCGCATCGGCCTGATGCTGGACATGACCCTGCGCGACATCGAGCGCGTGCTGTACTTCGAAGCCTATGTCGTCACCGAGCCGGGCCTGACCTCGCTTGAGCGCCGCCAGCTGCTGACCGAAGAGCAGTTCATGCAGGCGCGCCAGGAACACGGCGACGACTTCGACGCCGCCATGGGCGCCGAGGCCGTTTACGACCTGCTGCGCACGATCGACCTGCAGGCCGAGATGGTGAACCTGCGCGAGGAAATCGCCAGCACCGGTTCGGAGACCAAGCTCAAGCGCCTCACCAAGCGCATCAAGCTGATGGAAGCGTTCCTGGAATCGGGCAACCGTCCGGAATGGATGGTCATGACCGTGCTGCCGGTGCTGCCGCCGGACCTGCGCCCGCTGGTCCCGCTGGACGGTGGCCGCTTCGCGACCTCCGACCTGAACGACCTGTACCGCCGCGTCATCAACCGCAACAACCGCCTGCGCCGCCTGCTGGAGCTCAACGCCCCCGACATCATCGTGCGCAACGAAAAGCGCATGCTGCAGGAGTCGGTGGACGCCCTGATGGACAACGGTCGTCGCGGCCGCGCCATCACCGGCACCAACAAGCGTCCGCTCAAGTCGCTGGCCGACATGATCAAGGGCAAGCAGGGTCGTTTCCGCCAGAACCTGCTGGGCAAGCGCGTCGACTACTCCGGCCGTTCGGTCATCGTGGTCGGCCCGACCCTGCGCCTGCACGAGTGCGGCCTGCCGAAGAAGATGGCGCTGGAGCTGTTCAAGCCGTTCGTGTTCGCCAAGCTGCAGCGCCGTGGCCTGGCCACCACCATCAAGGCGGCCAAGAAGCTGGTCGAGCGCGAAGAAGCCGACGTCTGGGACATCCTGGAAGAGGTCATCCGCGAGCACCCGGTGCTGCTGAACCGCGCGCCCACGCTGCACCGTCTGGGCATCCAGGCGTTCGAGCCGGTGCTGATCGAAGGCAAGGCCATCCAGCTGCACCCGCTGGTCTGCACCGCGTTCAACGCCGACTTCGACGGTGACCAGATGGCCGTGCACGTCCCGCTGAGCCTTGAGGCCCAGTTGGAAGCACGCGCGCTGATGATGTCGTCCAACAACATCCTGTCGCCGGCCAACGGCGAGCCGATCATCGTGCCGTCGCAGGACGTCGTGCTGGGCCTGTACTACATGACCCGCGCGCTGGAGAACAAGAAGGGCGAGGGCATGGCGTTCGCCAACATCGCCGAAGTCAAGCGCGCCTACGACAACCGCGCCGTCGAACTGCATGCGAAGGTCAAGGTCCGCATCAGCGGCACCGTGATCGACGAGGAAGGCGGCCGTAGCAAGCAGACCAGCATCGTGGACACCACGATCGGTCGTGCCCTGCTGGCCGAGATCCTGCCCGAGGGCCTGCCATTCGCCCTGGTCAACACCGAGCTGAACAAGAAGGCCATCAGCCGCCTGATCAACTCCAGCTACCGCATGCTGGGCCTGAAGGACACGGTCGTGTTCGCCGACAAGCTGATGTACACCGGCTTCGCGTATGCCACGCGCGCCGGCGTTTCCATCGGCATCGACGACATGCTGATCCCGGCCGAGAAGAAGGGCATCCTGGGCGAAGCCGAGCAGGAAGTGCTGGAAATCCAGGAGCAGTACCAGAGCGGTCTGGTCACCGCGGGTGAGCGCTACAACAAGGTGGTCGACATCTGGTCGCGCACCAACGAGCGCATCGCCAAGGCGATGATGGAAACCATCGGTACCGACAAGGTGCAGAACGCCAAGGGCGAGACCATCAACGAGAAGTCGATGAACTCGCTGTACATCATGGCCGACTCCGGTGCCCGTGGCAGCCAGGCGCAGATCCGCCAGCTGGCCGGCATGCGCGGCCTGATGGCCCGCCCGGACGGTTCGATCATCGAAACGCCCATCAAGGCGAACTTCCGCGAAGGCCTGAACGTCCAGGAGTACTTCAACTCCACCCACGGTGCCCGAAAGGGTCTGGCCGATACCGCGCTGAAGACGGCGAACTCCGGTTACCTGACCCGTCGCCTGGTCGACGTGGCGCAGGACGTGGTGATCACCGAGGTCGATTGCGGTACGTCGGAAGGCCTGATGATGACCCCGATCGTGGAAGGCGGCGACGTGGTCGAGCCGCTGCGTGACCGCGTGCTGGGCCGCATCGTGGCCGAGGACGTGTTCCTGCCGGGCAACGACGAGGATCCGATCGTCACCCGCAACACGCTGCTGGACGAAGCCTGGGTGCAGAAGCTGGAAGACGCCGGCGTGCAGGCGTTGAAGGTGCGTTCCACCATCACCTGCGAATCCGATTTCGGCGTCTGCGCGCACTGCTACGGTCGCGACCTGGCCCGTGGCCACATCGTCAACATCGGCGAAGCGGTCGGCGTCATCGCCGCCCAGTCGATCGGTGAGCCCGGCACCCAGCTGACCATGCGTACGTTCCACATCGGTGGTGCGGCATCGCGTGCGGCGGCGGTCGACAACATCACCGTCAAGACCACCGGCTCGATCAAGTTCAACAACCTCAAGTTCGTTGAACACGCCAACGGCAGCTTGGTCGCGGTGTCGCGTTCGGGCGAACTGTCGGTGCTCGACGGCCATGGCCGCGAGCGCGAGCGTTACAAGCTGCCCTACGGCGCCACCATCAACGTCAAGGACGGTGACCAGATCACGGCCGGCCAGGCCGTGGCGAACTGGGATCCGCATAACCACCCGATCGTGTCGGAAGTGGCCGGTTTCGTGCGCTTCGTCGACTTCGTCGATGGTGTCACCGTCATCGAGAAGACCGACGACCTGACCGGCCTGGCCTCGCGCGAGATCACCGATCCGAAGCGTCGCGGTTCGCAGGGCAAGGACCTGCGCCCGATCGTCCGCATCGTGGACAAGGACGGCAAGGACCTGAGCATCCCGGGTACCGACCTGCCGGCGCAGTACCTGCTGCCGCCGCGCTCGATCGTCAACCTGCAGGACGGCGCGCCCGTAGGCGTGGGCGACGTGGTCACCAAGGTGCCGCAGGAAGCCTCCAAGACCCGCGACATCACCGGTGGTCTGCCGCGCGTCGCCGATTTGTTCGAAGCCCGCAAGCCGAAGGACCCGGCGATCCTGGCCGAGCGCTCCGGCATCATCAGCTTCGGCAAGGACACCAAGGGAAAACAGCGCCTGATCATCAAGGACACCGATGGTTCGGAGCACGAAGAGCTGATCCCGAAGTTCCGCCAGATCATCGTGTTCGAAGGCGAACACGTGGCCAAGGGCGAAACCATCGTGGACGGCGAGCCGAGCCCGCAGGACATCCTGCGCCTGCTGGGCGTCGAGCCGCTGGCGGCCTACCTGGTCAAGGAAATCCAGGACGTCTACCGCCTGCAGGGCGTGAAGATCAACGACAAGCACATCGAGGTGATCACTCGCCAGATGCTGCGCAAGGTCGAGATCACCGACGCCGGCAACAGCAAGTTCCTGGCCGGTGAGCAGGTCGAGAAGCAGCGCTTTATCGAAGAGAACGCCAAGCTGTTGGCCCGTAACGAACTGCCGGCGAAGTACGACCCGGTGCTGCTGGGTATCACCAAGGCTTCGCTGGCGACCGAGTCGTTCATTTCGGCGGCATCGTTCCAGGAGACCACGCGCGTGTTGACCGAGGCGGCCGTCCGCGGCACGCGCGACACCCTGCGCGGCCTGAAGGAAAACGTCATCGTCGGCCGTCTCATCCCGGCGGGCACCGGCCTGGCGTACCACAACCAGCGCCGTCGCAACGCTTCGGGCCTGACCGAGGCGGAAGTGAATGCCCTGTCTGGCGGCAGCGCCGAGGCCGCTCCGGCGACCACGGCCGTCGCCATCGATGAAGCCGGCGAGGAGTCCAGCGCCAGCTAAACCGTACTACCTGACGGCCTCCGGGCCGTCCCAGACCACGAAAAGAGGCGCAGGATGCGCCTCGTTTTCGGCCCAGGAAGGGCGGGATCGCAGTCAGTTGGCAGGCATCCGCCTCCGTCGCGTTGACGGTCGGGCGGGTTGCCGGCTATACTTTTCCGTCTAGGTGGGCCGTCTTGCGGCCTGCCTTCGTTTTCATGTCAAACAAGGCTCCGGCCTTCACACGAAGAACCCACTATGGCAACCGTCAATCAGCTGGTCCGCAAGCCGCGGCAGGCCCCCACGTACAAGAGCCAGTCGCCCGCGCTGGACAACTGCCCGCAGCGTCGCGGCGTGTGCACCCGCGTCTACACGACGACCCCGAAGAAGCCCAACTCGGCCCTTCGCAAGGTCGCCAAGGTGCGCCTGACCAATCAGGAAGAAATCATCAGCTACATCGGCGGTGAAGGCCACAACCTGCAGGAGCACTCCGTGGTGCTCGTGCGCGGCGGTCGCGTGAAGGATCTGCCGGGCGTGCGCTACCACACCGTGCGCGGTTCGCTCGACGCCTCGGGCGTCGCCAAGCGCCGCCAGGGCCGTTCCAAGTACGGCGCCAAGCGTCCCAAGGCTTAAGGAAAAAGAATCATGTCGCGCAAAGGCTCTGCCCCCCAACGTGAAATCCTGCCGGACCCCAAGCACGGCAGCCAGACGATCGCCCGCTTCATCAACATGGTGATGCTGAGCGGCAAGAAGTCCGTCGCCGAGAAGATCGTCTACGGTGCGATGGACGTCATCGGCGAGAAGAACCCCAATGCCCTCGAGCTGGTCGAGAAGGCGTTGGACAACGTGTCCCCCGCGGTCGAAGTGAAGTCGCGTCGCGTCGGTGGCGCCACCTACCAGGTGCCGGTCGAAGTGCGTTCCTCGCGCCGCATGGCCTTGGCGATGCGCTGGCTGATCGAGTCCGCCCGCAAGCGTGGCGAGAACTCCATGCCGCGCAAGCTGGCTGCCGAGCTGCTGGATGCCTCCGAGAACCGCGGCGGCGCCATCAAGAAGCGTGAAGAGACCCACCGCATGGCGGAAGCGAACAAGGCGTTCGCGCACTACCGCTGGTAACGGCCTCCGGGCCCTTGCGAACAAGGGCCTTTGGCACCATGTAGGTGCCCTTGGAGCGCACTCCAGCGCTCCTCCCCGAAGGCCGCCGAAAGGCGGCATTCGGCCATCTGAAGATCCGCCCTCCACGGAAGGCCCAGGCATCCCGCCGGCCCTCCATCAGAAAAGAGAGACTGTCGTGGCTCGCACCACTCCCATCGAGCGTTACCGCAATTTCGGCATCATGGCGCACATCGACGCCGGCAAGACCACCACGTCCGAGCGCATCCTGTTCTACACCGGCGTCAGCCACAAGATCGGTGAAGTGCACGATGGTGCCGCGACCATGGACTGGATGGAGCAGGAGCAGGAGCGCGGCATCACCATCACGTCCGCCGCCACCACGGCGTTCTGGACCGGCATGGACAAGTCCCTGCCGCAGCACCGTTTCAACATCATCGATACCCCCGGCCACGTCGACTTCACCATCGAAGTCGAGCGTTCGCTGCGCGTGCTCGATGGTGCGGTGTTCGTGTTGTGCGCCGTCGGTGGCGTGCAGCCGCAGTCCGAGACCGTGTGGCGCCAGGCCAACAAGTACGCCGTGCCGCGCCTCGCGTTCGTCAACAAGATGGACCGTACCGGTGCCGATTTCGCCAAGGTCGTCGACCAGCTGAAGTCGCGCCTGGGTGCCTACCCGGTGCCGATGCAGGTCCCGGTCGGCGCCGAAGACGGCTTCGAGGGCGTCATCGACCTGCTGAAGATGAAGTACATCCATTGGGATGTGGCATCGCAGGGCACCAAGTTCGAGTACCGCGACATCCCGGCCGAACTGGCCGAGCAGGCGGCATCGGACCGTGCGTTCATGGTCGAGGCCGCGGCCGAAGCCAGCGAAGCGTTGATGGACAAGTACCTCAACGAGGGCGACCTGACGGAAGCCGAGATCATCGCGGGCCTGCGCGAGCGCACCCTGAAGGTGGAAGTGATCCCGGTCTACTGCGGCTCCGCGTTCAAGAACAAGGGCGTGCAGGCCATGCTGGACGGCGTGATCCAACTGCTGCCGTCTCCGACGGATCGTCCGCCGGTGCAGGGCATCGATGAGAACGAGAAGGAAGACACCCGCAAGGCCGGTGACAACGAGCCGTTCTCCGCGCTCGCGTTCAAGATCATGACCGACCCGTTCGTGGGCTCGCTGACGTTCTTCCGCGTCTATTCGGGCGTGCTGAACTCCGGCGACGCGGTGTACAACCCGGTAAAGTCCAAGAAGGAGCGCGTGGGCCGCATCCTGCAGATGCACTCCAACCAGCGTGACGAAATCAAGGAAGTGCGCGCGGGCGACATCGCTGCCGCCGTGGGCCTGAAGGACGTCACGACCGGTGACACGCTGTGCTCGCTCGACCACATCATCACCCTGGAGCGCATGGTGTTCCCGGAGCCGGTCATCTCGATGGCCGTGGAGCCGAAGACCAAGTCCGACCAGGAGAAGATGGGTCTGGCCTTGGGTCGCCTGGCGCAGGAAGATCCCTCGTTCCGCGTCAAGACCGACGAGGAATCCGGCCAGACGATCATCTCGGGCATGGGCGAGCTGCACCTGGAAATCCTGGTGGACCGCATGAAGCGCGAGTTCAACGTGGAAGCCAACGTCGGCAAGCCGCAGGTGGCCTATCGCGAGACCATCCGCAAGGCGGTCAAGCAGGAAGGCAAGTTCGTGCGCCAGTCGGGCGGTCGCGGCCAGTACGGCCACATCGTCATCGAAATGTCGCCGGTCGAGCGGGGTGTGGGCTTCTCGTACGAAAGCGCCATCGTCGGTGGCGTGGTGCCGAAGGAATACGTCGCTGCGGCAGGCAAGGGCATCGAGGACGCATTGAAGAGCGGTCCGCTGGCCGGCTTCCCGGTGGTCGACATCGCCATCAAGGCGGTCGACGGTTCGTTCCATGACGTCGACTCGAACGAAATGGCGTTCAAGGTCGCCGGCTCGATGGCCTTCAAGGAAGCTTTCAGCAAGGCCCAGCCGGTCCTGCTGGAGCCGATGATGAAGGTCGAGATCGTCACGCCCGAAGATTACCTGGGTGACGTGATGGGCGACGTGAGCCGTCGTCGCGGCATCCTGCAGGGCCAGGACGACAGTCCGTCCGGCAAGGTGATCGCCGCGATGGTGCCGCTGGGCGAAATGTTCGGCTACGCCACCACGCTGCGTTCGATGTCGCAGGGTCGCGCGACGTTCTCGATGGAGTTTGACCACTACGCGGAAGCGCCGGCCAACATCGCCGACGCGGTCGTCAAGAAGAACTAAAAGCCGTGATTGGTGATTCGGGATCCGTGATCCGCAAGAACACGGATCCCGCTTCAAGCCAATCACTAATCACGAATCATGAATCACAGAGGTAAAGACAATGGCAAAGGGTAAGTTCGAACGCACCAAGCCCCACGTGAACGTGGGCACGATTGGTCACGTTGACCACGGCAAGACGACGCTGACGGCGGCGCT
>NZ_VFPB01000007.1 GCF_006716465.1 Pseudoxanthomonas sp. 3HH-4 | reverse complement strand
GCGCTGGCGGCCAAGCAGGGTGAACCGAAGCAGATCAGCGGCAAGCAGGAGCGTTACGAGAACCTGCTCAACCAGTACCTGCTGCGCTGAGCGCGGCGGACCAACGACATCAGGATCGAGGAAGGGGACGGCAATGAGTCAGGCAATGACGGGGGGAGAGAACACCAGGCTGATCGTGTTGATCAGCATGGTGGCGACGATCGGCGGGTTCCTGTTCGGTTTCGACAGTGGCGTGATCAACGGCACGGTGGATGGACTGCGACAGGCGTTCGACTCTGATTCGGTCGGCACGGGATTCAACGTTGCCTCGATGCTGCTGGGCTGCGCGGTCGGTGCCTTCTTCGCCGGTTGGCTGGCGGACCACTACGGTCGGCGCAATGTGCTGATCGTGTCGGCGGTGTTCTTCCTGATCTCGGCATGGGGATCGGGCATCGCCACCGGGTCGTTGGAGTTCGTGATCTATCGCGTGCTGGGCGGTTTCGCCGTGGGCGCGGCCAGCGTGATGTCGCCGGCCTACATCAGCGAGGTGTCGGCCGCGCAGTATCGTGGGCGGCTGGCCACGGTGCAGCAGATCGCGATCATCGGCGGCCTCTTCGCCGCCTTCCTCAGCAACTATCTGCTGGCGAAGGTGGCCGGCGGATCGGTGACTCCGTACTGGCTTGGGTATGAAGCCTGGCGCTGGATGTTCTGGGTGGAGATCCTGCCGGCGGGCTTGTTCCTGGTGGCGTTGCTGTTCATTCCCGAAAGTCCGCGCTATCTGGTGGCAAAGGGCAGGAAGGAGCAGGCACTGGTTGTGCTGAAGCGGCTCTATGGCGAAGCGGCCGGTGTCCGCAAGCTGGGCGAGATCGAAGCCTCGCTGGCTGCGGACCACCATCGTCCGCGCCTGTCGGATCTCATCAGCAAGGCGACGGGGAAGATTCGCCCCATCGTGTGGGTCGGCATCGGCCTGGCCACGTTCCAGCAACTGGTCGGCATCAACGTGGTGTTCTACTACGGCGCGGTGCTGTGGCAGGCGGTGGGCTTCTCGGAAAACGACGCGTTGCTCATCAACGTCATCTCCGGTGCGCTGAGCATCGGTGCCTGCATCGTGTCGATGCTGCTGGTGGACAGGATCGGCCGCAAGCCGCTGTTGTGGATCGGCTCGGCGGGCATGGCCGTCACGCTGGGGCTGGTGGCCTTCGCCTTCGCTACCGGCAGCCTGGATGCGGCCGGCACGCTGCAGTTGTCCGACGGCATGGGCGTTCTGGCGTTGGTGGCCGCCAACCTGTACGTGGTGTTCTTCAACATCTCCTGGGGCCCGGTGATGTGGGTGATGCTGGGCGAAATGTTCCCGAACCAGATCCGCGGTTCGGGCTTGGCCGTGGCCGGACTGGCCCAGTGGGGTTCCAACTTCCTGATCACCTGGACCTTCCCGATGCTGCTCACCGGCATCGGACTGGCGGGGGCCTACGGCCTGTATACGATTGCCGCTGCAATCTCGGTGGTCTTCGTGCTGAAGTACGTGCACGAGACCAAGGGGCGCGAACTGGAGCAGATGGAAGGATGAACACGATGACGAACCGCAACTTCATGCGCGCCCGCAGCGGTGTGCTGCTGGCCGCGCTGGCATTGGCGCTGGCCGCCTGCAAGGGCGATGGCAAGGTCGAGGCGCCCGCACCGCAGGCACAGGCGAACCCGTGGCCGCAGGTCGCCTGGCCGCTGGCCGAGGACGCTGCGCTGGAAAAGCGCATCAGCGACCTGCTGGCCACGATGACGGTAGAAGAGAAGGTCGGCCAGTTGGTGCAGGGCGACATCGCCAGCATCACGCCGGACGACGTGCGCAAGTACCGGCTCGGTTCGATCCTTGCCGGCGGCAATTCCGATCCGGGCGGCCGCTATGACGCCTCGCCGGCCGAATGGCTGGCGCTGGCCGATGCCTTCTACGAGGCGTCGATGGACACCTCGCAGGGCGGCAAGGCGATCCCCGTCATCTTCGGCATCGATGCCGTGCACGGACAGAGCAACATCGTCGGCGCCACACTGTTCCCGCACAACATCGGCCTGGGCGCGGCGCGCAATCCGGAACTGCTGCGCCGGATCGGTGAGATCACCGCGCTGGAAACGCGTGCCACCGGCATGGAGTGGACGTTCGCGCCGACCGTGGCGGTGCCGCAGGACGACCGCTGGGGCCGCACGTACGAAGGCTATTCGGAATCACCCGACGTGGTGGCCAGCTATGCCGGCGCGATGGTGGAAGGTCTGCAGGGCAAGGTCGGCACGCCCGGCTTCCTCGACGGCCGCCACGTGATCGCCTCGGTGAAGCATTTCCTCGGCGATGGCGGCACCACCAACGGCAAGGACCAGGGCGACACGAAGATCAGCGAAGCCGAGCTGGTACGCATCCACGCCGCCGGCTATCCGCCGGCGATCGCGGCCGGCGCACAGACGGCGATGGCTTCCTTCAACAGCGTCAACGGCGAGAAGATGCACGGCCACAAGCCGTACCTGACCGATGCGCTGAAAGGTCGCATGCAGTTCGGCGGCTTCGTGGTCGGTGACTGGAACGGCCACGGCCAAGTGAAGGGCTGCACGAATACCGATTGTCCGGCGACGATCAATGCCGGCCTCGACATGGCGATGGCCTCCGACAGCTGGAAGGGGTTCTACGAGACCACGCTGGCGGCGGTGAAGGCCGGCACGATCAGCCAGGAACGGCTGGACGACGCCGTGCGGCGGATCCTGCGGGTGAAGATCCGCCTGGGACTGTTCGAAGCGGGCAAGCCGTCCGCGCGCACGGTGGGTGGACAGTTCGCGTTGCTGGGTTCGCCCGAGCATCGTGCCGTCGCGCGCCAGGCCGTGCGCGAATCGCTGGTGCTGCTGAAAAATGCAGGTGGCGTGCTGCCTCTGCAGCCGAAGCAGCGCATCCTGGTTGCCGGCGACGGCGCCAACGATGTCGGCAAGCAGGCCGGTGGCTGGACGCTCAACTGGCAGGGCACCGGCACCACGCGCAAGGATTTCCCGAACGCCGATTCGATCTACGAAGGCATCGCGCAGCAGGCGAAGGCCGCCGGTGGCGAGGCGCTGCTGTCGGTTGACGGCAAGTACACGCAGAAGCCCGACGTGGCGGTGGTGGTGTTCGGCGAGAACCCGTACGCGGAGTTCCAGGGCGACCTGCAGACGCTGCTTTACAAGCCGGGTGACGACGCCGACCTCGAATTGATCAAGCGCCTGAAGGCCGAGGGCATCCCGGTGGTGGCGGTGTTCCTGAGTGGACGCCCGCTGTGGATGAACCGCGAGATCAATGCCGCGGATGCGTTCGTCGCCGCATGGCTGCCAGGCTCGGAAGGAGCAGGCATCGCCGATGTGCTGCTGCGCAAGGCCGATGGCAGCGTGCAGCACGACTTCAAGGGCAAGCTCAGCTTCAGCTGGCCGCGCACCGCCACGCAGTACGCCAACAACGTGGGGCAGGAAGGCTACGACCCGCTGTTCGCGTTCGGCTTCGGCCTGACCTACGCCGACAAGGGCGATCTGGCCGCGTTGCCGGAAGACTCCGGCGTGAGCAGCGACGAGGGCGCGACGGGCGTGTTCTTCGCGCGCGGCGATGCCGGTTCCGGCATGGCCTTGCGGCTCGAAACCGCCGACGGCCAGGGCGTGACCGTCACCAAGGTCCCGGAGGCATTGAACGCTGACCTCTTGAAAGTTGCCGGCGTGGACCATCTGGCGCAGGAAGACGCACGTCGCCTCGCCTGGTCGGGCAAGGGCGAAGCAGTCGCGGCGCTGCAATCGCACACTGCGCTGGACCTGCAGCGCGAAAGCAATGGCGACGTGATGCTGTTGACCACCTTGCGTGTCGACACCGCGCCGAGCGGCGACGCTTGGCTTTCGGTGGGTTGCGGTACCGGTTGCACGGCACGCGTGGCGCTGGCACCGACGCTGGCGAAACTGCCGGTGGGCCAGTGGACGCGGGTCGGCGTGCCGCTGAAGTGCCTCGCCAAGGCCGGCGCCGATGTCAGCAAGCTGGATCGGCCGTGGGCGATTGGCACTGCCGGCACGATGACGATCTCGGTCTCGCGCGTCGCACTCGGGTCGCTGGACCAGGCGGAGCAGGCGGTCGACTGCCCGCGCTGAGGAAGAAGGCATCCCCCGGGCGCGCACGCGTCCCCGGGGCGTGCCGTGGCATCGCTTTTCGATGGGGATAGGGGAACGGGATGACACTGTCGGGACTGGATATCGCCATCGTGCTGGCCTACCTGGCCGGCATCTTCGTGCTGGCGCAATGGGTGTCGCGCGAGAAAGCGGGACACACCAAGGATGCGAAGGACTACTTCCTCGCCAGCAAGTCGTTGCCGTGGTGGGCCATTGGCGCTTCGTTGATCGCGGCCAACATCTCGGCCGAACAGATCATCGGCATGTCCGGTTCCGGCTATGCCATCGGCCTGGCCATCGCCTCGTACGAGTGGATGGCCGCGGCCACGCTGCTGATCGTCGGCAAATGGTTCCTGCCGGTATTCCTGCGCAACGGCATCTACACGATGCCGCAGTTCCTGGAACAGCGTTACGGCGCGCGCATCCGCACCCTCATGGCCGTGTTCTGGCTGGGGCTTTACGTGTTCGTCAACGTCACTTCGATCCTGTGGCTGGGCGCCATCGCGGTGTCGCAGGTCACCGGCATGGACCAGATGCTGGCAGTGGTGCTGATCGGCGTGTTCGCGTTGCTGTACCAGCTTTACGGGGGTCTGAAGGCCGTCGCGCTGACCGACATCGTGCAGGTGTCGCTGCTGGTGCTGGGCGGCCTGCTGGTCGCGGGTCTGACACTCAACGAACTGGGCGACGGCGCAGGCATCGTCGCGGGCTTCCACCGGTTGTGGGAAGCGCAGCCGGGCCACTTCGAGATGATCCTCGACAAGGACAACCCCTTCTACAAGGACCTGCCGGGCCTCAGCGTGCTGATCGGCGGCATGTGGATCATGAACATCAGCTACTGGGGCTTCAACCAGTACATCATCCAGCGCGCGCTCGCCGCGAAGGACATCGGCGAGGCGCAGAAGGGCGTGCTGTTCGCCGCGTTCCTCAAGCTGCTGATGCCGGTGATCGTGGTGCTGCCGGGCATCGCGGCGGTGATGCTGGCGCCGGGCCTCGACAAGCCCGACCAGGCGTATCCGACGATGATGCGCCTGCTGCCTACCGGCATCCTGGGCCTGGTGTTCGCCGCGCTGGTGGCCGCGATCGTCGCGTCGCTGGCGTCGAAGATCAATTCGGTGGCGACCATCTTCACCCTCGACTTCTACGCCAAGGGCAAGCGCCAGCACGATGAAACAAAGCTGGTACGCGTCGGCCGCATCGCCGCGGTGGTCACGGTAGTGCTCGGCATTCTGGCGGCCAAGCCGCTGCTGGGCAGCTTCGACCAGGCGTTCCAGTACATCCAGGAATACACCGGCTTCTTCACCCCGGGCATCGTGGTGATCTTCGTGCTGGGCCTGTTCTGGAAGCGCGCCAACGAGGCCGGCGCGCTGGCGGCGGCGATCGGTTCGTTCGTGTTGTCCATCGTGCTGAAGCTGGCGTGGCCGGCGCTGCCCTTCATCGATCGCGTCGGCCTGGTATTCCTGCTGGCGCTGGCGCTGGCGGTGGTCGTCTCGCTGGCCACGCCGCACGCCCCGGAGAAGGACATCATCCAGACCGGCGATGTGGACTACCGCACCAGCGGCGCATTCAATATCGGCGCCGTCGCCGTGCTCGCCATTCTCGTGGCGCTGTATACGCTGTTCTGGTGATGTCCATTGCGCGACGTTCAGAGCGGGTTTAGCCCCGCGGTGAAGCGGTGCGGATTCTCACGAATTCGTGCCGGGAATCTAATGAGCGCTTAACTTCGAGCTAATCGACCCTTAATCGAGCGATTCCAGCATGCACGCCATGCACTGGATCCGCTCCCACATCGTACTTGCCCCGCTGCCGGGACGCTTCGCCAGCGTCCAGCTGATTGATCGCCACGATCCCGACCGGGACGAAGTCGAGTCGTTCATCAGCGACGTCTATCGCGAACGCTACGGCGCAGCGCTGCGCAGCTTCTTCCCCCATCTGCTCGCCTACCGCGACAGCGATGGCCGGCTTGCCGCTGCCGTCGGCGTGCGTGCCGGAGGGGAGGGGCCGCTGTTCGTCGAGCACTACCTCGATGCGCCGGTCGAACAGGTGATGGCACACGAGCAGATCGCGCAGATCGACCGCCGCCTGATAGTCGAAGCCGGCAACTTCGCCGCCACCACACCCGGCATCGCGCGCGAACTCATCCTGCAGCTTGCGCTGACCCTGCAGTCGGCGGGCATGACATGGGTCCTGCTGGTCGCCACCCGACAGTTGCGCAATGCGTTCGAGCGCCTGCATCTGCCGATGATCGAACTGGCCGAAGCGCGTGCCGAACGGCTGGGCGATGCCGGTGGAGACTGGGGTTCCTACTACGCATCGCGACCACGCCTGATATGCGGCAACCTCGCAGAGGGCGTGGCCTACCTGCGGGGCAGGCACATGCCCCGGACATGCAGCGGCACCCCGGATCTTTGCCTGGCAGGGTCGCCATGAGGACGCCGATGGATGTCGTTCTGCGTGAGTCCGAAGGCAACGGACGTCCCCGCCTGATCACGGCGCAAGGCACCCTGGATGACCGGGCCCTTGCGGCGCGGATCGGGCATCTCGTCGAGTGGATGACGAAGATGGACATCCGGCGCGTCGCCAGTCGCCTGGACAACGGGCCGAGCTGGTTCGTGCTGGACATGGCGATCCGCGAAACCGGTGGCGTGCATGTGCCGCTGCCGATGTTCTTCTCCGACGCGCAGGTGCTGCACGCGCTGGCCAACAGCGGTGCGCAATGCGTCGTCACTTCCCGCGATGACGCCATGCCGCCCGGCGTCGAGGCGCTGACCGGGTTCCTCGATGGCGAGCGCCTGGCATGCTGGCGCGCGCAGGTGGACGAAGCGGCGGCACCGGTGCTGCCGCACCGCACCGGCTGCATCACCTATACGTCCGGCACGACGGGTCGCCCACGAGGCGTGTGCCTGGATGCGCACACGCTGTTCGGCGTGGCGGGGTCGCTGGTCGATGCCGCCGCCGCGATCGCGCCCCGCCGCCATCTGTGTCTGATGCCGCTCGCAACGCTGCTGGAGAACGTGGCCGGGCTGTACGCCGCCCTCCTGGCGGATGCGGAGATCGCACTGCCGTCGCTGTCCGAGATCGGCTATACCGGCGCGACCGGCCTCGACGTGCCCACGCTGCTGCGTTGCCTGCACCGCTACCAGCCCGAAAGCGTGATCCTGGTACCCCAGTTGCTGTTGGCACTGGTGATGGCGGCGGAGCAGGGCGCTCCCTTGCCCGCCTCGTTGCGCTACATCGCGGTGGGTGGTGGGCGCGTGGGGCCCGGTCTGCTCGCGCGTGCACGCGTGCTCGGCCTTCCCGTGTTCGAAGGTTATGGCCTGACAGAGTGCGGTTCCGTGGTATGCCTTAATCGCCCTGGCGCCACGCGCGACGGCAGCGTCGGCCAGGCCTTGCCGCATGCCGATGTCTCGATCGTGGATGGCGAGATCTGCGTCGAAGGCGCACGCGCACTGGGGTACCTCGGGGGCGACCCGCTGGAAGAGGGGCCGTTGCGCACGGGCGACCTGGGCTATCGCGACGACGAAGGTTTCGTCTACATCACCGGGCGCCGCAAGAATGTCTTCATCACCGCCTTCGGGCGGAATGTGTCGCCGGAGTGGGTGGAGAGCGAACTGCTGGCGCATCCGGCCATCGCGCAGGTGGTGGTCTGGGGCGAGGGCCAGGCGGACAACGTCGCGGTGCTGGTGCCACGCCGTCCCGACGTGGACGACGCACAGATCATGCGTGCGCTGGGTGAGGTCAACGCTGGACTACCCGACTATGCGCGCGTCGCGCGCTTCGTGCGCGCCGCACCCTTCAGCGCGGACGCGGGCCTGATGACCGCGAACGGCCGTCCGCGCCGCGCGGCCATTCTCGACCGTTACCAGGCCGACGTCGACGCCTGCTATCGCCTCATCCCGAACGTTTCCCCCTCCGGAGTCACCGCATGAGTTTCCATGACGAGCTGGTCGCACAGACCATGCGCGAGCGCGACAGTCTGCTTTCCATTCCCCTCATCCAGTCCGCGCTGGCGGGCAGGATAGCGCGCGAGGATTACGTGGCCTTCCTCACCCAGGCCTATCACCATGTCCGCCACACGGTGCCCCTGCTGATGGCCTGCGGTGCGCGCCTGCCCGCGCGGCTGGAATGGTTGCGCACGGCGGTCGGGGAGTACATCGACGAAGAGATGGGGCACCACGAGTGGGTGCTGGACGATATCGCGGCATGTGGCGAGGACCGCGCCGCGGCCGCGATGTCGTCACCGTCGTTGGCGACGGAGCTGATGGTCAGTTACGCCTACGACACCATCCAGCGCGGCAACCCGGTCGGCTTCTTCGGCATGGTACTGGTGCTGGAGGGTACCAGCGTCGCGCTCGCCACGCGCGCCGCCAACACGCTGCAGGCCTCGCTCGACCTGCCGCCCAATGCATTCGGCTACCTGCTGTCCCATGGCGACCTGGACATCGAGCATGTCGGCTTCTTCAAGCGCCTGATGGATCGACTGGACGACCTCGGAGACCAGGCGGCGGTCATCCATGCAGCACGACGCTTCTACGTGCTCTACGGCGACATCTTCCGCACCCTGCGTGCCGATGGCGTGCGCCTGGCCGAGGCGGCCTGATGGAACTCGCTGGGAGAACCGTGATCCTGACCGGCGCCAGCGGCGGCATCGGCCAGCCGTTGTGCGCGGCGCTGGTCGCCGCCGGTGCGCGCGTGCTTGCAGTGGGGCGAGACGAGGCCAAGCTGCGCCGGGTCGCGCAAGACATGCCTGCGGGCAGTACGTCGTGGGTCGTCGCCGATGTGGCGACGGAGGACGGGCGCGCCCATCTGCTGCGCGCGGCGCAGGCCGCGAGCCCGCTGCCCTCGGTGCTGGTGCTGGCTCACGCGCAGGCGGCATTCGGTCTGTTCGAAGAGCAGGATCCTGTCGACATGGACCGGTTGGTGCAGACCAACCTTGTGGCGCCGATGCTGCTCGCGCATGCCTTGCTGCCACTCCTGAGGACGCATGCATCGGCCGCCGTGGTCGTTGTCGGCTCCACCTTCGGCAGCCTGGCGTTCCCCGGCTTCGCGGCCTACAGCGCCAGCAAGTTCGGCCTGCGCGGACTGACCGAAGCGCTGGCAAGGGAATACGCCGATACCGGCCTGCGCTTCCAGTACCTGTCGCCACGCGCCACCCGCACGCCGTTCAACACGCCTGCCGTCGATGCGCTGAATGCCGAACTCAAGGTCAGCAGCGACGTGCCCGCCGAAGTCGCACGCCAGCTGGTCGCGGCCATCGTGCAGGGCCGGTCGCGGATGCAGATCGGTTGGCCGGAAAAACTGTTCGCGCGCATCAATGGGCTGGTGCCCGGACTGGTCGATCGCAATCTGCGCAACAGCCTGCCCATCGTCCGCCGGCATGCGCGACGACCACGATCATCCACCGAGGAGAACATCCACCATGAACCACGCTTACGGTAAGTCCATGCTCTTCCTGATTCTCATGTCGACAACGCTGCTGGTCGGGATTGCCTTGGCAGGCGAACCCGGCGCCACCACGACCGGCCAGGTGCGCGACCGTTGGGCGCAGATCAACTACCAGGTGCCGAAGGCGCAGCGCGAACCGGCCTTCGAAGAGCTTGCACGCCAGGCCGGGAAGATCCGCGAGGCGCACCCGCGTGATGCGTCCGCCCTGATCTGGGAAGGCATCGTGTTGTCGAGCCTGGCAGGCGAGAAGGGCGGGATGGGGGCGCTCGGGCTGGTCAAGCGTGCGCGTGCCGATTTCGAGGCGGCCATCAAGATCGCGCCTGACGCGCTCGACGGTGCGGCCTACACCAGCCTGGGCGCGCTGTACTACCAGGTGCCGGGCTGGCCGCTTGGCTTCGGCGACGACGACAAGGCGCGCGCCATGCTCCGCAAGGGGTTGGCCATCGATCCCGATGGCATCGACGCCAACTATTTCTATGCGGATTTCCTGCTCGACCAGAAGGACTGGACAGGCGCGCGCGCGGCCTTCCAGAAAGCGCTGGCGGCACCGGCGCGGCCGGGCCGGGAAGTGGCTGACGCCGGTCGCCGCCGCGAGGCGGAGAGCAAGCTCAAGGACATCGCCGGGCACCTTGCCAACTGAGGGGGGGAGCACCAGACTGGCCGCATGCGCATCCTGCTGGTGGAAGACGATCCGTTGCTGGGCGAAGGCATCTGCATCGCCATGCGGCGCGGTGCCTTCGCGATCGATTGGGTGCAGGACGGTGCGAGCGGACTCACGGCAATGCGCGATGGCGAGTTCGACCTCGTAGTGCTGGATCTGGGTTTGCCGCGGATGGACGGCATCGAGGTGATCCGGCAGGTACGCGCCGCCGGGAACCCGGTGCCCATCCTCGTGCTGAGCGCACGCGAACGGCCGTCCGATCGCACGCTGGGGCTGGACGTCGGTGCGGACGACTACCTGGGAAAGCCATTCGATACCGCCGAGCTGCTCGCCAGGGTGCGTGCGCTGATCAGGCGCAGTTCCGGAAGGGCGACCCCTTCGCTGGAAGCGGGTCCCCTACGCCTGGATCCGGCCACGCTCACCGCGACATGGAAAGGACGAAGCCTTGATCTCACCCGGCGTGAGTTCGCATTGCTGCGCGTCCTGATGGAGCAACGTGGCCGCCCGATGGCGCGCGACACGATCCAGCGGCACCTCTATGGCTGGAACGAGGACGTCGCCAGCAATGCGGTGGACGTGCATGTCCACCAGCTCCGCCGCAAGCTGGAACCGAGCGCCATCCGCACGGTACGCGGCATCGGGTATGCCCTCGGCGACGTGGCCGGAGACACCGCATGAGATCGATGCGTGCGACGCTGCTGTTGCTGCTGCTCGGCACGCTCGGCGTCGTGATGTCCGCGGCCGGCTGGCTCAGCTACCGCGCGGGTCTGCAGGAAGCTGGCGAAATGTTCGACGCCAGGCTCGTGCAGTCCACCCGTGTGCTCGTGAGTCTGGTCGATGAGCCCTTGAGCGAGCTCAATGCCTACCCGGGTGAGCCGATCGTCCTGCGCGGCTGGCATGGCGAGGCCCAAGGTGTCGGCGACGCGCTCGCCTTCGATGACGGCCATGCGTACGAGAACAAGCTCGCGTTCCAGGTGTGGGACACGAAGCAGCGCTTGCTGCTGCGTTCGGACAGCGCCCCGACGACACCGCTGGCGGTGACGGAACCCGGGTTCTCCGATGTCGTGATTGAAGGTGCACGCTGGCGCACATTCACACTGCGTTCGTCGAATGGCCGTTGGTTCCAGTCTGCCGAGCTTTCCGATATCCGCCAGGAACTGGCTACCGATATCGCGGGAGGGACATTGCTACCCTTGCTGCTCGCGCTTCCGCTGATGGCGCTGGTGATCTGGTGGAGCGTTGCCTTGGCCACACGCTCGCTGCGCGGCCTGTCGATGGAGATCGGCCAACGCCATCCGGAGCGGCTGGTGCCGCTGGATCCCGCCGATGTGCCGCGCGAGGCGCAGGGCCTGGTGAGCGCCATCAATGGATTGCTGCAGCGGCTGGACGTCGCGCTCGCACGCGAGCGGAACTTCGTTGCGGACGCCGCCCACGAACTGCGGACGCCGATCAGCGCATTGAAGGTGCATGCGGACAATGCGCGCCATGCCCTCGACGAACATGATCGGGCGCAGTCACAGGAGCTGCTCGGCATCAGTATCGAACGCGTGGAACGGCTGGCATCCCAGCTTCTTTCGCTCAGCCGGGCCGAGAGCCTGGGAGGTGCGCGCGAGCATTCGAGGCTCCATCTTGATGCGCTGGTGAGGACGGAGATGGAGGAACTCCGGCCGTTGGCGGAGCGAAAGAACCAGGAAATCGTGCTGACGCTGGAAGGCGCGCAGTTGTGGGGAGACGAGTTCGCGCTGGGCCTGTTGGTCCGCAATCTGATCGAGAATGCACTGCGCTATACACCGGCGGGGGGCGTGATCGAGGTGCGGACTTCCACCACGGGCATGCAGGCGGTGCTGACCGTGGAAGACAGCGGCCCAGGCATCCCAGAGGATGAACGGGAACGGGTTTTCGACCGCTTCTACCGCCGCCTGGGCGGGGGGAGCGACGGCAGCGGGCTGGGGCTCGCCATCGCCGCAGAGGCTGTCACAGCCCACGGTGGGCGTATCCATCTGGGTGGTTCGGCGCGTCTGGGTGGCCTGGTCGCGCGCGTGGAACTCCCGGCCAGCAAGTGAGCGGACGGATCGGCGCGGGGGCTGGTCTTCGCGGTGAGGCTGACGGCAGGTAGATCCCGTCTCACCCGCTGCAGCCACCGCAGCACACGGAAGGCAGGCGTTCGATGGTGTCGGGCGTGACGCGATGGCCCGCCTGCGCGAGGGCCATCAGCAGTTCCACCGCGAGCGCGCTGGTGGAACGGCGCAGGCATCCTGATTGGGCATCCAGGTCCAGCACCGCTGCGGGATCCAGATCCTGCAGGTGGCGTTCGATGACGGCCAGGTCGATGGGGGCATCGCCCAGGCGGATGACATATTCCATGGCCTGCTCCACAAAGGGATGCGCCGCCCGCAGGCGGCGCATCGTGGGTCGGGGCGGATTACTTGGTGACGACCAGCTTGCCCTTCATCAGCGTGGAGTGGCCGGGGAAGCTGCAGAAGAAGCTGTAGTCGCTGCCGGCGGTCAGCTTCTTGCCGGGGAAGGTGATCTTCGTCTTTTGCCCGCCGCCGATCAGTGCGGTATGCGCGATCACGCGCGCATCGCCGGCGGCTACGTAGGCGCCCGCGGCGCCGGCCTTCATGCCGTCGCGCGCCACGCCGGCCAGGTCGGCGGTCTTCGACACCACCGCGTTGTGACCCATCGCCGCGGCCGGCAGCTTGCCGGTATGCGTCAGCTCGAGGGTGATGGTGGCGCAGCTGGCGGAGACCGTGGCCTCCTTCAGGTCGAATTTCATGGCGTCGTCGCCCTTCAGGCTGACGGTGCAGTTGCCGGCGGCCTGGGCCATGCCGGCGGCGCCGAACAGGGCAAGGGCGAGCAGGGAGTGGGAGAGTTTCATCGTGTGGCTCCGTCGTTCTTCGGGTTTGGGTGGGTGTGGGGACATGACATCACGGCCCGGCGAGCAGCGCCTTGACCTGGGTCAGGAACTGCGGATCCGCGGCGGCACCGGTCACCTCGCTGCGCGCACGCACGCGTCCGTCGGCATCCAGCAGCACCAGCACGCTGGTGTGGTTGATGCTGCCGTCGTCGCGGAAGCGGTAGCGCACGTCCAGCACGCTGGCGATCGCGCGCACGTCGTTGTCGGCGGGCGCCAGGAACTGCCAGCCCGCCGGCACGCGATGGCGCCTGGCGACCTCCTGCAAGGCGGCCGGGGTGTCGCGGACCGGGTCCAGGCTGATCATCACCATGCCCAGCTTCGCCCGTTCGCGCGGCGTGAGCTGCTTCTGCACGCTCTTGGCGTTCTCGATGATCAGCGGGCACATCAGGTGGCAGTTCGTGTAGAACATCGACACCACGCGCGGCTGGCCGTGCAGCGACGACCATGCGACGGGTCGTCCGCCGGCATCCTGCGTTGTCGACTGCAGGTGGTAGACCGATTCGCCCGGCAGCGATTGCGCGTGCAGGGTGCCGGCGAGGGCCAGCGTAGCGGACAGGAAGAAGGACATGCGTTTCATGGAGTGCTCCTTGCGCAGCGGAAACCGAGGTTGCCCAGGGTGGCCCCGGGTTGCAGTGCCGACAGCAGGACGAAGCGCTTGACCACGCCGTAGTCGCCGGGATCGTTGAAGGCCAGCGCGGTGGCGCCGCAATAGCGCAGGCTGTCGCCATCCTGCTGGCCGCGGCGGTCGCCGTCGCCCAGCAGCGAGGCGTAGTCCTCGCTCCATTCCCAGTACGCACCGTGCAGGCCCTGGATGCCGTAGGCATTGGCTGGCGCATCGGCGGCGGCATCCATCGCGTGCGGCGTGCCGTCGTTGACCTGACGCATCCGCCATCGCGGATCGCTGCGGGCGTCACGCCGGGTCGCATCGGCCGCCGCCGCGTATTCCCACTCCACGAAGCGGGGCAGGCGCGCCTGCTGTTCGCGGCAGTACGCATCGGCGGCGTACCAGTTCACGTGCACGACCGGTGCATCGGCATCGACCGCCGCCCCGGGAGCATCGGCCGTGGCCCAGTGGCCCAGGTAGCCCGGGCTGGCGAACACGGCGGGAATGCGGTCGCGTCGCCACTGCGGCTGGCGCGCGAGGAATCCGGCGAAATCGCGATTGCTGACAGGCCGTGCCATCAGCGCGAACGAGGCCACCCGCACCACGCGGGTGTCCTCCTCGAAGCGCACGGACGAACGGAAGTCGCCGCCCTCGACAGGCAGGAATCCGTTCGCCGCGTCCCCGGCGACGGCAAGCGCCGACGCCAGGGCCAGCACGAGGATCGAAGCCGTCTGTGGCAGCGTCCGTTTCATCCGGTCCTCACTTCTTGTCGGCCGGCTTGGCTTCCGGATACTCGATGTCGTGCTGCTGGCCGGTGTAGATGGAAGGGTTCTTCTCGCCCTCCACCTTCAGGATGCCGAGCGAGCCCTTGTGGAACGTGCGGAAGATGCTGTGATCGACCAGCACGAAGTTGCCCGGCACGTCCGCCTTGAACTCGACCATGGCCGAACCGCCGGCGGGGATCAGCGTGGTCTGCACGTTCTCCTGGTACTTGCTGCCGCCTTCCGTGTAGACCTTGTCGAAGATCTCGCCGATCACGTGGAAGCTGGACACCAGGTTCGGGCCGCCGTTGCCCACGAACATGCGGATGGTTTCACCCGCCTTCGCCGTCAGCGCGTTGTCGCCCTGCAGCGCGTCGACCGAGCCGTTGAACACCACGTAGGTCGGGTGCTCGTCGATCGCCTTCTCCAGGCTGAAGGGCTGCAGGCCGGGTTCGCCGTACGCGCCTTCGGTGTAGAAGTCGCCCTGCACCACGTAGAACTCCTTGTCCACCGGCGGCAGGCCTTCTTCCGGCTCGACCAGGATCAGGCCGTACATGCCGTTGGCGATGTGCATGCCGACCGGGGCCATCGCGCAGTGGTAGATGTACAGGCCGGGATTCAGCGCCTTGAAGGTGAACTGCGTTTCGTGGCCGGGGAGCGTGAACGTGGCTTCGGCGCCGCCGCCCTGGCCGGTGACGGCGTGCAGGTCGATGTTGTGCGACATGTGCGAGTCGTGGCGGTTCTTCAGCTTGAACTCCACCGTGTCGCCCTTGCGCACGCGGATGAAGCTGCCCGGCACCGTGCCGCCGAAGGTCCAGAAGTTGTAGGTGACGCCATCGGCCATCCGCATGTCCTTCTCGATCATCTCGAGGTCGACCACGACATGGGCCGGTGTCTTGCGCGTGAGCGGCGCGGGCACCATCGGGGGCGCCGTCAGCACGGCATGGATGGTCTCGCGGGCCGGGGCGATCCTGTCGCTGGCGAGCGCGGGAATGGCGAACATCGCAGCGAGCGCGCTGGCGAGGGCGCAGGGGAGTACATGGGGATGCAGGCGTTTCATGGCGCTTTCCTTTGATGGGTCGTGGTGGGTGTGCATCCATGGTGGAAACGCACTGCGACGCCGACGTTGATCTGGATCAATCGTCGACGGCCGGAAGCGGGAATTCGCGCATCGGCTTGACCAAGGTCAAGCGCATCGGGGGCTGCGACAACGCGTCGCATCTGCACTCCAGGGTGCGTCGTGAGAATGGGCGCATCACACGAAGGGAGATGTGCCATGACCCTTAACCTGCTTGCCGTGGCCCTGTTGGGCGCGCTCGCCAACATGCCGTTGGCGCATGCGGGCGAACCGCACACCGCGGCGCACGCCGATGCGATGCCGACGACCACGCTGGACGGCATCGTCGTGGTGGGCGTCGCGCCAGCGATGGCCACCACCTTCATCACCGATCCCAAGCTGCCGCGCCAGCCGGTGCCCGCCAGCGACGGCGCGGACTACCTGAAGACGATTCCCGGCTTCTCCACGCTGCGCAGCGGCGGCACCAATGGCGATCCGGTGCTGCGCGGCATGTTCGGCTCGCGCATCAACCTGATGACCAACGATGGCGCGATGAGCGGCGCATGCCCGTCGCGCATGGACAACGCACTGTCGTACATCGCGCCGGAAACCTACGACCGCCTGGTCGTCATCAAGGGGCCGCAGACGGTGTTGTGGGGCGGTGGCGCCTCCGCCGGCACAGTGCGCTTCGAGCGCGAGATCCCGTACTTCGCAGAGCCCGGCGTGCAGGCTTCAGGCAGCGTGCTGGCCGGCAGCCACGGTCGCAACGATCAGGTACTGGACGTCAGCGCCGGCACACCGCGCGGCTACGCACGCGTCTCGGCCAACCGTTCCGAGGCAGACGATTACGAAGATGGCCATGGCGACCGCGTGCCTTCGTCCTGGAAGAAATGGAATGCCGACGCCGCGATCGGCTGGACGCCGGACCAGGACACCGTGCTGGAGCTGAGCGCAGGCATCGGCGATGCGCAGGCCCGCTATGCCGGGCGCGGCATGGACGGCGCGCAGTTCGAGCGCGACAGCCTCGGGCTGCGCTTCGAGAAGAAGCACATCGGGGGCGTGCTGGACGCCGTGGTCGCCAACGTCTACCAGAACGACGTGGATCACGTGATGGACAACTACACGCTGCGCGATCCCGACCCCACCGGCAGCATGCCGATGCCGATGGCCAGCAACGTGGCGCATCGCACGCGCGGTGGCCGCGTGGCGACGACCTGGCAGAAGGATCGCTGGGAAGTGACCGCCGGCCTGGACCTGCGCGCCAGCCGCCACAGCAAGCGCAGCGCGATGGGGCGCGGCGCCTATCTCGCCATGCCGTGGTCGGTGGACGCCAAGTTCCAGAGCTGGGGCGCCTTTGCCGAATCGCACTGGCACATCACCGACAAGCACCACCTGATGAGCGGCCTGCGCATTGATCGCGCGGAGGCACAGGACCTGCGTGCCACCACCGCCGGCACGATGCCGGTGCCGAACCCCACCGCCGGGGTGACACGCAGGGAATCGCTGCCCAGCGCGTTCGTCCGCTACGAGTACGACATGGGCGGCCGCTGGGGCGCGTATGCCGGCCTCGGCCACACGCAGCGCATGCCGGACTACTGGGAACTGTTCTCGCCCACGCGCGGCCCGGCGGGGTCCGCCAATGCCTTCGCCGGCGTTCAGCCGGAGCGCACCACGCAGCTCGACATCGGCGCGCAGTACAAGGGCGCGAAGGTGGATGCATGGGCGTCGCTGTACGCCGGGAGCGTGCAGGACTTCATCCTGTTCGACTACGCCGCCGGGATGATGGGCGGCACCACCCGGGCCCACAACGTGGACGCGAATATCCGCGGCGGCGAAGCCGGCATCGACTGGCGCCCGGCGCCGGGGTGGAAGCTTTCCGGTTCGGCGTCATACGCGTGGGGCGAGGTAAGCGCCGCCGGCACCGCACTGCCGCAGATGCCGCCGCTGGAAGCTCGCCTGGCCGCCAGCCGCGAACACGGGGCGTGGACATGGGGCGCACTGTGGCGCGTGGCGGCGGCACAGGACCGTGTCAGCACCACGCAGGGCAACGTGGTCGGACGCGACCTCGGGCCGAGCGCGGGCTTCGCGGTGTTCTCGCTCAACGGCGGCTATCGCTTCAGCGAATACGCGCAGCTCACCGCCGGCATCGACAACCTGTTCGACCGCGCCTACAGCGAACACCTCAACCTGGGCGGAAACAGCGCCTTCGGTTATCCGGCCGATCCGGTACGCATCAACGAACCCGGTCGCACGACCTGGGTGAAGCTCAACCTGCGCTACTGACGCGAGGGAATCGGCAGGCATCGTCGCCGGGCGGTCGCGGTCCCTCGATGTGGTTCATGGCGAGCCTGTCGAACTATGCTTTTCACTCAGACGCAGATCGGTAGCGACCCGTTGATCCCTCGCAAAGAGCGTGGTTCGACAGGCTCACCACGAACAGGGTCCGCCGTTCAGAACTTCCCGCGGGCGGGCGGTGCCGAAGAATCAGCCATCGTTGCGCCGCCACGTCGCCGCCTGGCGCCAGCAGTGCCATTGCCCGTGCAGGCTCACCGCATAGGCGATCGCGATCGCGAAGCCGGCGGTGCGGGCCATGACCGGTGCGAGCGCAGCCACCACCAGCAGCGAGTCCGCGATGACGTGCACGGCGAACGCGCGCCGCTTGTCCGCTTCCTCGAACAGGCTGCCCACGCCCGGTACGCGGATGCCCCGCGGGACGCGCTGGCGCAGTGCGATCCAGGTCAGGAAGCCGGTGATCTCCAGTGCCATGCCAACGACCAGCAGTGGCAGGCCGACGCCGAGGACCAGCATGCCGACCAGCAACAACGGCGTGCCGGACCACGAGGCCGTGACGCTCGCGGCAAGCAGGGCTGCGCAGCCCGCTTGCCAGAAGCGGCGCAACGTGGGATTGCGGCGATGCGGTGCGCGTGCCTGCAATACGAACACGGCGATGCTGAAGACGGCGAAGGGCCATGCCGCCACGCGCCACGCAGCGTCAGGCAGCAGCTTCAACTGTGCGGCGGCCACGATGCCGAGCGTTGCCAGCAGGCTGGCCTGCCACATGCGTGACCCTGCGGACGGCACCGCATGCGTGCCCTGCAGCATCGGCAGCGTGATGCTGCCCACGGCGGCCAGCAGGCCCAGGACCCAGCCCAGCGTGCCGGACATCGCGTGCAGGTCCACCAGGCCAGGTGGCGCGGGCACACGCCAGCCGGTGCGTGCAGCGAGCAGCAGCAATCCCAGCGCCGTCGTCATCGCCAGCGCGATCAGCGCCAGCCCGATGCCATGGCGGACGACGCGCTGCCCGCTGCCACGCAGGACGGCGACCAGCGCCAGCACCGGGAACACCGCAAGCGATCCGCCAAGCAGCATGCCGGCAGGCAAGGCGGACGCACGCGCTTGCGATGCCAAGGCGACCAGCAGCAGGACGGTGCCGAGGTTGAACATCGCGTGCAGCCACGGCACCAGGCGAGGGTAGGGAAGTGGACTGCCCGCCGCCACCGGCAGGAACTGCACCAGGCTGCCCAGCATCGCGTTGCCGAGCAGGCCCAGCGCGAGCATGTGCACCAGCACGAGCGTGGCCGGCGTCCAGCGCGAGAGCAACGCCACTTCGCCCTGCCACGCCAGCCACAGGCCGGCGACGACGCCCCAGGCGAGCGCGACCTGGAGGAAGCGCATCGGCACCGGAGGCGGCGGCGCCTGCGCAAACGCAAGCCCGCTCATGCTGCGCGCGGCGGTTCCAGTGCGTGCCTGTCCTCTGCGTGGCAGATCGCGATGCAGGCGCTGCCCGTGGTGCCCGCGTAGATGTGGTACGCGAAGCCCTGGTCATCGAGGATCGGCAGCAACGGTACGGGCGGGTGCGGTGTCAGCGCGACCAGCCGTTCGCCGCGCCGCAGTGTGCGCAGGCAGTCGAGGATGCGCTCCATCGGCTCGGGCGCCGCCAGGTCGCGCAGATCCAGTCGCAGCAGGTTCACGGCATGTGCCATGCGTCGTTCTCCGTCTCGTCCGGGGCGGATGCGCAGTCGAGCAGCACGCCCGCCGCATCCAGCGATTCGCGAACGCAGCACGCACAGGTGGCGAAGGCGTCCGGTAGCAAGGCAGTGTCCAGCGAAGTTTTCATGTCGTTCAATTCCCCAGCCAGAGCAGCCAGCCCAACGGGTCATGCGCGCGCGCGATGCCGTAGACCTGCAGGAAGCACAGCACGGCCGCGCCCATCAGCAGCGCACGCGCAGCGGCCCCGCGTGCGGGACGGAAGGCCGCGATGCCCAGCGCGACATACGCGACAAGAAAGGCGATCTTCGCCACCAGCCAGCCATTGGCGAACAGGCCGGCCGGGAGGATCGTCAGCAGCATCATCGCGCCGGTCAGCAGCACCGTGTCGATGCTGTAGCTCAGGTAGCGCACCGCTGCGGCGCGTGGCCAGTGCATGCCGGCCAGCAGGGCGAGCGCACGCAGCGCGAACAGCGTGCCGCTGGTCATCGCGGCACCCATGTGGACCAGTTTGATGTCGGGATAGAACGTCATCATGGCGCTCATCCCGGCCTCCCGTCCGCACGCGGACGCAGGTAGATGCCGCCGATGCGCCCGACCCACGGCGCCAGCGCCAGCAGCCAGCCCACGGCGGCGGCGGCCTGCCACGCCATCGCATCCGGCGCGATATCCGCGACGATGCGCATCACCGCCACCCCCTGGATCGCGATGAAGGCGAACCACGCCACTTTCGGCATTACCAGCGGCCGTCCCGAATGGCCTTGCGTCACCCGTGTCACCATCGCCACCAGCAGGCTGCCGAAGAACCCGATGAACATCGCATGCATCGGTGCGCGCCCGAGCACGAACTCATCGGTGGCGAGGAAGGTCACGCTCTGCAGCACGTACAGCAGGAACGTCACCGGCAACCACGCGGTGCCGATGAATAGCACGGCAAGCAGGCTTGGCATCCTGCCGCGCGGCCACCACCGATGCACCGCCCATGCGGTGAGCACGAGCAGCGGCACGTCCGCCAGCCACAGCCACGCATAGACATGCATCAGCTCCAGAGCGAGATGCAGCATCAGCAACGCCCACACTGCGCCCAGCCACGGCAGCGAACGCCACGGCACGTAACCCGGCACCACGTTGCCGGCAAAGAACGGGAACATGCGGTGCGCCACCGTCACGTACACCGGCAGCAGCAGGCCGAAACTGCCGAGCTTGATGCTGGCGAAGGCCCAGGTCGGCGATGCACCCAAGGCGAAGGCGATGAACATCACCAGTCCCAGCCAGCCCAGCAGCAACCCGGCGAAGCACGAGCGCGCATGCCAGGTCTTCGCGCTGTCGTCGGCGAGCAAGCGGCCGAGTGTCAGCAGCGCGGCGGTCCAGCCGGCCAGCGCCATCCACAGGCCCACGGTCAGCCCCGCCTGCCAGCCTGCGACGCCGAGCAGGATCGCCAACTGTCCGCCCATCAGGCCCAGCCCCACCGGCACGTAGTGCCAACGCTTCAGGTCGGCCATGCCCATCCAGCGCGGGAACACGGTCAGCAGGAAACCGAAGATGAAACTGGGCAGCACCAGGTACTGCATCAGGAACGCGTGCAGCCAGCCGGCGTAGATCGCGGTCTCGGGCATCGTCCACAGGCCCCAGCGTGTGGCCACCAGCCATAGCGCCCACCACAGCATCGCCAGCAGTACGTTGCCGGCGCCGATGAAGAACATCAGCCGGTGCGGCGCATGCGCCAGCCACGCGGGCGACAGGCCGGGCATCGGCGGCGCGGCACGCGGACGGGCTGGAGGAACGATGTCGATCTTCATGCAGGCAGCTTGCCCGCGCCCGCATGCGCTCGCCTTGACATGGGTCAGGCGGGCCGCGATTCGGTGGCTGTCGTCGTCTTGATCCGGGTCAAGGCCCGGTGAACGGCAAGCGCCTACAGTCCCGTCACCCGCGCAAGCGCCCATCAACGACGACAGGAAGCCCGATGTCCGACCACGCATCCTCCACGCAACGTCAGCAGGCCATGACCGAGGCGCTTCGTGCCTGGGACCCGGAAGCCGAAGTGACGATGGAATCCGGCACCGGCCGCCTGGTCGTGATGACCACGCTGCCCACCGAGCGCGTGATCGCCATCCTCAAGGAGGCCGGCGAACATGCGGAAGCCGGCGAGAACGAATCGCGCGGGCATAAGGCGGGGCAGTGCTGTGGTGGGTGTTCGCATTGAACTACGCGCGCTCGTGAAGCCGCCTTGCTTATCGGCGGCGTATGCGGCCGCTTGCACCCCTCGACGGACGATCAGTTTCCCGAGTTTCCTGCTGGGCAGTTCAGGTAGGACGTGAGGGTCTGCTCCCAAGCCGTCGCTCCGTCGAAGGCTTCATCGAGTCCGCTGCCATTGTCCCGCAAGAAGGCGCCCATGCCGTGCTGGATCATGTAGCGGGGCACGTAGTCAGGCGGACCGATCCGGCGGATTTCGGCGCACAAGGCGGCAAGACGTGCCGGATCTTCCTTCATCTTCATCGTGGCTTGCTGGAACCCGTCCTTCTTCTCTCTGGGGAGGGGGCCAAGCGCCTGCATCTGCAGCGCGGTGATCGCCTGGTGTGCGCTTCTGTCGGTCACGCGGAGCGTGTCGAAGCGCCCGTAAGTGCCTGCAAGCGCGTACAGCAGGGTGGCGTTCTCCAGGTTGCCGGCAGCGACGCAGGCGGCAACCCCCTGGTAGAGATCTGCCGGCGTATCCGTGCTTCTGGCGGCGGCGGAGTCGATGCAACCGAGTGGATTTTTCGACTCAAGGTTGCCTTCGGTCTGGTGATCGACGACAACTGCAGTGTCGTTCCGGGCGCAGCCCGCTACCCACCATGTCGCTGAGATCGCGAGCAGAAAAAACGCCGTCCTTGCGACTGCCATGGGACCTCCGGAGATTTCGTGGATAACGGAACGTGGCTAGGTTGGAGCAAGTAGTCCGGGTAAGGCCAAAGGCCGCACCCGGGGAAACGTAACGCATCCGTATGGATCGCCCCGGGTGCGCTGGGCTTACCCGGGCTACGCTGGCTCTTACGCGAGCCCGCTCGATCAGGGCTCGCAGCCACGCAACCAGAGGCCGAACAGCCCCGCCTCGGGAAAGACAAACATGCTGAGAAACGCCACCAGGAAGGCGGCAAGAACGAGCGAAACAATCGCGTAGGCGATCGCGTTCGTACGCGCCCACCAGCCCATGTGCACGCGCGTGCGGAAGAATACCGATGTGCCGGGTGCGGGATACTGTCCGGACCGCCATATCCTGAAGGCACTCCGACTGGACAGACAGGCGAAGCTCGCCAGCGCCGCCGTGGCTGTCATGACGACGACCCACATCCAGGGGAGCTGCTCGCAGAAAGGCAGTTCGGCCGCATGTTGATCGTAAAGGTGCGCCGTCAGGAACAGTGCCCCCCCGCCGAGCGGCGGAAGAAGGATCTTGCCGAATGCGATCAGTCGTTCGCGTGGCGTCGGGATGATGTAGGCGGGCATGAAGAGATGGGTTCCCTATCCGCAGTGCCTAGGGAAGGCATTGGAGGACAAGCCTGCGGATCCGCGGCGTGCCCTCCACGACCAGGGAGCAGGCGGACTCCGTATCGGCGCAATGCAACGAGTTGCCGTCTTCGCTGCGAACGAAGCCGTCGAACCTTTGCTTTGCGTCGTCCAAGGTGCCGGCGACGCAGATGCCACGGCCCGTGCACGAGCCCTGCCGTGAGGATGCGAGATGCTCTACACGGCCCGAGATCAGGTAGGCGTGAGCCTTGTCGAATACCCACTCCTCTTCGTAGTGCTCACCGTCCATGGCATTCCGGGCGATCGGCGTGCCGTAGGCCTGCACAAGACGATTGGCCGGCGCGGCGACGTCCACTCCATCGATCCGCATGAGGTCGGCGGGACAGACCTGCGCGACTGCCGGCGCCTGGGCGAGGATTATGACGACTGCGAAGGGAATCGTGAGCATGACGGTCGCTCGGGTTTGCGTCGCAGGAAGGGTCACGAGCGATGAACGATGGCGGACGCATGCGATTAGCTGCACCACTGGTTCTCGCAAGGAATCCCATCCCGATCGCCATCCATTTTGGTATTCGGACAGTGCTGGATGAAATATGTCGCTTCTGCGCAGGACCGCATCTGCGAGCAATGCGTTCGTCCATCGCAGCTGTATGAGGATGCGCGTGAGGGGGGTGGTCGAACGACCGATTGCTGCCCCCAAGGTCGGTCAAACTGCGATGGCGTGGCTGCGATCCGCACGGTGCTCGCCGCTTGTGTCTGGAGCGCACGCTTTGTCTTGTACAGATCGTAGGTATACAACCCGGCCACGCAGACGGCCATGATCACGAGCAGGCTGGTCAACCTCATGGCGACTCCTGAGCAAGTGGCTCGGGCAAGGTCTCATGGTCGGCAATCCTTGCGGTGATGGCGCAGGATGGCGGCGCGGCGGTATGGCCGTCAACAGACAAAAAGAGAGCCGCTTTCGCGGCTCTCTCGCTGCAACCTGCAGCAGGTGGCCCGGCCTCCCCACCCGGAGAGGCCGGTTCCAGGGTCAGGCTTCGCTCGGTTGCGCGACGGGCAGGGGTTCGCGGCGCGGGGCCAGCCACAGGCTGGCGACGAACCACGCCAGCGCCAGCGCGCCCACGCTGAAGAGCGTATCGGCCGGGACGCGCATCCATACCAGCATGTCCACGATCGGCTGCTGCATGAACTCCGCCGAACGCGCGAACCAGTAACCATGCTCCAGCGCCGCGTTTAGCTGCAGGATGCCCAGCGGCAGCAGGGTCAGCAGCGACATGCCGGCCAGGCCGATGTTGAGCGACCAGAACGCGGTCTTCAGCAGCTTCTCGTTCCACACCACGTCCGGCTTCAGGCCGCGCAGGCAGAACAGCATCAGGCCGATGCCGAGCATGCCGTACACGCCGAACAGCGCCGTGTGGCCATGGTTGGGCGTCAGGTTCAGGCCCTGCATGTAGTACAGCGGCAGCGGCGGATTGATCAGGAAGCCGAACAGGCCTGCACCCACCAGGTTCCAGAACGACACCGCGATGAAGAACTGGATCGGCCAGCGGTAACGCTGCATCCACGGCGTCGCCCTGCCCATCTTCCAGCTGTGGTACGCCTCGAAGCCCACGTAGGCCAGCGGCACCACTTCCAGGGCCGAGAAGCTCGCGCCCAGGGCGATCACCGCCGTCGGCGTGCCGGTGAAGTACAGGTGGTGCAGCGTGCCCAGTACGCCACCAGCCATGAACACGATGGTGGCGAACAGCACCGCCACCGTGGCGGTCTTCGTCTGCAGCAGGCCCAGGCGGGTGAACAGGAAGGCGATCACCGCCACCGCGAACACCTCGAAGAAGCCTTCCACCCACAGGTGTACCACCCACCAGCGCCAGTACTCCACCATCGACAGGTGCGTGTGCTCGCCCCACATCAGGCCCGCTGCGTAGAACAGGCCGATCGCCACGGTGGACAGGAACAGCAGGCTGACGATGCTGCGCGACTCGCCTCCGTTGCGGATGGCCGGCCACAGCGCGCGGCCCACCAGCACCAGCCACAGGGTCAGGCCGATGAAGAGGAACCACTGCCAGAAGCGACCCAGGTCGACGTATTCCCAGCCCTGGTGGCCGAACCAGAAGTTGTGCTCCAGGCCCAGCTTCTGCATCACCGCGAACCATTGTCCGGTGAACGCACCGACCACGATGATGATCAGGCACGCCCACAGGAAGTTGACACCCAGGCGCTGGAACTTCGGTTCATGCCCGGAGATCGCCGGGCCGATGTACAGGCCCATGCCCAGCCACGCGGTGGCGATCCACAGCACCGCGAGTTGCGTATGCCAGGTGCGCGTGAGCGAGTACGGCAGGATGTCGGCCAGCGCGAAGCCGTAGGCTTCCTGGCCTTCCACCTGGTAATGCGCGGTGATCGCACCCAGCAGGATCTGTACGATGAACAGCGCGATGACCACCCAGAAGTACTTCGCGGTCGCGCGCATCGAGGGCGTGATCCTGATCTTCGCGAGCGGATCGCTCTTGGGCAGCACCGGCGCCATCTCGTCGCCGTGGTTGACCGCGTAGTGCCAACCCAGCAGGCCGATGCCGGCGATCAGGAACAGCACGCTGAAGACCGTCCACATGAAGGCGCTCGGCGGCGGCGTGTTGCCGACCAGCTCATCCGCCGGCCAGTTCGCCGTGTAGCTGATCTTCTCGCCGGGACGCTCGGTCACCGACGACCAGGCGGCCCACCAGTAGAACGCGGTCAGCTGGCGACGGTGTTCGGCATCGGGCACGGTGTCGTTGCGCATGGCATAAGCCTCGCGCAGGTCGCCGGTGGCCGGATCGGCGGAGAACAGGCTCTGGTAGTGCAGGCCGACCGTGGCGATGGCGTCGGCGCGGTCGTTCGACAGCGTGATCGTGCCCGTTGCGGCGTCATGGGTGTTCGGCCGCATCAGCGCCTGCACGCGCGCGGCGTACGCCGCCTGCGTGGCGGCATCCAGCTGCTTGTAGCTGTCCGCGCCGGTGTCGCGCTTCGCCCATCCATCCAGGATGGCCTCGGCCTCGCGGTGCAACCAGTCCGCGCCCCAGTCGGGCGCCACGTAACCGCCGTGGCCCCAGATGGAACCGAGTTGCTGGCCACCGATCGACTGCCACACCTGGCGGCCGGTCTCGATGTCCTTGCGGGTGAAGATAACCCGGCCGTCCTCCGCCACGACCTGCTCGGGCAACGGGGGCGCCTGGCGATGCACTTCGCTGCCGACCCAGAGCAGGACGGCGAACGACGCAATGAGCAGGGCCGCCAGCCCCACCCACAACTTGCGTGTCGAATTCATGATGCGGCTCTCCTGAAGGAACGGCCGCATCATCGGCGCGCCGGCCCGGGGGCTCCATGACGCAGGTCAAGCGGGGGTGGAATAGGGCGCTGGGTGCTTCTGTAGGAGCGACGTAAGTCGCGACCGGAGACTTTCCGGCCTTCGTAGCGCGGATCGGCCGTTGGGCCGTGCGGTCGCGACTTACATCGCTCCTACAAGGAATCGCGTCCCTCGAAGGGGTCAAGCGGTCAGCGAATCGGACGCCGTGTTTTCTCTGTAGGAGCGACGTAAGTCGCGACCGGAGACTTTCCGGCCTTCGTAGCGCGGATCGGCCGTTGGGCAGTGCGGTCGCGACTCACATCGCTCCTACAAGGGATCGCGTCCCTCGAAGGGGTCAAGCGATCAGCGAATCGGACGCCGTGTTTTCTCTGTAGGAGCGACGTAAGTCGCGACCGGAGACTTTCCGGCCTTCGCAACGCGGAACGGTAGCCGGGTCGTGCGGTCGCGACTTACGTCGCTCCTACAGGGGGCATCGCCTCAATCCCGCAGCACGCTCAGCGCGAGGGCTTCCAGGCGGGGCAGGTCGAGGATCTCGACATCGCGCTGCTTGATGTGCAGAAGGCCGTCCTTCTCGAAACGGCGCAGCACGCGGCTGACGGTTTCCGGGGCCTGGCGCAGGTAGTTGGCGATGTCGGTGCGTGCCATGGTCAGCTGGAAGCGGCGCGGCGAGAAGCCGCGTGCGGCCAGCCGGCGCGATAGGCCGATCAGGAACGCGGCCATGCGTTCGTCGGCCGTGTTGTCGCGCGCGAACAGCGAGGCTACGCCGATGTCGCGACTCATCAGCTTGAACAGGTGCGCCTGCAGGTTGGGCAGGCGTGCGGCCAGCAGCGCGATCTTGGGGAACGAGAACCGGCACAGCATCACCGTGTCCAGCGCGATGGCGTTGCACGGGTATCGGTCGCCGTGGATGGCGTTGAGGCCGATCACCTCGCCGGGCAGGTGGAAGCCGAGCACCTGTTCGTGCCCATTGCGGTCGATCTGGTAGGTCTTCACCGTGCCCGCGCGCACCGCGGCGATGGCGCCGAACGGATCGCCTTCGCGGAACACGTGCTCGCCCGCGCGCAGCGGGCCCACGTGTTCGACCAGCACGTGCAGGTCCATGAGCGCGCGCTTGTCCATGCCCTCGGACAGGCAGGCCTGCGAGAACGCACACGTGGAGCAGAAGTGCAGGGCATCGCCATCGTCGGCAACCACGCTCGCGTCGGTGCGCGGGAAGACCAGCGGCGAGGTCATGCGGATACTCCCGTCGAGGTCAGACCGTGCGCGAAAAGCGAGGCGTCGAGGCTGCGGCGGTGGGAAGGTAGCGATCGAAGCACATCGCGATGATACGCAACAGCAACCGCCCGTGCGAGGTCGCGCGCAGTCCGTCGGCCGTCAGCTCCACCAGGCCGTCGTCTTCGAGCGGGCGCAGGCGCGCCAGGGCATCGGCGAAATAGGTCGTGAAGTCGATCACGTGGCGCCGCCCGAGGTCGCGGTAGTCCAGTGCGCCGTCGCACATCAGCCGCTGGATCACGTCCGCGCGGATCACGTCGTCTTCTTCCAGCCGCATGCCGCGCCACACCGGCAGATGGCCCTGGTCGATGGCTTGCTCCCAACTGCCCAGGTCGCGCGGGTTCTGGCTGAAGCTCGGGCCGATGTGGCTGATCGCGCTGACGCCAAGCCCCAGCAGGTCGCTCTCGGCGTGCGTGGTGTAGCCCATGAAGTTGCGGTGCAGGTCGCCGCGTTGCTGCGCCAGCGCCAGGCTGTCGCCGGGCAGGGCGAAGTGATCCATCCCGATGTAGACGTAGCCGGCTTCGCCCAGCTTGTCGATCGCGCATTGCAGCAGGCCCAGCTTCACTTCTGGCGAGGGCAGGTCGTCGGCGTTGATGCGTTGCTGGGGGCGGAACATCGACGGCAGGTGCGCGTAGCTGTAGATCGCCAGGCGGTCGGGTCGCGCCTCCAGGGTGGTGTCGAGCGTGCGCGAGAAGCCCTCCAGGCTCTGCTTCGGCAGGCCGTAGATCAGGTCCACGTTCACCGACTGCAGGCCATGCGTGCGGCAGGCCTCGATGATCGCCAGCGTCTGTTCGACGCTCTGGATGCGGTTGACCGCGCGCTGCACCTCGGGGTCGAAATCCTGCACGCCCAGGCTGGCGCGGTTGAAGCCGGCAGTCGCCAGTTCGCCGACTTCGTCCGGCGTGATGAAGCGCGGGTCGAGCTCGATCGAGCAGTCCAGCCTGGAGGCGGGCGCGAACGAGAACTGCCTGCGCAGCACGTCCATCACTTCGGCGATCTGCGCGGGCGACAGGAAGTTGGGGGTGCCGCCGCCGAAGTGCACCTGCTCCACGTCGCGGTCGCGGTCGAACAGCGCCGACATCATCGCCACTTCACGGTACAGCCGGGTGAGATAGGCGGCGCCGCGCGCGGTATCGCGGGTGATGATGCGGTTGCAGCCGCAGTAGAAGCACGGACTGGTGCAGAACGGGATGTGCAGGTAGAGCGACAGCGGGCGCGGGATCGGGTCGCCGTTGGTGATCGCCGCCATCTCGCGCAGGTCGGCTTCCTGGAAGCCCGGCGAGAACTGCGGCGCGGTGGGATACGAGGTATAGCGCGGCCCAGGCGTGTCGTAACGCCGCAGCAGCTCGGGATCGAACAGGGAGGACAGGCTGGCCATGGGTGCAGCCTAGGCAAGCACCACGGGACTGTCCTTGATATGGGTCAATCGGCCGCGGCTTTCCGTCGCAGGCTTCAGGGTCGTGAGGGCCGCGGGCTCGCGCGCCCAGGTTGGCAATACTCCAGCGCGGCACTAGGCTGGAGCCGGCCGTCAGGCCTTGGGCACAGGGAGGCGCAGTGATCGGATACCACGAGGCATTGGCGCGGATGCTGGAGGGCGCGCGCCTGCTCGCCGTACAGCAGGTCGCGCTCGCCGCAGCGACAGGTCGCGTGCTGGGCCGTGACGTGGTGAGCGGCATCGCATTGCCGCCGTTCGACAACGCGGCGATGGACGGCGTCGCGCTTGCATCGGGCGGGCAGCCACGGGTCGCCGGGAGCGAGTGGGAGATCGCGGCCCGGATCGGCGCGGGCGACATGCCGCGGGACGATGCGGCATCCGCGTGGGAGATCATGACCGGTGCGCCGCTTCCGGCGCGCGCGGACATCGTAGTGCCGGTGGAGCGCGTCGAGGCACTCGCCGTGCGGGACGCAGGGGCACCGCGCATCCGTTTGCTGGCGCAGGCCGAGCCGGGCGCGAACATCCGGCGCCGGGGCGAAGACGTGCCGACGGGATGCGTGGTGCTGAAGCAGGGCACGTTTGTCGGCGATGCACAGATGTTGCTGCTCGCCGGGCTGGGTATCGATCGGGTCGACGTGGCGCGCCGCCCGCGTGTTGCGGTGCTGGCGACGGGCCGCGAACTGGTGGCGCAGGGCCAGCCGTTGCCGCCGGGCGGCATCCATGACGCGACCTCGCCGTATCTCGCCGCCGCCCTGGCGACCGCGGGCGCGGAAGCCGTGCGTGTCGTGCGCGTCGGCGACGAGGTGGCGGATTTCCAGGCTGCGCTCGATACGGCGCTGGCGGACGGTGTCGACCTGGTGTTGAGTACGGGCGCGGTATCCAAGGGCCATTACGACTTCATTCCATCCGCACTGGACGCACGCGGCGCGGAGCGGCGTTTCCACGGTGTGGCGTTGCGCCCCGGCAAGCCGGTGTTCTGTGCGCGGTTGCGCGAGGGGCCCTTGTTCGTCGGCCTGCCGGGCAATCCGCTGTCGACGGTGGTGGGCTTCCGCTTCCTGGTCGAGCCGCTGTTGCGCGCATGGCTGGGCATGTCCGTGGAACAGGAATGCCGGTTGCCGCTTGCCACCGCATGCAGCAAGCGTGTCGGGCTGCATGCCGCTTTCCATGCCACGCTGCGCAGCGACGGGGAAGGGTGCATGCGCGTGCATGTCGGCGCGGAGCAGGCCTCGTTCCGCCTGCTGCCTTTCTCGCAATCGTCCGCATGGATCACCCTGCCTGCGGAAACGGAGTACGTCGAAGCAGGCACGCTCGTGCGGGTGCATGGCTACAGCCATCTGCGGCCCCCGCCGTGGACCCCGGCATGAATCGGCCGTTGCCCATGTGGCGTGCCGTCCTGCTCGCGGGTGGGCGATCGTCGCGGATGGGCACGGACAAGGCACTGCTGCCATGGGGTGATGGCACGTTGCTCACGCACATGCATGCGTTGCTGCAGGCGGCGGGCGCACGTGAGGTCATCGTCAGCGGCGATCGTCCCGGCTTCGACAGCGTGCCTGACACGCAGCCCGATACCGGTCCGATGGGCGCGCTGGCACAACTCGCCCCACGCCTGCGGGATGGCGCCTGGATCGTGGTGCCGGTGGACATGCCCCTGCTGTCGTCCGGACTGCTGCAGGCACTGATGCGAACAGGCGCCGACTGCGCCTGCGTGGAAGCGCATGCCTTGCCGATGGCATTGCGCCTGGATGCCGGCGTGCGCGCCACGCTGGAGGAGATCGGCGATCTCACGGGGCGTGCATGCTCGCTGCGCGCGTTGCAGCAGCGATTGCATACCGTCCATCTGCCGTCATCGCCATGGAAGCAGGTGCTGCGCAACTGCAATACGCCGGAAGACTGGGTTGCGCTGCAACATCGGATGTCCTGAGCATCGCTCTCCGATGGCCGGGACGGGGCTGCTACACGAATGTGATAGCCTGCGGCCGCAGCATCGTCGCACCAGTACCCACCCGCAAGGTAGGCAACATGGAGCAGAGCGAAGGATCAGCCGTTGCGAGCAAACAGCAGGAGCGCACCGCGTTCCTGTTGCTGACGGTAGTCATCTTCCCGTTGATGGCCGTACTGATCGTGGCCGGATACGGCTTCCTCGTGTGGATGTGGCAGATGCTGTTCGCCGGTCCGCCGACGGGGCCCTGAGCGATGGACGATGTCCGCTCGATATCGCGTCGTGCCCTGCTGTTCGGCCGCGCGGCGCCCGTACCGGCATCCGTCGTCTTCCGTCCGCCCTGGGCCAGGCCCGAGGCTGAATTCACGCGTGCCTGCACGCGGTGCGATGCCTGCGTGCGGCAGTGCCCGCAGCAGGTGCTGGTGCGTGGCGCGGACGGCTTGCCGCGTTTCGACGCGACGGCGGGTGAATGCACGTTCTGCGGCGAATGCGTGGCCGCCTGCGACAGCGACGCGTTCGCTCCTTCCCTCGATCCCCCGTGGACCCTCATGGCGCAGGCTGCGGATCGCTGTCTCTCTGCGCGCGGCGTGGTCTGCGCCAGTTGCCGCGACGTGTGTCCCGCGTCCGCCATCCACGTGCCGCCCGCAGCGCGGGGCGCGGCCATCGTCGACGCGGAACGGTGCACGGGCTGTGGCGCCTGCGTCGGCACGTGTCCCGTGGATGCCATCACCCTGCAGCACGTACCGGCCACGGAGGCCATCGCATGAGCCCGCCAGGTCCTGAAGCCGAAGTCCACATCGCCAGCTTCGTGGTCCAGCACCGCGACAGCGCATCGAAGGCGCTCGCCGCGATGATCGACACGCACGACGATCTCGAACTCGCACTGGGCGGCGATACACGCAGCGTGGTGATCTGCGAATCCGCCGACCGCCATGCGGTGATGGAGCGCGTGGACCAGCTGCAGTCGGTGCCGGGCGTGTTGAACGTGCTCCTGGTCTACCACCACGCCGAGCCTGCGCGTGCGCTCGATGAGCCCCTTCCCAGCCTGTCCATCCTGTCCGCGACCGGAGCCACGCCATGAGCACACGCCGCGAGTTCATCCGCCACAGCGCGCTGGCCACGGCCGCCGCGGCTGCCGGGCTGCCGCTTGCCGGGAGCGGCAGCAACGTGGTCACCGAAGGCGACCGGACGACGCTGAAGTGGGACAAGGCGCCGTGCCGGTACTGCGGCACGGGCTGCGGGGTGAATGTCGCCGTGAAGGAAGGACGCGTGGTCGCCACCCATGGCGACGTGCATGCGGAAGTCAATCGCGGCATCAACTGCGTGAAGGGCTACTTCCTGTCCAAGATCCTGTACGGCGCCGACCGCCTGACCCAGCCGCTGCTGCGCAAGAAGAACGGCGTGTACGCCAAGGATGGCGACTTCACCGCCGTGAGCTGGGACGAGGCCTTCGACGTGATGGCCGCGCAGTTCAAGCGCGTGCTCAAGGAGAAGGGCAGCGACGCGATCGGCATGTTCGGCTCGGGCCAGTGGACGATCTTCGAGGGTTATGCCGCCAACAAGCTGATGAAGGCCGGGTTCCGCAGCAACCACATCGATCCGAATGCGCGCCACTGCATGGCGTCGGCCGTGGCGGGGTTCATGCGTACCTTCGGCATGGACGAACCGATGGGCTGCTACGACGACATCGAGGCCGCCGATGCGTTCGTGCTGTGGGGCTCCAACATGGCCGAAATGCATCCGATCCTGTGGACCCGGGTGACCGACCGGCGGCTTTCGCACCCGCACGTGAAGGTGGTGGTGATGTCCACCTTCGAGCACCGCAGCTTCGAGCTGGCCGACATCCCGATCATCTTCAAGCCGCAGACCGACCTGGTCATCCTCAACTACATCGCCAACCACATCATCCGCACCGGCAAGGTCAACCAGGCGTTCGTCGACAGGCACACCACGTTCAAGCGCGGCAACGACGACATCGGCTACGGCCTGCGTCCGGAACACCCGCTGGAGGTCAAGGCGAAGAATGCCAAGGACCCGAACGGCGGGCAGCCGATCAGCTTCGAGGAGTTCGCCGCCTTCGTCGCGCCGTACACGCTGGAGAAGGCCGTCGAGATGACCGGCGCGGAGCGTGGCTGGCTGGAACAGCTGGCCGAGCTGTACGCGGACCCGAAGACGAAGGTGATGTCGTTCTGGACCATGGGCTTCAACCAGCACACGCGCGGCGTGTGGGCCAACAACATGGTCTACAACATCCACCTGCTGACCGGGAAGATCGCCACCCCGGGCAACAGCCCGTTCTCGCTGACCGGCCAGCCCTCGGCATGTGGCACCGCACGCGAGGTCGGCACCTTCAGCCACCGCCTGCCGGCCGACATGGTGGTGACAAATCCCGAGCACCGCAAACACGCGGAAGAGATCTGGAAGCTTCCGCACGGCGCCGTCAATCCGAAGGTCGGCTACCACGCGGTCGAACAGAACCGCGCGCTGAAGGACGGCAAGCTCAACGCGTACTGGGTGATGGTGAACAACAACATGCAGGCCGCCGCGAACCTGCGCGAGGAGACCTGGCCGGGCTACCGCAATCCGGACAACTTCATCGTCGTGTCGGACGCATACCCCACCGTCACCGCACAGGCGGCGGACCTGATCCTGCCTGCGGCGATGTGGGTGGAGAAGGAGGGCGCCTACGGCAACGCCGAGCGGCGCACCCAGTTCTGGCATCAACTCGTGAAGGCGCCCGGCGAGGCCCGCTCGGACCTGTGGCAGCTGATGGAGTTCTCCAGGCGCTTCACCACAGACGAGTGCTGGCCGGCCGAACTGCTGGCCGCGAACCCGCAGTACAAGGGCAAGACGCTGTTCGACGTGCTGTACCGCAACGGCAACGTGGACAGGTTCCCGACATCCGACATCGAAGCCGGCTACGCCAACGACGAATCCGCGCTGTTCGGGTTCTACGTGCACAAGGGGCTGTTCGAGGAGTACGCCGCGTTCGGTCGCGGCCACGGCCACGACCTGGCGCCGTTCGACGACTACCACAAGGCGCGCGGCCTGCGCTGGCCGGTGGTGAAAGGCCAGGAGACGCGCTGGCGCTATCGCGAGGGCGCCGACCCGTACGTCAAGCCGGGCAAGGGCTTCGAGTTCTATGGCAACAAGGATGGCAGGGCGGTGATCTGGGCGCTGCCGTACGAGCCGGCCGCCGAATCGCCGGATGACGAGTTCGACCTGTGGCTGGTCACGGGTCGCGTGCTGGAGCACTGGCATTCGGGTTCGATGACGATGCGCGTGCCCGAACTGTACAAGGCGTTCCCCGCCGCGGTGGTGTTCATGAATCCGGACGACGCGAAGGACCGCGGACTCAAGCGCGGCGACGAGATCATCGTCGCGTCGCGGCGGGGCGAGATGCGCTCGCGCGTGGAGACGCGCGGCCGCAACCGGATGCCGCGCGGGCTGGTGTTCGTGCCGTGGTTCGATGCCGGGCAGCTGATCAACAAGGTCACGCTGGACGCGACCGATCCGATTTCCAAGCAGACGGACTACAAGAAGTGCGCCGTCAGAGTCGTGGCCGTCTAGGAGTACGCCCGTGCAGAACAAGCATCTCTGGATCGCGGTTGGGCTGACCGTCGCCCTGATGGCGCTGGTCTTCGTGGCGGGATGGATGACAGGTCGCCCGGACCGGCACGAAGCGCCGGTGGCGGCGGTGTCCACGCCCGTGGACGCGCGCGCGGTCTTCGTGCCCGGCGCCGGCCAGATCGATGCCCTCCGGCGCGGCGTGCCGGTGGACAAGGAGGGCCATCCCCCGCCGATGGCGCACGTGGAGAACGCCGACCTGAGGCGCGCGCGTGCCTACCCGATGCAGCCGCCGACCATCCCGCATGCCATCGACGGCTACCAGGTCGACAGGAACAGCAACCGCTGCATGCTGTGCCACGCCCGCGCCAATGCGGCCACCTTCCAGGCGCCGCCAGTCAGCGTGACGCACTACATGGACCGCGACGACCAGTTCCTGGCGACCATCTCGCCGCGACGCTACTTCTGCAACCAGTGCCATGTCGTGCAGACCGATGCGCCGGTGCTGGTGGCGAACCAGTTCCGCGACATCGACAGCGTGCTGTCGTCGCCGCCGGCCGCGAAGGAGTAGCCCATGTGGTCACGGATGAAACAGCGGGTAATGGGCCTGTGGCGCACGTTGCGGCTGCCCAGCCGCCATTACAGCCTGGGCTTCCTGACGGTAGCGGGGTTCCTGGCGGGCGTGATGTTCTGGGGCGGGTTCAACACCGCGCTGGAAGCGACCAACACCGAAGCATTCTGCACCAGCTGCCACGAAATGCAGGACAACGTCTTCGAGGAGCTGAAGACCACCATCCACTACACCAACCGCTCGGGCGTTCGCGCCACCTGCCCCGATTGCCACGTGCCGCACAACTGGACCGACAAGATCGCGCGCAAGATGCAGGCATCGAAGGAGGTCTGGGGCAAGCTCTTCGGCACCATCAACACGCGCGAGAAATTCCTGGATGAGCGCCTGATCCTGGCCACGCACGAGTGGAACAGGCTGAAGGCGAACGATTCGCTGGAGTGCCGCAACTGCCACGACTACGATTCGATGGACCTGACCCGCCAGGGCTCGCGCGCGGCGCAGGTGCACAAGCTGTGGCTCGGCACCGGCAAGAAGACCTGCATCGACTGCCACAAGGGCGTCGCGCACCACCTGCCCGACATGACGGGCGTGCCGCAGGGGTGAGGGCCTAGAGCCGCGCGGTTTCGGCGCGGGCGCGGATCTCGGCGAAGGTCCAGTCGCGCAGCAGGCGGCCGTCTTCCCACACGGTGACCATGGCGTCCTCGTAACCGGCAGGTTTTTCCACGTCGTCGAGCGATGCGGCGGCCGGTGGCACGGGCACGGTACGGAAGCCGCCGTACTCGCGGTGCTGCAGCAGCGTCATCCGGCCACGCTTGCTCTGCTTGCCCTTGTCGGTGACGGGCTCCTTGTAGACATCGATCCATGCACCGTCGACGCGCGCGGCGGAGCACTTCAGCGCGAACTTCTGCGTGTCGCGGTCGAGACGCTGCAGCAATGCGCCCCCCATGCCGAAGGCCAGGTTGTCGGTGGCGTAGCCGGCACTGGTGATGCGTTCCAGGATCGCGCGCAGGCTGGTGGGGTTGATGCCGTCGCCCTGGATCACGCGCACATGGTTGAGCACCCGGTAGCCCTTGCCATTGACCGTGTGGCCGAACGCGTCGTCCAGCAGTTCCAGGCACTGGTGCACCACCGCGACCGGGTCGCCGGAATCGGGGCGGATCACCACCGTCGCGCCCGATGCGATCACCTCCTGCCGCAACGTGGTACCCCAGTGCTCCTTGATGGCATGGAAGATGTCGTAGCTGTCCGACACCACCGCCACGATCGCGCCCGGCTTCGCGAACTGGCGCAGCATGTTGCGGTAGGCATCCACCTCGTGCTCGCGGCCCCAGCTGGTGATCGTGCTGTGTTCGGCCGCCGGGATCGAAAAGCCCGCCATCGGCTCGTGGTAATGCGCTTGCGCCAGCAGCAGGCCCGACACGGTATCGGTACCGAGGAAGTTGACCAGGTGCGCCGCGCCGCCGAGGGCGGCGGACTCGACGCTCGAGACGCCGCGGCTGCCGAAGTCGTGCAGCTTGAAAGGCAGCTGGCCGGCCGGATCGTCGCTGGTGCGTTCGAGGAACTGCCGGGTCGTCTGCTTGGCGTGCCAGCTGATGGTCGCCACGGTGATGGGGTACCAGATCCGCAGCAGCATCGTTTCGACGTACGACGGAACCCAGAATGCCTGCGGATCCGTGGATTCGATCGTCATCAGCGCCTGGTGCGTGGGCACCACCGTGCCTTCGGGCACCGCGCGGATGCGGAGGGGCAGGTGGCCGCCATGGCGGTCCACGATGTCGCGCCAGCCGGCCTCGTTGAACGGCTCGCCGTGCGCGGCGAAGACATCGCGCGCCTGGTCCACGTCGGCGTGGGTCACGGGGTGCGACAGGTACTCCTTCAGGATGGCCTGCAGGCCGAAGAACACCGTGCGGTCATGGATGCCACCGCGCGATTCCACGTAGAAGAACGTGGCGTCGGTACCTGGCGGGTACTGCAGCCAATGGCTGGCCTTGTAGCTGTCGGTGTTGAGCAGGAGGTTGCTCAGGCATCGCATGGCAGGGGTTCCGCGACCGTGGGGCGCACAGTGTCGCAGCCGCTGCCGCACGATGCCACGCATTGGCGACAGGCACGGGCGTCGTCAGCGTTCGCGCCGTTGCGCCTCCCGCATCCCTTCCCGCGGCGATGTTCCGCGTGCGTCCCGGCCGGGCGTCGCTTTGCCGTGTGCGGCAAGCATCGCATCCAGACGCTGCTGCACATGATCGCGATCCTGGTCGGCGGCGTCGCCCAGGATGTCCAGCGCCAACGCTTCGAACTGCGGCCAGAACTGCGCCTCGTGGCGGAGGTGCTGCAGCCAGGGCGGCAGCATTGCCGCCAGGCGATCCAGGTCCGCGTCGAGTTGCGCGCGCGATTTCATGCCGGTGCGCGCGGCCAGCGCGCCTCCACGCGATGCATGCTGCCGTCGTCCACCAGCGCGAACCGGATACCGGACTGCTCCTCGCCGTCCACCCGCAACGTCGCCGTGCCGGTATCGACCTGCTGCACGGAGATGATGTACAGGCTGCTCCCGAAGCGGTAGCGAAGTTCGTACGCCGGCCAGTCGCGCGGCAGGCAGGGCGCGAGTGCGAGCTCGCCACCGATGCGCTGCAGTCCCAGCAGCGACTCGGTCAGCAGGCGGTACATCCAGCCGGCGGAACCGGTGTACCAGGTCCAGCCGCCGCGGCCCACATGCGGCGCCACGCCATACACATCGGCGGCCAGCACGTACGGCTCCACCTTGTAGACGGCGGTCGAGGCGGGATCCTGCGCGTGGTTGATGGGATTGATCATGCGCGCCAGTTCCCATGCGCGCTCCGTGTCGCCCTGGCGCGCGAACGCCATCGCGGCCCACACCGCAGCGTGGGTGTACTGGCCGCCGTTCTCGCGCACGCCCGGCACGTAGCCGCGGATGTAGCCGGGATCCTTGGGCGTCTTGTCGAAGGGAGGGTCGAGCAGTTGGATCAGGCCCGCCTCGCGTTTCACCAGGTGGCGGTCCAGCGACGCCATGGCCTGCGTGGCGCGGGCCGCATCCGCCGCACCCGACAGGACCGACCAGCTCTGCGAGATCGAATCGATCCTGCATTCATCGCTCTGGCGCGAGCCCAGTGGCGTGCCATCGTCGAACCAGGCCCGTCGGTACCACTCGCCGTCCCAGGCATGCGCTTCCAGGTTCGTGCGCAGGCGCTCGGCGTGCTCCGCGCATTCGTCGGCGAATGCCTCATCGCCGCGCAGGCGCGCAACGGCGATGAAGCGCTGCAGCGTGTCGTACAGGAAGAAGCCCAGCCATACGCTTTCGCCACGTCCCGCTTCGCCGACGCGGTTCATGCCATCGTTCCAGTCGCCGGTCGCGATCAGGGGCAGGCCGCGCTCGCCGAGCAGGCTGCAGCCACGACGGAGCGCCAGCACGCAATGCCGGTAGAACGACTGCCGCAGGTACGACGTCGCCGGCATGTCGTAATAGGACTCCTCATCGGGATTGACCGGGCGTCCGTCGACGAAGCCCACGTCCTCGTCCAGCACGCTGGCATCGCCCGTCACTTCCAGGTAGCGGCAGGTCGCGAACGGCAGCCACAGATAGTCGTCCGAACAGCGTGTCCGCACGCCGCGTCCCTGCGGGGGATGCCACCAATGCAGCACATCGCCCTGCGGGAACTGGTGGGCGGCGCACAGCAAAAGGTGCGCGCGGGTCAACGCGGGCCTGGCGTGCAACGTCGCCATGGTGTCCTGCAACTGGTCGCGGAAGCCAAACGCGCCACCGGACTGGTAGTAGCCGCTGCGGGCCACATAGCGGCATGCGAGGGTCTGGTACATCAGCCAGCCATTCACCAGTGCATCCACGCTGGGATCGGGCGTGCTGACCTGCACTGAGGTGAGCAGCCCGCGCCACTGGATACGCACGGCATCCAGGGCATCGTGCGCGCGCTGCACGCCCTGCACGCGCCGCGCCAGCTGCAGGGTTTCCTCGTGGTCCTTGCCCATGCCCAGCCGGAACACCGTCTCCGACGCTTCGCCATCGAGCAGGGTGAAAGGCACCTGGATGGCGGCGCAAGGATCGAGCCCCACGCCCAGGCGGCCGGACAGGCGTTCGCGCTGCATCGCCGCCGGAGCGCCCATGCCGCCGTTGCGTCCGAGGAACTCCGTGCGGTCGCCGGTGAAGCTGCAGCCACTGGCATCGGTGTCGAAAAAGGCGACCCGGCCACCGAACTCCGTGTTGTACGGGTTGCGTGCCGTCAGTACGCCGCTGCCGGCATCCTGCTCGGTGATGACGTGCATCTGCGACTTCACGCGCAGGTCGCCCAGCACCCATTCCACGTAACCGGTCGCGGAAAGCCGGCGTGCGCGGCCCGACAGGTTGCGCACCTTCAGCACCGAGTACTTGACCGCATCCTCGACCGCCACGTACACCCACAATTCGCTGGCGATGCCGTCCTCGACATGCTCGTACACGCTGTAGCCGAAGCCATGGCGCGTGCGGTATGCACCGCGTCCCCGGCATGGCAGCGGCAGCGGCGACCACACATGCCCGGTGTCCTCGTCGCGCAGGTAGAACGCCTCGCCACCACAGTCGGCGACCGGGTCGTTGTGCCACGGCGTGAGGCGGAATTCGTGGGCATTCTCGAACCACGTGTAGCCGGCCATGCTTTCGCTGACGACCGTGCCAAACCGGTCGTTGGCGAGTACGTTGGACCACGGTGCCGGTGTCGGGCTGCCTTCGCGCGTGACGATCACGTACTCGCGTCCATCGGCAGCGAACGCGCCGGTGCCGTTGTCTTGGAGGAATGCGGTGGCCACCGCTTCGAATGGCCACGCATCGTCGCCTTCGTCGACATCGGCGCGCGGGGGCAGTCCGGTAGAGGCTTCCAGTTCCGAGAGCGCTGCGCGCTCTTCCCGCGGGCCCTCGGCCAACAGTGCCGGCATCAGGCGTTCGACCGGTTCGCGACGGCCGATCTGGGCTGCCAGCGAGCCCGACTGGTCGCTGACGATCACCCGCGCCACCGATTGCAGCAGGATGCGGTCCTCCTGCGACATCTGGTGGACGGGGCGCACGAAGATGCCACCCGGTCGATCCAGTACGTTCGCCTCCGGATCGGCCGAGATCATGCCCAGGATCTGGTCCTGCAACTGCTGGCGATAGCCGGCCTGGCTCTCGTTCCAGATCACCAGGTCCGCGCGCAGGCCCTTCAGGCGCCAATAGGCGTGCGCCTGCACCATCTGGCGGACCAGGCCGATGTTGTCGGCATCGGAAATCTGCAGCAGCACGATGGGCAGGTCGCCGGAGATCGCATGGCCCCACAGGCCGGACTGGCCGCGCTGGTTCTGCAGCAGCACGTCGGGATCGGCGCGCAACAGCGGATGCGCGTACACGATGAGGCCGGCCAGTCGCTCGTAGAGCTGCGCGTCGGCCTGGGAGGCGTTGATCTGACGCCTGACCACCTGGCTGTGGGTCCAGGCCAGGTCGAAGACGCGGTCGGCCAGGCGGCGGTCCCGGTACTTGTCGATCAGGTCGGTGCATGCATCGCGGTCCAGGCCCACGCCCTGGACCATGTCGATCAACGCGGTCTGCCCCGGCAGGAGTTCGATCCGGCAGCGGATCGCCACGATGGGATCCAGTACCGAGCCTTCGCTGTCCGAAAGCGCCTCCTGGTCGGTGAGCGCATGCGGCGAGCGCGGCGTGTTGCCACGGCCCAGGAAGCGTGCGCGGTCGGTCTCGTACGAGATCGTGCCGATGTCGGCATCGTGCACCGCCACCAGGTGGAACATCCACGGCGGCACTTCATCGTGCGCGCGCGGCCGGCGCGTGCACAGCAACGCCTGCTTCTCGCGCACGATTTCCGACTGCACGAACAGGTTGCTGAAGGCCGGGTGCAGTTCGTCGGCAATGCCCGGCGCCAGCACCACTTCGGCATACGTGGTGATCTCGATGGTGCGCGTGCGCCGGCTCCGGTTGCTCAGGCGCAACCGGCGCAGTTCGATGTCGTCCTCTGCGGAGATGGCGATCTCCAGATGGCTTTCGTAGCCGCGCTTGCGTCCGCGGAACTCGGCCTTGGCATCGGAGAAGATCGCTTCGTACTGGTCGACCGGCACGCAGGTGGGTTGCAGCGAGGTGGACCAGTACTCGCTGCTCTCAACGTCGCGCAGGTAGCAGAAGCTGCCCCAGTTGTCGCGCGTGCCGTCCTCGCGCCAGCGCGTGACCGCCATGTCGCGATGGCGGCTGTACCCGCCGCCGGCGCTGGTCAGCAGGCCGTGGTAGCGCCCGTTGGAGAGCAACTGCACGGCGGGGCGCGAGGCACCCGGGTCGCGGAAGATGCGCAACTGGGTTTCCGACTCGGTCGGCGCGGCGCGCGTGCCGAGCGTTTCAGCCTCGTGCGGATGGAACACGCCCGTATGCGGGATGCGTTCCTGCAGCAACAGCAGGGTGGCCTGGAACTCGGCATCGGCGACGAAGCGCCGCTGCATCGGCTGCTGGCGCAGCAGGTGGACGAGCGAAAGGAAGCCCATGCCCTGGTGATGGGCCATGAACGAACGCACCACCACGCATTCCTGTCCGGGCGGCACGCGGGCCGGCGTGTAGTCGATGGCTTCGTACAGGCCGAAGTGTCCACCGAACCCCAGCGCATCGAGCCGCTGCAGGTTCTGGCACGCGGCTTCCGGCGCCACCATCAACGCCATCATGCTGGCGTACGGCGCGATGACCAGGTCCTGGCCCAGCCCCCGCTTCAGGCCCAGCCCCGGCACGCCGAACGCGCGGTACTGGTAGTTCATGCGGGCGTCGACGGTGTTGTAGCCCGACTCGGAGATGCCCCACGGCACGTCATGCCGTGCACCGTGCGCGATCTGCGCGTCCACGGCATGTCGCGACGTCTGGTCCAGCAGCGTGTCCGGGTAGCTGGGCATGACCAGCTGCGGCATCAGGTACTCGAACATCGAGCCGCTCCACGACAGCAGTGTGGCGTCGCCGTTGACCTCGGTCAGCAGGCGGCCCAGCGCGAACCAGCTTTCCTGAGGTAGCTGGCCCTGCGCGATCGCGACGAAACTGCACAGGCGCGCCTCCGACGCCAGCAGGTCGTAGAAACCGCTGTCGAGACGGTGCTCGTCCAGGTTGTAGCCGATCACGAGCAGATGGCGCGCGCGGTCGTAGAGGAAGTCGTATTCCATCAGCGAGAACTGCCCGGCGATATGCGCCAGGCGTTCCAGCTGGTGAATCCGTTCGCGCGCGCGCCGGCCTGCCAGCGGGCTGGCCGATCCGTCCTGCAGCTCGCGCAAGGTCGGAATGCGCTGGCCATCGCGGGCAGCGGCGTCGGGAAGCAGGAACTGCAGCTCAGCATGCGCGGACCGGCAGCCCTCGACCAGTGCCGTCGGCCAATGGTGGGGATGTCCACCGTCGGTGTCGGGCGTGGGCCATGCCAGCGCGATGTCATCGGCATGCGCCGCCAGCCGGGCCAGCGCGCGTTCGGCGTCCTCGACGGTCGCGGGCGGTTCCCGTTGCGCCTGCGCCAGTGACGTACGGAATGCATCCAGTGCACCAGACAGCGTGTCGCCTTCCGCACGCACGCCCTGGCGGGCGTCTTCCAGCACGGCCAGCGTATCGGCCAGTCCGGTGAGCGTACTGGGTGCCAGCACGGGCGCGTCGACCAGGGCCAGCAGGCCCTGGCGCAGCGTCAGCAGGTGGCCTGCCAGGTTGCCGCTGTCGACGGTGGAAATGTACGCCGGCGGCAGGGGCTGCAGCGTCGCGGTGTCGTACCAGTTGTAGAAGTGCCCGCGATGGCGTGGCAGTGCATCCAGCGTGTCGAACACCAGGCGAGTGCGCGCCATCACGCCGCCGGTCTGCAGGTAGCCCAAATCGTGGGCGGCCAGGTTGGCCAGCAGCGACAGTCCAATGTTGGTGGGTGACGTGCGCCGCGCCACCACCAGCGTGGGATGCTCCTGCACGTTGTCGGGCGGGAGCCAGTGATCCTCCGCGCGCACATAGGTCTCGAAGAACGCCCAGGTGCGGCGCGACAGCTTGCCGAGGAACGCCAGCTGCGTGGCGGACAGCTTCCCGTCGCGCTGGCCGGGCGGGCGCCCCAGCCACGCCATGATGGCCGGCGACACCAGCCAGAGCGCCAGCAGAGGGGCTGCGACCCACAGCGCCGTCGGCTGCTTCAACGCCAGCAACGCGGCGATGGCGGCGGCGATCAGGGGGGCTGGCGCCATGCTCAGTAGTTCGGCCTTGATGCCGCTGCCCAGGCTGCGCTCCACCTCGCTGGACGGATTCCACTGCAGCAGATGCCTGCGCGTGACCAGCAGACGCCACAGCGTGCGTACGATGGCGCCCAGGCTGAAGAAGGCTTCGTAAGGCAGGCAGGCTACGTTCACCGCGGCGCGCAGCAGTTGCCGCAGGCTCGATCGGCCCACCTGCAGCAGATGCGTTTCCAGCGGCATGTCCACCGGGATGGCGAAGACATCGCGGAGTGCGGGAACCAGCACGGGCAGCGCCCAGAGACTCAGCAACCATGCCGTCCACACGAGGGGATCGGGCGAGAACAGCCAGCCCAGCACCAGCAGCACCGTGGTTGCCGCCGGGACCAGGCTCCGGCGCAGGTTGTCGAGCAGCTTGCCGCGCGACAGCCACGACAGCGGGTTGCGCTCACGCCCGCCCCCGTGGCGCGGCACCCACGGCAGCAACCATGGCAACAACTGCCAGTCGCCGCGGATCCAGCGATAGCGCCGTTTCACATCGGCCGCGTAGCGCGACGGATAGTCCTCGAACAGCCGCACGTCGCTGACCAGGCCGGCACGCGCATAGCAGCCTTCGAGCAGGTCATGGCTGAGGATGCGGTTGTCGGGGAAGCGGTCGGCGAGTGCGTGCTCGAACGCATCCACGTCGTAGATGCCCTTGCCGACGAAGGAACCTTCGCCGAACAGGTCCTGATACACATCCGAGACCGTGCGCGTGTACGGATCGATGCCGGGCTCGCTGCCGAACATGCGCGCGTAGCGCGAGTTCGGCCGGCCGCTGAGGCTGGTGCCGACGCTGGGCTGGAGGATGCCGTAGCCGCGCACGACGCGGCGGTGATGCTGGTCGAATGCCGCCTGGTTGAGCGGGTGCGACAACGTGCCGGCGAACTCGCGCGCCGCATCGCGCGGCAAGCGCGTGTCCGTGTCCAGGGTGATCACGTAGCGCACCTGCGACAGTACGCCGGTGTTGCCGGTCACCTGCAGGAACTCGTCCGTGTTTCCACCGCGCAGGAGCCGGTTCAAGGCCGCCAGCTTGCCGCGCTTGCGTTCGTAGCCCATCCAGCGCCGCTCGCGCGCATTCCACTGGCGTGGCCGGTGGAACAGGAAGAACAGGTCGCCGCCGCCATCCTCCGCCCGCTCCGGCGCATAGCGCCGGTTGAGTTGTTCGATCCGTTCCGCCGCACGCGCGACGAGGGCGGCATCGCCCGGCAGCGAGGCATCGTCCGCATCCAGGAAATCGGTGAGCAGCGCGAAATGCAGGTTGCGGTCGCGATTGGCGAGGAAGCGCACTTCCAGCGCCTCGACCAGGCTGTCCACGCCTTCGGCACTGCCCAGCATGCTGGGCACCACCACCAGCGTGCGCGATGTCGCCGGGATGCCTTTGGAGAAATCCATCCTGGGCAATGGCCTTGGCGGTACGAGCAAGGTCGCCGCCCAGTTCACCAGGACGATGCCCAGTTCGCTGAAAGCGAGCAGGGCGAGTGCGGTCAACAGCCAGACCGGCACGCCCTGGATGGGGGATCCGGCCGTCAGCAGACCGTAGGTGAACAGTCCGATGATCGCGGCGATGGGCGCCAGATAGGCCAGCAGGGGAACGCGGCGCGGACGCAGGCGTACGCGCCGCCCATCGGCGAGCAGCTCCGCCACCGCTGCCTGTGTATGGGCAACGCCGTCATCCACGAGATAGAAGCCGACGTGGGCCTGGTAGCCCATCGGATCGGACGCGGCGGCGGACTGCGCCAGTTGCAGGGCGATGTCCGCCACCTCCTTCTCGCCGACGTCGGCCAGGCGGGCGATCTTCTCGACCACATGCCGATAGCTGTCGCGCGTGCTGAAATCCATCAGCGCATAGGTGCGGGCCGGGTCCTCGCGCAGGGTGCGCTCGACCACGCTCATGTCCTCCACGAACTCCCGCCAGTCCATGTTCGCCAGGAAGCGCAGGCTGCCGATGCTGTTGCTGATGGACACCTGGTCCGCCGCCTGCTGCTGGCTTTCCAGGTGGACCAGTTCCTCGATGCGCTGGCCGCCGTCGGCGACCCACTGTTCAAGCCAGGTGATCGGCATGGACGACACGCCGCCACGCCCCTGCAGGCCGCGCATCAGTTCGGAAACGAACGCACCTGTCAGCGGTGGATCCGAGCGCGCCATGTCGGCGATCACCAGTACGACGTCCTTGGGGCTCTCCGCTGCGGTGCGGTTGAGCTGCCCGGCCCACTCGCTGGCCAACCTGTGGTCGGCGCCATCGCGCATCACGCGCACCGCCATCCGGCGCAGATTGTCGATCAGTGCCAGCCGCAGCATGATCGGGATGGCCCACAGCTCGCCGAGCTTCAATGGGGTAATGGACTGGTAGGCCGCGAAGAAGCGGCTGAGGGTGTCCGCATCGATGCGGCCGTCGCCATGCGCGATCGCTTCCTGCGAGAGGTCGTAGACGCGTGGCAGGCCGGATGAGGGACCGTGGCTCAGCGAGGGAAGCTGGCGGCTGTAGCCCTTGGGCAGATGCCGCCGCGCGGTGAGTACCTGTTCTTCCACCAGGTAGTAGTTGTCCAGCAACCACTCGCCGGCCGGCGTGATGCGCATGTCGTCCTGGACCATCCGCGTGAGCAGTGCGCAGACGTCGTCCAGCAGGCCTTCGTTCTCGCCCAGGCGGTCGAGCAGCCGCTCCGGTCCCGGACGCGTGTGTATCCGGTGCGCGCGCGCAAGCGCGCGGCCGTGCATTTCCATCTGCTCGACATTGAACAGCTGTGAGCGCAAAGGTGCTTCCGCACCCAGGGGCTTCTTGGTGGCCGCGCGACGCCAGCGCCACAAGCGTCGACGCAGGCGCAACCAGTGGCTGAAGACCCTCCAGACCTGGGGCATCGGAAATCCTGTGGGGCGGGCGACCGACGTGGAACCCATCCTTGCATGCGCCTCGGGATGCCGACGTGAAGGGGGAGATCAACGTGTGAGGCTGAAGCTGCGGCGCGGCGCCCCTGGCGTCTTGATCCGGCCGTTCGCGCTACTCGGAACCGGGGACATCGGAGCTTGCGTATGCGCCACTGGAGAACGAATTCATCGCCAAATGCATAACTTCAGTTGATGCCCTGCGAGCTGATATCCAACAATCCAGCGATGCCGACGCCGCTTCACGGCGCGCTCAATCCGCGTGTACGTGGTTTACGGAACCGGTTGTGCCTGGAGCAAACGTCGCTTCGATTAAGCGCGCGCTGGCGAACAACATGCAGCTGGGCTGGATCTCCGTGGCGGGCAATGGCAGGCGCCACGGCTGATGCAGGTGCGCGCGTTCCCCGATGCAGAAGCGCACGTGCTGGAAACGCGGAAGCCGGGCGAGCGCTATCGCCGGACCGGTGTGGTGAGGGTTGCGGCGAAGTCTGGGAGCAGCTCGAGCGCCATGCAGATGGCATGCATGGACATCTTCGGCGTTGACCGCCTGCCCCGGTCTTTACAGATGAGCATGTTTCCGCCTGGTCGGTTGGATCGCGGCGCAACCCTCCAGCCTTTTGAAACGATCCAAATCGAACGTATAGTGCTGCGTCTCTGAACGTGATCCTGGCATCGGCCGGGTTTTCCCCATGGATTCTTCGCAGCACCGGAACGCTTGCCTCGTGGCCGACGTTGGGGGCACCCACGCCCGGTTGGGCTGGTGCGCCCCGGGCGATCCGATCAACGTGCGGGACATGGCGATGTATCGCTGTGCGGAGCACGCGTCGCTTGCCGCCATCCTGGAAAACTATCTGCTGAGCCTCTGCTCGACCCAGCCGGGGGTCCGGGTGACGTCCGGCGTGGTCGCGATCGCCGGTTTTCTCGATGGCGACCGCCTGGTCAACGCCAACCTGCCGTGGAAGGTGTCGGTGCGCGGCACGGCGCAGGAAGCGGGGCTGGGTTCGCTGCAGGTGATCAACGATTTCGAAGCCGTCGCACGCGCCATTCCCGGTTTGCAGCGCACCGCGCTGGTGGCGCTGGTGGCGCAGGACGACCCCGGCATGCACTCTCCGGCGCTTGTGCTGGGACCGGGGACCGGGCTGGGCGCAGCGCTGTGCCTGGATGCACAGGGCAGCGAGGTCTTGCTGAGCGAAGCCGGCCACGCGGCGCTGGCGGCCAACACCGACATCGAACTGGATGTGTTGCAGCGTCTGTCGCGACGCTGGTCGCACGTGGACAACGAACGCGTGTTGTCCGGCAACGGATTGATGCATCTGTACGACGCGCTGGCCGATGTGCGCGGCGCCCCGCCGCGCTGGAAGCAGGTCGCACCGCTGGTGGAAGCCGCCCGTGGCGACGATCCGCTGGCGCGGGAAACGCTGCAGGTATTCTGCGGCTGGCTCGGCAGCCTGGTCGGCGATCTGGTGCTGACCGTCGGCGCGCGCCAGGCCTACCTGGCCGGCGGCGTGACCCGCCACATCGCGCCGTTCCTGCACCAGGGTGCCTTTGCGCGACGGTATGCCGAAAAATTCACCAGCGCGCGCATGCCGCCGCCGCTGTGGCGCATCGACCATGGGCAGCTGGGTCTGGTGGGTGCCGCGATGCATGCGCGCGCGCATCGGCCCGCGTGCGCTGAACCAACACATGAGGAGCAGGCATGAACGGCAGAAGGAAGTTCCTGGGCCAGGCGGCGTTGTCGGCCAGTGCGCTGGCGTTGTCCGGCCGGCTGGCGGGACAGCCGGCCAGCAGTACGCCGGTGGGCGCGCGCGTGGTGTCCACCTGGGATTTCGGCGTGCAGGCCAACCAGCCGGCATGGAAGGTTCTGGCGACGGGTGGTGGTGCACTGGATGCAGTGGAGCAGGGCGCCCGCTGGGCCGAAACGGACCTGTGCAACCCCACTGTCGGGCGCTGCGGCAATCCCGATCGCGACGGCATCCTGACCCTGGACGCCAGCATCATGGATGGCGATGGCCGCTGTGGCGCGGTAGCGGCGCTGGAGGATATCGACCACCCCATCAGCGTGGCGCGGCGCGTGATGGAAAAGACGCCGCACGTGATGCTGGTCGGGGACGGCGCGCAGCAGTTCGCGGTGGAACAAGGCTTCAACAAGCAACGCCTGCTGACGCCGCAGGCGGAACAGGCATGGCGTGAGTGGCGTGCACGCGCCGAATACAAGCCCGAAATCAATGCCGAACGCAGGCAGCGGCCGGGCGACCGCGACAACCACGATACGCTCGGGATGCTGGCGATCGACCGCCACGGGCGCCTGGCAGGTGCCTGCACCACCAGCGGCATGGCGTGGAAGCTGCACGGTCGGGTGGGCGACAGTCCCATCATCGGCGCGGGCCTGTACGTGGACAACGACGTCGGCGCCGCCACGGCCTCGGGCGTTGGCGAGGAAATGATCCGCAACGCGGCGAGCTTCCTGGTGGTGGAACTGATGCGGCAGGGCCGTTCGCCCATGGAGGCGTGCCGCGAAGCCATCGCGCGGGTGGTGCGCAAGCGGCCGGAAGCCAGCAAGTCATTGCAGGTCTGCTTCCTGGCGTTGAACAGGCACGGCGAAGTGGGCGCGTTCGCGCTGCACCAGGGCTTCGTCTACGCGGTCTGCGACGCGCAGCGGCAGGACGCATTGCTCGCCTCCGACGCCGTCTACGGTGAAGGCGCGTGAGTGCATCCCCGTCGTTGGCGCTGGAGATCGCGGCCGGTTCGCTCGGCTCCGCACTGGCGGCGCAGGACGCCGGCGCCGACCGGGTGGAACTGTGCGAGGGCCTGGCTTCCGGCGGTACCACGCCGTCCTACGGCACGCTGGCGCTGGCGCGCGAACGCGTGCGGATTCCATTGTTCGTGCTGGTGCGGCCACGCGCAGGGGATTTCCTTTACGACGCGCGCGAAACCGAGGTGATGCTGCGCGACATCGAGATGTGCGTACGGTTGGGCTGCGATGGCGTGGTGATCGGCGCGCTGCAGGCCGATGGCGACATCGACCTGCCGTTGTGCGGACGACTCGTCGCGGCGGCGGGTCCGTTGCAGGTGACGTTCCACCGCGCCTTCGATGCGGCGCGTGACCCGGTGCAAGCGCTGGAACAGGTGATCGCATTGGGTTGCCGGCGCATACTGACGTCAGGCGGGCAGGCTACGGCGATGGAAGGCGCTGACCGCATCGCGATGCTGGCAAGGCAGGCCGCGGGCCGCGTGACGCTGATGCCGGGCGCCGGCATCGATGCCGGCAATGTCGCCACGTTGGCGACGTTGACCGGTGCACGCGAGTTCCATGCCTCGGCAAAAGCGCCCCGCATTTCCTCGATGGGGTTCCTCAATCCGGTGTTGCAATCGCTGGCGCCGGACTGGTCGGAAACCGATCCGGCGCGCGTCAGCGCGCTTCGCGCCGCGCTAGATGCCGTGAACCCGCGCTAGCGGGACATCGAGTATGGCCGCTGGGTCGGATCGGTGGCCCAGGTGGTGTCCGGTTCCGCCTGCATCACGAAGCGCAGTTCGCCCCCGGCGAGAATCTCGTCATGCGTCAGGTACGCGCGCGTCAGTGGTTTGTCGTTGAGGCTGGCACTCCCGATGTAGGCATGCGCGTCGTCCAGGCCGTCGGCGATGATGGTGAAGCGCTTGCCGTTGGGCAGGTGCAGCGTCGCGCGCGGCAGGAACGGACGGCCGATGATGTACTGGTTGCTGCCGGGCGTGACCGGATAGAACCCGAGTGCGGTGAACACGTACCACGCCGACATCTGGCCCAGGTCGTCGTTGCCGGCCAGGCCATCCGGACGCGCCGCGTACTGGCTGGACATGATCTGCTGCAACCGCGCCTGCGTACGCCATGGTTGGCCCGCGTAGGCGTACAGGTAGGCCACGTGGTGGCTGGGTTCGTTGCCGTGCGCGTACCAGCCGATCAGGCCCGTGATGTCTTCCATGTGCGCGAACACCGACGCATCCACCTTCGCATCGAAGACTGCGTCCAGCCGCGCCAGCAGCGCCTCGTCGCCGCCGTGCGCCGCCGCCAGGCCGGCGACGTCCTGCGGCACGTACCACGAGTACTGCCACGCGTTGCCCTCGGTGTAGTCGGTGCCGTAGCCACTGGCGCTGGGGTCGAACGGCGTGCGGAAACTGCCATCGCGCTTACGTGCGCGCATGAAGCCGGTGTCGGGGTCGAACGCATGCTTCCAGTTGGCGGCGCGCTTCTCGAAGGTCGTAGCGACATCGGCCTTGCCCATCGCCCGCGCCATCTGCGCCACGGTCCAGTCGTCGAAGGCGTACTCCAGCGTCTTGCTGGCCGCTTCGCCTTCCTCGTCGATGGGCACGTAGCCCAGCTCGCGGTACTGCGCGATGCCGTCATACGGCCCATAGCTGGCGCTGGCCACCATCGCCTGCAGTGCTTCCTCGGCGTCGTAGCCGCGGATGCCCTTCATGTAGGCATCGGCGATCACCGGCACCGCGTGGTAACCGATCATGCACCACGTCTCCAGCCCGTGGAACGACCACACCGGCAGCACGCCGTACGGACTCTCGCGACGCGCGGCCAGCAGCGAATTGATGAAGTCGTTCGTGCGTTGCGGCGGTTGCACCAGCGTGGCCAGCGGGTGCAGGGCGCGATAGGTGTCCCACAGCGAGAACGTGGAGTAGTTGGTCCAGCCCTTCGCCTGGTGCACGGCATTGTCCGGGCCGCGGTAACGGCCGTCGCTGTCCATGAAAAGCGTTGGGCCGAGCAGCGTGTGGTAGAGGGCGGTGTAGAAGCGGGTACGCTGCGCCGCGTCGCCCTGCGCATCCACCGCACCGAGCGCTTCACTCCACTGCTGTCTCGCGGCGGCGCGCATGCCATCGAAATCCCAGCCGGGCGATTCGGCATCGAGGTTGGCGATGGCGTTGTCTTCGCTGACCGGTGAAATGGCCACTTTGACCAGCACGGGTTTGCCGGCACCCGGGGCGAGGTCGAACGCCGCGACCAGCTGCCGGCCTTCGATCTGCGCGCGCTGGCGCGGGTCTTTCTCGCCGGGCGGCGGAAACCCCTTGTACGAAATGTCCTGTTCGGTGTTGTGCAGCGCATGGCCGGTGACCGGCTGGGAGAAGCGCAGGGCGAAATACAACTGGCGGCCCGGCGCCCAGCCGCGCGTTTCGCGGAAGCCGGTGATCGTGCCGTCGGTGCGCACGCGCACGCGCGACCACGACACTTTGCCGGGGTAGTCGTACATGCTGGTGCGCAGGTCCAGCACCACTTGCGCGGGCTTGCCGGCGGGGAAGTGATAGCGGTGCATACCCACGCGCGGACTGGCGGTAAGTTCGGCGCGCACGTCGTGGTCGTCCAGGGTGACGGCGTAGTAGCCGGGCTGGGCGGTCTCGGTGGCGTGGCGGAAGCGCGAGGTGTAGCCACTGCCGGGCTTGTCGGGGTCACCGCGTTCGAGTTTCAGTTCGCCGGTGGTGGGCATCAGCAACAGATCGCCCAGGTCGGAATGACCGGTGCCGGAAAAATGCGTGTGCGAGAAGCCGACGATGGTGGTGTCGTCGTAGCGGTAGCCGGCGGCCCAGCCATACCCATCCTTGCGTGGCTGGATGCGGGTGTCGGGCGACAGCTGCACCATGCCGTACGGCACGGTGGCGCCGGGGTAGGTATGGCCCTCGCCACCCGTCCCGATGAAGGGATCCACGGCCTTGTACGCGGCCTCGCCGACGTCTGTGGCTGCCGCCCATGCGCTGCCGGCCACCGCCATCGCACATGCAGCGAAACCCGCCAGCACCATGACCTTCGTCGCGTAACGCGTGTTCATCCTGCACCCTTTTGGATCGGTCGAATTCGTCGAAGCTAGCACACGCCCGCGGGACCGGTGACTCGGGGTTCCCGGTGTCTGTCGACAGGAGTGCGATGCGCGCTGAGCAGGGGCGCTGATCGCTTCCTGTTGCGCAGCAGCATGCGTCGCCGCGTTCGGCATGCTACATCTTAGTCACGTAATTGGATCGATCCAAGTCCGGAGTATTTGCAAGGTAGTGCCATCGGGGCGGCAGGCGCGCCGTGCACAACCGTCGGGTCGCTGGATCACCGTTCAAGGGAAAGCACCCGCATGCGCGGGTGGCCGCGCAGGTGTCGAACAATGCACGCATCGACCATCAATCGGGGAGTCCACATGCCGCGCTTCAGCACGCTCCAGACGGGTCGCATCCGGTGTCGCGGATGGCAGGTGCATGTCCTCTGCGTTCTCGCGTTGATCGTTGCGTCGGTCCCGGCCATGGCGCAGGCAGTGAGCGAACGCACGCTGGACGCCGGCTGGGAATTCCGGCAACTGCACGATGGCACGGCCGCGCCCGACGCCGGTCCCGCCGGAACACGGCAATGGCATCGCGCCACGACGCCAGGCACCGTGCACACGGACCTGTTCGACAACGGCCTGATCGCCAATCCCTACAAGGGTGCGCCGGAGGCAGGCCTGCAGTGGATCGGCCTGGCCGACTGGGAGTACAGGACGACGTTCGACGTATCCCGCGACACACGCGACGCCCCGCGCAGTGACCTGGTGTTCGAAGGGCTGGATACCTTCGCTGAGGTCTTCCTCAACGGTGAGAAGGTGCTCGACGCCGACAACGCGTTCCGGACATGGCGCGTGCCCGTGCAGCAACGGCTGCGCGTGGGCAGGAATGAACTGCGCGTGATCCTGCGCTCGCCGATTGCGAAGCTGCTGCCCCAGGTGCAGGCGATGCCGCACCGGATCGCCGGCAATTACCCCTCCCCCTACGGCGACGAACCGAAGGACGCGATGACCGCGAACTTCGTGCGCAAGCCGGGTTACCACTACGGCTGGGACTGGGGGCCGCGCTATGTCACGGCGGGCATCTGGAAGCCGGTGCGCCTGCAGAGCTGGGGCCGCGCGCGGATCGACAACCTGCAGCTGCGCCAGGACCATGTGACGGAAGAGCGCGCGGACGTGACCGCAGTGGCGACGGTCGACGCCGTGCGCGCGGGCCGCTATCTCGCGCGCCTGTGGCGGACCGCGCCCGATGGCGAGCGCGTGCTCGCGGCGACGCAACGCGTGTCGCTTGCGTCCGGCGTCAATCGCATCTCGCAGGCGATCCGCATCGAAAAGCCGCAGCGCTGGTTTCCGGTGGGCTACGGCTCGCAGCCGCTGTACCGCTTCGATCTGGAGCTGCTCGACGGCACGCAGGTGATCGATGCACGGGGCGAACGGACCGGACTGCGCAGCGTTGCGCTGCGTCGCGACCCGGACGCGCAGGGCAGGGGGTTCGCCTTCACCGTCAACGGCATCGCGATCTTCGCCAAGGGCGCCAACGCGATCCCGTTCGACATGTTCCAGCCGCGGGTGACCAACGCGCAGTTGCGGCGCGTGCTGCAGTCGGCGGTCGACGCGAACATGAACATGATCCGCAGCTGGGGCGGCGGCTACTACGAAAGCGATGCGTTCTTCGACATCGCGGATGAACTCGGCCTGCTGGTCTGGCAGGACTTCATGTTCGGCGGCGGCATGCAGCCCGCCTATGACCCCGCGTTCCGCGCCAACGTGGTGGCCGAGGCGCGCGACCAGGTGCGGCGGCTGCGCAATCATCCCAGCATCGTGTTGTGGTGCGGCAACAACGAGGAAGAGATCGCCTGGAAATACTGGGGCCACGGCAAGACGTTGAAGGAAGCCGATCCGGTGTTCGCGCAACGCGTCTGGGACGGCTATGCGCAACTGTTCGGCCATGACCTGCGCAAGGTGGTGGAGGAAGAGGCCGGCGGCATCGCCTACTGGCCGAGCTCGCCCAGCGACGACATGGCCGAGGCGGCCAACACGCCGTCCAGCGGCGACATGCACTACTGGGAGGTGTGGGGCAATCCGGCGCGTCCGCCATCGGCGTACCTGGACGTGACGCCGCGCTTCATGTCGGAGTACGGCCTGCAGGCGTGGCCGGTGCAGCGCACGATAGATCATTTCGCGGCGCGCGACGAGCAGCGCGTCGATGCACCGGTGATCGAGGCCCACCAGAAGTTCATGGCCGGCAAGGGCAACGAGCGCCTGTTGCACTACGTGCGCATGGAATTCGGCGAGCCGCGCGACTTCACCGATTTCGTCTACCTCAGCCAGGTGATGCAGGCCGAAGGCATCGGGCTGGCGGCGCGGCACCATCGCGCCAGCCGGCCGTACACGATGGGTTCGCTGTACTGGCAGCTCAACGATGTGTGGCCGGGTGCGTCTTGGTCGGGCATCGACTGGTTCGGGCGCTGGAAGGCGCTGCAGTTCCATGCACGCCGGTTCTTCGCGCCGGTGACCGTCGCTGCCCTGCGCAAGGAAGGACGGACCAGCGTCAGCATCGTCTCGGACCGGACCACGCCACGCGTCGGCACCCTCCGCCTGCGCGTCATGACCCTGGACGGGCGCGTGCTGCGGGATGAGACACGGCGTGTCGAAATCGCACCGCTGTCGGCGTCGCGCATAGCCACCTACGTCGATGCCGATCTGCTCAAAGGCGCATCGCCATCGACGACGGTCGCGGTGTTCGACCTGGCTTCCGTCGGCGAGCCCGCCGCGCGCGAGGTCGTCTATTTTGCCGCGGCCAAGGACATGCGTTGGCCCGATCCGGGCCTGCGCACGCGCCTGCGCCAGGAAGGCGACCATCCCGTACTCGACCTCACCGCCACAGCACTGGCCCGGGCGGTGTGGGTCGACTTCGACGAGATCGACGCCGACGTTTCCGACAACGCACTGATCCTGCTTCCCGGCGAACGCATCTCGCTGCGGGTCGCCTCCGATGCGGATCCCGACACCCTGCGCGCGGCCCTGCGTATACGTACGCTTGCCGATGCGCTTCCCTCCGATTACCCCCTTCCCCGGAGCCTTCCGACGCCATGACGCAGCCCGTTCCCATGCACGACGACTTCCGTAGCGAAGCCTTCCTGCGCGACCACATCCGCAGGACGATGGCGTTCTACCATCCCGGCTGCATCGATCCGGCGGGTGGCTTCTTCCATTATTTCAAGGACGACGGACGCGTCTACGACGCCTCCCATCGCCATCTGGTCAGCAGCACCCGGTTCGTCTTCAACTACGCCACCGCGGCACGCGAGTTTGGCGAGGAAGATCCTGCGCTGCGCGATGTGTACATGGAGGCCGTGCATCACGGGCTTGCCTTCCTGCGCGAGCGGCATCTCGATCCGCAGAGCGGCGGTTATTTCTGGACATTGCGGGATAGCGTGCCGGAAGACACCACGCAGCATTGCTACGGTGCCGCTTTCGTCCTGCTGGCGTATTCCATCGCGCTGCGCGCAGGGGTGGAAGAGTGCCGGATGTGGATGGACGCCCACTGGGACCTGCTGGAAACACGCTACTGGGAACCGGAGCACGGCCTGTACCGTGACGAAGCCACGCGCGACTGGCAGTTCAGCCCCTACCGAGGACAGAACGCCAACATGCACATGTGCGAGGCCATGCTGGCCGCATACGAGGCCAGCCACGAGCGCCGCTACCTGGAGCGCGCACAGCAGCTGGCGGACCACATGACCCGCCGCCAGGCTGCGCAGAGCGAGGGCCTGGTCTGGGAGCACTATGACGCGGACTGGCAGGTAGACACCGACTACCATCGCGACGATCCCCGGCATCTGTTCCGTCCGTGGGGTTTCCAGCCCGGGCACCAGACCGAATGGGCCAAGCTGCTGCTGATCCTCGATGGTCATCTGCGCCGTGCAGGAACGCCGACCGACTGGCTGGTGCCGCGCGCCGCGGAGTTGTTCGACCGCTCGATGGAAGCCTCATGGGACCCGGAGTTCGGCGGCCTGTTCTATGGCTTCGCCCCGGAGTCGCTGCGCAAGGACATCGCGGGCCCGTCGCTGCCCGATGGCCGCCATTTCATCTGCGACGACGACAAGTACTTCTGGGTACAGGCCGAATCGCTGGCCTGTGCTGCGCGCTTGGCCACGGCCACCGGCGAGGAACGCTACTGGCAGTGGTACGACCGCCTGTGGGACTACGCGTGGCGGCACATGATCGACCACGAACATGGCGCGTGGTTCCGCATCCTGGATCGCGAGAACCACAAGTACGACGACGACAAGAGTCCTGCCGGAAAAACGGACTACCACACCATGGGAGCCTGTCATGACGTCCTGTCAGTGCTGCGCAGCGATGTCTGACACCGCCCGCCGCCGCGGCGCATCCGCAAGGCTCCTCGCCACCCTGCTGCTCCTGGCCTCCAGCGGCGCCGGCGCACGCGAGGCGCATTTCTCTACATCGTTCGAACCGGGCCAGCCTGTGCCCCTGACGACGGAAGCGGGCGGCCTGCGCCTGGCCGTGGGCAACGGCCCGGAACAGCCCTACGCGGCAAAACGCGGCATGGGCTACAGCGGCATGCATGCCTTGCAGTACCGCGGCAGTGCGGCGGCGCGCGTGCGTCTATACGCGGTCGATGTCGAGATCGGCGAGGAAACCACGCTGTCATGGATGGTGCTGCCCGAGATCATCGACGGTGATGTCTCCACTTCCACGGGTGTATCGCTGGACCTGGTCCTCGACGACGGCACACGGTTGACGGACACCGGTGCACGTGACCAGCACGGAGCCACCATCGGTGCAGCCAGCCAGGCGGCGTCCATGACGCTGTACCCCCAGCAATGGGCTCGGAAACAGGTTCGCCTGGGCGACATGCCCGCGCTGCTCGGGCGACGCATCAAGGCCATCGAGCTGGAACTGGCCCCCGGCTCCCGTGCCGGTGCGAGCGGCTGGATCGACGACATCGCCATCGCAGACGCACCTCGCACGTCGACCAAGCGTCCAAGCGACCGGGTGCTGACCAACCGCGGAACGCAGTCCAACAGCACGTTCTCGCGCGGCAACAACATTCCCGCGACCGCGATGCCGCATGGCTTCAATTTCTGGGTGCCCGTCACGGACGCCGGAACGCTGGCATGGCTCTATCGCTGGAGCGAGCACAACGGTGCCGACAACCGGCCTCGCCTGCAGGCGCTGTCGATCAGTCACCAGCCGAGCCCGTGGATGGGCGACCGCCAGACCTTCCAGGTCATGCCGTCCTCTACGCGCGGGGTGCCTGAAGCCGACCGCGAGCGCCGGGCGCTGTCGTTCTCGCACGACAATGAGCTCGCCAGACCGCATGCCTACCGGGTCGACTTCGACAACGGCATCCGGGCCGAGATCGCGCCGACCGAGCGCGCGGCGATCTTCCGGTTCCGGTTCCCGCAGGGCGGGGATGCGAATCTCCTGTTCGACAACGTCGATGCGCGGGGCGGCCTGACGCTGGATCCCGGCACGCAGACGCTGCACGGCTACACCGAAACCCGCAGCGGCCTGTCCAATGGCGCCACCCGGATGTTCGTCTACGCGGTCTTCGACCGGCCGTGGATCGGCAGCGGTGCGATCGATACCGGACGCCCCACGCACTACATCAAGTTCGCGCGTGGCGACGGCGATGAGCTGAACATGCGTATCGCCACGTCGTTGATCTCGGTGGAACAGGCGCGGCGCAACCTTGAACAGGAGATCGGCACGGCGGGCTTCGACACCGTGCGCGAGCGCGCGCAGACGGCATGGGATGCGCTGCTCGGGCGGGTGACGGTGGACGGTGCGAACGAAGATCAGCTGACGACCGTCTATTCCAATCTCTACCGCCTGTTCCTTTACCCCAACATCGCGCATGAGAACGTCGGCAGCATCGAACGGCCCGACTGGCGGCACGCCGACCAGAACAGCTGGTCGAAGGACAATGCCGGCGGCGACGCGCTGCGCACGTCGGCACCGATCCGTGCCGGCAGGATCTACGTCAACAATGGCTTCTGGGACACGTTCCGCACCAGCTGGCCCGCGTACGCACTGTTCGCGCCGGGACGCGCGGGCGAGATGATCGACGGATTCCTGCAACAGTACCGCGACGGCGGCTGGATCGCCCGCTGGTCGTCGCCCGGCTATGCGGACCTGATGGTCGGCACGAGCTCCGATGTCGCGTTCACCGACGCCTGGCTCAAGGGCGTGCGGGGCTTCGATGCCGCGGAAGCGTACGAGGCTGCGCTTCGCAACGCCACGGTCGTCGCACCTGTCTCCAACGTCGGGCGCAAGGGACTCGCGCATTCGATGTATCGCGGCTACGCGGACAACACCGTGCACGAGGGCCTTTCATGGACCCTGGAAGGTGCGATCAACGACTTCGGCCTGGCCCAGTTCGGCCGGGCGTTGGTCGCCGGCGAGGACGACCCGGTGCTGGCGCGGCGTTATCGCGAGGAGGCCGAGTACTTCCAGGCCCGCGCCAGCGACTATGCCCACTTGTTCGACCCCGCAACCCGGTTCTTCCGTGGGCGCGATGCGAAGGGCGCATGGGGGCAGTCGGCGACAGACTTCGATCCGCGCGTGTGGGGCGGCGACTATACCGAGGCCAACGCATGGACCTTCGCGTTCACCGTGCCGCACGACGCCGCGGGGCTGGCAACGCTGCTGGGCGGGGAGAAGGCGCTGGCGGATCGGCTTGATGAATTCTTCGCCACACCGGAAACCGCGGGCCGCGAGTTCGCAGGCACCTACGGCAACGTCATCCACGAGATGACCGAGGCGCGTGACGTGCGGATGGGCATGTACGCGCACAGCAACCAGCCCTCGCACCACATTCCCTGGATGTACGCCGCCGTCGGCCAGCCCTGGAAGACGCAGCGCATCACCCGCGACGTGCTGCGTCGGCTGTATCTGGGTAGCGAGATCGGCCAGGGGTATCCCGGCGACGAGGACAATGGCGAGATGTCGGCATGGTACCTGTTCGGCATGCTGGGGCTGTACCCGTTGCGGATGGGAGCGCCGGAGTACGTCATCGGATCGCCCGCGTTCGAGCGGGTCGACGTGAAGCTCGAGAATGGGCGCACGCTCACCGTCATTGCCCATGGCAACGACGACCGCAATGTCTATGTGCAATCGCTGAAGCTCAATGGTCGCCCGTGGGACCGGGCCTGGCTACGTCACGAGGACATCGCCAACGGTGGCGTGCTTGAATTCGTCATGGGCAGCATGCCGTCCAGGTGGGGAAGCGCCGCCGACGCGCTTCCTCCCTCCATGACTGCGCCAGGTGCGGCGCCTGCGAGTCTGATGGATGCGTCGCGCAACGCGGAGGCCATCGCGCTGGTCGGGAAACCATCGCCGAGATTGTTCGACGACGATGCCGCCACTGCGCTGCCATTGCCCGCAAAGGCGGCGGTCGATGTCCGGTTCCGTGCGGCGACGCGCGTGAGTCACTACACCATCACCAGCGGCGACGCGCCGTTGGCGGGGCTGGGCTGGAAGCTGCAAGGGCGCGACGGGGCAGGTTCGTGGGTGACGCTGGACGAACGGCGTGCCGAGGACTTCAAGTGGGCGCAGCAGCTGCGGCCGTTCCGTATCGGCGAGCCCGGCGCCTATCGGGAGTACCGAGTGCAGTTCACGAACAGTGCGGTGATCGACATTGCGGAGTTGGAACTGCTGACGCCGACCATGCGGCCCTGAAGATGCCCCGGGCAGCATGCGTCTCCGCTCCTTGTCGTACGTCGATGAGGGGCGGAAAGGGCGCGGTGCCAGCGTTGTGCACTGCGCGCCCTGCATGCGCCATCCACGAGGGGAACAGCATGCTGCGCGGCAGCATGCATGCACTGAAACATTATGGTAATTATTCACGCGGCGGAATTAGACCGATCTAATTCTGGGATTACTGGCAAGTGGGAGGGGAGGCGCAGCGGAAGGGTGCGCTTGCCGGATCGTGTGGACGTACTGCCTTCCATTGAAAACAGATTCATCGCATCGGAAATTTGGATCGATCCAAACAATTTTGCGTCAGCAGCTAATCAATCTTGGGAGAGGGTGATTGAAATGAAAGGCACGCCACACGTACGCATCCGCAATTCTCTATCTACCGCCATCGCCGTCGCGCTGGCTACCGCCGTACTGCCGGGCATCGCGCTCGCGCAACAGCCGACGGCGGAGCAGGGCGGTTCCACCGCCACGGATCTGGACAAGGTCACCGTCACCGGCTACCGCTACTCGATCGAGCAGAGCCTGGACCAGAAGCGCAACGCGAACGCCATCGTCGAGGTGATCACTGCCGAGGATGTCGGCAAGTTCCCCGACAAGAACGTGGCCGACGCGCTGCAGCGCGTGCCGGGCGTGATCGTCAGCCGCGACGGCGGCGAGGGCAAGAACGTCAGCGTCCGTGGCCTGTCTTCGGAACTGGTCCTGACCCAATTGAACGGCAACTACATTGCAAGCGCCGAATCCAATGGCGACCCGACCCGTTCGTTCAACTACACGCTGCTGCCATCGAACATGCTGGGCAGCGCCGAGCTGTTCAAGACGCCGGAAGCCCGCATCGACGAAGGCGGCATCGGCGGCACCGTGATCCTGCACACGCGCCGGCCGCTGGAACTGGAGCCGAACTCCGGCTTCGCCTCCATCGAAGGTACCTGGGCCGACACCAGCAAGAAGACTGACGGCCAGTTCTCCGGCTCGTATTCCTGGCACGACAAGGATGACCGCTTCGGCGTCTTTGTCGGTTACACGCAGCAGAAGCGCACCACGCGCACCATGGGCGCCAGCACAGAAGGCTGGCAGTGGTACGGCCGCGATGAAGGCGGCACCGCCGTCGACGTCAATGGCCAACCCTCCGACTTCAACTCGAACTGGTGGGGAGGCACGGGCTTCTGGGACCAGAACGGCAACTACTACACCGGCTTCATGATGCCGACCTCGGTCAACCTCAACGTCAAGGAAGAGGAGCGCGAGCGCAAGGGCGGCCAGCTGACGTTGCAGTTCAAACCCACTGACAACCTGACCCTGACCGCGAATTACTTCCGCTTTGACCTGTCGCAGAACTCGCAGACCAATACGCTAAAGGTGCCGGAATGGAACATCGCGCGTTACTTCGGTGACGGCAATTGGCGGGGTGGGCGCCTGCTCGACGGACTGAGCTTCGATCCGAGCGGCACCATCGTTACCGGTGCGGATTACAGCCTGCATCCGGGCAAGACGTACTACTGCAGCGAGGACGAGGCGGCCGCCGCCGGCATGGCGCCGGGCGGTTGGGGTTCGGACGACTGCACCGTGCCGACACCGCAGATCACCGGCAGCTACAACATTGAGAAGTCGCTGTCGCAGACCGTCGATTTCGGCGGCGAGTGGCGCGGTGAGAAGCTGGACATCAGCTTCAAGGGTGGCCGCACGTGGGCCGAGGGTGGTCCGGAACTGCAGTTCGCGGTTCCGCTCAAGCCGCGCCGCCAGAACGCGGACGGCAGCTGGACGAACGGCAACTTCGCCAGCTCGTGGGACCTGACCGGGACGCCGACGATGACGTTCTCGCCGGAACTGATGCAGAACCTGCAGAACGGCATCCTGCAGGTTGACCTCGGCTCGACCGGCTCATCCTGGACCCGCAACGACACCGAGCAGAAGTATGCGCAGGTCGACGGCACGTGGCACTTCGACGGCGACGTCTTCGAATCGCTCCAGTTTGGCATCAAGGGCCGCGACGGCGGCATCCACCGCAGTACCGGCAACAGCTACTGGGTGTGCCCGGGCACCGACCCGAGCGACTACAACAATCGCTACTGGAATGGGCGCTGCAACGATGTCGCCACCCAGTTCTCGCCGGGTTTCCTACGCTCCCTGGGCAACCTAGCGGGCGGCATCAATGCCAGCGCCTACCCGGCGATCAACTATCCGGCTTACATCGCCTATCTGAACAGCACCTACGGGCCGATGCTGACCCGCGAGGAAGATAACTTCGTCTACAACGTCGATGAGAAGATCTATTCGACCTATCTGCAGGCCAACTTCCGGACCGATCGCTTGCGCGGCAATGTGGGCGTGCGCATCGCGCGCACCAAGCAGCATGCAGACTCCACGGACAAGGTCACTTCGTACAACGACTACTTCTTCGATGGTGCCGATGGCAATCCTCTGGCATGCCAACAAGGCGCCGCGGCACCCACCGGCGCGCCGGCTGACACGTACTGCGGCACCGAAGGGTACTGGAGGCTTTCGGACAGCCAGCAGCGAGCCGAATCGTTTGTCGTAAGCGCGCTCGACCGCAACTACACCGATGTGCTGCCGAGCTTCAACCTCGCCTACGACCTGACCGATAACCTGGTGTTGCGTGCAGCGGCGTCCAAGGTGATTTCGCGTCCGAGCTACAGCGACATCGCTGCTCCCGGCAGCCTGGAGTACTTCAGCCCGGAATATGTCGCTGATCGCCGCCTGACGGGCGGTGCAGGCGAGCAGGGTTGGTACGGTTCGGGCAGTAACAAGAATCTGGAACCCTACAAGGCGACCCAGTTCGACTTGGGCCTGGAATGGTACTTCCAGCCGGGTTCGGTTGCGGGCGTGGGCCTGTTCCGCAAGAACGTCAAGAACTTCGCGGTGGGCGTGATCAACGACGTGGACATGGTCGTCGACGGCCAGACCGTCACGGTGCAGAACTACAGCACCCAGGCCGGCGGTCGCGACGCGGTTTCGCAGGGCGTCGAACTGTATGCCCAGCACACGCTGGATTTCGGCCTCGGCTTCCAGTTCAACTACACCTACAACGATGCCAGCGAGGCGGCCGTGACCCTCGAGGACGGTACCGAGCTCGGCAAGACCTCGATGCCGGGCAGCGCCAAGAACCAGACCAACTTCACCGTGTTCTACGAAGCGCAGAATCTGTTGCTGCGCGCCTCGTACAACCGGCGTGGCGAAGTGGTGCAAGGTCTGGTCAATGGCCTGAACGTCTACGAAGAGCCGTACTATCAGATCGACCTGAATGCGGCATACAACTTCACCCCGGCACTCAGCATCAGCGCATCGGTGCTGAACCTGACCGAGGAAGAGACGCGCTCGCACCTGGGCAACGACACCAAGGATCGCTTCTACACCAATGGTTATGCAGGCCGCGTCGCTTACCTGGGCCTGACGTACAAGTTCTGAGGACGTCCTCCGCGTTTTCCCCCCATGCTTTCTCTCCCGCTTGGCGACAAGCGGCGTGGGGTGGACGGCCCGGCTACGGCCGGGCCACTTTCCATTCGTTGCGGTGGCAGGGATGCCGCCAACCCTATTCCGGCCTGCGCAGGGATTCCACGCAAGCCTTCGGTGAACTGCGATGACCTGTGAGCGCATGAAACGAGAAAAGACCCTGACGATGCTGGGCTCCCTGTGCATGCTTCTGGCGCTGGTGGTGCCCGCGATCGAAGCCGCGCCGCTGCGACTGGCAGCGGAGGTCAACACCTTCATCGGCAGCAAGGATGACGGCAACACCTTTCCGGGTGCGTCGGCGCCATTCGGGCAGATCCAGGTCAGTCCCATCGGGTCCCATTACTCGGGTTGGCGCTACGACGACCCGCAGATCCGCGGCTTTGGCCACTCTTTCGTTTCCGGTGCGGGCTGCTGGGAACAAGGGGGCCAGGTATCGGTACTCCCTGTCACTGGTCGCATCGGTCCCGGTGGTGAATTCGACACGGCCGACGCCAAGACCTTCGATCACAAGCGCTATGGCTCGCGCTACCGGCATGACGGCGAGAACGGCCAGGCCGGCTACTACAAGGTGCGGTTGACCGACTACGGCGGCATCGATGCCGAAACCACGGCACTGACCCGCGCCGCCGCCGAGCGCTATACCTTTTCCAGCCGCGGCGAAGGCCACGTGCTGGTCAACGTGGGGCAGGCGAATGAGCGCCATGCGGTGACCGGTAGTCTTATCAACGTGGTGGGCGACCGCGTGGTGGAAGGCAAGCTGGTCACCAAGAGTTTCTGCGGTGGCCACCAGTACACCACGTGGTTCCGCCTGGAGTTCGATCGCCCGTTCAAGGCCTTCGGCACCTGGGGCGAGGCGGGCGGCGTGGCGAATGCACGGCACAGCATGGAAGGCGAGGGCAAGCCCAACGGTGCATGGCTGACCTTCGACCTGGAAGGCAATCCTTCCGTCACGGCCATCTCGGCCATCTCGCACGTCGACGCGGAGGGTGCGCGGAACAACCTGCGCAGCGAAGGCATGCAGGGCGGACGTCTGCTCGGCTTCGATGCGATGCGTGGGCGCGCGCAGTCGGCATGGGACAAGGAGCTGGCCAGCGTGCGCGTGCAGGGCGGCAGTGCGGATGATCGCGCCGTGTTCTATACCGCGCTGTATCACGCGCTGCTGCAACCGCTGACGGGCAGCGATGCCGACGGGCGCTATCGTGGTTACGACGACCGCATCCATCGCGCCGAGGGCTGGACCTACTACGAGTACTTCTCGTTGTGGGATACCTACCGCTCGCAGAACCAGCTGGTGGCGCTGCTGCGACCGCAACGCGCCGCCGACATCGGTCGATCGCTGCTGGCTATCCGCGAACAGGGCGGCTGGCTGCCGCGCTGGGGCTACGCGAGCTTCGAAACGAACATCATGACGGGCGACCCGGTGACCCCGTTCCTCGTCGACCTGTGGCGTTTCGGTGCGATGAAGGGGCGCGAAGCGGATGCGTATGCCGCGTTGCGCGAGAACGCTTTCGGCGTACCCCCTTTGAACTCGCGGCATGCCGGGCGTTCCGGCAACCCCCATTATCTCCAGCACGGCTTCGTGCAGTACGACCGCGCGTTTCCGTCCAAGGGAATGGATGTGGATCCGCACCACGGCGGCTCGGCGACGCTGGAGTACGCGCTGGCCGACTGCTCGCTTTCGCTGATGGCCGATGCGCTGGGCCATGGCGATGACGCGGCCGTGCTCAAGCGGCGTGGTCGCAACTGGCGCACGCTCTGGGATGCAGACATCCGTGATGAAGAAGCCGGCTTCAGTGGTTTCCCGCGTCCGCGCACCGAGGATGGCCAGTGGTACACGCCGGCGGATGGCCGCTATGGGCCGCGTTCGCACCACGGCTTCCACGAGGGTACGGCCTGGCAGTACCAGTGGCTGGCGCAGCAGGATGTGACGGGGCTCGTCGAGGCCATGCACGGCCGCGAGCAGGCGGGGCGCCGCCTGGACACCTTCTTCGCCTACGACGCGCTGCTGGCCGATCCTGCCGGCGCCGCACGCAAGGAATGGGTGGTGGGGCCTTACAGCTACTACAACCAGTTCCGCTACAACCCCAACAACGAACCCGACCTGCACGCGCCGTGGATGTACACGCTGATCGGCCAGCCGTGGAAGACCGCCACGGTGCTGCATGCGGCGCAGCGGCTGTTCACCAATGCGCCTAACGGCGTCACCGGCAACGATGACCTGGGCACGATGTCGGCGTGGTACCTCTTCAGCGCCATGGGCCTGTATCCGGTGGTGCCGGGCACGGGCCAGTTCGTGCTGCATCCCCCGCGTTTCGCGCGTATCGACATCGATCTCGGGCAGGGCCGCACGCTGCGCATCGACGCGCCGCAGGCGGACGGCGACAAGCTGCAGTACATCGGCAACGTGTCGTTGCGGGGACGCGCGCATCCGTCCGTGTGGCTGGATTGGGAAAGCCTGCAGCAGGGCGGTCGCCTGCACGTGGAATTGACCGGGACGCCGCCGCAGCAGGGCTGGGGTACGCGGCCGGACGACCTGCCCGCATCGCCGTGCGCCGCGGATGCCGCCTCCCTGTATGGGGAGGGTCGATGAGTCTGCGTCCCGCCCTGGCTAGCGTACTGGTGCCATGGTTTACGCTGGGCGCCTCCACGGGAATGGATCGATCCAGATGAGCCAGAAGCGTCCCCCTCGCGCCGGTGCGACCGGCAAGGCCAAGTCCGCCTCGCCGCGGACCGCCAAGCCGGTCAGTAACGTGGCGAAGAAGGCCCGGGAAGCGAAGTCGGCCACGCCCGAGCGCAAGCGCGACAGTCAACGTGTGGTCACGGTCACCGATATCGCCAATGCCATTGGTGTGTCGCGCGCGACCGTGTCGCTGGTATTGCGTGGCAGTCCACTGGTGCATGCCGATACGCGCGCCAGGGTGGAGGCCGAACTGAAGCGCCAGCGCTACGTCTACAACCGCAGCGCGGCCAACCTGCGCAGGCGCACGTCTTCCAGCGTCGCGCTGGTGATCAATGACCTGTCCAACCCGTTCTTCGCGGAATTCGCCGCGGGCGTGGATGAAGCGCTGGGCACACAGGGCTACGTCACCCTGCTGGGCAGCACCGGTGAATCGCCGCAGCGCCAGCAGGCGGTGCTGGCGTCGCTGATGGAGCACACGCCTGCGGGCGTGATCCTGTCGCCCGCCGAAGGCAGTGATGCTGCCGAACTCCGTACCGTGCTGGATGCACGGAGCCATGTGCTGCTGTTCAACCGCGAACTGGCAGGTGCGGACGCATGGGACTTCCTGGCGCTGGACAACGAGCGAGGCGCGCGCATGGCGGCCGAACACCTCATCGGCCTGGGCCACCGCCGCATCGCGTTCTTCGGCGGCCATGCCGATTCCAGTTCGTGCCGGCAACGACGCGCGGGTTTCGCACAGGCGATGGCCGCGGCGGGTTTGCCGGTGGAGCCGCAATGGCTGATCGAATCGGCGCCCAACCGGCTGGAAGCGGCCACGCGCACCGGTGCGCTGTTCGGTGAGCGCGCCAGTCCGACCGCGGCGGTCTGCTACAACGACACGGTGGCGCTGGGCCTGATGCTGGGCTTGGCTTCGCGCGGCATCCAGCCGGGCCGGGGCTTTGCCGTCACCGGCTTCGATGACATTCCCGAAGCGGCGATGACCACGCCGCCGCTGACCACGCTGTCGGTCGATCCGCGTGAGCGCGGCCGGCAGGCGGCGCGCATGCTGTTGCAGCGCGTGGCCGATCCCGACGCTGCCCCGATGCGCACGATCGCGCCGGTGCGCCTGTGCATCCGCGAAAGCAGCGGCGTACCGCGCCCATGACCCTTCCCAATTCTTCTTCCCCATTTGCCCGTTGAGGTCTACGACCGCATGCCGATCGCATCATCCCCACCCTCAGTGACCTCCCGCGGGTCCGCCTCGGCCGTCACGCCGCGTGCGGCGTTGGCCGTGGTGACCACGATCTTCTTCATGTGGGGCTTCCTGACCTGCCTCAACGACATCCTGATCCCGCATCTGAAAGCGGTGTTCGAACTGAATTTCGCACGCGCCATGCTGGTGCAGTTCACCTTCTTCGGCGCGTACTTCCTGATGTCGCTGCCGGCCGGCCGGCTGGTCGCGCACCTGGGCTACAAGAAGGGCATCGTGGCTGGCCTGGCCATTGCCGGCGTGGGTGCATTGGGCTTCTGGCCGGCAGCGGAACTGCGCGTGTATGAAGCCTTCCTCGGCGCGCTGTTCGTGTTGGCGACCGGCATCACCGTGTTGCAGGTGGCGGCCAATCCATACGTGGCGCTGCTGGGGCCTGAACAGACCAGTTCCAGCCGGCTCACGCTGGCGCAGGCGCTGAACTCGCTGGGCACCGCCATCGCGCCGCTCATCGGTGGCCTGCTGATCCTCGGCAACACGGTGAAGAGCGCCGACCAGATCGCCGCGCTGCCTGTCGCCGAGCAGGTCGCCTACCGAGTGCAGGAGGCACAGTCGGTACAAGGGCCTTACGTCGGACTGGCCGTGGTGCTGTTCCTGTTGGCGCTGTTCGTGTTCCTGTTCCGCCTGCCCGCGCTGAGCGAGACCACCGAGTCCGCCGATCCGGTGCGGCACACGCTGGGCGACGCCCTGCGCCATCGCCACGTGCGCTTCGGTGTGTTGGCCATCTTCTTCTACGTCGGTGCGGAAGTGGCCATCGGCAGCTTCCTGGTCAACTACCTGTCGATGCCGGCCATCGGCGGTTTCAGCGAACAGGAGGCATCGCGCTACGTGGCGGCGTACTGGACGCTGGCGATGATCGGGCGCTTCGCCGGTTCGGCGATCATGGTCCGCTTCTCGCCGCGCAAGCTGCTGGCGCTGTTCGCGATGGCCAATGTGGTGCTGCTGGCGACAACGTTGCTGGGCAGCGGCAAGGTATCGCTGTACAGCGTAGTGGCCGTGGGCCTGTTCAATTCGATCATGTTCCCGACCATCTTCGCGCTCAGCATCGAGCGGCTGGGGCCACTGACCAACAAGGCCTCCAGTCTGCTGATCATGGCCATCGTCGGCGGTGCCTTGGTGCCCTACTTGCAGGGTGTTCTCGCAGATGGCATCGGCGTGCAGGCGTCCTTCCTGCTGCCGCTGGTCTGTTATGGCTACATCGTGTTCTACGGCCTGTCGGGTTCGCGCCCGGCGCCGGCCACGCAGGCGCAGGGAGCGTAAGCCATGTCGAAGATCGTCTGTTTCGGCGAAGCCCTGATCGACCTGCTCGCCCAGCCGCCGGCTACGCCCGACACGCCGCGCGCGTTCCTCCAGTACGCCGGCGGTGCGCCCGCCAACGTGGCCGTGGCCGCCGCGCGGCTGGGCGCGGACACGCATTTCGCCGGCATGCTGGGTAACGACATGTTCGGCGACTTCCTGCTGCAGAGTTTCATCTCAGCCGGCGTGGCGACGGATTGCATCGTGCGCACCGGTGCGGCCAAGACCGCACTCGCCTTCGTCGCGCTGGACGAACGGGGCGAGCGCAGCTTCAGTTTCTACCGCCCACCCGCCGCCGACCTGCTGTTCCGCAGCGCGCATTTCGTGCCTGCCTGCTTCGGTGGCACCGGCAGTTTCCATGTCTGCTCCAACAGCCTGACGGAAGCCGCCATCGCCGATGCAACCCTTGACGGCATGGCGCGTGCGCGGGATGCCGGGGCAATGGTCAGCCTGGATCTCAACCTGCGTCCAGCGCTGTGGCCGCAGGACACGGATCCGAGCCCCCGCTTGTGGCAGGCATTGTCGGCGGCCGACCTGGTCAAGCTCTCGCAGGAGGAACTGGATTACCTGGCGCAGCCGCTGGGTGGCGGTACCGAAGGTGAGGCGGCCGTGCGAACGCGCATCTTCGAAGGCAAGGCGCAATGGCTGATCATCACGGATGGGGCGGCCCAGATCCGGTGGTACACACGGCAGGCATCCGGACACGCGCCGAGCTTCCGCGTCGAGGCGCGCGATACTACGGCGGCCGGTGATGCCTTCGTTGGCGGATTGTTGTTCCGCCTGGGAGAGTTGGGTGGCGATGGCCGGGGCTTCCACGCCTTCTGCCAGAATCAGGAAGGCCTCGCAGACGCCATCCGCTTCGGCGCCGCAGTGGGCGCGTTGGCGGTGACACGCAAGGGCGCATTCGCCGCCATGCCGTCGTTGGCCGAAGTGGACCAACTCCTGCGGGAGCAGCACCACGATCCCGCCGTGCTTGCGCTGAGAGAGGGGTGACGCTGCCTTGGAAGCGCAGCGTCGTGGAGCCGCGTGCCGGGACGTTGTGTCTCTGCCTGGGTCTGCAGTCGCGCCATCCGCCCACGTTTGATCCATGACGGCGTCGGCTTCCCGCAGGAAGCCAATGTCCGTTCTTCTGAAAAACGCTTCTTCACGTCCAATTCGCTGGTCTGGCGGGATTGGACTCCACATCGCATCGCTACTCAAAATAGGGGGGACGTCGGAGAGAGAATGATTCAGGAGCACGGAAGAAGCGGCTACATGTACCACGCTGCCGCAGCAAATGAACGCTCATCGCTGATGCTCATGCCATCGTGACGATTATCGACCCACAACTGAAAAGCTAGTTCGGCGAAATGACCTCATGCGGATCAACAGCGAGACGGTGTCCAGGCGTTTGATGTCAGGATCAAGATCGTGGGGCGATCGTACTCAGCTGAGAAGCGTTCGCGGAGCTTCGGACATGAGTATCGTGGCTGGAGTCTTGGGGAGGCAAGGCTATGTGTTCCAACCTTGCGCCGTCCTGCAAGTAAATCTTTACGCCAGTACACCTACCTATATGAGACAGGCATGTTGAGTTCTGGTAGGTCAGCTGATGAGAGCCGAAGGTAGTAGTGGGCGTTAGTAGTGGGGGGCAAAGCCCCACGCGCACTAACCGTTTCTCTCCATCGACACTTACTCACAATGCCAATGTCTGTCCGAAGCGCGCCGGCGAGAGTGATCTCGTCGGCTTTCTTTTACCTGGATCAGAAAGGGTAGTGCACAGATGGCGAGCTTCAGCTTTCAAATCAAGAGTGGTAGAAAAGGGGATGCTCTCGGGCACTCAAGGTACGTGGCGCGTCGGGGGTATCACAGTGCCAGAGGGGATCTGGTCCTGTCCGGATACGGCAATCTACCCGCATGGGCGGACGCAGACCCGGAACAGTTCTGGCGGGCAGCCGATGAGCACGAGCGTATCAATGGCGCCACCTATAGAGAGCTGATCGTGGCACTTCCGAATGTCCTGATCGGCACGCCGTTGCGTCCGCTTGTGGAAGATCTCATCTGCAAACTGATCGGTGATCGCCCATACCAGTATGCGGTGCACTCACCGAAGTCCTCCTTGCAGGGCGAGCAGAATCTGCATATGCACCTGATGTACTCGGACCGCATGCCTGACGGATTCACGCGCTCACCTGCGCAGACGTTCGCCCGCTTCAATCCGGTCTCTCCGTGGCGGGGCGGTTGCAGGAAGATGAGTGGTGGACGCACTGCCATGCAGCTACGTGACGACCTGATTGCCATGCGGAAGCTTGCCGCAGACATCCAGAACGCGCATCTGGCAAAGCATGGCCATAGCGTGCGCGTCGATCACCGGAGTCTGCGAGATCAGGGCATATCGCGCGCACCTGAGCATCACCTCGGCCCCGGACGGATCAGGTCGATGTCGCCCCAAGAGAAGGAAGACTACGTTCGGAGGAGGGAAGGTTGGCAGCCGAGGGGCGCCGGCGCCTCAGATGGCGGATCGAGCGAGGCGAGGCTGTAGTCCTTCCAGGGCCGCAGGGGGGGGCACCGATCGGGCTGCACAACCCGCTTTCTGCTCATTTATTACATCGTGCATGTCGTGCAACAAGAAAAGGCCGCCCTAGGGCGGCCTTGGAGGGGGGGGCGGATCAGGTACTCGCGATCGCCTGGAACTGTTGAGGGTTAAGGTAGATGTAGCGCTTACCTTTCCCCCGACCACTGCTTTCTGTATCGAACCGCACCGATCCCTCGCGCCACAGTTCCCGCATTGCGGCTTCGAAGCGCTTCTGGTCACGAACACTGCCGTTGCGGGTACGGACCTCGTTCCACGATGCCTTGTCATGCCCTTCGTTCCAGTAGCGGTTGAGTAGGTAGTAGCCCAAGTACTGAACGTCTTGCTGGAGCTGAGAAACGCGGTTGGAATCGCCGAAGATCCGGTTAAACTCGTCCAGGTGCCAGTCGACGACATCCAGCGCGCGCTCAAGAGTCTCTCGGCTGATCTGCCCCTGCAGCCCATTGAAGTAGTGGAAGATCGCCGCGACCCGGCCGGCAATCTCCAGGAACTTGGAGGCGAAGTCCTTGATACCGAAGTAGCACTCACCGGGGCGCATCAGGCTCTCTACCCGGTTTTGGCTGCGGACCCACAGTTCCTTGGCTTCGATGGAGAATTCCAGCAGCGTGCGTGAATCGTTATTGGCGCGTCGTTGATCAGCTGTGACTAGAAGTTCGTTGAGTCGATCATGAAAGGGCGGCAAGCAGGTCCACGTGTGGTCCTGGAGTGTCATACGACGAAAGCCCACCGTCGATGCAGGAAACGCGACGAGGTATCGGGCCATGTGGCCTGAGCCGCGCGCCGTGTGGCCCCGTTTGTCCCAGAACTCCTGGAACACCTCCTCTTGGATCATGAAGCTGACTGTCATTCGGGGATTGGTCACCTGCACATGACCGTCCATGCGATCCAGGCTCAGGCTGGCAGCGCCGTCCCAAGCTTTGTTCAAGAGCCCCATCTTGGACATCACGCCGCCCTTGAGCACGATCTCGCCTTCATCGCTCACGATCGCTATCGACTTGCCATCGCCCTGCAGTGCTTCCATCAGCGGGCGCTCGGTGATGTTCTGGTGGACGATGCGCATCGGCGCGGGTTTGCGGGGCTTTAGGCGCGCATGTGCCACCAAGTTGTCACGGTACTGTTCCAGATCCTCACACTGCTGCACCGCCTTGCCAAGCTTGCGCTGCAGGGCTGCATCCTCTGCCTGCCACATGCGTAGAGTGGCTTCGTAGTGCGCGAGGGCGTCAGCGTTGGCGGCTGAATATGCCTTGTCATGTTCATGGATGGGCGTGCAGACCAGGCTGTCGACGGTGGTCTTGCGCTCACCTGATTGTCCGAACATGGCGAAGAATAGGCTGGGTGGGCGGATCAGGCCGGTAGGAAGGAGTACATCTATGTTGCCCTGGCAAGCCATCGACATTGCAGTGAGGACCGAGCCGGCGACCAGCGCGTCAGGCGCTTGGATCTGATCGCGGACTTCCCAGACGGCATCGCGCACCAGGGAGTACATGGCATCGACAGGATAGGCGGGAGGGAGAAGCGTACTCATGCCGCGTCCTCCTCGATCGAGCCGCTAACCTTGGTGCGCGCGGCCTCAGCGTGAGCTGCCATGAGCGCCTTGAAGCGACTGGGATGCAGCTTCAGACCTTGGGTCTGAAGCATGTCCAGGATGGCCTTTTGGCTGACGTGCTTGCTCAACAGGGCAACGATTGTGGGATACAGTCGGGTAAAGAGCTCGTTCTTCTGGTGCTTTGCTTGTGGTTGGAGAGTCAGCAACGCCTCGGTGTAGCGATCGACCTGGGTTTCCAAGGTCTCGCCGGTGGTGCGCTGGATCGTGTCATTCGTCTTCATGCGGCGCTCCTTAGTTGCTCGCCTGCGCATTGGCGCAAGCCTGGACATACCCCACCGTGGCCGAGAGCCACCAAGCCGAGGGCGAGCCCGCAGTCGCGCCAAGCTTGAAAGGCTGCGGCGCTCGAGGGTCATAAGAAGGCGAATTGGGGTTGAGGCGGGCGTACCAAGTGCTCTTGCTGACGCCGACGATGTCCAACACCTCAGGCAGGCGAATCGCTCGGTCTAGGACGGGTGCAGGTTGGATAGCCTTGTAGATTGCATCGAGTCGCTCAATCACGGCGAGGTCGGGAGCTGCACTCGCGGTCGCTGTCGCTTTGATCGCTTGCGGTGAAGCTTGGTGGATGGCGTAGGAGGAAGAAGCTTTACGGGTAGAGGCAAGGTGAGGCATGAACGTATCTCCTTTTCCGCGGCGCGGGATTGCGTCAGCGGCCAGGAAAGTCTGAAAGCGTCCAGATCCTCGGGATATACCGTATAGCGTAGACGGTCTTGCAGATTGAAGTCGGATGTGCTAGGTGGATTCTTCCTCCCGCTCGTCCCTAGACAGCTTCAGCGTCAGGAAGTCTCCGTTCTCCAAGACGTTGAGGATGCGAAGGTAATAGTCCGGCTTGCAGAACTCGATATCTTCGGCGGTTCCCATGGGTTGGACGCTGTCAGTGGCCTGCTGTTCGGTTTTGGCTTTCCGTTTGAACGCGGCGAAGGCGTGGGCCATCTCAGGGTAGGGACCCTTGGGTTTCGCCCAATCATCGAGCGTGTTCCGAAGACGATCGAGTGCATCATGTTCAGTCTTGTGCTTTGGGCTCGAGGACAACCTGTCCAGCTTGGTGAACTCTGATTGGAGCTTTTCCCTCTTCCTTATAAACGCTATGACGGCATCCTTTGCCTTCTCAATGCTCGTTACATGCCTATCGCTCTTGAGCTGATCAAGGATCCAGAGCACGAGAGACCTTTGATACTCCGTATCCTCGTCGTGGTTACGCGCCGATGCTTTCGCCAAGAAGCGTGATGCAGACATCGTGGTGCTCGTGCCAAGGTAGTAGTAAGCGGTTGTGGTCACATGCCATGCTCTATCGATCTCGCCCTTCGCATAGAGTCGCCTTGCCTCGTGGAAGTAGATCGCCGATATCAAGGTTCCTTTGTAAGCACGGAATTTCTTGAAGTCCCAGCCATCAGGGACGATTGCTTCCAGAATGATCTGCTGTCGAAGGGCATCAACCGTGGACTGAGGCGTCGTGCGTGGCGTCGATTCCAGCAAGGAGCTGGCTAGATTCCACAAGGGGCTGATGTCGTCTAGTTCGCTAGCGTGAATCAGATCGTGCCAAAGGAAGATTCCATTCTCGATCATCACATCTACGTCGATAGAGCGCTCACCCTCGTATTCATACAGAATATGCGTCTTGGGTGACTGATCTGCTGAGAGTTGTGCGCGATCAAGGAGGTCATGGATGTCCATACTTTTTTTGGCCATTTTTGAGTTCTTCCGTAAGCTTGAGCGTCCGCAATTCTAGCTTTGCCGTGACTTGGTGGGGGCACGCAAGTGAATGGGTCGTTGCCTGTAGCTACATAGCTAATCTGATTGCTGCGTAGTCGGTTGTGCCATCGAATACGGTCCGCTTTGTCCTTACCTCAAGGCCAACGGCTTCAAGGGGCCGACTACGCTGGATGCGTTCGCCTGCGGCGATGCTGAGAGAGTGGGAGGCGTATCAGTGCATCAGCCTGGAAGATGTATCACAGGCTAAGCTGGATGCCATGGCACGCCAGCTCAATGAACGGCGACGCAAGACGACGAAACACCGGCAGAGCGATATCGACAAACTGTTGCGTTGATCGGTTGAATCCAAGGCCGGAAGCGGAAATGCCTCAGAAATTGAACTCGCAACTGCTGTTAGTGACGATGCGGATGCCTTTCCATAGTCGCTTAGTGCTGCGTGACCCTTATTGAGAGTTGGCTATCAGCACGCCTACAGCCCCGCCTAGCCCCAGCACGCCAACTACGAACACCAAGTAGCCGATGTTGGCGATCACCTTTTGCAGCGCCTGCTTTCGCTCGTGGGCCTGTGATGCCTCGAAGCTCGAAAACTCCACGACGCCACCCGCGGTGGTGTTGTCGAACTCGTAGCGCTTCAGTGAGGTGCCTATCCTGCGTGCCATGCCAAACAGGGCGAAGCCCATGCATAAGGGGATGAGCGATAGTCCGCCGAGCAGTGCAGGCAACTTCTTCCGAAATGATCGATGTTCATCCGCGCGCCCGGCCTCACGACGCTCACTCTGATACTCCGCGAATCGCTGTCGACTACCACCAACGCCGGTCAGGTCCACGAAGCGATCTTGGTACTCAGAAGGAAAGTAGAGCTGGGCCGTGTCGTTTGCCGCTTGCACGCTGGTTTTGAAGTGCTGAAATTCGTATGTGAAGCGCTTGCGGCGGCAGGTATCGAATAGATTGGCGAGGTAGCCACACTTCTCACGCCAGTAGGGCTCGGCTCGTTCCTTTTCATCGATCGAGCGGTATGCCTGGCTGTATGCCTCAAGCAGTTCCCGGGCTGGCGGTGGGGCCTGCGATACGTTGCCGCTGCTGCTCCACGTATGAGCCAAGGCGCCATGTAGCATCATCAGCCGGCCTGCCTGGCGCCCGGCGATCTCCTCGGGCTCAGCGTTGCCTGCGCTTGCCAGAACATCGGACCGTACTTGATCTGGCTGAGGGTAGTGTGCCAGGGCGGCGGTGTCTTCAACGGTGGCATGCGCCGACATCGCTTGCGCCCCGAGCAGGGCGATCATCAATGCTATGGTCTTTTTCATGCTCTCCCCCTGTGAGTGATGCCGCCCCGGACGCTTAAAAAATTCATGTCATCGTCACCCAGAGCTTGGCTTTGCTTGATGGCTTAACCCAATACTTGAGTCGAGCAAATTTCTTTGCCAAAAGGCTTGATCCGAGCTTTCTATGCTCACTACTGCCGGAGCGGATATCTGTCCGTACTGAAGCGGTGCTCAGGGCGAAGCATCAGTTCTCCGTGTCTCAAGGGCTTTGCAGAAGGCGCTGCCATTCGCGCATGTCGTCTTCCTCTGCTGCACCTGTTTCGCCCAGTGCGGCCATGGCGGAGACCAACAGAGGACGGCCTTCCTGCACGCGACCTGATTGCATCAGGATCTGGCCACGCAGTGCCTGCAGCCGATGCCCCCAGCCGGGGGTGGAATCGCCCGCGGTCAACGCCGGCACGCTGAGACCCTCGACCAATTCGAGAGCTTCCGTGTACTGGCCTTCAGTGACCAGGTGGCCAGCGAGGGCATAGCGGAAGCTGTGCGCGGCGACGTTGTCCTCGCCGAAATGCCGACGAAGGCCGCTTTCTGCCCGGCGCAGGTAGGCCAGACCCGCCGCTCGATCGCCGCAGTCGTATTCCTTGAAGCCCAGGTTGCCCGTCTCGATCAGAGTAGCCTGGCGTTCTTCGCCATAGCGCTTTGCCATGCGCTCGCGCACCGTGCGTGCGATGGGCAAGGCCTTGGCGCAATCTCCCGCGTAGTCGTGGATGCTTGCCACCAGCGACATTTGCACAAGAGTGGTGTAATCGTCGGGACCAAGGATGCGCTCGGTCGTTGTCGCTGCAGTCTCGGCGATGGGCAGTGCCTCGGAATAGCGCCCCAGGTTGCGCAGCGCGCGAGCCAGCATCACACGGTAGCCAGCAACCGTTGATTCGCCGATACGCTTGGGGTCCAACAGAGGATCAGCCAACAGGTTCTGCAGAAGAGGAATCGCCTCGTCCGCCCTATCTGAGCGCAGCAGGCCATCGGCGATGTTGGAGCGGATCAACGCCGCCATCGAGGCGTCGTCGGGTCGCAGCGCCCGCTGCAGGAGATCGGCCCGCCGGTGCGCCACCAGTGAGGGCTCTATCTGCAACTGCTGGAAGTGAAGCTGTCCACGTGCGATGGCCGCATATAGAGCGACCTCATTCTCGCCTTGCAGCCGCGTCTTGCCTGCAAGCCTGTCGGCCTCCTCCAGCTGGCGCGTTCCTTCAGCGAAGGACTCGGGGGTGCCGGCATACGCGAGCGTCCTGATCAGGCCATAGCGCGTGATCAGGGTCTGCGGATCATCCACGCCGAATGCGCGGCCATAGTCCTGGACTGCCTGCCTAAGATGGCTGGCGGCTCGTTCGCGATCACCCAGCGTGCGCCACGCGTCACCGAGCGCCGCGTGGATGCCACCACGCACGGCAGGATCCTGGTCGAAGCGCTGCGCCAGCGGCTTGCCCGCCTTCTCCAGCATCTGCCGCACCGTGGGATCGCCTTCGAAGCCTGCGCCGCCCGGACTCAGCGCGCCGATCAGGTCGTCGCTGAGGAAGCGCGTCACCGCCTCCGCGCGCGCGGCCTGCATCGCCGCACTCTTGCGCTGCTGTTCGCTGCGCCACCACAGCGCCGAACTGGCCAGCAGGCCGACGCTCAACATGGCGATGGTGGCGACGACCCACGGCCTGCGCGCGCGCGTATGTTCCAGCGCGCGCTGCACGCGCCGGGCGGCGTCTGCCGCGGCGGCCTGCTGGTCCGCCTGCGCGCCGCGCTGCGCCAGCGAGGACAGCCGATCGATGAGTTCGGCCACGCTGCCCAGGCGTTGCGCGGGATCGCCATCGGTGGCGCGGCGGATGTCGTCCACCAGCAGTGGATCGTCGATGTCGCGTTCCCAGCCCGGTGCCATCGGCCGGCGCAGGTCCCCGATCAACCATTGGTACAGCAGCACGCCCAGTGCATACACGTCACTACGGACCGTGGCCGGTTGCCCGGTGATCAGTTCCGGTGCCAGGTACAGCGGCGTGCCGGAGCCGTCGCCGCTGTGGGCGGTGGTCACGGTCATGCCCATGCCGGTGATGCCCAGCTCGGCCAGGCGTTCCGGCTGCAGCAGGCGACTGTTGCCGAAATCGGTCAGACAGGGCTGCCACGCCTCGTCGCCGCGCGCGCGCACCAGCACGTTGGCAGGCTTGATGTCCTTGTGCAGCACGCCCACGCCATGCGCGGCATCGACCGCCGCGGCGATGCGCAGGAAGAATGCGAGCTTGCGTGCGCGGTCCCAGCCGGCGAGCGCGCCGTGTTCGTCCGCCCAGTCGGGCAGGGCCTGGCCGCCGTACTCGCACTCCAGGAAGAACGGTTCGCTCTCGAAGTTCCAGTCCAGCACGCGGACGAAGTCGTCGCGCTCGCCCAGCGTGTCGCGCAGCACGCGCATCAGCGTGGCCTCACGCTTGATCGCCGCCAGCCGCTCGCCACCCAGGCTGAACTTGAACACGCGCGCATCGCGCGTGCGCGGCTGCCGCGCGAGCCAGACTTCGCTGCCCAGCGTGCGGCCCAGTGGACGCTCGAGCACGAAGTGTTCGCGGCCGGGCACGGCCTGGCCGGCGGCGAAGTCCAGCGAGGTCTCCCGCCGCTGACCCTGCGCCACCCGTTCGACCGGCCCCTCCAGGCGATAGCCCACGCGTGGGACGGTGGCGATGCGGTCCTCATCGGCCGCGTCCAGGGCCTTGCGCAGCTTGCCCACGGCCGTGGCCAGCACATGATCGACGGTGATCCGGCCGGTCCACACCTGGTCGAACAGTTCCTCCTTGGTCACCACCTCGCCTACATGGCGCAGCAGCACCGACAGCACCTGCAGCGGCTTGTGCTCGATGTCCACCGCCAGCCCGGCCACGCGCAGCTCATGGCGGGCCTCGTCGAACTCGACGGTGCCGAAACGCCAACGGTAGAGCCGGACATCGGGTGATGGGGAGGGAGGCATGCGACCGATAATAACGCCGGTTACACGGCCGTTCGTGCCGCCGGAAGCCCCATCACGGCGCGCTTGAAGGTTTCTTGAAACCTCCATGAGGACGCGCGGCGGGCGGCGCAGCCAGTCTCCCCCCATGCCCGGCGTCGGCCGGGGACAGGGGATGGACGTGAAGGCCAGGGGGCAAGAAGGAAGGCAGGTTTTGCAAATGCTGGTGGCGGCGCTGGCGTGGGGGTTGGCGGCCACGGCGGCCGCGCAGCCGGCGCCGCCCACCCGCAGCGTGCTGGGCCCCTGGGTGGGCACCTATGTCTGCTCGCAGGGATTGACCGGCCTGACGCTCAGCATCACCGAGGCCACGCCCACCCGGGCCAGCGCACTGTTCCACTTCCATGCCGACCCGCGCAACCCGCGCGTGCCGACCGGCTGCTTCAACATGACCGGTACCTACGACCCCGCCAGCGGCCGACTGCAGCTGAAAGGGAAGGACTGGCTGCTCAAGCCAGGCGGTTACCGGGTGGTGCATTTCGATGGCTATGTCGATGCCGAAGGCCGGTCCTTCACCGGCAAGGTCAGCGGTGGCACGTCGTGCAAACAGTTCGATCTCGGCCGGACGGCCCCACCGGCGACACCGCCCGCGGCGTGCGCCGTCGCCATGCCGACGATCCAGGCCGATCTTCACGATGCCGGCCGCATCGGCGATGCGCTGGCCGGCGATGGTCGCATCGACCTCAACATCCTGTTCGATTTCGCGCGCGCCACGCTGCGTCCGGAGAGCCTGCCGCAGCTGGACGAACTGGGTCGCGTACTGCAGACCCCCGCGCTAGCCGCGCGCCGCATCGGCATCCATGGCCATACCGACGCCGTCGGCGAGGCCGACGCCAATCTGCGCCTGTCGCGGCAGCGCGCGGCCGCCGTGGCCGAGTACCTGGGCCGCACGTTCGGCATCGCGCCGTCGCGCCTGGACGTGCAGGGCTTCGGCGAAAGCCGGCTGAAAAGGCCCGATGCGCCCGACGCGGACGCCAACCGCCGCGTCTCGATCGTGTTGCTGGATTGAACCGCCGTGCCGTGCGCCGCGGTTGCGCAGGGCGTGGTCCACCTGGAGAGGAATGATGTCGAAGAAAACCCCGATCCCGATGCTGGCGTTGTCCGTGCTGCTGCTGTCCGCCTGTGGCGGCGGTAACGAGCTGGCCGACGGCCAGGAAGAAGTCGGCGTGCCGCTGGACGAACTGGAGGAAGCCGCCTTGGCCGGGCCCGACGGGCCGGCGCCGCTGCGCTGTCCGGCCAAGGTGCGCAAGGAGCTCGCCGGCCCCGACATCATCGGGCTGCGGTTGGGCATGACGCTGCAGGAAGCGATGGCCACCACGCGCTGCAGCCTGGGCGAGGAGGCGGTGGTCACCGAAGAAAAGCGCTGGCTCGATCGCCTGGATACGCATGGCGTGGCGCTGGGCACGCAGTTCTTCACGGTAGAGAAAGGCAGCTACCGGCCGTGCAACTTCGCCCGCGAGTGGCAGGAATGCCGGGGCAAGCTGAAGTGGGAACACACCGACGAGATCGTCAGCGTGGCCACGCCAGGCGTGCCGGGCAAGGAAACGGCGCAGGTGCTGTGGCGCACGCAGAAGTTCCGCGACGGCCAGATGCCGTCGGTAGACGCCACGCTGCAGGCGCTGACCGCCAAGTACGGGCAGCCGCAGGTGCGCGAGAGCATGGACTCGCCCAACGGGTACGCAGCGGGCACGCGCGACCTGCAGTGGATCTACGACCGCGCAGGCAATCCCCTGTCGGAAGCCAACCCGTTGTTCGACCGATGCCGCAACGGCGTGTCCGGCGGCGCCGACAACGCACGCGCGCGCTGGACGGAGGGCTGCGGCCTGAACATCAGCGCACGCGTGGTGCTGAGCGGGAGCAACCCCGGTCTGGCGATGGAACTGCACACCGCGATGATCCAGCAGAGCGACACCTACGCGCATGTCGAAGGCCTGCAGGCGGAATTGCAGCGCATCGGCCAGCAACGGCGCGATGCCGAAGTGAAGGAGGCCGGCGATGCCAGCGATGTCCGCCTCTGAAGCACGCAGGCGCGCGCGCGTCTGCCTGGTCCTCGCACTAACCGTCGCGCTCATCGCCTGCGAAGGCGGACAACCGGAGGGCGAGACCGCACCGACGTCGGCGTCGACGGCGCAGGCGGCCGGAGCATCGCCTTCGGCTGCATCGACCGATGCGCGGACAGCGTCGGACAAGGCCACTGCTGCATCGGACGCGCTGGCGGCGGCCCGTTTCGGCGATCGCCAGCTCGACCACCCCGACGACCTGCAGATCCTGATGCTGGCCTACCGCCTGGAAGGGCGCACGCCGCCGATCGACGAGTGGGCCGCGGCGCAGTCGCGCGTGGCCTACGCCGACGAGTTCACGCGGCCCGCGCTGCTGAAGGAGGAACAGGAGCGACTGCAGGGCATCTATGACGGCACGGCCGATGTCGGCCGCCTGCGCATGAACGTCAACGCGCGCTTCGGCGAGTACGACGCCAGCCGCGGCGGCTACTACCTGGATGCGTTCATGCCGGGCAGTGCGTTCAACTTCAGCGTGCAGCCCTCGCCATCGGCCGGCACCCAGCAGATCAGCCTGCAGGTGGACAACCCGGAGGAGCTGAACTTCTGGCCGTTGGACGCGACGGCGGCGCAGGACGTGCTGACACGCAACAGCGGCATGCGCAGCGTGGTGCTGGACAGCCGCTTCGTCATCACCGGCATCAGCCGGCGCAACGACGGGCGGGTCATCAGCGCGCGCCTGGCCGGCTACGCGATCGGCAGCGATCACTACAACAAGCCCGCGACCTTCGGCGAGTTGCGGTTCGACGGCAAGGGAGCGGACTGACATGGCCTGCTGGCGCAAGGCGATGGTGGCGGTCCTGGCGCTGCTGATCACCGCGTGCGGCGACGCGGTGACGGGCACCTACGAAGACTCGATGGGGCTGACGCGGCTGCGCTTCGAGCGGGGCGGCGCGGTGGTGCAGTCGTCGGACCTCGGCGGCGTGGAAAGGCAGATGCGCTACGCCGTGGACGGTGACCGCATCCGCCTACGCCATCCCGATGTCGACGGCGCGACCCTGGTGCTCACCCGCGTCGACGACGACACGCTGTCCGGCCCGATGGGCGTGACATACCGCCGCGTGGCCGACTGAGGCCACGCGGAAACCGTGCTGCGCGAAGCGCGCCGCACACCCTGCAATCCAACGAGGAGAAACGACGATGCGGGACTGGCTGTACTTCGACGCGATGGTGACGCCCAAGATCATCACCTTCATCTACTGGATCCTGCTGGCCGGCGCCGCCGTCTCCGGCCTGGTCCTGATGGTCAAGGGCTTCGGCCTGATGCGTTACTCGGGATTCGCGGGGTTCGGCATGATCGTGGCCGCCCCGATCCTGGCGGTGCTGTCCGCCCTGATGGCGCGCATCTACTGCGAAATCATGATCGTGCTGTTCAAGATCAACGAAGCGCTGCAGGACATCCGCCGCAAGTAAGGCGTGCACTGCGATCCGGCAGCGGACGCGGCGTCCGCTGCCGCCATCTTCATTCACAGGGGACAAGGCCATGACGGCAAGCATCGTGTATCGACGTACAAGACCCTCTTTGTCAGCACAGGGCATGCCTGCAAGGCGGGCGATGCGGCTGGCGCGGTGCCTGATGGCGCTGTCGCTGCTGCTCGTGCTGCCGCAGCCCGGCCTTGCCGTGGACCGGGGCCGGCAGGTCGTCGTCACCAAAGCCGACGATGCGGCACGGCTGATGGATGCCGTGGAAAACGCGATCTGGGCGGCCGACGGCAAGCCGGCCTCCAAGGCCGTGTACGTGGTCTACAGCACCGATTGCGCGTGGAGCAAGCGCCTGTTCGACGATACCCGCGCGCTGGCCGGCAACGTGCAGCTGCGCTGGATCCCGGTGGCGGGCAGCGCGGCTGGGTCGGTGGTGGCGGGACGCGACAGTGCCAGCGTCGCCGGCGCGTTCAGCGGCCGTGCGTCGCGCGCGGGCGATGCCAGTGCGCAGCGCGGCCTGGTCTACAACCACGGCGTGATGGACAGCATCACCTACCAGTTGCGGCCTTACGACCGCTCCAAGACCTTCGCATTCCCCACGCTGGTCTACCGCAGCGGCAAGAGCGTCAAGGTGGTCGCCGGCAATCCGCGCAATCTCGCCGCGCTGTCTGCCGAGGTGCTGAACGAGCCGCGCACCGCTTCGCTGGTGCCGGCCGGCATCGCCCTGTCGGCACAGCCGCCGTCGCTGCTGCGCAGCCGCAACCTGTCCAAGTGGGCGCACCGCAACGACATGCCGATGATCTTCCGCGCGGCACCGTCGCCGCAGGCACCGCCCATCGACGACCTGGATAAGGATTTCCTGGTGCCGGTCAGCGGCATCGTCGGCACGACCGGCTGGATCGAAGTCGCGCCGTGGGGCCTGGACAAGCGCAAGGCCTACGTGCACGACCCGCTGATGGCGCGGATGGCGATGCTGGATTACCGCGTCAAGCCGCAGGGCGGGCAATGGCAGGCGCCGGCGACCGTGCAGGTGCGGGAGTTCCCGGACATGGAAGCGCACGTGCAGGAAACCCTGCCGCCGGGCGTGCGCTACCGTCGCAGTGGCGTGGTCGAACATGCCGGCCGCGTCTGGGACCAGATCGTGCTGTATGCCGATGACGCCGTGGGCTACGTGCCGCGGTGACCGGGATGAAAGCGTCTGTGGCGTGCGGCGTGTCCTCGCGCATGCCGGTCGTCCTTTCCCTTCTGCTTTTTCTGGCCGTCGGCCAGGCGTGGGCCGCCGGGCCCGACCAGGCCAGTCTGCGTTACTACCCCGCGGCAGGGCAGGTGCGGGTGGACGTGGAAGCGGCTTACCACGGCAGCCCGCCGGGAGAGATCGATGGACGCACCGCCGGCCGTTACCTGCTGCTGGCCGGCGTGCTGGAAGCCTCCTGGGGTGGCAAGTACGGTCCGAAAAGCTTCGAGCATCGCGCACCCGCCCGCGCCAGGCAGTTGCGTGACGGATATCTGCAGGCTTACGCCGCCGTCCGCGGCGGCCACTGGCCCGCGGCGCAACCCGAGTGCGTCGGCCGCACGATCGACGAGCAGGTCGCCAAGCGCATCTGTGCCCGGGTGAATTTCATGGAAGCCGAGAACAGGCAGCAACACGATTTCGCCGAGGTCAGTCAGGTCGCCGAGCGCTATTTTCCAGCGAAATACCAGGATGACTTCGTCGCGCATTCGCTTGCCAAAAGCTTGGCTGACGCCAGAACCAGGGCCTTACAGGAGCAGGAGGCTCGACAGCGCGCGGCCGATGCGAGCCGCGCACTGGCGCAGAAGGAGGCCATGGCGCGTCGCCTCGTCGCCGGGGGCCTCCTGGTCCTGTTGCTGGTTCCCCTGACGATTCTCGCGCTCCTGATCTGGCGCGCCCGAAGCTACCGGCGACGCAATGCCACTACGTTGACCAGGATCACCTCGATAGATGACCTGCATTTGTTCGCGACATCCGGTCGGCTGATGGACGTCCAGCGCCACACCAGGACGCACGTCACCACGACGACCGACAACGTCTATGTCCATCCCGACAGCTACCAATCGCGGACGCCCTCGACGACCACGACGGTAAGCACCACGGATCATCTGACCCTGTTTGTCAGGACCGACGACGGCAGGGAACTGCAGGAGAGCTTTGTCGATCTCCCGCTCGCCGTCAGATCCGGCAACCGTGTTGCCATCGTCTATGGCGGCGACACGCGTTCGCGCTTGGGCGTGGCGGTCGCGGTGGTGAATATGGACACGCGCGATGTGGCCGTCGACACCCTGCGGGCAAGAGGCATCGCCTCGCGGTTCTCCCTGCTTCGGGCGGCATTCTGGGGTCTTGCGGTGGCGGCCGCGGGTACAGCGGTAGATCTGGCGTTCGGCATGTTCGTCTTCGCGCTGCCCACGCTGGCTGTCGGCTTCATGCTCGCGATGCTGCTCGCCTTCGCATGGCAGCGATCGTTGTGGGCAAACATTCGCGGACAGATTCAGATTTACGCCAAAGGCTTGATAGCGGCGAACTGAGGGCAATCGGAGGATGCGCCAGGAAGCTCGTATCTGCCGCCGACTTTGGATTCAACCGATCGACGCAACAGTTTGTCAATATCGCTCTGCCGGTGTTTCGTAGCCGAGCATCTTGCGTGGCCGTTCGTTGAGCTGGCGTTCCACGCATCCAGCTCGGCCTGCGAGACATCGGCAAGACTGATGCCCTTGGGGAAGTACTGCTGAAATAGGCCGTTGGTGTTCTCCTTGGTGCCGCGTTGCCAAAGATGATGCGAATCGCAAAAGTAGACCTGGATGTTCGTGGACAAGGTGAAGCGGTGCCCCGCTATCTCCTTCTCCTTGCCTTGATCCCAAGTCAGTGATCGGTACAAGTGCTTTGGCAGGCGGTGTGCGTTCTTGATCAGCGTTGATCACGGTTCGGAAAGACCAATATCAGAATCGATATGTCGCGGCCAAGGTGAAGTAGCGCCCGTAAACGTCGTCGACCGCAATGTTGTAGCCGCCGGTGTAGAAACGATAATCCACGGGACGTCTATCAAGCAGATTGCTGACGCCAAGTGAGTATGACCAGCCTCCCGGGCCTGTGTAGCGGGTATTGAGGCCCCAGAGTGTCGCTGCCGGATTCGCGCATTTGTCAGAATCACGATTTTCCTTGGGGCATGCCTTTCCGGCGGGATAGGCGTGCAAAGAGCCAAAATGGCGCATGGTCAACGCCGTAGTCCAGTGGCCATATCGCCATTGCACGTTGCCCAATAAGGTCAGCTTGGGTGTGTCATGGCCGGCGTGATCGACGGCGTTGGGTTGGATAATGCTCGAAGTGGCATGTCGACTGAGATAGTGTGCCGCCAAGTGGAAGCTTAGCTCTCCCAACTCATCGTGCCGAAGCAGATAGTTTGATTCGAGCTCCCATCCTCGGGTTTCGGACTTTCCGATGTTGGCCAAGTACCGATTGGCGCGATAAAGCACGCCATTGGCGTCGCGGATCAGGCCTTCCGGGAAAAGGGAGGGGTAGCGGAAAGCATCCGCAATGCCGAACTCGTCGGTGCGCGAAATTTGGTAGCGATCTAAACTAGCACTGAAGGCATGTGTCGGGGCCCACGCCACGCCGAGGGTCAGGCTGCGTGAAAACTCCGCGCGCAGATGAGGGTTGTCGCCCACGCCATACTCCACCCGACATCGATCCGAGCCAACCCGGATGCAGGGCAATAGCTGTGGCGTGGCGCGCATGGTCGTGATGTCGGTAACTTCGTCAAACGGCACACGCACGTCGTTCAGACCGGGCGCTCGATAGCCTTTGCCGAGACTGGCGCGCGCTAGAAACGACCGGCTCGGGGTCCACTTGAAGCCGAGTCGTGGAGACGTGTTGGACCGGAAACCGCGATGATGGTCGAGACGAACGGCAAAGTCAGCCTGTAGCGTCTGGTGCAGTGGCAAGTTGAGTTCGGTGAAGACAGCGGAATCGCGAGCATGAAGATTGTACGGCTCAATGCCATGCGAACCGAGAGCAAGACCGCCGTTGACTTGCAGTGGATCTGGAATGCTCCGCCGTCGGACGGAGTGATGCGTAATTCCAACTACCACCTGTGCGGTCGTGCCAAAGGCGTCAAACAGCGAGCGATTCGATGTGGTTTCAAGCGTGTCGACTGAATAGTATCCGGCGGGATGGAGAGACCCGCGCATTGCGCTCATGACCTCCGTATTGTCCGACCCATCGATGCGGACACGATTGATGTTCTCGTCGACCTTATCCCGCAGGAAAACATTGTTGATGGTGCTGTGAACCCGGCTCTCGCTGTGGGATAGTGCGACGTTCCAGTTCCATCCGTGAGCAAAACCCTCTAGGCCAATCGACAGATCATTGGTGATGCTGGTGGTGTGGTTTCGAGGAATCCCAAATTCATAGAAGGCGTAGTAGATATCCGAGTTTGGGATGGGAGAAGTTGCGTAGTCCGGATGGGACGGCTGTATGCTGAAAACGCCGAAAATAGGCGAGTACTGAAGTGTCTGTTCGCTCTGAGTGCGCAGGCCAGAAAAATACAGTGATAGTGAACTGCCCAGCTCCTGGTCCCACCGGACATACAGGGACTTGTTGTGCACTCCGGGCTGCAGGGTTCGATATCTTGCGGAGTCCAAGCGACAATGAGGAGAGTCTGGGTCGTTCCCTGTCGCTTGGCATTGCGGAAGTGGAAGTAGGGGAACGCCCATTGGGGTCGCGAACCCAATAAATACGCGGTCGTCCGGCAATCCGAATCGGGAGCGATCGTTGGTGTGCCATCTGCGGCGACCGCCTTCGAGCTCGCCTTGCGAAAGCAAGTTCGCCGCGAGCAACAGATTTCCACCTGATCGTGTCCGCGTTCCGAAGATCACGGAGGTTTGGCGGGCTTGGGCATCTGCCCGCTGGGAGACGCCAAGGCGTGATGAAATTTCTCCCCCCTCATAGTCCTTCTTCAGGATGATATTGATGGTGCCGGCCATTGCGTCTGCCCCATAAATCGCAGAGGCACCGCCGCGCAGAATTTCAATGCGATCAATGAAACTCAAAGGAATACTATTCAGATCGACGAGTCCGCCGAGATCGCTGGATGCGAGTCCGAATGAGGACATGCGCTTGCCGTTCAGCAAATAAAGCGTTGCCCTCGGCCCGAGAGAATAAAGACTGGCGCCAGATGCAACTACCGTTGGATAGTACCTTCCTTCGCTGGCCACGGTGATGGGGTGATGGCTCACGAGGCCGGGGCGCTCGCTCAATAGAGCGTAGAGCGTTTGCTGCCCACTACGCTCAATTTCGTCCGCCGTTATCAAGGTCACAGGGACGGACAATTCCAGGGAGGGTTGCGGAATGCGCGTACCGGTGACGTCGACCGTGGCGAGCTCGGTCACGCTGGCTTCAACAGTCGCTTCCGTCTGCCCAACAAGAGCGCTGGCTTCACGAACTTGATTCTTCGCGCTTCGCAGAAGGTAGGTGTTAGCGTTCACCGCGACCGCCGCCAGGCCGTGCTCCGAAAGCAGTCGGGCGAGCCCGACGACCAAGGTGTGATTACCCCGCAAGCCGGCGCTGTACTTGCCGCGTACAAGCATGGGCGAGTAAAGCAACTGGATACTCGATTGATTGGCAAAAGTCTGCAGGGCTTCGTCCAGCGTGCCCGCACCGATCTCATAGCGGGATGACGCGGGAGAATTGACCGGTCCCGCGATGGCGCTTTGAATGGTAATAGCCAGGAACGTCAGAACGAACAGGCGCGCCAGGCTGAATTTGAGGAACTCACGATACACAGTCGTGACGCGGCGCTTGCCGCAGGGCCTGATCGGCATAGTCGACAGTGCTCCCCAGCACCTATTGTTTAGATGCGGACAACTCGATTTGATTTCCGTCGACGGATTTCGCCTCTAGACCCCAACCCTGGCGTAAGGTGGCCAGCAGCGCCGACTGGTCGCCTGCATTGAATACGCCGCTGACCCGGATCTCTCCCAGCTCGCTCTGGGATAGAACCAATTGGCTATTGGAGTATCGATTGAACTCGGCTATCAAATCCGCAAGGCGTTCTTCTTTGAACACCAGCCGCCCCTGCGTCCAGCTCTCCGCGACATTGCGTTCAATGCTTTTGGGGGATCCGAGCTTGCCATCTACGTCATAGGCCAGTTGTTGCAATGGATGCAGCTCAATGGCATGACGGGGGTGATTGCCTTTCGTATTCACGATGACACGCCCTTCCAGCAGGGCAACGACAGTACTCCCATCCTGTCGTTCCACTTGGAAAACGGTGCCCAGCGCACGAATGCTACCGATCCCCGAGGTCACCACGAACGGCCGATTACCGTCGTGCGCGACGCTGGCTTGCACACGACCCCTTAATAGAATGATGCGGCGCTGCGAAGGTTCGTAAGCCACCTGAACTAGCGTGTTGGTATCCAGAACCAACGCGGACCCGTCCGGCAGATCGACATGGCGCTGTTTCCCTATTTCGGTCGCATACGGGGTGAGCGGGACGTGCCGGAAATCAGCAATAAGCCAGAGCCCGCCGCCCACGGCCAACACCAGGGCGGCGGCCCAGGCCAGGGGACGATGCCAGGTGCGCTTGCGTCGCGTAGTCGGCATGCGGGCGGTCGGGCGAGGTTCCGCACTACGCAGCGCCGAATCTACCCCTAGTGCGCCGGCCAACTGGTGAATGCGTTCAACCTCGGCGTAGTCGAGCGCATTCTGGGAAGACGCGGCCAGCCAGTCCTCGAAGGCGGCGTGGTCAGACGCGTCGCAATCGGGTGATAGCAAGCGTGCCAGCCAACCTTCAGCCGAATCGGGAAAGTTCTGGAGAGAAGGTGTCGCGGTGTTCATGGGAGCTGCCCGGGTACGCCCAGGGGGCGTGTTTGATTGGAGAGCAGCTTCCTTAGTGAGGAAAGTGCCCTCCCGATGTGCTTCTCGACCGCCTTGACGGAGATGCCGCAATGCCTGGAGATTTGGCTGTAACTCATCCCTTCGATACGGTTGAGTAGGTAGATCTCCCTGCAGCGTTCCGGAAGGAGGTCTATGGCGGCTCGGACACGCGCAAGTTCTTCCCGGCTTTCCGCCCATTGTTCTGGCCGCGGCATCTCGTCCTGGATGTCATGCGCCTGGAGACCCATATCGGACAGGGATGTCTGACAAAAACCGGATTGCCGCCGCCGGGAATCGTGGAGCGCGTTGAGTGCAATCCGGTACAGCAGCGGCTTCAGGGCTTCGATCGGCAAATCGCGATAGCGTGTCAGCTTGTAGAGGCTTTCCTGCGCAATGTCCTGGGCATCGTCAAGCGAAATCCCGCGGCCGCGCAAAAAACTGATCAGCAACGAGCGTTGCTCGCCCAGAAATCGCTCGAAGAGCTGGTGGCTGATCCTCGCGTCCAAAGTGGCACTCATTTGCCCCGCTCGCAGAAGGAAGTCGCCTTTGTGACTGATTTTAACCAGCCCCCAAAGCAATTTCACTAGCCGCAGGGGCTGGCAGCCGCTGCGGATTCGAGCTTGGCGGGGGCGGCGATCATCCGGCGGTGATGGGTGAAAGCGGCAGCCATAGCGCGTCCAAATGCGGCTTTTCAAGTGAATCCGGCTGTTGGTGATGGCTTGCCGGATAGCAGCACCCCCGTATTCACCCGTCTCCGGAAATCCGTTCCTTCTGCTGTGTTGGCTGGATGGACGGTAGGGAGGTGAGGGCTGTTCTGCGTTTCCAAGGGGAAGGGGAGGTAGTCTGCCTCCAGCAGACGGTGAAGGTGTTTGGGCAGAATTGTGGGTATCAATCACACATCGTGATGGCCGAGGCGATCTTTGACAGCTGCTGAGCGCGCGCTATTGGGTGGTTGCGGGAGCCCCAAGCACCTGGCTGAATGATGCATGCCCTTGAATGTGCCGAGAGAACGATGTCCGCACAGGACACTGCCCGTCGTCACCTACGGAGGTAGGGAGGGGGGGCTGATTCTGCGTTTATGGAGGGAGCGTTGATCCGGGGCAGAGACGATGGAGGACATAGCGGCGCGCATCCGCATGGCGCGCCTACGGGCGGAAATGACGCAAAGTCAGTTGGCGGACTGGATCGGGGTGACACGCAGCGTTGTTGCGAACTGGGAAATCAGGATGCGCCAAAAACCGAACATCATCAATCTGATTTCAATCGCGATCGAAACGGGTGTCTCGTTTGAGCGGATAGCTACCGGTCATGGAAACATCGCCTACTTGATTGAAGGTGTGAAAGCTCATTGATCCCCAGTCATTGGACGGGACGTTAGAAAAATTCCACTGTCACCGCGATGGCGGTGACTTGCCAGCGTAGCCGATCTGCGCTGGCAGATACGCCATCTTCATCAGCCATCGCACTTGGTCGCGGCTGCGACGCCTGCCGGATTCGCGGAGGCCCAACATGATCTCTCGATAGCTGGGGGGCGTCTTCGCTTCCACGCATCGGCGCGGTTCGCGACAGATCTCTTGCGGTGACGCGACCCTCGGCCACCCGCTGAGCTGAGAAATCTCCATCGCGTCACCCTTGTCCGTGATGAATCATGGCTCCTGGCGATCTACGAAAGGCGGACCGGTCCAGTCATGGACGTCGGGTGGATGTAATCGGCGTTGTACTCCTAACCCTTGATTCGTTTTCAGGGGCCTTCGCCTGCACCGAAGCCAACAACCGCTCCATGAATGATTCATCCATGCCGGTCGTGAGTGGAGGTAGGGAGGCAGGGGTGGGATTGCGTTGAACTCGTAAGAGAAGTTGGCGGAGCTGGCAGAAAAATGGACATGGCAACGCGTGTACACGTGGCGCGTCAGCGTGCGGTGATGACACAAAGCCAGTTGGCGGGCCGGGTCGGTGTGCCGCGCGGTGCGGTTGCTAACTGGGAGGTCAGTGAGAGTCCCAAACCCAGTGTAAGCAACTTGGTTGAGGTTGCGAGCACAACAGACGTCTCGGTCGAATGGCTGGCAACCGGCCGCGGTGACATCGCGCTTCCTGAATGAGCAGGTGGGTCGATTCGGGGGCATGGTGATTATCAATTACAAGACGCGTTCACTGGAAGTGTGTGGTCGGGCCGAGCCGCCTAGTGCGCGAGCATCGGAATGCGAGACTGGGCGGCGACCCGTTGGGCGGCTGGAAGGTGTGTTAGCCCTGCTTCGGCCAGGGGGGAATCAAGTGAATATGCGCGCCGCCCTGTTTGGGCTCGTGTTTCCGTGTCTGGTGGAATCCAGCTGTCCCCCGTTGCCCCAAGACCCAGGGTGCTTGCAGGAGCTGAATGACCACGGTTGGTTGGAAAGCGCTGGGAGGAGGCAAGATGCTCCTGTGATCCCGATAAGCAGCGCCACCTTTGGTTAAGACAGGGACTTTGAGTGGCGGAGATCCGTTCCCGGTGTGATGCGGTATGCGGCGAAACCCGGGACCCGACACTCTCTGATCCGTAGTCTCATCGAGAACACGCCGACGAACTGATGGGCGATGGTCCGATCTTCGGCCCATTGTTTACAACAAAGTCGGCGGGTACAGGAGCCGGTTTGGGTCCATCTGTCGTGAGGGATTTGGTGGTTGGTGCGGGTGGGCATGTCTCGGCGGAAAGCCTGCTGGGCTCCGGGACCACGACAACGATCGAGGTGCTTTCAGCAAGGGCTAGTCAGTCACGCTTGGCCTAGAAGGTATGGCCCGAACATGGGGTCGCTCGTATTGGCTATTTCTGCGATGTTCGTGCCCCATGTCCTTTGCTCGATGTTCGTTGTAGCGATACGAAGAGGTGAAGAATGTCATCCGTGTTCGTAGGTGAGAGGAAGGTCGCCCATCGGCAAGGCATATGCACAAAGAGACGCTCCTCGGTTCTAGTTAGAGCGCTACTAGATTTGCTGGCGCGAGATATGGAAATCGAACGAACTATGCGAACCGGAGTAGCCACCACCGAGACACCTTACGGCGCGGAGAGGAGTCCAGTGAGTCGAGATGCACCAATGTCGCATCTTCGAGAGATCTGAGCGATGTGATGCCCGCCGCGTCCGCGCGTCTGCCCCATGTGGTCTGCTCAATCGCGTGCGCGGATCAATACCGGGGGACAGGCGGTATACGGAAGTGCGTCAGCTGCGAGAATCCTGTCGATCCAGTTGGCATAGCTCGAAACGCGGATGCTGTAGCCGCCATCCCCATATGTCTCATTGGTCTGGGATGCCAGCCATAGTTCCATGGATCAATGAGCTCGGGGTTCTCCCACTCCGAAGTCGGGATCCGACAAGGGATAGCTTCTGCATGAAGCCCCCGCCTGCGAGATAGCAGGCGGGGTTTCGTCGACAAGTCGCTAGTCGAACCTAGTGCATCAAGAGCACATCGGGGCGATCTTGTTCAACTCGATGGCGCTCTTGCCCCAGGTGAGCTGGCCATTGTCGCTGAACTGGTAGTACACCATGCCGTTGGGTAACAGTACCACGCTGATGCCGCCGTAACCGGACATGTAGGGCACCCATTTCGCCGCGCTGCAGCCGTAGTTGTGGCTGTCCTGCTTGAGGTCGTAGTACCAGAAGCCATTGTTGTAGCGGTCGGCGGCCGAGCCCGCCTGTAACCCGCCAGTGCCCAGGTTCAGCGTGGCCGCTACCATGGTGGCGTCGAGCGTCTGCACGCCTTGGATCTTGCCCTGCGCCTTGTTGAGGAATTCGCCCAGCTTCACCACGTCGTCGCGCACGTACACCAGGCCGTAGCCGGTGAAGGGCTGGGCGGCGGCGTCCTGCGTGCGCGAGGTGACGTAGCTGGTCGGGCTGAGGCCCAGAGGGCGGTAGATCTCCTCGACCATCACGTCGTTGAAGAAGTCCGCGCTACTGCTGGCCTGCGACTTGTAGTACTGGTTCATCGCGCGGCCGAGCAGGTAGGTGTCGGTGGTGTGATAGACGAACTTCGTCCCCGGCGCGGCTTTGTACGGATAGCCGCACGCGAAGCCCACCTTCTGCGCGTGCGTGCCGACCTTGAAGAAGCCGTCGGCCATCGCCTGCGAGGCTTCGTCGGTGGTTGTGCCGGAGGAGGTGTAGTTCCCCGTAGCCATGTCCAGCGCCTGCTCGAAGGTGGGCGCATCCCACTGCGAACCGGTGCATTCGCTCACCCACTCGTCGACGCCCAGGGTGCGCTGCGTGCCCGCGTACTTCTGTTCCAGGCGCATCAGGCCGTAGCCGCCGGATACCGACTTGGCGGTGGAGTAGGACGGTACGTCCAGCACCTCGCAGAACGGATAGGTGCCGTAGCGCGTCTGGCAACCGCCGACATAATGCACGCCGTTGTAGGCCACGCCGTAGAGGCTCATGTGCGCGGCGGTGACGTCGCTGCCGATGTTGGCCACGGTTACACCCTTGCCCGGGTAGTCCGTGGTCAGCGCCGACAGAGGCTTGGTGGGCATGCGCCGCGAGACCTCGGCCTCGTAGTCGCTGCGGATCGTAGCCGCCCCGCTGATCGCCGCCGGTGTATAGCCCGCGTCCAGCCGGCCCCAGAAGTTGACCTTGAGGTAGTAGCAGGTCTCGCTGGCGATCTGATAGGCCAGGTCGGACACCGAGCCGTCGTCCTTGAACAGGAAGGTCATCACCCCGTTCCACAGGCAGTCGCTGCCGCGTTCCTGCAGCGCGAACGGAAACGCCACACGCGACCAACCGCCGTCGCCGCTCTCGTTCCACACCCGGCCTGGCTCCAGGATGTAGGTCCATGACGGATGCGTGCCGCCGACCTTGCCGCGGGTGACCGGGATGAAGTGGGTCCCGTGTTGCACGAAGTCGAACTCGAACTCGGGGAGGTACTGAGCCTGTGAGTAGTACTGCAGGTTATTGTTGCCGCCGACCTCCGTCGCGCCGCCGCTGGTGGTCTCGCCGTAGAGCGTGAGCCGGCCCTGGAATGTGTTGGTGGGGTTGGCCGCGCCGGCTGGCAGTGTGTAGTGGCTGAAATTCATCAGGTTCAGCGTGCCACTGCTAGTCAGGAAACTAGCCGTCAGCGCGGTGCGACTGACGCTGCCGTTGCCGGACAATGCATCGTAGACACTGCCTGCGGGGGTACCCGTTCCACTTACGGCGACCGCGACTGTGGGGTCGTCCGGGTCGTTGGAGGGGATGTTCAGCGTGCTCGAGAAGCCGCCCGCGGTGGTCGGCGCGAAGCGTACGCCGATGGAGCACGAGCCGGCCGGCGCGAGTGCCTGGCTGGAGCAGGTGTTGTCGACTAGGCTGAAGGGTGCGACCAATCCGCCCAGTGTGCCGACGAGGAGGTTGGCGTCGCCATCGTTGTGCACTGTAAGCGTGCTGGTCGCATTGCCGCCGACGGCCACCGCACCGAACGTGCCCGAGCCGGTCACCGCGATGGCCGGTATCGTGCCGCCCGAGGCAGGCGTACCGGTGAGCACGGCGTTGTCGCCGTAGCAGTAGTGGCCGTACAGCGTGTATGCGCGGAAGCGCACGCGCAGGTTGGCATTGTTGTCCAGGCCGGTCGAGACAGTGCCGCGCTTGAGCGCGCCCGAGTCCTCGCCATCACCAACCAGGACCAGTGTGGTCCACGTGGTGCCGCCGTTGGTGGAATACTCGGCGCGGCAGTAGTCGCCCTGGACTAGGTACAGCGCGCCCACGTCCATCGAAAGCGAGACATTGGTATACCCCTGCGACGACATCGCCTTCGTGCCCTGCCGCAGTCCATCCAGGCGCATCGACACATTGCCTTGGTAAGTGTTGACGGCGTCGTAGCCGGTGCCGCTCAGGGTCCAGGTGGAATAGTTCCCGCTCTGGAAGTTGTCGCTAAACAGGGTGGTGGTCTGCGCGCGCGCGGGCGCGCATACGGAACATGCCCACAGTGCGAAGGCCGCCAGTAGCTTGTGCATCACGTTCATCCGGGTCTCCTCTCTCTAGCGGTTACGGGTGACGAGCAACTGCAGCTTCGGTTCGAGATGCTTCCGGCCATCCTGGCCGCCGCGCAGCGGAGCGCGCTCGCGGAACTTCACATCGCGGTGGTCAGGCGATGCCACCCAGGCAGACATACTTGAGTTCGGTGTAGTCGTGCAGGCCGTACTTAGAGCCTTCACGGCCCACGCCGGACTGTTTCACGCCGCCGAACGGCGCAACCTCGGTGGATATCAGCCCGGTGTTCACGCCCACGATGCCGCACTCCAGCGCCTCGGCCACACGGAAGGCGCGCGCCAGATCGCGGGTGTAGAAGTAGCCGGCCAGACCCGCTTCGGTGTCGTTGGCCAGCCCGATGGCGTCGGCCTCGTCACGGAAGCGGAACAGCGGTGCGACCGGGCCGAAGGTTTCCTCGCGGGCGATCTGCATGCCGGAATCGACGTTAAGCAGCACCGTCGGTGCATAGAACGTGCCGCCCAAGATGTGCCGCTCGCCGCCGATGGCGATTGTCGCGCCGTTGGCGCGCGCATCGGCGACATGCTCCTCCACCTTCGCCAACGCTTGGGCGTCGATCAGCGGACCCTGATCGGTGGTACCGGCCAGTCCGTCGCCCACGCACAGCTTCGCCACTGCCTCAGTGAGCTTGCGCGCGAACGCGTCGTACACGCCGTCCTGCACGAACAGGCGGTTGGCGCAGACGCAGGTCTGCCCGGTGTTGCGGAACTTGCTTGCGATGGCACCTTCCACGGCGGCATCCAGGTCGGCGTCGTCGAACACGATGAACGGTGCGTTGCCGCCCAGCTCCAGCGAGACCCGCTTCATGCCGTCGGCACACTGCGCCATCAGTTTCTTGCCCACGCCAGTGGAGCCGGTGAAGCTGAGCTTGCGCACCTTTGGGTTGGCGGTCAGCTCGCCGCCGATGGCGGCGGCGTCGTGACCAGTGACGATGTTCAGCACGCCAGGCGGCAGGCCAGCGCGTTCGGCCAATACCGCGATGGCCAGCGCGGAGTACGGTGTTTGCAGGGCGGGCTTGCAGACCACGGTGCAGCCGGCGGCCAGTGCCGGGCCGAGCTTGCGGCCGAGCATCGCGGAAGGAAAATTCCACGGCGTGATCGCCGCGACCACGCCGACCGGCTGGCGCAGCACCAGGATGCGCTTGTCGGCGGCGTGGCCGGGGATGGTGTCGCCGTACATGCGCTTGGCTTCCTCGGCGAACCACTCGATGAAGCTGGCCGAGTATCCGACCTCGCCTTTGGCCTCCGCGAGTGGCTTGCCCTGTTCGGCGGTCATCAGCATGGCCAAGTCGTCCTGGTGCCGCAGCATCAGCTCGTGCAGCCGGCGCAGCACCTGCGCGCGCTCCTTCGCGGTTTTCTTTGCCCAAGCGGGCTGGGCGGCGTGGGCGGCCTCAATGGCGCAGCGGGTCTCGGCTGCGCCCATGTCCGGCACCGTGCCCAGCACCGCGCCGGTCGCCGGGTTCAGCACCTCGCAGGCGCCGCCCCCGTCGGCGTCGCGCCATTGCCCGCCGATCAGGCAGCTCGTGCGCAGCAGGTCGGGATCGGAGAGCGGCAACGGGGACGGTGAGGAAAGGGGGGCGTTCATGCGTTGGGTTCCAATCGATCGATGCGGTGCGCGGCGGCCAACATCGCCACGCCGGACGCCACCAGCGCGACGATCGCCACTGCGATCAGGAGGGGGAAGTCATCGTTAGCCAGCAGGCGTCCGGCCAGCATCGGGCCGGACGCCAAGCCGAGCTTGGAGACGAAGCCGCCCAGCGTCGCCAGCCGGCCCGAGGTGTCCAGGCGCGACAGCATGCCGAACAGATATGGCACGACGAACGACCAAGTGATGGCAGTGCCGATGTTGGCGATGAAGAACAGTGGCTGGCTGCCACTCCAGAAGAAGCCGGCGGTGCCAGCAAGCGTCAGCAGCAGCGCCACCAGCAACGGGCGCAGACGGCCGAAGCGCGCGCCCATGAAGATCACCAGCCCCGCACCGGCCGCGCCGATCCATGTCGCCCAGCCCAACGCCTGGCCGATGAAGTCGCGGTCGAGGTGGAAGTGTTCGCCCAGCCGGATGATGAAGGCGCCCAGCGCCATGTTGCCGCCTTGGAACAGGAACAGCGCCAGCAGTACCATCGCAGCGGTGGCGCGCATGGGCGGGAGCAGCCTCGTCACCGCGGCACCATCTGCCTGGCGCGCGCCGTCGAAGCGCGGAATGGTTGCCAACGCCGCCAGCGCGACGGTGGTCAGCGCCGCCAGTGACAGGAACAGGATGCGCGCGCCATAGTCAGGCACCAGCGTCGGCAGGAACATCACCCCCAGCCCGCCTAGCCCGAACTGCACCAGCAGTAGCATGCCGAAGGCTCGATCGGGCGAACGCGTGCGAGCCATTACTGCGTAGGTCACTCCCACCGCCATGCCGCCGACCAGCCCATGCAGCGCGCGTACCGCGGTAAGCACGGCCGGGTCGCGCAGGACGGTCGAGGACAGGTCGATCAGCAGCAGCAGCGCCAGCAGCGTGAACAGCGCCGGCCGCCAGGCGATCCGCCGCACCAGCAGCACCGCGATGAAGCTGCCGACGCTGGCGCCGTAGATGTTGGCAGCGCCCACCATGCCGGCCTGCGGGTTGCTGAAACCTAGCCCGGTTACCAGGCCGTCGACGATGGCGGCCATGATGTTGACGTAGAAAAAACCGGCGGTGGCGACCAGCGCCAGCAGCGCGTACAGCCACAGTCGGTCGCTGGCAACCGGGGCGACGGTGTGCGCGGGTGTGTTCATGCGGCAGGCTTCCAGTCTTCGTCGATAGGAACGCCGGCCTGGTCGAAGTGCTGGCGAAGCGGCTTCAGTTCGTGTTCGTAGCGCCGCCATAGGCCTACCGAGGAACTGTAGATCGGCAGCCGCACCTGCGCCGCGCTGGCCGTCAGGGTGGGCTCCGGATTCTGCTCGAAGTACAGGCACGCATCGTCCCACGGCAGCCCGGCATGGGCGATGAGCCGGCGGCTGGAACCTTCCTGGTCGGCGACCAGCGCTTCATAGTCCACTTCTAGGAACCGGTCTGCCGGTAGCACGCGGCGCCAGTGCGTCATCAGCGCGTCGTAGCCCAGCCAGTAGCGGCCCAGGTCGTCGAGGTCGTAGGAGAACGGATAGGCCATGCGGAACAGCGTCTTGTACATCGCGTAGCACGCGTCCATCGGATGGCGCCGCAAGTGGACGATGCGTGCCTGAGGCAGCGCTGCGGTGACCAGTGCCAGGTACAGGAAGTTGCCCGGCGTCTTGTCGATCACGCGCTGCGCCGGTCCTGCCGGCAACGTGGCGCAATAGGCCCGTCCCAGCGCGCGGAAATCCATCGTCGCCGAGCGTCGCACCAGCTCGGCCTTGTCGCGAGCGGGGCCAGCTAGGCGAACGACGGCCTGCGCGAGGTCGCTGCTTTCGCCGCGACTGGACACGTCGGCATGCGAACCGAGGATGCGATCGACCAGCGTGGTACCACTGCGCGGCAAGCCGACGACAAAGAGCGGGCGCGTGTCTTCGTAACCGTCGTGTTTGCGTGCGAAGAAGTTTTCATCGAAGTTACGCTGTATTAACCGCAGCGTGTCCAAGTCATCTTCCACGCGGTAGCGTAGTCGTGACTTGCGCGCATCGGCGCCCTCGCGAAGCGCGGCGAAGGAGCCGGCGTGCAGGCCCAAATCCTCGCGTTCCTTGGCCAACGCGTAACACAGCCCGATTCGGGCTGGATGGTCGTTTGTCAGTCTGGCCAGTTGCCGTTCGAGCGCAGCGACGTGGTTATCGCCCGCGCGCTGCCGGCGTAAGGTGGAGCGGTTGTACCAGGCCGCATCGTCATCCGGTGCCAGTTCGATGGTGCGATCGAGCAGGGTTTCAGCTGCTGTCAGTTCGCCCATGGCGGTCAGCGCGGTGGCATGGTTGTACAGGCAGCCGGGATCCCGCGGGCGCAGCGCAGCGGCCTGCGCGTAGCAGCGCTCGGCCTCCATATGCAGGCCGAGCAGGGTGTAGCGCAGGCCGAGTTCCTGCAGCAGGTCAGGTTGGCCATCGGCGGTGATCGTCAATGCATGCAGCGCCGCGACACAGGCCGCTGCGTCGCCTGACTGGCGGTGCCCGTCGATCCGCCGCAGCGCGTCGGCGGAGGCAGACCTTAGATCGCCCGGCATGGCCGTGATGTGCACGTCAGAAACGGTAGCTGACCGTTACGCCGAGCGTGCGCGGCAGCGCCACCAGCGCCTTGGACCCGTTGCCGAAGTAGCCTTCCGCCGGCGCAGTGCCCATGTACTGCTCGGTGTAGATGCCGCTGATGCCTTCCTCGTTGGTCAGGTTCTTCAGCCAGAGCGTCACGTCCCACTTGTCGATGCTGTAGGTCGCCGAGGCGTTAAGGATCGGAAAACCGTCGAGCGTGCGCTGGAATTTCGGGTTGAGGCTGAGCGCGTTCTCGGATTCGGACTGGTAGTAGGCGTCGCCGCGCAGTGTCAGCAAGCCGTTGCCGATCGGGATGCCGTAGCTGCCGGCCGCATTGAAGCGGTGCTCCGGCACGCCAGGCAGCGGGTCGCCCTTGTAGCCGTAGACGTAGGCGCCATCGACGGCGAGCGCGTCGGCCTCCAGTTGCGCCTTGGTGTAGGTGTAGCCCAGGTTGTAGGTGAAGCCGGCCCCTACGCTGCCGGTCAGTTCCAGCTCGACGCCGCGGGTGCTGGCCTTCTGCGCGTTCTGCACGGCGAAGAAGCCCCAGAACGTCGTCGCGCTGTTGACCTGCGGATCCTTCCAGTCAACGTAGAACACGTTAGCGTTGTACATCGCCTTGCCGACGCGGCCCTTCACGCCCAACTCGTGGTTGCGCACGGTATCGGAGCGGTACGTCCTCCAGGCCGGGTCCTCGGCGAAGTTGCCGGTGGTCGGCGTGCCATTGGTGCCGCCACGGCGGTAGCCTTCCGAGACGGTGGCGTAGAGTTGGCTGTCATCGGTGAAGAACCACGACAGGTTGCCCTTGAACAGCGTGCGGGTATCGCTTTCGTCGCCGTGCGAGAGCGAACTGTCGACCAGCGAGGCCCAGTTGCTCGTGGTCTGCGCCACGGTGGTGTCGGCGTCGTGGCGGAAGTGGCGGAAACCGCCGGTGAACTGCAGGCGGTCGGTCGCGTGCCAGGTCAGTTCACCGTAGAGCGCCTTCTCCTTGAATCGCTCGTCCTGCCGGTAGTCGAAGTCGACGTCGCTGATCACTGAGTCCTCAAAGCCGGGGAAGGCGGCGTCCCACCAGCGCTTGAACCCGCGCAGGTAGCTTACCTGGGTGGCGAAGCGGTCCTGGTCCTGGTAGTACGCGCCGAGCACGTAGTCGAAGCGGCCGACCGACTTGGAGGTCAGGCGGAATTCCTGCGTGAACGCCTTCTCACCGTAGCCGCGCACCGCCGAGGCCAGCGGCCGCGGGTAGTTGTAGTAGAAGCCCAGCCAGCCGTTCTGCGCGTAGAAGCCGGTGTTCTCGCTAGTGATGTCGCCTTCGTGGTTGTAGCTGGAGGTGCTGGAGGTCAGGGTGGCGAAGCCCAGGTCGATGTTGGCCTCCAGGCTGGCGAGGTTGACGTGGCGTGCGGCCGGTTCCAATTGCACCGAGCCGACCTCCAGATCGCGGTACGGCACGCCCCAGCCGTCGTTGCCGAGGCTGGTGGCACGGCGGCCGCCGAAGCGGTCGGCCTGTGCCATGTAGCTGAGGGTGGCGTCGAAACGGTCGCTGGGCTTCCACAGCAGCGAGGCGCGGCCGTAGTTCTGGCGGACGAAGTCGGCGTCGCGGACCTTCTCGTATTCCGCTGCCGGGTCCAGCACACCGTTGGGCGCGGTCGGCAGGCCGTTGGCGTCCAGCTTGTAGACGTTGCGGTAGTCGGTGGCGCCGGGGAAATCGTTGATGGTGACGTTGAAGCGCATGGCGACGGTGTCCGACACCGGCACGTTGAGCGTGCCTGAGCCTGACCAGCCAATGCTGCCCGATTCGGCGACACTGGAGGCACTGGCGCTCATGCGTGCGTCCCAACCGCCCAGGTCTGGCTGGCGCAGCAGGAAGCGCACCGCGCCGCCCAGCGCGCCGGAGCCGTACAGCGTGCCCTGCGGCCCGCGCAGCACCTCGACCCGGTCGATGTCCGACAGCAGGAAGTTGGCAAACAGCGGCGTCTTGTCCACGTAGGTGGCCACCGTCGAGGTGGCCGACACCGCGTAGTCGCCCAGCGCCGAGCTGTCGACGTTGAGGCCGCGGATGCGCAGGCCGCTGACCACGCTGGAGTTGCGTGCGCCACGGTCGACCACGGCCACGCCGGCTACGCCGCGCATCAGCTCGGCGGTGTCGAGGATGTTCTGCTGCTCGATCGTCTCGCCAGAGACCGCGCTGATGTTGTAGGGCACCGCGACGATGTCCTGCTCGCGGCCCTGCGCAGTGACCACGACGGTGTCCAGTTCGGTCGGGGTGTTGCCGCCTTCTTCGGCCTGTTGCGCCAGCGCCGGCATGGCCTGAGCCAGGAGGCCGGCGACGATGGCACGCGCGAGCAGGGAACGGTGCGGCATGCGGTGGTGCGTCGTGTGGCCGTGATGCGGATTCATGGCGTTGCTCTCCCCGTGGCGTGTGGCGATGGTATGGCGGTGCATGGAGGTGGGACTCAGGCGTCCGGAAGCCGCAGAGGCCCCAGCGCGTCCAGCGCCGCGGAAGGCGCGCGGGCGGCGCCGTAGGCCGGAAACACCATGGGGTGGTCCCGGAAACTCTTCAGCGGTTGTCCGAGCCCGTGCCAGCCGCGTTCGCGGCAGCGGCGCAGGTAGGCGAAGTCGACTTCAAACGCGATCACTTCGCGGCCTGCGCCAGCCTGGTGGATCACCTCGCCGCCCGGTCCGCAGATCACGGACTGGCCCACGCCCAAGTCGCCGGCGACGTTGACGTCGACGAAGTAGCACTGGTTGGTTGCCGCACTGGCGCGTGCGATGGCGATTTCCACGTCGCGATCAATGGTGTTGGTCATGGTCGGGTGCAGGATGACTTCCGCGCCCAGGCTGACCAGCGAGCGTGTGGTTTCCGGGAACCACATGTCGTAGCAGATCGAGACGCCGAAGCGGCCCGCATCCGGTACGTCGAAGACCACGCATTCGTCGCCAGAGGCGATGTCGCGTTCGTACGGCGCGAACGGAAACAGCTTGCGGTAGCGCGTGACCACCCCGCCGGCCGGATCGATCACCGGCGTGGTGTTGTAGACGGCGCCGTTGCGCTGTTCGTAAAGCGAGCCGGGCACCAGCCACAGGCCATGCCGGCGGGCCAGGTCGCACAGGAAGGCCTCGGCGTCGCCAGGCAGGCACTGCGCGTGCTCGGGATTGGCGCCGAAGCCGCACAGTTCGCCGAGCAGCACCATCTTCACCCACGGAAAGCGCCGCGCGACCGTCCCGACCTCGGCCGCGATCCGCTCCAGGTTGTCGCCGGGACCATAGGCGAGTTGGAGCCCGGCGATGCCGAAGCGGGCAGCGGGGTGTCCTGGATTTTCCAAGGCAAGTCCTTGCGAAGCGTCGTTCCCTCGGACGGTAGTGCTTGCGCGCGGACCCGTTTAGAGCCAGTGGGGGCGAATCGATGGTGCCAGCGAGGCCGCGGGCCGCAAGCCCTCCGGCGAGACGTTAGGGCGGCGGAACCAGGCCGGCGCGCCGGCGCGCCGTGCGGCGCACCAGTACCGCCGCATCGACCATCAGGCCGTCCTCGCCATAGATGCGGACCTGGTCGCCGTCGACCACGATCGCGTAGCCAGCCGCCTCACCGTAGGCCCACTGGCGCCATTGCCGGTACCAGCGGTCGCCCTGCAGCCACCAGTGGCCGCGGTCGCAGTCCTCGCCGGCGTAGCCGGCGGTGCCGACAAGGTCGCCGTTGGCGCGAATCTCCAGCGTGCAGGGCTCGCCGTAGACGGTGCGATAGAGCAGCGCGGCACCTGCCAGGGTCTGCCGCAGGGCGCGTCCGCGTAGCGGCGGCACGGTGTCGTCCTCGATCCGGCGCGAGGCGGACGACAGGTCGCCTCGCACCAGCCGCGCGAGGGTACGCACGCCTTCGCGGATGCGGTCGGCGGAGATGCCGGTGACGCCCATGCAGAGCGCTTCTCGGCCGTCGGCGCAGCGCGTCGGCTCGACCAGGATGCCGAGTGCGGCCGCCCGGTATGCGAGATCGCGCGCGTCCATGCCGCCGGGCATGCTGACCCAATAGGCGCTGGCGCCGGGCGAGGTCTCGATGCTGACGCGCTCGTGCAGGTAGTGGTTGAGCGCGTCGCGCAGGGCGGTGCGGCGTTCGGCCAGCACCCGCCCGGCGCGCACCAGGCAGGACGAGTAGTGGCCCAGGCCGATGAAGTAGGCCCACGCGCGCTGCAGGATGCGCGGCAGCGCGGTGCCCTGGCCGCGGCGCAGCTGGCGCGCGCGCTCGATGAAGGCGGCGGGCGCGACCAGCACGCCGGGCGGTTCGCCGCAGGATGCCGTGGGCGCCAGTCCGCCGACGTAGACCACGCGGCCGTCGCGGTCGAACGCGCGCAGCGCCGGCGCGACGCGGCCGCCGTCCTGCACGCCGGCGGGCACGTCGTGCTCGATCAGCACGCCGTCGGCGGCGGCGACGTGCGCGAGCAGCCGCCGCGGGTGACCCGACTCGGCGGCGAAGCCGTGGCGCCCGCTGGTCACCACCACCACGCCCGCCGGCAGCGGATCGCGCAGTTCCGGGTCGAGGTAGCGGACCTCGGCGTGGCGCTCGCGCAGCCGCCGTTCGAACTCCGGATCGGTGGGCTGCTCCAGCACCACCGCAGTGCCGCGCCGCACCAGCAGTTCGCCCGCCATCTGCAGCGCGTGGCGGCTGGACAGCGTCATCAGCAGTTCGTCGGCGCCGGCCTCGATGCCGCGCATTGGCAACACCTTGCCGCGCATCTCGTCGGCCAGCATCGAGTCGTCGGCCTCGCCGCCTTCCAGCGGCCACTGCACGACTTCGTGCCGCGAGCCGGCCAGGCGGATCGCCTCGGTCCACTCCGGCACCGGCGTGAGTTCGGCGTCCACCCGGCCGTCGATGAAGGGGAACGGGTAGCGGTGCCAGTGCTGCGGGCAACGGAAGCCGTCGTCGTCGGCCATCGGCGCCAGCCGCGAGGCCAGCGGCGACGCCGGGTCCAGCGTGCGCTGGATCCGACCCAGGCGCGCGCCCGGCGCCGCCGACGCCACGTACACGCCGCTGCGCGAGCGGCTGGCCAGGTGCCCTTCCGCCAGCAGGGCGTCGTAGGCCAAGCTGACGGTGTTGCGCGACACGCCGATGCGCGTCGCCAACTGGCGTGAGGACGGCAGGCGCTGGCCCGGCCGCAGCACCCTTCGGTGGATCGCGTTGACCAGCTTCTGCCGCAACTGGTGCTGCAGGCTCAACGGGTCCGACGGATCCAGGACCAGGTGGAGACTGTCGGCGGCGCGCGGCTCGCGTTTCATCGGCGGGCACGCGACTCCGCGCGGCGGATCCGGTGTCGGGGGTGGCCACCGCCGCGCCGCATGCGCCGGCCTACCTGCCGGGCAGGCGCAAGGCGCCTTCCAGCAGCGCCAGCCCTTCGTCGAGCACGGCGTCGGGGATGGTCAGCGGGTACAGCAGCCGCACCGATTCGCCCAGGCTGCCGCATCCGAGCAGCATCAGACCGTCGGCGTGCGCGCGCTGTAGCACGTCGCGGGTGGCGGCGGGATCGGGGGCGTCCCCGCCGCGCTGCCGCAGCAGGTCGAAGGCGATCATCGAGCCCGGGCCGCGTACGTGGCCGAGCGGGCACAGGTCCTCGCGCTGCTCCAGCGCCTGCAGGCGCGCGGTCACGCGTGCGCCGAGCACATCCGCACGCTCGGACAGTCGCTCGTCGCGGATGATCTCCAGCACGGCGAGCGCCGCCGCACATGCCACCGGCGAACCGGCGTACGTGCCGCCCAGTCCACCCGGCTCGACAGCGTCCATCAGCGCCGCGCGGCCGATCACGCCGGAGAGCGGGAATCCGCCCGCCAGCGACTTGGCGACGGTGACCAAGTCCGGCTTCACGCCGGTGTGCTCGATGCCGAACATGCGCCCGGTGCGTCCGAAGCCGGTCTGCACCTCGTCGGCGATTAGCACGATGCCGTGCTCGTCGGCCAAGCGCCGCAGAGCCTTCAGCAGTTCCGCCGGCGCGGGCAAAAAGCCACCTTCGCCCTGGACCGGCTCGATGATGATGGCGGCCACATCCTCGGCCGCCACGTCGGCCTTGAACAGCCCGTCGATGGCTTCCAGGCTGTCGGCCACGGTCACGCCCTTGTGCGCGGCAGGGAACGGCACGTGGTACACGCCGCCTGGTAGCGGGCCGAAGCCGCGCTTGTAGGGCGCGGTTTTGCCGGTCAGCGACATGGCCATGAAGCTGCGACCGTGGAAACCACCGGAGAAAGCGATGACGGCATGGCGGCGGGTGGCTGCGCGCGCGATCTTGACCGCGTTCTCGACGGCTTCGGCGCCGGTGGAGAAGAGGATGGTCTTGGTGGCGCCTTCGATGGGCGCGAGGGCATTCAGGCGCTCGGCGAGCGCGACATAGGCCTCGTAGCCGGCCACTTGGAAGGCGGTATGCGTGCAGCTGCGCAGCTGCCGTTCGACCGCCTCCATCACCCGCGGATGACGGTGGCCCACGTTGAGCACCGCGATGCCGGAGGCGAAGTCGATGAAGCGCCGCCCTTCCACGTCCCACACCTCGGCGTTCTCGGCGCGGTCGACGAAAATCCCCATGGCCGCTCCCACTCCGCGCGGGATGCACGCCTGCCGACGTTCGATCAGTTCCTGATTGCGCACAACGCCTCTCCGTCTAAGTCTGGATGCATGTCGTAGCGTGCTGGCGGCGAGGGTTCGGTCGTAGGGCCAGACCATGATTGGCCATGGTGCCAGATAAAAGTATTCGTAGTCCGCCGGCCAGGGACGGTAGTGGGCAACGTCGAACAATCGACGCTCCCTATCGTTCGCGGAGAGCGGTTAGGGCCACCATGACACCATTTCAAGGCATTGATTGGGTTGAGGAAATTCGTGTGTGGCGCCGAGAGTGGCGGATTCCATGCATTCGCGCATCCTAAGTAGAGACAGGCGCGGTGGGGCACGGCGATACGGTCTGCCCTGCAGGCGTACAGGCCGTTGAAGCAAACTCGGAAGACGAGGGGGAAGGCAGGTCCGATGATGAAAAGACGTGCCATCTGGCTGTCGCAGAATGTCCTGCCTCACGAGCCTGCCTTGCGGGCGTGGCTGATCCGCCATGTCCGCGACCATGCCAGCGTGGATGACGTCATCCAGGAGTGTTATGCGCTGCTGATGTCGATGGAGGACGTGGACCACATTCAGCATGCCCGAAGTTATTTGTTCACTGCAGCCAAATCGGTGGTCCTACAGAGCTTGCGCCGCGCGAAGGTGGTGCAGATCGAAAGCGTCGGCGAGATCGAGCGCTTGGATGTGGCGGACGACAACCCTTCGCCTGAATCGCATGCATCGGCCGTGCAGGAAATGCGTTACCTAGAGCACTGCATCGGCCAGTTGCCAACTAAGTGCAGGCGCGTGTTTCTGCTGAGGAAGATGCAGGGCATGCCACAGCGCGACATTGCCCGTGAACTGGGTATCAGTGAGAACACCGTGGAGAAGCACATGGTGAAGGCGCTGAAGTATCTCGCCCAGGCGCTCGCGGTGGGTGGATCTTCAGACGGCGGCGCCAGGAAGCGCCGCCAGGAAAAGAAGGAGGCAATCCATGAAGAATGAGATCGATGCTAAGGCTGCGGAATGGGTGGCGCGCGAAGACGCAGGTCCGCTGTCGGCGGAAGAGCGGCAAGCATTGCAGGCTTGGCTGTCTGCCGACAGCCGCCATCTGGGGGGCTATGCGAGGATGCAGGCGATCATGCTGCATTGCGAGCGGGTCTACCGCGGAGAGGCGCACGTCTCCAGCAGCGTTGCGGCCCGTCCGCTGTCGTTCTGGCAACGCGCGCACCGGTGGCGCGTTCCCGCGATGGCTGCTTCGGTCGCGTTGGCGGCCGTGTTGTCGCTGTATTTCTTCGACCAGCGCAGCGGCATGCATAACACGCGGATAGGCGAAATCTCGCGGGTGGCGCTGAACGATGGCTCGGTGATCACGATGAACACCGATTCGCGCGTGCGGGTCAGCTTCGACGATGGGCGGCGCAACATCGAACTTTTGCGCGGCGAGGCCATGTTCGATGTGGCCAAGGACAAGCAACGGCCGTTCGTGGTGTCGGCGGGCGAGACGCGGGTGGTCGCGGTGGGCACCAGCTTTAAGGTCCGACGTACGCAAGCGGCGTTGAACGTACTGGTAAGCGAAGGCATCGTCAGGGTTGAGGAGGGCGCTGCGCCGCCGATCCAACTGCGCGCCGGCGACAAGGCGCTGGTACCTCGACGGGCCGAGGCCTTGGTACAGAAGGTGGACGAGTCGGAAGTGAATCGCGAGCTGGCGTGGCGCGACGGCATGATCGCCTTCAGCGGCGAGACCATGGACGAAGTCGCACAAGAGTTCGCGCGCTACAGCGCCATCCGTATTCGTATCGCCGATACCGAGGCTGCCGAGTTGCGGGTTGTCGGCCTGTTCTCGGCGACTGATCCGATCGGATTCTCTCGCGCCGCTGCGCAGAGTATGAACTTGGACGTCACGCAGGGAGACGGTGAAATCGTCATCCGTACAAAAGAGCGAAAAATAAATCACTAGCGCAATGGCGGATCGTGTCCGCCGGTGCATCCCATCTTCAAGCCCTCACCATCGCTGCGAGCGTCGCGTCGCCGGGGAAGGCCACATCGCGCCACGCTCTATTCCTTCCATCCTCCGTGTCCGTCATTCCGCCCCACCGGACGCCGGCCGCTCTGTCAGGTGAACAATGAACTGTCGGAAAAGCACGCTCTTCAAGGCCGTCTCCTTCGCCCTTGTCTCTGGTACATCGCTATCGGTTTTCGCCGCTTCCGCGCAGGAAGTGGATTTCAACATTCCGGCCGAATCGGCAACCGAATCGCTTCCCGAGTACGCACGTCAAGCCAACGTGCAGATCGTCGCTCCCGCGGATGGACTGAGCGGAGTGCGCACCGCAGAACTCAAGGGTCGCCAGGATGCGCGCACCGCATTGCAGAGCCTGCTGGCCGGGACGGGTTTGAAGGTGGTGCGCGACGATGGCACGGTTATAACCCTGAGTCGGGAGGTGCAGGAAAACACTCCGGTGCCGGTAGGGCAAGAATCCACACCAGATTCGGTCGAATCGCAACCGCAAGCCGGCGACGCCCGCACACTCGATGCCGTCAAGGTGACTGGTTCGCGCATCATGCGCGCCGTGGACACGGAAACCGTCCAACCCATCCAGACGATATCGCGCGAGGACGTCGACCGGTCGGGCCTGCGGTCGGTAGGCGACCTGCTGCAATCCTCACCCACGGCGGGCGCACCCGCTGCCAGTCGCAGCCGCGTGCAATCGGATAGCGAAGAGGCGGGCGGCACCTATGTCGACCTGCGCAATATCGGCGCACAGCGCACACTGATTCTTGTCAACGGCCAGCGCCTTGGTACGACCACCGGCGGTTTCGCGGACGTATCGCTGATCCCTTCGTCCACCGTGGATCGCGTCGAGATACTCAAAGACGGCGCGTCTGCCATCTACGGTTCGGACGCCATCGCCGGCGTGATCAACATCATTACGCGCCGCGGCTTCGATGGCGGTCTGGCCAATGTCTACTGGGGCCAGTACAGCGAAGGCGACGGGCGTCAGGCGTCGTTCGACCTGTCCTGGGGTATGAAGCGTGACCGCGGTTGGTTGAGCGGCACACTGCAATACACCGATGAGGATCCTGTCTGGGCGGTCGACCGTCCCTACAGCGCCTTCCCCAATTCGGTACGTCATCCCACCGTCGGCCTGTCCGCCGTCAACCAGAACGGCACGCTGATCGATCCGATCCTGGGCCAAATGACGGTTAACGCTGGCGCGGATCCGCGCAACATCGCCAATTACCACCGCACCACCGTCGCCGACTACAGCAACGAGCGCGAACAACAGACACTGAAGACCGGGATGGAGCGTAAGTCGATCTTCATCGACGGCGGTTTCGACATCAACGAGCGCCTGCTGCTGCGCGGCAGTGCGCTGTACAGCGTGCGCGACACGTTTCGCAACATCCCGGGCTATCCGTATCGCTCGTCTGTATGGGGCACGATGAATGCGCCGCTCTCGATCGACAGCTACTACAACCCGGTCGGTAACCAGAGCGGTGTCGTCAACCCGCGCGCGGTGCACTACCAGCGCCGCACGTGGGAAGTGCCGCGTTCGGGCAACAACAAGGTCGCTACCACCCGTGCCAACATCATCCTGGAAGGCAACTTCGAATGGGGTGGCAGGGCGATGTACTGGGACGCGGGCTACCTGTTCAACCGCCTGCGCACCGACAAGACCGGAACAGGCGACCTGAACCTGCGCAACCTGCAACTGGCGTCAGGCCCGTCGTACTTCAATCCCGCCACGGGCCGCGCGGAGTGTGGCAGCGCAGCCGCACCGATCGCCTATGGCAGCGGTGCCGGCCAGTGCGTGCCGTGGAATCCTCTGGCGTCCTACGGTAGCGGCCGGCCAGGCACACTGGACGATCCCACGCTGCGCGCCTTCCTGGTGCCGGACAACCTGGATCGTGGCGAGACGGAGACTCGCAGCCTGACCGCCAACATGACCGGCACCTTGGTCGAGATGTCGGCCGGCGACCTGGCCTTCGCCGTGGGCCTGGAATCGCGCAGCGAGAGCGGCACTTTCACCCCTAGCCTGCAGAAGCAGCGCGGAGAGACCACCAACACCCGCAAGTTGCCCACGCGCGGTGACTACCGCGCTAATGAATTGTATGCCGAGTTGAACATCCCGTTACTGCAGGACGTGCCGTTCGCTCGCACGCTGAGCGTGGACGTGGCCACGCGCTACTCGGACTACGACGTATTCGGAAGCACCACTAATTCCAAGATCGGGCTGGAATGGCGTCCGACCAACGAACTACTTGTGCGCGCCAACTGGGGCGAAGGTTTCCGCGCGCCGACCATCGCCGACCTGTTCGGCGGTGAGCAGGACTTCTTCCCGGTCTACACGGACCCCTGTGACAGCCGCTATGGCGTGGCTAGGACGACCGCGGCCTGCCTGGCGGACGTGCCGGCGGGCTACCGGCAGATCGCTTCCGGAGGCGTGCCGTCGGGTGGCCCGAACGTGCAGCCGAACCTGCCGTTCCTTTCCGGCTCAAACCCTGACACGAAGCCGGAGACCTCCACCACCACGACGGTGGGCTTTGTCTACAGCCCCGACTGGACCGAAGGGCTGGGGATCACTTTGGACTGGTGGAAGATCGACATCCAGCAAGCCATCGTTCAGAACACGCCGACGGAGATCCTCAATGATTGCTATGTGCGCGGCATCGCCAGCGCCTGCACCGCGTTCACGCGCAATCCGGCGACGGGCGAGATCACCGCACTGAATTACGCCATCACCAACGCGGGCTGGCTGAAGACTTCCGGCTACGACCTGGGCATTCACTACCGGCTGCCCACGCTGCCGCTGGGTGACATCAAAGTCGAGTGGAACACCAGCTACGTCACCTACCGCAACATCAAGGCCAACGACCTGCCGGAAACGCCGGTCAACCACACGACCAGCTTCGGCGCCAACTTCCGCACCCGCTCCAATCTCAACCTGGACTGGTCCAAGGGTATCTTCGGCGCGGCATGGAAGGTGCGCTACTTCTCCGGCATCAAGGAGCCCTGCTCATTCGACCTGACCGGTGGGCCGGAGTGCGACAAGCCGAACTTCGTCTCGCCCTACACCGGACGACAGCCGTTGCGCACTGTGGGCTCTACGGTCTTCAACGACGTGCAGTTCCGCGTGAAGATGCCGGGCGACGGCCTGCTGATGTTGGGCGCGAACAACGTGCTGGGCAAGGAAGGGCCGACGTTGTACTCGCGCCCCAGTAGCGACTTTGCCTACTACGGCGGTTTCGATTTCGGACGCTTCGTTTATCTGCAGTACCAGCAAACGTTCTGATGGCGGAGGCGGGAGCCAAGCTCCCGCCCGGTCGTTCCGTAGCAAAACCCGTATCGGAGAGTTGTATTGGACAGATCCAGGCGTGATTTCTGTACGGCACTGGGGACGACGGCCATCCTATCGTCGGCCGCTGCCGCCCTGTCGCCGGCCCTTGCGGCGGGAATGCCCGCCGATGAGTCAGTGTCCGGAACGGCGAAGCCATCGGGCGCACGCACGAAGGTCCGGTTGTTGCTGAACTCGCCCATTTCTGGGCCACATGCGTTCTTCTGCCTCGCGCACGAGCGCGGCTACTTCGCCGAGGCGGGGCTGGAGGTTGAGTTCGCCGCCGGCGATGGCGCCGCGTCGGTGGTCCCGCGGATACCGCAGGAAGGCTTCGACGGCGGTTACGGCGACCTGTGCGCGCTGATCAAGCTGGCTGGGCTGCGATCTGACAACTGTCCGGTGGCGGTGCACGTGGCCTTCAACCAGACGCCATTGACTATCGGCGTGAGGATGGACGGCCCGGTCCGCGCGCCCAAGGACCTGGAAGGCAAGGTAATCGGTGGCCATCCCATCGATGCGGCGATCGAGGCGTTCCCCGCCTACGCATTGAAGGCCGGCATCGATGAATCGCGGGTGTCAATCCTGCGTTCGACCACCAGCATGGCGACCCTAGCCGAAGACGTGCTCAATGGTCATGCCGACGGCGTGTTCGGCTTTGTCCACACCATCATCGCCGCGCTGGCTGGCAAGGGCATCGATGGGCGTGCCGGCCTGCGATTCCTCGAGTACCGCGACGTCGTGCCCGACCTGTATGGCAACGCCTTGATGTTGACGCCGGATTTCATTAAGCAGCACCCCGATGCGGCGCGCGCGCTGGTGGGGGCGGTCAACCGCGGCATCATCGAAACGCTCGCGGACCCCGAGGCCGCGCTTCGGGCCACGGAGCGCATGGCGCCGAAGTTCGCCCGCCACGTCGACGGCCCGCGCCTGATGGGCACGCTGCATGTGGAGATGGCGCATCCGGAGGCACGGGAGATCGGCATCGGCGACATCGACGACGGCCGGCTCGCACGCTCCATCGCGATGCTCGCGCAGTCGTGCCGCTTGCCCTACAGGCCGCGTCCGGAACAGATATTCACGCGCGCCTTCCTGCCTCCGGTCGCGCTGCGCGCCCGCCCGCTGGCGCTGCACGGCCGTGACGGGGCCGCCAACCGTGTTGAAAGGAGCGTGGCATGAAGCATCGCTGCAACACCTGGGCCTGCTTCGCCGCAATCCTGCTGCTAGCCGGCTGCAATGACCGGTCCGCGGGCGAGATTGCCGCGGCACCCGTGGAAGCCGTGGCGGCGCCGGCGCCGTTGCACAAGGTCCGGTTCCTGTTGAACTCGGGATTCTCCGGCGCGAACGCCTGGTTCCTTGTTGCCGATGAGCGTGGCTACTTCCGTGATGAAGGTATCGAGGTCGAATTCGTGCCCGGGCGCGGCGCTTTCACCGCGGCGGGCCGCATGGTCGAAGAGGGCTTCGACGTGGGCTATGGCGACATCCAGGCCGCCTACGAACAGGCCGCGAAGGTGCCCGGCAAGGCGCCGGTTGGTGTGTACATGGTAATGGACACCTCGCCCTCGGTGATCATCCTGTCGGCCGCCTCGCCGGTGACGTCCGCTGAACAACTGACTGGATTGACGATCACTGGCCATGCCACCGACGTGGCACTGAATACCTTCGAGCAATACGCATCGAGGACTGGGCTGGATCCGGCGTCGGTCAAGATTGTGTCGAACGATGGCAATTGGAGGGTGCTAATTGGTCTGCTGGATGAACGCAAGTCCGACGCACTGTTTGGCTATCTGTCGACCAGCTCGGCTGCGATCCGCACGGCGGGTGGCGAGGTGGCCTCGCGCCTGCGCTTCCTGAAGTTCCGCGACGCCGTGCCGGAGCTTTATGGCAGCGCGTTGATGCTCTCGCCCGACCTGATGCGTGAGCACCCGGAGGTTGCTCGTGGCCTGGTCGCAGCAGTCAACCGCGGCGTGATGGAGACGCTCTGCAAACCACGGGAGGCCATCGACTTGCTCGTTGCACATGATCAAAAACAGAACGCGGAGGTCGAACTTGGGCGTCTGATGGATACCATAGATGATATGGGCGGTTCGAAGCTGATCGCACGCCAAGGTGTTGGCGATATTGATCGTGCACGTATGCTGGCTGGATTGAAGTTGACCGTAAGCGTGAGAAAGCTGCCGCGTGAGCCTCGTGTTGAAGAAGTATTCCATCGCGATCTTTTGCCGCCGCCAACGTCAAGGACTCCGTGTTCCTCTCCCGATCCGAGAACTTGAGCCAAACAGCGATGCTGTTGTGGGCAGGGTCCATCCTTTCCAAAATCCATTATCTGCAACTACCGTTGCGTTCAATCAGATTGCGTCTCTGTTTGACCCACACCACAGCTCCGTGCGGAACATCCTGGCCGAGCACGGCGCCATTCGTCCGCCCATAAGGCGACGGTCTCCGAGGGTGCTGAGCTTGGCTGAGCGCGAGGAGATTTGCCGTGGACTGGCGGCGGGGCGGTCGATCCGCATGATCGCCGCGTTGCTCGAGCGGGTTCCTTCCACGATCAGTCGCGAGATCGGTCGCAACGAAGGCCCTGAAGGCTACCGTGCCAGCCAAGCCGACCAGACCGCCTGGGACAGGGCTCGACGCCCCAAGCCCTGTAAGCTCGCGGTGCATCGAGCGTTGGCCGCTCGCGTGGCAGAGAAGATCCAGCGGCAGTGGTCGCCGGAGTAAGTGGCAGGCTGGCTCAAATGCACCTGTTCCGATGATGCGAGCCGTCAGGTGTCCCACGAGACCATCTATCGCACGCTCTACATCCAATCATGCGGAGCTCCTGAAACAGGAGCTACTCGCGCACCTCAGACGCACGCGGGCGATGCGTCGCTCACGACACCACACCCAGAAGACGGAGAACCACGGCCGAATCACCGATACCGTCTCGATCAGCGAGTGGCCGGCCAGCGCCGAAGATCGGGCCGTGCCAGGGCATTGGGAAGGGGACCTGCTGTTCGGTGACCGGAACAGTCAGATCGCCACGCTGGTGGAGCGACAGGCGCGGTATCTGATGCTGGTGAAGGTGGCAGGCAAGGACACCGAGACCGTGGTCAATGCACTGATAAAGAACGCACGCCGTATGCCGAAGCAGCTGTACCGATCGCTGACCTAAGATCGGGGCAAGGAGATGGCGGCGCACCGCCGCTTCACCTTGGCCACCGACATCCAGGTCTACTTCTGCGATCCGCATCATCCCTGGCAACGTGGCTCCAACGAGAACACCAACGGTTTGTTGCGTCAGTACTTCCCGAAGGGCATCAGCTTGGCGGACGTCTCGCTGGCCAAGCTGGACGCCGTGGCGCGCCAGCTCAACGAACGACCACGCAAGACGCTCGGCTATGAAACACCCGCAGAGCGATATCGACAAACTGTTGCGTCGATCGATTGAATCCAAGGCCGGAAGCGGAAATCGATCCGGTTGAACGGAGACGCCTGCTTGGTGGGCACCTCCATTGCGTTGAATCCGTCAGATTGGTCACGGCTGCCGACGTCAGGCGTGGGCGGCGGGCACGTTCCTGCGCCCGCCGTTGGACGTTCTCAGAAGTTCCAGCGGCCGGTGATGGACACCGGCAGCGACACGCGGCTGCCGGTATCGTTGATGGTCGCCAGACCGAGCCCGGCGATCGCCGAATCGTCGTAGGAAAGATTGTCGATGTAGTTCACCCCTGCGGCAAGCTTCATGCTGAAGCGCTCGGTGAACGGGATCTGCACGCCGGCCTCGAGACCGCCGCTCAGCGCCCAGCCCTTCTCGTAGAACGGCGCATTAGAAATCGTGATCGCGGCGTCGGGAATCTCGAAGGTGGCCCGGATGATATCGGTTTCGGTCGCACCCAGTCTCGCCGCGAAGAACGGCCTGACCCGGCCACCGTCGCGGAAGAAGTGCCGGTAACCCACCTCCCACGTGTACGGGTCATAGCCAGAGGACCTGCCGAAGACGTCGAGCTCGGTATCGAGCGCCGGCATGTAGGCGGCTCCGACACGCACGCGGCCATCGTCGGCGCTGGTCTCCCTCGCCTGGAGGAACACTTCGCTCCGGTCGCTCAGTCCGTAGCCCGGCTCCAGGCCCCACGACTTGGCGGTGCCGTAGATCTGCTCGTGGCTACGGGAGCGAATGCGCAGGCGGTTTCTGTGGTTGGGAAGCAGCTCAAGGATGCATTCAAGAAAGCCGGGTTTAAACTTAGGTAGTCCGAATCCCTTCCTCGCTGGTCCGGCTCGTTGTCGGACCAGCGCCTATCTGAGCCTTACCCGCCCTGTGGCGCGACTTGATCAAGACGTTAGGCGGCACCGTAGGTAACTTCACCAGAAATCTTTACCCACCGGAGACTACCCATGCCCATCAAGCCTGGTCCAAAGCCGATCGCCAAGTCCACGGGGAAGCCGGATCAGCGGCGCCGTGATAACAAGGAAACGCCTGGGAATACGCCTTCTTTAAAGCCGCACAAACACAAGAAAGGCAGCTGACAGCACGTATCAATAGATGGGGTGCCGCCTAACGCCTTCGGCAGCCGATCTCGACCTGCGTTCTCCAGAGCTAAGTGCTGTTGCGGGAAACAGAATGGGTAGCAGAGCTCCCGCTGTCGGCTTCCAGGTTGATCACCTTCAGCGGCACTTCTCCTACCCCGAGTGCTTTCTCTATAGCCAGCTCATTGCCTTGCGTTGCTAGCAGTGAGCGCAGGCGCGAGAATTCGCCGCACCAGATCGTTTCGATGTCCCGATCCCGTGCTCGATCGTGCCTTCCAGAGAGCGATACAGCACGCACCTGCAACCGGCCGCTTTCCGCGCGTCCGCCCACTTCCACGCCAAAGCCCGGCGTGGCAGTTTTGCGTAAGACCACATTGCCTGCCTGTGCCCAAGCGGTCTCCATACCCTCTCGAACTTCATATCCCAAGCTTGCCAACCCATCCAGGACAGCTCGACGTCGCGCGATCGCCGCGCGCCTGCCAAGCTCTTGGGCAATCGCTTCACGACACTGCTCGGACAATGTCATCACACGTTGCTTGTCTGGTTGTGAGCTGGCCAGGCAGTCTTCGGTCTGCATCAGGAGGCCCGACGCCTCGTGCCCAACCAAGGCTTCAAGTTCAGCGACCAGGGTGCGCAACGACGCGATACGGGTGCTCTGAGCTTGGTAGCCTGCAGTTGCCGCGGCAAGGTCGAGGACAAGGCTGTCGAGCAACATGTTGCGGTGGGAAGATGCCGACTGAGCTTCGATAACTTCAAGTCGCTGCAAGTAGGGGGCTGCCGCAGAGTCCCCATATAGGGTTTGCAGTTGAGCCAAATGTTCATCTATACGCTGCATGCGAGGCTCACGAGCCTCGTTTTGAGAAGACTGCCAACGATCGGGACGTTCGATTTGCAGTGCGCGCGCAAGATGACGTTGCGACTCACTGAGTTCGGTATCGTTCACCGCAGTGGCCAAGCTGGAGAAACCTTTAGCCACGACCGCGGCCGCATCCGACATGGCGCGTCCCTGAGCGATAGATCGTAGTGCTTCCATCAACGAAGCATCGGTGCTTGCACTGTGCTCTAGCGCCCCAAGCAACGTGGTAGCGTTCTCGCGGAGATTACGTTTGGCGTTGCGCGCCAAACTCGCCTTAGCAACCGCCCGCTCTTGGCGCTGCGTCAGGTCGCGCTCAAGAAACCCTATCTCCAAAGGAACCTCGGCTTGGAGTTGCGCAAGCTGGTCCTCCAGAAGCAGTTTTCTCAGGCGGTCGTGGCGTTCGAGCGTGGTGGTCAATGATGCGTCATCAAGTTCCCCCAAGCGGGTGGCTTGCCTCTGCCAGTGGGCGAACGCCTGGGCGAGCCGTTGGAGGTGTCCTTCGCAGATCGCCAGGATCTCCTCGCGCGTAACGATACGAACAACTTTTGGTCCGCTCATGAGCGCTCCGCCGTGTCGGCCAAAGTGTGAACACTCGCAGCGAGGGCAACGGCTTTCTCGATGGCCTGTTTGAGCGCTTCGCGCTCTGTGCCGCCATCGCGATGCCAGCCCTGGGATGAAACGCGATGAATGTAGGGGATGGAGCGCCCCAACACCTTGCGGCGCCAGATCTCGCGTGCGCGGGCATGCTTCAAAAGTGCATGGCGTGGGCTATCGCACTCGATACCCAGCGCGTAGAGGCCGGTGGCAGGGTCCTCAATCGCAAAGTCCAGACCAAAGGTGTCGCCCTCATCTGCCCCTACGGGCTCCCAACCCAGCGACCGAATATAAGCGGCCACGGCATCAGTGAAGCCGTCGCTGGATGTCTTACGCTCGCCACGGACATGGCTGCGGTCGGTATGCAATCGGCAAAGTAGCGACCGGCTGGTCGCGAACTCGCCTGCAGACAATGCCCGCGCGTACTCAAGATAACCTTGCAGATAGTCGCGTGGGATCGAGGGCGCCCGCTGGGTGCTGAGCATGTCCGAAATGTCGGGGATGGGCATTGAGGTAACCATGACCACCTTCTTCCGCGCGCGGGTAACGGCAACGTTCAAGCGGCGCTCACCACCGGTTTGACCCAGCACGCCGAAGTTGCGGCGGAAAGTGCCTTGGCCGTTGCGGCCGAAGGTCGAGGAGAACACGATGACGTCGCGCTCATCACCCTGCACGTTCTCGACGTTCTTGACGAATACCGCCATGTCTTCGCCGTCCTCACTGCGTTCGCGCTCCTGGGCATACGCCACACGGAACGCGTCGTCGTGCTCGGCTCGCTGTTCCATGCGCTCTTCGATCAGGTCCGCCTGCTTACGGTTGAAGGTCACCACGCCTATAGAAGGCCGCTTCTGTACAGGTTCGCGCCATACCTGTGCCACATATTCCACGACACGCTCGGCCTCCTGCACGTTGGTCTGATCCTGATACAGGCCATCCACGCGGATCATCTCCAGCGGCCTGACGGCCAGGATCTTATCTGGCGGGTGGCGCACGGGAACGCTGAGGCGATCACCGTAGAACGAAGCGTTGGAGAATCCGATAAGTTCTCGATAGGCCGAGCGATAGTGGATCTCCAGGGTGGTTGTTGGTAGCACGCTTTTGGCGAGCTGGAGTAGGTCCGGGCAATCCTTGATTTCTCGCCGGTTCCAGGTGTCCTCAAACTGATCGTGTTCTTCCTGCTCTGCGTCATCGCCAGGAGATTGGCCATCGAACAGCTCGGCCTCATCGCTTTCCACACGACTTGAGAAAAAGGCGGTGGGTGGCATCTGCTTCTCATCGCCGCTGACCACCATCACCCGGCCGCGGAACAATGTGGGCAACGCGAACTCGACGGGCATCTGTGAGGCCTCGTCGTAGATCACGGCGTCGAACAAGCCTGGCCGCAAGGGCAGCACGCGGCTGGCGACATCCGGATTCATCAGCCAGACCGGGCGCAGATGCATCAGGCCCAGGTCGGCACCCAGTTCGACAAACTCACGAAGGCGGCGGGAGCGGCGGCCAGTCAGCCGCGTTACATCTTCCCACTGTTTGCGTGAGCCAAGACGGGCAGTCTCGATCCCGGCGCCCAAGAGTTCGCGGTTGAGATGACGCATCTGCGAATCGGCTTGGGCAAGCGCCTCAATCTTTGTAGCGGCTTCGGCTTGATCCAATAGCAGCGCGGGCTGCTCCTGTTCCACGCGCTGCTTCCAGCCCAAGCGCGCCTCGTGGTTGATCAGGCGACGCACTGCAGCATCAAGCCGCTCGCTTGGGATGTGGTCCAAGTCAGTCTGGCGCTCCCGCAACAAGGCAAGAAACGCCAAGTCTGCGGCGCTCAGCTGTTTGGCGCGCACACGGAATTGTTGGTAATGGCCGAGCTGCGGTAACGCTTGATCCACCTCGTGCAGCGAGGCCGTATTGCTTTGTCCTTTCTCAATCGAGATGCGCAACTGCCCCCCCCAGTCCTCCTCAGCCCAATCCGCCAAGCGCGATAGCCGATTCAAGCTGCGCTCTCGTGCCGCCTGCCGGGCCAAGGCCGCCTCGGTCTCGGTGAGTAGCGCTTCGAGCGACTGTTTCGTGCCCTCCAAGATGGAAGCCTCCAGCGTCGAGGCGCGGGGCGCTGTAGAGATCGAGGCAGACAGGCCTTGCGCATCACGCAGCTTGGTCAGCGTATCCCCCACCTGGGAAGCCAGTTGAAGTCCCGCATCTGGAGCGGGGATGGGCAGGCTTAGCAACTGCTGCACTGCACTGAACTGGGCGCGCAGCGGGCGCCAGTGCGCTTCAAGGCGCGCTGCAGCAAGGGCTTCGGATATCTCGGAAGCGCCCAACGTAGACACGCCTTGCGCCGTCAGGAATGCCGATACGGTGCGCCGACGCAGATAGTGCGTCGGGTTGAGCTTTGAGAACCACGACGTGGCGTCCAACACCCGGCTGGCGTGGTCAATCAGGCCATTGAGCTCTATGGTTGGTAGCGCACTTAGCGCGGGAGAAAGGCGGGGAGAGTAATCGCCCAGTGCTGACTGCCGTGCCCGTTTCTCAATGTGCTCAAGTTCGCCGACCGTGCGCGCGCCTGCATTGGCATAGCCGGCCGCGCGCTCTCCGAACAGCGGCAGCCAACGGGTGAGGCGCTGCCGGCGATCATCCGCAAGATCAAGCAGCGTCCGTGCCGGCCCTTCAAGCCAGTGGCGATAGGGTTCAGGCTCTGCGACGTCGAAGCTCGCGGGCCTAGATTGGAGGATCGTCAGTCGAGATGCCTCCGCCTCGACGAACTGCGCGAATTCGCTTCTGAATGATTCAAGCGTCGCGGCATCTGCTGGAAATGCTTTCAGGCGTGCCAGTGGGCTGCCTTCAAAACGCGCGGGTAGCCATAGGCGCACGAGGGGCGCGCAGGCTTCCTCCAAGTGAGCCAGGGCCGTAATGTCCAGGCTGCCCAAACGCTGGCGTAGGGCAGGAAACTGCAAGACCGGTTCCCCCTGTTCCAGCTCAATCAGCTCGCCCAGAAGTTGCCGATAGCTCAGTCCTGTGCGCTCGTCCAGTGCATGCAGGCAGCTGTGGTAGCGATCAAGCTCGCCTTCCAAGGCCTCGATACGAGCCGCCAGCCGTTCTCGCTGGGCCTGCCAGGAGCGCGAGGACGACCCCGTTGAGCCGAAGAGGGATTCAAGTTGCTCGCGAACGCCCCGGATGACGCGCTCGCGGTCACGGTTGACATCGTCGAGCATGACCACGCGACTGCCGAGACCTTCAGCCACCAGCCGCTTATGCACCACTTCAAGCGCCGCGTGCTTTTGACACACAATCAACAAGCTCTGATGCCGACCGATTGCATCGGCCACCATGTTGACGATGGTCTGACTCTTGCCCGTACCCGGCGGTCCTTCGATTAACAGGCCCGGCGCTTGGCGCGCCTGCATGACCGCCTCTTCTTGGGAGGGATCGCTGGGAGCAGTAAAGAAGCGTTCGAGCTCTGGGACAGGTGCAGTAGCCTCGGAAGGGGTGGTGCGCAGGCGAAGGGCGGTTTCCAATCCGGTACCGGCCGGGGAGGTCGATTTGAGCTGGCGCAGATCCTCGCCCAATGCTTGCCCCATGAAGGTCACATGGAATAGCACGCCGGCGCAGGCCAGCTCGTTCTCGTGCACTCGGACTTCGGTGGATGCCGACGGCAATCCTTCGAGCACTCGTGCTCTGGAACTGGCCAGTACGCCGAACGCGTCCATCACGTCGGCTGCTTTCAGGGAAGAACGCCCCAATAGCTCGTCGGCGGTTCTGCGCCAAGCCTTGCAGGCGTCCACCCCCACGAGCGCTTCAAGAGCAGGATTGAGGCGAACCTCTTCACGCTCACTGTCGAACGCCAAGGACACTTGGCCGCGGGTTCCCAATTCAAGATGCAGCTTTACCGGCCACAGCAGTAGTGGCGCAATACGGGTGCGGGTGTTTCCACGTGCATCGCGCGTCAGCAGGAAGGGAAAACCCAAGTGCAAGCCGTCGATACCTGTATCACGTTTGTAAAGCGAGCTCTGCCGGTGCAGAGCATGCAGGCGCTGCTCCATTTGGAGGTTGCCGGAGAATGCTGCCGGATCCACCTCAATGGCCTTGGCTTGGCGCTGCAGTAGCGCGTCAAGCAGTGCTGCGGCTGGCCGACGCGCGGTGTCGAGCTCGCGCACGTCGACTCGTCCCGTGGTCTTGCCAATGGTCATCCTCACCAGTGGTCCACGCATCACGCTCGTGGTGATCTTCTTCTCGAAGAAATCCAGGATCTGGGTGACGTATTGCTGCTTCTGGGGTTCCAGCCAGTTCTCGGATGGCACGGCAAGCAATACGAGCGCATTGGCCAACGGCATACGCCGCTCAATGCGAAATTGGTCAGCCCAGGCATCCAATCGCCCTAAGCCGCAGCGCGCGAAGCCCGCAATGCGTTCGTCCACATTTCGAAACAATGTCGGGCGATCAAGCAGAAGTAGAGCACGCGCGGCATCACTATCGAATGCGGTTGCGCCCGCATCCGTTGCCAGTCTTTCCGCTTCGGCGACAATCGCATTTACGGAACGAAACTGGTGGATCGCCGCACTAAGCAGAACGATCAGGTCTTCCTCGCCTATTGCGCGCCGGTCGGTCAGTGAGCGAATGCCTGGGTGTTCGCTATCAGGCAACAGTCGTTGCCGCTCCTGCCATTGCGCGGCAAGCCGTGCCCGGGAGGTGGACAGCAGATAGATCCGCAACTGAGGCTCGTCCAGCTCTATGTCCTGGTGCCGCGCGCGCTGTCGCACCTGCTCAGCCCGGACCTTCAGACGTGATAGCCAGTTCTCGCTGGTCAAGGTCTCCAGTAGGTCCGGCACCGGGCCGGTGATCAGCCGATAGCCTTCCAAGGGGTGTTCGAGTAGCCAGCCCGGCGTGACGATATGCCCCCGTTGGATCAGGGGGACATCGGGATTGAGGATCTTCAACGCCAGCATCAGGCGGAAGTCGTCTTCCAGCTCGTCGTACTGGGCGACTTGTCGCAGGCCCGCGAGCGTCTTGGGTGCAAGGCCGATCTGCTCGCCCCACGTAGCGATCACCCCACGCAGCAGGTGATCCAGCGCCTGAGCCCAGTGCTGCTCTTCGGCGGCGGCCAATGCGAAGGGGCCTGGGCTATGGAAGCGTCGCCCCGCCAAGATGATCGTCGCGCCGTCCTCGGTGTCTTGTTCCACCTGCACAGCAGCAGGCGCCGTCACCGCTTCAACATCCAGCCATGCGCAGACCTGGGCCCATTGCCAACGTTGGTGGCGATCACGGGCGAGCAACCCGCGGAGCAGCAGTTCAAGCTGTGGATCAATTGCTGGCGGGAGCTGCACGCCATGGGCCAGCACGTGGATCAGATACGCATTGGGATTAATGCCCTCAAAGCACGCTCCTTGTGTGATCTGCTCGAGCAGGATCATGCCCAGGCTCCACCAGTCCGAAGCGGCGGCAACGCCGCCGGCGATGGCTTCGGGTGCCATATAGCGGCTGATTTCAAGCGGCGAGACGATATCGAGATCGAACTCGGAAAGTCGCGCCGATCCGAATCCGCTGATCACCAGATCTAGAGGCTCGCGTTGCCGAACCAACAACGTGCCTGGCCGTAGATCGCGGTGGCGCAGCCCGGCCTCGCTGAACGCATGGAGCGCATGTCCGAGTTCACGGACGATGTGTCGAACGGCCTCTAGGTCATGGATGACGATGCCCAGCCCCGCAAGCGTGCCCCCGGTCAGCTCTTCGGCCACCTCATAGGCGCGGTCATTCCAGCGGCCAGTGGCGATGATTTCCGGAACGTGGTCGCGTGGGAGTCGGCGCAGCACGCTGTAGACCGCTGGATCAGGCTCAGCGCCTGCCCGGTACAAGGTCAAGATCGCTTGTCTGCCGTCATCGTGCTGGGCCAGATAGCGCTCGCGCACGCCATCGGTGCGGCTGATCTCGCGCAAAAGGCGCCACCCATCAATCTGAGTTTCGCTCTGATCCGCTTCTGCCTCGGGTTCATTGAGTGACGCCTGCGATTGGGGCGTCTCGGGCGATGCGAGTTCGGCGCCGCATTCCAGACATATGAGATCCCCTGGTTGCATGGGGTGGCCGGCGCTGCAGAGTAGGGCGGGCTCCTGAGTGTCCTCAGCATGTACTTGCAGGACCTCGCGAGTGGTGACCGGTTGCGGGCGCCACCCCAACTGGCGGATCGGTTCGTTCGACAGGTCCCAACCGCAGGTCTGATTCAGCACCGTGCCTTCGCAGATGAGCTCAACGATCGCACGCTCGGTTTTGCAGTGGCGGCAGAAGCGCATCATGTTGTAGGTGCCCCATGGCTAGTATGCGCTGCAGTGTCAGCGCTGATCTGTAGTTGGTGGCCTTGCTCTCGAAGCAGATCGCGAAGGCGGGTTAGATCATCACGCCGCGGGATGCCTGCCATCCAAACGGTGCCGTCCTCATCCAGCATGAGATCCAGGGTCTTATCCTCGGGCTGCAAGGGCCGCTCGAAGGCCATGAACCTCTCGCGCCCGAGCACGGTCAATAGCGTCAGTCGCTGGTTGTCGCTGCCGCGTAGCACCATGGACTGGGGCTTTTGCTGGTCAAACGGATCTGATATCAGCGCATCAATCAGTCCGTGAGTTCGTTTCAAAGATGGCGTCAGCTGCTCGATTGAGTAACCGCTGTAAATGAGAATGTCGAGATCGGGATGACGCGTTAGTTCTGTCAGAAGCTCTATCAGGGCATCGGGTTGATCAAAGGGCTCACCACCAGAGATGGTGATACCCGAGGCTTCCTCAAGCCACGGTTCTGCATACTCGAGCAGTTGCGCGACAGTCGTGGAATGGCGTCCTGGCCCCCAGGTGTCGGCGGAAATGCAGCCCTCGCACCGAATACTGCAGCCTTGAAACCAAATGCCAAGTCGGCGACCCGGACCCAGCGCAGTCACCGGGAAATGAACGCGTGAGAGGTTGAGCTTGGCGCTCAACGGGGCACCAACTGCAGCCTCTCGGCCGATAGTTCGGGGACGTCGAAGCGCTGCCCAGGCTGTGCCTCCTGATCAAATAGGGCACGGGCCAGGGGATTGATCAGATATGCCTCAAGCTGATTACGGATGCCGCGCCCTCCGTTAGAGAGATCGTCAAGGCACAAAGCGCGAAGCGAGTCTCTGGCTGACCCTGCGAGCGTCACACTCAAATTCTGCATTTCCAAGTCGCTAAGGGTGGCTTCCACCATCTGCTCAAAAATTTCCGCCGCTATCTCGGGGCGGATAAAGTCGAAGATGATGATGTTCTCACCGATACGGTTGAGGATCTCCGGCCTGTTGAGAACTGCTTTGAAATGACGCTCGATCTCACTTTCGACCTTTCGTTGGACCGTCTCGAAAAGGTCGGAGGGCAGGACGTTGGCGACTCGTTCGCCGCTCTCGTCCTGGCGATAAATTCCAAGGTTGGACGTAAATACGATGAGCGCTTCGGAGAAGTAGACCCGATCTCCACGCCCCGAGGTCAGCACGCCGTCGTCCAAGATCTGTAAGAACTTGTCGAGTATGCGTGGATGGGCTTTTTCGATTTCATCGAACAGCACCACGCTGAAAGGCTTCTCGCGGATCGCGTTGGTGAGCTCGCCGCCAACGTCGTAACCGACATAACCTGGTGGTGCACCGATCAAGCGCTGGTCGGAGTGCTCGGCGCTGAATTCGGACATATCGAAGCGGATATAGGCACTTTCATCACCAAACAACAAGCTGGTCATCGTCTTGGCCAGTTCGGTCTTGCCTACACCGGTGGGGCCGGCAAGAAACGCCACACCCCGCGGTCGGTTGCCCTTGCGGCTGGCGCCCACGCCGATCATCGCACGCTTGACGATGTCCAACATGTGGGTGACGGCATGAGTCTGCCCCTTGACCCGGCGACGTATGAAGTCGTCAGCATCCCGGATCTTCCGGCGATCGATCTTCAGCCAAGGGTCTTCAGTTACGCCAACTTTGTAGCGACGCACTGCGTCGGCGACGTGGGCCATCCCCACGCCCTCGACGCGCGCGAGTTGCGCAATCGCATTGAGATCCAGCAGCAACAGGCCTTCGGTACTCTCGACAAAGGCATTGGTTGACTGCTGCAAGGCCGGGGCACTAGCTTCCCGCCCCCCTTCCAGCCCACGTAGCAGGCTCGCGGCGACCGCGTGGCGTGATGGCAGGTCTGGCTTGGATACGGGAATGTGGCGCAGACGCGGGTTATCGACCATTAGCCAGTCCGGCAGATCGCCTTCCTTGTCTACGATCCACAGCACGGTGTTGAAGAATGGCTTGCGCGTCGGACCTCCAGGCCGCGCCCTGGCTCGGTGGGAGAGCACGAGGGCCTGGGTGAACAACTGATGCTCGATCTGCGTCAAGCCCTCAGTGCGCACGACCAAGCGAGAGGCAAAGTCGATTACCAGCGCTATCGGATCGCCGTCGTGCTCGACAAGTCGCGGCAAAGTGTGGCTAAGCAAGTCAGTTCCAGCGGCAGCGGCACCCTCAACAGGCGTCAGGCCCAGCTCCCGGAGGAGGGCATCACCGGCGGCGCGATCGGCGCCAAGTGGTGGTAGCGAAGTAAAGCCCGCCAGCGGATCCCATGCGACGACCTGCCCGTAACCGGCCTCAAGCAAGGCGTCTCTCAGGCAGGGGATGAAGGCCTGTGGAGTAACTACGCCGGGTGAGACCTCGCTGGCCTGCAGGTCAGCGACATTCCCCGAAAGAATGAACTGGCTCTTGAGAGGCAGGAATCGGAGTAGATCGCGAAGCCAGCGTGGCTTCTGAAAAACGGCTGGAGATGGCATGGCGGAGGTCCCTCCCCACGATGGACTCGGCCCTTAGAATAGCTCCATTGGGCGGCTTCTCCCATATGTCCTGGCTTGTAAAGCCGGCGGGCCACTGCCACCTCGGTTGGGGCGACGGGCAAAGCGATCTGCCTGGTTGGTTTGAGAGAAATGTATGACGGATAAGGGTCTAGAAGAGTTTTGGGCTGAGTTCTTCGCCATTGCACATACTTCGCAGGGTGGTCCGGAGATGTTGTTCCGCGGTGTGACGGACATCGCGCACGAACTCATTCCGTCTATTGGTCGCGGTACACGGGAGGGAACGTGCGGCGACAGTACGACGTTGGAGAGCAATATGCTGTCCGAGTTCAAAAGGCTCACAGTCCCTATTCTTAAGCAGCCCCCATCATCAGAATTTGAGTGGTTGTTCCTCGCGCAGCACTATGGTCTTCCCACGCGACTTCTCGACTGGTCGTCCAATCCCCTGGTGGCATTGTTCTTCGCCACCGAGCGAGAAGACGATAGGGACGGCGTGGTCTACTACTTGCGGCACCCTGTATCGGATCAGTATCACTTGTTTGACTATAGAGTTGCTTGTTACACGAGTGAGGCTGCGAAAGCTCCTAGCGGACGGATCGCAATCCAGCCAGAGCAAGGAAGCGTTATTTTTGTAAGGCCTCGATACACCGACGAGCGCTATGTTAATCAGCGGTCTGTGTTCTCCTGCCCAAAGGATCCGTTTACACCTCCGGCGTTCAAGGGTCTAAAGCGTCTTTCCGTGAAAGCAGTGTGGAAAGAGGAGATCCGTAGAAGGCTTCGAGTGCTGGGAATCTCCAACTCCTACATGTATCCAGGAATCGCCGGTGTGGCGAGTGAACTGAGATCGCTTATGTTCAATCCAGTAGCGTCAGGACGGTTGCAGATGCTCACTTTGAGGGCGGAGATCCAGCTAACTTGATGGCTCCCGTTGGGTAGCGACGGAAGAGCGCCGATCCTTACGAGGCGTAGTAGTCCTATTCCATAGTTGGACATGCTTGTTGGACAGGTTGTCCCAGTCCTAGAATCGTGCCTTGGCGGGGGTGCGTACCGCTGCATGGGGCGTCTTAAGTTCTGTTGCCGGCCGAGTATCCGTCACGGCCGCCATAATTCAGGAGTGTTACTTATATGGATCCGATTTCAGGTTTTGCGTCGATAGTTTCGCTTGCTGCTGAGTTCCTGATGCAACGCCAGTCCGGCAAAGAGGCGAGTCTTGAAGAGTTCAAGGACTGGCTTGCTGATCATAGGCAGGCGGAAGTTGTAAAAATTCTCGAATCAAACGCTTCGACCGCGGTGAGCATTAAAGCGATGCTTCATGTGTCACACCGTGAAGTCTTGGACATACTTGAGCAGATACGGCAGCAGATATCCGCAAGCCAAGAATCGGTGGGAACTGTGCCTGCGCCTATTGTCAGTGATGCGATCGAGAAGATCGTTCTTGGCGTTGAGAACAAGTTCCTTGGAACCGATGAGGCTATTGATAGCCTTGCCATGCGCTGTGCTGTGCATGCCATCCAAGGCAAGACGGTCGAATTCCAGATTGAACTTGCGGAAACTGCGTTCAACCCGCCACCAGAAGACCCGCTGGCGCTTGCTCGGTATGAGAAGGCGAGGACGGATCGTGCGCAGCGATTGAAGAGACGTCTCGAGATGCTGACTTCGAAAGAAGTGCATGAGTGGTGGAGGTATTTTCTTATCCGCAAAGAAGACTGGGCTGTGGTCATCCAGAACCTCATCTTGCGTGCCGACTTGGCTTCCAATGGTGTTGCTACCGGCAAGAAGATTGATGTTTGGCGAACAGACAAGCCCGTTCTCAATACTTCGATCGATCTTTCGCATAACGAAATGCATGAAGCGCTTCAGCACTTGGGCTTCGAGTCCGCGAACGCTCTTCGGATGGGGTCTCACTGGCGTGCGGCTACGGATCTTCCCTTGGGCTTGATCGTCAGGCACATAATTCCGAGCATCATTGCCCATCTCGAGATACGCGAGATTCCAGCTTCTGGCGACGTTCTTGATCTCGCTGCGTGGCACATCGGCGAAGGCTAGGCCGAGCCGGCCGAGCGTCGATACTGGCGAGCCGGCTGTTTAAGAGTCGGCTCGCTTCTGGCCTTCAAGGGAGGGGGCTGGTTCGCACGCGAAGGCTAGTAGGGTGGTGAGCAGTAAGGCCGTGAAGGATTGGTTGCTTCACCGACAGTAGCGCTTGACGTGTCCGTATCGCAACAGAAAGACAATATCGTGATCGCACCAGAGCAGGTGCCCGCAGACGCAAGTAGTGGGGCGGGCGCTATCCTAGACGTAAGAAGAAGGTCGAACTTACCTCTCCCTTACTCTCTGGGCACGCTCGTGCCTAGAGCGCTTTCTGCGCACATGGCATCACATTCGTCGAAGGTATCCTGCCTGCTGATGATCTGTGCATTGCTGGGGTCGATGACGCGGTAGTCCACGGGCGCGCAGGCCCGACGGTCGCAATAAAGGGTCAAGACCAGCTTGGGCCCACTCGACGTCTCAACGCAATCGAGCGTGTTGCGATCTTGCAGGAATATCCCAGCGTTTTCTTCGGGGCCAGGACCTACGGTCAGCGTGCGCGAACCCGAGTGCAGTGCGATCGCGCCGACCGGCCCGATCGTATGCTGTCCAGCGGTATCGCGCAGCGCGCCCGTGATCCGGAGGCTCGCCACTCTCCTTTCCATTGATGCCTTGGCTTGTGAGGCCAACTCTGCGACCCTAACGTCGAGCGAAATAATGACGATGTAGGGACATCCTGGTTGCTGTGGAGAAGCGTAGAGCCGGGCACCAGGATCCGGACGATTGATGGTTGAGGCTAAAGGGGAGCGTAAATTGAATCCGGTATTCGAAGATGACTTCTGGCGCGTTTGCATTGCGTGGAGTAAGCCGATCCCCTATGAGAGAGCACGTGACGAAGGGTCTGAACATGACGAAACCGCTAACCTTTACATGATCACGGCACGCTTCTCCGACAAGAAGCACAAATTCATTTATCTCGGGAAGACCTACAAGCAGTATGTCCAAAAGCGCCTGAAACAACCCGATCACCACGCTAGGTATGCTGGAATTGTCAGGAACCACCCGAAGCACCGCATTTTTCTGAGATATGGAACCGTCAAGGTAGACGCAGGCAAGGTCACCAAAAAGAGAATCGATGATCTAGAGCGAATATTGATCTACTGTCTGGATGACGAGCACAGCAGAAACGTAAAATCGATTTACAGTCATGGCGTTACTGACTCGTATGAGATCGTAAGCTCGGGCTCCCGAGGAACTCTACCCAAGTGCTTAGCGCTAGGCTTCTTCTGTAAGGGATGAGGGCTAACAATCTTTCAAGCCGAAGTCTCGCTTGGTTAAGAGGTCAGGTCACAGATGAAAGTTACCTTCATCCCGGCAAGAGACTTGAAAAGCAAGTTTGAAGTGCTTGGTCACTTCTATTCATTGGCGGTACTTGGAAAGGAGCCAGTGAAGTGCCGAAGCGTTCTCGAGATTAGAACAAGTGACTGTAGTCAGTACGACCTAGCTGACGCGGTCTTCGTCATGATGAATCCTGGATCATCTAAGCCTCTTTCAGAACAAGACTACGTAGTCTCCTTAGAGGGCGTCGCTGGATTGACAGACGCGCTGGTTCCCACAGCGCCGGATACTACACAGTACCAGTTGATGCGTGTCATGCACTTCATGGAATGGAGGGTCGTTAGGGTCATAAATCTTTCAGACCTTCGGGATCCGCAAAGCGCATCATTTGTGGATCGCTATACAGCTTTTGAAGAGGAGACCGGCACCACGTCGCATTCTGTATTCTCATCGGACAGATCACATCAGCTGGCACGCCATTTATTGAGAGGGTCCAGGGCGCCTATAGTTTGCGCTTGGGGGGTTAGCAATGATCTAACTCCCCTGATCTGTCGCGCAGTTACGGCACTTGCTCCACATTCGAGAGTTACAGGCTTGAGCAAGCCGGGGGAGGAGGGGAAGTATTTCCATCCTCTTCCTACGCTTCAACATCAAAAAGTGATTTGGGTCGAACGAATGTTGGCCACACTGCAGCCTCATATTCCATTCTGAGGGAGCCTAATTCGCGGATCGGCTTGTCTTTTTGATGTCTCCCGACGTCCGCTTCTGGCCGGAAGCGGACTTGCCTCTGATGAAATCAGGCTGCTTTGGAATCGAGCCGCGCTTCTATTCCCATCGCTTTGCACGCGTCCAAATAGTCCGCCCACGCCTGCATCATCTTCTTTCGTTCAGGCATATGCTTGGCGAGGTTATAGATCGCCCGTACGCCTTGCCCCTTATGGGCGAGCTGACGCTCGATCGCGTCCGGATTGAATCCGAGTTCGTTGAGCAGAGTGGAGGCCATGTGGCGAAACCCATGGCCAACAATGGTGTTGCCATCGTAGCCAAGGTTTCTCAAGGCAGCGTTTACCGTGTTCTCGGACATGCAGCGCTTGGGGTCGCGCACCCCGGGGAAGACGTACTCCCGATGTCCCGTGAGTGGCTGTAGATCTCGGAGGATGGCTACCGCTTGCTCTGCGAGCGGCACAACGTGTGGCTCGGTGTTCGGATCCTCCTTGTCGGCCTTTGGCAACTTCCTTCGGCTAGCTGGAATTACCCAGCGCGCGCCATCAGGATGATCAAGGTCGAACTCAGCCCAGCGGGCGCCCCGGAGTTCGCCGGGACGTACAAAGGTCATTGGGGCCAACTTCAAGGCCGCAGAGGTAGCAGGCTCACCCCGGTATCGATCCATCGCCCTCAAAAGTCCGCCGACCTCTTTCGGATCTGTGATCGTGGGAAAGCTGCGCTTCCGACGTGATGGCAGGGCCGCACCCAGGTCCGCAGCTGGGTTGCGGTCGGCTCGCTCGGTAGCTACGGCGTACTTGAACACGCTGCTGATCGCTGCCATGACCCGATGAGCCTGCTCATGATGACTGCGCTCAACCATACGGGTCAGTAAGGGGCGTAGATCCGAAACTCCGACTTCTGCAATCGGCTTTTTGCCAATCCAGGGAAAGACATGAGCTTCAAGACGCACCTTTTGCTTGGCATGGTGGCTGTCGGTCCAGCCGTGCGCCTTCACGGCCAGCCATTCACGTGAGATGACTTCGAAGCTATTGCCGGCCCGCTCGACGCCGGCAGATTGCTCTGCCTTCCGGTGCTCGCCGGGGTCGATCCCTGCGGCGAGCTGCTTGCGAGCCCGATCGCGCTCGGCGCGGGCTTCTGCGAGGCCTGTGTCAGGGTAGGTGCCCAGGCTAAGGGTGTTCCGCTTGCCTGAGACAGGGCGCCGGTAATCCAGTCTCCACCAGCGCGCGCCATCTGGTCGGAGAATTAGGTAAAGACCGCCGCCGTCGCGCAACTTGAGCGGCTTTTGTTCAGGTTTCGTTTTGCGGATGGCAGTATCGGTCAGCGGCATGCGGTAACGGCCTTGGCGGTAACAGTTTTGGCGGTATGCCGCCTACCGCCAAAGTTACCGCCCCTTACCGCCGGCTTGCAACGGATGTCCTCGGACTACTCGGGACACAAAAAAGGCCGGAAGCCTTGATATATCGGGGCTTTCCGGCCTTAGTTGGACTTGCTCGTACTATCACGTGGTGGCTATGGGTGGACTCGAACCACCGACCCCAGCATTATGAGTGCTGTGCTCTAACCGGCTGAGCTACATAGCCGCGTGAACCGCGTATTCTTCATTTCGACCCCCTGCCTGTCAAGCCGGGCGGCCGCGCTTGTCGCCTGCGGCGGGGCGTGGCAGAGTCGGGGACAGTAGATTTTAGGAGTCCGCATCGTGATCGATCCGGACGGCTACCGACCCAATGTCGGCATCGTGTTGATGCGGCCTGATGGCCGGGTGTTCTGGGCACGGCGCGTGCGCCGGGATGGCTGGCAGTTCCCGCAGGGCGGCATGAACACGGACGAGACCCCGGTCGAGGCCATGTACCGCGAGTTGCGCGAAGAAACCGGCCTGTTGCCCGAACATGTGGAAGTTCTGGGCGTCACGCCCGGCTGGCTGCGCTATCGCCTGCCGTCCCGCGCCATCCGCCGCAACGAACGCCAGGTCTGCATCGGCCAGAAGCAGGTCTGGTTCCTGCTGCGCCTGGTCGGCGACGAAGCCCACGTCCGCCTGGACCTCACCGAGAGCCCTGAATTCGATCATTGGCGCTGGGTGGATTTCTGGTATCCGCTCGAACACGTGGTCATGTTCAAGCGTCGCGTGTACGCCAGCGCACTGGGGCACTTGGCCTCGTTCGCCCGCGGGGTCGCGGGCCCGCAAGCGATCCCCCCGCAACTGCCCGCCCCCCGGGCTTCGGTGGACGGGAACCGCTGGCGTGGCCGTGACCGGCCGGCACGTAAACGGGGCGGTACCGGCGAACCCGTCAAGAATTGACAATCATTCTCATCTTGGGTGAAATGGCGTCGGGCCATCCCGTGCCCGCCGCACTGCCACCGCCACCGTGTACGTCTGCATCTGCAACGGCGTGACCGACCGCCAGATCCGTGAAGCCGCCGCCGCGGGATGCGCCACCGTGGCCGAGCTGACCATGCGCACGGGCGCGGGCGCCAACTGCGGCAGCTGTCTGGACATGGCGATGGACGTACTGCAGGCCGCGCAACCTGCGTCGCGTGAGCCGCTGTTTCCCATCCTGACGCTCTCGCACGCAGCCTGACGTCCGCGCGACCACCTGTCGGCGGGGACGGTATCCCTCCAGAATGATCACGATTCGCGTTCCGTCACGGCGCGCGTGCACGGGCTAACCTTTGCCGTTCTTCCGCCCACGGAGCATGGCCATGAAAGGCGACGCCAAGGTCATCGAGTACCTCAACAAGGCGCTCTACAACGAGCTCACCGCGATCAACCAGTACTTCCTGCACGCCAAGATGCTGAAGAACTGGGGCTTCAAGGAGCTGGCCGAGCACGAGTACAAGGAATCCATCGACGAGATGAAGCATGCCGACAAGCTGTCGGAGCGCATCCTGTTCCTTGATGGGCTGCCCAACTTCCAGGCGCTGGGCAAGCTGCGCATCGGCGAAACCCCACGCGAGATCCTGGAGTGCGATCTGGCGCTGGAACAGGAAGCGCTGCCGCTGCTGCGCGAGGCGATCGCGTACTGCGAATCGGTGGCCGACTACGTCAGCCGGCAGCTGTTCGCGAACATCCTCGATTCCGAAGAGGAGCACATCGACTGGCTGGAAACGCAGCTGTCGGTGATCGACCGTATCGGCGAGCCGAATTACCTGCTGACCAAACTCGAAGGCGACGACTGACCGGTCGCTGGCGTCGGCGGCAACAGCGGCCTGCCGAGCTGTTGCGCCGCGTAGCCCTGCAGCGCCATGCGCGCGCGCGCGTACTCGGCGATGACCAGTGCCACGGCGACGGCCGGGCGCTCCAGCTTGCGGGCGCGTGCGCCCAGTTCCACGCGTTTGGCAGCGGCCGACAAGGCCATCGCGCCCACGTTGGCGCTGGATGATTTGAGCGTATGCGCGGCATCGCGCATGGCATCCAGATCGGGCACGGCAGCCGCCTTCTCCAGCGTACCGATCAGGCGTGGCGCGTCTTCCAGGAAGATGGTGATGATGCGCGTGGTCTCGTCACCTGCAATCTCGCGCAGTTCCTCCAGCATGGTCTGGTCCAGCACCGGAAAGCTCGGCGCCGGCGCGCGCGCGGTGGCGACGGCCGGGGCCGGCGGCGCGGGTTCTGCGGCGGGCACGAGCGCGGCATTGCGCAACACGAAGTTCATGCGGTCCGGCAGCCACCGGTGCAGGCAGCTTTCCAGTTGCTCGCGCGACACCGGCTTGGCGAGATAGTCGTCCATGCCGGCGTCCAGGCAGCGCTGGCGATCCCCGGCCATCGCATTGGCCGTCATCGCGACAATGGGCAGGCGGGGGACGCCTTCGGTGCGCTGCGCCTCCGACTCGCGCCACCGCCGCGTGGCGGCGTAGCCGTCCAGTACCGGCATCTGGCAGTCCATCAGGATCAGGTCGAAGTGCTCCACCTGCATGCGCTTGATGGCGATGTCGCCATTGGCTGCGGTCTCGCAATTGAAGCCCAGCGCGGACAGCAGCTTCTGCGCCACCAGCAGGTTGACCGGATTGTCTTCCACCAGCAGCAGGCGGGGCTCGGTGCGCATGGCACTGACGACGGCGGGTTCCGGGCCCGGAGTGGGCGCCTCCGCTTCATGCGTTGCGGGAGCGACCGCTGCTTGCCTCTCACGGGCGTCGGTTGTGCGCGGGAACGCGGGGTCAGGCAGCGGGGCTGCGTTCCCGGTTTCAGGAAATATCTCTTCCATGGCAATGGCAACCACGTCCGGATCATGTTCCGGCGCGGCACCGGTCAGCGCTGCGCGGAGGTCCGCATCCGGCGACTGCCGCGACAGCAACGTGCTGCGTGGGTGCAGTTCGGTCGGGACGGTCTCGTCGCCGTACAGCCAGACCAGGCGCAGCGGATCGGGCGATGGGCGGCGTGCGATGGCGCGGTGCAGCGCCAATGCGGTACTGCGGATGCCACTGATGTCGGCCAGGACCGCCAGATAATCCTGCTGCGCCTGTTCACTGACCATGCGCAGCCGGTCAAGCGCTTCCTGCGTGGTTTCCACCGCCATCGGCTGCATGCCCCAGTTGGTGGCCAGCAGGGTGAGGCGCTGCCGCAGTCGGGCATCGGGCGAGACGATCAGTACGCGGCCATGGTCCAGCGCGCCGTTGTCGCGCTGGCGCAGGTCGCCGATGACCTTCATCAGCGGCACTTCGAACCAGAACGTGGAGCCGCGCCCGATCTCCGAAACCACGTCGATGCGGCCGCCCATCAGGTCGACGATGCGCCGGCAGATCGCCAGGCCAAGCCCGGTGCCACCATACAGTCGGGTGGTGGACGCATCGGCCTGGCTGAAGGAATGGAACAGGCGGTGGCGCGCATCTTCCTCGATGCCGATGCCGGTGTCCCGTACCTCGAAGCGCAGCAGGTGCTGCGCGGCGGTTTCGCCGAGCCGCCGCACGACCAGCGTGACCGAGCCGCGCTCGGTGAACTTGATCGCGTTGCCGACCAGGTTGGTCAGCACCTGGCGCAACCGCACCGGGTCGCCACGGACGGGCAGGCGTACCGCGGGATCCAACTGGAGGCTCAACCGCAGCCCCTTGTTCTCGGCGGGGCGATACATGAGCTGCAGCACGCTGTCGAGCAGCTCGCGCAGGTTGAACCCGGTGATCTCCAACTCCAGCTTGTTCGCTTCGAGTTTGGAGTAGTCGAGGATGTCGTCCACGATCCGCAGCAGCTGGTGCGAGGAGGCGGTGGCCGTGCTCAGCATCTCGCGCTGGTCCGGTGCCAGCGGCGCACGCGACAGCATCTCCAGCATCGGCACAATGCCGTTGAGCGGCGTGCGGATCTCGTGGCTCATAGTGGCCAGGAATTCGCCCTTCGCCATCGCAGCCGATTCGGCGGCCTGCTTGGCGCGCATCAGCTCCTGCTCCAGCCTGTCGTGGCGATGGAGGTCCCGTTGCAGGCTGTCGCGCTCGGATTCGGCCATCGCCGCGCGCGCCTGCACACCGGCGCGCTGGCGGGCTTCGTTGTGCGATTGCAGTCCGGTGGCGATGGCCGCTGCCAGCCCCGCCGCGCCTGTTCCGAGCGCGACGGGCAGCCAAGGCCCCGCGATGCCTGCCCAGTGCAGGCCCATCGATGCGACCGACGACGCGGCAAGCGTCGCCGTCACCCACGGCATCACCGGCATCCGTCCGGTGGTGGGCATCGTTACAGCACCGCGTTGTGGAAGTCGAAACCGAGTTCGCTGCCGACCGCCTGCACCAGATTGCCCTGGATGAAGTCGACACCGCCCATCCACATGGCTGCTGCGGCCTGGGGATCTTCGATCTGCTGCCCGATCACCTGCAGGCCCTGGCGGTGGGCGTTGTCGATGATCCCGCGCAACTGGTCGCGCAGGACCGGATCGGCGTGGGCGCTGGCGTACTTGCTGGAGACACGCACGAAACCCAGAGGCAGCTGCGTCAGCAGGGCGTCGGCTTCCACTCCGGGCTCGAACTGGCTGAGGCAGAACTGCACGCCTGCAGGCATCAGTTGCTGGCAGAACTGCCGCAGCGTGACGGTATGGATCAGGGCGTCGGACAGGCGCAGGTCGATGACCAGCGACGTGCCCTCGATGCCGCGCGCACGCAGCGCGTCGAGCAGCCACGGAGCATGCGACTCGCGCGCCAGCGAGCGCGGCGACTGCGAGACGAACAGGCGCAGTGACGGTCCCGCCGCTTGTCGCTCGGCCAGCACGAACAGCGCGTGTTCCAGCACCCAGTGGTCGATCTGCGAGATACCCCCCGCGAGTTCGGCCGCCGGGATCACCTGCGACGCGGGCAACAGGGAACCGTCGGGTTGGCGCATGCGCAACAGCACCTGGTATTGCGCCTGGTCGTTGCCAGCCACCGCCACGATCGGCTGGTAGGCCAGCTCGAACTGGCCATCCTCCAGCGAGATGCGCGGGGCGTCGTCGTCGACCTGGGCCGGTATGTACTCGGCCAGGCTGTCGGACTTCAGGCGGGCCTGCAGCACCGCGCGTTCGATGGCCTCCAGCGCGCTGCCGGCGTCGGCGAAGCCGAGGGACAGCGCGGTGTAGCCGATCGAGCCGCGAAGCTTGAGCACTTCGTTGGGGCGGGTTTCAAAGTCATGCCCGGCAAGTCCGTCGCGCAACTGCTGTGCCAGGGCGGCCAGGGTCGCCTCGTCGACGCTGTCGGCCAGCATCAGGAAGCTGTTGTCGTTCAATCGCGCCACCGGGTGCGGCGACGCAGCGGCAGCCAACTGGCGCCCGGCCTGGCTCATCAGGTGCTCGAACACCGCATAGCCGTAGCGTTCACGCAGGCTCAGCGCGCTGTTGACCTCGACGAAGAACAGCCCGCCGCGCCCCTGCCGCTGCAACGACTCGCCGAGCTGCTGCAGCACGAAGGTACGGGTGGGCAGGCCGGTATCGGTGTTGAGCGAGGGCCGCGGCGCCTGCTGGGCCTGGCTGCGCTGGCGCGCGCGCTGGATGCGGTTGGACACCGCCGCGATCAGGTGGCGGGGCCGGATCGGCTTGTTGAGGAAGTCGTCCGCGCCGCTTTCCAGTACTTCGAACTGGCGTTCCGGGTCCGGATCGCCGGTCAGGAAAACGATCGGCAAGTGCAGGTATTCAGGCTGTTGCCGCAGCAGCATGGTCAGCGACATGCCATCACGGCCGGGCATGTGCAGGTCCATCAGCACCAGGTCGGGACGGAAGCGGCGCATGGCGTCGAGCAGGCCATCGGACTGCATCTGCACGTCGGCCTGCATGCCAGCGCCATGCAGCACGCTCTGGGCGAACAGGGCTTGGCCGCGGTCGTCTTCGACGATCAGCACGCGGTAGGGCGATTCCGGATCGACGGGTTCAGAGGGTGGTCCAGCAGGCGTCGCGGCAACCGCGGCTCGTGGAGGTGTGGATGTTGCCGGCGGCTCGGGGGGGATGGAGGACTGGCTGGTCATCTCGACGGGCTCTCCGGCTCCGGGTTCGGCCGCGTCTTCGGGGGCGGCATCGTCCACCCAACGGCGCCAATAATGTGCCGGCGGGGTTTCTGCACGCAGGCGCGAGCGTGAAGGCTCATCCTGCGGGCGGGATGTGGAGTCGATGGCGGACATCAGGCTTCCCCAAGCTGAGCCTCATTATGCGACGAAGTTCACGAGTGAGGCAGACCCATGATCCCCGATGCGCCGACGCCTGTCACGGGCCGGAGGTCGGGGGCGACACGGGAGCTGAAGGCGCTGTCTGCAGCAAGCGTTTCAGTCCGCGCGACACGCTGCGCCAGACCCACCAGACCGCCAGCGCGATGAGCAGCGACACTCCGATCACAAGGAACAACGCAATCCAGGGGTGCGCAAAGGCCATCGCGAGGCCGCCCACGACCACGGCATCTTCCGCCACCGAGGCGGTCCAGTTGCTGACCGGCTCGGGCGAGGTGTTCATCAGGGCACGTGAGCCGCTCTTCAGCAGATGGCTGGTGAGCGCCACGCCGGCACCCGCCGCCAGCGCCCCGCCACTGAGTTGGCCATCCGGGGACAGGGTGGCGGCGGCGAGGAACGCGCCTGCCGGCACGCGGGCCAGGGTCTGCAGCAGGTCCCAGCCGGAGTCCACGCCCGGGATCTTGTCGGCGAAGAACTCGGTCAGCGCAAGCGCGCCGGAGGTCCCCAGCACCCACCAGGATTCGGTCACCTGCAAGGCGGGCGGCAGATCCAGCCAGCCCAGTGCCCCGGCGAGGCCCAGCCCGAAAACGGTGAGATAGACGCGGATCCCGGCCATCCATGCCAACAGGATCCCAATTACGAAAAGATGCGCTTCGGACATGCCGGCTACTCCCGTTAGACTCATGGGCTCGCGCCACTGCGGCGAGTATAGGGGTCCCGTCTGGCTGTCGGCTGAGCGCCGCATGCCGCATGTCCGTCATGTCTGCACCTGCTCCATCTCGCTTCAGGGTTGTGCCGCGTGACGCGGCTGTGCGTCGTCGTGGAGCCTCCTTGCTGTTCGGCCTGGCTTGGGCAGGCAGTCTGGTGGCCATGTGGTTCGCCGCCAGCTACACCGCCGCACCGCGATTGGCGAAGGCCGATGCCAATCGCGTACAGGCGGAACGTGAGCTGGCCATAGTGCGCGGCGAACTGCGCAACCTGCGCCAGCGCGAGTCGACGCTCACCCGCTCCGATCAGATCAGCCGTGCGGCCAACGCCGAAGTGCAGGATGCGCTGGCCGAACGTGATGAGGAGATCGCTGCGTTGCGGGCCGATGTGGCGTTCTATGAGCGGCTGGTCGGTTCGACCAGCCAGCGCAAGGGCCTGAGCGTGCATGTGGCCGAATTCGCACCTGAGGCGGGCGGAACCTGGCGTTACCAGATCATGCTGACGCAGACGCTGAACCGTGGCGCGATCAGCCAGGGCCAGATGCGCTTCGCCGTGGAAGGCGTGCGCGAAGGCAAGCTGGCCGCGGTGCAGTGGGACGAACTGCACCAGCAGCGCAGCGCGCCGGGACAGACCTACTCTTTCCGATATTTCCAGCAGTTGGATGGCAACGTGATGCTGCCGCCCGGGTTCACGCCTCAGCGCGTCAAGGTGACGCTGAATGGCGGAGACGCGGCGGTGGAACAGGCCTTCGACTGGAAGACCGCCACAGCCGCAGGAGGCAAGTGAAATGTTCAAGACCAAGCCCATCCGCCCCGACGTGGGCGCCATCGACACGCTCATCGGGCCGCAGGTCACCATCCGTGGCGACGTGGTGTTCAGTGGCGGCCTGTACGTGGAAGGCCATATCCAGGGCAAGGTCATCGCCGAAGCCGGGGAGCGCGCCGTGTTGACGCTGGCCGAGCAGGGCAGCATCGAAGGCGAAGTGCAGGTGCCCGTGGTGGTCATCAACGGCCGCATGACCGGCGATGTGCACGCCTTCGACCGGATCGAGCTGGCCGCCAAGGCGCGCGTGCAGGGCAACCTGCATTACAAGGTCGTCGAGATGAGTGCGGGCGCGCAGTTGACTGGGCGCCTGGTGCATGCGGATGCCCTGCCTGCGGGATCGCCGTCGCATGATGGTGCCGCCTTGCCGGAAGCGTGGGCTACGGCCGACGCCTGACGGGGGGCATTCAGAGCCCGCTGGGATCGGTCGCGCTATCCTGCGACCATGAATCCCCAGCCCGTACCGCCAAGTGTCCCGCCGCCCAGGCTGGTGGGGTGGCCGGTGTTGATCGCCGTGTTGGTGGCGGCGCTTTCGTTTGGCGGCTGGGGCCTCTGGGAAGTATTCGCGCGCCATGCGGGCGAAGCCCCCACGGCAGCGCAGTCGCGCGAGCAGCAGCGGCGCATCGAGATGCTGGAGCAGCGAAGCGCCACGCTGGCACGCTCGGACCAGATCAGCCGCGACGCCAACCGCGACCTGCAGGCGACGCTGTCCGAACGCGATGAGGAAATCGCCGGCCTGCGCGCCGACGTGGCCTTCTACGAGCGTTTCGTCGGTGCCACCGCGCAGCGCCGTGGCCTGTCGGTGCACGAGCTCACGCTGCAGCCGCAGGACGAGCAGGCGTGGCACTTCACCGCCACGCTGACGCAGAACCTCAATCGCGGCGCCGTCAACGCCGGCCGCCTGCTGGTATCGGTGGAGGGCACCGAGGCGGGCAAGCTGCGCCGCCTGGGGTGGGCCGATCTGCGGCAGCAGCCCAATGCGCCCGGCGTGCCGTATTCGTTCAAGTACTTCCAGCAGGTCGAAGGCGATCTGCTGCTGCCGCCGGGTTTCAAGCCCGTCCGCGTGATCGCCCGCGTGGTGCCGCAGAGCGGCGCAGCCGTCGAGCAATCGTTCCCGTGGGCGCAGGCGGCGGCCAAGGAAGGCGCAGGCGAAGGCAGCACCGGCACACGTTGAGCTTGAACTGCCTCCCGCCAGCCCCCATCCTTCCGCCATGACCACTGTCGTTTCCCTGCCGACCGCAGCCGCCGCTCCGGACTACCAGTCCATCGATCGGCCGCTGAACTTCACGCCTGCCGCGGCGGCCAAGGTGCGCGAGCTGGTCCAGGAAGAAGGCAACGATGCCTTGGCCTTGCGCGTCTATATCCAGGGCGGCGGCTGTTCGGGCTTCCAGTACGGGTTCGAGTTCGACGAGAACCGTGCCGACGACGATGTTGCCGTGGATACCGATGGCGTGTCGCTGCTGGTCGATCCGCTGAGCCTGCAGTACCTGATGGGCGCGGAAGTGGATTACAGCGAAAGCCTGCAGGGTGCGCAGTTCGTCATCCGCAACCCCAACGCCAAGACCACCTGCGGCTGCGGCAGCAGTTTCAGCATGTGAATGCCGGCCTGCCGCGTTCCGTGACAGGTCCCGTCTCCTCTGGCACGCCGCTCACCGGCTTCGCCTTCGCGGGCGATACGCTGGATCGCGCCGACGCGCTGCGCGACGACACCGGGGCGTTGACCGCGTTGTGGCCGGCCGCCCGCGTGATGTTGCTGGACGATGACGGGCGCGCCATGGTCGACGTGGACGGCAAGCTGCTGGCACCTGAAGGTGCGTCGCTCGGCGGTGGGCCGGGCGCGAGCCTGTTCCTGGGCCTGAAGGACGGCGTGGCATGGTTCGCGGCGCATGCCCGGCACCATGCAGTGCAGGCGCCGTCATGGCTGGATCTGCGGCCCGCAGCCGCGGCGTGGCCTGCCTTCGCGTCAGGCGTGTTCGCCATGGCGCGAGCCCTGTTGCACTGGCAGTCGTCGACACAATTCTGCAGCGCATGCGGCGGCGCCATCACGTTCCGCCGCGCGGGTTACATCGCCCATTGCACGCAGTGCGGGAAGGATCATTATCCGCGCGTGGATCCTGCCGTCATCGTGGCGGTCAGCGATGGCGAGCGCCTGCTGCTGGGCCGGCAGGCATCGTGGCCGCCGCGTCGCTACTCGGTCATCGCGGGCTTCGTGGAGCCCGGCGAGACGCTGGAGCAGACCGTTGCCCGCGAAGTGCTCGAAGAAGCGCAGGTGCGGGTACGCGATTGCCGCTACCTCGGCGCACAGCCGTGGCCGTTCCCGGGCGCGCTGATGCTGGGCTTCTGCGCCGATGCAGAACCCGATCCGCCCCAGGTGGACGGCGAACTCGAGGACGCGCGCTGGTTCACGTTCGACGAGATCGATGCGGCACTCGCGCGAGGAGACGACAACACGGGCGATGGGCTGCTGCTGTCGCCGTCCATCTCCATCGCGCGCGCGCTGATAGAACACTGGCATGCCGGCATGCGCGCGACGCGCGACTCGAAGATCCCCGACAAGACCGGGCATTAACAGGCAGCCGCGCTAGAATCCCGGCTCGGAGGAATTGCATGTCGATCACGCTCGTCGCCGTCGTGCTTGCGCTGGTGCTGGGGCATGTGGCACCCGCGCTGGTCGCATCGTTCCGCCAGTACGCATGGTATGGCGCATGGTTACGCTGGCTGGGCGAGCGCTCCGGCGGCGCGGGCGTCTGGCAGGCGCGCTACGGCATCGTATTGGCCATGGTGCCGGTGTTGCTGGTGGTCGCGCTGCTGCAATGGATGCTCGATGGTCCCCTGTACGGGTTGCCCGGCCTGCTGTTCGACATCGTGGTCCTGGTCTATGCCTGGGGTCCACGGGACCTGGATGTGGATGTCGAGGCGGTCATCGATGCGCACGATGCATCCACCCGTCGCGCCGCGATCGCCCGGCTCGGGCTGACTGGCGAAGCAGCGACGCTGGATGGGCCCGCGCTGGTGGAGGCGGTGTTCGTCAACGCGATGCAGCGCTGGTTCGGCGTGCTGTTCTGGTTCCTGCTGCTGGGCCCGGTCGGCGCGGTGCTCTATCGCCTGTCGGTATTGGCGACGCAGGACGAATGCGCCTCGACGTTGCCCGAAGAGAATCGCCTTGGCGCGCGCGCGTTGAAGACCGTACTGGACTGGCCTGTCGCGCAGCTGATGACGCTGGCGATGGCGCTGGTCGGCAACTTCGATACGGTGTTCACCGCTTGGCGCGAAGCCGGCGGCACCCGTTTCCAGCTGGGCACCGGATTCCTGGGCTATGTCGCGCGCGCCAGCGTGCGCTGCGAACTGGCCGAGGAAGCGGAGGAATACGCCGAGGAAGGCATGGTCCAGGCCATGCGCGAACTGCCCGAGCTGCGCGACGCGATGAGCCTGGTCTGGCGCATCCTGTTGCTGTGGCTGGCACTGCTCGCGGTGTTCGTGATCGGTGGCTGGGTCAGCTGACGGCCGCGAATGAAAAAAGCCCGCAGGAGCGGGCTTTTTTGCGCTTTGACGCGGTGTCCCTTACTGGGACATTGCTGCCATGCCGCCCATCGCGAAAATGAAGATGATGTAGAGCACCGCCAGCGACACGCCCGCGATCGCGGACCACATGGCCCACTTCTTCGCCTTGTCCGATGCCTCTTGCGCGCCCGCCATGTCGCCCACGGCCAGTTTGCCGTTGACTTGGGCGGCGAACACGATCGAAACGATGCCGAGGGGCAGGCAGCAGAACAGGGTGGAGAGGATCGCCCACACCAGATGGTTGGGGACGTACTGCGAATTCGTGTTCATGTGCTTGGCTCCTTGAGGATGTTGAGGGTTTGGGGGGGTGGAAGCGTAAGTGGACGGTGATCGCAAGGGCAGCGTGCAACAGGCGTCAGCCCGGCGCCAACCAGGCGAACGGTATCCAGGGCAGGTTGCGGAGAATCCAGAATCCCGAGAGCAAAAGCAGCCACAGGATAGGGGAAGAGACGCGCTGCACGAACGGATGGAGCCACGCGGGACGCCAGCCCAGCGACCAGGCCGCCAGCACCGGAAGGAGCGGCAGCACGGACACCAGCAGGGGGTTCATGGAGAACGCCTTGCCTATATCGCCGTGCACCAGGGCGTGGAGCGCGCGGGTGGCGCCGCAGCCTGCGCAGTAGAAGCCGGTAAGAGTCTTGAACAGGCAGGCAGGAAAAGGATTGCCCACCGCGTTGGGGTCGAATGTACGCAGCAGCCAGACGCCAGCCACCAATGCCGACATGCCTGCCAGACTGGCAATGGCGATGCCGGCACGTTGTAGGGACACATTCGTCATGGCGTCAACGCTGCCGCTGTGCCTGCTCAACAGCTTCCCGGAACATCACTTCGAACTGGTCGATGCCGCCGGCACTGTGGATGCTCCAGGCCAGATACACAACGCACAGCAGGGCAAGCCCCACCGTCACCCAACAAAGGATCTTTGCCACCGTGGCAGCGCTGCGCGCGCCGGCCAGATCGCCCTGACGCAGCTTGCTGTTGACCTGCGTGGAAAAAAAGATGGCAATGGCGCCCGGAATGGCGCCCAGACCGCAGCACGTGCAGAACGTCGCGAAGGCGGCGATCACGGTGACGGCAATCGACCAGCCCAGATGGTTCGGGATGTTCTGGGGAGCGGCGTCGGGAAGAGGAGGCATCGCATTCATCTGGAGATTCCTGTGGGCTTCAGCCGCTCAGTCCGCCCAGCAGACTGACACCGCCAATGAAGAAAACGAACAACAGATACAGGACCAACGGCACCAGTGCGCAGGCCGCAGACACCAGTGCCCATAGCTTGGCTTTGCTGGACGCATCCAGCGCACCCGCCAGATCGCCCGCGGCGCGCTTGCCATCCACCTGCGCGGCGAACACGATGGAGACGATGCCCAGCGGCAGGCAGCAGAACAGCGTGCTCAAGATGGCCCACACCAGATGGTTGGGCACATAGGGCGCGTGCTGCGATGGCAGCGGCGGCGTGGCACTCATGGTGGTCTTCCGAAGGCAGGTGAAACGTCGTTGATGTTCTCGGCAGGCGGCAACGTCATGCCCCCGCAGTCCCCCCGATAGACTAACCGAGCGGCAGAGCCGGCGAAACCATCACGCCGCATCCCCGCGCAGCGCGCGCACCCGCGCCTCCAGGACCTCGGCGGTCACGGCGGCGCCGTCCAGGGGCTCGCTGGCCACCACGTCCACGTGCGCGCGGAAACGGCGGGGCACGCGCATGCGCCCCATCCGATTGTCGCGATGGCTCCACATGCTGGTCCACATCCCCTTCAGCGCCATGGGCACGACGGGCACCGGGCGGCGCTCCAGGATCTTCTCCACGCCGGACTTGAACGCGGCGATCTCGCCATCCTTCGTCAACGCGCCTTCGGGGAAGATGCCGACGATCTCGCCCGCCGCCAACGCAGCGTCGATTTCCTCGAATGCACGCCGCATCAGTTCCGGGTTCTCCCGCGCGCCGGCGATCGGGATGGCCTTGGCCGTGCGGAAGATCCAGCTCATCACCGGGATCTGGAAGATCCGGTAGTACATGACGAAACGCACCGGTCGAGGAATCGTCGCCGACAGGATCAGCGCGTCCATGTAGCTGACGTGGTTGCAGACAATCAGCGCAGGGCCTTCATCGGGTACGTGCTTCTCGATGCCGTGCAGGCGCAGGCGATACAACGCGCGCACGAACAGCCAGCTGAGGAACCGCATCAGGAACTCGGGCACGATGGTGAAGATCCAGATCGCCACCAGCGCGTTCGCGATGGCCAGCGCCAGGAAAATCTGCGGACCGCTCCAGCCCAGCGCATGCAGGCCCAGGCCGACCAGCGCGGCCAACACGATGAAGCCCGAGTTCTGGATGTTGAGCGCGGCGAACACGCGCGCCATCCGCGAGTTCGCCGTGCGGCTCTGGATCAGCGCGAACAGCGGCACCACGAAAATGCCGGCGAACATGCCGATGCCGATCAGGTCGATCATGATCCGCACGCTGCCGGCCTGGCGGACGAACTCGGCCACGCCAAGGCCGTTGGTGGGTGCGGTGCCCGGCCGGGCGAAGTAGAGATCGAGCAGGAACGCCGTCATGCCGAACGCGCCCACCGGCACCAGGCCGATTTCGACGGTGCGGCCGGACAGCTTCTCGCACAGCAGTGAACCGATGCCGGTGCCCACCGAGAACAGCGCCAGCGCGAACACGTACAGCGTCGACGAACCATCGGCGGCGCCGAGGTGCAGTTTCGCGTACGCCGGCAACTGCGAGGTCAGCAACGTGCCGAAGAACCAGAACCATGACACGCCGAGGATGGCGTTTCGCACGGCCAACTGCTGTTTCGCCATGCGCAGCACGGCCAGCGATTCGGGAATTGGGTTCCAGCGGATGACCAGGTCGGGCGCGCCCGCGTCCATGCGCGGGATCAGTCGCGATACGACGTTGCCCAGCACGGCGAGCAGCACGATGGCGATGGCGGCCGCCTGCGGCCCGTACGCCCCGGCCACCTGGAAGATCATGCCGCCGGCGATCATGCCGCACAGGATCGAGATCGACGTGCCCATCTCGACCAGTCCGTTGCCGCCAGTCAGTTCCTCTGGTTTGAGGATCGAGGGCAGCACGGAATACTTCACCGGCCCGAACAGCGTGGACTGCACGCCGGTACAGAACAGCGCGACCAGCAGGACCGGCATGTTCTGCAGCAGGAAGCCCATCGCCGCCAGCGACATGATGACGATTTCCATCGTCGTGGTGATCACGATCAGCCGATGCTTCTCGAGCTTCTCGGCGAACTGGCCCGCGATGGCGGAGAACAGGAAGTAGGGGAGGATGAAGATCGCCGGCGCCAGCGTGGCGTACAGCGAAAGTTCGCCATCGCTGGCGCCCAGGAAGAACAGCAGCGCGATGATCGCCTGCCGGTACACGTTGTCGTTGAAGGCGCCCAGCGCCTGGACGGTGAAATACGGCAGGAACCGTCGTTGTTTCAGCAGCGAGAACTGGCTGTAGCTGGACATGCGCCCTCCATGGGTTGCCGCGCAGCCTAGCAAATCGCGATGGCGGTGCGTGCCGTCGCGCCCGACAGTGTTCCGTCGGTGGCGTTGATGGGTGGTGGAGGCGGGGGGATAGTGGCGGCCCCACGTCGTCCGGTCTTGTTCCTCCATGAGTCGCCTGTTCTCGCCCCTCGCCCTGGGGCCGCTGTCGCTTTCCAATCGCATCGTCATCGCGCCGATGTGCCAGTACTCCTCCGAAGATGGCCGTGCCACCGACTGGCATGCTTTCCATTGGCCGAATCTGGCCCAGTCCGGCGCCGGGCTGGCGATCATCGAAGCGACCGCCGTCGAACCGCGTGGGCGCATCAGCTGGGCCGACCTCGGCTTGTGGGATGACACGACCGAAGCCGCATTCGCCAGGGCGCTGGCAGCGACACGCCGCTACTCCTCCATGCCGATCGGCGTGCAGCTGGCGCATGCCGGGCGAAAAGCGTCCACCCATCGTCCCTGGGATGATCATGGCGCGCAGATCGCGCCTGATGCACCGCATGGCTGGCAAACGGTGTCCGCATCGCCGCTCGCCTACAGCGAAGGCCAGCATCCGCCGCTGGCGTTGGACCAGGCGGGCATCGATGCCATCGTTGCCGCGTTCGCCAACAGCGCGCTGCGTGCGGTACGGCTGGGTCTGGATCTGATCGAGATCCATGCCGCGCATGGCTACCTGCTGCATCAATTCCTGTCGCCGCTCAGCAACCGGCGCGAGGATGCATATGGCGGCACGCTGGAGAACCGCATGCGGCTGGTGCTGCAGGTGTTCGATGCGGTCAAGGCGGCGGTGCCCGACACGATGGCCGTCGGCATCCGCGTTTCCGCCACCGACTGGGTGGAGGGCGGCTGGGACCTGGCGCAGAGCATCGCGCTCGCGAAGGCGCTCGATGCACGCGGTTGCCACTTCATCCATGTCTCCAGTGGCGGCCTCCATCCCGCGCAGAAGATCACTCTTGAGCCGGGTTACCAGGTGCCGTTCGCGGCGGCGATCAGGCAGCAGGTCGCGATGCCGGTGATCGCGGTAGGCCTGATCACCGAGCCGCAACAGGCCGAAGACATCCTGCGGCAGGACCGGGCCGATGCCATCGGGCTAGCACGCGGCATCCTGTACGACCCGCGCTGGCCATGGCATGCAGCGGTGGCGCTGGGCGCGAAGATCGCGGTCGCGCCGCAGTACCTGCGCAGCGCGCCACGCGAGCACGCGGCGAACTTCGTGCAGGCGCGATAGCCGGTCAGGCGCTCGCGTGTTCGCGCGCGATCGCGCGCCAGCCGATGTCGGAGCGGTGGAACTCGTTGGTCCAGCGCACCTTGTCCACGCCGGCGTAGGCGTTGCGCTGTGCATCGGACACCGAGTCGCCGAGCGCGGCGACGCACAGCACGCGGCCCCCCGCGCTGACGACGCGACCCTCCGCATCCAGCGCGGTCCCGGCATGGAAGACCTTGGCCGTCGCGGGGATTTCGTCCAGTCCGGTGATCACGTCACCGGTCATCGGTGTGTCCGGATAGGGCGACGCGGCCATCACCACGCCGAGCGAGGGACGCGGGTCCCACTGTGCCTCGGTAGCGTCGAGCCGGCTGTCGATGGCGGCTTCGACCAAGTCCACCAGGTCCGACTGCAGGCGCAGCATCACCGGCTGCGTCTCGGGGTCGCCGAAGCGCACGTTGAACTCGATCACTTTCGGCGCACCGCGCGCGTCGATCATCAGGCCGGCATACAGGAAACCGGTGAACGGCACGCCATCGGCGATCATGCCCTGCACGGTGGGGTTCACCACCTCGCGCATCACGCGTGCGTGCACCTCGGGCGTGACCACCGGGGCGGGCGAATACGCCCCCATGCCGCCGGTGTTGGGGCCCGTGTCGCCGTCGCCGACCCGTTTGTGGTCCTGGCTGGTGGCCATCGGCAGCGCGGTGGTGCCGTCGACCATCGAGATGAAGCTGGCCTCCTCACCCTCCAGGAATTCCTCGATCACCACGCGCGCGCCGGCATCGCCGAACGCATTGCCCGACAGCATGTCGCGCACCGCCGCCTCGGCTTCCTCAAGTGTCATCGCCACGATCACGCCCTTGCCGGCGGCTAGGCCGTCGGCCTTGACCACGATCGGCGCGCCTTTCTCGCGGAGGTACGCGAGCGCGGCGTCCACTTCGGTATGCACGGCGTAGAACGCGGTCGGGATGCCGTGGCGCGCCAGGAAATCCTTGGCGAATGCCTTGCTGCCCTCCAGCTGCGCCGCAGCGGCGGTGGGACCGAAAACACGCAATCCCGCCAGACGGAAGCGGTCCACCACGCCGGCCACGAGCGGAACTTCGGGACCGACCACGGTCAGGCCCACGCCTGCCTCCTGCGCCAAGGCCAGCAGACCGTCGATGTCGGTGACCTTGACCGCGACGTTGCAGCACTTCGCCTCCGTCGCGGTGCCCGCGTTGCCGGGTGCCACGATCACCTCGTCCACGCGTGGCGACTGCGCCAGCTTCCACGCCAGCGCGTGCTCGCGACCGCCGGAACCGATGACCAGGACTTTCAAGGGGTATTCCTCATGGTTGGGCCGGCGCATCCGTCGGCGGTGTCGCGCATGCGCGCGCGGGGAGTTCGACATCGAAGAAAACGGCGTCGTGACGGTCGACGAAACGACGCACCAGGACGGCGTCGGTGTCGGTCAGCGGCATGATCGCCGGCTGCGTGCACAGCTCGCGCAGCGCGATCTGCTCGCTTTCCTTCAGCGTGTCGAAACCGGGGGCCTCGCGGGTTCTGGCGGCGCTCCCCTTCGGACTGCGGATGAGCAGCACCAGGCGGTCACCCTCGATGGCGACCGATTCGGTCACCAGGTCCTCGAAGTAGGGCGCGGGCAACGTGGCCGCGACCTTCGTGCGCGCCTCTTGCAGACTCGCCTGCGTGTCTGCGCAGCCGGCAAGCGCGAGGACGACGAGCGCCGTGACGGGCATGGCGGAAAGGGCGCGAAGGATCTTCATGGCCGTGGTGATGCTCCGTACTGGTCAACGAGCGGAGAAGGCTGCCGGGCCGATGACGACCGCCAGGGCGGCATCATCGTGCCCTGTCTTCAGTGGCGGAAGTGCCGCACGCCGGTGAAGACCATCGCGATGCCGTGCTCGTCGGCGGCGGCAATGACTTCGCCATCGCGCATGGAGCCGCCCGGCTGGATCACCGCCTTGATGCCGGCGGCCGCCGCGGCGTCGATGCCGTCGCGGAACGGGAAGAACGCATCGCTGGCCATCACCGAACCTTCGACCACGAGATTCGCGTCGGCCGCCTTGATGCCAGCGATGCGCGCGGAGTACACGCGGCTCATCTGGCCGGCACCGACGCCGATGGTGCGGTGGTCCTTCGCGTAGACGATGGCGTTGGATTTCACGAACTTCGCCACCTTCCACGCGAACAGCAGGTCGGTGAACTGCGCATCGGTCGGCGCGAGCTTCGTGACCACCTTGAGCTCGTCGCGCGTTACCACGCGGTCGTCGGCGGTCTGCAGCAGCAGGCCGGAGCCGACGCGCTTGGTATCGATGAAGCCGGTCGATGCCGGCGCCAGCGGAATGCGCAGTACGCGCACGTTGGCCTTCTTCGCCGCGTAGTCGAGCGCGGCGGGCTCGTAGTCCGGCGCGATCAGCACCTCGACGAACTGGCGGTCGAGGATCACCTTCGCCGTCGCGGCATCCAGCGTGCGGTTGAACGCGATGATGCCGCCGAACGCGCTGGTCGGGTCGGTGGCGTAGGCGAGTTCGTAGGCATCGCCGCAAGCCACGCCGACCGCCACGCCGCAGGGGTTGGCGTGCTTGACGATCACGCAGGCCGGCGCGTCGAACTGGCGCACGCATTCCCAGGCCGCATCGCTGTCGGCGATGTTGTTGTAGCTCAGTTCCTTGCCCTGCAGCTGCGTGAAGGTCGCCAGCGAACCGGGCGCCGGATAAAGGTCGCGGTAGAACGCAGCCTGCTGGTGCGGGTTCTCGCCGTAGCGCAGATCCATGACCTTGACGAAGCTGCCGTTGGCCTGCGCCGAGAACGTGGCGCGCACTGGGACCTCGCCCGAGGTGTCGGTGACGGCGGACAGATAGTTGCTGATCGCGGCGTCATACTGGGCCACGCGGTTGAAGGCGGCGACCGACAGCGCGAAGCGTGTCTTCGCCGACAGCGCGCCCTCGTTCGCATCGAGTTCGGCCACCAGGCCGGCGTACTGCGACGGGTCGGTCGCGACGGCGACGCGTGCGAAGTTCTTCGCCGCCGAGCGCAGCATCGCGGGACCGCCGATATCGATGTTCTCCACCGCGTCCGCCAACGTGCAGTCTGCCTTCGCCGTCACGGATTCGAACGGATACAGGTTCAACACCAGCAGGTCGATCGCACCGATGCCGTGCTCGGCCATCACAGCGTCGTCGGTACCGGCACGGCCCAGCAGGCCGCCGTGCACCTTGGGGTGCAGCGTCTTGACGCGGCCGTCCATCATTTCCGGGAATCCGGTGACCTCGGCCACATCGCGCACGGACAGGCCGGCGTCACGCAATGTCCTGGCAGTGCCGCCGGTGGACAGCAGTTCGACATTGCGGGCGGCGAGGGCACGGGCCAGGTCGAGCAGGCCGGTCTTGTCGGATACGGACAGCAACGCCCGGCGCACGGGCTGGAAATCGAGGGTCATGGGGACGGCGGTACGGATCGGGGCGCGAATTATAACGCGCCGCACCATCACGCCCGGCCCTCGGCCGGACGGCCTGTCAGGCCAGTCCGTAGTCCTTGAGCTTCTTGCGCAGGGTGGCGCGATGGATGCCCAGCATGGCCGCGGCGCGGCTCTGGTTGCCTTCGCAATGGTTGAGCACTTCCACGAACAGCGGGATCTCCATCTCGCGCAGCACGATCTCGTACACGTCGTCCGCCTCGCAGCCATCCAGGTCACGCAGGTAGCGGCGGACGGACACGGCGACATGCTCGCGCAGCGGCGGGCGCGACGTGGCGCGTGGCGTGTCCTGACGGGTGGAGGCAGCGTTCAATCGGATCCCCTGGTGCAACGGATGCGGATGCCCGCCATGTGCTTGTGGGTATTCGGCGGGGGGACGAGTCTAGCGCCTGAGCGCGGCGCGCGCATCCGCTTTTTGATGAATCCGACGCGCTTAACGGAAGTCGAAGGAGAACGCGACGACGTTCGCGCTCGGCTCGCGCACAAGCACGGCCATCTGGGCGCTCTGGCCGGGGCCGATGGACGATGACACCTCATCCTGCGGCAGATAGTCGCGCGGCTCCAGCGCACGCGCGCCCAGGGTGCGGCCATCGGCATCCTTCAGTGTCAGCAGGATCACCGGCCAACCCTGTTCCCAGCGTGCTTCGTTGCGGAACGTCGCTTGTGCCTGCAATGTTCCCGCCTGGCCGGTGATCGGCCGCACATCACGACTCAGCATGGTGAAGGCGCTGGGTTCGTGCCACATCGGTACGTCGCAGCGGAACGCGGCGCACAGCACCATCACCAGGGGTCGCCATCCTGCCTGTGTCGCCAGGCGGGCGCGATCGGCCAGTACGACCTGCACACACAGCAGTGTGGCAAGTGCACCCACGGCAACCCATTGCCAGCGTGCGCGGGCTGCGTGCACCGGCATGGTGCGCGTGCGTTGCAGGAACCTGGGACCCGTTGCCTTGCGCGTGGGTGCGCCGGCGGTGACGGGTGCCGGCTCTATGGTGGAGGGCGCTGCGTCCTCTGGCATTGCATCGACCGGGACGTCATTGATCGGCGTCGCGCCTTCCAGTGATGCCGCATCTGCCGCGTGCGCGGTGATGTCGGGCGCGTCAACAGCGGGTATTGCTACGTCTGGCGCTTCTGGCGTGGTATCTCGCGAAGCTGCCTCTTCCCCTGCCGTCAGTGTTGTCGTGAGCGTGTCGTCCGATCGCGCGCCTGACGATGCTTCCGCGCCGGCTGCTGCAGGGTTCAGGAAGGTCGCGAGACTTGGCGATGCAGGTACCGCAGCTTCGTCCGCCGTGGCCAATGGTCTGCCGCAGCGTGGACAGTCTGCGGGCACGGCATCGGTATGCCGGTCGCGGGCGACAAGGAACTGGCAATGCGGACAGGCCGTGAACATGGCTCCTATTCAACCATGCACGCCCGCGCGCGTGTTGTGATCGCGGACGCGGCGGAGGGTGGCGTCAGCGACGGATGCCGTCGATACGCATCCAGTCGCCGTCCTGCGTGGCCACCAGGGCATCGAACCACGTCGCGTAGCGGGCCAGCAGTTCGTCTTCCTGTCCCTTGAGGATGCCCGACAGTGCGATGCGGCCACCAGGGGCGACGCGCGCGGCGAGGACGTCGGCCAGTGCGTCCAGCGCCGAGGCCAGGATGTTGGCCACCACCACCGGATAGGTCATCACCGGCTCGTCCTCGGGCAGGTAGACGCTGAAGTTCGCATCCACCTGGTTGCGCTGCGCGTTGTCGGCGCTGGCAAGCAATGCTTGCGGATCGTTGTCCACGCCCACGGCCTGCGCGGCGCCGAGTTTCAAGGCGGCGAGCGCGAGGATGCCGGAACCACAACCGAAGTCGAGCACGCGCTGGCCCTCCAGCGCACCGTCATCGGCGAGCCCGTCGAGCCAATGCAGGCACAGTGCCGTGGTGGGGTGCGTGCCGGATCCGAACGCCAGGCCCGGATCGAGCCGCACGATGGCGGCATCGTCGCCGGCTTCCGCGGGCACTTCGTGGTTCCAGGGCACGATGAAGGTACGGGCGCCGAAGCGCATGGGCTTGAACTGGTCCAGCCACGCGCGTTCCCAGTCCTCGTCCTCGACCTTGCGGAACCCCACCTGTGTCCAGTCCAGCCCGGGATCGAAGGATTCCAGGGCGGCGAGCAGCGTCAGCGCGTTGGCATCCGCATCGAACAATGCGGTCAGCACCAGCGATTTCCACAGGGGAGTCTCGCCTACGCCGGGCTCCAGGATGGCCCGTTCATGGCCGGTGTCCGCATCCGCGTCCAGCAGCGTGACCGAGAGTGCGCCGACGTCCTCGAGGGCGGTCTCATAGCGCGGCTGCTCGATTTCGGTGCAGCGCAGGGAGAGCTCCAGATAAGGCATGGCGTGGGGCGCGGGAAGCGGAGAAGGCGGGTATTGTCTCACGCGTTCAGGCGAAGGCCCGGGAAGGCAGGCGACGGAAGGCGTGGCCGGCGTGCTGAACGCGGCGTTTTCGCGTTGAACCGCTTGGGATGCACCGGGATAATGCGGAGGTGCCCCGGAAGCTGCTACTGCCGATGATGCTGGTGGGCCTGCTGGTGGCGCTGGCGTGGATGCCGCTGCGCCAGGCGGGGCTGGCGCCGTTCGCGATGCCGACGGACGATGCGGCTCCCGCCCCGGCCGGGACGACAGCGCTCCCGCCGTCCACCACGCCCGCTGTCCTGCGCCCTGTCGCTGCGCATTCGACGCCCATGCTGTCGCCGCTGCGGCGCGCGTTCGAGGACAGCACCGATCTGTTCGCCTACTCGCGCGAGTTGCTCGCGCTGTCGGCCGCCGGCGATGCCGATGCCATGTGGCTGTTGAGCCTTGTGCTGGACTACTGCGCGGGATTTGCCGCGGACCCGGCCGGTTACGCGCAGGACTCGCGCGTCATCGCAACGCTGGGATTGTCCAACGGCGACGCGATGCTTTCCGCACGCCAGCGCGTGCAGCAGCGATGCGCCAGGTTCGTGCCGCAGGACGGATTGTCGTTGCCGACCATCCTCACCCAGCGCCAGCAGGCGGCGCGCGCGGGCAGTCTGGCAGCCGAGGCGGCACTGCTGGCGATGGATCAGCCATTGCGCGACGACGATGACTATCGGCGCGAACTGGTCCAGCGCGTGCTCGATTCGGATGATCCGTTCGCCTTCTTCGCCATCGCCCCGGTCATGGGGACGAGCGCGAGTGGCCGGCGCGACACGCTGGGCGAGATATCGGGTAGCGAACTCAGCGAGATCGCCTGGCGCATCGCCTCATGCGAACTGGGCATGGATTGCAGCCCGCATGGCTCGATGATGACGAACTACTGCGTGAACGGTGGCGTCTGCTCGCAGGATGAATCACAGGATTTCACTTCCTTCGCGCGCGACGCAGGCGTGCCGCGACAGGGAGCTGACAATGTTGACGAGATGGTGGGCACGTTGTTGTCCCACGCGGGAGCTGACGGATGAAATACAAACACACGCGGCCGGGAGCCAATCTTCTGGTCTGGGGTCTGGTTGTAGTGGCATATGCCGCCGCTGCCGCCACGATCGTCATCGAGACGCGTGATCCGGAGTACCGGGATCTCACGCGCGTGGGCCACATGACGATCCACGCGCCGGATGATGCGCGCCGGCTCGGCGCCAGCCAGGTCGCTGCGCTCTATCGCGCGCGCAGCGGCACACCGTTCTCCACGCTGGCGCCAGGCAGCACGATCCGGGTGGTATGGGCGGACGGCTCTTCGGAACTGGTGCGGATCACCGATCCATCCTCGCCACTCGGCGTGCGGACGGTGCCTGGCACACAGCGGGCGCCTGCAGAGCGCTGAGCCTCAGGCCACCGATGGCCACAGACAATGAAAGGCCGGGATGGCGACATCCCGGCCTTTCTTTCTTGTGCGGACGCAAGGCGTCCGTCGTCGATGATGTCCTGCAGCCGCCTTCCGCCACATGCATCGCCCCGTGCGGATGCGAGGGGCGATGCATCACCGCCTCAGACCAGCGAGATCGTCTTGCTCTTGCGCTCGGCCAGGCGCTTTTCCAGGTAGTGGATGTTCTGGCCGCCGGCCTGGAATCCCTGGTCGCGCATGATGCGCTGTTGCAAGGGGATGTTCGTCTTGATGCCATCGATGACCATCTCGCTCAGCGCCACACGCATGCGGGCGATGGCGGTTTCGCGGTCCGGGCCGTGCACGATGAGCTTGGCGATCATCGAATCGTAGTTGGGCGGCACGCGGTAGCCTTCGTAGATGTGCGTATCCACCCGCACGCCGGGACCGCCCGGGGGATGGAAGTGCTGGATCAGGCCCGGGTGCGGCATGAAGGTGTCCGGATCCTCCGCATTGATGCGGCACTCGATGGCATGCCCGCGCAGCACGATGTCGGACTGCTTGATGGTCAGCTTCTGCCCGGCCGCGATGCGCAACTGTTCGCAGACCAGGTCGATGCCGGTGATGCGCTCGGTGACCGGATGCTCCACCTGGATGCGGGTGTTCATCTCGATGAAGTAGAAGCGGCCGTCCTCATACAGGAATTCGAACGTGCCCGCGCCGCGGTAGCCGATGCGGATGCAGGCTTCCACGCAGACCTTGCCGATCTCCGCGCGCTGTTCGTCGGTGATGCCGGGAGCGGGCGCTTCCTCCACCACCTTCTGGTGGCGGCGCTGCATCGAGCAGTCTCGCTCGCCCAGGTGGATCGCGTTGCCCTGGCCGTCGGCCAGCACCTGGATCTCCACATGGCGCGGATTCTCCAGGAATTTCTCCATGTAGACCTCGCCATTGCCGAACGCCGCCTTGGCTTCGGACTTAGTGGTCTCGATGGCGGCCTTCAGCGCGCCCTCGACATGCACCACGCGCATGCCGCGGCCGCCACCGCCGCCCGCCGCCTTGATGATCACCGGGTAACCGATCTCGCGCGCGATCTTGGTGTTGGCCACGATGTCCTCGCCCAGCGGCCCGCCGCTGCCGGGCACGCACGGCACGCCGGCGGCCTGCATGGCGCGGATCGCCTCCACCTTGTCGCCCATCATGCGGATGGTGTCGGCCTTGGGGCCGATGAAGATGAAGCCGGACTGTTCCACGCGCTCGGCGAAGTCGGCGTTCTCCGACAGGAAGCCGTAGCCCGGATGGATGGCCTGCGCGTCGGTCACTTCGGCCGCGGCGATGATCGCCGGGATGTTGAGGTAGCTGTCCTTCGAGGCGGCGGGGCCGATGCAGACCGACTCGTCGGCCATGGCCACGTGTTTGAGGTTGCGGTCGACGGTGGAATGCACCGCGACTGTGCGGATGCCCAGGGTGTGGCAGGCGCGCAGGATGCGCAGCGCGATCTCACCCCGGTTGGCGATGACGACTTTGTCCAGCATGGTGCGGGCCTCAGCCGATCACGAACAGCGGCTGATCGAATTCGATCGGCTGGCCGCTTTCGGCCAGGATCGACAGCACGGTGCCGGAGACGTCGGCTTCGATGGGGTTGAACATCTTCATGGCTTCGATGATCGCCAGCGTCTCGCCGGCCTTCACCGGCTGGCCGACGGCGACGAACGCAGGCTTGTCCGGCGACGGCGACGCATAGAAGGTACCGACCATCGGTGCACGCACCACGTGCCCGTCCGGCAGGGCGTTGCTGGCCTTGGTCGTGCCGCCGGTTGAGGCTTCGGTGGGCGAGCTCATCGGCATCGGTGCGGCGGGGCGCGGTTCGGCGTAGGCGGCGGGGGCCGGTGCCGGCACGGCGTAGCCGCCCTTGGGCGTGCGCGCCAGGCGCACGGATTCTTCGCCTTCCTTGATCTCGATTTCGGCCAGGTTCGACTCTTCCAGCAGGTCGATCAGTTTCTTGATTTTGCGGAGATCCATGGGAGCCTCGTGGTTGAACGATGTTCCGCGCGCGGAACAAGATAAATGAGGGGTCAGGCGGGCAGCCGTTGCAGGGCGGCGTCCAGAGCGTAGCGGTAGCTGTCGGCGCCGAAGCCGCAGACCACGCCGACCGCCTTGTCGCTGAGATAGCTGGTGTGGCGGAACGGCTCGCGGCTGTGAGGGTTGGACAGGTGGATTTCGATGAAGGGCAGCGCCACGCCGGCCAGTGCGTCGCGGATGGCGACCGAGGTGTGGGTGAAGGCGGCCGGGTTGATCAGGATGAAGGCCGTGCCGTCGGTGCGCGCGGCCTGGATGCGGTCGACCAGGGCATGCTCGGCATTGGACTGGAAGCTGTCCAGCTGGTGGCCGGCGGCCTGGGCCTGTGCCGCCAGGGACCGGTCGATGTCCGCCAGCGTCGCATGGCCATAGACCTCCGGCTCGCGGGTGCCGAGCAGATTGAGGTTGGGGCCATGCAGGACCAGCAGCTTCGCCATTCGCGTCTCCAGCGGAAGGGCGGCAGTCTGCTTGAAGCCGGCGATGCTGTCCAGTTCGCCGAAGTTTGGCTCGTTTTAAGCGATTGTTTGATTTCGGGGAGACCCATCTCGGATCAAGGACTTGCAAGGGGCAGCACACCGCGACGGCGCGCTTGTCGGAGCGTGGTCGCGCCATGATGGCAGCAGATTCGATGAACTTCCCACGCGAACCTAGTCTACCCACCTGCTGATCTCGCCTTGCTGGAAGGGCCCGACCTTCTGGCGCTCGATCCTCCCGTCAGTTCCCACCAGCACGGTGTATGGCAGTACGCCCTTGGCGTTGCCCAGCCATACGCTGGCGTCGGCCGGACCGGGCGTATCCAGCACGATGGGATAGCCGACCGGCACGCGGGACAGGAAGTCCTGCACGCCCTCAGGCGTGTCCAGCGCCAGACCCACCACCTGGACGCCCTCTGTTCCTTGGGTCGTGGCGAAGCGCTGCAGTTCCGGCATTTCCTCGATGCACGGGCCGCACCAGCTGGCCCAGACGTTGATCAGCAGGCGCTTGCCACGGTAGGTGGCCGCCAGATCGACGATCTTTCCGTCCAGCCCCGGCAACGCGATCGCCGGCATGGAATCGCCGATGCCGGCAGGCGTGACGCCTTCCGGAGGCTTGGGGGCCGTCGCATTCACCGCGGCGTGCAGGGCGCGCTCGCCGGGTCCGGTCCGCCACAGCGGGTTGCCGTTGAACCACAGGCTGGCCACCAGGCCCAGGCCGCCGGCCACGAGGGCGACGGCGAGGATGCGCGGCGTGGTGACCTTCATCGTGCCGCCCGTTCGAACGCCTGGCGCATCGTGTCGTGGGTCAGCACGGTGGGCAACACATCGCCTTCACCGCCGTTGCGCGGATACATCACGTACAGCGGTACGCCAACGGCCTTGTGCTGTTCGAGGAACGCGGTGATCGCAGGGTCCACGTTCGTCCAGTCGCCCGTCATCATCAAGGCATCGTGTTCTGCCAGCAGGTCGCGGAATGCGTCAGTGTTCAGTACGGCCTTTTCGTTGGCCTTGCAGGTGACGCACCAGTCGGCGGTCATGTCGACGAAGACGATGCGACCCTCCGCACGCAACGCCGCCAGACGTTCCGCAGAATAGGCCACGTGGCCTTCGGCAGTCGGTGCCGTCGCTATCTCCGCCGGCAGCCGGTGCACCATCGCCAGCGGCACCAGTGCGGAGACACTGAGCGCCAGCGCCAGCGCGCGCTGCAAAGGCGCAGCGGCAAAGCGCGCGCGCTGGAACCACCACAGCCCCAGCGCCAGCAGCACCAGGCCAACCAGCGCCAGACCCACCGCGTCGATGCCGCGCTGCTTGCCCAGCACCCACAGCAGCCAGACGGCCGTCAGGTACATCGGGAAGGCCAGCACCTGCTTCAGCGTGTCCATCCACGCGCCTGGACGCGGCAGGCGGCTCGCCAGCGCCGGCACGAAACCGATCAACAGGAACGGCAGGGCGAGCCCCAGGCCGAGCACCGCGAATACCAGCAGCGCCAGCGGCGTGGGAGCAGTGAACGCATACGCCAGCGCCACGCCCATGAAGGGCGCTGTGCAGGGGCTGGCCACGACCACCGCCAGCACGCCGGTGAAGAAGTCGCCGACCGGGCCGCGACGCGACGCCAGCCCATGACCGGTTCCCGCCAGTCGATGCCCGAGCGCGAACACGCCCGACAGGCTCAAACCCACCGCGAACATCACGTACGCGAGCAGCCCGACCACCCACGGTTGCTGCAGCTGGAAACCCCAGCCCAGCGCCTGGCCCGCCGCCCGCAGCGCGATGGCCAGCGCGCCGACGGCGACGAAACTGACCAGCACGCCGGCCGTGTACCAGAGCGCGCGCCGACGGGCATCGCCGCCCTCGCGCCCGCTTTCGGCCAGCGACAGCGCCTTCAGCGACAGGATCGGCAACACGCATGGCATCAGGTTGAGGATCAGGCCACCGGCCAGCGCGAGTGCCAGCGCGACGATCAGCGAGGGGGTGCCGCGCGGGTTGCGGGCCAGCACATCTTCGGGCGGGCGCGTGCGTTCGACGTCGGTCGCGATGGACGCTGCCGGCGTAGTCGTGTCCGGAGTGGCGACGGGGGCGTCGACCGGTGTTGTCGCGGTCGTCAGCGGCGCCACGGTGGCGGGCGCGGGCATGTCAGGCGTGCTGGCGGGCGTGATCGTCCCGGGCGGGATCGACAGCGTCACCCGCCGCGTCATCGGGGGATAGCAGATGCCGTCCTTCTGGCAGCCCTGGAACGTCACCCGCAGCGTCGCGGTCGCCGCACGGGCATGGTCGCGTTTCAGCGGCACCGGCACTTCGGCCTGGTCGAAGTAGACGGTGACGTCGCCGAAGTGTTCGTCGCGGTGTGCGATGCCCTTCGGCCAGCGTGGCGCCTGCAAGGCGATACCTTGCGCACCCTCCAGTGCCATCGAGGTGCGGTCGCGGTAGACGTAGTAGCCGCGTGCCGGCGTGAAGCGCAACAGCAGCTCGTTGCCATTGAAGGCGATCGCTTCGAAGCCGAACGCTTGTTCGGCCGGCAGCGGCAGGGTGTCCATGCCCGCCTGCGGTCTCTGCCCCCGCAGTCCACCGGTCAGCGCGCCCGCGCCGAGCGGTACGAACGCCTCACCCGCGGCCGCCGGCAGCGCGACCTTCACTGTGCGTGTCTGCGGCGGGTAGCAGATGCCGGCGTCGGCGCAGCCCTGATACTTGATCTTCAAGGTAATGCTGTCGGCGTCGGGCGCAGGTTGGCCGGGCAGGGTGGCGATCAGTTCGCCACGATACGTCTCGACGTCGCCGAAGAACTCGTCGCGATACGCCTTGCCCTTGGGCAGCTGCAGCGGCTGCGCCGCGAAGCCGGCGCCCGCCTCCACGCTGGTGCGGTGGCGATAAAGATAGTAGCCGTCGGTGATCTTCCAGCGGATCTCGATACGGTCCCGCGCCGGTGCAGTGGCTGTCAGCACGAAGGCCTCGTCCACCGGCAGCAGGTCGTCCTGGCTGATCGCCGCCGATGCAGCGGGTGCCACCACGGCGAGCAGGGATACGGCCAGGAAGGCGAACAGTGTGCGGATCAGCGTCATCGGGCCTGGGTCTTCAACTCGAGGGGGCGCCATCGGCCCGGGTTTCAGCGGCGACCCACGCCAGGTAGGCGGGCAGGCCGGCGGCGGTTTCGACCGCCAGGATCTCCGGCAGTTCATACGGGTGCAGTTCGGCCAGCCGCGCCATCAGCGCGTCGCGCCGGTCGGCGCTGGTCTTCGCCAGCAGTTGGACCTCGCTGGCCTGTTCCACCCGGCCCTGCCAGCGGTAGGTCGAAAACATGCCGGGCAGCACGCTGACGCAGGCGGCCAGGCGCTCGTCCACCAGCGCCCGTGCCAACCGCTGGGCGGTGTCGGCGTCGGGACAGGTCGACAGGATCAGGAAGACGGGCATGGGGCGTCGATTATCGCAGACCCGGTCCGGGCGCCCCTGCGACCGATATGCGCACCCACCCCTTGAAACCGCGCCAGGCACCCCGATATCCCTCGCATCCCGGCCCTGTCGGGTTTCTGTGCCCCTGGCGTTGGCAGTCTCCCGTGGGGAGTGCTAACATCGCCGCCCCTTTCCCAGTCCAATCAATCACTTAAGAGGATTGACATGAGCAATATCAAGCCGCTGTACGACCGCCTGGTGGTCAAGCCGATCGAAGCCGAAGAAACCTCCGTCGGCGGCATCATCATCCCCGACGCCGCCAAGGAAAAGCCCACCAAGGGTGAAGTCGTCGCCGTCGGCGAAGGCAAGTTCATCGACGCCACCGGCGGCGTGCGCGCCCCGAAGGTGAAGGTCGGCGACAAGGTGATCTACGGCCAGTACTCGGGTTCGCCCTACAAGTACGAAGGCGTCGAGTACAAGATCATCAAGGAAGACGACGTCCTCGCGATCCTCGGCTGATCGCGCGTGGCGGCTCCGCGCCGCCGCCCACGTCACCGCATTCCTCCTGATGGCGGGCCTGCCCGCCTCACGAATCACACTCAATACTCCTGGAGTTGCACATGGCAGCCAAAGATATCCGTTTCGGTGAAGACGCCCGTACGCGCATGGTGCGCGGCGTGAACATCCTCGCCAATGCCGTCAAGGCCACCCTCGGCCCGAAGGGCCGCAACGTCGTGCTCGAGAAGAGCTTCGGCGCCCCGACCATCACCAAGGACGGCGTGTCCGTCGCCAAGGAAATCGAACTGGCCGACAAGTTCGAGAACATGGGCGCTCAGATGGTGAAGGAAGTCGCGTCCAAGACCTCCGACAATGCCGGTGACGGCACCACCACCGCCACCGTGCTGGCCCAGGCGTTCATCCGCGAAGGCTCCAAGGCCGTCGCCGCCGGCATGAACCCGATGGACCTGAAGCGCGGCATCGACCAGGCCGTGAAGGCCGCCGTCGAAGAGCTGAAGAAGCTCTCCAAGCCCACCGCCGACGACAAGGCGATCGCCCAGGTCGGCACCATCTCGGCCAACTCCGACAGCAACATCGGCGACATCATCGCCGAGGCCATGAAGAAGGTCGGCAAGGAAGGCGTGATCACGGTCGAAGAAGGCTCCGGCCTGGAGAACGAACTCGACGTCGTCGAGGGCATGCAGTTCGACCGCGGCTACCTGTCGCCGTACTTCATCAACAACCAGCAGTCGCAGCAGGTCGAATTCGACGACCCCTTCATCCTGATCCACGACAAGAAGGTCTCCAACGTCCGCGAACTGCTGCCGGTGCTGGAAGGCGTCGCCAAGGCCGGCAAGCCGCTGCTGATCGTGGCCGAGGAAGTGGAAGGCGAAGCCCTCGCCACGCTGGTGGTCAACACCATCCGCGGCATCGTGAAGGTCGCCGCCGTCAAGGCGCCGGGCTTCGGTGACCGCCGCAAGGCCATCCTGGAAGACATCGCCACGCTGACCAACGGCACGGTGATCTCCGAGGAAGTCGGCCTGCAGCTGGAGAAGGCCACCATCAACGACCTGGGTCGTGCGAAGAAGGTCGTGATCTCCAAGGAGAACACCACCATCATCGACGGCGCCGGCGATGCCGAGCGCATCCAGTCGCGCATCAAGCAGATCAAGGCGCAGATCGAAGAGACCTCTTCGGACTACGACCGCGAGAAGCTGCAGGAACGCGTGGCCAAGCTGGCCGGCGGCGTGGCCGTGATCAAGGTCGGTGCCTCGACCGAGATCGAGATGAAGGAAAAGAAGGCCCGCGTCGAAGACGCTCTGCACGCCACGCGTGCGGCGGTGGAAGAAGGCGTGGTCCCGGGCGGCGGCGTCGCGCTGATCCGCGCGCTGCAGACCATCGGCAACCTGAAGGGCGCCAACGAAGACCAGAACCACGGCATCCAGATCGCCCTGCGCGCAATGGAAGCCCCGCTGCGCGAGATCGTCACCAACGCCGGTGAAGAGCCGTCGGTGATCGTCAACCGCGTCAAGGACGGTTCGGGCAACTTCGGCTACAACGCCGCCAACGGCGAGTTCGGCGACATGATCGAGTTCGGCATCCTGGACCCGACCAAGGTCACGCGCTCCGCGCTGCAGAACGCCGCTTCGATTGCCGGTCTGATGATCACCACCGAAGCGATGGTGGCCGAGGCTCCGAAGAAGGACGAGCCGGCGATGCCGGCCGGCGGTGGCATGGGCGGCATGGGCGGCATGGACTTCTAAGTCCCGCTTCCCGCGTCACCGTTCCAGGAAGGGCCCCGCAGCGATGCGGGGCCTTTTTGTTTTTCGCGATATGCGCACCGCGACACCGCAACAAGCGTTCCGGCAAAGCCGCGCGCGGGACACCTCTCTGCCGGACCGGCTCCGTAGCGTACGAACTTCGGTGCTTAACGATGTTTTCACCGAACACGACGCGAACGACAGCCATCGAGGAGAGGGATTCAAATGAAACGACATGCATTGCGCGACGCGATCCGCGTCGCCCTGGTCGCGTGCGCGGCCACCGCGGCGGCGGCCCACGCACAGGAAGCGCCGGCGCCCTCCGGCACGGCGCCCACCACACTGGACCGCATCGAGGTGACCGGCTCGCGCATCCGCCAGGTGGATGTGGAAACCGCCGCGCCGGTGCTGGTGATCTCGCGCGAGGAGATCCAGAAGCAGGGCTTCAATTCCGTCGCCGATATCCTGCAGAACATCACCAGCGCGGGCAGTCCGGCGGTGAGCCGCATCACGCCGCTTGCCGCGGGCGAGGCGGTGGGCGGTGCGTATATCGACCTGCGCAACCTCGGTCCCAACCGCACCCTGGTGCTGGTCAACGGGAAGCGGCTGGGCATCACCACCAGCGGCTTCCAGGACCTCTCGCAGATCCCGGCGGCGATGATCGAACGGATCGAAGTGCTGAAGGACGGCGCATCGACGCTGTATGGATCCGATGCGATCGCCGGCGTCGTCAATCTCATCACCCGGCGCAACATGGACGGCATGCAGGCCAGCGTCTATGGCGGCCAATACTCGCAGGGCGACGGCCAGCGCACGGTACTGGACCTGATCGCCGGTTTCAGTGGTGATCGCGGGTCGGTGACCGTTGGCGCGGAGTACACGGAAGAAGATCCGGTGTGGGCCACCGACCGCTGGTTCTCGGCGAACCGCTTCCCGATGGGTGAGGGCAGGGTACCGAGGCCGGGTGGTGAAAGCGGAACCACGCAGTACGGCCGCCTGATCGTCCCCGGGCGCGGCAACTTCACGCTCCGGCGCGAGACGCCCGGACTCGATCCGCGTGACCTGGACAGCTACCGCGCGCTGGACGACACCGACTTCTCGTTGCCGGTCCAGCAGTCCACGCTGCTGGCGGGCATCGAACGCAAGTCGGTGTTCGTCAACCTCGACCATGCGCTGAGTGACCGCATCCGCTTCGCCGGCGACATGCTCTACACCGACCGCGCCTCGTTCTCGCGCAATGCGGGCTATCCGTACTCGTCGCAGGCGTTCGATACGCCGATGTCGATCGACAGCTACTACAACCCCGTTGGCAACCAGAGCGGAGACGCGGATCCCACCGCCGTGCACTTCACCCGCCGCGGCTGGGAAGTGCCGCGCGAGAACCGGCTTTCGCTGACCACCTACCGCTTCAGCGGCACGCTGTCGGGCTACTTCGACCTGGCCGGCCGCAGTTGGGACTGGGACGTGGGCTACCTCTACAACCAGAACAAGGGTGTGCAGGTCGGCACCGGCAACCTCAACCTTGCCGCCGTGCGGATGGCGGTGGGCCCGTCGTTCCTCAACAGCCAGGGCGTTGTCCAGTGCGGCACGCCGGACAACCCGATTCCGCTGGGCACCAGCCAGGGCGAATGCACGCCATGGAACCCGCTGCTCCCGTTCGGGTACGGCGGCCCGGGTGACGGCTCGGCGGCGGACCCGGCCGTCAGGCAGTTCATCTTCCCGGTCGGCCAGGCCGTCTCGATGACGAAGACGCAGGACTATTTCGCCAACATCACCGGCACGCTGGCGACGCTGCCGGCCGGTGACCTGGCGATCGCGCTGGGCGTGGAGCACCGCAAGGAATACGGCGAATTCTCGCCCGATGCGTTGGCCCAGTCGGGCGGTTCCACCGATCTCGCGGCCGGGCCGACGGCGGGCGGCTACAGCCTCGATGAAATCTACGCCGAGGTGCAGGTGCCGCTGCTGTCCGAGGTACCGCTGGCCCGCGAGCTGACGCTCAGTGCGGCGACGCGCTATTCGGATTACGACACCTTCGGCGACACCACCAACAGCAAGCTGGGCCTGAAATGGAAGCCCGTGGACTCGCTGCTGGTCCGCAGCACGTGGGCGGAGGGCTTCCGTGCGCCGGATGTCAGCAATCTGTACGGCGGCGCGTCGCAGACGTTCTCGTTCTACACGGATCCGTGCGACACCGCCTTCGGCGCCGCGCGCGGCAATGCGCGATGCCTGCAGGACGTGCCCGCCGACTTCCGCCAGCCCGCCAATGACGCCGACGGCGTCGCGAACGGTCCCGGTACGCAGACCCCGATCCCCTTCGTATCGGGTTCGAATCCGGACCTTACCCCGGAAACATCCGAATCGACGACGCTGGGCGTAGTGTTCAGTCCGTCGTTCGCGCCGGGGCTGAACGTGTCGCTGGACTGGTGGACGATCCGCATCGAGAACACCATCGTGGCCGACACTGAGACCCAGGTGTTGGACGATTGCTACCTGCGGGGGATCGAGGCGCGTTGCAACGCATCGACGGGCTCGCGCTTCGAACGTGATGCGGCCACCGGCGAGATCCTTTCGTTCACCACCACGCCGATCAACGTGGGCCATGTCGAGACCGAGGGTTTCGATTTCGATATGAACTACCGCCGTACGACACCGTGGGGCATCTTCAGCGCCAGTTGGCTGAGCACGTACATCAGCAAGCTCGAACTGAAGACCGACGATCTGGAGGACAATCCGCCGCAGCAGTTGAATGGCATCGCGACGAGCACAGGCAGCAACTTCCGCATCCGCTCCAACCTCAATCTGGGCTGGGAGCACGGGGCATGGGGCGTGTCCTGGGGGATGCGGTACTACGCGGGGGTGAAGGAACGCTGCGTCTTCGACGACATCTGCAGCCTACCGAACTACCGCGCGCCCTGGACGGGCGGCGAGGTGCTGCAGATGCACGAGCGTCCTTCCACGACCTTCCACGACGTGCAGGTCCGCTACCAGGCGCCCTGGAACGTGACGATCTCGTTCGGGGCCAACAACGTGTTCGAGCGCTATGGGCCGCCGATGTACTCGCAGCCTAGCTCGGGCTACTCGTATTACGGTGGTTACGACATCGGACGGTTCGTCTACCTGAAGTACCAGCAGAAGTTCTGAGCCGTCCGCAGCGGTCCAGCCGGCCGCGTCCACGAGGACGCGGCCTTTCCACGTGGAAAAAGAGCGCACCGGGGAGAGAGGCCCGGTGCGCAGTCGTGTGCGACGCATGTCGTGCTGTCCGTGTTGCGCGATGCGCGCGGGTGGCGGTGTCCGCCGTCGTGATGTGGGGGTACGCCTGTCGCGATTCGGGATGGTGAGGGCTCAGCGGGCGCCGCCCGCGGTACGGAAGCGGGTCGCGGTGACCCCGGTGGCGCGTTTGAACGAACGCGAGAACGCATGCCGACTCTCGTAGCCTACGCTCGCGGCGATCTCGCAGATCGCCAGCCGGCCATCCTGGATCAGCGCGCAGGCACGCAGCAGGCGGGTCTGGGTGAGCAGGTCGTGGGGCGTCATTCCGAACACGTCACGGAACGAACGCAGGAAATGCGAGGGCGAGTAACGCGCAGCCTCGGCCAGGGTGTGAAGGTCGTGCGCATCGAAGGGGGCGTTGAGGATGCGGTTGCGCGCGGTCAGCAGGCGTGCCACGACCGCGCGCCGATGCCGTTCACTGCGACCGTAGGCGCGCTCCACCCAGTCCGCGGCGCGTGCCTGCGCGTCGCGCGCTGCCAGCATCACGGCGGCCAGTTCGCGCCCCGATTCGCGGTCGCAAGGATGCGGTGCGCATCGCAGCAATGCGGAGAGTTGCTGCAGCATCGGGCGGTCCATGGGCAGTACGGCGGGCAGCAGCAGTGGCGCCGCCAGGCCGCGACGCTCTGCAGGCTCGGACAGCGCCTGTGCCCAGTGGCTGGGCGCGTGCACGAGCACCCAGTCCGCGCCGGGCCCGGCGAGCAGGCGCCTGGGCGCGTCGCTCGGCAGCGCCAGGAACCGGCGGCCGGGCAGCCGGAATACGCCGTCGTCGGTCTCGACGTCCACCTCGCCGCGCAGCGCGATGACCAGCGCGCAGCCGCGGCACGTGGGCGGCGCGTGCATTCCGCGGCCACCGCGCAGGCAGAGAGCCGTCATGGCGTCGCTGGCATCGTGGCCGGAACTCCTGCGCGCGAGGCGGAATCGCATGATGCAGGCAGGCGCCACGTCGTGGCGGCGCGCCGGCACCATGTCAGCTGAAGCCGTAAGGAAGATTGGGTGACGACACGACCTTGTCGCCGATGGCTTCGCCTTCCAGGAAACGCACGCAGTCGCGCAACACCGTCGGGTCGTTGAGGACGCCGTGGTGGCCGAGGTCGAGCGTGGTCAGCAGGCGCGCAGCAGTGAGGTGTCGGGCGAAACGCTCGCCCTCATCCCATGGCACTTCGTCGTCGAGCAGATCGTGCACGACCAGCACGGGGATGCCGATGGCCGGTGCGATGCGGTGCGCCTGCAGCGCATCCAGTCCTTGGCCAATGCGGGATTCGAGCAGCGCCAGTATGCGCGCGCCCACGCGCGATCCCATGCCGGAACGATCCACGAAGCGCTGCAACGCCGCGCGCGGATCGGCCTGCGCGGAGACCAGGATCGCCCGCTTCGCGCGCAAGCCCTGGTGCAGCGCGAGCACCACCGACATGGCGCCGAGCGAATGGCCGATGACCGCGGCCGCTTCGCCGCAGCGGCGGCCGACCTCGAGCATGTCGCCCGCGGTCTCCAGCAGGGTGGACGTTTGCGTGGCCACCGTACGGCCCTCGCGGGCGAAGGCGACGACGGCGTACCCGTGCGCCGTCAGCGCGCGCACCCAGCCGGCCATCGCGTCACGGCCCGTCGCGTCAAGCGGCGGTAGCAGCACATACGGCTGCCGGTGCGGATCGCCCCAGGACACTAGCTGCAAGCACCGGCCGTGCAATACCAGTGTTTCACGGCGTTCCGGGCAGCCTTCTACGTGTCGCGGACAGTCGGCGAAGCCGGTCTCGTCATCGAGTTGCAGCAACCCCCTGCGTGCGGCGTGGCGCGGTGCGAGCAGGCCGATGAGGCATTGCAGCGCTCGCGTCCACGGGTTGATGGGGGTCGGAGGCCCGGGTTCGGTATCGCCACCGCGTGGAGCGGCGGCGGACGGGGAGGGAATGTCGGTCAGGGGTTCGGCGGCGTGCGTGGCGTGGCGTGAAAGCAGCATGGAAGTCCGATCTCTGCGTGAGGGTTCACAGAGACAAGCGCTTTCCTGCCGTCCTCACTGACACGTCCCGACGATGCGGGGCGAAACGATTCAGGGCGCGTTGGCCATCGTGACGAAGGAGGCGGTCGCCAACGCAATGCGGGCAGGATGGTTTGCAGGAATGTCCATACGGTCCGCAAACGCCAGGCCCTCCCGGCGCGTGCGTGCGGCTGCTTCGGGATGTCCATTGCGCGAATGCAGCTGCGCCAGCGTGGCGTACCACGCGAGCAGGTCGTGCGGGAACGAGCGCGGACGGTCGCTGATCCGCAACGCTTGATCGATCATGGCGATCGCCGCCGCATCCTCCCCCTGCCGCGCATGCGCGAGGGCGCGCACGTACAGTGCGTTCGCCGAAAGGTAGGGCTCTTGTTGTGCGTCGACGCGCCGCTGCAGATCGATCGCGTGTTCCCGCAGGTCATGATCGAGGCCAGCCACCAACTGCAGGCGGAGGACGCGCAGTTCGGCGTCGAGGCGCTGTTCGTGCGTGGGTGGCAGCACTTTGTCCAACTGGGCCCGCGCCTCATCGGCCAATGTGCGGGCACCGGCCAAGTCGCCGCGCAGTTCCTGGATGCGGGACAGCTTCGCCAACGAGAACCCGATGCCCGGCGAGCGCTCGCGGCCGATCGCATGCTCGATGGCCATGGCTTCGCGCAGCAGCGGTTCGGCCTCGTCGAGGCGACCCAGCGCAAGGTACACGCCACCAAGGTTGTGCACCCGCGGCGCGACGTCCGCGTTCGGTCCGCGATAGATGCGGCGCGCGATGCCGACGGCTTCACGGAGCGGAGCCTCGGCTTCCGCCATCTGTCCAGTCGCCATCAGCGCGATGCCGTAGTTGCTGAGGCGTCGCGACGTCTCCGGATGTTCATTGCCGTACGCCGCGCGCGTCAACGCCAGGGCATGCCGTTGCCAGCGCACGGCGTGGCCGGCCTGGTGCGCGCGCGTGTAAGCGGTACCCAGCGCGCCGTAGCTGCGGACCAGGCGGGGATCGCGTGGCGGCAGGCGCGCCTGCTGGATCGTGATAGCGGCCAAGTGGTCGGCGATGGCGGCCTGATGCTCGTCCATCTCGCTGCGCACGATCGCGCGACGGTGGTAGGTGAGGGCGGCGGCGAGCCCCTGCGGATCGACGCTGCGCTGGACCGCGAGCGCTTCGTTCAACAATGCGAGCGCCGCGGGATAGTCCTTCTCGCTGGACGCGAGTTGTCCCTGCTGGCTTAGCGCCATCCCGAGCGCGGCGTGGTCGCGCGCGGGCAGTGCGCGCGCGGTGGCGACGGCGCGCGCCAGCAGCGGTCGTGCGTCGTCGTAGCGCGACATTTCGTCGTAGATGCGCGCGATGACGACCAGCATCTCGACCTGCAACGCTGGCGAGGCCACCAGGTCGGTGCGTGCCCGCTCGGCACCGCGTTCCAGCAGGGTGGCGGTATCCGGCAGCGCGGCGCGCGGGCCTTGGGGTACTTCATTCTCGAACAACTGTACGAGCAGGTCGCGCACGGCATTCGCGCGCTGCGCTTCGTTGCGCGCGCGCCAAGCCTGCTCCTGCGCTTCGGCCGCGGCCACGCGCGCGGTGTGCGCCTGCCAGAGTGCAGCCGACAGGCTGGCGAGCACGGCGACCATCAGCAGGGTGGCGACCGCCACGCCACCGCGATGGCGGCGGGCGAAAAGACGCATGCGATGGAGCAGCGACGGCGACCGCGCGCGGACAGGCTCGTGGCGCAGGTGGCGTTCAAGATCCTCGGACAGATCGCCTGCCGATGCGTAGCGGCGGGCGGGCTCGGCCGCGGTAGCCTTCGACAGGATCGCGCCCAGATCGCCCTTCGGCAACGCATCCTGGTGCGCACTTTCACCGGGGCGCTCGCCGCTCAGCAACTCCCGCATCAGCACGCCCAGCGCGTACACGTCCGTAGCGGTGGTCACGGCAGCGCCGGTGTACTGCTCGGGTGCTGCGTACCCCGGCGTCAGTCCAATGGCGGTTGCGCCTTCGCCGTCGCCGGTGGCGTCGATCAGGCGCGCAACACCGAAATCCAGAAGCCGCGGCGAGTCTTCGGTCGTGACCAGGATATTGGAGGGCTTGAGATCGCAATGGACGACCAGTTGCCGGTGCGCAGCGTCCACCGCGCGGCAGACGTCGCACAGCAGCTGCAGTCGTGCAGTCTGGTCCAGGTTGCGGAGTTCCGCGTGGCGGGTTATCGGCAGGCCATCCACGTGGTCCATGACGAGATAGGGCACGCCTTCGTCGGTGACACCGCCGTCGATCAGGCGCGCGATGGCCGGATGCGTGAGCGCCGCCAGCGTCTGCCGTTCGCGGCGGAACAGCTGCTGCTGCAGTTCGGAATACGGTCCGCGCCGCAGCAGTTTGACCGCGACGCGTTGCTGGAAATCTACATCCTCGCGTTCGGCGAGGAACACCGTGGCCATGCCGCCCTGGCCCAATGGACTGATCAGCCGGAAGGCACCGATGCGCTCGCCGATCCATGCCTGCGGTGGGCGGATGTCTTCCGCCTTCAACGCCTCGATCAGTGCGGCGACGGGTGTGTCGAGCAGGACGGGTTCGGTGCGTGCGTGGGCGGCGAGCAACGCTTCCAGGTGGCGGCGGTCGGTCGGGTCGGGGCAGTGCCGGTCCATCCAGTCGCGCTGTGCCTGCGGGGGCAGGTCCACGACCGCATCGAACGATTGGCGCAGGGAAGGCATGGCGTGTGTCTGCGGGAAAGGGTCTGCCATCAAGCGACTTTCGGGGCTGGACCCTGACACGCCGGCGCGCTTACGCGGCCAGCTGGGCGCCGAGGAATGCCCGGGCGTACTGCCAGTCGCGGTAGACGGTGCGCACGCTCAGCTCGCAGAGCTCGGCGATGCGCTCCAGCGGCAGGCCGGCGAAGTAGTGCAGTTCAACGACTTCGGCGGCACGCGCATCGTCCAGCGCGAGGCGGCGCAGCGCCTGGTCCAGTTCCAATGCGTGTTGCGGATCGATCGTCACTTGGCCGGCCAGCGTATCGCGATAGTCGGTGCGACGCAGGTCGCCACCGTGCTTGATGCGTGCGCGTTCACGCGCGCGGTCGACCAGCATGTGCCGCATGGCGCGCGCCGCATACGCATAGAACTGCCGCGCATGGGTGAACTGGGGCTGCTGGTGGCTCATCTGCAGGTACAGCTCGTGCACCAGCGCCGTGGTGTCCAGCGTGGCGCCATCGCGGGGAAATCGTTGCTTGTGCGCCAGCCGGCGCAACTCTTGGTAAACCTCGCCGAACATGTCGTCCAGCGGGCGGGGGGAAGCGTCGTTCGTGGGCATGACGATCCGGATATGGCGGAGGGACAGCGCGTCGTCGCCTTGCAACGACGGGCAACAGGAACCAACGCGCAAATCCCGGCGCACGGGCCACCGCCCGGCGGATACCGATCGTCGGACACGTTCAGCCAGCGATCGCACGCACCGCGCGCAACGCCTCGTCGACCTCGGCGGGCGTGTTGACCAGACTCGGCGCCAGTCGCGCGTAGCTCACGGCGTAGGGGCTGGTGCTGGCGATGATGCGTCGCGCGAGCAACTGCTTCACGATGTCATTGGGCCGCACACCCTCGATTTCGAACGCGACCAGCCCCGCCGACAACGCTGCGGAGCGAGGCGTGTGCACTTTCACCTTTGGCAGATCGTCCAGGCCCTGCTTCAGTCGATCGTTCAGTGCGGTGATGCGCGCCGCCACGCGCTGGCGCCCCATCTGCCCGTGCATGCGGAACGCGGCCGCCAGCGCCCACTGGTGCTCGAAGGCATGGAACCCGCCGGGCGTCATCCGCGCGGCATTGCACGGGCCGGCCGGTGCCCGGTCTTTGGTCCAGGCGACATAGCTCTCGAGTTCGGTGAAGTTGGGAACCAACGGCTGCAGGCGTGCCCAGTTCGCCGCGTTCGCCCAGACGATCCCGGTGCCGCGTGGCCCGAACATCCACTTGTGCGTGCCGGCACAGAAGTAGTCGGCACCCATGTCGGCGATGGTCTCGTCCGCGGCGCCCAGTCCATGCACGCCATCGACCACCAGCCATGGGGCCTGCGGCAGGCTGCGCAGCATTGCGCTGATCTCGCGGATCGGCAGACGGATGCCGGTGCTGGAATGCACCCACGTCACGCCCACCACCTTCGTCTGCGAGCGGATGGCCGCTTTCAGGTTGCCGACGATCTCGTCAACGCTGGCGTCGTGCGATGTCCGGAACAGGGCCACCTTCCGCGTCGACGCGCCGCAGCGCGCCGTGGCAAGCCGGATCGATTCATGGTGCGAGTAATGGTCGTGCACCGTGGTCAGTACTTCGTCGCCTGCTTTCAGGGGCAGGCCGTGATAGACCAGGGCCAGGCCCTCGGTCGTGCTTCGCGTCGTGCAGACATCCTCGCCTCGACCACCCAGGTAAGCGGCCACCTCCACGCAGACGTGCAGGGGAAGATTGTGCGCGTCGTCCTCGAACATCGCGCGCTCCACGAACAGGAACGGGTTGGCGTCCATGGCGCGCCGGTAGCCTTCCAGCGCTTCACGCACAGGTGCCGGATGACTGGCGATGAAGAACGAGGCGAAGTGGCAGTACGCCGGGTCCAGTGCGAACTGCCCGCGTACCGATTCCCAGGTGGAGAGGTCGGGAAGCGCCGGGGTCTGCGCCGTCACTGCGGCCAGCAGGCGCCCGGGCAGCAACGTGGCAGCGGCGAGCGCGGCGGGCGCCGCGAACAACTGTCGGCGGGTCAGTTCCATGGAACACCTGCGCGGGTGTCGTCTTCGAAGCGGACATGCTGGCAAACGTGGGGCCCGTGGCCGGGCGGCCACGGCAAGTGGGTGGCGGGTCAGCTGGAACGCACTTCACGTTGCAGATGAAACATTCGCCATCGCCGGCATGGCGTGTTATCTCTAGCCGCGAATGAACACCGCCCGTGCCCGCTTCTGGTTTTGGTATTACGGCTTTCCGATGCCAGCGGCGGAGGCGAGGTTGCATTCATTCTAGGCAAGACACCAGAAGAATCCCCTTGAAGCCGCCAGCGAACCTGGCGGCTTTTTTGTTGACCCGGAGAAACCCGATGGCCCCCCATACCGACGACCTGCGCATCCGCAAACTCGATGAGCTGGTGACGCCCGCCGCCGTGATCGGCGAACTGCCCTGCGACGACGCGGTATCGCAGACCGTGTCCGACGCCCGCGGCGCGCTGCACGACATCCTGCACGGACGCGATGATCGCTTGATCGTGGTGATCGGGCCCTGCTCGATCCACGACCCTGTATCCGCGATGGAGTACGCGAATCGACTGAAGCCATTGCGTGACGCGCTGGCCGGCGAGCTGGAGATCGTCATGCGCGTCTACTTCGAAAAGCCGCGCACCACCGTTGGCTGGAAGGGGCTGATCAACGACCCGGCGCTGGATGGCAGCTTCGACATCAACCGCGGCCTGCGCCTGGCGCGCAGGCTGTTGCGCGACATCAACGCGTTGGGGTTGCCGGCAGGGTGCGAATACCTGGACACCATCTCGCCGCAGTACATCAGCGACCTAGTGGCATGGGGCGCGATCGGGGCGCGCACCACCGAAAGCCAGGTGCATCGCGAGATGGCCAGCGGGCTGTCGTGCCCGGTCGGGTTCAAGAACGGCACCGATGGCAACGTGAAGATCGCGGTCGATGCGGTGGGCGCGGCCTCGCATCCGCATCATTTCCTGGCCGTGACGAAGGAAGGGCGTTCGGCCATCGCGGCGACGGCGGGCAACCCGGATTGCCATGTGATCCTGCGCGGCGGGAAAACGCCGAACTTCGATGCCGACAGTATCGAAGCGGCGAGCCAGGTGCTGGCCAAGGCGGGCGTGCCGGCGCGCCTCATGGTCGATGCCAGCCACGCGAACAGCGGCAAGAACCCCGACAACCAGCCATCGGTGATCGACGACATCGCCACGCAGCTGCGGGCAGGTGAAGAGCGCATCGTCGGCGTGATGGTGGAAAGCCATCTGGTGGGCGGGCGGCAGGAACTCGTCGCGGGCAAGCCACTGGTTCATGGGCAAAGCATCACCGATGGATGTTTGGACTGGGAGGCCTCGGTCGACGTGCTGCAGCGGTTGGCGCTGGCGGTGCGGTGCCGGCGCTCGCTGGCCAAGGCGGCGTAACGCAGCGCCTGGAACAGCGTCCTGTCCTGTCCGGTACCGCCGCGGCGATAGGGTCGATGGGGCCTGTCGCCGCAACGCCGGTGTTCGCCGCGTCGTCCGCGGGCCCAGCGGGAGAGGGATATGTCGACGTTGTGGGAGGACGTGCGCAGGTGCTGGGCGCTGCCCGATGCCGATGCGGAAGCGCAGGCGGTGCTGCTGGATCGACAGCTCCGCCATCTGTTCCGGGTGGTTCCTTGGTACGTGGTCTCCAATCTGCTGACCGGCGCGGGGGTGGCTTATGTCATGGCACCGTTTCTTGCCGGACATGCCTGGCAGGCATGGATGCTGTGCCTGCTGGTCACGCATCTCGGATGGGCCGGGCATGCAGTGGGTCGTCTCCGGCGAGTGGATGGCAGCGACAAGGCCGGTTTCACGATCGGTGACCTCAGGCTGTCTGCGTTCTGGTGCGTCCTGTGCGCGTGCGCGTGCGCCGCCGGCCTGTATCTCGCTGCGCCGCTGGCAGCGAGTGACGGTAGTCGCCTGCTGCTGGCCGCGTACACGCCGGGTCTGATTGCCACGGGCGTGCTGGTGGGCATCACGGCGCCGCTGGTGGCGTTCCTGTGGCTGGTCATCCTGACCGTCGCGGCCTGCCTGATGGTGGGCCAGCTGGAATTCATGGCGCAGGGGATGACCATTGCGCAGTTGTGCTGCTACGCCGTGATGCTGACGATTGCCTTGTTGTTCATTTCGCGCACGCTGGTGAGGCGTATCGAGGCCGAGATGGCGGCCGAACAGCAGCAGCAGATCATCGGCCTGTTGCTGCGCGAGTTCGAAAGCAATGCGAACGACTGGCTGTGGGAGAGTGACAGGGAGGGAATGCTCGTCCGCGTGGGGCCTCGACTGGCGCAGGTGCTGGGGCAGGCGGGCGGGAGCCTGGAAGGGCGCGTGCTTCCCGCCCTGTTCGCATCGCGACGGCTGCTGGCGGTGGGCAGCGACCGGCATGTCGGCGTGGATGCATTGCGATCCTGCCTGCAGTCCCCGCAGGCCTTCGCCGGCGTGGTGGTGGAGGCCGTCGTCGGTCGCGAGCCGCGCAGCTGGAGCATCAGTGCTCGGCCGGTGCACACTCAGGCAGGTACCTGGATCGGTTGGCGCGGCGTGGGTTGCGACGTATCCGACGCGCGGCTGCGCGAAGTGGAATCGCTGCAGCGCGAACGGCATCTCCACCACCTCGCCCATCACGATGCGTTGACGGGCCTGCCCAATCGCCGGCAGTTCCTCGCACAGGCGCCCGGGGGCCGCGACGATACCCGTGCGGCGCTGGCCCTGATCGACCTGGACAATTTCAAGAACGTCAATGACAGCCTCGGTCACTTGGTGGGCGACCAGTTGCTGTGCGCCGTTGCGCGGCGCCTGCAGCAGGTGTGCCGTCCGGGCGATGCGCTGGCGCGCCTGGGAGGCGATGAATTCGCCTTGCTGCTGCGGGACCTGCCTACGGCGTCGGCCGCGCATGATGCGCAGCGCTGCCTCGATCATGTGTTGCAGGTCCTGCGCCAGCCGGAGTGGGTCGATGGGTTCAGGATCGATGTCAGGGCGAGCATTGGCGTGGCTCTGTTCCCGGCCTCCGTCGAGCCGCTGGAAGAACTCCTGCGGCGCGCCGACACTGCCCTGTATGTCGCCAAGGGCGAGGGTCGCGATACCGTCCGCCTGTACGAGCCGAGGATGAGCGAGCACGTGTACAAACGCCTGGCGCTGATCAGCGACCTGGCGGCTGCCGCCGACAACGGCCAGCTCGAGATCGACTACATGGCGTTGCACGCTGCCGATACCCTGCAGGTACGTGGTTATGAAGCGCTCGTGCGATGGAGGCACCCGCTGCATGGGCGCATCAGCCCTGCGGATTTCATTCCCGCCGCCGAGGAGTCCGGCCTGATCGTTCCCATCGGCATGTGGGTGCTGGAGCGCGCCTGTCGCGACGCCCTGGCCTGGAGCAGCACCACGTCACTGGCGGTCAACGTGTCTGCCGTCCAGCTGGCATGGCCAGCCTTCGTGCCCTCGGTGCTCGATATCCTGCATCGCGTAGGCTTGCCGGCGGACCGGCTGGAACTGGAGATCACCGAATCTGTGCTCGCGAAGGATCCCGCGTCTGTCCGGCAGGTCCTGGCGCGGCTCAGGGGGGTTGGCATCCGCATCGCTATCGATGATTTCGGCGTGGGCTATTCTTCCATGGCGCAACTGCGCGAGTTGCCGTTCGACCATATCAAGCTCGACCAGTCATTCGCGGCCGGACTGCAGCAGGAGACCCGCGACACCACCAGGTCGATCATCGCGGCGATCATCCAGCTCTCGCATGCCTTGGAACTGTCGGTCACGGCGGAGGGTGTGGAGAACGAGCAACAGCTTGAAGCCCTGCGTGCGCTGGGCTGCATGTCGGTGCAGGGATTCCTGTTGGGTCGGCCGGTGGCGGCGCGGGAGCTTGGGATGGCCATGCAGGAATGAGTGACTTCCGGCAGGTCCGACGGATGACGGGTGGCAACTGACACGGTGCGGGCGCGGCTCGCAGACTGGCGCCACATTCCCCGCCGCCGGAGTCCACCATGGACCGCATCGCCCGACACACGCTCATCTTCGCCACCCTGGTCGCCACCGTTGCCTGCGCGAGCGACGCCTTGGCCGCCGACCTGACCGTCGTGCTGCACGATGTGCGCGCGCAGACCGGTGTAGTGAAGGCGGCCCTGGTCGACTCGTCGGAAGGGTGGGACGGCAACGCGCGGCCGGTACAGGCGACCAGTGCGACGCCTGCCGGTCCGCAAGCCAAGTTTGTTTTCAAGGGCGTCAAACCCGGCACATACGCCGTGATGGTCACGCACGACGAGAACGGCAACGGCAAGCTCGACAGCAACATGATCGGCATGCCGACCGAAGGCTACGGCTTCAGCAACAATCCGCGCGTGATGCGCAAGCCGACGTGGGACGAAGCCCGCTTCGACATCGGCGCGCAGGATGCCGCCATCGACATCGCACTGCACTGAGGCGCGATGCCATGGACCGCCGCCGCTTCCTGCACAACCTCCTGTCCGGCGCCACCGCGCTGGCCGTCGCCCCCGCCTTGCTGCGCGGCCAGGACGCCTTGGCCGGCGATCCTGCCCGCTTCGCCGCCGGCTTGCGCGAACGCCCGTGGCTGGCCGGCTGGAAGTCGGTGCAGTCCGAAACCCTGGGCCCGGAAAACGTGCGGATCGAAGGACGGCTGCCGGCGGGCTTCGGCGGCACGCTGTACCGCAATGGCCCCGCCTGGACCGAGCGCGCGGGCTTCCGCTACGAGCACTGGTTCGATGGTGACGGCATGGTCCACGCATGGCGCTTCAACGGTGATGGCACGCTGACCCACCGCGCGCGCATGGTGGCCACGCCCAAGTTCACCCGCGAACAGGCGGCCGGGCGGTTCCTGTATCCCGTCGCCGGCACATCCGTTCCGGACATGCAGCCGATCCGCAACAACGACGATGCGAACGCGGCCAACACCTCGGTGACGGTGATCAATGGCCGCCTGTTCGCGTTGTGCGAGGCGGGCTCGGCGTTCGAACTGGATCCCGACCAGCTGACCACGCTCGGCCCGGTGACGTGGCGAGCGGACCTGGCGGCGATCCCGTTTTCGGCGCATCCGCTGGTGGACCGCGACGGTTCGGTGTGGAATTTCGGCTCCATCTCGATGATGGGCGGCAATGGCCTGGTGGTGTGGCACATCGGCCGCGACGGTACGCTGGCGTCGGCCGACGTGCTGGAGACACCGGTACCGGGCTATCTGCACAGCTTCGCGATGACCGATCGCCATCTGGTGTTCGTCCTGATCCCGTTCCGCTACCTGGAGGGTGCCGGTGCGTTCTTCGAGCGCCTGCGCTTCCGGCAGGACCAGCCGCTGCGCATCGCCGTCGTGGACAAGCATGCCCCCGCGCAGGCGCGCTGGTTCGAAGCCGACTTCGCGGCGATCTATCACTTCGGCGATGCATACGAGCGCGATGGCCGCATCGTGCTGCGCGCCGTGCAGCATCCGGATGTGGAAGAGGCGCGCTCGCCCTTGAAGGCGGCCATGAACGGCGACGGCGACGTGCATGGCGGAAACGGGCCATTGCGTGAACTCGTGCTCGATCTGCGTCGTGGCGATGCCCGCTGGGAAGAGACGGGCATCGCCGGCATCGAGTTCCCCGTGTTCGATACCCGCACTCGGTCTGCCGGTCCCGCGCGGCTGTACGCGCCCGTGCACGCGAGCGCTTCGGTTGCGCCGTACTTCAATGGCGTCGGCGCTTTCGATGTAGCGCGTGACCGGCGCCAGGTACATGACTACGGTCGCGATGTGCTGGTGGAAGAGCACTTGTTCGTGCCGCGTCCCGGCAGCACGCGCCCCGACGATGGCTGGCTGGTCGGCACGCTGCTGGACGCCGCGCGCGGTCGCAGCGGCATCGCGGTGCTCGACGCGGGCCGCGTGGAAGCGGGTCCTGTTGCCCAGGCGTGGCTGCCGTACACCGTGCCGCTGGGCTTCCATGGTCACTTCGCCGCCGCTTGATCCCATGCGGCTGTTCTTGCCGGGACGTGGATGCGGCATCCTGTGCGGATGGAAAGGACCTCCCTTCGTGGCACACCCCTGCGCTGGCTGCGGCGAGGGCTGCTGGCCCTCGTCGCCCTTTATGTGCTCTATCTGCTCGCAGGCAACGTGTTCCTCAATACGCCGCTGGGCGAAGCCACCCTGAACCGCAAACCGGAACGTTTCCGGATGCAATGGGCGTCCGGCAGTACCTGGTGGCCGGGGCGGGTCAGCCTGACCGATGTCACCCTCCAGGGTCAGGCGCGGCGCATCGCCTGGGACGCACACGCCACACGCGTGGAGGGCCGCATCGCGTTGTGGCCACTGCTTTCGCGACGGCTGCATGTGCCCGAGGTGCGCGCGGACCAGGTCCATGGCGGGGTCCGGCGTGTGGCAAGCGAGTTGGCGCCGCCACCGCCGCGGGCGGGCGGTTGGGAACTCCAGTTCGACCGCATCGCCAGCGATTCGGTCCGCCGTGGCGCATTCGATGCCTGGGTGCTCGAAGGCGAAGGCCACGCGCAGGTCGGGTTCTACAAGCAGTTGCGCGGTGGACCGATGGAACTGATGCCGTCGACATTCGACATGACCGGCGCCCGGGTGACGCGCGAGGGCGCCGAGGTGCTGCGCGAGACGACCCTGCATGCCGGTTTCGCCCTTGATCGCCATCGGCGCGAGCAGGCCGCCGGGCTCGACAAGCTGCTCAAGACGCGGCTGAACCTGCGGCTTGGCGGTCGCACGTCAGGATTGAACGTGGCCGTCAGTCCGCGGGGAGAGATTGCGGTCAAGCTGGTGCCGGGCGAGGGCAGGGCGGACATCGCCCTGGCCTTCGAACGTGGCGTGCTCGCGCCGGGTGGCCGCGCGCAATGGACGATGGCCGTCGCCGGCAACGACATCACGGGCGCGGTGCGCCACGACATCCTGGGCGTCGATGTGGCGGTGGACCAGGACATCGCGATAAAGGCGACGGTGCCGCCGCAGGCCGATGGCAGGCTGGCGGTGGAGGCGGATATGCGCCTGCGTGGTCGACGCGTGCCTTTGCGCGACTTCGCCAGTGTCCTGCCGCGCGCATCCGGACGTGTGGCCGGGACCTGGCATTTCGGTTCGCTGCGCTGGTTGTCCGGGCTTTTCCCGCAGGCGCCATGGCTGAAGCTCGATGGTGCCGGTGCGATCAGTGCCGACGTGCAGGTGGTGGACGGCAGACTCGCGCCGGGCAGTAGCATCGAGGTGCCGGGCGTGGACGCGGTCGTCGACGTGATGGGCAATCGCATCCGTGGACGCGGCCGCGCGGACATCCGGCTTGACGCCGGCGCTGGCGGCGAACTGCTGCCGCGGCTCGAGGCGGTGATGGAGACGTTCGACGTCGCGGCAGTGAAAGTACCGGGCAAGCCGTACGTGCGCGGACGCAACCTGCGCCTGTCGGTGAATGCGGACGATGGCACGCGCATGCGCGAGACGCTGAAGGCGCGTGTAGTGTTCGACGATGCCACGGTGCCTGACCTGCGCGTCTACAACCCGTTCCTGCCGCGGCGTCACATGCGGTTCGACGGTGGTGCCGGCTACCTCAGTGGTGACGTGTCGCTGGATGCCGCCGGTGAGGTGGGGCATGGGTCGCTGCGTATCGCCGGGCGGGGCACGCGCATGTTTCTTGCCGGCATCCAACTGCGGGGCGATGTCGATCTGGCGTTGCGCCTGCGCCGGGCCGATCTGAAGCGCCATCTGTTCGTGGCCGACGGCAGCACGCTGCAGGTGCGTAACGTCAGCTTCCGTGAACCCGATGGCGGGACCCGCACAGGGTGGTGGGCCCGCGCGACGCTGGGGCGCGCGCGGCTGGACATCGATCGTCCGCTCAGTGCGGGCGGACTTGCCGACGTGACGATGAAGGACGTGGGCTTCCTGCTGGCCCTGTTCTCCCGCAAGAAGGAGTATCCGGCCTGGGTCTACAGACTGGTCGATTCGGGGCAGGCGCACGTCGATGGGCGCGTGCAGTGGCAGGACGATGTGCTGGTGCTGGATCGCCTGCAGGCACGCAATGACCGCTACGAAATGCGTGCGCGGATGCGGCTGCAGGGGCCCCGGCGGCAGGGCGACCTCTACGCCAAGTGGCGGGCGTTGAGCGTCGGCGTGGAACTGCAGGGTGCGCAACGCAAGTTCCACCTCGTCAGGGCCCGGGCCTGGTACGACGGCCGCCGCCACTATCTGGAGTAGCCAGGCTGCGCGGTCGTTGCGCGCCCGGAAAGAGGGTCGCCTGTTCAGGTAAAGACGATGAAGAGCGTAACCGGGATTCCGAGAGGGCGGCCCCGAATTGGTCTGATATCGGTAACACGCAGCAGTGGCGCGGGTTTGGCGTCCATTCATATTTGTGACATGACGTGGGCGCGCGCTGAACTCCCCGGTTCTGTTTTGCAGTGCAGCGTGCAAGACGCGTAACGGACCCTTCACGATGGCTCCGCATCCCGACGTGGGGGAGGGAGCAAGCCCGCAGTGGCCTAGCCATTGCGGGCTTTTTTGTGCCTGTTGCGCAGGCATCAAGGACCGGGGCGGGCTGCACACTGCTGGCCCAGGCGCTGCGCCGTCACAACGCCGGTTCGCTGCCTGCCGTGATTCAGAGGCGGTTGTCCCAGCGCGATTCCCGTGCGCCGGGAGATGGGCGGCATGGGTTGCCCCTAGGGCGAGAGGCGAAAGCGGTAGAATTGCCCCATGACCGATACCCCCGCACGCGTGATTCCGCTCCAGGTCGTCAGCTCTTCGCCTGCTCCCCTGGAGACGGGCGCCAAACAGCTGGGGGGCGACAAGATCGGGCGTTCGCCGGTGCAGTTCGCGGACGCGCCGGTACTGCGCAAGCCGTCCTGGATCCGGGTACGCATTCCTTCCGACGGGTCGGTGGCCAAGCTGAAGGCCAAGCTGCGCGAGAACCGTCTGGTCACCGTCTGCGAAGAAGCCAGCTGCCCGAACATTCATGAATGCTTCGGCCACGGTACGGCCACCTTCATGATCCTGGGCGAGGTCTGCACGCGGCGCTGCTCGTTCTGCGACGTCGCCCACGGCCGTCCGAAGCCGCCCGACGCGTCCGAGCCGCTGAGCCTTGCCCATACCGTTGCCGACATGGGCCTGAAGTATGTGGTGGTGACCAGCGTGGATCGCGATGATCTGCGCGACGGCGGTGCCCAGCATTTCGTCGATTGCATCGCCGCCATCCGCGAACACTCGCCCGCCACCCGCATCGAGATCCTGACCCCGGACTTCCGCGGCAAGGGCCGCATGGACCGCGCGCTGGAAATCCTGGCGGTGAATCCGCCGGACGTGTTCAACCACAACATCGAAACCGTGCCGGACCTGTACCCGAACGTTCGCCCCGGTGCCGATTACCAGTGGTCGCTGACGTTGCTGCAGCGGTTCAAGCAGCAGCACCCGCACCTGCCCACCAAGTCCGGCATCATGCTGGGGCTGGGCGAAACCATGGAGCAGGTGCAGGCCACGCTGCGCGACCTGCGCGCGCACGACGTGGACATGGTGACCATCGGCCAGTACCTGCAGCCCACGGCCCACCACCATCCGGTGCTGCGTTACTGGACCCCGGAAGAGTTCAAAGAACTTGAGCTGTACGGCAACGCGCTGGGCTTCAGCCATGTGGCGTCCGGCCCCCTGGTCCGTTCGTCCTACCACGCCGACCAGCAGGCGGCGCAGGCGGCCCACGCCGCGCAGGCGGGCTGAGCCCCGGTCCGGAACCGTGACGCCGACCCTCCCGGTGGCGTCACCGTATCCTCGTCCAGGTCACGGCACGGCCACGGTTCACCTTTTCCTACGTTCCGGCCTTTAGGCTGCCCAAAGGCAGATGACAATGCACGCAACTTTGTGCACTGTCGGCGTGTCGAATCCGCAATCCGTTCCAGCCTGACGGGCCTCTCGGCCATGAGTACGCAATGACACTGAAGAAAGTCCCCCTCCTGCTGTTGGCCCTGGCCCTCTCGACCCCGCTGGCGCTGCTTGCGCGCGGTGACAGTGAAGCGGTCACGGTGGCACCCACCACCGACCAGTCCAACACGTCCAAGCTGGTCTACGGCCTCCTGTCCGACAGTCGCTATGCGTACCGTCCGCGCCCGTTGGACGACACGTTGTCGCAGGATGTCTTCAAGCGCTATTTCGAAGCGCTGGATGGCGGCAAGCAGTTCTTCACCGCCGCCGACGTGGAGCGCTTCGCGCCCTACAGGACCAAGATGGATGATGCGATCCGCAGCGGCGACCTTGCGCCGGCCTACGAGATCTTCACCGTCTACAAGCAGCGGGTTGGTCAGCGCGTGGCATTTGCACGCGCGTTGCTTAAGCAGGACTTCGACTTCAACGGCGACGAGCGCTGGGAGTACGACCGCGAGGATGCGCCGTGGGCCGCCGATGGCAAGGCCCTGGATGCGATCTGGAAGAAGTCGGTGATGAACGACTGGCTGCGCCTGAAGCTGGCCGGCAAGAAGTCCGACGACATCCGCAAGACGCTGGACAAGCGCTACGCCAATCTGCAGCGCAGCATCAACGAGCTGAAGACCGAGGACGTCTTCCAGACCTTCCTCAACGCCTATACCAGTGCGATCGATCCGCACACGGATTACTTCACGCCTCGCACGGCGGAGAACTTCAATCAGTCGATGTCGCTTTCGCTGGAAGGCATCGGCGCTGTGCTGCAGAGACAGGACGACCTGGTCGCCGTCCGCGAGATCGTGCCGGGCGGTCCGGCCGACCTGAGCGGCAAGCTCAAGGTGGGCGACCGCATCGTCGCCGTCGGGCAGGGTAAGTCCGGGCCGCTGACCGACGTGATCGGCTGGCGCATCGACGACGTGGTGGCCCAGATCCGCGGCAAGAAGGACACCCAGGTGCGCATCGAGTACATCCCGGTCGAGGCCGGCATCGACGGCAAGCATGCGCAGGTCACCATCACGCGCCAGAAGGTCAAGCTGGAAGAGCAGGCCGCGAAGGCGGAAACCATCACCCTGCCGGCCAGCGCGGGTGAGGCCGAGCGCCGCATCGGCGTGATCAAGCTGCCAGCGTTCTACCAGGATTTCGAGGGCCGTCGCCGCAACCCGAACGACTTCAATTCCGCCACCCGCGACATCGCCAAGCTGCTGGTGCAGTTCAAGGCACAGGGCGTGGATGGCGTCATCATGGATCTGCGCAACAACGGCGGTGGCTCGCTGGACGAGGCGGTGGAACTCACCGGTCTGTTCATCGACAAGGGCCCGGTCGTGCAGGTGCGCGAGTCCGGCGGCCGCGTGACGGTCAACAGCGACCGCAAGACCGGTGTGGCCTGGGAAGGTCCACTGGCGGTGCTGATCAATCGCGGCTCGGCCTCGGCATCGGAGATCTTCGCGGGCGCCATCCAGGATTACGGGCGTGGCCTGGTGATCGGTGAAACCAGCTTCGGCAAGGGCACCGTGCAGAACATGGTCGACCTGGACCGCTGGCCTGCCAACGAAGCACCGCGCTTCGGTTCGGTGAAGCTGACCATCGCCCAGTTCTTCCGCGTGGCGGGTGGCAGCACCCAGCACAAGGGCGTGGTGCCGGACATCGCGTTCCCGGTCAGCGTGGACGCCAGCGAGTACGGTGAGAGCACCTACGACAACGCACTGCCGTGGACCCGCATCGCCGCCGTACCGCACACGCAGTACGGCAACTTCGCCCCGCTCCTGCCGCGACTGGAAGCCTTGCATGCCGCGCGTTCGGCCAAGGACAAGGAATTCCAGTGGTGGTCGGAAGACGTCGCCCAGTTCCGTGCCGAAGCGGCAAAGAAATATGTTTCGCTCAACGAGGCCGAGCGCCGCGCCGAGCGTGACCGCCAGGAAGTGCAGCGCAAGCAGCGGCAGGCCGAGCGCAAGGCGCTGGGTCTGGCATTGGATCCGCTGGCCGAGGACTTGGCAGATGACGGGCTGGGCGCTTCCGAGCGCGACATCGTGAAGGATGCACAGCGCGAGAAGCTGGCCGACAAGCGTCCGGACCCGCTGCTGCGCGAATCCGCCGCCATCCTCTCCGACGCCATCAGCGTCCTGGGTCAGGATCGCAAACTGTCGGCGCAGGTACTGCCCGATTCGCCGGGTCCTGGCCTCTGGGCGGAGTGAATTAGAGCGGAGCTTGCTCCGCTGTTGTTGCTTGCTCCGTTGTGGTTGGGCGGAGAGCCGAGCAAGCTCGACTCTCCCGTGGCCGCAGCACAAGATCCGGATAGTCCCACCGTCGCGCGCGCCGTAGTCTGGGCGCATGGACACCATGCCGCGCCGATCACTGCCCGCTCCCACCGCCGTCGCCGCCGATCCGCTGGATCTGGCGCGTCGCCTGCTCGACGAGGGTGAACCCTCACTGTCGGATCTGGCCTCGCATACCGGCCTCAGCGCCTCGCATCTGCAGCGTCGTTTCCGCGCGCGCTTCGGCCTGAGTCCCGCCGAGTATCTGGCCCGCAAGAAGCTGGGCACGCTGAAGAGCGCCCTGCGCGAAGGGCGCGATGTCACCACCGCGCTGTACGACGCCGGCTATGGTTCGCCATCGCGATTGTACGAGCAGGGTGCGGCGAAACTCGGCATGACGCCGGCCATCTACCGCGCCGGCGGCCGTGGCGTTGCGATCCGCTGGACCCTCGTCGACACCGTGCTCGGCCGCACGCTGGTGGCCGCCACCGAGCGCGGTATCTGCGCGGTGGAACTGGGTGGCGACGACGATGCGCTGGAGCGACGGCTGCGCGAGGAGTTTCCTCTGGCGCAGCTCGAACGTGTCGAGGCGGGGCGGGACGACTTCCTCGCACCGCGTCTTCGTGCGGTGGCGGAGCGGTTGGCGGGTGGTGATGCCGAGGTGCCGGTGGACCTGCTGGGTACCGGCTTCCAGCAGCGCGTGTGGGACGCACTGATGAAGATTCCGGCGGGTGAGACAGTCAGTTATGCCGGACTGGCGGAATCGCTGGGCGCGCCGCGATCGGCACGCGCCGTGGCCAACGCATGTGCACACAACCGCATCGCGGTGGTCGTTCCCTGCCACCGCGTGATCCGGGGCGATGGCTCGCTCGGCGGCTATCGCTGGGGCTTGCCGCGCAAACAGCAACTGCTGGCGCGCGAGCGCGGCTGAGCGGCATGCGCTGTGGGAGCGGCGTGAGTCGCGATGGGCGCTCATGTCGGAAAGCTTGACCGGGTCGAAAAGCCCAACCGTGGGAGTGTCCGTGTTGCGGCCGGACATCGGGCCTGTCTGCCCTCGTCGCGACTGAGGTCACTCCCTCAAGCGAGACAAGCGGCTCGTCAACAGGCTTGAACGCAATTCAAGCCGGACCGGAAAGGTTTCAAATGGATGAGGACATTTTTGCCACGCCTTCGGTCCGCGCCTGGCCTAGAATTGCGTCATACCGCACTCCCCACGGTTCCCCCATGACCTCTTCCGTTTCCGCCGCCGCGCCCGCGCGTGGCGGGTTCGCCGTCGCTGCCGCCCTGGCCATCGTCTATGTGGTCTGGGGCTCGACCTACCTGGGTATCCGCTTCGCGCTGGAAGGCGGCTTCCCGCCGCTGCTGATGGTATCGGGCAGCCGTTTCGTCGTTGCCGGACTGGTGATGTTCCTGTTCCTGCTGTGGCGCGGCGTCGCGCCTCCCACGCGTGCTCAGTGGAAGAACCTGCTGGTGATGGGCGCGTTGCTGCTGCTGATGGGCAACGGCATGGTGGTGCTGGCCGAACAGACGGTGTCGTCCGGCCTGGCCGCCGTCGCGGTGGCGTCGATGCCGTTGTGGATGGGGCTGTTCGGTGCAATGCGTGGCCAGCATCCGACAAAGGGCGAGTGGTTGGGCATCATCGTCGGCTTCGCTGGCGTGGTGTGGCTCAATGCGGGCAGCTCGCTCACGGGTTCGCCGGTCGGCCTGGTGTTGCTGCTGATCGCGCCGATTGCGTGGGCCTACGGCTCGGTGTGGTCGCGTGGCCGCGATCTGCCGTCGCCGTTCATGACGGCCGCGGCGCAGATGCTGGCCGCGGGCGTGATGCTGGTGGTTGCCGGGCTGCTGCACGGCGAACGTTTCCACACGGCGGACTGGACGCCCAGCGGCGCGCTGGCGGTCGCGTACCTGGCGGTGTTCGGCTCGATCATCGCGTTCACCGCGTATGTCTGGTTGTTGCATCACGCGCGTCCGGTGCTGGTGGGCAGCTATGCCTACGTCAACCCGGTGATCGCGGTGGCGCTGGGTGCCTTCATCGCCGGCGAGACGTTCACCTCGCATGACATCGGCGCCATGGTGGTGATCCTGGCGGGTGTGGTGGTCATTACCCTGGCGCGCGCGCGGCAAGCGAAATGAGTGCGGCACCCATCGACCGCAAAGGGCTGGCGATTACCGCCGGCACGTTTCTGATATGGGGCGTGGTGCCGCTGTACTGGCATCTGCTCAAGGCGGTGCCATCGTTCCAGATCATCGCGCACCGCATCGTGTGGAGCGCCGTCCTGGTGATCGGTTGGCTGCTGCTGAAGAACGGACGCGGCTGGTGGGGGCAGGTGCGTGCGCAACCACGCGCCGTGCAGTGGCTGGGTGTCAGCAGCCTGCTGATTGCCTTCAACTGGGGCCTCTACATCTGGGCGGTCAACGCGGGTCACGTGGTGGAAACCAGCCTGGGTTACTTCATCAATCCGCTGATCAACGTGGTGTTGGGCGTGCTGGTGCTGCGCGAGCGCCTGACGCCTGCGCAATGGGTCGCGGTGGGCTTCGCCCTGGGCGGCGTGGCCTGGCTGACGCTGCAGGCGGGCTCGCCACCGTGGATCGCGCTGGGCCTGGCATTCTCGTTCGCCCTGTACGGGCTGGTGCGCAAGCTGGTCGCGGTGGATCCGGTGGCCGGGCTGGGCGTGGAGAGCCTGTACCTGTTCCTGCCTGCGCTGGCGTACGTCGTGTGGGGCGAGTTCGGCCACGGCGGCGGTTTCGTCAGTGGCTATGGCTGGAAGAACGACCTGCTGCTGGTATTCGGCGGCGTGGTGACGGCGGTGCCGCTGATCGGTTTCGCCTACGGCGTGCGGCGCATTCCGTTGTCGGTGGTGGGCCTGTTGCAGTACATCGCGCCGAGCATCCAGTTCCTGATCGGCGTGCTGGTGTTCCGGGAAGCCTTCGGGATCGAGCGCGCGATCGGGTTTGCCGCCATCTGGACCGGGCTGCTGATCTTCGCCAGCGATGGGCTATGGCGTGCGCGCCGCCGCGACGCGCTCGCGGCGACGCCTGTCCGGCGTTAGTCAGCCGGACGTCGTTGCCGCCGGCGCGGGGCAGGGTCCGCCCGCGGCCGTCCACGTCTTGAACGCAGCGACGAACTGGTCGTGCGGCACCGGTACGGGTACGCGTTCGCCGCCGGGATTCCAGCCCCACAGCACCAGCTTGTCTTCCGCGACGTGCTTGACCAGCGCGTCGAAGTCGCGGCCACCGTTGCGCTTCTTGTCCTGGATCATTTCGCACAGCTGATCGGCGGGCAGGCCGATCCACGCCATCTTGTGGTCGGGAGGCGGCAGCTGCCAGTGCGGCGCGCCTGGTGGCGCGTGCGGGCCATAGCTGGCGGGCGCGTTCTGTTCGGCATGGCAGGTGGAACAGGGCAGGCCGGGCGCGCCCTTGCCGTCGGGACCCCGCGCCACATTCATCGCATGCGGCGTCTGCGCATCGAACTGCAGCGGTTGGTCGCCGGGGATATGGCAATTGCTGCAGCGGGGATGCTGGAACACTTTCTCCACCGTTGCGAAGGCGGTCAGCGCCTGCGCTTTCTGTTCCTCGCTGACGCGCGGGCCGCAGGCGGTGAGCAGGAGTACGGTCAGGGACATCAGTGCGATGCGCATGGCGGTCTCCTCAGGCAGTCGGCGTGGTGGTGGCGGATGCGACCGGCAGCCGCAGTGGCAGCTCGCGCAGGCGCTGCCCGGTCAGGGCGAACACCGCATTGGCCACGGCCGGTGCGATCGGCGGCGTGCCGGGTTCGCCCACGCCGCCCATCTTGTCGGTGCTTGGCACGATGTGGACTTCGATCTTCGGCATTTCGTGCAGGCGCAGCACGCGATAGTCGTGGTAATTCGATTCCTGCACCTGGCCTTCTTTCAGCGTCAGCGCCGAGTGCAGCGTGGCGCCGAGTCCGAACACGATGCCGGACTCCATCTGCGCCTCGACCGCGGACGGATTGACCGCCACGCCGCAGTCGATCGCACAGACCACGCGATGCACACGGATCTGGCCGTCCTCGACCGAGACCTCGGCCACCTGCGCGACGTAGCTGCCGAACGACTCGTGCACGGCGATGCCGCGCCCGCGTCCCTGGGTGGCAGGTGTCGACCAGCCCGCCTTCTCGGCGGCTAGGTTCAGCGCGGCGAGATGGCGCGGATGGTCCTTCAGCAGGGTGCGGCGGTACTCGACGGGATCCTTGCCGGCGGCATGCGCCAGTTCGTCGACGAAACTCTCCATCACGAAACCGTTGACGCTGTGCCCCACCGACCGCCACCACAACACGGGGATGCCGGTCTTGGGTGAATGCAGGTCCACGCGGTGCACGGGCGTGCCCAGCACGTACGGCGAGTTGGCCACGCCTTCGGTCGAGGTGGCATCGATGCCGTCCTTGACCATCATCGCTTCCATGAAGGTGCCGGCCATGATCGACTGGCCCACCATCACCTGGTGCCATGCCGTCGGCAAGCCGTCTTCGCCCAGGCCGACTTTGATCTTCTCGACGAAGGCCGAGCGGTAGTAGCCGCCGCGGGTATCGTCCTCGCGGGTCCATACCGTCTTGACCGGCGCCTTTGCGGCCCTGGCGACATGCACGGCTTCCGAGACCACGTCCGAATCGGGCGTCGCGCGGCGACCGAAACCGCCGCCCAGGAACGGCGTATGGATGCGGACCTTCTCCGGAGGAATCCCGAGGATCTTCGCGGTGCTGTTCTGGTCCAGGGTGGGAAACTGCGTACCGCACCAGATGTCGCACTCGCCGTCGGCGATCTTGACGGTGCAGTTCAGCGGTTCCATCGCTGCATGGGCGAGGTAGGGCACGGCGTACTCGGCATCGACCGTCTTCGCGGCTTTGCTGAGTTCGGCGACGACATCACCGGCACGCACGGCGGTCGGTCCCTCCTCGGTTGCCAGTTGCGAGAACTGCTCCCGCAACGCGGTGCTGTCCAGCTTGGCGCCTTCGCCGGCTTCCCACACCACCTGCAAGGCGTCGCGGCCCAGCTTCGCCGCCCAGAAGTGGTTCGCCACCACGGCCACGCCGCTTGGCACCTGCACCACGTCGCGCACGCCGGGCACGGCACGCGCGGCGGTGGCGTCGAATGACTTCACCGTGCCGCCGAAGACCGGCGAGCGCAGCACCACCGCGGTCAGCAGGCCTTCGAACTGGATGTCCATGCCGAACACGGCCTTGCCGGTGATCTTCTCCGGCGTGTCCAGCCGCTTGGTCGCCTTGCCGATCAGCTTCCAGTCCTTGGGGTCGCGCAGCGTCAGCGTCTTCGGATCGGGCGGCGGCAGCTTGCCGGCGGTATCGGCGAGTTCGCCGTAGCGCAGGCGCTGGCTGCCGGACACCACCGCGCCGTTCTCGGTCCGCAGCTCGGTCACCGGCACGTTGAGGCGCGCGGCGGCGGCCTGCAGCAACAGGGTGCGGGCGACGGCACCAGCCTGGCGGTAGCGGTCGAACTCGGACCACGTGGTGGTCGAGCCACCGGTGCCCTGCATGCCGAAGACCGGACTGGTATAGGCCTTGTCGGCCGGGCCATGTTCGACGCGGATCTTCGACCAGTCGGCATCCAGCTCTTCGGCGATCAGCATCGGCAGCGTGGTCCAGATGCCCTGGCCCATTTCGGCATGCGCGAGTAGCACGGTGATCGAGTCGTCGGCGGCGATGCGCAGGAACGCATTCGGCGCGAAGGTGGCGGCAGCGGCGGGCTGTGCTTCCTGTGCCCAGGCGAAGCGACGGGCGCCGGGAACGGCGATGGCGACGACCAGCCCGCCGCCCACCAGGGTGGTGGAGCGCAGGAAGCCGCGGCGCGAGGATTTCAGTTCAAGGTTCACGGACACGACCTCCGTCGAACATCGGATCGGAACCACGGCATCGCATGCCGTGGCGGCGTGGAATCAGGCTTTACCGATTTCCGCGGCGCGGTGCACGGCAGCGCGGATGCGCTGGTACGTACCGCAGCGGCATAGGTTGCCGGAGAGCGCGTGGTCGATGTCGCTGTCGGTCGGCGTGGGCACCACGGCCAGCAATGCGACCGCCGACATGATCTGCCCGGACTGGCAGTAACCGCACTGCACCACGTCAAGCTCCGCCCACGCCTTCTGCACCGGATGCGAGCCGTCGGCCGACAGGCCTTCGATGGTGGTGATCTTCTTGCCGGCGACAGCGGAGGCGGGTGTGACGCAGGCGCGCAACGGCGAACCATCGACGTGCACGGTGCAGGCACCGCATTGGGCGATGCCGCAACCGAACTTGGTGCCCGTCAATCCCATCAGGTCGCGCAGGACCCACAACAGCGGCATGTCGTCCGGCGCATCGATGTCGCGCTCGGAACCGTTGACGTTCAACTTCATGGTGTCTCCCTGGCGGCGGCTTGGGGCCGGATGACGATACTCCGTGGCCCTGTAGCGTGCCAGTGGAAGCGGAGGCCACGGCTTGCACGATCCTGCGCCATGCTTGCCCGATGTTCCCGAGGGACTGCAGACCGTTGCCTTCTGCCGGGTGCTTGCGCCATCGTGGTGCGCATGTCGGTCCATCGCCATCCGCTGGAAGTCTCCGCGCGCGCCAGTGATGAAGGCGACGGCAGCGCGCTGGTCATCGTCGTCGCCACCGAAGGCTCGACCTATGTGCGGCAGGGGGCGATGGCCGTGTTCGCTTCTGATGACACGCAGACCGGCTGGCTGAGCGGCGGTTGCCTGGAGCCGGAAATCGCGCGTCGCGCGCGGCATGCGGTGGCCGATGGGCACCTCGACGCGATGGAGATCGACACGCGCGACGACGAGGACCTGTTCGCGGGCTCGGCGGTCGGGTGCCGCGGGCGGCTGCGCCTGGCGCTGCTGCCGCTGGACCGGCTACCGGGTTGGTCGCAGCTGGTGCAGGCGTGGTGGCAGGGCGCGGGTGCGTTGTCGTTGCGGCTCAACGCCGAAGGTGGCGTGTCCGCGTGCACTGGTGACATGGAGCGGACGTGGGTACTTCCCGTCGCCGCATCCCCCACGGGGGACATCGCCGGCGAAGTGACGGTGCCACCACCACCACGTGCGGTGATCTTCGGTGCCGGTCCCGAAACACGGATGCTGGTGGCGTGGCTGCGCCAGCTTGGCTGGCATGTCACCGTGGTGGAACGGCGCGCGCGCTGGATTCCCGCCGGGGAGATCGCCGATGCATGGCTGATGCAGGGCCCCGAGGACGCATTGCGCAGCCTGCGGCCAGTGCCGGATGCCGCACTGGTGATGCACCATCACTTCGAACACGACCGCGAAGCGCTGGCCGCACTGGCGGACACCGCCATTCCCTTCATCGGTCTGCTGGGCCCGGTACGGCGTCGCGAGGATCTGCTTCGGGTGATCCCCGCCCATCTGCAAGTCCTGCTGTCGCCGCGCCTGCGTTCGCCGATCGGATTGAAGCTGGGCGGGCAGGGCCCGGAGGCGATCGCGCTGAGCATCGCTGCGCAACTGCAGGCCTGGCATCACGGCGAGCCGGCATGAACGGGTCGCATGCGGCAGTCGTGCTGGCGGCCGGCGGCAGTACGCGACTGGGACGGCCGAAACAACTGCTGACGCGGGATGGCGAGACGCTGGTGCATCGTGCGGCGCGGCTTGCGTTGGCGTCGGGCGCGTCGCGTGTGCTGGTGATCGTGGGGGCCTGCGCGGACGACATCGCCGTCGCGGTGCGCGACTTGCCTGTGGAATGCCTGGTCAACGCGCGATGGAGTGAGGGGCTGGCAGGAAGCGTACGCATCGCCGCGGATTCGCTCGATACGCATGCTCATGCGACGCTGCTCCTGACCTGCGACCAGCCCGCACTGGATTCCGCACACCTTCAGGCACTGCTGGAGGCATCTCGTCGAGCGCCGTCGAATTCCGCTGCGACGCGTCTCGGCGACCGCGTGGGTGTTCCTGCTGTCGTCGCACCGAAGATGCTGCGTGCCGCACTGGCCGTGCAGGGAGATCGCGGCTTGCGTGACGTGCTGAATGCCGCGGGTGCCGACGTCATCGCCTGCGAGGCACCGGATCTGGGTGTCGACATCGACACACCGGAGGATGTGGGTGTGGCTGTGTCGCGAGGGTGGCTCGATCCGCCGGTGTGACAAGGGTGCCGGCCTGCGCCGGCACCCCCTCGACATGCATCAGATTGCTCGCAGAGCCTGAGTGATCGGCAGGCGTGCCGCACGCAGTGCCGGGAACAGCCCGCCGACCAGGCCGATGCCGAGTGCCCACTTCAGGCCGCTCCACAGCAGCTCCGGCGTGACCTTGAACTGGAATACCACCTGGCTGAAGTTGCTGCCCAGCGTGGCCACGCTGTAGCCGTTGAACACGACCCAGGCGATCAGTCCGCCGAGCAGGCCGCCCAGCAGCGCCAGCAACATCGTCTCCAGCATCACCGCCATCACCACCGGCAGGCCGCGGAAGCCGATCGCACGCATCGTGGCGATCTCGCGCGCGCGGCCGGCGACAGCGGCATACATGGTGTTGAGCGCGCCGAACACCGCGCCGATCGCCATGATGGTGCCGATGACGGTACCGAGCACCTTGATCAGCGTGTTGAGGCCCGTCGATTGCTTGGTGTAGTAGTCGCGCGTGGTCAGCACATCCAGTTTCAGGCGTGGGTCGTTCTCCATCGCCTGCTTGAACTGATCGAAGCCCGCTTTGCCTTCCGTGCGCACCGTGACCGACTGGTAGGCGCGGCGGTCGTACGCCGACGACAAGGTGTCGATGTCGGTCCACAGCTCCGAGTCGTGCGCGTCGCCGGAGGCGAACACGCCGACCACCGTCCATTCCTGGTTGCCCAGCTTCAGCGTCTTGCCGACATCAAGGCCGCGATACTGGCCCTTCGCGCCCTGGCCGACCACGATCTCGCGCACGCCGACGTTGAACTTGCGGCCTTCGGTCAGCTTCACCTGCGGGCGGATCGACCACGCGGCTTCGCTGACGCCACGGAACTGCGCGTTGGCGTCCTCGCCTGTGCTGGCCGTCGGCAGGTTGACGATCTGCGACAGTTCCGGCGACAACAGCGCGCGACCATCCTTGCCCTTGGCGACGCCGGCCAGCGTGGAGATCAGCGGCACCTGGTCGCGGCTGATGACCGAGTTGGTCTCGGCCTGCGAGCCGCCCCGCAGCACGATGGCGGTGTCTTCACCACCGGTCTGCTTGAGCGTGGCCGAAAAGCCTTCGCCCATCGCCAGCATCGCCACCAGTACGCCGACCACGCCGGCGATGCCGACCACGATCACCGAGGACGCGCCCCAGCGCTGCGGCAGGCTGGCGATGCCGATCTTCGCGGCCTCCAGCGACAACCGCCCGCTGCGGGTGAGGAACAGCCACAGCACCAGCGCCACCGCGATGCCCAGCACCGCGAACCATGGCAGCACGATCCACACGCCGAGTCCGACGACCAGCGCCACGATGGAGATGAGATTACCCAGCCATTGTTTCTTCATGTCATGTCTCCTGTCAGCGGCCGGCCAATGCATCGACGATCTTCAGGCGCATCGCGCGGGTCGCCGGCAAGGCGCCGACGATCAAGCCGATCGCGACCATCAATCCAAGTCCCACCGCCCACGTCTGCGCCGGGATGGTCGGCAGCGCGATCATGCCGTTGCTGGCGCCGCTGACCACCGGAATGATGGCCGAGGCGATCGCCATGCCCAGCACGCCACCCAGCACGATCAGCAGCACCGATTCCACCAGCACCAGTACCAGCACCGTGCCGTTGGTGAAGCCCAGCGTCTTCAGCACGGCGAGTTCGGGGACGCGCTCGCGCACCGCCTGTGCCATCGTGTTGCCGGTCAGCAGCAGCAGGGTGAAGAACACCGCCGCCATGATCGCGGTGACGATCAGGCCGATGTCGGCGAACTGCTTGGCGAAGGACTGGTTGAAGGCCTGCTCGGTCTGGGTCTTGGTCTCGTGCGCCGAGTTGGCCGAGATCGCATCGATGGCATTGGCCACGCGCGTCGCATGGTTCACGTTGTCCAGCTTGACCATGTACCAGCCGATCTGGCCGTTGACGTACTGGTTGGCCTCGTCGAAGTACTTCCAGTGGAACAGCAACTGGTTCTCCTCGCCCTTGCGCTTGCTGTCGGCGAGCTTGAACGTGCCGCGCAGCGTGAGCGGCCACGCGTTGCTGCCGTCCTTCTGCGGGAAGATCGTCGCCTGCAGCGGGATGGTGTCGCCGACCTTCCAGCCGAAGCGCTTGGCCAGGTTCTCGCCGACGATGGCGCCGGTACGGTCGGCCTCCCAGGCCTTCAGCTGCGCGGGATCGATGATGTATTCCGGATACATCTCCATGTAGCCCGGACCGACCGAGAAGTTGGGGAAGAAGTTCTTGGGATCCTTGTAGATGCCACCGAACCAGGCGGCGTAGGCGCTCTTCTTCACGCCCGGCGTGGCGTCGATGCGGGCCGACAGGCTGTATGGCAGCATCTGGGTGATCGACAGCCGCGAGGCCACGACCAGGCGGTCCGCGCCGGCCACGCTGCCGCCGGAATTGAACGCCACGCGCACCGAGTCCAGCAGGCCGAACAGAAGGAAAGCCGCTACCACCGAGAGCAGGGTCAGCAATGTCCGCGTCTTGCTGCGGAACAGCGCCGACCATATCAGCGAGAAATATTTCATGGCCGCCTCCGGTCAGTGCGCGCCGGCCGGAGCATCGGCCAGTTCGCCCTTGTCCAGGTGGATGGTGTGGGTGGCGTATTCGGCTGCCTTCGGATCGTGCGTGACCATGATGATGGTCTTGCCGTGTTCCTTGTTGAGCATCTGCAGCAGGTTGAGGATTTCCTCGGCCGAATGCCGGTCGAGGTCCCCGGTCGGTTCGTCGCAGATCAGGAAGGTCGGGTCGGAGACGATGGCGCGCGCGATGGCCACGCGCTGCTGCTGGCCGCCGGACAGTTCGTTGGGGCGGTGCGCCTTGCGGTCGGCCAGGCCCACCAGCTGCAGCGCGATCTCGGCATTGCGCTTGCGCTGCGCCGCGCCCAGCTTGGTCAGCAGTAGCGGCAGCTCGACGTTGCGCTGCGCGGTCAGCGTCGGCATCAGGTTGTAGAACTGGAACACGAAGCCGACGTTCGAGCTGCGCCAGTGCGCCAGCTGGCCGTCGTTCATGCGGTCGATGCGCTGGCCCTCGATCTCGATCTCGCCGTCGCTGGGCGTGTCCAGGCCGCCGATGAGGTTCAGCAGGGTGGTCTTGCCCGAGCCGGACGGACCCATCAGCGCGACGAAGTCGCCGTGCGGGATGTCCAGGTCGATGCCATGCAGCACCTGCACCTTCTCGGGGCCGCGCTGGTAGGTCTTGGTGAGGTTGCGGATGGAAACCAGGGAAGACATCGGCAGGATCCTTGATGGGAGACGGGAAGGCGAACGGCGATGCTGCGGTTCAAACAGGGCGAATCCCGTCCTCAATGGACATGGACCACCCGTCAGGACGACGGATGGCGTCGCCCGGGATCGACAGGCGCCGGTGGGGCGGCGCCGGGTGTTCGGTGATTCGCGGCGGTGAGGCAATCCTCACGCAGCGCTTTGCGGACTTACTCGGTGTCTTCCGCCAGCACGACCTTGGCGCCGTCCTTCAGTTCGGCGGGCGGGTCCAGCACGACGGTCTCGCCCGGGGCCAGTCCGTCGGTGACGTGCACGTCGTCGCCCAGCTTGCCGGCCACCTTCAGGGCGCGCTGCTGCACGGTGTCGTCGTCGCCGACCACGAAGGCCACTTGCGCGCCTTCGCGCTCGATCACCGCGGCACCGGGGGCGCGCACGCCCTTGGGCTGCTCGGCCTGCTGTGGTGTGGCGGCCTCCAGGAAGCTCACGCGCACGCCCATGTCCGGCACGATGCGCGGATCCTTGACGCCCAGCGCCACGCGCACCTTCACCGTCGCCTTGCTGCGGTCGGCGGTGGGGATGATGGCGATCACCTCGCCCGGGATCTGCCACTCGGGATAGGCGTTCAGCGTTGCCTGGATGGGCATCCTCGGCTGCACGCGACCGATGAAGGATTCGTTGACCTCCACTTCCACTTCCAGCGATTCCATGTCGACGATGGTGCCGATGCCGGTGCGGGTGAAGCCGCCGGTGGCCAGCGGCGATACGATTTCGCCGGGCTGCGCGGCCTTGGCGATCACCACGCCGGCGAACGGCGCGCGGACGATGGTGTTGTCCACGCCGTTATCGGAAATCGCCAGGCTGCGGCTGGCCACGGTGACGTTGCGCTGCGCGGCCTGCATCTGTGCACGCAGGGCGTCGCGCGTGGCAACGGCCTGGTCGTACTGCGAGCGGGCGACCAGCTGTTGCTGCACCAGCGAGGACAAACGGCGCGCGTTGGCTTCGGCTTCGGTCAGCTGCGCCTGTACGTTCGCCACCTGCGAGCGCGCCGACTCGACCTGCGCCTGCGACAGCGCGCGGCTCGCGTCGGCATCGACGGGGTCGAGCGTGGCCATGACCTGGCCGGCTTCCACCTTCATGCCTTCCTCGATCAGCACTTCGCGCACCTTGCCGGTGATCTTGGCCGACACCGTGGCCATGCGCCGCGCGACCACATAGCCGGAGGCGTCCAGCACGGACGAGGAAGCGCTACCGTTGCCCATCGCCACGGTGGGCGCGGTGCGTACTTCGATCGACTTCTCGCGCCCGAAGAACGCCCAGCCCGCCGCGGCCAGCGCCAGCAGCACCACGACCACGCCCAGCGTGATCCACAGGCCGCGGCGCGACGTGGGCTCAGGCGGCGGCGCCTTGCGGTCGATGCGGAGTTCCTTCAGCAGGTCGGCAGACGTATTCATGCGTATCCAGACGGTGAATGCGGGAAAGTGTGACCAGCAAGAGTACCGGAAGCCTAGTTGCCGGAAGTCACTTCGTGTGGCGATGGCTGTCTTCGGCCTTCCACGGGGCGCATCGTTGCCCAGCGGACGCACGCATCCCAGTGACACCTGTCACCTGATTCGCCTGAGGGACTGCACTCATCACGCCGCACGCGGGCCGGCAGGATGGCCATACCCTCCGGCGAGACCTTCGCATGAACCTGGCATCCTCTATCTCCGCTCCGCTGGCCCGCCTGCGCGGCGTGCGCCACCACTACGGCAAGACGCTGGCGCTGGATGGCCTGGACCTGGCGCTGCCGGCCGGGCAGGTGCTGGCCCTGCTCGGTCCGAACGGGGCGGGCAAGAGCACCGCGATCAGCCTGCTGTTGGGCCTGCAGCGCGCCGATACCGGCACGGCCGAGCTGTTCGGGCTGCCACCGCAGGCACTGGAAGCACGCCGTCGCGCCGGGGTGATGTTGCAGGCCGCCGCCGTCCCCGACACCTTGAAGGTCCGCGAGCTGATCGACCTCACCCGCGCCTATTACCCGCAACCACGCAGCGTCGCCGACCTGGTCGCGCTGGCCGGACTCGACGGCCTGATGGCGCGCCGCTACGGCCAGCTCTCTGGCGGCCAGCAGCGGCGCGTGCAGTTCGCGCTGGCCGTCTGCGGCCGGCCCGAGCTGCTGTTCCTCGATGAGCCCACCACCGGCCTGGACATCGATGCGCGGCAGACGCTGTGGAAGGCGATCCGCGAACTGCGTTCGCAAGGGTGCGCGGTGCTGTTGACGACGCACTACCTGGAAGAAGCGGAAGCGTTGGCAGACCGCGTGGTGGTGGTGAACCACGGCCGCGTGGTGGCGGAGGGCACGGTCGCGCAGATCCGTGCGCACGTGGCCCAGCGCCGCATCCGCTGCACCAGCGCGCTGCCGGCGGCGCTGGTGCAGGGGTGGCCAGGCGTGCAGCTGGCGCAGCGCGATGGGGCGCGGCTGGAGATCGTCGCCGAAGCCGCCGAGCCCGTCGTGCGCCGCCTGTTGGCCGAGGACGCCGCCCTGTCCGATCTGGAAGTACAGCGCGCCGGCCTGGCCGATGCGTTCCTTGCCCTGACCCGCGACGCACAGAAGGAAGCCGCTTGATGGACACCATCGCTCCCGTTCCGTTTTCCTCTGCCCGCGCATACGTGCTCGAAGCGCGCTACGAATTCCTCCGCCTGCTGCGCACGCCGTCGTTCTCATTGCCGTGCCTGTTGTTCCCGCCCGTGTTCTATCTGCTGTTCGGTGTGCTGCTCGGTGGCAAGGGCGGTCCGGCCGCCGCGCAGTACATGCTGGCGGGCTATGGCGTGTTCGGGGTGATCGGCGTGGCGCTGTTCGGTTTCGGCGTGACCGTCGCGATGGATCGCGAGCAGGGCCTGCTGACGCTCAAGCGCGCGCAGCCTATGCCGCCCGGCGCCTATCTGGTCGCGAAGATGGCGATGGCGCTGCTGTTCGCCGCGATCATCCTGGCGCTGCTGGCCACGCTCGCGGCCGGCGTGGCCGGCGTGCAGCTGTCGGCCACGCAGTGGATCGCGTGGGCCACCACCTGCCTGGTCGGCGTGCTGCCCTTCAGCGCGCTCGGCCTGTGGTTGGGCACGCTGGTCAGCGGACGCGGTGCTCCTGCGCTGATCAATCTCATCTATCTGCCCATGGCGTTCCTGTCGGGCCTGTGGGTGCCGCTCACGATGCTGCCGTCGGTGCTGCAGACCATCGCGCCGGTGTGGCCGGCGTATTATCTGGCGCACATCGCGCAACAGGCCGTCGGCGCGGGCACGGGGCATCCGCTGGGGCTGCACGTGGCCGTACTGGCCGCTATCACCGCCGTGTTCTTCGTGCTGGCCCGCCGCCGCCTGGTGCAGTGAGCCGGATCGCCGGCGCAAGGAGTCGTCCATGAAACATCTTTCGTCGCCCCTGCTGTCCACGCTGACGCGCCTGCGCGACTGTCTGGTGCCCGAAGCGCTGGGCCTGGGTTGGATGCCCATCTTCCTGCTGGGTTACCTGGTGTTCTTGTTCGTCCCGGTGCTGGTGCCGTCCAACGCCGACTGGGGCGAGGGCGTGCGCTGGTACCTGTGGCCGACGCTGGCGTCCATCGCCGTGTTCCTGCCGATGTACTTCCTGGCCTATCGCGGCAGCGCGCTGGCGCGCGTGCTGTGCACGCTGGGCATCGCGGCGTTGGGCTACGGACTGATGCCGTTCAATGCGTTCTCCAACACCTACGTCATCTACGCCGCGGCCTTCGTGGCGCTGATGCCGGGGTCGATGTGGATCCGGCTCGAAGTCTTCGCCCTGCTGATCATCGCTTACTGCGGCATGGCGGTCTGGCTGGGATTCCCGGTGTTCGTGCCGGCCGTGACCGCGATCGTGTCGGTGGCGGTGTTCACGGGCAACTACTTCCAGGCCGAGACGGTGCGCAAGCGTGCCGAGCTGAAACTGTCGCACGAAGAAGTGCGCCGGCTCGCCGCGCTGGCCGAACGCGAGCGCATCGGCCGCGACCTGCACGACCTGCTCGGGCACACGCTGTCGCTGGTGGCGTTGAAGTCGGACCTGGCCGGCCGGCTGGTCGACCGCGACCCGCAGGCCGCCCGCAACGAGATCAATGAAGTCAGTCGCGTCGCCCGCGACGCGCTGGCGCAGGTACGCCGGGCGGTGACCGGCATCCGTGCGGCGGGGCTGGCGGCCGAACTCGCCTCCGCCCGCCTGCTGCTCGAATCCGACGGCGTCACCCTGCGCTACGAAGCGCAGGACATGGCGTTGCCGACCGATCTGGAGACGGTGCTTGCGCTGAGCCTGCGCGAGGCGGTGACCAACATCCAGCGCCACGCGCGCGCCACGATCGCCGAGGTCGCGCTGGCCTGCAGCGACGGGCACGTGCAACTGCGCATCCGCGACAACGGCGTCGGCAGCGCCGCCGTGCCAGGCAATGGCCTGAACGGCATGCGCGAGCGCGTCGAGTCGCGCGGCGGGCGCCTGCGCATCGACTCCACGCTGCGGCAGGGGACCTGCGTGGAGATCGTGTTGCCGCTGCCATCGGGGGAAGGGATGGAGCATGCAGCCACATCGAAGCCGATCGAAGGCACTGTAGGAGCGACGTGAGTCGCGACCGCACGTCTTGAACGTCGATATATCGTGGCGAAATGAAGACGCATCCGCATGCATGCGCCCCTGTCATCTCGATCAGCACCCGGCCAGCTGAAGCCGTGCGGTCGCGACTCACGTCGCTCCTACAAGGAACAGTGCCCACTCCCTCCAGGCGCACGTTATTTGCTAGCGTGGCGACCGACCTTACCGCGACGGCGTTCAAATGATCCGCGTACTCCTAGCTGAAGACCAGGCCATGGTGCGCGGCGCGCTCACCGCCCTGCTGGGCATGGAGAGCGACATCGAAGTCGTCGGCAGCGCGGCCGATGGCGAGACGGCGTGGCGCGAGCTGCAACGGCTCAAGCCCGACTTGCTGGTGACCGACATCGAAATGCCCGGCCTGACCGGACTGGAACTGGCCCAGCGCATCCAGCGGCAGGAACTGCCGTGCAAAGTGGTCATCGTCACCACGTTCGCACGCAGCGGCTTCCTGCGACGCGCGCTGGATGCAGGTGTTTCGGGTTACCTGCTGAAGGATGCGCCAGCCGAGGACCTCGCCGAAGCGCTGCGCAAGGTGCAGCGCGGCGGACGCGCCATCGATCCCCAACTCGCGCTCGAGGCATGGTCCGATGCCGATCCGCTCAACGACCGCGAACGCCAGGTATTGCGGCTGGCCGGCGAGGGCCAGTCGGCCGGCGAGATCGCCGGGCAGTTGAACCTCTCGCAGGGCACGGTACGCAACTACCTGTCCGAGGCGATCGGCAAGCTGGGCGTCGGCAACCGCATCGAGGCGTATCGTCTCGCGCGGCAGCGCGGGTGGTTGTAAGAAATGAAGTGCCCTCTGTAGGAGCGACGTAAGTCGCGACCGCAGACCCGGAACCCAACCGTACCCATCCGGCAGACACGATGCGTCGCACGAGCGCTAAGCGGCAATCCGGAAGAACGGGAGCGCTGACAGCGTGCGGTCGCGACTTACGTCGCTCCTACAGAGGGGGCGATGTCAACCGCCGTAACGCGCCTTCAGCATCGCGTACGCGCTGCGTAGCGCGAGGGCTTCGCCACCGGCGGGGCGACCGGCGCGGTCGCTGTCGTTCCACGCGTACACGTCCAGGTGCGCCCACTTCATCCCGTCCGGCAGGAAGCGCTCCAGGTACAGCGCGGCGGTGACCGCGCCGGCCATGCGCGAGCCCGCATTGGCCAGGTCGGCGATGCCGCTGGTCAGGTAGCGCAGGTACGGGCGCCACAACGGCATGCGCCAGACCGGGTCGCGCGTGCGTTCGCCGGCGGCAATCCAGTCGTTGGCCACCGCATCGTCGTTGGCGAACAGCGCCGGCAGGTCCGGACCCAGCGCGATGCGCGCCGCGCCGGTCAGCGTGGCGAAGTCCAGCAGCAGGTCGGGCGACTGCTCGCCCGCATAGGCCAGCGCATCGCACAGGATCACGCGGCCTTCGGCGTCGGTGTTATCGATCTCCACGCTGACGCCCTTGCGGGTGGCGATCACTTCGCCCGGGCGGAAGGCGTTGGGACCGATGCTGTTCTCCACCGCCGGCACCAGCAGGGTCAGCCGTACGGGCAGCCGGCGCGCCATCACCAGGCGTGCCAGCGCGATCGCGTGCGCCGCGCCGCCCATGTCCTTCTTCATGTTGCGCATGCCGTCGGCCGGCTTGATGTCCAGGCCGCCGGTGTCGAAGCACACCCCCTTGCCGACCAGCGCCACGTGCGGCTGCGCCGCATCGCCCCAGCGCAGCGCGATCAGGCGTGGTGCGCGGTGGGAGGCGCGGCCCACCGCGTGGATGGCGGGGAAGTTCTGCGCCAGCAGCGCGTCGCCGGCGACCACCTCCACCTGCGCGCCGTGCGTGGCGGCGAGCTCGCGTACCGCGGCCTCCAGCTCGTCCGGCCCCATGTGCTCGGTGGGCGTGTTGACCAGGTCGCGCACCTGCAGGCTGGCCGCCAGCAGGTCGAGCGCTTCGGCGTCGGCCTGCGGGAGCACCAGGCGCGCCGGCTTGCGCGGCGGCTGCTTGTAGCGGTCGAATCTGTAGCTGCCCAGGCCCCAGCCCAGCTGGAGCGCGGTGCGCGCATCGGCAGGCAGCTCGCCCGCGATCTCCCAATCGCCCGCCGGCAGGCCGAAAGGTGCATGCGCGTAGGCATAAGGGTCCAGCGCGTCGCCGATGCCGATTACCGCACCGGCCAGGCCCTGTTCGCCCGGCAGTGCGAGCAGCGTACCGGCCGAGGCGGTGAAATTCTGCGCGTCCAGCCACGCATTCACCGCCGGCGACTGCGTGGCGCGCCACGCGGCCAGCTGCGCGCGTTCCAGTACATGCAGCGGACGGGCATTGGCGGAGGAATCGGTATAGGCGAGGGCAGCGCTCATGCGGCGGCGTGTTCCGTGGCGAAGTCGGGGTGGGCGTCCAGCCAGTCAGCCAGCGCGGTGAGGGTATGGAATTCCAAGTCCGGGCGCAGCGTTTCGTGCGTCCAGGCGCGGGGTTGGCCGTCGTGGTCTTCCGGCCGGTTGATCCAGCAGCTGCGCAGGCCGGCGCGTGCCGCGCCCAGCACGTCCATCTCGATGTGGTCGCCCACGTGCAGTACCTCGGCCGGCGGCACGCCCAGCCGTTCGCAGGCGGCCAGGAAGATGCTGGCTTCCGGCTTGGCGGCGCCGTGTTCGCGCGAATGGATCTGGTGCACGAACAGGTGGCCCAGCCCGATCCGCTGCAGGTCGGCGTTGCCGTTGGTCACCGCGGCGACCGGCAGGCGTGCGGCGATGCGCTCCAGCGCCGCCAGCGCGTCCGGGTAGTACTCGACCTGGTTGCGTGCGGCGTAGAAGGTGTCGTACGCGGGCTCGAGCAGGGCCATGTCGGCGCCGCTCTCGCGCAGGGCGTGTTCCAGCGTCATCCGGCGCAGGGTGCTGAGGTCGTGCTTGTGCTGCGGATGCGCGGCGAACACCTGCTCGCGCACGGCGCGCATGCGCTCGACCGGGAACATGGCGGCGGTGGCGGGGCTGTGCTGGCGCAGCCAGTCGTCGAGGACGCGCTCGATGCGTGCGCCGATGGGGGCGAACGGCCAGAGGGTGTCGTCGAGGTCGAGGGTGATGGCGCGGACGGGGAAGCTCATCAGGCCGATTTTACACCCGGCTCCGCACCCACCTTCACCCGGGGCGGTTCTAGCCCGGATTGAGCCCCTCTCCCTGCGGGAGAGGGGTTGGGGTGAGGGGCAACGGAGCCCGCTTCTCCCTCGGTCATGGCGATCCACCAGATCCGCGGTGGCTTTTTTCGATGGACTTGCGGGAGCGGCCGTCTTCTCTTGACACATGGTGCCGCTCGCCGCGGGGCCCTACTGTTCTTTGCTTGTGCAAAGAAAAGTAGGCAAAAGAAAGCACACCCCGGCGGTCCGCCCGCCGCTGCGCGGCGGGTTCGCAGTCCCGGCGGGAATTTTCGTAAGGGCCATCCTGGCCCATACGAAAACGGCGCACGTCCTGTGCGCCGCCCCGTTGGGGTTTGACCCGCCGGGACTGCCGGACCTCAGGGGCCCCCGAGAGCCAGAGCTCAAGATCCTGCGCGCGCGTTTTTGCCTGTGCTTTGGGGTCCCCATGAGGCGTGGCGAGTGGGCCGGGTAAAACCCGAAGGGCGCCGCCCGGGATGGGCGGCGTTTCCGTATGGCACAGGGATGTGTCTTACGGAAATTCCCGGCCCGCTCGCGGACCCGGAGCGCGCAGCGCGGAGGGCGTGCCGCCTGGGGTTTGTTTTCTTTGATTACTTTCTTTGCACAAGCAAAGAAAGTAATGCCTCGCGGCGAGCGCGCCATGCGTGAGAAGGAAAGATCCCATCCGCAAGGCGCCTTGGCGTCAACGAGCCATCTTGGATGTCGTGCCAACAGGGCAGATCGAAGAGACGGTCTTCGTTGCCCCTCACCCCAACCCCTCTCCCGACGGGAAAGGGGCTCAACACGCGGCAATCACTCCAGCAACCGCGCCCAGCCTTCCATCCCTTCCACTCGCGCCAGCACCAGCTTCACGCATACCAGCAGCGGCACCGCCAGCAGCAGCCCGATGATCCCCCACAGCCAGCCGAACAGCATCAGCGCCAGGATCAGCACCAGTGGCGACAGCGCCATCCGCTTGCCCAGGATGATCGGCGTGATGATCTGGCCCTCGATCGTGTGCAGTACCAGGTAGGCCACCGCCGGCAGCATCGACTGGAACGGTTCCTCGAAACTGATGAACCCCACCAGCAGCATCGCCACGATCCCGATCAGCGGGCCCACGTACGGCGCGAAGTTCAACAGCGCCGCCATCGTGCCCCACAACAGCGCCTCCGCCAGGGGCAGCCCCAGCAGGTAGAGCACCCCGGCGAACACCAGGCCCACCACGGTGTTGATGATGCTGATGGTCAGCACGTAGCGCGATACCTCGCGCTCGATGGAATGGAGGATCTCCACGGTGAACTTCTTCTGCTGCCGCCCCGGCAACAGCGCTATCGCGTTGCGTTGCAGGTTCTCGCCGTAGACCATGAAGAAGAACGTCAGCAGCACCACCGCCAGCAGCGATGCAAGGAAGCGCGGCGTGGCCAGCAGCTTGCGGTAGGGTTCGTCCTGCGGCGCGGTGTGCACCACCTGCGGCTGCTTGCCGGTCTGCCCGCCGGCGGCCCGGGCGAAGTTCTCCGCCGCCTTGTTGGCGTCCTGCACCGGCTTGGTCAGTTCGCGCAGCTTGGGTGCGAGCTGGCGCATCTCGCGCGGTGCCTGCTGTGCCCATTCCATCGCGGAAGGCAGCATCTTCTGCGCCAACAGCCCCGTTGCCGCCATGCCGCCGATCAGCACGATCAGCGCGCCGAGGAAGCGCGGCACGTAGATCCGGCGCAGCACGCGGATGATGGGGTTGCCGACCAGCGCGAAGAACATCGCCAGCAACACGGGTAGCAGCAGGTCCTGCGCCGCCCACAGCGTGTAGCCGACGGCCAGCGTGGCCAGCACAAGCATCGGCGTGGAGGCGCGTGGGCGCGGCGGAGGTGGGGTGGGAGCGGCGGATGCGTCGGTTGGAGCGGGTGTCGTCATGGGCAGTCGGCCGCCAGGGTGGATGCGCGATTGTGCAGTGCCCCCTGTAGGAGCGACGTGAGTCGCGACCGGAAGAGGCAGAGGTCGGGGAGGCTTCGGACAGGCCGCTGCCTTTTCCGGCGAAGTTCGGTGCAAGGAAGGCTTGATTCGCGCGGTCGCGACTCACGTCGCTCCTACAAACGCCCCCAAACGTGCAGGCGCCTCAGCGCTCGGACAGCTCGGTCGCCGCTTCAGCCGGACGCGGCGCGGTCACCACGATCTCATCCTCGTCGAACGCCTCGTCCACCATCGGTTCGTCGTCGGCCAGGCCCTCGGCCTGCTCCTGCGCATCCTGCGCCGTGTCGGCCGCCTGCTCGGCGGTCTCTGCGGCGGCGGCCGCCTGCGCGGTGGCCAGGAAGCTGGAGACGGCGGTGAACATCTGCATCCAGCGCGCACCGGTCAGCGTGCGCAGCGGTTCGGCGCGGCCCACCAGGAAGCCGCTGACCACGCCCGCGATGACGATGCGCCCCGGCGTCCAGCCTGCACGCCATGCCTGCTTCAGCGTGATCCACTGCACCTGCGTGTGCGTCGCGCGCAGTTCGACGCGCTGTTCCGCACGCTGCACGTGCTGCAGCAACTGTTCGAAGCGCATCACGCCCCTCCGTGATCGGCCGCGCGCGGATCATGCGCGGTACCGGGAGGGGGATCGTCGTCGACCACCTCGTCCTCATCGAACAACCCCAGCCTCGCCAACTGGCGGCGGGTGGCATGCATGCCGGTGTAGTCGAAGTAGCGGCCCACCTTCCACGCTGCGAGCGCAGTCATGGCCAGGCTGATGCAGGCCGCCAGCGACAGCGACTGCAGCCAGGAAAACCCCAGGCGCTGCATCAGCGCGATCAGGGCGCCGGTTACCAGCAGCCAAGCGGAAGCGCCGAACACGATGGCCACGCAGGCCCATGCCAGGGCGCGTCCGAAGGCGCTGCGCGCCAGCGCGAAATCCGCCGACACCAGCCCGCGCAGTGCTCGGCCCGTGCCCTTGGCCGAACCATACGCGGCACGGCCGGCCTCGCCGACCTGCTTCAGGCTGTCGGCGAAATCCGGTGGCGGCGTGTCGCCGGATGCACCGGCTTCGGACTCGCGGGGCGCGTCGTTCACGCGGTCGGCTTACTTGTCGCCGCCGCTGCGCGCCAGCTTGGCGATGATCCAGCCGGCCGCGAAGGCCACGCCGAACGAAGCGAGCGGGCGCTCGCGGATCAGGTCGGCGGCGCTGTCGATCAGGTCGCGGCCCTTGTCCATCAGCGCGTCCACCTGCTCGCGCGCAGCACCACCACCAGCTTCAGCGGCGGCGATGCCGGACAGCGCGGTGTCGGCCAGTTCCGATTTCACGTTGGCCTTGCCCAGGCGAAGTTCGTCGCCCGCGGCGCTGGCGGCGCCCTTGATCGCTTCGCCGGCAGCGGCGGCGGCCGACGCCAGATGCGAACCGGCTTCGCCCAGGTTGGACTTCAGCGCATCGGTGTTGGTGGGCATGGTCATGGTTGGCTCCTGTGGGCGGGGGATGGGGCCACTCTAATGCAAGGCGGTGAACGGGCTGTTATGCCCGCGCATCGTCGCCGCGCGTTACCGCATCAGCAGGCGCCCGGTGCCGCGTCCACGCAGGATCTGCAACACCAGTTGCTCGGGTTTGCGTTCGAAGCTGGCGCGGAAGCTGGGCAGGTCGCCGAATTCGCCACTGCTGCCCGCCACGATGATGTCGCCCGGGCGCAGGCCGCTGTTCCAGGCGCGGCTGTTGCGCACCACGTTGCTGACCTGCACGCCCCCGTTGGCACCCTGGCTGCGCAGTATCTGGCGTGCGGATTCGTCCAGTTCCTTCAGCGTGGCGCCGGTCAGGCGTGCGTCGAGGGTGGCGCCTTCCGCGCTGCGCACGCCTTCCTTCAACGCCACGTTGAGTTGCAGCGGCTTGCCGTCGCGGCGTACCTCCAGCGCCACGCGCGCGCCGACCGGCTGCAGGCCTTCGAAGTTGTGCAGGGCGGCGCGGTTGTCGATGCGCTGGCCGTTGGCGGCCAGCACCACATCGCCGGGCTGCAGGCCCGCGGCGGCGGCGGCCGAGTCTGCATACACGCGCGTGAGCAGCGCGCCACGCGGTGCCTCCAGGCCCAGGCCGCGGGCGACGCGCTCGTCCACGTCCTGCGCTTCCACCCCGAACGTGCCCCGGCGCACCACGCCGTCGTTGGCGATCAGCTGGTCCATGATGCCGCGCGCCATGTTGATCGGGATCGCGAAGCCCAGGCCGATGTTGCCCGCCATGCTGCCGCGCGGATTGAAGCTGGCGGTGTTGATGCCCACCAGCCGGCCCTGCAGGTCGACCAATGCGCCGCCCGAGTTGCCGGGGTTGATCGAAGCATCGGTCTGGATGAAGTTCTGGTAGCCGGCCACCGGGATGCCGCTGCGCCCCACCGCCGAGACGATGCCCGACGTCACCGTCTGGCCCAGGCCGTAGGGGTTGCCCATCGCCACCACGAAGTCGCCGACCTGCAGCTGGTCGCTGTTCGCCATCGGCACCGCCGTCAGCCCTTGGGTGGGGATGCGGATCAACGCGATGTCGGTATCCGGGTCGGAACCGATGAACTCGGCCTCCACCTGGCGGCCATCGCTCAGCGTGACCGACACGCCGTCGGCGTTCTCCACCACATGGTGGTTGGTCAGCACGTAGCCGCGGGTGGCATCGACGATCACGCCCGAGCCCAGTGCGCGCTCCACGCGCTCGCGCGGCATGTCGGGGATGCCGAACAAGCGGCGGAACACCGGGTCGTCGCCGAACGGCCCCAGCGGGCTGGCCACCCGCACGGTCTGGCGGCTGTACACGCTCACCACCGCCGGGGTGACCCGCTTGAGCATCGGCGCCAGCGACGGCAGCGCCTGGCCGTCCGCCGTGGCGGGCAGGGCAGCGGCGGCCGGGACGGCGGCAGCGGCGACAGGGGCGGCAGGGGCGGCCTGGGCCGGCTTCTGCAGCAGATCGTTCAGGCCGGTGGCGGCGAAACCGCCGAACGCGGCGGCCGCGGTCAGGGCCAGCAGGGTGGGAAACGGGCGCAGCGCATTCTTCATGGTCGGTCGGCAGGTCGTTGCGTCGGGAAGGGAGTGGGGCCGGAAGGGCGCCCGTTCAACCTGAATGAGTCTGCTGACGGACCCCTAAACCTGCAATGAAGTCCGGCCTCCGCAGGTCCTGATCCGGCACCGGCGCGTGATGACGGACGGTGGGGTGGATGCCATGCAATTGTCATGTCAATCCGGTTGACAGGGGGCACCCCCGGGCGTAGTTTGACGGCTTCGTGCGGACACAAGATGTTGCGGTCCAGCACGAAGCGGACCCAAGCACTGGTGTTTTTTCGGGCTTTGCGCTTGGGAAATCGGGCGCCTTTGGGGATTGGCGCATGAGGGCGAGGGAAGCAGTGGGCACCATGGCGATGGCAGGTCCCACTTCCACAATCCGGCAACCCGGGCGGCGCATCCTGTGCAGCTGCCCGCGGCGCCGTCCCCGTCGTCCGGGTCCGCCATGAACATCCCGCAGTGAATCGCGGGGGTGGGCCCGCTACCCACCCGCCACAGCCAACACACGTTCCAGTCGTTTTTAGGAGAACAACACAACCATGAGTACGGTGCGCCTCGAGGCGGTCAAGACGGAACAGCCTGCCCTGATTCCCATGCAACCGGCATCCCAGGACATCTGGGACAAGAAGTACCGGCTGAAGACGAAGCAGGGCGAGGCCCTGGACGCCGACATCGATGGCACCTACCAGCGCGTGGCCCGTGCCCTGGCCGACGCCGAAGGCACCCCGGAAAAGCGCGCCTACTGGTACGAGCGTTTCGTGTGGGCGCTGCGCCGCGGGGCCATTCCCGCCGGCCGCATCACCTCCAACGCCGGCGCCCAGCAGCACAAGCCGGCCACCAGCACCATCAACTGCACCGTGTCCGGCACCATCGAGGACTCGATGGACGGCATCCTGGACAAGGTCCACGAAGCCGGCCTGACCCTCAAGGCCGGCTGCGGCATCGGTTACGAGTTCAGCACGCTGCGCCCCAAGGGCGCCTTCGTCGCCGGCGCCGGTGCGTACACCTCCGGCCCCATGTCCTTCATGGATATCTACGACAAGATGTGCTTCACCGTGTCTTCCGCCGGCGGTCGCCGCGGCGCGCAGATGGGCACGTTCGAAATCTCCCACCCGGACGTCAAGGACTTCATCCGCGCCAAGCGCGAAGACGGCCGCCTGCGCCAGTTCAACCTGTCGCTGCTGATCACCGACGGCTTCATGGAAGCCGTGGACACCGACGCCGACTGGCCGCTGGTGTTCCCGGTGAACATCAAGGAAAAGGGCGACATCGACGTCGAGGACGCCGCGCAGGTGGTCTGGCGCGAGTGGCCCACCCACAAGAACTACATCGTCCGCGACGACGGCCTGGTGGCCTGCAAGATCTACGGCCACATCCGCGCGCGGCACCTGTGGGACATGATCATGGTGTCCACGTACGACTACGCCGAGCCGGGTTTCATCCTGATCGACCGCGTCAACGAGATGAACAACAACTGGTGGTGCGAGACCATCCGCGCCACCAACCCGTGCGGCGAGCAGCCCCTGCCGCCCTACGGCGCCTGCCTGCTGGGCTCGGTCAACCTGACCACCTTCGTGCGCAACCCGTTCACCGACCAGGCCAGCTTCGACTGGGAGGAATACAAGGAAGTCGTGCGCGTGTTCACCCGCATGCTCGACAACGTGGTCGAAGTGAACGGCCTGCCGCTGGAACAGCAGCGCGCCGAGATCCTGCGCAAGCGCCGCCACGGCATGGGCTTCCTGGGCCTGGGCAGCACGCTGACCATGCTCAAGCACAAGTACGGCAGCCCGGAATCCTGCGAATTCACCGAAGCCATCGCCCGCGAGATGGCCGTGGCCGGCTGGGAAATGGGCCTGGCCCTGGCGAAGGAGAAGGGCGCCGCCCCGATCATGGACGAGCTGTTCACTGTCACCGCCGCCATGCTGCGCCAGCGCCCGGAAATGGCGAAGGACGGCTGGAAGGTCGGCCAGGAGATCCCCGGCAAGGTGCTGCACGCCAAGTACAGCCGCTACATGCAGCGCGTGGCCAGCGTCGCCCCCGACCTGGTGGACGAACTGGCCGAAGTGGGCAGCCGCTTCACCCACCACAGCTCCATCGCCCCCACCGGCACCATCAGCCTGTCGCTGGCCAACAACGCCAGCAACGGCATCGAGCCCTCGTTCGCGCACCACTACAGCCGCAACGTGATCCGCGAAGGCAAGAAGTCGAAGGAAAAGGTCGACGTCTGGTCGTACGAGCTGCTGGCCTACCGCGAACTGGTCAACCCGAAGGCCATGCCGTTCTCGGACGACGCCGATGCGAAGCTGCCGGAGTACTTCATCGCCGCCGACGACATCAGCCCGAAGGAGCACGTGGACGTGCAGGCTGCCGCGCAGAAGTGGGTGGACAGCTCCATCTCCAAGACCGCCAACGTGCCCACGGACTACCCGTACGAGCAGTTCAAGGACATCTACCGCTACGCCCACCAGCAGGGCCTGAAGGGCTGCACCACGTTCCGCTTCAACCCCGCAGCCTTCCAGGGCGTGCTGGTGAAGGAAGCCGACCTGGAGAACACCACCTACCGCTTCGAGCTGGAAGACGGCAACGTCATCGAGGTGAAGGGCAACGAGCAGATCGAATACGACGGCGAAATGCACACCGCCGCCAACCTGTTCGATGCGTTGAAGGAAGGGTATTACGGCAAGTTCTGATGCTTTATCCCTCTCCCCGCCTGCGGGGAGAAGGAAAAGATTGAACCCCTCTTCCCGCTTGTCGGGAGAAGGACAAGCGTTGAATCCCTCTCCCCTTGCGGGAGAGGGTGCCCCGAAGGGGCGGGAGAGGGGTGCGAGCGCAGCGAGTTGCTTCTGCTCATTGCTAAACGCGCCCCCATCCCAACCTTCCCCCGCACGCGGGGGAAGGGGTGCATCACGGCAGGCTCCGATTCATCGGCTTCACCGTTTCACCCCGCGCAATCGGGTATAGCATCGGCAGCGTCACGAACCTCGCCCACAAGGAGGGCAACATGAGCAACGGTAATGGTGTCACGGCGACGCTTTCCGGCGCGGCCGAAAGCGTGAAGGAAACAGTGGCAGGCATCGGCGAAGCGGTGGCCACCACCGCCAGCGAAACGGTCGCCAAGGCCAAGAAGGCGGCCAAGAAGGCGCGCAAGACGGTCAGTGCCGACATCGCCAAGGCGAAGAAGGCCGTGGCCAAGCGCACCGACAAGGCCACCAAGGCGGTGAAGAAGACCGTCGCCAAGGCGAAGAAGAAGCTGGCCGCCGCCAGTTCCGCCGCCAAGGCCGAAGCCGCCAGCCTGCAGAAGAAGGTGACCGGCAAGAAGGCCGCCAAGAAGACGGCGAAGAAGGCAGCGAAGAAAGCCACCAAGAAGACGGCTGCCAAGAAGGCCGTGAAGAAGGTCGCCAAGAAGGCCGCCGCCAAGAAGGCGCCGGTAAAGAAGGCCGCCAAGAAAGCAGTGAAGAAGGTCGCCCGCAAGGCGCCCGTGAAGAAGGCGGCGAAGAAAGCCGCTCCGAAGAAAGCGGCCAAGAAGGCCGTGCGCAAGGCAGCCCCGAAGAAAGCCGCCAAGAAAGCAGCAAAAAAAGCGGCCCGTAAGTAAGACCTGATGCACCCCTCCTCCCCCGGGTCCGGGGGAGGGTTGGGGCGGTCGCCGGCCCGGAAGGCCAGGCCCCGCCCATCGATGACAACTTTCAGAACACGAACAGGATTCTCCCGTCATGGCCGTCAAGATCGACAAGAAAATCAAGGGCTACAGCGTGCTCACCCCGGAAGACAAGGCGCGCGAAGCCGCTGCGCTGATTCCCACGGCGTCGGTGGCGCGCGAGACGGTGGAAAAGGAAGTGCCGCAGGACAACATCATCCAGATGCACGAGCGCATCGAGCGCCCGGAAGTCCTCATCGGCAGCACCTACAAGATCAAGTCGCCGCTGGTGGAGCACGCCATGTACGTGACCATCAACGACATCGTGTTGAACGCGGGCACGGAGCATGAGCTGCGCCGTCCGTTCGAGATCTTCGTCAACAGCAAGTCCATGGAGCATTTCCAGTGGATCGTGGCGCTGACGCGCATCATGTCGGCGGTGTTCCGCAAGGGCGGCGACGTGACGTTCCTGGTGGACGAGATGAAGGCCGTGTTCGATCCGCGCGGCGGTTACTTCAAGGCCGGTGGCGTGTACATGCCGTCGCTGGTGGCCGAGCTGGGCGCCATCGTGGAAGAGCACATGAAGTCGATCGGCCTGATCCACGACCCGGAAATGAGCGCGCACCAGCGCGCCATCCTGGCCGAGAAGCGCAAGCAGTACGAAGACCGCGCAAAAAAAAACTCTGACGTAGTTGAAACTGTGACCGTTGCACCGGCCGCGCCCGCGCAGGGCGCCGCCGAGGACATCGCCGTGACTGGCGATGGCGCCAGCTTCCCGCCCTCTGCGACTCTTTGCCACAAGTGCAGCACCAAGGCGCTCGTCATCATGGACGGGTGTGCTACGTGTTTGAACTGTGGTTATTCGAAGTGCGGCTGAGAAATTCTGGCGCTAAGTAGAGCGCTTTCTGTGCGGATAGGCATAAGCTGCTAGTTGGATAGGCATAAGCTGCTAGTGGCCTACCGTCTAGTGATCAAGACTACAAAGGGCTCCCTGGCGGGAGCCCTTTTTGTTGCACGGGCCATTTGGTGGCAAGTGCCCCTTTGTTCGTGCTGCTGCCATGTCAGGCAGGCGTCAGGCAAAATGATCCCGGAGATCGCGCGGGTTGCTGCCGATGGCACGCTATAACTATCGCCACCGTGGTTCTTCTCGGTTGCCGTGGACGTCTGAGTTGCTATAAACGCGTGATGCGTTACGTTGTCCAACGCCTTCCGTACAGTCTTCCATACGCGTCTCGTGCGAAGTCGAGGATCTGCACGTTGCCGGCGTTCAACTTGGGACGAGTGTCAGAGGGGGTCGTCTCTAGGGCAACCTGTACTGCCCTATGGACTTCAGGGTGATCCCAGTTCCAGTTTGCGGAAGACACAACCACTCCAAAGTGCTCAAGACGATCTACCTGCCTGGTAATCGACTCAATGGCCGCTATGCACTGGTTCTGATAGTTCGGAAACTGGAACATCTGTCCCTTGGCTGTCAGGGCTTTCAGCTTTGCGCGGAGGGGTCGCACAGGTTCGAGGCGTTCTAAGAGCAGTTTGTGCTGCTCTAGACCGTGCTGCTGGATGTAGATCGTTGCCCCGCGCATAAGCTCGGCCGGGTCCTCTGGATCGTTGGCGCGGCTCATGAATCCAATGTGGATCATGTCTAGCAAGGTGAGAGGACCTGGAAGCTGCGCAAGCAGTTCATGAGTCGCGTCCACTATCAGGTCCAAGAACTCTGCCTCCCTCTTGGCTCCGTCCTGACGGCTCCAGTTCCTTAAGGCCCAAATCGCGACCACTGCGGTCACGACGACGCCAACAGTTCGAATGATCTCGCCGACGGCTGGCCAAGTTAGGTAGTGCAGGGCGACTGCGGTCTCTTCTTGCATGTATGTAGCTCAGTCTTGGACTGCGGGAGATTGATCGGAAGGAGGCGTCGACGTTTGAGCGTCGGTGGGTAGGCCACTTTGTTTGGCTCGTCGAGCGCGACGCTCGTGGATCTGCCTCTCAAGGTAGCCTGGACCCTGGTAGACGTCTTTTTCGTCGTAGTTCAAGGACGTCTTCGTGAGTAGCCCACGGAATGCCTCTCGAGGTGGCATGTTGGGGTAGTGCTCAATGCGTATCTCGATCTCTCGAATCAAAGCGGTCTCCACGCCCGCTATGTGGCCGAGAAGGTGTGTGAATGCATTCGCCACCTCATCAAGAGTTGTCTTTAGGGCCTGTCTGGACTCTCGAACCGTACAGTCCCGCAGACGCTGTGCATCTGAGTGTGCCGCCTCCACGTTTCGCCTCTTGTTCGTCAGGACTAGGTGGTCAAAGCCGCACTGCTCGAAGTCTAAGCACTGATAGTACTGGTGGGCCAGTGAGCCCATAAGCGAGAACTGGTGGTTGGGCGCTCCGGCTTTGCGGCATGCATGGCAGTCTTGAGCGAGGAGTTCGCCCAGCGCCGCATTCTTGTACTTTGCCCGCGAGAAGGACGTGCAGTGCAGCATCTGCTTGATTGCCGCCTCGCAGAATCGCGCGGTATGGAGAACCAGTTCAGTCTCAAGGCGAATACGTCGGATCTCTCCCTCGATGGGATGGATCTCATCGGCTGCCTCGATGAAATTAAATGCATCGTCAACGATCTGGGCGATCGATGCTCCCAAGGTCTCAAGGCTTCCCGCATATGGGTTTCGCTGTTTCTCTAGGAACGGGGAAGCGTAAGTGTGTGACCCCCACATTCCTTGAGTTTCGCGCCTGAGCCAAGCGCGCATTTTCTCTGCTGCCGGCTCTATGTTTGGTGCCAACGCCCGCCCTGTCGGGTCCCAGCGACGTCCCCCCGCTTTCAGTAGCGGTTGGATCTAGAGTCCGGGATTGATGATATCGGCTTTGGCAGCAAGCTGTTTTGCGTACGCTGACGGCGT
>NZ_VFPB01000006.1 GCF_006716465.1 Pseudoxanthomonas sp. 3HH-4 | reverse complement strand
AAGCGCAGGTGCTCCTGCATGGTCTTGCCGCCGATGGTCTTCTGCGCGTCGTAGACCTTGAACGCCAGCGGGTTGTCCGAGCCACGGCCTTCGAAGGGGATGCGGCCGATGCCGGGGAAGTATTCCTGGGCGCCGATGAAGGGCTGGGTGCTCATGATGCGGGGTCCTGTGGTTGTGCGTGATGTACGTGGGGATGTCAGCCGCGCTGCAGCGGCGTGAGGGCATCAAGGTGCTGCAGGAAGCGGCGGTAGGCCGCGGCATAGGCCTGCGCGCGGGTGGGATCGGGGGTGGCGGACAAGGCCGGGTCGGTGGCGACATGGGCGCGTGCGATGTCGGCGATGGACGATGTCTCGCCGCGCGAACGGCCCCATGCCCACAGTGCCTGCAGTGCCGCACCGAAGGCCGCACCCTCGGCCTGCACGGGCACATCGACCGGCAGGCCGAACACATCGGCCACCAGCTGGCGCCATGCCGTGCTGTTGCTGCCACCACCGGTCAGCACGATGCGCTCGAAGCGCATGCCGGCGCGGACGAAGGCATCGAAGCCGTACTTCAGGCTGTAGGTCGCCCCTTCCATCGCGGCGCGGTAGACGTGCGCCGGGGTCATGTTGGTCGTATCCATCCCGGCCAGCACACCCTTGCCGCGCGGCAGGTCCGGCGTGCGCTCGCCGTTGAGGAAGGGCAGCATCACCAGGCCATCCGCACCGGGCGGCGTGGCGTGCAGGTGGGCATCGCCGTCACGCGTGCTGAAGCCGAACAGCATGCCCACCTGTTCGGTCGCCACGGTGCAGTTCATCGTGCAGATCAGCGGCAGCCAGCCGCCGGTGGAGGAGCAGAACGCGGCCCAGGCACCGTCCGGGTCGACCACGGGGGTGTCGGAATAGGCGAACAGCGTGCCGGAGGTGCCCAGGCTCATCGCCAGCCTGCCCTCTTCCATGCAGCCGGTGCCGATGGCCGCCATCATGTTGTCGCCGCCGCCGACGGCGACCTTCGCCGTCGCGGGCACGCCCAGGCGCGCGGCAGTCGACGCATCGATGTCGAACAGCGCATCGGGTGCGGCGAACGGCGGCAGGCAGGCGCCCAAGTCGCGGTCCGCATCGGTGGCACGCAGCAGCTCGGCCGACCAGGTTCGCGTGCGGACATCGAGCCAGCCGGTGCCGGAGGCATCGCCGTACTCGCAGAAGCGCTGCCCGGTGAGCACGAAGTTGAGGTAGTCGTGCGGCAGCAGGATCGTCGCTAGCCGGGCGTAGGCGTCGGCGCGGTGCTTCTTCGTCCATGACAGCTTCGAGGCGGTGTAGCCGGCCAGGATCGGGTTGCCCGCAAGCGCGATCGTCGCTGCCGAACCGCCTACCGCGTCCATGATCTGCGCGCACTGGGCCGTGGTGCTGGTGTCGCACCACAGCTTGGCGGGAGCGAGTACTTCGCCCCGCGCATCCACCGGCACGAAGCCGTGCTGCTGGCCCGAGACCGATAGCGCGACGATGCGCGCACGCACGGCCGGATCGATGCGGTCGAAGCAGGCCTGCATCGCCGCAACCCAATCGGCCGGGTGCTGCTCGCGGCTGCCATCGTCGCCACTGATGAGCTCCAGCGCTGCACTGGCCATAGCCACGAGGGTGCGCGCGGCGGGGTCGTAGACCACCACCTTCAGACTCTGCGTGCCTGCGTCGATTCCGGCGACCAGACTCATGGGAATGCCTTCTTCATGCTTCCACCAGCGCGCCGTCGCGCAGTCGTACCGTGGCAGAGGTGCCCGCGGCGAGTTCAAGATCGAGCGTGCGGCCTGCATGGACCAGCTGGTAGCGGCCGCCCTTGTCCGAATGCAGCGTGGCGCGTGCGAGTCGCCCTGCTTTCCATGAAAGATCCAGGCGCGCCGCATTGCGCACGCGCACGCTCTCGAGTTCGCCGTCGCGCCATGACGACGGCAGCGCAGGCAACAGGAAGATCGATCCGCCCCAGCTCTGCACCAGCATCTCGACGATGCCGGCGGCGCCACCGAAGTTGCCGTCGATCTGGAACGGTGGATGCGCATCGAACAGGTTCGGGTAGCTACGCTGCGGCGACAGCAGCATGCGCAGGATCTTCAGGCTGTGCTCGCCATCCCACAGGCGTGCCCAGAAATTCAACCGCCACGCGATGCCCCAGCCGGTCGCCTCGTCGCCACGGATCTCCAGCGTGCGTTGCGCGGCACGGGCGAGGTCGGGCGTGTCGCGCCGGTTGATCTGCGCGCTGGGATGCAGACCGTACAGGTGCGAGACGTGGCGGTGGTGGATCTCGGGCACCTGCATGTCCCAGTCCTGCTGCCATTCCTGCAGCTGCCCGGCCTTGCCGACCCGGTTGGGCGGCAGCTGGGCGCTCAGCGTGGCCAGGCGCGCGGCGAAATCGGCGTCCACGCCAAGCACGCGCGCCGCCTCGATGCACTGGCCGAACAGATCGCGCAGGATCTGCGCATCCATCGTCGGACCTGCACAAATCGCTGCGCCGAAAGGATGTTCGTTCTCCGGCGACAGCGACGGTACGGTGACCTTGTGCCCGGTCTGCGGATCGTCCTGCAGCGTCTCGACGAAGAACTGCGCGGCGCCCTTGAACAGGGGCCAGACCTGCTTCAGGTAATCCGTATCGCGGCCGTAGTCCCAGCGGTCCCACAGCGCCTGCAGCAACCAGGCGCCTCCTGTCGGCCACAGCGCCCAGCGCGCGCCATCCGGCGGCGTGGCCGCGCGCCACAGGTCGGTGTTGTTGTGGAGCATCCAGCCACCGGCGCCGTACATGTCGCGGGCGACGCCGGCACCGGTCTTCGCCAGTTCCTCCAGCATGCGCTGCAGCGGCTCGACGCACTCGCCCAGGCCGTTCGCTTCGGCGGGCCAGTAGTTCATCTCGGTATTGATGTTGACCGTGTACTTGCTCTCCCACGGCGGATCCATCAGGTCGTTCCAGATGCCCTGCAGGTTGGCGGGCTGGCTGCCCGGCCGCGAGCTGCAGATCAACAGGTAGCGTCCGTACGCGTGGTACAGCGACACCATCGCGGGATCGTCGCCCTGCGCGAAGGCCGCGATGCGCTCATCGGTTGGCAGGTCGGCGGCCGCGGTGCGGCCCAGGTCCAGGCGCACACGATGGAACAGGCGGCGATGCTCGGCGACATGCTCGGCCAGGACGGCGTCGAACGCCTTGTTCTTCACCCGCGCCAGCTGCGTGGCGGTGATCGCGTCGGGATCGCCACTGATGTCGTCGTAGGCCACATGGCTGGTCGCCGCGACGATGCGCAGTTCCAGTTCGCGCACGCCATCGAAGGTGATCTGGTCCTGCTCCACCCGCACCTGGCCTTCGCGGTGCGTGACATGCACGCGGAACGCGAAGCGCAGGCGACCTTCGATGCCATGCTTGCCGACATTGCGGCCGCTGACGTGCCAGCCGCCCTCGACAACGCGCGTCGTCGTCGCATGTTCGTTGCCGGTGCGGATCCGGCCGATCATCGCGTCGCCGCCTTCGACGGTGTAGCGCACGACGATGCACTGGTCGACCGGCGAGACGAACACCTCGCGCCGGTGCACGCCGTTGCCGACACGGAACGTGGTGCGCGCGACGGCGGCATCGAGATCCAGCTCGCGCCGGTAGTCGGCCACCCCATCCAGGCGGTCGAACTGCAGCCACAGGTTGCCCAGTGGCTGGTAAGCCATCTGTTTCACCGGCCGCGAGATCAGGGTTTCGTCGGCCAGTGCCGCAGCTTCGGCGTAGCGACCGGCGAAGACCAGCTCGCGCACCCACGGCAGGCCCTCACGCGCCTTCGGATTGACCGCCGAATACGGCCCGCCCGCGTACAGCGTGTCCTCGTTGAGCTGCAGGCGCTCATGCGCCACGCCGCCGAACACCATCGCGCCCAGTCGGCCGTTGCCGACGGGCAATGCTTCCACCCAGACGCGCGCCGGCTGGCGATACCACAGGCGCAGCTCCTGCGCCGTCGTCGCGCCCGCCGGCGCCGCAGCGGCATCCCAGGGCAGTCCCGCCACCAGTGCACCGCCCGCCACGCCCTTGAACAGGGTGCGGCGACCGGGATCATGTGGCCCGGTGTCGACGGCGACCGGCGACATGCCCGGGCGCGGGGACTGCATCATCCAGCCCTCCCGGACAGGTGTTGTCTACCGGTTTCCATGGTGCCGCCCGACCACCCTGCTGTCATCGTGCAGTGCGGGGAAACCGCACGGCCTGCGCCTTGCCGTCGTAACGCACGGTGACGTCGGCCGCCGGTTCCAGCGTGCCGGCATCGGCGCGGGGACCATCAATGAAACGGACCCGCACCTCGCGGTTGGCGACCATGCCGGGATAGCGACCTTCGCGCGCGCCGATGCGCAGTTCACCCGCCTTTTCGTTCCACGCCAGCGGAATGCGGCTGGATTCGCCGCGCTCGTAGCCGTAGCTGCGACCGTTGTCCTCGTACAGCGAGAACGAGCCATCGGCACCGGTGTAGACCTCGATGGTCAGCGGTGCATCGGGCTTCTCGTCCACGTACTGCTGCACCACCGTGCGCGGCACGATGGCCCCGGCGCGGACGAACAGCGGCATGCGCTGCAGCGGCGCGGCGGCGTCGATGGTCTGGCCGCCGTCGTAACGCTTGCCGGTCTCGAAATCGATCCAGCTGGTGCCCGCCGGCAGGTAGACCTGGCGCGTGGTCGCCTTGAACGTCGTCACCGGCGCGACCAGGAACGCCGGGCCGAACAGGTATTGGTCGGCGATGTCGCGCACCTTCGGGTCGGACGGGAAGTCCATCGCCAGCGTGCGCAGCAGCGTGCCGTCCTGGTGCCAGGTGTCGCCGGCCAGCGTGTAGATGTAAGGCAGCAGCGTGTAACGCAGCTTCAGGTAGTGCACGAAGCTGTCGTAGTGCGGCGTGCCTTCCGGTGCGATCTCCCAGATTTCGCGGTACGGGAACTGGCCGTGCAGGCGGAAGATCGGCACGAACGCACCGTGCTGGAACCAGCGCAGGCTCAGCTCGCGCCACTCGGCCAGATGCGCCGGGTCCTTGGTTTCGTAGCGCCGTTCCGGGGAGAAGCCGCCGATGTCGAAGCTTACGTTCGGCGCGCCGGCCATGGAGGCGTTGACGAGGCCGGAGATCTGCTCGCGCAGGTCATCCCAGCGCGGCACGATGTCGCCGCTCCAGAACGCCGCGCCGGCGCGCTGCTGGCCCGCGAAGAACGCGCGCGACAGGATGAAGACGCGTTTGTCGGGATCCTGCTCGCGCGAACCGCGGTAGACGCCTTCCGAATGCACCAGCGGATACGAGTTGAAGAACTCCACCGACGGACCCAGCGAGGTCGGCGTGGTGCGCGCCTTGCGTTCGCCGATGTCGATGTTGCTGTGCAGGTCGGGCTCGCTGGCATCCAGCCACCACGCATCGAATCCTTTGGCGTTGAGCTTGCCGTTGACCTGGCGCCAGAAGATGTCCTGCGCCTCCTTCGAATACGGGTCATAGAACGAGTTGAGGTAGCCCTTGCCGATCCAGTCCAGCTCGCCCACTTCCACGTTGCGGTGGTACATGTGGCCGGCGGCATCGAGTTCCTTGTAGTTGGCCGTGGTCGGATAGAACTTCGGCCACACCGAGATCATGATCTGCGCGTGCTGGTCGTGGACGTGGTCGACCATGCCGTCAGGATCCGGGAAGTTCTTCGCATCGAAATCATGCGAACCCCAGGCATCTTCGGGCCAGTACGACCAGTCGAGCACGATGGCATCGATCGGCAGCTTGCGCTTGCGGTATTCGTCCAGCGCGCCGGTCAGCTCCGCCTGGGTCTTGTAGCGCTCGCGGCTCTGCCAGAAGCCGTACGACCACTTCGGCAGCAGCACGGCCTTGCCGGTCAGCGTGCGGTAGCCGGCCAGCACCTGGTCGGCATCGTCGCCGACGACGACGTAGTAGTCGATAGCCTGCGCGGCCTCGGACCAGATCGACAGGTCTTTCGCTTCGTCGGCGGGCAGCGGATCGCGGTGCAGCAGCGCGATGTAGGCCGGTTCGATGCGGTCCCACACCAGCTTCACCTTGTGCCGCTGCCCGGCCTTCATGTCCAACGCGAACTCGTGGTGCCACGGGTTCCAGTTCTGGCGCCAGCGGTCGATGACCAGCTTGCCGTCGATGTACAGCTTGGCGTACTCGCTGTTGTAGACCGAGAACGTATGCCGGCCATCGGTGCGCGCGGCGATCTCGCCCTCCCACACCACGTCGCTGCGTCCGCCCTGCGCCATGTTCTTGCCTGCGGCGGGGAAGTTCGCGAGGTCCTTGATGTACTGGTAGTTCACTTCGCTTTCGCGACGCTCGACCACCTGCTTCCCGTTGACGGTGTAGCGCGCGGTCAGCGCACCCGGCTTACCCTGCGCGTCGAACAGGTCCAGCGACGTGCCCAGCGGCTGCAGGCCACGCGGATCGCCATAGCGGGTGATCGCGTTGCTGTCCCACAGGATGCCGTAGTGGCGCGTGGAGACCAGGTAGGGAATCGCCTTGTCGATGTTGTGCTGGAGCAGCTCGACATCGCGCCCCTTGAGGTTCATCCAGCCCTGCTGGTGCAGGCCGGTGCCGTAGAAGGCTTCGTCATCCGGCGACTCGAAGCGCTGGCGGATGCTGTAGTAGTCCTTGCCCTCGAACGTTGCCGGAGAGAAGGTGCGCGCGCGCTCGGCGAGCAGCGGCTTGCTGGCGGCGTCGAAGAAACTGACCTGGCCCGTGCGGGCATCGACCTTCGCCGAAATGCCTTGCGTGCTGACCGTCACCTGCCCGCCGGCTTCGCCCACCTTCACCGCCGGCGGCGCACCGGTTTTCGCGCGCATCAGGCTGGGCGTGCGGGCGAAGTCGCCGTCGGGATCGGCCATCACGCGCAGGATGCCCGGCGCGACCGCTTCCACCTTCACGTCGGCGGCGGACGCGTCGGCGGGGCGCACGATCACGCCGTGGTCGATCTTCTCGACGGCCTCGTTGCCCGCGGCGTTGGCGCCCGCTGCAGCCAGGGCCAGCAGCGGCACCGTCAACGTCTTCAAGTAACCCATCGCTTGCTCCTCGTGGGCGCCCGCAGGCGTCCCGGTTCATGGACCGGCGGTACCGGCCCGTGGATCGTTCAGTAGGTCGCCAGCTTCACCCGCAGCAATTGCGGGACGCTGGAGAAATTGAGGCCGTAGTCGGTCTGGTCGCCATTCCAGCGACGGCGGAACACCCACTTGCCATCGACGTAGGTGCCCTCGTCGACGTAGTCGTAGATCTGCCGCGCGGCCAGCGCCGGATCGGCGGCGTGGATGTTGATGCGCGCATGCGCGCCGGTGACCAGGAATTCGTCCGGCCCCAGCTGCACCACCAGCGCGCGGCCGATGGGCTCCAGATTGCCGGGCGGCTCGCCCTGGAACCAGAACTGCGGCACGCCATACGTCACCACCATGTTCCAGCGGTCATCGATCTTCACCGTCTGCACCGCCTGCCCCGGCTGCTCGGCGGTACCACGCACCTTGCCCTCGAAGCTCGCCTGCGCGATGACGCGAGCCGCCGGCGTCACCATCGCGTAGTTCATCGCGAACGTGGCCAGCGTCTTCTCGTCCATGTGCTTGGCGCCGAGCGGCCAGTTGGAATAGCGCGAGTAGTCGATGCCGAACGGCGACCAGCCGATGGCCTGCTCGCCCAGTGCGGAGAAGAAGTAGCGCGCGTACTCCTCGCGGTTGCCGGTCTCGGAGACGAACAGCGGATTGTCCGCGCGCGCATAGCGGTCCAGCACCGTGGTGTAGTGCGTGTACTCCGGCATGTAGATGTCGGGCGTCAGCAGGTCGATGTGTGGCGCCGCGGCCTTGTACACATCCAGGACGTTGTCGGTCGGGCCACCACTGGCGTACTGGCCCGGCTGACCGGGATTGAATGGTCCGCGCAGCGCGGCGTTGATGTACATCGGCAGCGGATAGACCGCCTTGCCCGCCTCGGCCACCTGGTCGATGTAGTGCGCGATATGCCAAGCATGGAAGACCTCGTCCGCATCCGTGCCGAACACCTCGCGCCACGTGCCCGGCGCCTTGCCCAGTTTCTTCAGCAGGGCGTCGGGCACCGGTCCCTCGAACACCTTCTGCGCCAGCGGCGAGAAGTCGCGCACGCTGCCATAGGTGCCGGGCTCGTTCTGCGGCTGCACCAGGATGACGGTGCGCTGCGGATCCGCGGCCTTCAGGTGCGTCATCAGCGCGACGAAGGCTTTGCGGTCGGCGTCCAGCGTGGCCTGTGCGTGCGGCGACAGCGAGTTGAGCGTGCGCCCATCCGCCGTGATCACGCGCGGGAAGCGCGCATTGTCCAGCTTCACCCACGCCGGCGCGTAGTTAGGCCCGTTGTTCTTCCACGTCGCGAACCACAGCAGCACCAGCCGCACGTTCTTTTCGCGCGCCTGCTTGAGCAGCACGTCGACGAAGGAGAAGTCGAACGTCCCCTCCTTCGCTTCGACCTGTTCCCACGCCACCGGCACCATCACCGTGTTCGGCTTGACCACGTCGATCGCCGGCCACACATCGTCCAGTGCCTGCGGCCAGTTGCTGGAGTTGTTGACCTGCGCGCCCAGGATCAGGAACGGGGCGCCGTCGACCATCAGCGCATGGCGTCCGTCCTTGCTGACGATCTGCGGGATGGGGGCCTCGCCACCGTTGTGCGCATCCCCGGCCGGAGTGTCGCCGGTCCGCTTTGCCGCATCACCGGCACGCTCGCAGCCAGCGAGCAGCACACTGGCGACCAGCAGGCCGGCAAGCGCGGAAGAACGAAGCAGACGAGGCATCATCAACAAGACTCCAGGTTCACCAGGTGTCGCTGCGGAACGGCGAGGCCGGCAGCTGCTCGGTATTGATCAGGTCGGCGTCGACGGGGTTGTCAGACCACGCATAGCGCACGGCGACGGGGCGCGGGACCGCCGCACTGCGCACCACTACGCGTCCCTCCGCAAGCGAAGCCTCCGCCGGATGGAAGACCTGGTCCGTGCCGGCGAGCGCGAAGCCGTGCACGCGCGTGCCGCCACCGCGCACCGCCAGCCTGCCGCCCGCGCTGCCGAACTCGACATGTGCAGCACCGCCCTCGAAGCGGGTGTGCTGGGGCGTCGGGCCATGGAAGTCCACGGCTTCGCCGTACGCCACATGCCGTGCGGCCAGCGCCAGGCGCTTGCCGACGTCCTGCTTGTTGAGCGGATGGATGTCGTCGGGATTGCCGATATCGATCGCCACCGCCTGCGCGGTGCCCGGCATCCACAAGGTCATCGACTGCGACTCGCGCAACACAGCCCAGGGACTCTCGTCGCCCTTGTCGGTGCCGGAGGAGAAGTTGGCCAGCTGCACCCACAGGAACGGCAGGCTGGGCGCATCCCACTGCATGCGCCACTGCGCCCGCCACTGTTCGATCATCGCGGGGAACTGCCGGCGGTAGTGCAGTGCGTCCGCCACGGTGTTCGCGTTCGATTCGCCCTGGTACCAGATCACGCCGCGCAGCGCGTAGGGCTGCAGCGGATGGATCATCGCGTTGTACAGCAGGGTGGGATGCTGGTTCTTGTCGTCGACCAGGGCGACGCTGACGCGGGACGGCCGGAACGACCAGTCCGCCAACGTGCGCGGCGCAGCGCCCTGCGGCTGCACGAAGACCTCGGCCGCGTCGCCGTGGATGCCGCCCCCGCCGCCGAAGTCGGATACGCGCACGGCCACGTGATTGACGCCCGCATGCAGGGCCGATGCCGGCACAGTGTAACGGCGCGGCAGGTTGTACTGCATGTGCGTCTGGCCGACCTGGGTGCCATTGACCCAGGTGGTGTCGGAATCGTCGATGCGGCCCACGCCCACCGTCACGCCGGCGGCGGCCTCTTCGGCGGTCAGCGTGAACGTGGTGCGGTACCACGCTACGCCGTCCATGCCGTTCCAGCCTGCCGCTTCCCACAGCGCAGGCACCTTGATCGTGGTCCATGCGGACGCGTCGGTCCCGGCGGACTGCCAGCCTGCATCATCGGCGGGAAGATCCGGCCAGCGCGCGAGATTGCGGTGTGTCCGTGCCAGCGCCTGCTCGTCCTGCGCGCGCAGCGTGCTGGCCTGCTGGGCGAGCGCCTTTTCGTCCAGACCTTGCGATGGCGCGTCCATCCAGGCTTCGATGCGGCTGCCACCCCAGGTGCTGTCGATGATGCCGATCGGCACGCCGGTGACCTTGCGCAGTTCGCGCGCGAAGAAATGCGCCACCGCCGAGAACTTGCCTGCGGCCTGCGGCGACGAGGCGACCCATTCGCCACCTGCGAGCTGCGCCTGCGGCGTGCCGGCCCAGGACTTGGGGATCTTGAAATGGCGGATCTGCGGATCGGTCGCGCGCGCGATCTCCCCTTCCGGATCCGCCGACTGCGCGATCGGCCACTCCATGTTCGACTGCCCGCTGGCCAGCCACACGTCGCCCACCAGTACGTCCTGCAGCACGCGCGCGCCGGTGCCATCGTCGATACGCATCACGTGCGGTCCACCGGCGGGCAGCGCGGGCAGTTCCAGCGACCAGTGGCCACTGGCATCGGCCTGCGCCGCACCGTCGCGGCCGGCGAACGCCACCACGACGCGCGCGCCCGCGGCCGCCTGGCCCCAGACCTGCACCGGCTGGTCGCGCTGCACCACCATGCCATCGGCAAAAACGCGCGGCAGTTCGACGGCGTGTGCGGATGCACACACCAGCAAGCCGGCGAGCAGCATGCCGACACGGAAAGAAACAGTAACGATCACGGGGCGACTCCTTCCAGGTTGGGCATGGGCGCACGCGAGCGATAGAAATCCGCCACCACGTGCCACGCGAGTTTGCGCTCGCCGCTCTCCGATAGCAGCCCCTTGCGGTTGTACCCCTGTTGATGCGGGTGCATGCGCACCGGCGAACGGAAATCCGCCAGCACCCATGGCAAGGTCCCCTGCACGAACGGCAGCCGTTCGATCATGCGGAACTGCCTGCGGTAGAACTCGGCCTGGAATTCCTCGTTCCAGTCGCTGGCCAGGTCGGCCGCGCCATGGCGACCGTAGCGAGCTTCCGCGCCGAACTCTGAGACCAGCAGCGGCTTGCCCGGCGAGATCCATTCCACCTCTTCCGGCGCCACCGGCCACGGCACGTACCAGCCGTAGTAGATGTTGGCGCCGATCACGTCCAGCGCCGGAAACAATGGATCGCGCATTTCAAGCCGTGCGCCGTGGAAGCCGGGGCCGTAGAACGCCGCCGCGACCAGGCGGGTCGGGTCCTGCACACGCGCCTGCGCGGCAAGCGCGGACAGCGCGGCGTTGCGTGCATCGCCCGGTGCAGTCTCGTTGGCGATGCCCCACATGATCACCGCAGCGCGGTTGCGGTCGCGTCCGATCATCTCGGCCAGCATGTGCTGCATCCGCTGGCGCGTTCCGGCGTTGGCGAAGTCGATGCCCTGATAGACCGGGATCTCTTCCCACAGCAGGATGCCCATGCGGTCGGCCAGGCGCACGAACGTCTCGCCGAACGGATAATGCGCGGTGCGCACGAAGTTGGCGCCCAGCGCCTTCGCCTGCTCCAGCAGGCGCCGGTAGTCGTCCTCCGATGTCGCGCGCCGTCCGTCGATCTCCTCGTGCAGGTTGACGCCGCGCAGCTGCACGGGCTCGCCGTTGAGCAGGATCCTCTCGCCCTGCACCGCGATGCTGCGAAATCCAATCTCGTCCTCCACCGTGTCGCCGGCCCCGGACACGCGCACACGGTACAGCCTGGACCGCTCCGGCGACCACAATTGCAAGGGCGCTCGGAACGACACCGCGGCGCGACCATCGGCACCGGTGCGCGCGTCGAACGACACGCCCAGTTCCGGCACCTCGACCTTCACCGGCACGTCGGCACGCGCCGGTGCTAGCCACACCCAGCCGCTGACCTGCTGGGTGTCATCGGGCGAGAGTTGCAGGTGATAGTCGCGGATGTGGCGCGCAGGCACTTCCACCAGCCGCACGCTGCGGGTCAGGCCGCCGTAGTTGAACCAGTCGACCCCCATCGCGGGCACCGCATCGCGGCGGCGCCGGTTGTCGACATGCACCAGCAACCTGTTCCCACCCTGCTTCAGCTTGCCGGTGAGTTCGAACTGGAACGGCGTGAATCCGCCCTCGTGGCTGCCAATGGGTTCGCCGTTGAGGAACACGTCGGTGCGGTAGTTGGCGGCACCGAAATGCACGAAGACGCGGCGCCCATCGCGCCGCAACCGTTTGGCATCGAAGTCGAACTGCTTGCGGTACCAGACCGATCCCTCCAGCCAGTGCAGCGCCGGCTGCTGGGTATTGAAATCGCCGGGTACCTGCAGCGTCACCGCATCATCGAACCCGTATTCGAGGAACTCATCGCGTCGGGTTGGCGTGCGGTCGCGCCACGCGGCTTTCCAGTCGCCCATGCCCGCACCGTAGGCATCCACCATGGCCTGCCAGCGTCCATCCAGCGAGTGGGTCTGACGCCCGGCCACGTTGGCGATCAGCGACGGCATGTCGCCCTGCGCCCCCGGCTCCGCCGGCAGGGCATCCAGCACCGGCGCACCGGCGGACGGCAGGGGGCGATAGCCGTCCTGCGCCGCGGCTGCCGCGCCGATGCCCAGCCCCGCGGCCAGCAGCACGCTGGCGGACACCGCCAGCCTCACAGCGGATCTCCGTACCAGATGCCGCGTCCTTCGGTGCCGAAGTAGACGCGGCCATGCAGGCGGGGATCGCCTGTCACGTGACGGATGATGCCGCCAAACCGCAGTGCGTCGGTATCGATCCGCTGCCAGTGCCGGCCGTCGTCGCCGGAGCGATACAGGCCGCGCTGCCCCCCCACTTCGCCGAACACGAACAGCACCGGCGCATCGCCGTCCTTCGCCGGCTTGCCCAGGCCCACCGACATCACGTTGTCCACGCCCGGCACGCGTGACAGCTTGCCGGGGGAAAGATGCAGCAGCCCGCGCCAGGACGACGCGATCCACGCTTCGCCGGCACGTTGCGGATGCGGCCGGATCTCGGCCCGGTACCAGTCGCCGATTTCGCCCACCGGCGCGCGGACTTCCTCGAATGCAACGCCGCCGTTGCCGCTGACATACAGCTTGCCGCTGATCGCATCGAAGCCGTAATAGATGCCTTCATCGACGCGGTCGGCTTCCACCACCGCCGTCTTCGGCAGGCCTTTCACCTGCTGCCAGCGACCGCCCATGTCGGCGGTGATCCAGTGGTGTTCGCCGTTGCGGGGATGCCAGATGGCGCGCTTGCCGTCGGCCGCCAGCGTGATCTTCCCTGCGCCTTCGCCATCCGGCGGCTCGCTCGCGAAGGCGGTCCAGGTGCGCCCGCCGTCGTTCGACCATGCGCCACGCACCGCGCCTTCCGGCCGGTTGTGGAAATAGCCCGTGCGTACCATCACCTGCGGCATCTGTCCGGCGAAGGCCAGGCTTTCGGTGTTGGAGAAGCGAACGCCGGCAAAGCGCTGCTGCGACACATCGAGCGTGTCATGCACGAAGCCGTCCACATCGCCCAGGCCGCTGACCAGATGTGCGCCCTGCGGCGGACTGGCCAGCGCCAGCGGCACGGTTTCCTCGAAGCCCGCCTGCTCGAAGCGCCACTGCATGTCGGCGCCCTGGTCGAATGCACGCGCATTGGTCGACGCCCACACGCCGTAGCCGGTGACGAACAGGATGCGGTCGGGATCGTGCGGATCGATCTCGATGTCGGCCATCCAGTGCGGCTTCGCATCCGCGGTCCACGGCGCGGACGAATGATCGAAGCGGGAGCGCGGCAGCGTGGCCGTCCATGTGCGGCCGCCATCGACGCTGCGATAGAGGTCATCGTGCGGCTGGTAGCGTCGGAACGTGGTGGCGATGATCACGTCCGGATTGTCGGCCTGCACTGCGACCGCGCCCCAACCGAAGCCGCCCTCGCTGGCGACGCGCCGTACCGGCGTGATGTCTTCCCAGCGGTCGCCAGCGGGATCGAAACGCCACACGGCGCCATCGGCCATGTTGTTGGGGCCGGGCTCGTCACCGTAGCTGAGCAGCCAGCGCCCGCGTCCATCGCGCACCATGTGGCTGGGGCGCAGCCCCACCGGCTGCCCGGGCACGGGGTGCCATGTGGCACCGCCGTCGCGTGAGCGGTAGAGGCTGGTCTCGTTCGTCGAAACGCCCGCATAGATCGTTCTGGTCGGTGTGCCTATCGCACCATCGGCCGGATCGAACACGACGAAGGCGATGCCCACCGGGCGCAACTCGCGCCAGCCCATCGCCCAGGCCGACTGCGCCTTGGCGATGGCGGGAAAACCTGCGGCCTCGCGCCATGTCGCGCCGGCATCGTCGCTCCGCCACAAGCCGTTGGCACGTGTGCCGAACAGCAGCACGCGCCCATCGTTCGGATCCACCGCGAGCCGCTCGCCGTTGCCGCGACCCTGTTCGTTGCCGCCGAACTTGAATGGTAGCGTCGTCCGCCGGAACGTCGCCCCGCGATCAGTCGAGCGCAGGATCGCGCCGTCCTGTCCACGCTCATGCAGATAAGTGCCGACCGCCAGGTACAGGCGATCGGGATCGGACGGGTCCAGCGCCATGCTCTCCACGCCGAAGCGGCCGCTGTCCTCGTGCCCCATCCAGTCCATCAACGGCTGCCAGCGTTGTTCGCGCGGCTGCCAGCGGTACGCGCCGCCGATATCGGTACGGGCGTACAGCAGCCCCTTCTCATGCGGATGGAAGACCAGGCCGCTGACGAAGCCGCCGCCGCCGATGGCGACGTTGCGCCAGCGGTAGCTGGTCACGTCATCCTTCGCCGCCGCGCCGGGCACCAGCAGGAAAACGAACAGCGCGAGGGTCAGGCGAAGCGTGTGCACGGAATCTCCTGTCGGGGAACAGCGGTGCGCCGGCAGGAAGCACACCTCGGGCGCGGCACGAAGCGTGCGCCGGTCCATCGAAGGAACGGCCGGCGTACCGGCCGTTCCAAGGGGCTGTATCAGAACGTGAAGCGGAGTGTCGCGGCGTAGCGGCGGTCGTTGACGTACCAGGACGTGATGCGCTTGCCGGCACCGTTCTGGTCCATCAGCGTGCGCTGCTCGGCGTTGTTGAGGTTGTTCATCTCGAGGCCGAACTGCACATTGTCGGAGAAACGATAGAAAATCGATCCGTCGAGCTGGCCGAAGCTGTCGCTGTACACCGGCAGCTTCCACGGGATGCCGCCGTCGCCGCCGTTGTAACCGTTCGGGCCGATCGACAGCAGGTACTCGCTGCGCCAGTTGTAGGCCAGGCGGATCTGCCACGGGCCCTTCTCGTAGAACGCCGCGACGTTGTACGAATTCTTCGACAGTCCATCGGCCGGCAGGTCGCCGAACAGCGATCCGTCGGTGTCGACGGGTACCGCGTTGGAGGCGGCCGGGATGCTCGTCGAGCTGTCGATGTAGGTGTAGTTCGCCGACATGCCCAGACCATCGAACGGCGCCGGCAGGAAGTCGAAGAACTGGTTCCAGCCGATCTCGGCGCCCTGGATCTTCGCCTTGCCGACGTTCACCAGGCGGGACACGCGATAGTCGTAGTCGTTGCCGTCGATGCCCGGGTAGGCGACCAGCTCCGTCTGTTGGCGGAAATAGTCCTTGATGTCCTTGTAGAAGAAGTTCACCCAGGCCATGCCGCCGCTATCCGGTGCAAAGTACCACTCCAGCGACAGATCGAACTGGTTGGCCTCCATCGGCTTCAAGTACGGGTTGTCGGTGGAGCTGCCGGTGAGCTCCAGGTCCTCCGGGCCGAGTTGGTCGCCCGGCTCCGGATTGACGCCGTCGCGGACGGCCACGCTGAGCACCTGGTAGGCCTGCATGTCGCTGAAGGCCGGACGCGCGATGGCCTTGGACGCGGCGAAGCGGACGAGCCAGTTCTCCTTCGGCTCCCACTTCACGTTCGCGCTGGGCAGCACGTCGGTGTACGAGTTCTCCGCGGAAATCGGCTCCGACTGACCCGTGCCGAGGTACGGCGCGAACGCGTTGTTCGGATACACCAGGTAGCCCTCGGCGCTGTTTTCGGTGCGCACCACGCGCACGCCGACGTTGCCGTCGATGCGCGCTTCGTCCATCGCGAAGTTCAGCATCGCATAGGCCGCGTAGGTCTTCTCGTTCTGTACGTTGCCCCACTGCGGATCGGACAGGTTGCGTGGTGTGATCTGGCCGTAGCAGCAGGTGTAGTACGGAGTGGCTGCGCCGTGGATGTCGAGGTAGCTGTTCGGGAAGCCCAGCGCGGTGGCCAGCACCGGCGAGTAGAACGATCCCGGCGTGGACGCGCCGCCGCGATAGAAATTGTCGAAGGTGATCAGGTTGGTCAGGCTGGAATTGACCGTGCCATTGAGGTCGAGCCCCGGCAACGCGCCGCCGGGCAACGCCCATCCCTGCATCCACGGCTGGAACACCGGCTGCCAGTCGTAGCCGGTGTCGATGCTGTGCGCATCGCGGTCGGTGACGCGTACGCCGAATTTCACCGAATCGAAAACATTGCTGTCGAAGCTGTGCTTCAGGTCTGCGCGCCAGGCGACTTCGTCGGCGGTGTTGTCGTCCTGGTGGTCCATCGTGAACCCCCAGTAGTAGTTCGCGGGGTTGGCGGTGAACTGGTTGTCGACGCCGATCCGAGGCACGCCATGGCCCAGGTCGATGTCGATGTACGGCACGTTGAGGCCCAGCGATACGGTGGAATCCAGCGCCTCGGTGTTCGCCTTGATGTACTGCAGGTCGGTGGAGAACTCGGTGCGGTCGCTGAACAGCCACTTCAGGCCGAACGAGTAGTCGGTGGTGTCGGACTTGCGGTGCGAGGCGCGGATGTCCGTGCCCATCGGGATGTCGCCGTTCGAACGCAGCCGGCCCGAAACGAACACGTTGCCGTCGAATTCGTAGGGCTCGCTGGCATCGACGCGCACCTGTAGCGGATCGTTGGAAACGAAGATCGCGTCTTCGTACCACAGCTCGTCGTATCGGCTCTGGAAGGCAGTGGCGAACAGCTCCAGGGTGTCGCTGGGGCGCCACTGCAGGGCGACGTAGGCGCCCTGGCGCTCGCGCTCGTACTCCAGCGTGCGCCAGTCGGCGCCGCGGGGCAGCCACAGGTTCTCGTTGGTGCCGTCGTTGTCGAGGTCCGAGTTGGCCGTGTTGAAGAATGGCCGCACGAACATGCCATCGGTGCGTGTCGCCAGCTCGGAATGGGCCAGGTTGACCAGGATGCCGAACTCGCCCGCGTCGGTGTCCCAGCGGTTGCTGAAGAGGACGGAACCCGCGGGCTTGACCTGCTCGGCGAAATCACCGCGGTTGGCGCTGAACGACATGCCGAAGCGGCTGCCTTCGATGTCGAACGGCATGAACGTGCGCAGGTCGACGCTGCCGCCGAGACCACCCTCGATCATGTCGGCCTTCTGGTTCTTGTAGACGTCGACGCCGGCCATCAGCTCGGCGGGCACGTCCTGGAAACTCAGCGCGCGGCCGCCGGACGCGGAGAAGCTGTCGCGACCGTTCAACTCGGAACGGACCTGGGTCAGTCCGCGCACCTGCACGCCGCCGCCTTCGGCGGAGAAATGCTCCGGATCGCCGACCGTCAGGAAGCGGTCGATGGTCACGCCAGGAATGCGCGACAGCGTTTCCGTCACGCTGCGGTCGGGCAAGGCGCCGATGTCGAGCGCGGTGACCGAGTCGACGAAGGTGTCGGCGTCGCGCTTGATGTCCTGCGCGCGGTAGACGGAGCCGCGGATGCCGGTGACGACGACGGCATCGAGTTCGGTAGCGGCCTCTTCCTGCTGCGTGGCGGGCGCGGTGTCCTGCGCATACGCAGGCGCGGCCAGCATCATGGCGATGCCCAGCGCGAGGACGGTGGGTTGCAGCTTGCGGCCATCGGAGCGGACGGCACGGAAGGCCGCCGCAGGGCGGCGCTGGAGCGTTGACATGGATGTTCCCTCCCAGGACACATGACAAGCGATTGAGTTGTGGTCCCGATCCGCGGACGTCTTCGCGTCTTTCGGCCGGATGAAGCATGTGGCGGCTGCGGCTGCGGCCGTCGGTGGTGCGGATCCATCCGTGGCGGATGTCAGGGCGGTGAAAACCAGCTGGCCCGACCCGGACAATCAACCGGCGGCCGTGGGACCGCTCTTTGTGACTGCGGCGCGAGCATAGGCGGCGCTGACATGCCGTACCAATGAAATATTGATCGCCAGCTATATCAAACCCGAATAGCTGGCCCGGCTCAGCCCGGGGAACCCTCACCCGGCGGCGGTGCACCCGCAGGACGCGGCGGTTCCGGTTCGGCATACAGCCGGCGGGCGGTTGCCCGCAGCGCCTCCAGTACGCGTTCGGCGCCTGGCGACAGCAACTGGTCGCGGCGGCGCACGATGCCGAAGAACTCCATGCGCACCCCCAGCTCGATCGGCAGCACGCACATCTGACCGGTCTGCAGGTACGGGCCCACGGATTCGGCCGGCAGCGCGGTGAGCATGTCGCTGTGGCGCAGCAGGTGGATGATCACCGGCAGCGAGGCGGTTTCCACGATGTTCTGCGGCGGCGGCTGGCCGTGCTCCAGGAACACCGCATCCAGCCGCGAGCGCAGCACGCTGGCGGCCGGCGGCATGATCCAGCCGTAGTCGACCAGGTCGGCATGGGTGATGCGCGGGCGCCGGGTGAGCGGATGCCCGGCGCGCACGATGACGGCGTGCGGCTCGTCCGCCAGCGGCTCGAAGTCCAGCTCGCCCGCGCCTTCCGGGCCCATGATGCGACCGATGACGATGTCCAGCTGCCCATCCAGCAGCTTGGCGACCAGGGGCCGGCTGTAGTCCATCTCGACCTTGACGAGGATGTCGGGGAAGTCGCGCTTCACCGCCGCAACCGCCTGGGGAACCAGGGTGGTCCCCGGGTTCACCACCGTGCCGATGGACGCCTGGCCCATCCGCCCGCTGCGCAACGCGGCGATCTCGTCGTGGGCGCGCCCGATCTCCGACAGCGCGGAGCGCGCCCGGCGGATCAGCACCTGCCCGTACCAGGTCGGCTCCACCCCGCGTGCGTGACGGTCGAACAACGGCACGCCCAGCAGGTTTTCCATTTCCGCCAGCAGCTTGGACGCGGCGGGCTGGGTCATGTTGGCGGCCTCGGCGGCGCGCAGGACCGACCGCTGCTCGTACAGGTGCAGCAGCAGGGTGAGATGTCGGGTCTTGAGCCGGGTGGCGCCGAACCAGCCGGTGGTGGGTTGGACCATGGGAACCTCCGGGCGAATGACCTATTCGCACTGGGAATAGCCTATGACAAAAATTTCATTTGTCGTACATAGATGCCCACGCGAGGCTATGCCACGCTTCAAGGGCGGGCTGGCCGGGACATCGGGCCGCCCGCAACGGGGGCACCCACGGACGGCCGGCACAGGCACGCCGCACGGTGATCCCGCATCCGATCAACGCCGGGAGGAGGGCCCCATGGCGACATCGCAGTCCGACGGCACCTCGCGTGCCGGCGCCATCGTCGCGTCCACGCCACCCGCCGGTGCGCGCCCGTGAGCGCCCGACTGTCCGGCAAGATCGCCATCGTCACCGGCGCCGCCAGCGGCATCGGCGCGGCGACCGCGCGCCTGTTCGCCCGCGAGGGCGCCACCGTCATCGGGCTCGATCGGCAACCGGCGACCTCCACCGACGCGGGCGTCACCCACCTCCTCGCCGACATCACTGATGCCGCCGCCGTCGATGCCGTCGTGCAGTCCGTGCGCGATCGGCATGGCCGCATCGATGCGCTGGTGAACAACGCCGGCGCCGACGTGTTCTCCGAACCGCTGTCGCTGTCGGACGAAGACTGGGAACGCTGCCTGGCGCTGAACCTCAAGGGCGCATGGCACCTGTGCCGTGCGGTGCTGCCGGCCATGCTGGCGCAGGGCGCCGGCTCCATCGTCAACATCGCCTCGGTACACGGGCACAAGATCATCGCCGGCTGCTTCCCGTATCCGGTGGCCAAGCACGGCCTGATCGGCCTGACCCGTTCACTCGGCATCGAGTACGCCGCGCGCGGCATCCGGGTGAATTCGATCTCGCCCGGCCTGATCCTGGTGCCGCGCATCGAAGCCTGGTTCGAACGCGAGCCCGGCACGCGCGAGAAACAGACCGCGCTGCTGCCTCCGCAACGCATCGGCACGCCGGAGGAAGTGGCCTATACCGCGTTGTTCCTCGCCAGCGATGAAGCCCGCTTCATCAACGCCACCGACATTGCCATCGATGGCGGCCGTTCGCAGGTCTACCACGACTGAGCGCATGGACCGCCCCCCCTTCCCCTTCGCCCTGCCGCTGATCGCGATCCTGCGTGGCATCACGCCCGCCGAGGTGGCCGCACATGTCGGCGCGCTGGTGGAGGAAGGCTATGACGCGATCGAGATACCGACCAATTCGCCGGACTGGGAACACAGCGTACGCATCGCCGTGGACGCCTTCGGCCAGCGCGCGATGATCGGCGCCGGCACCGTGCTGACCACGGCGTCTGCCGATGCGCTGGTGGCGGCCGGCGGCCGCTTGATGGTGACGCCGAACACGCGTCCGGCGGTCATCCGCCACGCGGTGGAACACGGCCTGCAGGTGGCGGCCGGCTTCGCCACCGCGAGCGAAGCCTTCGACGCACTCGATGCCGGCGCGCAGATGCTCAAGCTTTTCCCGGCTTCCGTACACGGACCGGCGCTGGTGCGCGCACTGCGCAGCGTGCTGCCGCCCGTCCCCCTATTCGCCGTCGGTGGCGTCACGCCCGACACCCTCTCCGGCTACCTCTCAGCCGGCTGTCAGGGCGCCGGCATCGGCGGCGAACTTTACAAGCCCGGCCAACCGGTCGAGCGCACGCGCGAACACGCGCGGCGCTTCCGACAGGCCTACCTGGACCACGCCGCATGAAGATCGTCCGCCTCAGCACCTACCATGCCGCACCCCGCTGGCTGTTCCTCAAGGTGGAGACCGACGAGGGCGTGACCGGCTGGGGCGAGCCGGTCATCGAAGGTCGCGCGCACGCGGTGGAAGCAGCGGTGCACGAACTGTCCGACTATCTGGTTGGCCAGGATCCGGCGCGCATCAACGACCTGTGGCAGGTGCTGTATCGCGGTGGCTTCTACCGGGGCGGCGCGATCCTGATGAGCGCCATCGCGGGCATCGACCAGGCGTTGTGGGACATCAAGGGCAAGGCGCTTGGCGTGCCGGTGTACCAGTTGCTCGGTGGCCTGGTGCGTGACCGCATGAAGACCTACCGCTGGGTCGGTGGCGACCGTCCTTCCGACATCGTCGCGCAGATGCGGCAGTACCAGTCGCTGGGGTTCGACACGTTCAAGTTCAACGGCACCGAAGAACTGAAGCTGATCGACAGCCCGCGCGCGATCGACGCCGCGGTGGCCAAGGTCGCGGCGATCCGCGAAGCGATGGGCGACCGCGTGGACTTCGGCATCGACTTCCACGGCCGCGTCAGCGCACCGATGGCGCGCGTGCTGCTGCGCGAACTGGCGCCGTTCAAACCGTTGTTCGTCGAAGAGCCCGTGCTGCCCGAACAGTGGGAATACTACCGGCCGCTGTCGGATGCCACCTCGATTCCGCTGGCCGCGGGCGAGCGCATGTACTCGCGCGCCGAGTTCAAGCCGGTGCTCGCGGCCGGCGGCCTGGCGATCCTGCAGCCCGACCTGTCGCACGCCGGCGGCATTACCGAATGCGTGAAGATCGCGGCAATGGCCGAAGCACACGACGTGGCGCTGGCGCCGCACTGCCCGCTGGGCCCGGTGGCGCTGGCCGCGTGCCTGCAGGTGGATTTCGTCAGCCACAACGCGATGCTGCAGGAGCAGAGCATCGGCATCCACTACAACACGGGCGCGGACCTGCTGGACTACGTGCTCAACAAGGAGGATTTCCGCTGCGACGACACCGGCAGCATCGTCGCGTTGCCGAAACCGGGCCTGGGCGTGGAGATCGACGAAGCCCGCCTGGTCGAAGCGAGCCGGCAACCGCCGCGCTGGCGCAATCCGCTGTGGCGGCACGCCGATGGCAGCGTGGCCGAGTGGTGACGCCGTGACGACGGCGCTGGCGACCCTGGCCGTCGACAGCCGCTGCACGCTGGGCGAAGGCATCCTGTGGTGCGATCGCCGGCGCGTCCTGTACTGGACCGACATCCTCGCCGCCGAACTGTGGCGGCACGACCCCGACAGCGGGCACACGCATACCTGGTCGCTGCCCGCCCCGCTCGGCTGCCTGGCACTGGGCGAAGACGGACGCCTGCTGCTGGGCCTGGCCAAGGGCCTGTACGCGAGCGATGTCGAAGCGCAGCTGTCCAGCCGCGAGCTCTCCCTCGAGAAGCTGGCCGACGTCGAAGCCGACGACCCGATGACCCGCATCAATGACGGCCGCGCGGATCGCCACCGGGGCTTCGTGTTCGGCACGAAGAGCGGACACGCCGACCTGCGTCCGACCGGCCGCTTCCACCAGTACACGGCCGCGCATGGACTGCGTGAACTCGCGCTGCCGCGCGCCGCCATCCCGAATTCGATCTGCTTCGATGCCAGCGGCACGCGGATGTACTTCTGCGACTCGGTGACGCCGCGGATCCTGCATTGCCGGTACGACGCGGCCACCGCAAGCGTGTCCGACATCGCGGTGTTCGTCGACCTCGACCTGGCGGGCGCGGAGCCGGATGGCTCCATCGTCGATGCCGAAGGCGCGGTGTGGAATGCACAGTGGGGAGCGGGCCGCGTGGTGCGCTACCTGCCGGATGGCCGGATCGACCGCATCGTCCGGGTGCCGGCATCGCAACCGTCCTGCTGCACGCTGCGCGACGACCTGCTGTATGTCACCAGCGCGCGCGTAGGACTGGACGCTGCTGCGCTGGCGACGCATCCGTTGTCGGGAGGCGTGTTCGCCCATCGCAACGAACGTCGTCTCGCCCGCGATATCGACCGGGTGCGGCTGCCATGATCGCCGTCGACTGGGGCACGAGCACGCTGCGCCTGTACCGCATGGCCGAAGATGGCCAGGTCCGCGAGCGCCGTCGCAGCGATCACGGCGTGATGGCCTGCGGCGGACGCTTCGGCGACGTGCTGGCGCAGGAGATCGCAGGCTGGGACGACACCGATGTCCTGCTGTGCGGGATGGTCGGCGGTCGCGGCGGCTGGCACGAAATGCCTTACTTGCCCTGCCCTGCCGGCAACCATGCGCTGGCGCTGGGCATGCAGCGCTTCCAGCCTCCGGGCTTCGACGACCGGGCGCTGTGGCTGGTGCCGGGATTGCGCGACAACGATTCCGACACCGTGCCCGACGTGATGCGCGGCGAAGAGACGCAACTGGCGGCATTACTGGACGTGCTGCCCGGCGGCACGCACCTGGTCTGCCTGCCCGGGACGCACAGCAAGTGGGTCACGGTGCGCGATGGCAGGGTGCAGCGGATCGCGACCGCGATGACCGGCGAGCTTTATGCGGTCCTGCGCCAGCACAGCATCCTGGGGCGACTGATGCCGGTCGGCGACGTGCGCTTCGACGGCTATGCGTTCGATGCCGGCCTCAAGCGCAGCGCGGATGCGGGCGGCCTGCTGCACCATCTGTTCGGCGTACGCACCACCGGTCTGTTCCAGCAGCTCGCCGAGCCGGCGCTGCCGTCGTATCTGTCCGGCCTGCTGATCGGCCATGAGCTGCGCGCGTCGGGCCTGTTCTCGCATGCGCCGCGTCCTGCACAGGTGCATCTGGTCGGCAACGACCGCCTGCTGGCGTCGTACGCGCACGCGCTCACTACGCTGGGCATCGGCGTGCAGCGACACCCCGAAGACCTGGCCGCACGCGGCCTGCATGCGCTGTGGTCACGGCGCACGAGCGCCGCCACCACCACTTGAGGAAGCAGACCATGTTGACGCGTTGCGCACTGGCGGTGATGGGCATTCTTTCGATGGCGTCCGCATGGGCGGGGGACGCCGTCTTCCGCGAGGTCCGCTATGCCGGCGACGACGGTGGCCCCTCCGTCGATGCCACGCAGTTCCGCAACCCGGTGGTCGCCGGCTTCTATCCGGACCCGTCCGCCATCCGCGTCGGCGACGACTTCTATCTCGTCACCTCGACCTTCGGTTATTTCCCCGGCCTGCCGGTCTTCCACAGCACCGACCTGGTGTCGTGGACGCAGATCGGCAATGCGATCCATCGCCCGGACCAGATCCACTACGGCGACAAGGAGGAACTGACGCGCGGCCTGTTCGCCGCCACCCTCGCCCACCACGACGGCACCTTCTACATCGCCAACACCTGCTTCTACTGCGACCGCGGCAACTTCGTGGTGACGGCAGAAAATCCAGCCGGCCCGTGGTCCGACCCGATCTGGCTCGGCGTCAGCGGCATCGATCCCTCGCTGTTCTTCGATGACGATGGCAGCGCGTGGGTGGTTCACAACGACGTGCCCGATGGAAAGCTGCGCTATGACGGCCATCGCGCGGTCTGGCTGCAGCGCTTCGACTTCGACAAGCGCGAGCGCGTGGGCGGACGCATCCTGCTGGTGGATGGCGGGGCGGATCCGTCGACGAATCCCGAGCATATCGAAGGGCCGCACATCTTCAAGCACGACGGCTGGTATTACCTGACCGCCGCCGAGGGCGGCACCGGCGAGCAGCATGCGCAGATGGCCTGGCGCAGCCGCAAGCTGACGGGGCCGTACGAAGCGTTCCCCGGCAACCCGTCGTTGACCCAGCGTGATCTCGACCCGAAACGTCCCGATCCGGTGACGTCCACAGGCCACGCGCAGTTCGTGCAGCTGAAGGACGGCTCCTGGTGGGCGGTCTTCCTTGCCACGCGGCCGTACCGTGGCAACCAGTACAACCTGGGCCGCGAGACCTTCCTGCTGCCGGTCACGTGGAAGGACGGCTGGCCGGTGATCCTGCCGCGTGGCGAGCGCGTGCCGATGGTCGTGAAGCGCCCGGACCTGCCGCGCAATGCGCAGCCGCTACCGACCAGTGGGCCGATCGAATGGACGGAGCGCTTCGATGCGCCGGCGCTGCCGCTGTCGTGGATGACGCTGCATCCGCCGAAGACGAGGTGGTACACCCTCGGCGCACAGGGTCTGGCACTCTCGCCCGGCACGATGCCGCTCGGTGGATTCGGCGCCACCCCCGGCCAGCCGTCCTACGTCGCGCACCGCCTGCAACACCACAACGCCACACTGGAGACGACGATCACCTCGTTCGATCCCGCGCCCGGGGAGCTGGCCGGACTCGCGCTGATCCAGAACGAGTACGGCCACTACGTGCTCGGTGTCGAACGCGACGCGCGCGGCATGTCGGTGTCGCTGTACCGGCGCAGCAGCCGCGATGGCGCGACGGAAGGCGAACGGCTGGCACGCATGCCGCTGGATGCGAAAGCCATGCCGATCACGCTGCGCTTCCGCCTCGACGGCCCGCGCCTGGATGCCGACTACGCGCTGGCATCAGGCGAGTGGATATCCGTCGCGACCGACCTGGACGCAAGCCTGCTGAGTGCGGACAAGGCCGGCGGCTTCATCGGCAACACGTTCGGACCCTACGCCGTCCGTCGCTGACCGCGCCATCACGGGAGTTCGCATGTCGGGTACCTCGCGTCGCGGATTGTTCAAGGCCGGGTTCGCGGGACTGGTCGCCTGGCCGCTGTCCTCGCGTGTCAGTGTGGCGAGCGCATGCGGGGCAACGCTGCCACCGCACGCCACCGGCATCGAAGGCCAGCGCAAGGCCGATCTCGGCGACGGCACCTATCTCAATCCCATCGTCGCGGGCGACCGTCCGGATCCCACGATCCTCAAGGATGGCGACGACTACTACATGACGTTCTCGTCGTTCGATGCCTATCCCGGCCTGGTGATCTGGCATTCGACCGACCTGGTCAACTGGACACCGCTCGGGCCCGCATTGCACAAGCATGTCGGCACGGTCTGGGCCGTCGATCTCTGCAAGCACGGCGATCGCTATTTCATTTACCTGCCTTCCCTGGCGAAAGGCGGGGCCTGGAAGATCCACGTCACCTGGGCCAAGGACATCCGTGGCCCCTGGAGCGAACCGGTCGACCTGCATATCGATGGCTGCATCGATCCCGGCCACGCAGTCGGCGAAGACGGTCGGCGCTATCTTTTCGTCAACGGCATCCGCAAGGTGCGGCTCACCGACGATGGCCTGGCGACCGACGGGGCGCTGGAGCATGCGTACAGCCCGTGGCGTTACCCGGACGACTGGATCACCGAAAACTTCGCACCGGAAGGCCCCAAGCTGACGCGCCGCGGCGACTGGTTCTATCTCGTTACCGCCGTCGGCGGCACCGCCGGCCCGGTGACCGGCCACATGGTGATCGCCGCACGTTCGCGTTCGATCCACGGCCCATGGGAACACTGCCCGCACAACCCGCTGGTGCGCACGCAGGACGATGCCGAACCCTGGTGGTCGCGCGGACACGCGACGCTGGTCGACGGTCCTGCCGGCGACAGCTGGATGGTCTACCACGGGTACGAGAATGGGTACCGCACGCTCGGGCGGCAGACGCTGCTGGAGCCGATCGAGTGGACGGAAGACGGCTGGTTCCATGCGCGTGGCGGCGATCTGTCGAAACCGTTGCTTGCTCCAGGGGTTGGCAAAGTCGGCATTGCCGGTGTCGCGCTGTCCGATGATTTCTCGATCGACCGGCTCGGCACGCAATGGGCCTTCCACGCGCCTCGGCCTGAGGAGATGCAGCGCATCCGCTATGGGACGCAATCGCTCCGCCTCGCCGGCGCCGGCACTTCGCCTGCCGATGGCAGCCCGTTGGCCTGCATCGTCGGCGATCGCGCCTACCAGGCCGAGGTCACGGCGACGCTGATCGATGGCGGCGAAGGCGGCCTGCTGCTGTTCTACAACCCGAAGGCCTTCGTCGGGCTCGGCTTCACACCGACGGGATTGCGCGTGTTCCAGTACGCCGAAGAACAGACCTGGGCGCGACAATCGATGCCGACCCGGCGCGTACGCATCCGCTTGACGAGCGACGACCACGTGGTGACCTGGCACCACTCGCACGACGATGGCCGCACATGGACGCGACTGGACACGCGGATGGAAGTCTCCGGCCTGCACCACAACGTGTTCGGCGGTTTCCTCAGTCTCCGGCTGGCGCTCTACAGCGCCGGCAAGGGCGCGGTCGAGTTCAGCGACTTCCGCTACCGCGCGCTCGCCTGAGGCGCGTCACGTCGCGCCGCCGCCTTCGTTGGCGCGGTCGTTCTCGCGCATCTCGTACCACATGCCATTTAGGATGGCGAAGCTGGCCGCGAGGCTGACGCCGAGTATCCAGGAGAAGTACCACATGGTGCGTTCCTCAGTAGGCGTTGTGGTTCTGTTCCAGGCTTTCCGGGCTCACCTTGCCGCGCAGCACGCGGTAAACCCAGGCGGTGTACAGCAGCACCAGCGGCAGGAACACGACGGTAGCCACCAGCATCACGAACAGCGTCAGGTGGCTGGAAGACGCATCCCACAGCGTCAGGCTCGAGGCGGGATGGGAGGAGGACGGCAGCAGGAACGGGAACACCGCCAAGCCTTCGGTCAGGATGATGCCGGTGATGGCGAGCGCGGAGGCGAGGAACGCCGCCATGCCGCGCCCGGCGCGCAACAGCGCCGCCGCAGCCAATGACCCCGCCACGCCCAGTACCGGGAGGAGCCAGGTCCAGGGCATGGCCTGGTAGTTGGCCATCCAGCCGCCGCGCGCACTGGTTACCTGCTTGAACAACGGATTGGATGCGGCGTCGGTCACGGCGGCCCCGACCACGGCATAACCGTCCACGCCCTTCGCCACCCACACGCCAGCCAGCACGAACAACACCGCCGTCGCCACCGCCGACACCGCGCCGAAGCGGCGCGCACGCAGCGCCACCGGTCCGTCCGTCTTGATCACCAGCATGCTGGCGCCATGGGCCACCAGCATGGCGACGCTGACCAGGCCGCACAGCACCGCGAACGGCGACAGCAGACCGAAGAAGCCGCCGGAATAATGGATGCGCAGCGTGTCGTCGAAATGGAACGGCACGCCCAGCAACACGTTGCCCATCGCCACGCCGAACACCAGCGCCGGCACGAAGCCGCCGACGAACAATGCCCAGTCCCACACCGCCCGCCAGCGCCGGTCTTCGACCTTGCTGCGGAACTTGAAGCCGACCGGCCGCAGGATCAGTGCGAACAGGATCAGGAACATCGCCAGGTAGAAGCCCGAGAAGCTGACCGCGTACAACGCCGGGAACGCCGCGAAGATCGCGCCACCGCCCAGGATCAGCCACACCTGGTTGCCTTCCCATACCGGGCCCACCACGTTCAACACCAGCCGTCGCTCGGCATCGGTGCGCGCCACGGCCGGCAGCAACGTGCCGACGCCCAGGTCGAAACCGTCCATCACGGCGAAGCCGATCAGCAGGATGCCCAGCAGCAGCCACCAGATCAGGCGCAGGGTGGGGTAGTCGAGGGGAATCGTGTCCATGTCGTCCTCCTGTCAGGCCATGGTCGTGGACGCGGGTGCCAGCGGCGTACCGGCCTGGTCGGGTCGTCGTTCGCCACCGGGCACGTCATCCGGGCCTTTCAGGATCACTTTGCGCAGCAGGTATACGTCGATGACCGCCAGCGTGGTGTAGACCAGCACGAAACCGCTGAGCGAGATGACGACCTGGTGCAGTTGCAGTCCCGAGGCGGCCATGAAGGTCGGCAGCACGCCATCGATGGCCCAGGGCTGCCGTCCGTACTCGGCGATCAGCCAGCCGGCTTCGATCGCCAGCCACGGCAGCGGCAGGCTATAGAGCGCCAGCTTCAGGAACCACGGGTACCTGTCGAGCTTCTGCACCGTCGCCAGCCAGAACGCCAGCGCGAAGAACGCGATGAAGTAGAAGCCGATGCCCGCCATCAGGCGGAAACTCCAGAACAGCGGCGCCACGCGCGGGATGGTGTCGGCGGCGGCGCGCGTGATCTCCGCGTCGGTGGCGCTGCCGATATCCTCGCGGTAGCGCTTCAGCAGCAGCGCATAGCCCATGTCGCGCCAGTGCTGGTCGAACACCGCCTTCGCCTGCACATCCTCGCGGTTGGCGCGCAGCTGCTGCAGCGCCGCGTAGGCCAGTTGTCCGTTGCGGATGCGGCCCTCGGCGCGTTCTACCAGCTCCCCGATGCCGGGGATCTCGGTGTTGAACGAGCGCGTGCCGATCAGGCCCATCACCCACGGGATGTGCACGGCGTACCGGTTGGCGCGTGCTTCCTGGTCGGGAATCGCAAAGGCGGTGAATCCCGCCGGCGCCGGCTCGGTCTCCCACATCGCCTCGATGGCGGCCAGCTTCATCTTCTGGTTCTCGCCGGCCACGTAGCCGCTCTCGTCGCCCAGCACCACCACCGACAGCGCCGCAGCCAGGCCGAAGCTGGCCGCCACCGCCATCGAGCGTTTGGCGAGGTCCGCGTGGCGTCCACGCAGCAGGTAGAACGCGCTGATCGACATCACGAACACCGCGCCCAGCACGTAACCCGCGCTGACGGTGTGCACGAACTTGGCCTGCGCCACCGGATTGAACAGCACGGCCGCGAAGTCGGTGACTTCCATCCGCATGGTGACGGGATTGAATTCGGCGCCGACCGGGTACTGCATCCAGCCGTTGGCGATCAGGATCCACAGGGCCGAGAAGTTGGTGCCCAGCGCCACCAGCCAGGTCACCATCAGGTGCTTCACGCGCGACAGCTTGTCCCAGCCGAAGAAGAACAGGCCGATGAAGGTCGCTTCCAGGAAGAACGCCATCAGCCCTTCGATGGCCAGCGGTGCGCCGAAGATGTCGCCGACGTAGTGGCTGTAGTAGGACCAGTTCATGCCGAACTGGAACTCCATGACGATGCCGGTGGCCACGCCCATGGCGAAGTTGATGCCGAACAGCGTGCCCCAGAACATCGTCATCCGTCGCCAGATGTCGCGCCCGGTCATCACGTACACGCTCTCCATGATCGCGATCATGAAGGACAGCCCCAGCGTCAGCGGCACGAAAAGGAAGTGATACATCGCCGTCAGCGCGAATTGCAGACGGGACAGTTCGACAACGGTCATGTCCGGCATGGCGTAGCGGCTCCCGGGTGTCCGTGGTGGATTCTAGACCCCGCCCATCGGAAAGGGGGGTGACCTTCTGTCGCACCCCTCTTCACGCGGCCCTGCGGCATCCTGCGCGCCCCGCCACCTACCGGCTGTCGGGAAAGGGTTGATCCTGATCAATGCGGCCCCCCTGAATGGGCCCGAGAATCCACCGTACCAGAATAGGAGAGGCCGCATGCAAGGCGTCCAGGGGACTTACAACGACAAGGTGGTGCGGCAGTTCACGGTGATGACCGTGGTCTGGGGCATCGTGGGGATGCTGGTGGGGGTGCTGATCGCGGCCCAGCTGTACTGGCCGGCGCTGAACTTCGACCTGCCGTGGCTGAGCTACGGCAGGCTGCGCCCGCTGCACACCAACGCGGTGATCTTCGCATTCGGTGGCTGCGCCCTGTTCGCCACCAGCCTGCATGTGGTGCAGCGGACCAGCCACGTGCGGCTGCTCTCCGACAAGCTGGCGGCCTTCGTGTTCTGGGGCTGGCAGCTGGTGATCGTGTCGGCCGCCGTCTCGCTGCCACTGGGCCTGACCCAAGGCAAGGAATACGCCGAGCTGATCTGGCCGATCGACGTGCTGATCGCGGTGGTCTGGGTGTCGTACGCGGTGCTGTTCTTCGGCACCATCGCCAAGCGCGCGGTCAAGCACATCTACGTGGCCAACTGGTTCTTCGGCGCCTACATCATCGCGGTGGCGCTGCTGCACATCGTCAACAGCCTGGCACTGCCCAGCGGCCTGCTGCACTCCTACCCGGTCTACAGCGGCGCGGTCGATGCGATGGTGCAATGGTGGTACGGCCACAACGCGGTGGGCTTCTTCCTGACCGCCGGCTTCCTGGGGATGATGTACTACTTCGTGCCGAAGCAGGCCGGCCGCCCTGTCTACTCGTACCGCCTGTCGATCGTGCACTTCTGGGCGCTGATCGCCATCTACATGTGGGCCGGCCCGCACCACCTGCACTACACCGCGCTGCCGGACTGGGCGCAGAGCCTGGGCATGGTGTTCTCGCTGATCCTGCTGGCGCCCAGCTGGGGTGGCGCCATCAACGGCGTGATGACGCTGTCGGGCGTGTGGCACAAGCTGCGCACCGACCCGATCCTGAAGTTCCTGATCGTCTCGCTGTCGTTCTACATGATGTCGACCTTCGAAGGTCCGATGATGTCGATCAAGACGGTCAACTCGCTGAGCCACTACACCGACTGGACCATCGGCCACGTGCACGCCGGTGCGCTGGGCTGGGTGGCGATGATCACCATCGGCTCGGTCTACGCGATGCTGCCCAAGCTGCTGGGCCGCGAACAGATGTTCTCGATCAAGGCCATCGACACGCACTTCTGGCTGCACACGCTGGGCGTGGTGTTCTACATCGCCTCGATGTGGATCGCCGGCGTGATGCAGGGCCTGATGTGGCGCGCCACCAACGCCGACGGCACGCTGACCTACAGCTTTGTCGAAGCATTGAACGCCACCTATCCCTACTACCTGGTCCGCCTGGGCGGCGGCCTGCTGGTGTTCAGCGGCATGCTGCTGATGGCCTGGAACACCTGGAAGACCTTCCAGGCGGCCCGGTCCACCGCACCGCAGCCGATCCTGCCGCCCGATGCCAGCCAAGCGCGCGCCTGAGGAACCGACATGAGCAACGGAAATTCACACGAGAAAGTCGAGAAGAACGTCGGCCTGATGGCGGTGCTGATCGCGGTGGCGGTGTCCTTCGGCGGCCTGGCCGAGATCGTCCCGCTGATGTTCCAGGCCGAGGCCATCAAACCGCTGGAAGGCGTGAAGCCCTACCCGGCCCTGCAACTGGCCGGCCGCGACATCTACATCCGCGAGGGCTGCTACAACTGCCACTCGCAGATGGTGCGCACGCTGCGCTTCGAATCCGAGCGCTACGGCCATTATTCGCTGGCCGGCGAATCGGTCTACGACCGCCCGTTCCAGTGGGGCAGCAAGCGCACCGGGCCGGACCTGGCCCGGGTGGGCGGGCGTTACTCCGACGATTGGCATCGCGTGCACCTGATCAATCCGCGCGACGTGGTGCCGGAATCGAACATGCCGTCCTTCCCCTGGCTGGAAACCGCCAAGGTCGACGGCGCCGAAGTCGCCCAGCGCATGAAGACGCTGCAGCGCATCGGCGACCCGTACACCGACGAGGAAATCAACAGTGCCGCCACCGACGTGGAAGGCAGGACGGAACTGGACGCCGTGGTCGCCTACCTGCAAGGGCTGGGCAAGGCCGCGCCGAGGGGAGGCTGAGCCATGGTATCGGGGATCGTGACCGGGGCACTGATCGTGCTGTTCATCGCCGGCTGGGTGTGGGCGTGGAGCCCGCGCCGCAAGGCGGATTTCGAGGATGCGGCACGCATGCCGCTGGGTGAGGAAGGGGAGAACAACCCATGAGCGCAGGCTGGATCGGATTCATCGTCGCGTTGGTCGTACTGAACATCCTGGGCTGCGTGTGGCTGCTGTGGTGGACCGGCCGCCGCCGGCCCGGCGACCCCGCACCGGAAGACACCTCGCACGTGTGGGACGGCGACCTGACCGAGTACAACAAGCCGCTGCCCAAGTGGTGGATCAACCTGTTCTACATCACCATTTTCTTCAGCATCGGCTACATCGCCTGGTACGGCGGCCTGGGCATCATTCCGGGCTATGCCAAGTGGTCGTCCACCGGCGAACACGACCAGGTCAAGGCCGTGCAGGACAAGAAGCTGGAAGCGACCTTCGCGCCGTTCGCCAACCAGCCCATCGACCAGCTGGCCAAGGACCCGAAGGCACTGGCACTGGGCCGTTCGATCTTCAACAACACCTGCGCCACCTGCCACGGCTCCACCGGACAGGGCGCGATCGGCTATCCCAACCTGACCGATGGCATCTGGCATTGGGGTGGCACGCCCGATCTCGTGCTGCAGACCGTGCTGGATGGCCGCGAGGGCGTGATGCCGGAATGGGGTACGGCACTGACCAGCATGGGCGGCGACAACGCAGTCGACTACGTCATCGCCTACGTCAACGTCCTGAACGATCCGCGGGAAGGCATGAGCAACAACTTCATGGCCGCCCAGGGCAAGCCGCTGTACGATGGCCTTTGCGTCGCCTGCCACGGCGTGGACGGCAAGGGCAACCAGGAACTGGGCGCTCCCGACCTGACCGACGACTACTGGCTGTACGGCAACAGCAAGGACAGCATGCGCACGACGATCAACAAGGGCCGTCACGGCGTGATGCCGGCCCACCGCGAACTGCTGGGCGACACGCGGGCGCGCCTGGTGGCGTCCTATGTCTGGTCGCTCTCGCACAAGCAGGACCAGGCGACCGCCGGCGCGAAATGACCAATTTCACCGAGCCCCGCTTCGACCATCCGCCCCGGCCGCTCGCGCAGCGCGTCGGGGCAGTGCTCTGGCCGAGTTTCTTCGCCGCCGGCGTGGCCACGATGGTGTTCTTCGCCTTCGTCGACCCGCTGACGCTGCGCGACATGACCTTCCCCGACCTGGCGATAAGCCGCGAACTCGGCTACACGCTGGGCTTCTTCATGTTCTGGCTGGCGACATCGGCCAGCAGCCTGTTCACCTGGATCCTGCTGCGTCCGGCCAGCCGCTTCAATCGCGCGCTGCCGCCGGACTGAGCGTGGCCTGCGACAAACCGTCGCTCCCTCGCGTGCCGATGCGGCGCGAGCATGACGCCAGCCAAGACAGAGTCGCCCATGTCCACGCCAGCACCACCTCCCTCTCCCGCCCCTGACACCGCCAAGCGGCGCATTCCGCTGGACGTGGTGGATGCGCAGGGCAACTCCTTCTACGTCAGCGAACGCAAGGTGTATCCGCGCGACGTGGCCGGTGCGCTCAACCGCCTGCGCGTGGCCGCGGTTTGGTGGCTGCTGGGCATGTACTACGTGTTCCCGTGGCTGAAGTGGGACGACCGCCAGGCGGTGCTGTTCGACCTGCCCGCGCGCAAGTTCTACGTGTTCGGGCTGGTGTTCTGGCCGCAGGATTTCCTGCTGCTGGCGGTGCTGCTGATCATCGCGGCACTGTCGCTGTTCTTCTTCACCGCGCTGGCAGGCCGCCTGTGGTGCGGCTATGCGTGTCCGCAGACGGTGTGGACGGAAGTATTCCTGTGGATGGAGCGCTGGACCGAAGGCGACCGCAGCGCGCGCATCAAGCTGGATGCCGCGCCATGGAGCGCCAACAAGCTGATGCGCAAGGGCGGCAAGCATGTGCTGTGGGCGCTGTTCGCGCTGTGGACGGGCTTCACCTTCGTCGGCTTCTTCACGCCCATCCTCGATCTGGGCGCCCGCCTGTGGCCCTTCGCCTGGGGCGGCTGGGAAACGTTCTGGGTGTTCTTCTACGCACTGGCCACGTGGGGCTTTGCCGGCTTCCTGCGCGAGCAGGTCTGCAAGTACATGTGCCCGTACGCGCGTTTCCAGAGCGCCATGTTCGACCGCAACACCCTGATCATCGCCTACGACCCGATGCGCGGCGAGCCGCGCGGTCCGCGCAAGCGCGGCCTGGGCAGCGTGCTGGAGCGCGCGCGCGGCCTGCTCGACCAGATCACCGCCTACGACTACGTGGTGCGTGCCAACGCGCATCCCAGCGCCGCCGACCAGCGCCTCGGCGCGCATGGCACGATCACCTTCGCCGGTGCCGGCACCGTGATCGAACCGCTGCCGAAATTCGTCCCGGACCAGTTGGGCGACTGCATCGACTGCACGATCTGCGTGCAGGTCTGCCCGACCGGCATCGATATCCGCAACGGCCTGCAGTACGAGTGCATCGCCTGCGGCGCGTGCATCGACGCCTGTGACGACGTGATGGACAAGATGGGCTACCCGAAGGGGTTGATCCGCTACACCACCCAGAATGCCATCGACGGCAAACCGTCGAAGGTGCCGCGGCCGCGCATCTTCGTCTACGGCACCATCCTGCTGGCGCTGGTGGTCGCGTGGGCCTGGGGCGTGTTCAACCGCGACGTGTTGATCGCGGAAGTGCTGCGCGACCGCAATGCGCTGTACCGTGACGTGGCCGGTGGGCGGGTCGAGAACGACTACACGCTCAAGCTGGTCAACAAGGACCAGCAATCGCATCGCTACCTCGTGACGCTGACATCCGGCTCGGCTGGCATCGGCCTGCGCGACGGCGACCTGACGGTGCGCGCCGAACCCGAGGAAGTCCTGTCGCTGGCCGTCACCGCCACCGCACCCGCCACCCTCCGCGGCCGCCATGCCGTGACGTTCACCGTCCGCGACGTCGACACCGGCACCGAGAAGACCGTGGACAGCAGTTACTTCGGACCGATCCAATGACCACTAAACCCGATGTCTCCGCCGCCAACGCCCGCCCGTTCTGGAAAGAGCCGATGGTGTGGCTGGTGTGGGGCCTGCCATTGGCCTCGGTCGTTGCCGGTATCTGGCTGGTGGTAACCGCGGTGCGTGCCGGTGGCGCCGATCCTGTCATCGACGATGTGCAGCGGGTGTCGCAGATCCAGACCACCGACCTGGGACCCGACGAACGCGCCGCACAGCGCAAGCTGAGCGCCATCCTGCAGATCCGCCCGGACCATGTGGAACTGACCGCCGTGACCGGCGAGTTCGAACGCGAGACCTCGCTCGTTCTCATGCTGACCCATCCCACCGAGGCCGCGCAGGACCTGCGCCTGCCGCTGGCGCGCACGACCACCGGCTGGACCGCGCCCGCCGAGATCGACACGCGACACGACTGGAACCTGCAGCTCACGCCCGCGAACAGCGCATGGCGCATTCGCGGCCGCCTGCAGAAGGACACGCAGGCCTCACGCCTGGCCCCCTCGCTTGGAGGCGGCTGAGCCGCGCCATGGACGCGACCGCGGCGTCCTGCCATCACTGCGGCGAGCCGGTCGCCGGCGGGCAACCGGTCACTGCGGGTGACCATGCGTTCTGCTGCGAAGGCTGTGCTGCGGCCGCGACGTGGATCCAGGATGCCGACCTTGGCAGTTACTACCGCCTGCGCAGCGCGAACGCCAATCGCGTGCAGGCCGACCGGCTGGACCTGGAAAGCTGGGACCGCAGCGAGCTGCTGGACGAACACAGCCGCGCCGTCGACGGCGGCCGCGAGATCGTGCTGCTCACCGACGGCATGCGCTGCGCGGCCTGCGCCTGGCTGATCGATCGCGCCCTCGCCCGCGAAGCCGGCGTGCTCGACACCACGGCGAACGCGGTCACTGGCCGCATCCGCATCGCGTGGGATCCGGCACGCACGAAGCTCTCCGCGCTGCTGCACCGCCTGGCGATGCTCGGCTACCGGCCCTACCTGGCCACCGGCGATGCGCGCGAACAGGCGCGCATGTCCGAACGCCGCCGCTGGCTGCTGCGGCTCGGCGTGGCCGGCCTCGGTTCACTGCAGGCGATGATGCTGGCCGAGGCGTTGTATCTCGACGTCAACGCCACCATGCCGCTGCCGACACGGGACCTGTTCCGCTGGCTCACCTTCCTGGTCAGCACGCCGGTGGTGTTCTACAGCGGCTGGCCGTTCCTCGCCGGCATGGCGCGCGAACTGCGGGCGCGCCACGTGGGCATGGACACACTGATCGCCAGCTCCACCCTGCTCGCCTACTTCGCCAGCCTGGTCGAGACGATCCGCGGCGGCACGCATGTCTGGTACGACGCGGCGGTGATGTTCGTGTTCCTGCTGCTGGCGGCGCGCATGCTGGAACAGCGCGCGCGCAACGTCGCCACCGCGCAGGTGGATGCCTTGGCACGCGCACAGCCGGTGTTCGCGATCCGCGAGCGCGACGACGGCGAGCGCGAATCGGTGCCGCCATCGGCGCTGCGGGTCGCCGACGTGGTCTGCGTGTCTGCTGGCGACGGAGTGCCCGCCGATGGCGTGCTGCTGGATGCGGCCGCCGATTTCGAGGAAGCGCTGCTGACCGGCGAATCGCGACCGGTGCGCCGGCATGCAGGCGAAACCGTGTATGCCGGCACCACCTGCCGCGAGCGCCCGGCACGGCTGCGCGTCACCGCCACCGGCGCCGCTACGCGCCTGTCGCAGCTGGCCGAACTGGTTGACCGCGCTCAGGGACATCGCCCGCCGATGGCGCAACTCGCCGATCGCGTCGGCCGCCATTTCGTGGTCTCGCTGCTGGTGCTTGCCGTCTGCGTCTACGCGGGCTGGCGGATGTACCAACCCGACCGTGCCTTCGAAGTGACTCTCGCCCTGCTCGTCATCAGTTGCCCCTGCGCACTGTCGCTATCGGTGCCGGCGGTGCTGGCCGCCGCGCATGGCGCACTGGCGCGCTGCGGCGTGCTGGCCACGCGGCCCGAGGCGCTGGACACGCTGGCGCGCGCCACCGACGTGGTGTTCGACAAGACCGGCACGCTCAGCGACGGCCGTCCCTCACGCGTGGCCGTGGAGGTGTTCGACGGCCTGGACGCGGACGCCGCCACGCGCCTCGTGGCTGCGCTGGAAAAGGACAGCGGCCACCCGATCGCGACCGCGTTCGCGGATGTCGATGCACGTGCATTGGCGCGGGCCGTGGTCGCGCGTCCTGGCCAGGGCGTGGAAGGCGATGTCGACGGTCGCCATTGGCGGTTCGGGCGCGGGGAATGGGCCGCACGTCGGACGGATGACGGCGGCTTGTGGCTGGGCGATGGCAGGCATGGCGTCGCCCGCTTCACCTTGAACGAGCGTCCGCGCGAGGATGCCGCAGTCGCCATCCGGGCGTTGCGCGCGCAAGGACTGGACATCCACCTGGCCAGCGGGGACAGCGAAGGCGCGGTGCAGCGCCTGGCGCACTTTCTTGGCATCGTGTCGCCGCACGCCCGCCAGTCGCCGGAAGACAAGCTGGCACGCGTGCGCCAACTGCAATCGGAAGGTCGCATTGTGGCGATGGTCGGCGATGGCCTGAACGATGCGCCCGTGCTGGCCGGCGCGGACGTCTCGATCGCGATGGGCGAAGGCGCACCGCTGGCGCAGCAGGCCGCGGACCTCGTCGTCACCGGCCCGTCGCTGCTGCGCATCGCCGACGCCGTGCGCGTGGCGCGGTTGTCGCGGCGGCTGGTGAAGCAGAACCTGGCCTGGTCGGCCGGCTACAACCTGCTCGCCGTGCCACTGGCCGCCGCCGGCCTGGTCACGCCATGGATCGCGGCGCTGGGCATGGCGGTATCCTCGCTGGTGGTCACCCTCAATGCGCTGCGGCTGGCGCGCACCTCCACGGAGATGGCGGCATGAACATCCTGCTGATGCTGTTGCCGATCAGCCTGGTCCTGCTGGGCCTGGCCATCGCCGCGTTCGCGTGGGCCGTGCGCAAGGGCCAGTTCGACGATCTCGATACGCCGGCGCTGGACATCCTCGACGACGCACCGCCGAAACCGCGTCAGGACGCGCGCATGCGCGAAGGCGACGATGGCGCCTGACGTTCCGGTCCTGCTCGCCGCGCTGCTGGCCGGCCTGGTGGGCAGTACCCACTGCGCGGTGATGTGCGGCGGCATCGCCACCGGCTTTTCCGCGATCTCGTCCCGACAGGGCTGGGGGAGCGCGTTGCAGCTCAATCTGGGGCGCGTCGGCGGCTACGCGCTGGCGGGTGCGCTGGTCGGCGCGTTCGGCGGTGGTCTGTTGTCGCTGGCACGGCATGAGACCGCCGTACTTGCGATGCGCGTCGGCGTGGGGCTCGCGCTGGTGGTGCTGGCGCTGCGCCTGCTCGACCAGCGCGGCCGACTGGATTTCCTCGCACGCCCCGGCGCGATGGTATGGCAGGCGCTGCGCCCACTGCATGCCCGCGTGCTGCCGGCGGACACGTTACCGCGCCGCCTGGTGGCCGGCGCACTATGGGGATGGTTGCCATGCGGGCTCAGCGTCAGCCTGCTCACCGTCGCATGGCTGCAGGCCAATGCGCGCGATGCCGCCTTGACCATGGCCGCGTTCGGGCTCGGCACGCTGCCGATGATGGTCACCCTGACCTGGTCCGGCGCACGCCTGGGGCGTCGCTGGCAGCAACCGGCAGTGCGGCGCGTGGCCGCGACCTTCGTACTCGCGGCTGGCCTGCTGACCATCGCCTCGCCCTGGTTGATGCGACACCCGGCGCTGCACGGCGTGCTTGCGGCACTGGGCTGCCAGCCGCTGCCACCATGAGGGCGGATGCGACGCCGGAATCCGGAGCCGCGGACGCGAAGATGCGCCTGCAGACGCTGGGGCGCGTGGCGCGCGATCCCTTGCGAGCCGCCAGCGCGCTCGCCCTGCTCGCTGGCTGGCTGCTCGTGCCGCAGGCCGCGCTCATCGCGCTGTGCATGCAGCGCGCATTCGTCGCCCACGATCCGCCCATCGTCCTGCTGCCACTGCTTGGCGGCCTGTTGATCCTGTTGCTGCTGCGTGCAGGACTGGGCTGGGCGAGCCGGCGATGCGCCGACCATGCGGTCGAGCGCATCCGCGTTGACCTGCGCGGCAGCATCGCGCGCGCGCTGGTCGCGCGCGGTCCCGCCTGGGTACGCACCTGGCAGAGCGGCGCACTGGCCGAGCGCATGGGCGCGCACGTGGATGCGCTCGAAGGGTACTACGGCGGCTTCGTGCCCTTGCGTGTCGAAGTGGTGGGCGTACCGCTGGCGATCCTGCTGGCGGCGTTCTTCGTGGACCGCACGGTCGGCCTGATCCTGTTGCTGACGATGCCACTGGTACCGATGTTCATGATGCTGGTCGGCTGGAGCGCGCAGGCGGCCAGCCAACGGCAACTGCAGGCACTCGCGCGCATGGGCGGGCACTTCGCCGACCGCTTGCGCGGACTCGGCATGATCCGCTTGTACGGCCGCGGCCAGGCGGAACTGGAAGGCATCCGTTCCTCCGCCGAAGAACTTCGCGTGCGCAGCCTGCGCGTGCTGCGCATCGCGTTCCTGTCGTCGGCAGTACTGGAGTTCTTTGCCTCGCTGAGCGTGGCGATGATCGCGCTGTACCTCGGCCTGAGTTACCTCGGCATGATCGATCTGCGCGCGCAGCCGCTGACGCTGGGAACTGGCGTGTTCTGCCTGCTGCTGGCGCCGGAATTCTATGCACCACTGCGACGGTTGGCCACGCACTACCACGACCGCGCCGCGGCGCTGGCGGCGATGGACGAGCTCGCGCTGGTGCTGGACGATGCGCGCGCCGCCACGACCGCCCTTCCTCCAATCGCATCGCCAGCAGCCGCGCTTGTCAGCATGCGTGGCATCACGTTGCGTCATGCGGGCAGCTCGCGCGACGTGTTGCGGGACGCCGATGTGGACCTGTATCGCGACCAGCGCATCGCCCTCGTTGGGGCCAGCGGCGAGGGCAAGAGCGCACTGCTGGAAGCCCTGGCCGGCTGGATCCCGGCCACGACCGGGACGGTGGAGCGCGCGCCCGGCCTGCGCATCGGCTATGCGCCGCAGCGTCCGTTCCTGTTCGCCGGCAGCCTGCTCGACAACCTGCGCCTCGCAAAACCGGAGGCCAGCAACGACGAACTGCGGCGAGCGGCCGAAGCGGCACAGGTGTTGCGTTTCGCGGACCGCCTGCCTGACGGACTGGATACGGTGATCGGCGAACGCGGCTTCGGCCTGTCCGGCGGCGAAGCGCGACGCATCGCGCTGGCACGCGTGTTCCTGCGCGACCCCGACCTGCTCCTGCTCGACGAGCCTACCGCCTTCCTCGATCCGGACACGGAAGCCGCGGTGTTGCGGGCGATCCTGCACTTCGCGCGCGGACGCGGGCTGGTGATGGCCACGCACAGCGCCACCGTGCAGGCGGCGATGGCGCAGACCTGGCGTGTGCGTGGCGGGAAGCTGCACGCAGCCGCGGTAGCGCCTCGATGACCGACCGCAACGACACGCTGCCGGTGCGCCTGCGCGAGGTGGTTCTGCGCCACCGCAGGAGGATCGTGCTCGCCATCGCGCTGCTGTTGCTGACGCTGCTCGCAGGCACGGCACTGCTGGGCCTGTCCGGACACTTCCTCACCGCCGCGGCGCTGGCGGGCAGTACTGCGCTCGGCTTCAACTTTTTCGGCCCGTCGGCCGGCATCCGTGCGCTGACCTTCGTACGCATCCTGTCGCGCTACGCGGAGAAGCTGCTCGGCCACGACGCGACGCTGCGGCTGGCACGCGACCTGCGGGTGTGGTTCTTCCGCCGCGCGCTGCCGCTGGCGCCGCTGGGCCTGGGCCGCTTCCGCATCGGCGAACTGATGGCGCGGTTGATGGCGGACATCGAGGCGGTCGACGGCGTACTGGTCCGCGCGCTGGGCCCGCTGCTGGCAGTGCTGTCACTGTGCGCGCTGGCGACGCTGGTCGCGACACTCGCGGTGCCGGCAGCCGGCGCCCTGCTGCTCATCGCGCTAATGCTGATCGGTGCACTGGCGCCGTGGCTGGCCGCGCGCAGCGTGGCGGCGCTGGAAGGCGAGCGCGCCGAGGCCCGCATGCGCCTGCGCGCGTCGGTGCAGGAAGGCATCGAAGGCCAGCAGGACCTCGTCGCGATGGATGCCGCATCGGCCTGGCTGGCAGCGCTGGACGCCCGCAGCCGCGAGGTGGCGCATTGGGAAGACCTGCGCAAGCGCCGGCTTGCGCTTGCCAGTTTGGCGCACGCCCTGGCCACTGCGGCCACGCTGCCGGCGATGCTGTGGGTCCTGCTGTCAGCGGTGCACGCCGAACGCATCGGCGCCGCGGCCGCAGGCGGCCTGTTCTTCATGACGGTCGCCGTACTGGAAGCCTGCAGCGCCATCGCCCCGGCCTGGCAGGCGTGGCGCGCCGCCGCCACTGCAGCCGGACGGCTTGAAGAGGTGGTGGAGCCGAAGCACGAAGCGCCAAGCCGCGGGCGCATGGGTGCGCAACCGCCTGCGCCACGCGGTGCGCTGTGGTTCCGCGAGGTGGTGTTCGCCTGGCCCGGCAGCGCGCGACGCGTGCTTGATGGCGCCAGCCTGCGCATCGAAGCGGGCGAGCGCGTGTTGGTCTCGGGCGACAGCGGCGAAGGCAAATCCTCCTTGTTGGCGTTGGCGTTGGGACTGTGTACGCCGCAGGCAGGGGAAGTACGCTTCGCCGACGACGACCTGCGCACGCTGGACCCTGCGCTCTGGCACACCCGCATCGCCTGGCTGCCGCAGGACGCGCCGGTCTTTTCGGGCAGCGTGCGCGAGAACCTGCACCTCGGCGATCCCGATGCGGACGACGCGCGCCTGTGGCGGGCACTGGCGCAGGTGAAGCTGGACGCCCGGTTCCACGATGCGGGCGACGGCCTGGATACCTGGGTGGGCGAGAACGGCGCGACGTTGTCAGCAGGCCAGGCGCGCCGTCTGGCGCTGGCACGCGCCCTGCTGCGCGATGCGCCGTTGCTGCTGCTGGACGAGCCAACCGAAGGCCTGGACCAGGACACCGCCGATGCCCTGATGCGCGACATCGCGACCGCCAGCGAAGGACGCAGTGTGCTGATCATCAGCCATGCGACGTTGCCCGATGGCGTGGTGGATACGCGCTACCGGCTGCGCGATGGAAAGCTGATGCACGAAGACGGACCTGGCTCCCTGTAGGAGCGACGTGAGTCGCGACCGCACGAATGATCGACCGTTGCATCGTCGGGTGGAACAGCGCGGCGGAAACATCGACATGCACTGTCGCGCACCCACTGTTTCCGGGGCTCGCGGTCGCGACTCACGTCGCTCCTACAGAAAGCAGAGCCTCAGGCCCGCGCTTCAGCCAATGCGTCCAGGCGCTTGCGATCGAGCAGCCGCACGTGGTGCGGGTCGTCGGTGGCGATGCTGCCTTCCTGGCGCAGACGGGTGAAGCTGCGGCTGACGGTTTCCACGGTCAGGCCCAGGTAGTCGGCGATATCCGTGCGCGTCATCGGCAGGATCACCTCGGTGTCGTCCTGGCCTTGGCGACGGCGACGCTGCGCCATGTCGACGAGGAAACCCGCCAGCCGCTCCATCGGATTGAGCCGCGCAAGCGCCATCAGGTTGCCGCGGGTGGCGTCCAGCTCCACGCAGGCGCGCTCCAGCAGCTCGCGTTCAAGTTCCGGATGGTCATGGCACAGGCTACGCATGTCGGCCATGGAGAACTCGCACAGCGTGCTGTCGGTGATCGCTTCGATCGTGTGTTTGTAGTGCGAAGTGCCTGAAAAGCCGATGAAATCACCCGGCATCAGGAAACCGGCCACCAGCCGGCGACCATCCGGGAGCAGCCGGATGCGGCGCAGGGCGCCCTTGGTCACGGTGAACACGCCGCGCCTCGGCTCGCCCTCGCGAACCAGCGCCTCGCCCGCCTTCAGCCGCGCATCGTCCGCCAGCGCTTCCATGGCGTGTGCCTTCTCCACCGGCAAGGCCGCGCAGAAGGCCAAGTGACGGACCAGGCAGCCGCTGCAACCACGCGCGGCCTGGCACAGCACGCTCTCGACGAGCGCGCCAGCGACCGGGGCGTCGTTCTGGCGGAGGATGCGAAGGCTCATGGCGATGGCTGCGAGGGGCTTCCGGGCCATGATACGCCCGTAAGTCACTGATTTCCGGACTGCGACAATTGGTCGCAGACCGGGGTTTCAGCGCCCGTTCCCCCATTCAGGCCCGGATTCGGTTACAGTGCGCGCCGCTTGCCTGCGGCCGTTCGTTTCCCCGATGGTCCGCCGGCGCAGGGAATTCCCCGCGAGTTCCCGCGCCCGCCCCGCTCCGACTTCTTTCGTTGCGCAAGCTCGGTAGTGCCGCTTTGGCGCCTCCGCACCCCTTCTCGCAGCGCGGTTTCAGGGAACGCTTCGAGTCACGGTCTTGCCGCATTCCGCGCGTCTTACGTTGCCGCACATCGCTGTGCCGGTGTTGCGCGCGTGTCCGGCCGGCCGGCTTTGGAGCTTTGACAATGACGTTTGAAACCTTGGGCCTTGCGCCCGCCCTGCTGCGCGCCCTCGACGAACAGGGCTACACCCAGCCCACCCCCATCCAGGAACAGGCCATCCCGCTGGCCCTGGCTGGCCATGACCTGCTGGCCGGCGCCCAGACCGGTACCGGCAAGACGGCCGCGTTCGGCCTTCCCCTGATCCAGTACCTCGCCACCACGCCGCAGGAAGTCGCCACCCGCGGCCCGCGCAAGCCGCGCGCCCTGGTGCTGACCCCCACCCGCGAGCTGGCCGTGCAGGTGCACGACAGCCTGCGTGGTTACGGCAAGTACCTGCGCATCCCCAGCACCACCATCTACGGCGGCGTCGGCATGGGCAACCAGCTGGACGCGCTGCGCCGTGGCGTGGACATGGTGATCGCCTGCCCGGGCCGCCTGATCGACCACCTCGAGCGCCGCAGCGTCGACCTGTCCGGCATCGAGGTGCTGGTGCTGGATGAGGCCGACCGCATGCTCGACATGGGCTTCCTGCCCTCGATCAAGCGCATCCTGGCCAAGCTGCCCAAGCAGAACCGCCAGACCATGCTGTTCTCCGCCACGTTCGCCGAGCCGATCCGCGAACTGGCCATGGAGTTCATGCGCGATCCGAAGCAGATCCAGGTCACGCCCAAGAACACCGTGGCCGAGACCATCACCCACCGCGTCCACCCGGTTGATGGCAGTCGCAAGCGCGACCTGCTGCTGCACCTGCTGGCCAAGGACAGCCGCCTGCAGACGCTGGTGTTCGCCCGCACCAAGCACGGCAGCGACAAGCTGGCGATGTTCCTGGACAAGAGCGGCATCAAGACCGCGGCGATCCACGGCAACAAGTCGCAGGGTGCGCGCCAGCGCGCGCTCAGCGACTTCAAGGCCGGCCGCATCAACGTGCTGGTGGCCACCGACATCGCCGCGCGCGGCATCGACATCGACCAGCTGCCGCAGGTGATCAACTTCGACCTGCCGATGGTGGCCGAGGACTACGTGCACCGTATCGGCCGCACGGGCCGCAACGGTTCGACGGGCGAAGCGATCTCGCTGGTGGCTCAGGATGAAGCCAAGTACCTGCGCGCCATCGTGCGCATGCTGGGCCGCGACGTGGACCTGCGCGACGTGCCGGGCTTCGAGCCGCAGACGCCGATCCGCTGGGGCAACAGTGCGCCGGGCAAGGCCGAACAGCCCGCCGGCGAGCGCACCCCGCGGCGCAACGGCCCGCAGAAGCACGCGCGCCGTCCGCACAGCGAGGCCCCGCGCCACGCCCATGCGGGCCCCAAGAAGCACAGCAGCGGCCCGCGCCGCGACGGCGGCCGCACCGGCGGCGCCCGCCAGGGCCAGGGCCAGGCGCGTCCCGCCCGTTGAGTTGATCCACCCGCGCGGCACCTGACCGGTGCCGCGCGTTCCACCGCTTCCGGAACCGTCGCATGGACATCTTCAAGGTCTTCACCGTCGAAGCCGCTCACCGCCTGCCGAACGTGCCGGAAGGCCACAAGTGCGCGCGGCTGCACGGCCACTCGTTCCGCATCGAGCTGCACCTCTCCGGCCCGGTCGATCCGCAGGCTGGCTGGGTGATGGACTTCGCCGACGTGAAGGCGGCCTTCAAGCCGATCTACGAGCGGCTGGACCACCACTACCTCAACGACATCCCAGGCCTGGAGAACCCGACCAGCGAGCGCATCGCCGCCTGGATCTGGGAACAGGCCAAGCCCGTGCTGCCGCTGCTGAGCGCCATCGTGGTGCATGAAACCTGCACGTCCGGGTGCCGCTATACCGGCCCGTGAGGCATGAAACCGGTTTCATACCACCGCATACAAGCGTTTGATTTTTAACGGCTCCTGACCGTTCGTCGGATTTCCATACGCCACTTATTGCACTGCAACATGGATGTGTCTATGCTGCGTCGCAACAGATGGAAATCCCCTTTCAGGAGCACGCCATGACCACGCAATTCAACGAAAGCTTCAGCCAGTTCACGCAGCAGTTCGCCGCCGCAGCCTCGCGCGCCAACCGTCTGGCCCTGGAAAGCGCCGAGACCGTGTTCGGCGTGCAGCTGAAGACCTTCGAAAAGAACATCGATGCCACCACCGCCTTCTTCGGCGAGTTGGCTGAAACCCGCGACCTCGACGGCTACAAGACCCTGTGGCCGAAGGGCATGCAGGTGGCCAAGGACAACGCCGAGCGCGTCGTCGCCGCCAGCCAGGAAGTGTTCGGCCTGAGCCTGAAGACCGGTGAGGCCTTCGGCCAGCTGGTGAAGACCCAGTTCGAGACCGCGACCGACAACGTCCAAGCCTCCGTGGCCAAGGCGACCAAGGCCGCCAAGGGCAAGTAAGACCCGCCCCCAGGACCTACGCGTCCAACGCTTATTGCGCGGCTCCCCTCCCTCCGCGCAGCCGACCCGGCAGCCCCCACGCTGCCGGGTTTTTTATTGCCCGCGCACCCAAGCTTTCTGTAGGAGGGCCTTCAGGCCCGATGCTTTTTTCCGCAACGCCTGTCGGGCCTGAAGGCTTCCTACACGGAAACAGCGATGTGCCGACTCAGCTGTCTGGCGTCGATATCCGGCGCATACGGCAACCTCCCCCAGCACGGCACCGGCATGCGCGCGGACAGCAGGGCGAAATTCTCGTCCCGGCGCTCCATCTCCGGATCGACCTCGTTCGCTATCCAGCCCACCAACCGTGCCCCGTCGTCCTGGATGGCGCGCGCGCTGAGCCGTGCATGGTTGATGCAGCCCAGCCGCATCCCCACCACCAGCACAACCGGCAGGCGCAGTTCCTCGACGAGGTGCCGCTGATCGAGCGTCGCCGTCAGCGGCGCAGCCCAGCCGCCAACGCCTTCCACCAGCACCAGATCAGCCAGCGGATGCAGGCGCTCGAACGCTGAAACCAGCACCCCCAGTTGGACGTCCACACCCGCATCGCGGGCCGCGATCTCCGGTGCCAGCGGGGCGGGCAGCGCATACGGGTTGAGGTCTTCGTACGGCGGCACGGGATCGCTCGCCGCCTGCAAGGCCAGTGCATCGTCGTTGCGCCAGCCGGCCGGCGTGGGGGTACAGCCGCTGGCAACCGGCTTCATGCCGACCGCGCGCAACCCGCGTGCGCGGAATGCATGCAACAAGGCGGCGCTGGCGACGGTCTTGCCGACGCCGGTGTCGGTACCCGTGACGAACAGCCTATCCAATGCGCGGTCCATCAGGGTCCCGCCACGACACTGCCATCGCCCAGTCCTGACGCCGGCGCTTTGGGGTGATCCTCGTTCATGCCGACGATCATATCCGGCCCTTCCTGGACCCGCAGAGTAGAATCGACCCCATGTCATTCGCCTCGCACACGCTCACCGGCAGCAAGCCGGAACAATACGCACAGCTGGCCGCACAGGCCCGTGCCCTGCTGGCCGGCGAACCGGACCGGATCGCCAATGCCGCCAACCTGTCGGCACTGCTCTACCACGCCCTGCCCCACTTCAACTGGGCCGGCTTCTACTTCTTCGATGGCCGGGAATTGGTCGTTGGCCCGTTCCAAGGCTTACCAGCCTGCGTGCGGATCCCGTTGGACAAGGGGGTCTGCGGAGCCGCCGCACGCACCCGCCAGACCCAGCGCGTGGACGATGTAGAGGCCTTCTCGGGCCACATCGCCTGCGATTCGGCTTCACGCTCGGAGTTGGTGGTACCGCTGGTGAAAGGGGACGAACTGGTCGGCGTGCTCGACCTGGACAGCCCACGCCTGGCGCGCTTCGATGCCGACGACCAGGCGGGCATGGAATGCATCGCCGCCATCTTCGTGGATTCACTGACATGACAGGCACCAAGCTGCGCAACATCGGCCCCAAGTCCGCCGCCTGGCTGCGCCAGGTCGGCCTGCGCACGCAGGAGGATCTGGAGTCGGTAGGCGCGGTGGAAGCCTTCATCCGGGTCAAGCGCGCGGGGTTTCGCCCCAGCCTCAACCTGCTCTATGCGCTGGAAGGCGCCCTGCTGGACTGCCACTGGCAGCAGCTCCCCGAAGACCGCCGCAGCGAACTGCTGGTCGCGTACGACGCTGCGGCGGCGCTTCTGCCTCCTCCGCGCGGCCGCCCTGCTGCCGGCCCGGTGACGACCACGCATACCGAGCGCGAAGAAGACACGGGCCCATCGCTGAACCTGTTCGATTCGCGCGGCGACGACTGATCCCGCGCATCGCAGCCGACCCGCACCCAACATCGGCAGGAGCGCCCCATGGGCGCGATGTGCTTCGTCCCGCGTATACTGCGCGCGCTTTCAGGTGACCCGCGGCGTCCGCGTCCGGGTTGAAACGGGAAGCCGGTGACCCGCGCAGGCGGCATTCCGGCGCTGCCCCCGCAACGGTAGGCGAATAGAACCACGGCATCGGCCACTGTGCATTGCATGGGAAGGCGCCGCGGGGAGTGCCCTGCACTCGTTCGCAAGCCCGGAGACCGGCCTGGAAGTCCACTGGTTGCGATGCGGAGGGCGTCGCGGCGTGCCGCGCCGCTGCCTGTCTGCCGCGCTGTCCGCAACGCTCCCTTCCCCGTCGCAACTCCACGCCGATGAATGCGCGCGGGGCGCGCGATGGAGTTGAATCCGATGTACAGCCGTTTCCCCCTTTCCTACCTGGCCCTCGCGGTCGCGCTGGCACTGCCGTTCGCAGTGCAGGCGCAGGACCGCGACACGACCGACCTCGACGAGGTCGTGGTATCCGGGACCCGAACCGCCGTCGCGGTCGAAGACAGCCTGGTCCCCGCGCAGGTGATCAACCGCGAAGCGATCCTGCGCAGCCAGGCCCGTTCGTTGTCCGAACTGCTGCAAGGCCGCGCCGGCGTTTCGATTGCCAACCAGGGCGGGGCCGGCAAGATCACCACGCTCAACCTGCGCGGCACCGAATCGGACCATGTGCTGGTGCTGATCGACGGCGTCCGCATGGGCTCGGCAACCGCCGGCCTGCCGGCGCTGCAGGACCTGCCGATCGACCAGATCGATCGCGTCGAGATCGTGCGCGGCCCGCGTTCCAGTCTGTACGGCTCGGAAGCCATCGGCGGCGTGATCCAGGTGTTCACCCGTCGCAACACGGGCAAGGTGCGCCCGAACTTCCGCATCGGCATGGCCAGCGACAGCACCCGCGAAGCCAGTGCCGGCATCGGCGGTGGCAATGCGCGCGGCTGGTTCGGCGCCGACGTGGCGTATACGCGGACGGATGGCTTCAACGCCTGCCGCGGGCGCGGCCCGGATCCGAGCATCCCGTTCGACTTCGGCGCCGGTTGCTTCACTGACGAACCGGACCGCGATGGCTACCGCAACACGTCAGCCAACCTGCGCGGCGGTTACGCCTTCACCGATACGCTGACGATGGAAGCCAACGCGCTGCGCGCCGAGGGCAAGAGCGAGTTCGACGGAAGCTTCACCAACCGCTCCGAAACCGTGCAGCAGGTGATCGGTACCAAGCTGCGTTATGCGCCGAGCGAGAAGATCGGCCTGCAGCTGAGCCTGGGCCGCAACGACGACAAGTCCGACGATTTCCACGACGACGTGCAGTCCGGCTATTTCGAGACGCGCCGCTACGTGGCTTCGCTGCAGGGCGATTTCACGGTAGCCGCCAACCAGCTGCTGACTGCCGGCATCGACTGGCAGGACGATGAGGTCGAGAGCGCCACCGACTTCGACGTCACCCAGCGCGACAACCTGGCCGGCTTCGTCGAGTACCAGGGCCGCTTCGGCGCACACCAACTGCAGGCCAGCGTCCGCAACGACGACAACGAGCAGTTCGGCAACCACACCACCGGCAGCCTGGGCTACGGGTTCGGCTTCGGCAACGGCCTGAAGCTGACCGCCAGCCTGGCCACGGGCTTCAAGGCGCCGAGCTTCAACGACCTGTACTACCCGTTCTTCGGCAATCCCGACTTGGCGCCGGAAGAATCGGAGAGCATCAACCTCGGCATCGCGCAGTATCGCGACACCTGGAACTGGACCTTCAATGTCTACCAGAACAAGGTGGATCAGCTGATCTCCTATGACGCGGCGATCTTCCTGCCCAACAACATCGACGAAGCGCGCATCCGCGGCGCGGAGTTCACCGTCGATTTCACGCTCGCCGGCTTCGATATCGCCACCCAGCTGAGCCACACCGATCCGCGCAACCGTTCGGCCGGGCTCAACCACGACAACCTGCTGGCGCGTCGCCCGCGCAACACCGCGCGTATCGACGTGGACCGTGCATTCGGTGCATTCCGCGCCGGCATGACGTTCAACGCCGCAGGCGAGCGTTACGACAATCTGGCCAACACCGACCGCCTGGGCGGCTACAGCACGCTGGACCTGCGCCTGGAATACGCCATCGCGCCGGCCTGGACGTTGCAGGCGAAGGTGGGCAACGTGTTCGACCGCGACTACGAAACCGTCGCCTGGTACAACCAGGCCGGCCGCACCTACGGCCTGAGCCTGCGCTACCAGCCGACCGAGTAACTCGCAACGGAATGCCACAAGACGAAGCCCGGCATCGCCGGGCTTCTTCTTGCCCACGATTCAACCGGCAGCCCGCTCCACTTCGTCGAACAAGCCCGGTTGGGTCGCCATCTCATCGCGATCCCGGAAACCCGACAGCCCCACGCCCACCAGCCGGTAGCGCGTCGCACCCGGCAGGTCGACGCGCTCGCGCAGTGCCAAGGCGATATCGATGAACTCCCGCGCGGAGGATGGCGGTGATTCCGGCGTGAAGCTGCGGGTGAGGATGCGGAACTGGGAGGTCTTCAACTTCAGGACCACCGTACGACCCACGCGCTCGGTCTTGCGGCTGGCCTGCCACGCTTTATCCGCGATACGGACGATGTGCGGCTCCAGCTCTGACAGCAGCAGATCGGTGGCGAAGGTGTCTTCCGACGAGATCGACTGCACCGGCTGGTCCGGCTCTACCGGCCGTTCGTCGATGCCGCGCGCGCGGCGATACAGGCCGCCGCCGAAGCTGCCGTATCGTACTTCCAGTTCATGCTGCGAATACGCGCGCAGGTCGCCGACGGTGTGGATGCCGGCCGCATTCAATTTGCCCTGCATCACCTTGCCCACGCCTGGAATGCGTTCGACCGGTAACGGCGTCAGGAACGCCTCCACCTGGTGCGGACGTAGTACGAACTGCCCGTCGGGCTTGCGCCAGTCCGACGCGATCTTGGCGAGGAACTTGTTCGGTGCCACGCCGGCTGACGCGGTGAGCTGCGTTTCCTCGCGGATCTGCGCGCGGATCGTCTCGGCCACGGCGGTCGCCGTCGGCAAATCGGATTTCGGCGCGGTGACGTCGAGATAGGCCTCGTCCAGCGACAGCGGCTCGACCAGATCGGTGTGGCGCAGGAAGATCTCGCGCACCTGCCGCGACACCGCCTTGTAGCGGGTGAAGTCCGGCGGCACGAACACCGCCTGCGGGCACAGCCGCTCCGCGCGCACCGCCGGCATCGCCGAGCGCACGCCGAAGACGCGGGCTTCGTACGATGCCGCGCACACCACCGAGCGCTCGCCGCGCCACGCGACGACCACGGGCCGTCCACGCAGCGATGGATCGTCGCGCTGTTCCACCGACGCGTAGAAGGCGTCCATGTCGATGTGGATGATCTTGCGCATCACGCGATGATATCGGCCGCCGTACGCGATCGCATGGACGCAGGCGGGAACGATACGGTTGCGTTTGGACATGCGGACAGGGAGTGCGAAACCCTTGCCGCAATTACGCCTTGCCGATGGTACGCCGGCGTATGGAAAAAACCCGGTTGATTTGCATCAAGACAAGCGTATGCACATGTGTGCATTATTTGCGTCTTCGTAGAACGGACCATGCAATGACCGCCCCTGCTTCCTTCTCGCGCGAACAGCTGCTGGCCAGCGCGCGCGGCGAACTGTTCGGCCCTGACAGCGGCCGCTTGCCCAATGACCCGATGCTGATGTTCGACCGCATCACCGAGATCCGCGAGGACGGTGGTGCGCACGGCAAGGGCCTCATCCGCGCGGAACTGGATATCCACCCCGACCTGTGGTTCTTCCAGTGCCACTTCCTCGGCGACCCGGTGATGCCCGGTTGCCTGGGGCTGGATGCGATGTGGCAGCTCACCGGTTTCTTCCTGACCTGGATCGGCGCGCCCGGTCGGGGCCGCGCATTGGGATCGGGCGAAGTGAAGTTCACCGGCCAGGTGTTGCCGACCGCCAAGCGCGTCAGCTACGAGATCGACATCAGCCGCGTGATCAACCGCAAGCTGGTGCTGGCGGTGGCCGATGGCCGCATGCTGGTCGACGGCCGCGAGATCTATACGGCGCGCGATCTGCGCGTGGGCCTGTTCACCTCGACGGAGAGCTTCTGATGCGCCGCGTCGTCATCACTGGCCTGGGCATCACGTCATGCCTGGGCAACGATGCGGATACCGTGTCGGCCGCGCTGCGTGAAGGCCGTTCGGGCATCCGCCACATTCCGCAGTACGCCGAACTCGGTTTCCGCAGCCAGGTAGGCGGTGCGCCGGAGATCGATCTCGATGCGCAGATCGACCGCAAGCAGAAGCGCTTCATGGGCGACGCGGCCGCGTTCGCGCACATCGCACTGCGCGATGCGATCGCCGACGCCGGCCTGGACGACGCACTGGTCAGCCAGCCGCGCACCGGGCTGATCGCCGGCTCCGGCGGCGGTTCGGCCGAATGGCAGATCGAAGCCGCGGACCTGCTGCGCGCGCGCGGCATCCGCAAGGTGGGACCGTACATGGTGCCGCGCACGATGTGCTCGACGGTATCGGCGACGCTGGCCACCTCGTTCAAGATCAAGGGCGTGAGCTATTCGATCTCCGCCGCCTGCGCGACATCCGCGCACTGCATCGGGGCCGCGGCGGACATGATCCGCGCCGGTCGACAGGACATCATGTTCGCTGGTGGCGGCGAAGAGCTGCACTGGGCGCTGACCATGATGTTCGACGCGATGGGAGCGCTGTCGAGCAAGCACAACGATGACCCCACGCATGCTTCGCGCCCGTACGACGCGGACCGCGACGGTTTCGTCATCGCCGGTGGCGGCGGCATGCTGGTGCTGGAAGACTACGACCACGCGGTGAAGCGCGGCGCGCGCATCCACGCCGAACTGCTGGGTTACGGCGTGACCTCCGATGGCGCCGACATGGTCGCGCCGTCTGGTGAAGGCGCCGTGCGTTGCATGCAGATGGCGCTGGAAGGCATCACCGCACCGCTGGACTATCTCAACACGCATGGCACCTCGACGCCGCTGGGCGATGTGATCGAACTCGAGGCGATCCGCACCGCGCTGGGCGATACGCTGCCGCCGATCTCGTCGACCAAGGCGCTGTCCGGCCACTCGCTGGGCGCCGCCAGCGTGCATGAAGCGATCTACTGCCTGCTGATGATGCGCGATGGCTTCATCGCGGGCTCGGCCAACATCGAGACGCTGGACGAAGGCGCCAAGGATTTCCCCATCGTGCAGGCAAGCCGCGACGCGACCCTGACCACGGTCATGTCCAACAGCTTCGGCTTTGGCGGCACCAACGCCAGCCTGGTGTTCGGCCGGGTGTGAGGCCGATCAGCGGGCGTCCACCGCGCGACGCCCCAGCGCCGGATCGTCGGTGAAGAAGCCGCCGATCCCCAGTGCGAGGTAGGCGCGGATCTCGGTGAGGGATCCCGCCTCGCTGCGCGTGTGCGGATCGTCGCCTTCGCGCAGCGCCGGTGGCAGGAAATCGTTCTCGGGCCGGAAGGTATACGGCCACACGTCCAGGCCCGCTGCGCGAGCCCTCGTCATCAACGGCGTCGGCGCCGCCAACGTGCCGTCGTCCGCCACCGGGATCAGCAGGCGCGTCCACGGCCCGATGATATCGGCGTAGCTCGCGATGTCCTGCAGCCCCACGGGCGTCATCAGGTCCGCATAGCGTGTCGGCTTTCCCGCCGCCAGCGCATCGCTTGGTTGCGTGTTCGCCGTGCCCAGCAACTGCAGCAAGCGGATGTTCCCGTGCGACGGCCCAAGGCGTGCGCGTAATGCACGCAGGTTCGCCTGTTCGAACGACTGGATCACCACCGGCGCCTCGCGCGTGTATGCGTGCGCCGCCAGCGTCTCCAGCAGGCGCTCCTCCATCGGCAGGCCGATGCGCTGGAAGTGACCGGGATGCTTGATCTCGGGAATCAGGCCGATGGTGCGGCCGGTATGCACGGCGTGTTCCGACGCCAGCAGGATGATCTCGTCCAGTGTCGCGATGACGTACTGGCCATCGTGCGCAGTGCCGCGCAACTCGGGCAGTCGCTCACGTGCGCGCAGCGTCTTCAACTCGGCCAGCGTGAAGTCTTCGCTGAACCAGCCCTCGAACGCCTCCCCATCGATCACCTGTCGGCGCTTGCGGGCGGCGAATTCGGGCCGCTGCGCGACATCGGTGGTCCCACTGATCTCGTTCTCGTGGCGCGCCACCAGCACGCCGTCGCGGGTGGCGACCAGGTCAGGCTCGATGTAGTCGGCACCATCGGCGATCGCGCGTGCGTACGCCGCCAGTGTGTGCTCCGGCAGCAGTGCACTGGCGCCGCGGTGGGCGATGACGAGCGGCTTGCCCGTGCACTCGCCTGCGTTTGCGGACAGCAGGGGCGAGACGGTCATCAACAGCAGGAACAGGTGACGGAAGGACAAGGCAGAACCCTCATGCGCGACAGCATGCCACGCCCGGCGCGCGGCCCGGAAAGCACGAAGCCCGGCTTCCGCCAGGCTCCGGAGCAACGCGGGAGGAGAGAGGTACCTCGTTGCAAGGCGCATTCTGCGGCCTGCCTGTTACAGGCAGGCGACAGTCGCCACGCGCCGGTCATCGGCGCAGGGATACAGGACAACACCGCCTCCCCTGCCCGCACCGCTACTTGACAACATTACATGTAAGCAATACGGTCTATTTCATGACAGCCTCCCGGCCCGCGATCAAGGCATCCACGCTGCACGTTCGCCACTATCGCGAACGCATGCGCGAGCAGGGCCTGGTCAAGAAGGACGTCTGGATCCGGCCGGAGTACGCCGAGGAACTCGCCGCCATCGAGAAGTCGATGCGCGATGCAGAACGCGAATCCGGCATTCCCTACCTGCCGACGCAGTCCACCGAGGCCGGCTGGACCATCGCCGCGATCCGGCATGCGCTGCAGCAGGCCAGCACCGTGCGCGACGGGCTGATCAGCCTGGAGACCATCGAGGGTGCGGAGCCCAGCCTGCACCTGGTGATGCACGAGTACGGGGACCTGTCGGTGTTTCTGGCGGTGGGCGGCGAGCAGATCCTGGTGGAGGCCTATCTCTGGCCGGTGGACGAGGTGGCCGATGTGGCCGCCTTCAACGCCCATGTCCTCAGCACGCACGTGCTGTTGCCGCTGTCGACCATCGGCATGCAGCGCATCGGCGGTGTCGCCGGCTACACCATGTTCGGGGCGCTCGACACGCATTCCAGCCTGGCCAACGTCATCTTCGAGATCGAGACGCTGGCCGAGAACGTCATCAGCGCCACCGAAGCCTACCGCCCCTTCCTGCGGACCAGTGCGCGGAGGAAGGCCTGATGCCCGACACCCTGAAGACCCTGTTCAAGCGGATCCAGGAGGGCATGGAAGGGCTGGCCGGCGCGGTGATGGGTGACCGCGCAGAGCGCCTGCTCGACGAAGAGATCCGCGCCGTCGATGACGCCCTGCATGGTGCGCGCGGCGAACATGCGGCGGCGAAGGCGCGTCGCATCGCCAGCGAGCAGCATCAGGTCGCGCTCGCCACGCGGATCAGTGAGCGGGAGGCCAAGGTGGAGGCTGCCCTGCGCCAGGGTCGGGCCACCCAGGCGCGCAAGGCCGCGGACGAGGTCGTCCATCTCCAGGCCGAGCGCGGCCAGCGCATGGCGGAAGGCCAGGAACTCGCGACGCAGGAACGCCAGTTCGCCCACGTCGTGGAACAACTGGAAGGCCGCCTGCGCCGGCTCAAGCACCAGCTGGACATCCTGCGTGCATCGAACAGCCTGCAGCGGGCACAAGCGACGGTGGCACGTCGGCAACCCGGCGACGCGCAGTATCCGGAACCGGCATTCGCCTCTGCCGCGCGGATGAAGCAGCGTCGCGCGCCCGCGCAAGGCAATGCCGTCGCGAGCCAGGGCAAGAACAGCAAGGTCGCCGACGATCCCGCACAGGCCGTGCTGGACCGTGCCCGCAAACGCATCACGTCGTCCGCGCGCAAGCGCTGAATCAGGGGGTCACTTGAACGAGTTCCTCACCATTATCCTGACGTTTCCCACCGTCGTGTATGGCGTGCTGCTTGCGGTGTGCGTCATCTACTGGATGCTGGCAGCCACGGGCCTGCTCGACCTCGACACCGTGGATGGCTGGCTGGGCAGCGACGGGGACAGCATCGAGCCCTCTTTCGTGGCAGGCATGCTGGCGAAAATCGGCCTCTCGGGCATCCCGTTGACGCTGGTGCTGACGATCCTCGCCCTGTTTGGGTGGATCCTCTGCTTTCTGGCGCAGCGATATCTGCTGCCCCTTGCGCCGGACGCGCTGCGCGGCATCGCTGGCGTCGGCGTCATGGTCGCCGCGCTGGTCCCCGGGGTGCTGGCGACGTCGCTAACGCTGCGGCCTTTGGCCAAGCTGATCGCGCGCCTGCGCCCGCCACTCCCACCCTCGGTCCTTGGCCGCACTGGCCGGGTCATCTCGCCGGCGGTCGACGAGAACAATGGCCGCGCGCATTTCGATGACGGCGGCGCCGGCTTGATACTCCAGGTCCGCGCCCTGCCTGACCAGAGCTTCCAGCGTGGCGATCAGATCGTCCTGATCGAGCACCTGGACGCCGCGAACGCATTCCGCGTCATCTCAAAAACCGAATTCGACCAGCAGTAAGCATCCGCCACATCCTCAAGGAGTTTCGCCATGGATACCACCAACCTGCTTTTCGTCCTCACCATCGTCGGCGTCGCGGTGGTGCTGCTGTTCGGCTTCATTGGCATCTTCAAGGCCTTCTACAAGAAGGTCGAACAGGGCACCGCCCTCATCGTCAACGACATGAGCGCGCAGCCCAAGGTGCATTTCACCGGCGCGCTCATCATCCCGGTGCTGTACAAGGCCGAGCTGATGAAGATCAGCCTGATCACCCTGCAGGTGGACCGCCGCGGCAAGGAAGGCCTGGTCTGCAAGGACAACATGCGCGCCGACATCGCGGTGGCGTTCTATCTGCGCGTTAACGAGACCCCCGCCGACGTGTTGCGCGTGGCCAAGGCGATCGGCGCCGACCGTGCGTCCGACAGGCACGCGGTGGACGAGCTGTTCAACGCCAAGTTCTCCGAGGCGCTGAAGACCGTCGGCAAGAAGTTCGACTTCACCGAACTGTTCGACAAGCGCCAGGAATTCCGCGACGAGATCGTCGCCGTCATCGGCCAGGACCTCAATGGCTACGTGCTGGAGGACGTCGCCATCGACTACCTGGAGCAGACGCCGAAGCACCTGCTCGACCCCAGCAACATCCTGGACGCCGAAGGCATCCGCAAGATCACCGAGCTGACCGCGCGCCAGAACGTGCAGACCAACGAACTGGAGCAGAACGAGAAGCTGGCCATCACCAAGAAGAACACCGAAGCCCGCGAGGCGCTGCTTGCGCTGGAGCGCCAGCAGGCCGAGGCCGAGGCGCGCCAGCACCGCGAGGTGGAAACGGTGCGCGCCCGCGAAGCCGCCGAGACCGCCAAGGTGATCGAGGAGCAGCGCCAGGTGTCCGAGCGCGCGCGCCTGGAAACCGAGGAACAGATCAAGATCCGCGAACAGGAACAGCTGCGCCAGGTCGAAGTGGCCGAGCAGAACCGCCGTCGCGCCGTCGCCATCGAACTCGAGCGCGTCGCGCGCGCTGAGCAGTTGGAGCGCGTCAACACCAACAAGGAAGTGCAGATGCAGGAAGTCGACCGCGACAAGGTGGTCGAACAGGGCCGCATGGAAGTGGCGAACGTCGTTCGCGAGCGCACGCAGATCGAACAGACGGTCGCGGTGGCGGAAGAGAAGATCAAGGAGACCCGCGAGGTCGCCGAAGCCGACCGCGCCAAGCAGGTGACCATCCTGGCCGCCGAAGCCGCCGCGCAGGAAACGCTGGTCAAGGACGTCAAGGCTGCCGAAGCCGCCGAGCAGGCGGCGCGTCACCGCGCGGTCGAGCTGACCGTGCTGGCCGATGCCGAGCTACAGGCCGCAGGCAAGCAGGCCGAAGCCAAGCGCGTGATGGCGGACGGTGTACGTGCCGAGAGCGCCGCGCCCGGCCTGGCGCAGGCCCAGGTGCAGGAAGCGAATGCCGTGGCGATGGAGAAGACCGGCCTGGCAGAAGCACGCGTGCTCGAAGCCAAGGCCGACGCGACCTACAAACAGGGCAACGCGGATGCGCGCGTGTTGAACGAACGCCTGACCGCCGAAGCAGAAGGTGCGCAGAAGCTGGGCCTGGCCAACGCCAGTGCCAGCCAGGCCATGGGCGATGCCGAGGCGAGCAATATCGCCAAAAAGATGTCCGCCGAAGCCGAAGGCCTGACCTCCAAGTTCGACGCGATGGGCAAGATGAGTCCGGATGCGCGCAGCCACGAGGAGTTCCGCATGCTGCTGGAAACGCAGCTGCGCCAGCTGCTGGCGTCGATCGACGCGGGCAAGGCAATCTCCCGCGAGAACGCCGAAGTCCTCGCCAGCGCGCTTAAGAGTGCCAACATCGAGTTGATCGGTGGGGACGGCGGCGTGTTCAACGCGTTGACCAAGGGCATCTCGCTGGGCAAGGCGCTGGAAGGCATCGTGGGCGAAAGCCCGATCGCGTCGCAGCTGCTGGGTCGCCTGGCGGGCGCCGGCCTGCCGGCGCCGGGTCGCCCAGCCGAAGCGACCGACGCCTGACGCATCCCGCCTGAGCCGGCCGGCGGCACCGTCCGCCGGCCCCGATTTCCGCATCGACCGCCCAGGACGGGCGAGGATGAGGTCCGATGTCCGATATGCCGAACGCCGAAGTTCCTTCCACCGACACGCAGATCGACCAGGCGGTCGCCCAGGGCGGCGCCTACGACGTGCTGCGCCGTCGCCTTGACGAGCAGGGCGCGCGGCTGCGTGCCGTGACGGAAGGGATCAACACGCGCCGCCTGCAGGAATTCGGCGACAGCCGGATGGAAGCCATCGGCCGCCTGCGCATCCGCACCGAGCACAATTCGGTCGGCCGCGACATCGTGCAGGTCGGTGACTTGTTGCTGTTCGGCTTCAACGTCTACATGGGATTGAAGGCGACCACGTCCGTGGGCGACGTGTTCGGCCTCTATCGCCTGGTGGAGACCGGCGACGGTTACGACGTTGCCCCCGTCGATATCGCCACGAGCTTCCTGGGCGACGGCGCGTTCCAACGCGACTTCGGCGAGCTGTACAGTTACTACAAGGACGCACGCCTGCTGCAGCTGATCGTCCGCGACGGTCGGTTGCTGATGGCGTTCCAGATCGGCCTGAAGAACACCGATGTCCGCGTGTTCCGCTGGACCCTCACCGCCGGTGGCGAGGTGAACTACCTCGATGCACGGGGCGAGCGCGACATCGTACTGCCTCCACCGTTCGACTTCGAATGGACGCGTGCCACCAAGGACATGGAAGTCAGCGGACGCCATCCGCACCTGAACATCCTAGATACGCTGTTCGTCGAGACCATCGGCGGCGATCTGACCCTCAAGGTGGAGAACAACACGGAAAGCGGCGCGGGCGTCTACAGCGAACCGGTCGAGGATCGGACGCAGTCGCTGGACGACGCACAGATCGAGTTCGCGCGCGTGGGTTCGCTGCTCCTGCTCAAGGTGCTGCCCTACCGCGAGAGCGCCTGGCGTGGCCTGGTCTACAACACCCAGACCGGCAAGGTGACGCGCCTGGACGCCATCGTGCAGGCCTGCATCCAGCTGCCCGAAGACCACGGCATCATCTTCCCCGGCGGCTACTACCTGCAGAATGGCGAACACAAGGCATTCGATGCCGCCGTGCAGGACATGCAGTACAAGCGCACGATCCGCTCGCCCAACGGCGAGGACGTGATGTACGTGTTCTATGAGCGCGAAACCGGCCAGGCCGCACTGCTGGTCTACAACCTGGTGCAGCGCCGCCTGCAGCCACCGGTACTCGCACACGGCTACGCGCGCCTGCACGATGGCCGCATGGTGCTGTTCCGCGCCGAGAACGACGACCCGACCCGCATCCACCAGATGCAGCTCTGGCAGACGCCTTTCAGTTCGGACGAATTCGCCGCGACGCGGCCGGCCGGCACCTCGTTCATGGCCCGGCTGGGCAATGCCGAACTTGTGCGCGCGGTTTCCAACCTGTTCGACCTCGCCCGCGAGATCGAGCGCCCGGACGTCTCCGCACAGCGCTACCAGTTGCTGACGCACGGGACCCGCCGGCTGTTCGACCTGCACCACTGGATCGACGACGCGCAGTGCGATGGCCTCGCTACGCTGCTGCATGAGATCGCCGGCACCGGCGAATCGGTACTTGACGAATACGAGAAGGTGCAGGAGATCCGGCGCCAGTCCGAGACGTCGATGGCGCAGGCGCAACGCGACCATCGCGCCCTGCTCGGTCGCCTGCAGCCGGAGGGATGGAATGGCGTCGGCGAATTTGTCGACGCGCTCGGCGCGATCTCGCGTCTTCGCGGCCATCTGCTGACGCTGCGCGACTATCGCTACATCGATATCCCGGCCATCGACGCGATGGTCGCCACGCTGCAGGAGGCCCACGAGCGCGTCGGCACGGCAACAGGGCAGTTCCTTGCCGGCGAGAAAGCGCTTGCGCCGTTCCAGCAACGTCTAGGCACGCTGGATGCGCAGGCACAGAAGGCCACCAGCGCACGCGAACTGGCCGAGGCCATCGAGGCCATGCAGGGCATGGCCGGCGAGCTCGACATGCTGTCCGAGCTCATGGCGACGCTGAAGGTCGACGACGCCACCCAGCGCACGCGCGTGGTCGATGCACTTTCCGCGATCTACGCCCGCCTCAACCAAGTGCGTGCGCGCACCACCCAGCGCCGTCGCGAACTGGGCTCGGCTGAAGCGGTGGCGCAGTTCGGCGCGCAATTCACCCTGTTCGGCCAGGCCGTCAGCAACGCGCTGGCGATGGCGACCACACCGGAACGGGCGGACGAACAGCTGTCGCGCCTGATGGTGCAGTTGGAAGAGCTGGAGAGCCAGTTCGGCGAGCACGAGCAGTTCCTCGGCGACATCCTATCCAAGCGCGAGGAGATGCTGGAAGCCTTCGAGGCTCACAAGCAGGCCCTGCTGGACGAGCGCCAGCGCAAGGCGCAGTCGGTGCAGGAAGCCGCCAACCGCATCCTGGAAGGCCTTGGCCGGCGCACCGAACGCTTCACCACGCCGGACGAACTCAATGCCTTCTTCGCCGGCGACGCACTCATCCTCAAGCTGCGCGAACTGGCCGGCCGCCTGCGCGAGCTGAAAGACTCGGTGAAGGCCGACGACATCGAGGCGCGCATCAAGGGCGCGCGCGACCAGGCCGTGCGCGGGCTGCGCGACCGCAGCGACCTGTTCGAAGACGCCGGCAACGTCATCCGCCTGGGACCGCGCCATCGCTTCAGCGTCAACACGCAGCCACTGGACCTTACCCTGATCCCGCGCGGCGACACGCTGGCCGTGCACCTGACCGGCACCGACTACCTGGAGCCGCTGCAGGAGCCGGCGCTGGACGCGCTGCGCCCGTACTGGGATGTCGCACTGGCGTCGGAATCGCCTTCGCTGTACCGCGGCGAGTATCTCGCCTGTCGCCTCCTGGACGACGCGCAAGCCGGCGAAGGCGGGCTCGATCTCGCGCGGCTCGACCACGCCCTGGCCGATCCGGAAGCGCTGGACCGGATCGTGCGCGAGTACGCCGCGCCGCGCTACCGCGAAGGCTACGAGAAGGGCATCCACGACCACGATGCCGCGGCGATCCTGCGCGCCTTCCTGCCGCTGCGGAACGCCGCCGGTGCACTGCGACATGCGCCCACCGCGCGCGCGCTGGCGGTGGCGTGGTGGTGCCGCGACGACGCCGCGCCGCAGGAAACGATCGACCGGATACGCGCTGCACGCGCGATCGACGCGATATCGCCCGCCGGCCGCGCCGTGCAGACGCTGCGCGACGAGCTGGCATCCACGATCGTTGCCTGGGTGGAGCACGACGCACTGTCCTTCCCTGCAACCGACGCGGCGGCAGCCGCCGTCTTCCTGATCGACACCGTCACAGGTGCGGCGCCGACGTTCCGCTTCACCCATTACGCGGACGCACTGGTGACCACTTTCCGCGCGCGCCTGGCTGACGATGCGGCAGGCAGCGTGCTGGCCAGTGCCCTGCAGCGCCTGGAAGGCCGGCCCGCTGCGGCCTGGGCCTTGCTGCGGCAGGCGCTGGACGCACTGGCCACATTGCCGGAGCAGGCGCACCTGGCGCCGTACGTGCCCGAGGCGATCGCCCTGTTCCGGCATGGTGCGCAGCTGACGCATGTCGTCGAGCACGTGACATTGATCGGCCATGTCGAGGGATTGCTCGGCGAGCATCCGCGCATCCGCGAGGGACGCCTGGCGCTGGCGGTGGACGACCTGCCGGCGCGCTTCGCCGCACACCGCGACCACTTCGTCCCGGCCTGGCAGCGCTACCAGGCGCTGCGCAGCGAGGTGGCGCAGCGCGAACGCGCCGCGATGCGGCTGTCGGAGTTCAAGGCGCGCCCACTCACTTCGTTCGTGCGCAACAAGCTGATCAACGACGTCTACCTGCCGGTGATCGGCGACAACCTCGCCAAGCAGATGGGCACCGTCGGCGAGAACAAGCGCAGCGACCTGATGGGCCTGCTGATGATGATTTCGCCTCCCGGCTACGGCAAGACCACGCTGATGGAATACGTGGGGCACAGGCTGGGCCTGGTCTTCATGAAAATCAACGGCCCGGCGCTCGGCCACGAGGTGCGTTCGCTGGACCCGGCTCAGGCGCCGGATGCCACGTCGCGACAGGAACTTGAGAAACTCAACCTCGCGCTGGAGATGGGTAACAACGTGATGTTGTACCTGGATGACATCCAGCATACGCATCCGGAGTTCCTGCAGAAGTTCATCTCGCTGTGCGATGGCACGCGCCGCATCGAAGGCGTCTGGCGCGGCAAGACCAAGACCTACGACATGCGCGGACGCAAGTTCGCGGTGGTGATGGCGGGCAATCCGTACACAGAGTCCGGCGAAGTCTTCAAGATCCCCGACATGCTGGCCAACCGCGCGGACATCTACAACCTGGGCGACGTGCTTGGCGGCATGGAGGACGCGTTCCTGCTGAGCTATGTGGAGAACTGCCTGACCTCCAACCCGGTGCTGGCGCCGCTCGCCACCCGCGACATGGCCGACCTGTACCTGCTGGTCGACAAGGCACGCGGCAAGGAGGTCAGCACCAACCAGCTTTCGCATGCGTACAGCGGTGCTGAGATCGGCGAGATCGTGGCCGTGCTGCAGCGCCTGCTGACCGTGCGCGACGTGGTCTACTGCGTCAACCAGCAATACATCGCCAGTGCCGCGCAGGCGGACAAGTACCGGGTGGAGCCGCCCTTCCGCCTGCAAGGCAGCTACCGCAACATGAACAAGCTGGCGGAGAAGATCTCGCCGGTGATGAACGCGACCGAGCTGCAGCAGTTGATCGCCGACCACTACCTGGGCGAAGCGCAACTGCTGACCACCGGCGCGGAGGAGAACCTGCTGAAGCTGGGCGAGTTGCGCGGCACGCTGACCGACGACGAACAGGCACGCTGGCAGCAGATCAAGGCGGACTTCCTGCGCAACAAGGCGATGGGTGCGGACGACGCCGATGTCGGTGGCCGTGTCGTCGCGCAGCTGGCCGACATCGCGGTCGGCCTGCAGCGACTGGGCGAGCCCGCTCCGGTCCAGGCCCCTCAGCCGGCTCCTTGGGAAGCCCTTTTGTCGGCGCTGCACTCATTGCGCATGCCACAACCGGTCGCAGCTGCCCCGCCCACGCCCGGCGTCGACACCGCCCCGGTGTTGCAGGCCCTGCAGCATACGATGGCGCGGCAGGATCAGCTCAATGGAGCGCTGGTGGCGCTGGCCCAAGCGCTCCGCAACGGTGTATCCCCCGCCGCAGCCGCCGGCACGCGCAAGCCCAAGCCACGCTCACCACGTGAAGCGGAATTCGACCAGGTCATCGCCAGTCTGGAATTCAGGGAGGAACGGCCGACGCCCACCCTGGATGTATCGCCGGCGCGCGTGCGCGACGACGGGAATGATGCGCAATGAATCAGAATGCCATCGGCGGGACCCGTGCCGCGGGCCTGGCCGCGCATGCCGCCGCCATCCAGGCGCTGGCACAATCCGGCGCCGATGACCTGCAGGCGACACTGCGCGATCTGCGCACCGTATTGTTGTCGGCTGATCCTCGTGCGCTGCGGCGCAGCGTGGGTTTCTGGGGACGACTGATCGGCCGCGACATCCGTCTTGCCGCCGAAGCGCGCTCATTGCGGGAACGCAGCGGCATCCTGCTGCGGCAGGCTGGTTTCGAGGCATCTCGGCTGCGCAACCAGCACGCGATGCTCGCCACGCATGCGCGGCAGCTGCGCGAGGCCTGTGCGCAGCTGCAACAGGAGATCGACGGACTCGCGCGCCAGCAGGCGATGGCGGAAGGCGACACGCCTGCAGGGTCGTTGCGTCTCGCGCATCTCATCACGTTGCGCAGCGCGTACGAGATCACGGCCAGCCAGCTGGACCTCGTCGCTGCCAATGCGCTCGCCATCGCCGAGCGCCACGCGCAGCAACTGCCCCGGCTCACCGTGCTATTGGACCAGCAGCTCGGCGTCGCCGCCGGTGCCGATCACGGAATGCAGCTATCCTCCGCCATGCGGACGATAGAGGCACTGGAAGCCCATATCGAACACCTGCCCGCGCCGTCCGTCGTATCCGCGACGCCAGCGCGTGCCACCCCAGCCCAGGAGGCCCCATGACGACGACGAACCCCGAACAGACGCTGGTGCCCGCGACGCTGTCGCCGCAGTTGCTGACCGACCTGGGCCTGGAGAATGCCGACATCCCGCGCATCCAGGAGGCAACGAAGGCGCTGCAGGACATCGCACCCGGCAACCTGCATACCTATGGCAGCGAAGCGACCACCAAGACCAGCGCCTTCAGCACGCAACTGCTGGACAAGGTCCGCAATGCCGATCTGGACAGCAGCGGCGACAAGCTGGGCGAAGTGGTGCGCATCGCGCGTTCGCTGAACCTCGAGTCCTTCCATGGCCGCTCCAAGTTGCCGATCCTCGGCCCGCTGATCGACAAGATGCGCGCGACCAAGGACGACCTGGTCCAGCGCTACAGCTCGACCAACCGCCAGATCGACCAGCTGATGGCCGATGTCGGCAAGACCCAGCAGATCCAGCAGCAACGCGTGCGCGAGTACGACCAGATGCACGACATCGTGCTGGACGAGCGTCGCGAGCTGGGCGTGCACGTGGCGGCCGGCCGCGTTCGCATTGCCGAACTGGAAGCGGAGCTGGCGTCGCTGTCGGGCCAGGAGGATCCGGAATCGCGCACCCGCCGTGCCGCGCTCGACACGGCGCTTCGCCTGATCGACAAGCGCGTGTCCGACCTGCAGGTGCTGCAGCATGCGGCGGACCAGACGCTGCCGATGATCCGCCTGATCCAGGCCAACGCGATCCAGCTGATCGAAAAGTTCAGCGCCGTGCGCGACATCACCATCCCGATGTGGCGCAATCAGTTCGCGATCCAGCTGTCGCTGGCCGACCAGCGCAACGCGGTCGAGCTGGCCAACGCGATCGACGACGCCAGCAACGAACTGATGCGCAAGAATGCCGAACTCGTGCACTCCACCGCCGTCGGCACCGCGCGCGCCAACCAGCGCTCGGTGATCGACATCGAGACCCTGCGCACCGTCAACGAGACGCTGATCCGCACTGTGGAGGAAGTCCGCGAGATCCACCGCGAAGGCATGGCCAAGCGCAAGCAGCTGTCCACCGAACTGGTCGACATGCGCGAGGACCTGGAGAAGCGGCTGGCGCTGCCGACGGCGGGCAACGGCACGCAGTAGCGCGCGTACGACGCGCCCGCTGCCGGCGAGGTCCACGCGTCGCCACGTTGGCAGCGCGCGTGGACTGCGAAGATCGGCGTGCGCGCCTTTCAGGGTTCGATGCTGGCGCCGGGGGACTGCGGCATGGCGGAGCCTGTCGACGCCACCGCGTCACGTCACATTGCGTTATCGACGATTTCTTCGGTCCCGACGCTGCGCTTCCTTCGCTCGGCGCGGCCAGCGCGCTCCCGCCCGGTTAAACTGGCCCGCCGCGCGGACGACCGTGTCGGGACAGCAGCGGATCGAAGAGAAGATGAGCGACGACGCCAACGTCATCACCGACCGGGCCAGAGGATTGAAGGCTTGCGCATGCCACCGTGACACGCGGTGGCTGGCGGGACGCATGGACGGGACGGTCGACGGCTGATGACCACCACCCTGATCCGAAACGCGGAGGTATATGCGCCCGAAGCGCTGGGACATTGCGACCTGCTGCTCGGCGGCGGCAAGGTGTTGTGGATCGGGACCGATGCACCCGACCTTCCCGCCGCCTTCGGCACGCAGGTACTGGACCTCAATGGCCGCCGACTGCTGCCGGGCCTGATCGACGGCCACGTCCATGTCACCGGCGGCGGTGGCGAGGCCGGCTTCGCCAGCCGGGTGCCGGCGCCGACGCTGTCGCGCTATACCCGCAGCGGCGTGACCACGGTGGTCGGCCTGCTGGGCACCGACGACGTCGCCCGCGGCACGCGCGAACTGGTGGCCCAGGTCAACGCACTGCGCGAGGAAGGACTGTCGGCCTGGGGATATGCCGGCGGCTACCATCTGCCGCCGGCCACCTTGACCGGCAGCGTGCGCGCGGACCTGGTCTTCATCGACTGCCTGGTCGGCGTGGGTGAGCTGGCGATCAGCGACCACCGTTCCAGCCAGCCGACCCTGGAAGAATTGCTGCGGATCGCGTCCGAAGCGCACGTGGCCGGGCTGATGACCGGCAAGGCCGGCATCGTCCACCTGCACCTGGGCGACGGCCCGCGCGGCCTGGACCTGGTGCGGCGCGCGCTCGACCAGAGCGAACTGCCGCCGCGGGTGTTCAACCCGACCCACGTCAATCGGCGCAAGGCGCTGTTCGAGGAAGCCATCGCGCTGGCGCGGCGCGGCTGCAGCATCGACATCACTGCCTTTCCGGTGGACGAAGGCGAGGACGCGTGGAGCGCGGCCGATGCGCTGGTCCGCTACCTCGACAGCGGCGCCCCGCGCGACCGCGTCACCATCAGTTCCGACGCCGGGGGCTGCCTGCCCTGCTTCGATGCGCAGGGCCGCGTGTGCAGCATGGACGTCGGCCATTCCGGCGCCTTGGTCGAAACGCTGCGCGCATTGCTGGCCCGCGGCATCGCCCTGCAGGACGTGCTGCCGGCCTTCACGTCCAACGTCGCCGGGCTGCTGCGGCTGCCGGGCAAGGGCCGCATCGCGGTGGGTGCCGACGCGGACCTGGTGGCGCTGGACGCCACCGGCGCGGTGACCGACGTATTCGTCGGCGGCCGCCCGCACCTGCGCGATGGCGCGGTGCTGCGGCGTGGTACGTTCGAATCGCAAGACACCTGAAGCACCGGAGCACTCGATGCCAAGCAAGCCCGTCAACGGGGAACACCGCGGCTGGATCATCCCGATCGGCGGCGCAGAGGACAAGGAAACCAACCCGCGCATCCTGGCGCGTTTCGTCGAACTGAGCGGCGGCGCCGACGCCGACATCGTCGTCATCCCGACCGCGAGCCGACTGAAGGATTCCGGCACCCGCTACGAGACGCTGTTCCAGGGCATGGGGGCGGCGCGGGTCGAGGTGCTGGACTTCGACACCCGCCGCGATTGCCAGGAGGAAGGCCGGCTGGCGCGGCTGGCGGAAGCCAGCGGCATCTTCTTCACCGGCGGCAACCAGTTGCGCCTGTCCACCATCCTCGGCGGCACCCAGGTGGCGCGCTGCATCCGCCTGCGCAACGCCCAGGGGGTGACGGTGGCCGGCACCAGCGCCGGTGCCGGATTCCTGAGCGAGCACATGATCGCCTTCGGTGCCGAGGGCTCGTCGCCGCGCGCCAGCAGCGTGCGCCTGGCGCCGGGGCTGGGCCTGACCAACCGCTTCGTGATCGACCAGCATTTCCGCCAGCGCGATCGCCTGGGCCGCCTGACCGCGGCGCTCGGCTACAACCCGTTCGCGATCGGCATCGGCCTGGACGAGGACACCGCCGCCTTCATCTCCCCCGACGATACGCTCGAAGTCGAAGGCAGCGGTGCGGTCACCGTGGTCGACGCCCACGACCTGCAGTTCTCCTCGATGGCCCAGGCCGACGAGGACGATCCCGTGTGCCTGCTGGGGCTGGGCGTCCACATCCTGATCGCCGGCGCCACCTTCAACCTGCATACGCGGCGGGCTTCGGCCGGCCGACTGGCGACCCGCAAGACCTGATCCGACAAGGGGACATCCTGCATGCGCATTCTCGAACGCTCCGTCTACGTTGGCCCCTCGCAGCATGCGCACTTCCCGGTGATCCGGCTGCTGCTGGACCTGGGCGAACTGGAACAGTGGCCCACCGCGCGCCTGGGCCCCGGTTTCATCGACGGCCTGGTGGCCGCCGTGCCAAGCCTGGCCGAGCACGGCTGTTCCTACCGCGAGCCTGGCGGCTTCCTGCGCCGCATGCGCGAGGGCGAAGGCACTTGGCTGGGCCACGTGCTGGAACACGTGGCGATCGAACTCCAGAACATCGCCGGCGAGGACGTCACCTTCGGCAAGACCCGCAGCGTCGACGGCCGCCCGGGCGTCTACACCGTGGTCTACGAATACGCCCAGCGCGAGGAAGGCATCGCCGCGGGCGAGTTGGCGCTGCGCCTGCTGTGCTCGCTGCTGCCCGAAGGGGTCCGCCCCGCCGGCAGCGTGCCCGAGGACTGGGACTGGGAACCGGCGCGCGACGATTTCATCCGCTACGCCCAGCGACGCGCGCTGGGGCCGTCCACCGCCTCGCTGGTGCGCGCGGCCGAAGAGCGCGGCATCCCCTGGCTGCGGCTCAACAACCAGTCGCTGGTGCAGTTCGGCCACGGCAAGTACCAGCAGCGCATCCAGGCCACCATCACCGGCAAGACGCCCCACATCTCGGTCGAACTGGCCAGCGACAAGGAAGAGACCAACAAGATCCTCGGCTCGCTCGGCCTGCCGGTACCGCGACAGCACCTGGTCACCAGCCAGACCGAAGCGATCAAGGCTGCGCAACGGCTCGGCGGGCCGGTGGTGCTCAAGCCCTACAACGGCAACCATGGCCGCGGCATCACCATCAACATCACCGGCGACGACGAGATTCGCGCCGCGTTCGACGCCGCACGCGAGCATTCGCGCTCGGTGATCGTGGAAACCTTCCAGGTCGGCGATGACCACCGCTTGCTGGTGATCAACGACGTGCTGGTCGCAGCCACGCGGCGTACGCCCGGCCACGTGGTCGGCGACGGCGAACGGAGCGTCGCCGAGCTGGTCGAGATCGTGAACCAGGATCCGCGCCGCGGCGTCGGCCACGAGAAGGTGCTGACCCGGCTCGAGCTCGACCGCGAAGCCAGCCTGATGCTGGAACGCGTCGGTTACACCGCCGACAGCGTGCCTGCGTCCGGCGAGCGGGTGTTCCTGCGCTCCACCGCCAACCTGTCCACCGGCGGCACCGCCACCGACGTCACCGATGTCATCCACCCCGACAACCGCGACATGGCGGTGCGCGCGGTGCGTGCGATCGGGCTGGACGTGGGCGGCGTGGACTTCATCAGCCCCAACATCGCCGAGAGCTACAAGAACATCGGCGGCGCGATCTGCGAAGTGAACGCCGCGCCGGGCTTCCGCATGCACGTCGCGCCCAGCGAGGGCACCCCGCGCGACGCCGCCGGCCCGGTGATCGACATGCTGTTCCCGCCGGGAACGCCGTCGCGGGTACCGATCGCGGCCATCACCGGCACCAACGGCAAGACCACCACCGCACGCATGCTCGCGCACATCACCAAGATGGCCGGCTACACGCCGGGCCTCACCACCACCGACGGCGTGTACATCGACGGCCAGCGCACGGTGGAAGGCGACATGACCGGCCCGGTGTCGGCGCGGATGGTGCTGTCCGATCCACACATCGACCTGGCGGTGCTGGAAACCGCGCGCGGCGGCCTGCTGCGCGCCGGCATGGGCGTACCGGAAGTGGACGTGGGCGCGGTGCTCAACATCGCCGCCGACCATCTGGGCCTCAAGGGCATCGACACGCTGGAACAGCTGGCGGAGATCAAGCGCATCGTGGTCGAGGTGGCCAAGGACTGCGCGGTGCTCAATGCCGACGATCCCAACGTGCTGAAGATGTCGGGCTATACCGATGCGAAGACCATCTGCTACGTAACGATGAACCCGTCGCATGCGCTGGTGCGCGAGCACATCCGAGCCGGTGGCCGCGCCTGCGCCCTCGAGGCCGGCGTCAACGGCCACATGATCACGCTGTACGACAAGGGCAGCCACATCCCGTTGATGTGGACGCACCTCGTCCCGGCCACGCTCGAAGGCCGTGCGCTGCACAACGTGCAGAACGCGATGTTCGCCGCGGCGCTGGCGTTCTCGCTGGGGATCAAGCTCGACGCGATCCGCCATGGCCTGCGCACGTTCGACACCACCTTCTTCCAGGCACCCGGCCGGATGAACGTATACGACGAGCATCCGTTCAAGGTAGTGATGGATTACGCGCACAACGCGCACGCGGTGGGGATGATGGCCGATCTGGCCCAGCGCCTGGAGGTGGCCGGGCGCCGGATCGTGGTGGTGGCCGCACCCGGCGACCGCCGCGACGAGGACATCCAGGACATCGCCCGTGCGGTGGCCGGTCGCTTCGACCACTACGTGGTCAAGCGCGACGACAGCCTGCGCGGCCGCGACGGCGACGAAGTGCCGCGGATCATCGCCCGCGCGCTGCAGGCGGCGGGCGTGGCCGAGACGGCGATCGAGCAGATCCCCGACGAACAGCAGGCCATCGACGCCGCGCTGCGCATGGGCAGGCCCGGCGACCTGTTGCTGGTGTTCGCCGATGCCCTGGCCCGCTCGTGGAAGCAGATCACCAAGTTCACGCCCGAAGGCGCCGAGCCGCGCAGCGCCCGCAAGGTCGAGTTGCCTTCGCTGCAGCCGGCGCCCAGCGCAGACGAGGCGGCGGTGGCGGCGATGGAGGGCGTGATCCGCGAGGAACGCGGGCTGGTGTTCGCGCGCCACGACGAAGGCAGCGACTGAACGGTGGCGATCCGCACCCGCCGGATCGCGCCGTCCACGGACGACCTGCCGCATGAGTGAACCCGCCCCCATGCCGTTCGATGACCTGCGCCGCCTGACCGGGCCCAACCTGTACTTCGCCGGACCGGGCGCGGTGCTGGAAACGAGGGTCGGAGCACCGGTGCCACCCGCACTGATCGAGGACTGGAAACGGCGCATCGACCGCGCGCGTGCCGCCTTGGGCTGGCCCGATGGCCCGGTGACTGTGCGGGAGCACGCGACCGGCGCCAGCCTCGCCTTCGCCGCACCCGGCGACATGCTGTACGCCGCCGCCGACGTGAACGAATGGGCCTGGCTGTCCGCGCTGGCTGCCGCTGGGATGACCACGGGCGACCCTGCGCTGCAGCCGGGCCATCCCTCGCTCGTCGACGAAGATGCGGACCTGCGCCTGCTGCGCGCCGTCGCCGCGGCCGAATGCCTGCCGCGACTGCCCGCCCTGCGCGAGGCCGCGCGTGCACACGGCCTGCCGCTGCTGCTCGACGACGAGCACCTGTCCATCGGCATGGGCAGCGACAGCCGCACCTGGGACAACCCCGCCTTGCCGACGCCCGATGAAGTGCCGTGGCAGGACCTGCACGCGATCCCGGTGGCCTTGGTCACCGGCTCCAACGGCAAGACCACCACCGTGCGCCTGCTCACCGCGATCGCCATCGCCCACGGCTGGCACACCGCCAACAGCTGCACCGACGGCATCTACCTCGATGGCGGCCTGATCGAGGGTGGCGACTATTCTGGCCCCGGTGGCGCGCGCAGCCTGCTGCGCGATCGCCGGACCCAGGCCGCGATCCTGGAGACCGCGCGCGGCGGCCTGCTGCGCCGTGGCCTGGCGATCGAACGCGCCGACGTGGCCGTGGTCACCAACGTCAGCCCCGACCACTTCGGCGAATACGGCATCCACGACCTCGACGGCCTGGCCGACGTGAAGCTGACCGTGGCCCGCGCCATCGACGCCGACGGCATGCTCGTGCTCAACGCCGACAACGAACTGCTGCGCCGCCATGCCGCCCGTCTCGATGTACCGCTGGCCTGGTTCTCGACCGACGACGACCATCCGCTGTTGCGGCAGGCGCGCGCCGAGGGTCGCCGCAGCTGCGGCGTGCGTGACGGCCACCTGTGGCTGTTCGACGGTACCCGCACCCACGATCTCGGCGCGGTCGCCGGCATGCCGCTGACCCTCGGCGGCCTGGCCGCGCACAACGTGCAGAACTGCGCCGCCGCCGCCCTCGCCGCCAGCGGGCTGGGCATCGCGTCGGCGACGATCGCGGCCGTGCTCGCCCGCTTCGGCCGCGACAACCGCGACAACCCCGGCCGCCTGCAGCGCTGGGTGCTCGGCGGCGGCGTGCAGGTCTACGTGGACTATGCGCACAACCCCGATGGCCTGGCGCAGTTTCTCGATCTGGTCCGCCAGGCGCACCGCGACGGCGGCCGTCTGCACCTGCTGCTCGGCCAGGCCGGCGACCGCAGCGACGAGGCCATCGCCGACCTCGCCGCCACTGCCGCGTCGTTCCATCCCGACCACGTGGTGCTCAAGGACATGGAAGGCTATATGCGCGGACGCGAAAGCGGCGAGGTGGGCCGATTGCTGCGCGCAGCGCTGGTGCGCCACGGCGTGGTAGACGGCGCCATCGACGAATGCCGTGACGAAACCGAGGCCGTGCGCTCGATCCTGTCCGCCGCCCGGCCCGGCGACAGCCTCGCCCTGCCGGTGCATGGCGTCGCCGCGCGGGAACGGGTCACCGCCCTGCTCGACCACCTGCAGGCGCAGGCATGGTCGGCCGGCGATCCCGTCGCCGGCGACTGATTACTCCACCGTCACCGACTTGGCCAGGTTGCGCGGCTTGTCCACATCGGTGCCGCGGGCCAGGGCGGTGTGGTAGGCCAGCAGCTGCACGGGGATGGTGTGCACGATGGGGCTGAGCACGCCGACGTGGCGCGGGGTGCGGATGACGTGCACGCCTTCGGATTCGCTGAAGTGGCTGTCCTGGTCGGTGAACACGAACAGCTCGCCGCCGCGCGCGCGCACTTCCTGCATGTTGGACTTCACCTTCTCCAGCAGCACATCGTTGGGCGCGATCACCACCACCGGCATGTCGGCGTCCACCAGCGCCAGCGGTCCGTGCTTCAACTCACCCGCCGGATAGGCCTCGGCGTGGATGTAGGAGATTTCCTTCAGCTTGAGCGCGCCTTCCAGCGCGATCGGATAATGCAGGCCGCGACCGAGGAACAGCGCATCCGACTTCGGTGCGAAGCGTTCGGCCCACGCCGCAATCTGCGGTTCCAGGTTCAGCGCGTGCTGCACGCTGCCCGGCAGATGGCGCAGCTGCTCCAGGTAATCGGCTTCCTGCTCCGGCGTGACCTTGCCGCGCAGCTTGCCCAGCACGACGGTCAACTGGAACAGCGCCGCCAGCTGGGTGGTGAAGGCCTTGGTGGAGGCCACGCCGATCTCGGCGCCGGCGCGGGTGTAGCAGACCAGCTCGCTGGCGCGCGGGATGGCGCTCTCCGGCACGTTGCAGATCGACAGCGTGTGCTCGTGGCCCAGCGACTTGGCGTACTTCAGCGCCTCCATCGTGTCCAGGGTTTCGCCGGACTGCGAGATGGTGACGATCAGGTGCTTGGGGTTCGCGTACGCGGCGCGGTAGCGGTATTCGCTGGCGATCTCGACGTTGCACGGCACGCCGGCGATGGCTTCCAGCCAGTAGCGCGCGGTCATGCCGGCGTAGTAGCTGGTGCCGCAGGCGAGGATCTGCACGCCCTCGATGTCCTTCAGCGCCGCTTCGGCGTTGGCGCCGAACAGCGCGGACGTGAAGCCGCCATCGACCACCGCCTCGATGGTGTCGGCGATGGCGCGCGGCTGCTCGTGGATTTCCTTCTGCATGAAGTGGCGGTACGGGCCCAGCTCCAGCGACGCCAGCGACACATCCGACACATGAACGTCGCGCTGCACCGGCTGGTCCTTGCCGTCGAACACATTGACGGCCTCGCGGGTCACCTCGGCGGTATCGCCCTCCTCCAGGAAGATCACCCGGCGCGTGGCCTGGATGATCGCCGATACGTCGGAGGCGATGAAGTTCTCGCCTTCGCCCAGGCCGATCAGCAGCGGGCAGCCCATGCGCGCGCAGACCATGCGGTCCGGTTCCTGGCGGCTGACCACGGCCAGCGCGTAGGCGCCGGTGAGTTCCTTCACCGTGCGCTGCAGCGCGGCCAGCAGGTCGTCGCCGCCCTTCAGGTGGTGATGCATCAGGTGCGCGATGACCTCGGTGTCGGTCTGCGACTCGAACACGTAGCCCAACGCGCGCAGCTTCTCGCGCTGTTCCTCGTGGTTCTCGATGATGCCGTTGTGCACCAGCGCCACGCCGTGGCTGATATGAGGATGTGCGTTGGCTTCGGTGACGCCGCCATGTGTAGCCCAGCGCGTGTGCCCGATGCCCAGGCTGGCATTGAGGCCTTCGGCAGCGGCGGCGCCCTCCATCTCGGCCACGCGGCCGGTGCGGCGCACGCGGTGCACGTCCTGTTGCCTGACCACGGCGATGCCGGCGGAATCGTAACCCCGGTATTCCAGCCGCTTCAGTCCTTCGATCAGTACCGGCACCACGTCGCGATCGGCGATCGCACCCACAATTCCGCACATAGGCCTGTGTCTTCCATCTGAGTCAAACGAACGGACATTCTACGTGTCCGGCACTGGACAGGCCCTGTCCGTCGAGTGTCCGCGGACACCCGGACAGTCATCCGCACCGGACAACCTCCTTTTAAATCAATCGCTTGCGTTTGGCACGCATCCTGCTGATACATGCAGGTCATTCCACAGAACGCATGCCGCCGATGATTCGGGACACCTCCGCCCAAGACCGAGTGCTCAGTTCCACCCAGGCCCGACCGGCATGGCGCCGTTGGGTGTGGCCTGCCGTTGGCAGCGCGCTGCTGCTGACAGGCATCGTGTTCGCCGCCCGTGGCTGGTTGGCGGGGTCCACCTCTATCGACGGCGCGCGCCTGCGCATCGCCGAAGTCACCCGCGGCGACCTGGTGCGCGACATCGCCGCCGATGGCCGTGTGATCGCCGCCAACAGCCCCACCCTGTACGCGGTGGCCGGGGGCGTGGTGACGCTGAAAGTAGTCGCGGGCGACCAGGTGAAGCAGGGCCAGCCGCTGGCCGAGATCGACAGCCCCGAACTGCGCAGCAAGCTGGCGCAGGAGCAGACCACCCTGGCCGGTCTTGAAGCCGAATCCAGCCGCGCGACACTGGATGCCAGCGTCACCCGTGCCAATGCGCAGAAGGCACTGGACCAGGCGGAGATCGAGCGTCAGGCGGCCGAGCGCACCCTGCAGCGCTACCAGCGCGGCTTCGAAGGTGGTGCGGTGCCGCAGGTCGACGTGCTGGAGGCGCAAGACAACCTGCGCAAAGCCGAGATCGCACTGTCCCACGCGCGCAAGGACGCAGGACTGCAGGGCCAGGGCGCGGGCCTGGATGCGCGCAACAAGCAGTTGCTGGCCCAACGCCAGCGCGCGGTAGTGACCGAAGTGCAACGCCAGGTGGATGCACTGACCCTGCGCGCGCCATTCGATGGCCAGGTTGGCCAGATCCAGGCGGTGCAGCGCTCCAACGTGGCGATCAACGCGCCGGTGCTGAGCGTGGTGGACCTGTCGGTGTTCGAAGTCGAGATCAAGGTGCCGGAGAGCTTCGCCCGTGACCTCGCCATCGGCATGCCAGCCACGCTGACCAGTGCCGGCCAGCCCTATCCCGGCGAGATTTCTGCGGTGTCGCCGGAAGTGGTGAACGGCGAAGTCGTCACCCGCCTGCGCTTCTCCGACAAGCAGCCGCCCGGCCTGCGCCAGAACCAGCGACTGTCCGCACGCATCCTGATGGAGACGCGCCGCAACGTGCTGATGGTCGAACGCGGCCCGTTCCTCGAGCAGGACGGGGGCCGCCAGGCCTATGTCATGGACGGCAGCTCCGCCGTGCGTCGCCCGGTGCAGCTGGGCGTCAGCAGCCTGAGCAATGTCGAAGTGCTCAGCGGCCTGCAGCCCGGCGACAAGGTCGTCGTCTCCGGCAGCGACCTGTTCGGCGATGCCGAGCGTGTCTCAGTCAACTGATCATCAAAGCCAGCCCTCCCCCACGTCTCCCACTCCACTCCCGAACCCGAAGAAGAAGGAACCCGCCATGCTTGAGATGCGCCAAGTCGCCAAGGTCTACCGCACCGAACAGGTGGAAACGCACGCGCTGCGTTCGCTCGACCTGCATGTCCGCGAGGGCGAGTTCGTCGCGGTCACCGGCCCGTCGGGCTCGGGCAAGACCACCTTCCTCAACATCGCGGGCCTGCTGGAAACCTTCACCGGCGGGCAGTTCCTGCTCGACGGGCAGGACGTCAGCCACCTGGGCGACGACGCGCGTTCGCGCCTGCGCAACCAGAAGATCGGCTTCATCTTCCAGGGCTTCAACCTGATCCCCGATCTCAACCTGTTCGACAACGTCGATGTCCCGCTGCGCTATCGCGGCATGCCGGCCGCCGAACGCAAGCAGCGCATCGAGGATGCACTGGCCCGCGTGGGCCTTGGCTCGCGCATGAAGCACTTCCCGGCCGAGCTGTCGGGCGGACAGCAGCAGCGCACCGCGATCGCACGCGCGCTCGCAGGCAGCCCGCGCCTGCTGCTGGCGGACGAACCGACCGGCAACCTCGACTCGCAGATGGCTCGCGGCGTGATGGAGTTGATGGAGGAGATCAACCGCCAGGGCACGACCATCATCATGGTCACGCACGATCCGGAATTGGCGGCGCGCGCGCAGCGCAACGTGCACATCGTGGACGGCATGGCCACCGACCTGTCGGTGGAGCCCGCGCTGATCCGCGCGGCGCACGCCGCCGAAGCCAACGCCTCCGCGTAAGGAACCCGCCATGTTCGGCTACTACTTTTCCCTCGCGCTGCGCAGCTTCAAGCGCAACAAGGCGCTGACCTCCCTGATGGTGCTGGCCATCGCGCTCGGTATCGGCGCCAGCATGACCACGTTGACCGTCTTCTACGTACTGTCCGGCGACCCGATCCCGCAGAAGAGCGACAAACTGTTCTATCCCCGCATCGAGCCGCGCTCGATGAACGGCTTCACGCCGGGCGACGAGCCGGAGGACCAGTTCACCCGCTACGACGCCGAGCGCCTGCTGAAGGACAAGAAGGGCGATCGCCAGGCGCTGATGACCGGCGGCGCATCGTCGGTGGAATCGGAAGACGGCAAGATCGAGCCCTTCCGCGTCGATTCGCGCTACACCACGGCGGACTTCTTCCCGATGTTCGACGTGCCGTTCCGCTACGGCAATGGCTGGTCGGCTGCGGACGACGAATCACGCGCCCGCGTCGTGGTCATCTCCAAGGCGCTCAACGACAAGCTGTTCGGTGGCGCCAACAGTGTGGGCCGCGACCTGAAGGCCTCCGGCAGCACGTTCCGCATCGTCGGCGTGCTGGACGAGTGGCGGCCCGCACCGAAGTTCTACGACATGACACAGGACCGTTTCACCGAAGTGGAACAACTGTTCGTGCCGTTCTGGACCGCGCTCAGCCTGAAGATGGGCACCCAGGGCAACATGAACTGCTGGGGTGACTCCAGTGGCGATGAAGAAGGCTCGCGCGGACCCAATGCCCCGTGTTCGTGGCTGCAGTACTGGGTGGAGCTGGGATCAGCGGAGAAGGTGAGCGCGTACAAGCAATACCTGGCCAACTATTCCGATCAGCAGCGTGCGGCGGGCCGTTTCGAGCGCCCGAACAACGTGGACCTGCACAACGTGATGCAGTGGCTGGACAAGCAGGGTGCGGTGCCCGGCGATGTACGCCTGCAGGTGTGGCTGGCGTTCGGCTTCCTGGCCGTCTGCCTGCTCAACACCGTCGGCCTGCTGCTGGCCAAGTTCCTGGGCCGGGCCTCGCAGATCGGTGTGCGCCGCGCGCTGGGCGCCACGCGCAAGGCGATCTTCGCGCAGTGCCTGGTGGAAGCCGGCACCGTCGGCCTGGTCGGCGGCGTACTCGGCCTGGTGCTGGCGTGGCTTGGCCTGCTAGCGGTCCGCCAGCAGCCGGCGGGTTACGCCGATCTCGCGCACATGGACCTGAAGATGCTGCTGGCCACCTTCGCCCTGGCGATCATCGCCAGCCTGCTCGCCGGCATGTTGCCCGCCTGGCGCGCCATGCAAGTGACGCCCGCCATCCAGTTGAAGTCGCAATGATGCGCTCCCTCCCCCGCTGGCGGGGGAGGGTTGGTGTGGGTGCCGTCGCAGGTCGACGGCACCGCCACTCCGCACCGCCCCCATCCCGCCCTTCCCCCGCACGCGGGGGAAGGGGCTGAAACCTCAGAGGCCCACCATGGACATCCGCCCCATCCTTTCCACCCTGTCCCGCCACAAGACGGCCGCCGCGCTGATCGTGCTGGAAGTGGCGCTGTCGTGCGCCATCATCTGCAACGCCGTCTTCCTCATCACCCAGCGGCTGGAGCGCATCGACCGCCCCACCGGCCTGGCGAACGAAGAGATCGTGCGCATCAGCATGGGCAACATCGGCGACAACCCCGAGGCCGACGCGCTGGTGAAGCAGGACGTCGCCAGCCTGCGGGCGCTGCCCGGCGTCAAGGCCGCCAGCAGCATCAACCACGTGCCATTCGACAACTCCTCCTGGAACAGTTCCATCCAGCTCGCGCCCGAGCAGGAGCGCCCGACCGCGCTGGCCAACGTCTACCTCGGCGAGTCCGTCATCGACACGCTGGGCCTGAGACTGGCCGAGGGCCGCGACTTCAATGCTGACGAGTATTCCAACTGGACCGAGATGAACAAGCAGAACGCCAAGGTCGTCATGCCGGCAGTGATCCTGAGCCGCGAGTTGGCGAACAAGCTGTTCCCCGGCGAAAGCGCAGTTGGCAAGAACATCTACGCCTGGAATGCCGACAATGTGCCGCACCGCGTGGTCGGCGTGGTCGAGCGCCTGATCCGCACCAACGACAACGGCGGACCGGCGGAAGCGGGTTACACGATGATCTTCCCGGCGAAGGACCTGACCATGGGCACCTTCGTGCTGCGCACCACGCCCGAGCGCCGGGCGGAAGTGCAGAAGGCGGCGATCGCCACGCTGGAGAAGAACAGCGCGCGCCGGCTGATCCTGCGCGAGGGCACGTTCACCGACATCATGAGCGACTACTACCGCGGCGACCGCGCGATGGCCTGGCTGCTGATCACCGTGATCATCTCGCTGCTGGTGGTGACCGCGTTGGGCATCGTCGGCCTGGCCAGCTTCTGGGTGCAGCAGCGCACCAAGCAGATCGGCATCCGCCGGGCGCTGGGGGCGACGAAAGGGCAGATCCTGCGCTACTTCCAGACCGAGAACTTCCTGCTGGCGACCATCGGCATCGTGATCGGCATGATGCTCGCCTACGGCATCAACCAGTTGCTGATGGGCAAGTACGAACTGCCACGCCTGCCGTTGCTGTACCTGCCTGTCGGTGCGGTGCTGCTGTGGCTGCTGGGCCAGATCGCCGTGTACGGGCCTGCGCGCAAGGCCGCCTCGGTGCCGCCGGCGGTGGCGACGCGTACCGCCTGAGGCAGCGCGGGCCCGAAGACCCGCCATGGGCCGCTCACGTCTGCTGATGCTCGGTCGGCATCCCTGGTTGAGCGCCCTGCTGGTGTCGGAGGTCGTGGCCCTGGTCGTGCTGGGAACCTTGGCATGGTCCGCGTGGCGGACCATGCCTTCGCTGCCCTCGCTGCTGCCGGAGGACGAGATCACGATATTCCCCCGCCTGGACACCGCCGACAACACGCCGCTTCCTTCGGCCGAGTTGCTGCGACGGGTCAAGGCCGTCCCGGGTGTGCGCCATGCGGCGGTCGGAAACCAGTCGCCCTACTCGCTCGACGTGTCGTGGGCGGCCCGGGCCTGGACGGACAATGGGCACGGCGACGACGCGTTGGTCGCGACGTACTTCGGATCGGAGGCGATGCTGCAGACCTTGGGACTCCGAGTAATCGAAGGTCGGAGCTTCATGCCCACCGATTTCACGCCCTATACCGGCGACCAGACCCGGATGCACGCGACCGGTGCCCCGGCCATCATCAGCGCGAGCCTGGCCAAGCGCCTGTTCCCCACGACACCGGCCATCGGTCGGCGTCTTTACATCCATGGCGACGCTCCGCTGACCGTCGTAGGCGTCGTCTCCGTGCTGCCTGCGGCAACAAGCGGATTCGCACAGAATCCAGAAGGCTTTTCCATCCTGCTGCCAACGGTGCCGACCGACGCACGGCTGGGGCCGCTGCTGGTCCGCAGCGGGATCGAGAACCGCGTCCGCGTTGCCAGCAGCGTCGAGCAGGCATTGAGGGCTTCCTTTCCGCGCGGGATCCTGGGCACGTCGCGGTCCCTCGCCGCAGACCGAACCTCATCGCTGGAATCCCTGCATCCCGTGCGGCAGCGAGCGCTGTGGACAGCTGCCGGCCTCGGCGCGCTGTGCCTGCTCGCGACCCTGCTGCTTGCGACCGACTGGATGGCACGACACCACCGGCTGGAACTCAGCTTGCGCCTGGCGTTCGGCGCGCGCCGTAACCAGCTGGTACGGGAGTGGAGCCTGGAACTTGCGGCGGTGACCGGTTTGGGTGCAACCCTCGGCTGGCTGCTGTTGTGCTCACCCGTGGCCGCACGGCTTGCCAGCGGCGCGCTCGCCGTACACCCATTCGAAACCGCGTCGCTGGCGCTTGCTTGTGCGATCGTGCTTACGATCGTCGCGACATGGGCGGCGTCGCACGCGTTCAGCATCCCGCCGCACCTCGTCAGCCGCAGTCCTTCGGTTAGGCTATAGCGCATGCCTACCATCCTCGTCATCGACGACAACCTGGCCGTCAGCACGGCCTTGAACGTACTGTTCTCGCTGCACGACATCGACATGCTGCATGCCGAATCACCCGAGGCGGGCCTGACCCTGCTGCGCGAGCAGGCGGTCGACCTGGTCATCCAGGACATGAACTTCACCGAGGACACCACGTCCGGCGTGGAAGGCGAGCAGTTGTTCACCGCCATCCGCGCGCAGTGGCCCGACCTGCCCGTGATCCTGCTGACGGCGTGGACGCACCTGGAGGCGGCGGTGAACCTGGTCAAGGCCGGCGCAACGGACTATCTGGCCAAACCCTGGGACGACCGCAAGCTGCTGGCCACCGTCAACACGCTGCTGGAACTCGCTGAAACACGCAATGAGCTCGATCGCCGCCGCAGCCGCGAACGCCGTAGCCGCGCCCAGTTGTCGAGCAAGTACGACCTGCGCAGCCTCGTGTTCGAGGATCCTGCGAGCGAACGCGTCGTCGCACTCGCCTGCCAGGTGGCGCGTTCGGACTTGCCGGTGCTGATCACCGGCCCGAATGGCGCGGGCAAGGAGAAGATCGCCGAGATCATCCAGGCCAATTCCAGCGTGAAGTCGGGCGCCTTCGTGACGCTCAACTGCGGCGCCTTGCCCTCCGAATTGATCGAAGCCGAATTGTTCGGTGCCGATGCCGGCGCCTACACCGGTGCCAACAAGGCCCGCGAGGGCAAGTTCGAGGCGGCCGACGGCGGCACGCTGTTCCTCGATGAGATCGGGAACCTGCCGCTGACGGGTCAGATGAAACTGCTGCGCGTGCTGGAGACTGGGCGCTTCGAGCGCCTCGGCTCCAATCGCGAACGCCAGGTCACGGTGCGCGTGATCAGCGCCACCAACGCCGACCTGTCCACGATGATCCGCGAGGGTTCCTTTCGCGAAGATCTGTATTACCGCCTCAACGCGATCGAACTCGCGCTGCCGCCGCTGGCCGAACGTCCCGGCGACATCCTGCCGCTGGCCGAGCGCTTCCGTCCCGCCGACAAGCCGCTGGCTGAAAGCGCACGTGCTGCGCTGCTGCGGCACGCATGGCCCGGCAACGTGCGTGAACTGCGCAACGTCATCCAGCGCGCCGGACTGTTGGCAATGGGTGACCGCATCGAGGCAGCCGACCTCAACCTGCCCCGGCCCGCACCGGTGCGCAACACGGTCGTGGCGGAACCGGAGCGGGCCGACATCGAAACCGCGCTCGCGCGCGCGGGCGGCATCATCGCCCAGGCCGCCGCCGATCTCGGCATGAGCCGGCAGGCGCTGTACCGGCGCATGGAACGCTTCGGCATCAAGACGCCATGATCCGTCGCTCGCTCGCCGGCCGCGTGCTGTCCTGGCTGTTGCCGTTGCTGGCACTGGCGCTGGTGCTGCCGGTCGCGCTGTCGCACTGGTTCGGCGACGACATCATCGCGGTGCTGGTCTCGGCCATCGTGGTGTTGCCGCTGGCGATGTGGGCGATCCATCGCGGGCTGCGCAGCACGTACTCGCTGTTCCGCGCGCTGGCCGGCAGCGTCAACAGCTATCGCGATGGCGAATACAACTTCGGCATCCACTGGCGCGGGAACGACGAACTCGCCGAACTCGTGCAGTCGCATGCCGCGCTGGGCGAGGTGTTGCGCGAACAGCGCCTGAGCCTGGTCCAGCGCGAACTTCTGCTCGACACCATGGTGCAGAACACGCCGGTAGCCATGCTGTTGATCGCGCCCGGCGGCGACGGCATCCGGCGGGTGATCTTCGCCAACGTGGCCGCGCGCAAGCTGCTGCACAGTGGCTGGAAACTCGAGGGCCAGGACTACGACGCGCTGATCGCGTCCGCACCGGTCGAGATGCGCGAAGCCCTCGCACGGGGTGGCGACAGTCTGTTCGCCATCGGCAGTGAGGAAGAGGATGGCGAGGAGCAGGTCTATCACCTGGCGCGCCGGAACTTCCGCCTCAACGGACGCCCGCATGAACTGCTGCTGCTGCGCCTGCTGACCAGCGAACTTCGGCGACAGGAGGTGATGACATGGAAGAAGGTCATCCGTGTGATCAGCCATGAGCTCAACAACTCGCTCGCACCCGTGGCCTCGCTCGCGCACTCCGGCGCGGAGCTCGTTCGCCGCGGACGCCACGACCGGTTGGAGGAAGTCTTCGGCACCATCGAGGAGCGTGCCCGCCACCTGGAAGGCTTCATCCGCGGCTACGCACGCTTCGCCAAGTTGCCGCAGCCGCAACTGCAGACGGTGCATTGGCGCGCCTTCTTCGAAGGGCTGCAGCGACAGATCGCCTTCGAGCTCACGATGCCGGAGGCCGACATCGATGGCCGCATCGATGTGGCGCAGCTCGAACAGGCACTGCTCAACCTGCTGAAAAACGCACACGAATCCGGCACGTCCGCCGACGGCGTGTCGGTGCGGCTGACCCGCCTGCCCGGCTGGCTGCGCATCGAGGTGATGGACCGCGGCAGCGGCATGAACGACGCGGTGCTGCAGAACGCTCTGGTGCCGTTCTATTCCACCAAGCGCAATGGCACTGGCCTGGGCCTGGCGCTGACGCGCGAGATCGTCGAGGCGCATGGCGGACGGCTCTCGCTGCACAATCGCGACGGGGGCGGTCTGTGCGTGGCGATCCAGTTGCCCGAAAATTGATCTTTCCGACGAGAGGACTTCGGAGCCCTCCACCTGCATCCGAAGCCGAACCCGCATGGCATCGACTCCCCCTCTCCCTCCGGGAGAGGGCAAGAGGTGAGGGCGGGCCGCCGCGATCCCGCTCAATGTACTTCCGCAAATGGCGGGCTTGAGCCCGCCTTAGGCTACTTCGGCTTTTTCACCGGCCGCTGCCAGCCTTCGATCGTGACCTGCCGCGCGCGGGCAACCGTCAGCTGATCAGCGGGAGCGTTCTTCGAGATGACAGAGCCTGCACCGATCGTCGCGCCATCGGCCAACGTCACCGGGGCGACCAGCGACGTGTTGGAACCGACGAACACGCGGTCGCCGATCGTCGTCGTCGACTTGTTCACGCCGTCGTAGTTGCAGGTGATGGTGCCAGCGCCGATGTTGGTGCCGGTGCCGATCACGGCATCGCCCAGATAGGTCAGGTGGTTGGCCTTGCTGCCCACGCCGATGCGCGCGTTCTTGGTCTCGACGAAATTGCCGACATGCACGCCGTCGGCCAGTTGCGTACCGGGACGCAGGCGTGCATACGGGCCGATCAGCGCGGCGCCTTCGCTGACCACGCCTTCCAGGTCGCAATGCGCACGCACTTGCGTGCCGGCGCCGAGCTTCACGTCCTTCAGGCGCGTGAACGGGCCGATGACGACGCCATCGCCCAGCTCCACCGTGCCTTCCAGGATCACGTCCACGTCGATCTGCACGTCGCGCCCCACCGACACCGTGCCGCGCTGGTCGAAGCGCGCCGGGTCGACCAGGCGCGCGCCCTGCACGCACAGCGCGCGCGCGGCACGCAGCTGGTAGGCGCGTTCGAGCTGTGACAGCTGCCAGGGATCGTTGGCGCCCTCGGCCTCGATGGGCTCGCCGACAAGGACCATTTCCGCCGGCGTGAATTCCTCTGCCGCCATCGCGAACACGTCGGTCAGGTAGTACTCGCCTTGAGCGTTCTCGTTCGACAGTCGTGCCAGCCAGCCCTTCAGCGCGCTGCCATCGGCGGCGATGATGCCGGTATTGATGGTGCGGATGCGACGCTGTTCGTCGTCCGCATCCTTGTGTTCGACGATCGCGGCCACGCGCCCTTCCTGGTCGCGCACGATGCGGCCGTAGCCGGCGGGATCGACCGGCTCGGCGACCAGCACGGCAAGGCGGCCTGGCGCGTCCAGCAGGCGTTGCAGCGTCTCGCTGCGGGTCAGCGGCACGTCGCCATACAGCACCAGCACACGCGCGCTGTCCGGCACGTCCGGAATGGCCTGCGCCACCGCATGGCCCGTACCGAGCTGCTGCGCCTGGTGTGCCCAATGCAGATCGGACTGGTCGGCGAAGGCGGCCTGCACCTGGTCGCCGCCGTGGCCATGGACCACGTGCACCCCGGCCGGCGACAGCGCGCGTGCCGCGTCGATCACATGCGCGAGCATCGGCTTTCCCGCGATCGGCTGCAGCACCTTGGGCAGCGCGGACTTCATGCGCTTGCCTTCACCAGCGGCGAGGATGACGACGTGGAGTGGATTCATGCGTGCAATTCCCTTGGCGTGGACAAGCGCGTTCAGCGCGACATGGTAGCAATTACCCCGTCAACGCAGTCCGCACCCCACACGTGCCATCCGCCGCCACGACGACGGGTAACATACGGCAATGCTTCGGCGCCTCACTCAACATGCGATGTTCAGGCAAGGCGGCAGCTTCATCGCCGTCGGCATGGCGCAGTTGCTGCTGGACTGGCTGGTCTTCGTCGCGCTCACCGCCCTCGGTGTACCCGCCGCACCCGGCAACTTGGCCGGACGCGCGTGCGGCGCGCTGCTGGGCTTCTGGTTGAATGGCCGGGTGACGTTTGCGCAGGCCGGTGCCGCGCGGCTGGGCTGGTGGCGCTTCACCAAGTTCCTGCTGGTGTGGGTGCCGCTGACGGCAATCAGCACACTGACGGTCACGTGGGTGGCGTCTTCACTGGGACTGGCGCACGCCTGGCTGGCCAAGCCACTGGTGGAAGGCGTGCTGGCGGTGGTCGCGTTCTTCCTGTGGCGGCACATCGTCTACCGCTAGGTCCGGAAACGGAAACGCCGGCGCAAGACCGGCGTTCCCATGACGCGATGGCGATGGACCTCAGTGCTTGAGGTTCTTGCGCAGGCGCTCCAGCGCGCTGAGCTGGGCGATGCTCATGGCCAGCTGGGCCTGGGCTTCTTCCACGCTCATCTTCGGGTCCTTGTGGGACAGCACGCGTTCCGCTTCTTCCTTGGCCTTGCGGACCTGCGCTTCGTCGATGTCGGTCGCGCGCACGGCGGTGTCCGCCAGCACGGTGACGACCTGCGGCTGCACCTCGAGGATGCCGCCGGAGATGGCGAAGTCCAGATGCTCGCCGCTCGGCAGCGTCACCACCACCTTGCCCGGCTTCAGGCGGGTGATAAGCGGCGCGTGCTTCGGCGCGATGCCCAGCTCGCCCAGTTCGCCGGTGGCGACGACCAGGGTGGCTTCACCGTGGAAGATTTCCTGCTCGGCACTGACGATGTCGCAACGGATGGTGCTCATGGAACTCTCTTTGCCGTTTGGGGCGGACCGAGGCCCGCCACCGGTTGCCACGAAGGTGGGCCGGGGCCCACCCTACGCGCTTACGCCTTCTCGGCGAGCTTCTTGGCCTTCTCGACGGCCTCTTCGATGCCGCCGACCATGTAGAACGCCTGTTCCGGCAGGTGGTCGTACTCGCCGTCGACGATCGCCTTGAAGCCGCGGATCGTGTCCTTCAGCGAGACGTACTTGCCCGGCGAACCGGTGAACACTTCCGCCACGTGGAACGGCTGGCTGAAGAAGCGCTCGATCTTGCGCGCGCGCGACACGGCCTGCTTGTCTTCTTCGGACAGCTCATCCATGCCAAGGATGGCGATGATGTCCTTCAGTTCCTTGTACTTCTGCAGCGTCGACTGCACGCGGCGAGCGGTGTCGTAGTGCTCGTGGCCGATGACGTTCGGGTCCAGCTGGCGGCTGGTCGAGTCGAGCGGATCCACGGCCGGGTAGATACCCAGCGAAGCGATGTTGCGGCTCAGCACGACGGTCGCGTCCAAGTGGGCGAACGTGGTGGCCGGCGACGGGTCGGTCAGGTCGTCCGCGGGCACGTACACGGCCTGGATCGAGGTGATCGAACCGGTCTTGGTCGAGGTGATGCGCTCCTGCAGGACGCCCATTTCCTCGGCCAGCGTCGGCTGGTAGCCCACGGCCGACGGCATGCGGCCGAGCAGCGCGGACACTTCGGTACCGGCCAGCGTGTAGCGGTAGATGTTGTCGACGAACAGCAGCACGTCCTTGCCCTTGCCCGACGCGTCCTTCTCGTCGCGGAAGTACTCGGCCATGGTCAGGCCGGTCAGCGCGACGCGCAGGCGGTTGCCCGGCGGCTCGTTCATCTGGCCGTACACCATCGCGACCTTGTCGAGGACGTTGGAGTCCTTCATCTCGTGGTAGAAGTCGTTGCCCTCGCGGGTACGCTCGCCCACGCCGGCGAACACGGACAGACCCGAGTGCGCCTTGGCGATGTTGTTGATCAGTTCCATCATGTTGACGGTCTTGCCGACGCCGGCGCCGCCGAACAGGCCGACCTTGCCGCCCTTGGCGAACGGACACATCAGGTCGATGACCTTGATGCCGGTTTCCAGCAGGTCGTTGGCCGAGGACTGGTCCTCGTACGACGGGGCCGAGCGGTGGATTTCCCAATGGTCGGTCGCCTGCACCGGGCCGGCTTCGTCGATCGGGTTGCCCAGCACGTCCATGATGCGGCCCAGCGTGCCGGCACCGACGGGCACCGAAATGGCCTTGTCGGTGTTCACGGCGATCAGGTTGCGCTTCAGGCCGTCGGTGGAGCCGAGGGCGATGGTGCGGACGACGCCGTCGCCGAGCTGCTGCTGCACTTCGAGCGTGATGGCGGTGTTTTCCACCTTCAGCGCGTCGTACACCTTCGGCACTTCGTGGCGCGCGAATTCGACGTCAACCACCGCGCCGATGATCTGAACGATCTTGCCCTGACTCATTGCTGCATTCCTCTAGATGAATTCTTGTGACTACGCGCGTCAGACTGCCGCCGCGCCGCCGACGATTTCGGAAATTTCCTGGGTGATCGCCGCCTGGCGGGCCTTGTTGTAGACCAGCTGCAGGGTACCGATGAGCTTGTTGGCGTTGTCGCTGGCGGCCTTCATGGCCACCATGCGCGCCGCGTGTTCCGACGCGATGTTCTCCAGCACCGCCTGGTACACCAGCGACTCGATGTAGCGCGTGATCACGTGATCGAGCACGGTCGCGGCATCGGGTTCGTAGATGTAGTCCCAGTCGTGGTGCGCCACCTGCGTCTCCGCCGCCGGCAGCGGCAGCAGCTGGTCGAACGCCGCACGCTGGGTCATCGTGTTGACGAAGTCGTTGTAGACGACGAACACGCGATCTAGCTTGCCTTCGGTGTACGCGTCCAGCATCACCTTGATCACGCCGATCAGCTGGTCGAGCTTGGGCGAATCGCCCAGGTGCGACACGCTGGCCAGCATGTCGACCTTTACCCGGCGGAAGTACACCGAGGCCTTCTGGCCGATGGTGACCACGTCGACCTCGACGCCCTTCTCGTTCCACTGGCGGATCTCGCCGAGCATCTTGCGGAACAGGTTGTTGTTCAGGCCGCCGGCCAGGCCGCGGTCGGACGACACGATGATGAAGCCGACGCGCTTGACTTCCTTGCGCTCCACCATGAAGGGATGCTGGTAATCGGTGTTGGCCTGCGCCAGGTGGCCGATCACCTGCTTCATCGCGCGTGCGTACGGGCGCGAGGTCTTCATGCGCTCCTGCGCCTTGCGGATCTTGGAGGCCGAGACCATCTCGAGCGCGCGCGTCACCTTGCGGGTGTTCTGCACGCTCTTGATCTTGGTTTTGATTTCGCGTCCGCCTGCCATGTCTACTCGCTTCGCTCGCGGTGATTCGTGATTAGTGATGGGTGATTCGTGGGCCCCGTGATCCGCCGTTGCTCCTGCGAATCACGAATCACGAATCACATACCACGGCTTCGTTACCAGGTACCGGTCTGCTTGAACTCGGCGATGCCCTTCTTGAAAGCGCCTTCGATCTCGTCGTTCCAGTTGCCGGTGCTGTTGATCGTGTCGACCAGCGCGCCCTGGGTGTTGGTGAAGTGCGCGTGCAGCGCTTCTTCGAACGCCAGGATCTTGCCGACCGGCACGTCGTCCAGGTAGCCCTCGTTGACGGCGTAGATGGACAGCGCCTGCAGGGCGATGGACATCGGCGCGTACTGCTTCTGCTTCATCAGCTCGGTGACGCGCTGGCCGCGCTCCAGCTGCTTGCGGGTGGCTTCGTCCAGGTCCGAGGCGAACTGCGCGAACGCCGCCAGCTCACGGTACTGGGCGAGCGAGATGCGGATGCCACCCGACAGCTTCTTGATGATCTTGGTCTGGGCAGCGCCACCGACGCGCGACACGGAGATGCCGGCGTTCACGGCCGGGCGGATGCCGGCGTTGAACAGGTCGGTTTCCAGGAAGATCTGGCCGTCGGTGATCGAGATCACGTTGGTCGGCACGAACGCGGACACGTCGCCGGCCTGCGTTTCGATGATCGGCAGCGCGGTCAGCGAACCGGTCTTGCCGGTGACCTTGCCTTCGGTGAACTTCTCGACGTACTCCTCGGATACGCGGGCGGCGCGCTCGAGCAGGCGGGAGTGCAGGTAGAACACGTCGCCCGGGTAGGCTTCGCGGCCCGGCGGACGCTTCAGCAGCAGCGAGATCTGGCGGTAGGCCACGGCCTGCTTGGACAGATCGTCGTACACGATCAGGGCGTCCTGGCCGCGGTCCATGAAGTACTCGCCCATGGTGCAGCCGGAGTAGGCGCTGATGTACTGCATCGCGGCCGACTCGGAGGCGGTGGCGGCGACGACCACGGTGTGGGCCAGCGCGCCGTTCTCTTCCAGCTTGCGCACGATGTTGGCCACGGTCGAGGCCTTCTGGCCGATCGCGACGTACACGCACTTGATGCCGGTGCCCTTCTGGTTGATCACGGCGTCGATCGCCATCGCGGTCTTACCGGTCTGGCGGTCGCCGATGATCAGCTCGCGCTGGCCGCGGCCGATCGGGATCATCGCATCGACGGACTTGTAACCGGTCTGCACCGGCTGGTCGACCGACTTGCGCCAGATCACGCCCGGGGCCACGCGCTCCACCGGCGCGGTCAGCGAGGTGCCCAGCGGGCCCTTGCCGTCGATCGGCTCGCCCAGCGCGTTCACCACGCGGCCGAGCATTTCCGGACCGACCGGCACTTCCAGGATGCGGCCGGTGGTCTTGGCCACGTCGCCTTCGCGCAGGTGCTCGTAGTCGCCCAGGACAACCGCGCCCACCGAGTCGCGCTCCAGGTTCAGCGCCAGTGCGTAGGTGCTGTTGGGCAGCTCGATCATTTCGCCCTGCATGACGTCGGCCAGGCCGAAGATGCGCACGATGCCGTCGGACACGGAGGTGACCGTGCCTTCATTGCGCGACTCCGCGGCCAGCTTGACCTTCTCGATACGGGTCTTGATCAGGTCGCTGATTTCAGAGGGGTTGAGCGTGGTAGCCATGGGTAAGTCCTGTGTGCCGGCTCGCGCGCGGCGGTTCAATGGGAATTCAGTGCGTCAGCGCTGACTGCAGGCGCGCCAGCTTGCCTTTCAGCGAGCCGTCGATCACCACGCTGCCGGCATCGATAACGGCGCCGCCGATCAGCGATGCGTCGACGGCCGTCTCGATTTCGACCTCGCAGCCGAAGCGCTTCTTCAACGCGGCCTTGATCACGTCCAGCTCGCCGGCCGGCAGTGTCGTGGCGGAGGTCACCTTCGCCTTGACGATGTGCTCGGCCTCGGCGCGCAGTTCCTCGAACAGGCCGGCGATCTCCGGCAGCTGGGGCAGGCGGCGCGCGTCGGCGAGGATGCCCAGGAAGCGGACGAACGTCTCACTCGCGCCCTCGGGCGCGAGCAGGGTCACCGCATCGGCGTGCAGCAGCTGCGGATTGGGCAGCAGCGCGGCCACGCGCGGGTCCGCCGCGACATGCGCGGCGAAACCCAGCGCCTGCGACCAGGCGGCGAAGTTGCCTTCGTCGCGCGCCGTCGCAAAGGCGGCGCGGGCGTAGGGGCGGGCGACGGTAAGGGCCTGGCTCATCGATCAGCTCGTCCGGATCAGATTTCGGCGGCGAGTTCGTCGAGCAGCGCCTTGTGGGCGTTGGCATCGATCTCGCGCTTCAACAGCTTCTCGGCACCGCTGACGGCCAGCGCGGACACCTGCTTGCGCAGGTCCTCGCGGGCACGCGTGGCGGCGGCGTCGATCTCGGCTTCGGCCAGCGCCTTCTGGCGGTTGGCTTCGGCGATCGCATCATTCTTGGCCGCATCGACGATCTGGTTGGCGCGCGCATGGGCCTGGTCGATGATCTCGTTGGCCTTGACGCGGGCTTCCTTCAACGCCTCGTTGACCTTTTCCTGGGCCTGCGCCAGATCCTTCTGGCTGCGGTCGGCCGCGGCCAGGCCTTCAGCGATCTTCTGCTGGCGTTCTTCGATGGCAGCCAGCAGCGGCGGCCAGATTTTGGTCGCAATGATCCAGATCAGGCCGGCGAAGGCCAGCGCCTGGGCGAACAGAGTGAGATTGATATTCATCGTAAACCTGCCGGTGATGAAGGGCCCGCGCACATCGCGCCGGCCCAGCTACGCCTGGTGACTGACCGCGGACGAAAGCCCGTGGTCAGGCGTGCACGCGACGGATCAGCCCGCCAGCTTGGCCAGCTGTTCGGTGAAGATCGTGATGAACGGGCTGGCGAAGGCGAACAGCAGGCCCACGGCGACCGAGATGATGAACGCGGCGTCGATCAGGCCGGCGGTGATGAACATGCGCACCTGCAGGACCGGGATCAGTTCCGGCTGGCGGGCAGCCGATTCCAGGAACTTGCCGGCCATGATGGCCAGACCCAGACCCGCGCCCAGCGCGGCCAGGCCGATCATGATGCCGATGGCGAGGGCGGTCGAAGCCTGGACCTGGGCGAGGTTGGTGAGGATGCTTTCCATGGTGATCTCCGGAACTTAAGTGCTTGAAAGGTGATGGTACGAAGGAAACGGTGAAGCGGAAACGTTAGTGGCTGTCTTCCGACAAGCTGAGGTAGACGATCGACAGCATCATGAAGATGAAGGCCTGCAGCGGAATGACCAGCAGGTGGAACAGCATCCAGCCCAAGCCGAATGTCGCGCCGCCGAGCATGCCGAGGATGCCCGCGCCGCCCAGCACCCAGATCAGCAGGAAGACGATTTCGCCGCCGAACATGTTGCCGAACAGTCGCATCGCCAGCGAAATGGGCTTGCTGACCCATTCGACAATGTTGAGGATCAGGTTGAACGGCATCATCCACTTGCCGAACGGCGCCGTCAGGAACTCCTTGGCGAAACCGCCCAGGCCCTTGGAACGGAGCGCGAAGATCAGCATCAGGAAGAACACGCTGATCGACATGCCCAGGGTGGCATTGACGTCGGCGGTGGGCACCGGCTTCCAGTAATGCACGCCCATCAGCTCGAGCGGCTTGGCGATGAAGTCCGCCGGGATCATCTTCAGCAGGTTCATCATCAGGATCCAGAAGAAGATGGTGATCGCGATCGGCGTCACCAGCTTGCTGGTCCCGTGGTAGGTGTCGCGGGCCTGCTTGTCGACGAACTCCAGCATGATCTCGACGAAAGCCTGCCACTTGCCCGGCACGCCAGCCGTGGCCTTGCGCGTGGCCATCCAGAAGGCGAACACGATCAGCAGACCCATCAACACGGCGGTCACGAAGGTGTCGACGTTGATCGTCCAGAACGGACCTTCACCGCCCACCTGGGCCGTGAGGTTCTTCAGGTGGTGCTGGATGTAACTGGTGGGAGTAAGAGCCTCGCCCGCCATGAGTCGGAAACCTTTCTAGTTGGGTTATCGCTGCTTGCCGGTCGCGACCAGCACCTGTGCCACCAGTCCGGTGATCACGCCTGCCAGCAAGGGCAGCGGGGGCAGCTTGTAAAGCCCCGCGCCCATCACCAGCACGCCAATCACCACGACCCACTTCACCACCATTCCCGCCACCAGCCTCAGGACCGCCGAAACGGCGCCGAGTACGCCACCGCCGAAGGCCATCCAGGCCGCCAGCAGCGCGCCGGCCACGATTGCTGTCCCACCCACCGCCGCCGCCAGTGCCTGGGGCAGGCCCCAGAGCAGGAAAAGTGCCGCGACCAGCAGCACGGCCAGCCCTTGCCAAGCGGCGGCGCGCAATACCAGCCGCCGGCCCGCAGCGACGGAATTCAGCACACGAAAGCCCTACGGAATTGGCGGGATACAAGGCGGTAAAGCGCCTCGCCGAGCCGTAAAAGTATAGCAGCGGGACAATTTCCGGGACAACCGCCAAAGGTCGAAACCGCGAGTTCGGCGCCGGATTCCGCCAAAGCCAACGGGGACAAGGCTGTAACCGTTTCCCCTGTTCAGAATTTTCCGCAGGATTTCCCGGAACTTTGACGAAAACCGTCTGTCAGTCCCTCTGAGACCTGCCGCTCAACTTCCTCGTCCGATGCTCCGTCGCAGGTTCTCCAGAAGCCCCGGTTGCCCCCGGGGCTTCCTTTTTTCCGGGGGGAAACGCTGCGGAGAGGGCCACTCGTTCAGTCAATTCACTCCCTGTCGACCCGGGGATGGCGAACGTTGGGCTCTCCACACCCAACCGCATGGAACCCATGAGTCGCCACATCCCCCGCCGCACCGCCGCATCGGTGTTCTGCTGCCTGTCCCTCGCCATCATCACCTCCATCGCGTCCGCACAGGAGGTTTCCGACGACGCCCGCTTCGAACTGAGACTCTCCGCATTCAATCCCGAGGCAAACATCCGCTTCACCGGCGATGCCGTGGCCACCAATGGCGAGCGAACGGAGGAGTTGGGTGCGGCCGGGGAGATCAATGCCGACGGCCGCTGGCGCCCGCGCGGCGAGCTCACCTTCAAGATGACGCCCCGCCAGTCGCTCCGCCTCGACTATTACGACTATCGACGTGATCAATCGTGGGGCTTCGATGGCGATTGGGTCGATCCCGGCACGATCTTCGACGAGGTCGAGATCCCGGGCGAGCCGGTTGAGGTGCCTGCCGTCGACGTGTCGGGCCGCATCAGCTTCGAACTTGCCAGCCTCAACTACGAGTTCGCGACGGTCGATACGCCACGCTTCCAGTGGGGTCTCGGTGCCGGCATCACCCATGCGACGCTGGCGGCGCGCGGTACCGCCACCAGCGCGGGTACCGGCGACATCGACCCGCAGTGGGAAGAACTGGACTGGAAGCGCGACGGCACCTCGCCGAACCTGCACACCCGGGTGGCATGGTCGCCGACGCCGCGCCTGCGCATCGAAGCGCAGGGACAGTATCTGGATACGCGCTGGGGCAACTTCATCAATGAGCGCGGGCATTTCGAGCGCGGCGGCTTGCTGGTCGAGTACCGGGTAACCGAGCGGATCGGGGTGCATGTGGGCTACGACTGGTTCCGCCTGAAGCTCAGCGACAACTATCGCGGTTCGTTCGAGGCGCCGGTGGAGTCGGGTATCGGCACGGTGGATGTCGCGGGCAGGGTCACGGGCGAGTTCAAGGTGCATGGCCCGATGGCGGGCGTGTCGGTCCGGTTCTGACCCGGTCGCACAAGGCGCGCCCGGCGCCGAACACACCTGGGCCGCCTTGGCCAGCCATCCAGGTATCCCACCCCGACCGATAGGCAATATTTATCGGTAGCAGCGGATCATTCCATTGGACAGCGGCAGCTTGGCCCCCATAATGAGATCAATTCTCATCTGGAGCCCGTCGTGAACAAGACCCTGAGCTTCGCGATCCTGCATTTCTCGGTGGCCTTCACCCTGGGCTACCTGTTCACCGGCAGCCTGCTGGTGGGCGGCATGCTGGCGTTGATCGAACCGGCGACCAACACGGTGGTATTCCACTTCCACGAAAAGGTCTGGAAGCGGATCGAGGCCCGCCGGGCGGCGAAGGTGATGCCCTTGCCGGCCTGACCTGGATCACCCGAAGAAAAAGGCCACGCATCCGCGTGGCCTTTTCGTTTCCATCCCGCCGACGCTTACTTCTTCTTCGGGATATACAAGTCGGTGATCGTGCCTTCGTAGACCTCGGCCGCCATCGCCACCGATTCGCTGAGCGTGGGGTGCGGATGGATGGTCGCGCCGATGTCGCCGGCTTCCGCGCCCATCTCGATCGCTAGCGCGAGTTCGCTGATCAGGTCGCCCGCATGCACGCCCACGATGCCGGCACCGATGATGCGGTGGGTGTGCTCGTCGAAGATCAGCTTGGTCGAACCTTCGCCGCGACCGATGCCGACCGCGCGCGCGGACGCCACCCAAGGGAACTTGCCGATGCCGATCTTCAGACCCTTGGCCTTGGCTTCGGTTTCGGTCACGCCCACCCACGCAATCTCCGGATCGGTGTAAGCCACCGACGGAATCACCCGCGCCACCCACTCCTTCTTCTCGCCGGCCGCCACTTCCGCAGCGAGCTTGCCTTCGTGCGTGGCCTTGTGCGCCAGCATCGGCTGACCCACCAGGTCGCCGATGGCGAAGATGTGCGGCACGTTGGTGCGCATCTGCGCGTCGACCGGGATGAAACCGCGGTCGGTAACCGTGACGCCGGCCTTGTCGGCATCCAGCTTGCCGCCGTTGGGCGAACGACCGACGGCGACCAGCACACGGTCCCAGGTGCCTGATTCGAGTTCCAGCTTCTGGCCTTCGGTGGCGCTCTCGAAGTGCACGGTGATGCCCTTCTTGGACGCCTCAACCTTGGCGGCCTTGGTCTTGAGGTGGACGATGACGCCCTGCTTCTTCAGACGGTCGGCCAGCGGCTTCACCAAGTCCTTGTCGGCGCCCGGCATCAGCTGGTCCATGAACTCGACCACGGTCACCTCGGCGCCCAGCGCGCGGTACACCGTCGCCATTTCCAGGCCGATGATGCCGCCGCCGACGACGAGCAGCTTCTTCGGTACCTCGGCCAGCTGCAACGCGTCAGTGGAATCCATCACGCGCGGGTCGTCCCAGGGGAAGTTCGGCAGCTTCACCGCCTGCGAACCGGCGGCGATGATGCACTGTTCAAAGCGCAGCAGCTGCGTCTTGCCATCGCTGCCGGTGATCTCCAGTTCGTTCGGCGACACGAACTTCGCCACGCCCGTCACCGTGCGCACCTTGCGCTGCTTGGCCATGCCGGCCAGGCCCTTGGTGAACTGGCCGACCACCTTGTCCTGCTTGAAGCCGCGCAACTTGTCGAGGTCGATCTTCGGCTTGCCGAAGCTGATGCCGATGTCGTCGGAATGCGATGCCTCGTCGATCAAGGCCGCTGCATGCAGCAGTGCCTTCGACGGGATGCAGCCCACGTTGAGGCAGACGCCGCCGAGCGCTTCGTAGCGTTCGATGAGGACCGTATCCAGACCGAGGTCGGCGGCGCGGAAGGCCGCCGTGTAGCCACCCGGGCCGGAACCGATCACGACGATGCGGCACTCGATGTCGGCCGGCTTGCCGGTGCCCAGCGCCGGCTTCGGCGCCGACGTGGCGGGCGCAGCAGGCGCGACTGGCGAGGGCGTGACCGGTGCGGGCTTGACGGGGGCCACCGCGGCGCCCTCGCCTTCGATGATCGCCACCAGGCTACCCTCGGCGAGTTCGTCGCCGAGCTTGACCTTGATCTCCTTGATCACGCCGGCGGCGGGCGACGGGACTTCCATCGTTGCCTTGTCCGATTCCAGCGTGACCAGGCCCTGGTCCTTCTTCACCGTGTCGCCGACCGCGACCAGGATCTCGATGACCGGCACGCCGTCGTAGTCGCCGATGTCGGGCACCTTGGCCTCGATCAGGCCAGCACCGCCGGATGGCGCGGGTGCCGCAGGAGCGGGCGCCGACACGGCAGGCGCTGCCGGTGCGGGAGCAGGCTTGGCGGGAGCTGCCGGGGCAGGCGCAGACGCCGCGGCGCCTTCGGCTTCCAACACGGCCACCACGCTGCCCTCGGACAGCGTGTCGCCCAGCTTCACCTTGAGTTCCTTTACCACGCCGGCGGCCGAGGACGGCACTTCCAGCGTGGCCTTGTCCGATTCCAGCGTGACCAGGCCCTGGTCCTTCTTCACCGTGTCGCCGACGGCGACGAGGATCTCGATGACCGGCACATCGCTGTAATCGCCGATGTCGGGGACTTTGACTTCGATCGTGTTCGCCATACCACTCTCTTTCGTAGGGTGGGCCTTGGCCCACCGTGGTTTGTTCGGGTCGGTGGGCCGGGGCCCACCCTACGGACTTACAGCAGCACGCGGCGCATGTCGGCCAGCAGCTGGGCGAGATAGGCGGTGAAGCGCGCGGCGGCGGCGCCGTCGATCACGCGGTGGTCGTAGCTCAGCGACAGCGGCAGCATCAGGCGCGGCTGGAACTGCTTGCCGTCCCAGACCGGCTGGATCGACGATTTGGACACGCCGAGGATGGCGACTTCCGGCGCATTGACGATGGGCGTGAACGCCACGCCGCCGATGCCGCCGAGCGAGGAGATCGAGAAGCAGCCGCCGGACATCTCGGCCGGGCCGAGCTTGCCATCGCGGGCCTTCTTCGCCAGTTCGCCGCTTTCCTGGGCGATCTCGTTGACGCCCTTCTTGTCGACGTCGCGGATCACCGGCACGACCAGGCCGTTCGGCGTGTCGGCGGCGAAGCCGACATGGAAGTACTTCTTCAGGGTGAGGTTTTCGCCGCTGGCATCGAGCGAGGCGTTGAAATCGGGGAATTTCTTCAGCGCGGAGACACTGGCCTTCATCAGGAAGGCGAGCATGGTCAGCTTGATGCCGGCCTTTTCGTTTTCCTTGTTCAACGCCACGCGAAGCGCTTCCAGGTCGGTGATGTCGGCATGGTCGTGCTGGGTGACGTGCGGGATCATCGCCCAGTTGCGCGCCAGGTTGGCGCCGGAAATCTTCTTGATGCGCGACAGCGCGACGACTTCGGTTTCGCCGAACTTGCTGAAGTCGACCTTCGGCCACGGCAGCAGGTTGAGGCCACCACCGGCCGCGGCCGGTGCGCCCGCAGCAGCAGGCGTCGACACGCCACCGGCCAGCGCGCCCTTGACGTACTTCTGCACGTCTTCCTTGCTGATGCGGCCACCACGCTCGCTGCCGCTGACCTGGTTGAGGTCGACACCGAGCTCACGCGCGAACAGGCGCACGGCCGGGCTGGCGTAAGCGACCTTCTCGGGGAGCACGCGGTCGGCGTTGAACTCGACCGGCGGCGTGCGCGGCGGCGAGGCTTCCGGGTCGATGCCCGGCTTGTCGTCCAGCACGCGCGAGGCAGTGGGGGCGAAGGCCGGCGCGGCGCGCTCCTGCGCGATCTCGCGCTGAGTGATCTTGTCGGGGGTCGGCGATACCGCGACCGGCTCGACCTTCGCGCCGGTTTCAGCGGTGGCGGTCGGTGCGGGTGCGGCGACGGGCTTCGCCTCGGCGGCGCCTTCGCTCACTTCGATCAGCGCCACGATCGCGCCTTCGGCGATCTCGTCGCCCAGCTTGACCTTGATCTCCTTCACCACGCCGGAGAAGGCGGACGGTACCTCCATCGTGGCCTTGTCCGATTCCAGCGTGACCAGGCCCTGGTCTTTCTTCACCGTGTCGCCGACGGCCACCAGGATCTCGATCACCGGTACGCCGTCGTAGTCACCGATGTCGGGGACTTTGGCTTCCTTGATGTCGGACATGGCGTTACTCCGGTGTGGGCGTGAAGAGGGGAACCCCTATTGTGTCCGCAGCGGCGCGATGCGCCAACCATTCCTTGGTGTTAATTGCTGTCCATGGCGGGACATTCCGGCCTGCGCGGCACGTACTGGTATCGCTTTGGTCGGACTGCCGCATGAGCCTGCCGTCGCAATACGCAACCGCATTGTTCATCCGCCACGCCTCGTCGTGCGTATCTGGATGCGGTGTTCACAGGCCCATGCCTAGCATCGCCGCCTATCCAACCAAGGAGATTCCCATGCGCTGGCTCGTCCTGCTGCTGTCGCTCGCCATGCCCGTCGTGTCCTGGTTGTCCCAGCAAGGGATGTTCGGCCCCACCAACGGCGCCATCTCGGACCGTTATCCGACGCTCATCGTCGCGGCTGGCTATGCATTCGCGATCTGGGGCCTGATCTTCCTGTGGGACGTCGCGTTCAGCGCCTGGCAGGCGTTCTCGCGCCGCGCCGTTGCGACACCGCTGGCGGGGATCCGGCCTTGGGCGGCGGCCGGGTTCGCACTGACGGCGGTCTGGATGCCGGTGTTCTCGCTGAAACTGTTCTGGCTTGCGCTGCCGATCATCTGGGGTGCGCTGGCTTGCCTGCTGGTCTGCGCGCTGACGCTGTCGGCGGCGCGCACCGAGACGCCGGGTTCGACGGTCTGGGCGTGGGCACCGTTGTCGCTGCATGCGGGCTGGCTGTCGATGGCCGCCTTCCTCAACACCGCGCAGGTGATCGTGGCGTACCGACTGTTGCCCACCGGCGCCATGCTGCCGTGGACGCTGGTGCTGTTCGTCGCCGCGGCCGCATTGCTGCTGTGGGCCAACCACCGCATGCGCGGCAACCTGCCGTTCGCGGCGGCGGCGCTGTGGGCGTTGGCGGCGGTGTACGTGAAGCAGTCGGACTGGACGTTACGCGGCAGCGACACCGCCGCCATGGTGGCGATTGTCGTCGCCATCGTGCTGGCCGCGCAGACCGCGTGGCTACGCCTGCGTCCGCAGCCCCGTGCCTCCTTGGGCTGAGCCGGCCAGCCACGGCGTCAGTACGCTCCAGGCCTCGCGCAGCGCCTCCAACCCCATCGCCGCATGCGCCGGACTGGTCGATGGCAGGGCGACGCACTGCACGTGCACTCGCAATGCCTCCGGCCATTGTGGTTGCACATGCCGACGGAACAGCGACGATGCCGTCGCGCCATTGAACGCGATGGCGCGCAGTCGCGGCAGCGAAGCGATCAACGGCACGAGTGCGTTGGGGCGCTCGCTGCTGCGCACGATCGCGCTGTCCAGGCTGCCGGCACGGCGGCATTCGCCGATCACGTCCCACAGGCCGATCCCGGCCCCCTGCACCCCAGCAAGCCGTTCCTCATAGGACGCGTCTGGCGAGATGCCGGCCAAGGTCGTCATGACCGGCCAGAAGCGGTTGCGCGGATGGGCGTAGTAGCGCGCGACCTGCAGCGATGCCGCACCCGGCATCGATCCCAGCACGAGCACGCGGCAGTCGGGCGCCACCATCGGCGGCAGTCCGGTCAGCAGGTCGTCCACGCCTCACCCGCCTGCGGTCTGCCAGGGCTTCACCACCAGCAGGGCGCCCGCCACCACGAGTAGCAGGCCGAACACGCGCAGCGCGTCCACCGGTTGCCGCGCATGCAGCACACCGAAGTGGTCGAGCACCACCGACCCCACCAGTTGCCCCGCCACCACCAGGCAGATCAACGACGCTGCTCCCAGGCGGGGCACCAACAGGGTGGCCGAGGCGACGAACACCGCCCCGATCACGCCCCCGGTCCATGCCCACCAAGGCACCTTGCCCAGCGCGGCGGGCACGAACACCGGCCGGCTGAGCCACCACCACGCCAATAGCACCCCGGTTCCGACCATGAAGGACGCCAGCGCGGCGAACACGGGACCGAAGGTCTGTTTGCCGAGCGACGCGTTGATCAATGCCTGCAGCGGCAACAGCATGCCGATGAAGAGGGCCAGGGCCACGCCGGTCGCGTTCATGCGTCATCTCGTCCAGTACAGAAGGACGAACGATACGCCACGTGGCGTCAATGCATGCGCGTCATGCGACCTGCTTAACGCTGCCCTGCCGCTTCGACACTGCGCGTTGCAGCAACACCATCGACACCAACAGCATCGCCATCGGTGCCAGCAGCAGGTAGAAGGCACGCGATCCGTCGAAATGCGCGAACAGCTGACCCGTCACGTACGAACCGGTGGTTCCCCCCAGCGCGGAAAACACCACGATCAGCCCGGTCATCGCCGCATGCCGCGACTTCGGCAGCGCGCTGAGCACCACCGAATTGATCGCCGGATAGATCGGCGCCATCAGCAGGCCGATCATCGGGAATACGTAGGCGGCCGCAGGTGCATTCCACCAGGTCATGCCCTCGCGCGCCTGCACGTTCGCCGCCAGCGGCAGCGCCAGCAGCACCAGCACCGCCATCGCCACCACACAGGCCGACAGCAGCCAGAACCAGGGGATCCGCCGAAGCAGCACACCGCCTCCCAGCCGCCCCAACGCCAGCGAGCCGGCGAAGATGCTCGCCGCCTGCACGCTGAGCGTGGTGGGCAGGTGCAGGATCTCGCGATTGAACGTGGGTAGCCACGTATTGATGGCTTGCTCCATCAGCACGTAGAGGAACGCCGACACCAGGAACACCGCCACCAGCGGCAATGCCAGCAGGCGGAACATGTCGATGAAGGATTCACCCGCCGCATGGCCATCCTGCGCCGCGCGCTCGTCCAGCGTGCAGGTCGCCAGCAACACGATCACCGCAATGCACAGCGCCGCCAGCACCCAGTAGACGTCCAGCCAGACCGGATCGCCCGGCGCGTCGGCATTGATGAAGGCGGCGAACAACCACGCGCTGCCGAGGATGCCGACCATGAACCAGCCTTCCACCGTGCTGGTCAGCGCGGCATGTGCCTTCGCATCGTCGGTCAGCAGGCCGATGCTGGAATACACCGACACCTTCACCAGCGCGAACGCCACGCCGACCGTGGCGAACAACAGCTTGGTCGCCCAGAACGCCTGCAGCAGCGGCATCGCGACGCAGGCGGCGGCGACGAGCAACAGGCCGAGCATCATCGCCCGGCGGTAGCCCAGCCGCGGCAGGAACGACGCCACCAGGAACGAGGTGATCGCGATCGGCAGGTCCTTGAACGCCTCCAGCAGGCTCGCATCAGCCTTGCTGATGCCGAAGCCCTGGATGGACTGCAGGATCACCGTGCCCACGGAGTTCAACAGCATGGCGAAGATCATGTAGGTCAGGATCATCGCCAGGATCATGCGGGTGCGCGTCATGGGCGGTACCGGTCGGGTCGGACGCATCCTAGCCGCATCGGCCGGCGTGCGCGGGAACGGCCACACCTTGCGGCGCAGCGCGTTGGAAAGGGATCCGCCGCCGCGCCGGGGAGAGACGACGCGACGACGGAAGACGGCCCGCGCGAGCGCGGGCCGCGGTACGTCACCAGCGGTAGGCGACGGAAGCCTGGTAGGACGTGCCTTCCAACGGACGGCCCATGAACACGCCACCGCTGGTCGCATTGCCCAGCACACGGGCATTGCCCTCGGTCAGCGCGATCTCGTCGGTCACGTTGCGGCCCGAGAAGGTGAACTCCCAGTTCTCGCCTACATGCGCGCTGGCTCCGATGTCCCATGTGTCGTATTCGGGAAGCACTTGGCCGTTGGCCGGATCGGAGTAACGGTCGCCGACATGCGTATAGGTGGTGAACACCTTCAGGTCGCCCCATGGCATGGACCAGTAGTAGCTCGGTGTCAGCCGTGTGCGGAACTTCGGCTGGCGCACCACCTGGTTGCCGTCGAACGTGGAGAAGTCGCCGTACTTCGCGCGAAGCCAGGTCGCGTTCCAGGCCAGCTCGAAACCGCCGATGGGCCGCCACGCACCCTCGAACTCCAGGCCACGCGCCTTCGAGTCGCCGATGATCACGACGTTGTTGCCGTTGTTGTCGAACGCCTGGTACCGCAGGCCGGTGAAGTCGTTGTAGAACGCGGTGAGGTACATCTCGTACGTCTCGCCGCCAGCCTTCAGGCCCAGCTCGTACTGGTCGATCTCGGTCTTGTTGTTGGCGCCGTCGCGCAGGTTGTCGAACTGCGGGAAGGTGAAGCCCGAGTTGACGCGCCCGAACAGGCTGACGCTGTCGTTGAGCGTGTAGTTCAGGCCGGCCGTCCACGACACGTCGCTGTCGTTCTGGTCGATGCTCCGCGGCGTGGTCGAGACCGAGGTGGTGTTGTCGTACAGTGTGTTCGGGTCGCCATCCAGGTCGACCGTGACCGGATCCCACACCGTTCCGTTCACTTCCTGCCTCTCGTAGCGCACGCCGGCATCCAGGCGGATGCGCTCGTTGACGGTCCATTCGTCGGCGATGAAGAAGGCGGTGTTCTGGCCGTCGTAGTCGCCGCGGATGTTGTAGAACGCCGTACCGACGAAGCCGTCACGCGTGGCGACCTGGCCATTCGACAACGCCAGGTTCACGCGGCGCGCGTTGTCCTGTGCGGTGAGCAGCATGTTGTTGCCCAGCCACCAGCGGTCCTTCGACGAATAGTCGGCGTAGTACATGCCGAAGGTCAGGGAGTTGCTGTCGGTCAGGTCGATACTGAAGCGAAGATCGTTGGTGAACGAGCTGATCTCCTTGTCCACCACCCAGAAGCCGGCGGTCAGCACCTGCTGGTTGGGGTCGACCGTGCCCCCGCCGTTGACGAATGTGCCGGTGCCGGTGACGCCCGCGCCGTACGTATCGGTGATGTACGACGACAACGTCTGCGGGTTGGCGCCGGTAAACAACGCGTAGGTCGGCGCATCGCCCTTGAGGTAGTTGAACTTGTCGCTGATGGTCCAGTTGCCCACATACCAGTCCAGCGAACCGCCGAACACGTCGATGTCCACGCCGCGGCCGTCGGCCAGGTCGCGCGTCATCGTCTGGTTGCCGACGCCGGTCGGCAGGGTCACGCGACGGAAGTCGTCGCCGACCAGCGTACCCGTGGTGGCGTCCAAGCCCGGGAAGCTGGAAATGTCCTTGCCGTTGTTGCGCGAAACCAGCGGCACCGCCGTATAGAAAGTGTTCTGGTCGTCGGTGTGACGCGCATACAGGTTGAACTCGCCTTCGGCCCAGCGCTTGGTCAGCGTGGCGCTCAACTGGCCACCCTTCTCCACCGGGAACCCGGTCTGGCGCACGCCATCGGTCTCGCGGTAGAAGCCGCCCACGCTGTAGTACCAGCCACTGTCCGTACCCAGCGGGCCTCCGCTGTAGAAATCGACCCGGCGCAGACTGTCGGTGCCCAGCGTCAGGCGCACCAGGCCTTCGGGCGTGTCCTCGCCCTTCTTCTGGATGAAGTTGACCGTCACGCCGGGCTGCCCGTTCGAGTAGATCGGGCTGGGACCGCCGCGCAGGCCTTCGACGCGCGCGATGGTGTCGTCGATGCGGAACAGCGTGGTGTTCTCGAGGAACGACAGCGTCGGCGGTGGGAAGATCGGCGAGCCGTCCAGCTGCAGGGTGAAGAACGGCGCGTCGCCCTCGGATGGCATGCCGCGCACGAAGACGTTGGCGCCGGTGCCGCCACCGCTGGCCTCGGCCCAGACGCCCGGCACGATCTTCAGCAGGTCGGCCGTGCTGGTGGGCGCGGTTTCCCGGATCTGCTCCGGCGTTGCCGTGCTGATCGAGAAACTGGCGTCGCGTTTGCGCAGGCCCTTGAACTTGGCCGTACCGCTGACGACGACGGCGTCGAGTGTCGTCGCCTCGTCGTTCGCGGGCGCCGGGGCGGATTCCTGGGCGCTCGCCAGTACCGGCGCGAGCGCCAGCGCGATGGCGGCCGACAGGGCGTAGCGCATCGGGTGCTTGGTGTGTTGCATGGTCTCTCCCTCCACGTAGTGCGTTTGTTGTTGTAGTGACAGGCTGCCGCCGTGGCTTCTGTGGCCGCGTGCGGTCAAGGCGAAACGAACGTCCTCAGGTTGAAATCGGCGATGCGGGGAACCACGGCGTCGGCATGCCGCAGCGCGCGGGCATCACCGATGCCCACGGCCGCCATGCCCGCGGCATGGATGGCCTCGATGCCGGCCGCGGCATCCTCCACGCCGATGCAGCGATGCGCCGGCACGCCCAGCGCGGCCGCGACATCGAGGAAGATGGCCGGGTCGGGCTTGGCGCGGACGATGCGGCCGGCGTCGGCGATGTAGTCAAAGCGACCGGCGATGCCGAGCTTCTGCAGCAGCGCAGGTGCATTGCGGCTGGCGGATGCCAGGCCCAGTTTCAGTCCGGCGGCACGCGCGGCATCCAGCACCTCGCACACGCCATCGAACAGGTCCTGCGGCCCGACGTTGGCGATCTCCTGCACGTAGTAGCCGTTCTTGGTGTCGGCCAGCGCGCGCTTCTCGTCTGCGGAGTACGAGCGCGCGGCGCGCTCGAGGATGATCTCCAGCGATGCCATCCGGTCCACGCCCTTCAGGCGCTCGTTGACTTGCAGGTCGAACGGCACGCCGATCTCGTCGGCCAATCGCTTCCACGCCCGGTAGTGCGTGTGCGCGGTGTCGGTCAGCACCCCATCGAGGTCGAAGATCAGCGCATCGCAAGCGCGTGGCAGCGACATCTTCGGTGGCGACGGCACTGCAAGCGGCAGCGCGACCTCGCGCCCCGCCTTCAACATCACCTCGCTGCCGGCGTGACCGAACGCCAGCGCGTCGCCTTCATCGAGGCGATAGCGGGCTCCGCGCGCGTCCACGTCCACCCGCAGCGCGCAACCGCGCCAGCGTAGGTTGAAACCATAGCCCTTCCAGGCAGTCGGCAGCGTCGGCGCGAACTGCAGGCGACCGCCCACGATGCGCAACCCGCCGAAGCCCTGCACCAGCCCCAGCCAGCTGCCCGCCATCGCCGCCATGTGCACGCCGTGGTCGGTGTTGCCATGCAGGTCGTCGAGATCGACACGCAGGCTGGCGTCGAAATAGCGCCATGCCTTTTCTTCGTGTCCGACTTCGCTGGCCAGGATGCCGTACACCGGTGCCGACAGCGTGGAATCGTGGGTGGTTACGGCCTCGTAGTAGTCGAAGTCGCGCCGCTTCGTCCCCAGCGGGATGCCGTCACCCGCCAGCACCATCGCCATCGCCACGTCGGCCTGCTTGCAGACCTGGTGGCGGTACAGCGTCAGCGGATGGTAGTCGAGCAGCAGCGGACGATGCGGCCCTTCGCGCTTCGGGAATGGCCAGCGCGGCTTGGCGAGGAAATCGTCGTCCTGCGGATGGATGCCCAATGCGTCGTCCACCGGCAGGTACATGGCATCGGCCGCGCGCTGCCACAGCGCGACCTCGTCAGCATCGAGTCCGATACGGGCCGCCAGCATGTGCAGCACCTCCGGGCGATCGGCCGACAGCCGGTTCCATGCCTCGACCGCACGCTGCAGGTGCCGCTGCGCCATGCGGTTGGTGTACCAGTTGTTGTTGACCAGCGTGGTGTACTCGTCGGGCCCGGTCACTTCATGGATACAGAACGCGCCGTCGAGGCGCGGATTGAAGTGCCCTGCCTGCGGCCAGATACGCGCGGTCTCGAAAAGAATCTCGGCGCCAGCCTCGCTGAGGAAGTCGAGATCATCGCTGGCGTCGAGATAAAGCCCGATCCCATAAGCGATGGCGGCGTTGATGTGGTACGCCGCCGAGCCGCTGGGATAGTGCGCGGAACATTCACGACCGGCGATGGTGCGCCACGGGTACAGCGCGCCGCGCGGATGGTTCATCGCACGCGCGGTGTCGCGTGCGCCATCCAGCGTGCGATAGCGGTACATCAGCATCGCGCGCGCCACGTCCGGCGCGGTCAACGCCATGACGGGCAGCACGAAGGCTTCGGTATCCCAGAAGCAGTGGCCTTCGTAGCCTTCGCCGGTGATGCCCTTGGCCGCCGTCCCGGTGATGCCATCGCGGCCGGCCGACTGCAGCAGGTGGAACAGGTTGAAGCGCAGCGCCAGCTCCGCGGCCGGATCGCCGTCCACCGACAGGCCTGCGCGCAGCCAGAAGGCCTGCATCGCGTCGGCCTGCGCGCCGGCGATGCCGTCGAACCCTTCGCGCAGCGCCCGCGCCAGCACGGCGTCCACGCCGTCCTGCGTATGGCCATTGCCGTCGTCGTAGGCCACGAATTTCTCGACCACCACCGATGCGCCAGGCATCAGCGTCGCCGTGTAGCGCTGTTCGACACGGCCCGCAGTGGTGGCGGCGCCCTCGAAGACGAGACCGGGCGACAGCCGATGGTGCTGCGCGCATACCAGCACCACGCCACTGTGATGGGTGCGCTGGGTGAGTCGCGCGCCATCGGCATCGGCGTGTTCGTCCGACACCTGCAGATCCGTGCCGCCATGCACGCCGATGCGGGGATCGTCGCCCTGCTCCACCGCCTGGCGCCCGGTCTCGATCGACGAGCACAGCGTCAGCGGACCGGCGTAGTCGATGGAGGCGACTTCGAAGTGGATCGCCAGCAGCGCCCGCTCGGCCAGGGGCACCACGCGACGCGCGCGGATTTCCAGGGTGTTACCCTGCGTGGTCTTCAGGCGCAGGCGACGGTCCAGTGCGCCGGCAGCGAGATCGAGCGTGCGCTCGAAGTCCAGCCACTCGACCTCCTGCAGGCGCAGGGGCGCGTCGCCGAGCTGCAGGCGGATGTGCTTGCCTTCGGCCACCGGCACGCGGGTATCGGTGCTGCGGGTGAAGCCGGGAAAGCGCTCGTGGTAGTGGATCGGGTTCTGTTCGAACACGCTGGACAGGAACGTGCCGTCGCTGGCGCTGTCGCCTTCCTCCAGCGCGCCACGCACACCCAGCGTGCCGTTGGCCAAGGCGAACAGGGTTTCATCGCGCGCGGCACGCGCGGTGTCGACCCCGCGGTGCGTGAGCCGCCACGGATCCTGCCGATCCTGGCCGATATCGCCGACGGTGCCTGCTGCTTCTTTCCTGCCCTGTTCCACCGACATTCCCACGCTGGCCTCTGGTCCTTGCCGGGCTGGCAGCCCGGGCGGAGGCACGCTAGGAGTCGTTGTTATCGATGTCAAGTTATCGATGTCAATTCAGATGGATGACATGCTCCGACACGCGGCGAGGTGCCACGTTCGCACCTCGAAATCTTGCAAATTCAGCAGGTTACATCCCACAGCCGCTTCAGCGGCAGCAAGGAATGTCTACCGGGTAGCCGCTGCGATGCAGCAGCGTCCTGCGCTCAGGTCGTACGGACCACCAGGTGGGTCGGCAGAGTCTCGGATCCGGCCGCTTCGCCCTCGATCAGGGCACGGACCTTGCGCGCCAGCAGCACGCCGGCGTCGATGAAGTTCTGGTGCACCGACGTCAGCGGCGGCACATAGGTGGCGCCCAGGGGTGTGTCGTCGTACCCGATCACCGACACATCCTCCGGTACGCGGCGGCCACGCTCGATCAGCGCGCGGATTGCACCAATGGCCAGCAGGTCGCTGGCGGCGAACAGCGCATCGACCTGGGCATGCGTGTCCAGCAGCGCATGCACGGCTTCCGCCCCCGCTCCGACGGTGAAACTGGCAACGGTGGGGGTCAAGGGCGTGATGCCATGCTCGGCCAGTGTGGCGATGAAGCCTTCGAGGCGCTCGGCGAACTCGCCGTGCGCGGGATCGCCGAGGAACGCCGGCCGGCGGCGACCGAGTGCGATGAAGCGCTCCGCTGCCAGCGCTCCGCCGCGACGGTTGTCACTGCCGACGACGACCTGCGACTCATGCCGGCTGACCGCACCCCAGACCACCATCGGCCGGCCCCAGCGCTGCACCGTGTGCATCGCATCCTCATGCGCGCCCTGCCCCAGCAGGATCACACCGTCGGCGGCCTGCACGTTCGGCAACGCGCCGCCCTGCAGGGAAGTCAGCAGTACGCTGTATCCGGTCGTCGTGAGTTCCTGGGTGATGCCGCCGAGCAGGTCGAGGGGATAGGGACCGGACATCTGGCGCTCGACAGTGGGCTTCATCTCCACCACCACGGCCACGGTCATGCTGCGGCGGAGCTTGAGGTTGCGTGCGCTCACGTTGAACGCATAGCCATACTGCTGCGCGACCTGGCGCACGCGTTCGCGTGTTTCGATGTTAACGAGCGGGCTGTCGCGCAACGCGCGGGAGACGGTGATGGCCGAGACACCGGCCACCTTCGCCAGGTCCGCCATCGTCAGGTGGCCGCCGGGTTCCGGAAGGTCTGTCACGGCACGTGCGATGCGCGGCTTGCGTTTGGCGGGGGGCATGCGGGTCACTTCCGTGCGCGGCTGGCTTCGTAGTGTGCAATATGCACGTCCACCGGCGTGGATGCGATCACCGCGCCGAGGGCGTCGGGCAGCAGCTCGTCCCAGGTCTTGAAGCGCAGACAGGACTTGCCCATGTCCAGCTTCCGGCCAGCGTCGACGTACGCGCCACGCAGAACCGCGTCCTGGCTGGAGTCCGCGTAGCAGCCCATCAGGTACAGCGCGTAGTGCTGCTTCTGCGCTGCCAGCGCGACGTATGACAGCGGTTGCCTGTTGTAGGTCGTCGGATAGCGCGAGAGCGGTATCTCCCAGCTGATCATCCCCCAACGCATCGTCTCCGCGTAGCCTTCGGGCAGATGGCGATTGACCAGCTCGCGCACTCTCGCCACCACTTGCCGCCGCGCCTCGGGCAGTTCCGTAAGATAGCCGTCGACCGTCTCCGCCTTGCTGCTGACCATGGGCATCGCTCCTCCTCCCTGCGACAGTAGCGCGGCCAAGCGCGCACGTCATTCGGAGTCTGCCCAGATCGCGCGCGACAGACCCGGGACAGGTGACGAAAGACCTTCGGCGCTGGACCGGGTGCATGCGCGAGCTGATGGTCAGCGACATGCACGCACGGTGAAGAATCGCCTTCGATTCCACCCGGTTCGTTGTTCGTTCACGTCGCGACGTGGCAGACGTTCATGCGCTGGTGGTTACGGTGCGCTCGCCCTGATCGCGGCGACGCAAAAGATGCGCCGTCCCGCCGCGGGGACATAAGAAAACAACAGGAGACACCCGCATGACTTCGATTCGTACCCTCACGATTGCCCTTGCTTCCCTCATCGCCGCCCCCGCGGCTTTCGCACAGGATGCGACCACGGATACCGCATCTTCTTCCGCCTACGGCAAGCGGTTCGCCGTCGTCGGCGGCGCCGCCATCCTCAAGCCCGACCGTGACCCGGCGCCCGGCTTGAAGATCGATGGTGACGTGGCCCCTGTGATCAGCGCCAGCTGGTACGCCACCGACAACATCGCGGTGGAGCTGTGGGGCGCAGCCGACAAGTTCAACCATCGGGTCAAGGCCGACGGCCCCGGCAAGATCGGCACCGTCGACCAGCAGCCGATCGCGCTGAGCGGCCAGTACCACTTCGGTACACCCGACAAGGTGATGCGTCCGTTCGTGGGACTGGGCTACTACGAGTCCAACTTCAGTGACGAGACCATCGGCGGCGACGGCGCGCACGTGGGCCTGGAAACCGCCAAGGGCGCCATCGCGACGGCCGGCATGGACTTCAACATCAACGAGCGCTGGTTCGCGCGTGCGGATGCCCGCTACATGAAGGGCGATGCCGGCGTGCGTGTCGCAGGCCAGGGCACCGGTGAAGAACTGACGATCGACCCCTGGGTCGTGGGCGTGGGTATCGGCGCGCGCTTCTGATCCATTGCTCCAACGCGTCGATGCGGCGGCGGGCCTTCGGGCCCGCCGCCTTTTCATTGGGCGGGACGGATCACCGTATGACGTGGCCGCGCAGGCGTTGCAAGCGCGTAACGCGCCACTTCACGCCCCAGGCATAAACCAGGTAGTAGCCGAGCAGCAGGCCGGCCACTGCCAGCAAGCTGCCGTGGCCACTCAGCAGCGCGTGGGTCGCCGGCACGCCGCCGCTCCGCCAGTACTGCACCATCTGCACGAATCCCAGCACGATGCGCCCGGCCACGATGGCGACCAGCAGCAACGCCAGCCAGGCATTGGGCTGATAGAACACGCCCTGCGGTGCGACGTCCCAACGCGTGAGCCATACGCCCAGCAGGCCGAGCAAGCTGCCGGCAGCCAGTCCCACGCCGGCACCGACCAGGCTGTCCGGCCACCAGAACAGGCCGAACGCGCTGACCGCGACGAAGATCGCGACCGATAGCAACAGGCCCCATGCGTTGAGCGTCAGCAGCCAGCTGCGTGCCATGCGACGCGCACGGCCGTAGCGGTATCGCTGCCACAAGGAGACGGGCAACAGCACCGCCCACAAGGCAAGCAGCAGGAAGACGAAAAGCAGGACGAGGACGATAGGCATGCGTGCATCATGCCCGAAGGCGGACGAACGGCTTCATGGCGGACAGTACGCCGGACGCTCGGGTCGGCCACGCAGGCGCTGCGGCAGGTAGTAACCCTGCAACAACTGCCGTGCATGGGCGCGCTGGGCCGTGGGTACCAGGTCGCCGACATCGGCGAGCCAGGCATCGGTGCAGGCGGCATCACTGCCGGGACCAGCTGCGCACGCCAGCAAGCCCCGGAAGGCGGCGCGATACCGCTGGAAGCCAGCCCGGCCCATTGGCTCGCCGTGGCCGGGCACCAGCACCTCGAACGGAACACCCTCGAGCGACGCCAGCCCTTCCGCCCACGTCCCGGGACAGGCGGTGTCCAGCAGCGGCACGGGCAAGGTCACCAGGTCGCCGGCGACCAGCACACGCGTACCCGGATCGAACACCCACACATCGCCGCCGCTGACCGCCTCGCGCTGAAGTCCGAGACGTAGCGGCCGTCCATCCAGGGTCCGCATGCCACCCGTGTCCACCGGATGGGTCGGCTCGAAGGCACGGGCACCGTCGATGCGTGCGATTTCATTGCGCCATGCCGGCACCTGCGGATCGTCCACCCGCTCGTGCAGCAGCGTCTCAAGTTGGGTCCGGTAGCGCGCGAGGAATCCATTCCGCTCGGCGACCACCTGCGTGCTCGCATGCACCTCGGCCCGCGGATGCGTCGCTCGCAGCGGAAGGTTGCCACTCACGTGATCGAGGTGCCAATGCGTGTTGACCAGCGCGACGAGCGGCGCGCCGCTGCCCTCCACGAAGGCCTCTATGGTCTCCGCATGGCCGGCATGGCGGCCGGTGTCGATGACGATCCAGCCCGTCCTGCCGCGCAGCAGCACACTGGTGCCATCAGGCTGCTCCCCTGCGACGAAGCGTCCGGGAATGAAGTACACGTCCTTGGCGATGCGCCTGGCACTCTTGTCCGTCGCCGCCGGCACATCCTTCGGCAGCGGCACGCACGCGCAGAGTAGGGACAGCACGGCGGCGAGACAGCGCCCTCGCAAGCTCATCGCGGATCCTCCTGGCGGGACAGCACGTCCAGTGTCGTGGCTTCCGACGTGCGTCCCCCGGGCCAAAGGTCACGGATGCTCGGCTTCCACGTGCACCTTCTCCCGCCGCAGCAGGTACATCCCGCTCGCCACGATGATGCCCGCGCCGATCCAGGTGACGCCGTCCGGCAACACCGACCACAGGGCGACGTCAAGGATCACGCCCCATACCAGCGCGGTGTACTCCAGTGGCGCGATCAGCGAGGCCTCGCCACGGCGGAAGGCCTCGGTCAACGCCACCTGCGCCAGCGAACCGGAGACCCCGACGCTCGCGATAATCCAGCCATGCTCGGGCTGAAGCGGCTTCCATGCGGGAAGCGCAAGCAGCCACGCGCCCAATGACAGCAGCACGACGAACCAGAACACCATCGCCTGCGTGCTGTCGCGCTGCGCCAGCATGCGCACGGTGACCGCACCCAGCGCGTAGCAGATCGCGGCCAGCAGGATCGCGAGCCCACCCTGGGTCAGCATGCCCTCGCCGGTGGGGCGCAGGATCACCAGCACGCCCACCAGGCCGATGAAGATCGCCACCCAGCGCGCCGCTCCCACGCGCTCCTTGAGCAACGGGCCCGCCATCGCCGTGACCAGTAGCGGCGCGACGAAAGTGATCGCGTACGCCGTGGACAACGGCATCGTCCGCAAGCCGTAGACGAACCCACCCATCATCGCGATGCCCAGCACCCCGCGCAGCAAGTGCAGCGGCCAGTACACGCGCAGCAGCGACCGCGCAGGCACGGTCGCCAACACCCAGAGCGTCACCAGCGGCAGCGAGGAGAGCCCGCGCAGCGCGGCGACCTGCAAGGGCGGATAGTGCTCAGAGAGGAGCTTCAGCCCTGCATCCATCAACGCGAACATCAGGACGGCCGACAGCATCAGCAGGACGGCGGAAGCGAGGGAGGGGCGGGGCGCGGACATGCGCCATTATCACCGGCCGGCGCTCGGCGGCGAGGGCGGCACGCTAGAATGGCGACGCATCAGACAGGAAGACCCCCCATGCCCTCTTTCGACGTCGTTTCCGAAGTCAACGCCCACGAACTGACCAACGCCGTGGACCAGGCCAACCGCGAACTCTCCACCCGCTTCGACTTCAAGGGCGTGGAAGCGAAGTTCGAGCTGGAAGACAAACTCATCACCCAGTCCGCGCCGAGCGACTTCCAGCTCAAGCAGATGACCGACATCCTGCGCGCCCGCCTGATCGCCCGCCAGATCGACGTACGCTGCCTCGAGTTCGGCGACGTGGACACCAATCTGGCCGGTGCGCGCCAGAAGATCACCGTCAAGCAGGGCATCGAACAGAAGCTGGCCAAGAAGATCGTCTCCACCATCAAGGACGCCAAGCTCAAGGTGGAAGCGCAGATCAACGGCGAGAAGCTGCGCGTGACCGGCAAGAAGCGCGACGACCTGCAGGATGTCATCGCCCTGCTGAAGAAGACCGAGTTCGAACTGCCGCTGCAGTTCGACAATTTCCGTGACTGACGTTCCGCACATCGCCGAGGGCATGGCCGACCCCATCGCCACCACCCGCCAATGGGTGGAGCGCGCGGTGATCGGCCTGAACCTGTGCCCGTTCGCGAAAGCGGTGTACGTGAAGCAGCAGGTCCGCTTCGTGCTCAGCGATGCGAGCACCCCGGAAGCACTGCTGGAGGAACTGGCGGAAGAATTGGTGCTGCTCCGCGATGCGGACCCCGAACAGGTCGACACCACGCTGATCATCCATCCCGACGTGCTGACCGACTTCCTCGACTACAACGATTTCCTCGACAACGCCGACGCCGCGGTCGAGGCACTGGACCTGCAAGGCATCATCCAGGTGGCCAGCTTCCACCCGGACTACCAGTTCGCCGGCACCGCCCCGGACGACATCAGCAACTACACCAATCGCTCGCCCTACCCCACCCTGCACCTGCTGCGCGAAGCCAGCATCGACCGTGCGGTGGAGGCCTTCCCCGATGCCGACGTCATCGTCGAGCGCAACGTGAAGACGCTGGATTCGCTGGGGCATGCGGGATGGGCGAAGCTGTTCGCGGAGTGAGAGAGGTCTGGCTCTTCTGTAGGAGCGACGTAAGTCGCGACCGCCGACCGTCCGCCCCATAGCTTCGTCATCGCTCTTCTAGGCCTGGAGCCACACCGCATCCCAGTACGGATAGCTCCCGATCCTGTCGACCAATCCAGCGCGCAATGGATTGGCGACAAGATGGCGCGCGGCGGCCCGCAGGCCGTCATCCGAACGGATCGCGCGATCATGGAAGCCAGGCGCCCACACACGTCGCGGCCCTTCGGGCCTGGCTGCCGCGCGTGACGTATTGGTCTTCAGGCGCTGCACGCAGACGGACAGGGATTCCATGGCCCCCAACTCGATCAGCCCATGCCAGTGATCCGGCATGAGTACCCACGCCAACAGCCGGGAGCGATACCAAAGCCGGCGGTCGGTGGCCGCCCGCGCGGCATCATGGGCCATGGCGGTATCGGAGAACAGCGGTCGGCGGTCATGCGTGACGAAGGTGACCAGGTAGACCTGTCCTTCCGCTGACATGCGTCCATGACGCAACGCGGCGTGACCTCCAGTTCGTCGCAGGCAGTCGGCGGTATCCATGCCGGTGAGCATGGAATCACACCAGGGGCCGCCAAATCAGGAGACCTCGCGCATTCGAGTGGGAATTTGCCGTGCGGTCGCGACTCACGTCGCTCCTACAATAGCTCTCCAAGCAAACTTTGCTCCAGCAACATGCGCGCATCGTCAAGCGACTGCAGGATGGTGTGCCCCAGCGCACGCACGGTGTCGTCCGGCTCCAGCAGGTCGGGGATCTGGATCGGATGCATGCCGGCGGCGAGGGCGGCGCGCACGCCGGTGGGCGAATCCTCCAGCACCAGGCACCGCACCGGCTCGATGCCCAGCGAGCGCGCCGCCAGCAGATAGACATCGGGCGCAGGTTTGGGGTGTTCGACATCGCTGCTGGTGCAGATGGCATCGAACCGGAGCAACAGGCCGGCGGCGTCGAGCTTGCGCAGCGCCAGCGGACGACGCGTCGACGTGGCGACGGCGCGCGGAATCCTGTGGATATCGAGGAAATCCAGCATCTCGATGATGCCGGGACGGTGTGGTACGCCCGCAGCGACCACCGCCTCGTAAAGCACGTGCGAACGCTGCAGCACGCGCTCACGCTGCGCTTCGCCGATGGCTTCGTCCAGCAGGTGGCGGCAGACGGCCTCGCTGTGGCCGACCATCGACAGCCACAGCACCTCGGGCAGATCGTGGCCAAGCTCGCGCGCGGCTTCCGCCAGGCAACCGATGATCGCGCGCTCGCTGTCCAGCATCAGGCCGTCCATGTCGAAGATCACCGCCTCAGGCACGAACGGCAGGTGTGCAGGACTCACGCGTTTCCCTCGAACAGCTGGCGGAGGTCATCCTCGCCCAGGAGGCGCCACTGCCCAGGCTCCAGGTCGCCCAGCGTCAGTCCACCGGTGCGACTGCGATGCAGCGCCTCCACATGATTGCCGACGGCGGCGAACATGCGACGCACCTGGTGGTAACGACCTTCGGTGAGCGTGACCTGCGCATGGCGCGGGTCGATCACGTGCAAGCCGGCCGGTGCCAGCGGCGTCTGCTCCGATTCCAGCATCAACGTGCCACTAGCGAAGACCGTGCCTTCGTCGCCGCGCAGGTCCTGCGCCAGCGTGACGTCGTAGACCTTGGGCAGGCTGGCCTTCGGCGAGATGATCCGGTGCAGCAGTCCGCCGTCGTCGGTGAGCAGCAGCAGGCCGCTGGTCTCGCGATCGAGCCGTCCCACCGTGGAAAGCACCGGCGAGCGATCGCGGAAGCGCGACGGGAACAGATCGTAGACGATGCGGCCGGTGTCCTTGGTCGAGCAGGTGTAGCCGACCGGCTTGTGCAGCAGGATGGCCAGCCCCGGCGCGGGATCGAGCGGCTCGCCGTCCACGCGGATATTGTCGTGGTCGACCGGATCGTCGGCGTACAGCACCTCGCCCGCGGCATCGGTGATGCGTCCCTCGCGGAACATCCATTGCACCTGCTTGCGGCTGCCATAACCCAGGTTGGCGATGTGCTTCACGATCTTCATGCGCTTATCGCCTCGCCTTCACGGCGGCGATGACCTTGAAGCCATCGCGCTCGCCCGCCACGCGCACATCGCCGAAGCGCTCGTTCAAGGTCTGCTCGTACGGCAGGTGGCGGTTGGCGACCAGCCACAGGCGGCCACCCGGCTTCAGTGCCTCCGCCGCCACGCTGATGAAGCGCTGGCCGATGTCGGGACGATCGGCGCGGCTCTGCGTATGGAACGGCGGATTGCTGACGATGAAGTCGTAGCGCTGGGGCAATCCCGCAGTGACGTCGTGCCAGTGGAAATCGAGCGCTGCGCTCGCGCCGGCATCCGCGAGGTTCGCCTTCGCCAGCGACAGTGCGCGCGCCTCGGCCTCGTACAGGTCCAGCGCGGTGATGCCGGGATTGCGCGCCAGCAGCGACAGCGACAGGAACCCCCATCCCGCGCCCAGGTCGGCGCCATGTCCGGCGATATCCGTCAGCAGGCATTCGACCAGCAGCGCGGACGCCGGATCGATGCGGTTCCAGGCGAACACGCCGGGGCGGCTGACATAGCGGCCGTTCTCGATGCGGCGTGGCGCATCCAGCGAGGACCACTGCGCAAGCAGCGCGTCATTGACGCTGTCCGCGCGCTTGCGTGTCCAGAAGGTGCGGCAGTGGAACTTGGTCAGCGTGCCGGTGACGCCAGCCAGCTGCTTCAGGTCGGCTTCGCCCGACTTGGCGCCCTCGTTGTTGGTCATCGCGGCGACGACGATGCCGTCGGGTCCCGCCAGCTGCACTGCACGCGCGAGCAATGCGCGCGCTTCGTCGCGCTGGCGCGGCGGCAATACCAGCACCAGCGCGTAGCGCGCCTCTTCGGCCGCCGCATCAGCGACGACGCGCAGGCCGGCGCGCTCCAGCAGTTCGGCATCGGGACGGAAACTCTGCTCGCATACCAGCTGCGACAGCGGGAACTGGCGCAACGCGGCGCCATCGCGCGCGCGCAGGAACAGCACCGGCCCGGAGGGCCAGGCGAGCACGCCCTGCGCGAAGGGCAGCATCAGGGCATCGAGAGCGGGATCGGAAAAAGGAGAGGCCACAATGCGACGCGCAGACGGGGAATGAGGCGCCATTCTAACGGCAGCCACTCGCCACCGATTTCGTCGCCGCTGGTCGGCCATCGAAAATAAAATGAAAAAAGTGTTGCGCATCGCAAACAAGCGGCGTATCGTCCGCGCCCGTCGGCCACATGGCCGTTTTTTCATCAATCAGATTCTTCCCATGAAGCCCGCCTATTCCTTCGACAGCAAGCCCGCCCTGCAGCCATCGCGCTGCGGCCTGGCGCTGCGTGCGAATGGCTGCGACCTGCGCGATATCGAACGCGCACGGCACCTGGACTTCTGACATCCGGCTGACTCCCTGGGAGATCGGCCACCCCGATCTCCCGAGGAAACGCGAACGCCCTCGGGTCGCAAGTCCCGGGGGCGTTTTGTTTTCAGCGTTCGCGGAGGATGCGCATGCATCGACCAGGTTCCATCCATTCCACCACGGAAATTTCTTTCCGCCCTGAAGCATCCGGGTAACGCATCCACGCGTCCCGAGGCAGGGGCGCGGCTGCAACCGGCGCATGTGCGCTGCGTTGTGATGCTTCGACGCGAGCGGCGCGGGGAGTGGACACCACAAGGGCGCATGGCGCCCGAACGAATTGCCGGTTGGCGACAGCCGGCAATGGGGAGCATCGATCGAACACGCTACAGCGGTACGGGCTTGTATCCCGTCCGGTGCGCGCGGCACTGCCGTGGCGTATGCCGAAGCGTGGGAGACGGTGTTCCCCGAGCGGACGATAGCTCAGCTTGGGAGAGCAGCGGCACATGCCGTTGGCCACCGGTTCAAATCCGGTTCGTCCACCACTGGATAGCTCAGATGGTTAGAGCATCGGACTGTTAATCCGACTGTCGCGGGTTCGATTCCCGCTCCAACGCCTGCAAGGGCACATGACCTTTCACGTCATGACACCGGGACGCAAGTCCCACCCAGGAAACGCCCCGTGCGGCGCGACGTTCTCCCGCGATGGATTGCAGGAAGACGGCATGTCGCAGCCGGGACGGTACCGGCACCGCGCCCTCGACGCGGATGCGCGCGGCCTTTGATGCGATCTGCGGATCGCCTCAGCGCCACGATGCTTCCGCCAACAGCGCCGGCCGCCCGCACCGTCTCCGTCCAGGGGCGTTTCCACCCTTCTCCGCCATCCGCATGTCGCGGACGGCACGTCATCGTCGCGGGACTCGATCCGCCGCGACGGTGTTGCAACCCGGATCGAACCACCAGAGCCAACAAGGAGAACAACGCCATGTTCTGGACCAAGAGGGTCGTGATCGGTGACGGCGAGCGCGGCCTGGTGTATCGCAACCGTCGGTTCGAGCAGTTGCTCGTGCCGGGCGTGTACCGCTGGTTCGACCCGATGGGTCGCATCGAGGTGCGCACCTTCAACATCGCATCGCCGGAGTACGCCGGCCACGACGTCGACGCGCTGATCGCGCGCCTGGGCGAGCGGCTGGGCGACACCTTCGTCCTCGCCGACATCGGCGTGGACCAGGTGGGACTGGTGCTGAAGAACGGCAAGCTGGAAGACGTGCTGCAGCCCGGCACGCGGCGCCTGTACTGGATCGGCCTGGTGAAGGTCGAGGTGCGCGCGGTGTCGCTCGCCACGCCGGACGTGGAGGTCGCCGTGGCGCGACGCCTGCGCCAGCTGGGCGCGCTGTCGAAGCTGGCGGTGGTGGCCGATGTGCCTGCGGAATCCGCCGGCCTAGTCTTCATCGACGGCAAGCTCGAGCGCACGCTGGCGCCTGGCAGCTACGCCTTCTGGAACTTCCAGAAGAACGTGGTCGTGGACATCGTCGACCTGCGCGTGCAGTCGATCGAAGTGTCGGGTCAGGAACTGTTGACCCGTGACAAGGTCAGCCTGCGCGTGAACCTGGCCGCCAGCACCCGCGTCACCGACGTGGTGGCTGCGCGCACCAAAGTCGCGAAGGTCGGCGACTTCGTCTACCGCGAGCTGCAGTACGGCCTGCGCAAGGCGGTGTCCGCCAAGACGCTGGACGAGCTGCTGGGCGACAAGGCCTCGCTGGACGCCGACATCTTCGCTTACGTGCGCGGCCAGTTGACCGGCTTCGGCGTGGAAGTGCTGGGCGTGGGCGTGAAGGACGTGATCCTGCCGGGCGAGATGAAGGAGATCCTCAACGGGGTGGTGCAGGCGGAGAAGACGGCGCAAGCCAACGTGATCCGTCGCCGCGAGGAGGCGAACGCCACGCGTTCCCTGCTCAACACCGCGAAGCTGATCGACGAGTCGCCGGTGCTGATGCGCCTGAAGGAGCTCGAAGCCCTGGAAAAGGTCACCGAGAAGATCGACAAGCTCACCGTGTTCGGCGGCCTGGATGGCGTGCTGAAGCAGCTGGTGACGTTGAAGTAACGGAACCCGCCCCCTCCCCCGTTCACGGGGGAGGGCTGAGGTGGGGGCACGCCGGAGCACGGCACGCGTCGGCGCAAGGAGCGCGCGAGGATGCGGTACGGCCTTCGGCGGAGGACGGCACTACGGCGTAGTCCGCCCCCGTCCCAACCTTCCCCCGCATGCGGGGGAAGGGGCTTTATCCTTCAATGGAGTGAACACATGAACACACAAACGCAATTCGAACTGCTGCACATCGAGGGCAGCACCACGCCGATCAAGGGCTGGGTGCGCGGCGTGCCCCTGGACCAGGGCGCCCACGAGCAGCTGCGGAACATCGCGGCGATCCCGTTCGTCGGCCCGTGGGTCGCGGTGATGCCCGACGTGCACCTGGGCAAGGGCGCGACCGTGGGCTCGGTGATCCCGACGCGAGGGGCCATCATCCCGGCGGCGGTCGGCGTGGACATCGGCTGCGGCATGGCCGCGGTGCGGACCACGCTGCGCGCGAAGGACTTGCCGGACAGCCTGGCGCAACTGCGCTCGAGCATCGAGCGTAGCGTGCCGGTGGGCAACGGACGCGGCGGCGAGCACTGGAAGCTGCCGGACAGCATCCGCACGCGCATCGCGCAGTCAGAGCTGGAGCCGCGCCTGGAGGCGATCAAGCAGAAGCACAGCAAGATCCGCACCGACAAGCTGGACCGCCAGATCGGCACGCTGGGCGGCGGCAACCACTTCATCGAGATCTGCCTGGATGAGGCCGACGCGGTGTGGGTGATGCTGCACAGCGGTTCGCGCGGCACCGGCAACCTGATCGGCAACTACTTCATCGAGCGGGCGCGCGAGCAACTGGCGCACCGTGTGCTGGGCTTCCATCTGCCGGACAAGGACCTGGCCTTCTTCATGGAAGGCGAGCCCTTGTTCGACGACTACGTGGAAGCGGTGTCGTGGGCACAGGACTACGCCCGCGAGAACCGCGAAGCGATGATGTCGCGCGTGCTGGCGGAGATGGGTCACCGCCTGCCGAAGTTCCAGCTGGAGAAGATGGCGGTGAACTGCCACCACAACTACGTGCAGAAGGAAACGCACGGTGGCGTGGACCTGCTGGTAACCCGCAAGGGCGCGGTGAGCGCGCGTGCAGGCGAGCTGGGGATCATCCCCGGCAGCATGGGCGCGAAGAGCTTCATCGTGCGTGGCAAGGGCAACGCGGACAGCTTCCACAGCTGCAGCCACGGGGCCGGCCGCGTGATGAGCCGTACTGCCGCGCGCCAGCAGATCACGCTGTCGCAGCACCGTGAGGCCACGGCGCACGTCGAATGCCGCAAGGATGCCGGCGTGATCGACGAATCGCCGGCGGCCTACAAGGACATCGACGCGGTGATGTCGGCGCAGTCCGACCTGGTGGAAGTCGTCCACACGCTGCGCCAGGTGGTCTGCATCAAGGGGTGAGCTTCGGCTCGCCCCTTTTTTTGGGCTGCCTATGCTGTTGTGGGAGTGGTGCCGGCATTGCTGGCGCCGGTAAGTCGCGATGAGGCGTTACCGATAACCCATCGCGACTGACGTCGCTCCCACACCAGCCAGAAGCATCAGCCCTGCAATTCCCGCAGCGTCACCGACGGCGGCGCATCCAGCACCTTGCGCGTGGCGAACAGGCCGGCACCGAGGGCTGCCAGCATGCCCAGCCCGCCGCCGATGGCGGCCAGCTGCCAGTTCGCCTTCCACGGCAGGTCGAACACCTGCGTGGCAACGACGCCCGACAACACGGATGCGGCGATCGCCGCGACCAGTCCCGCCAGCAGACCGATGGCCGCGAACTCCGAGGCCTGCGCAAGCCGCAACTGCCGCCGGCTGCCGCCCAGCACGCGCATCACGCCACCCTCGAGCAGTCGCTCGTCCTGGCTGGCGCTCACCGCCGCCATCAACACCAGCAGGCCCGCCGCCAGCGAGAACCAGAACACCACCTGCACCACCTGCGAGACCTGCTCCGCCGTGCTGCGCACCTGGTTCAGCACCGCCTCCACGTCGATCACCGACAGGTTGGGGAACTGGTTGACCAGTTCGCGGGTGAAGGCGGCATCGCCCGATGGCACGCTGACGGCGGTGATGTAGCTGGCCGAATAGCCATCCAGCGCACCCGGCGAGGCGACGACGAAGAAGTTCGGCCGGAAGCTTTCCCAGTCCACGCTGCGCAGGCTGGTGATGCGGCCCTCGAAGCGCTGGCCGGCGATGTCGAAGGCAACCTGGTCGCCGAGCTTCCAGCCCAGGTCTTCGGCAAAGCCCTCCTCTACCGACAGCTCCGGCGACGAAGGCGTGCGTCCGCTCCAGAACTCGCCCGCGGTGACCTTGTTGTCGTCGCGCAACGTCGCCGACATCGACAGGTTGAACTCACGCTCGGCGCGTCGCTGTGCGCGCTCGTCGGTGCCCTCATAGTCGGCGCCGCTGGCGGGCTTGCCGTTGAGTTCGACCAGGCGGCCGCGGATCATCGGGTACAGATCGACCGCAGACAGACCGCGCGCCTGCATGAAGCTCTTCACCGGGTCGACCTGGTACGGCTGCACGTTGACGATGAAGCGGTTCGGCGCATTGGCCGACAGCGCCAGCTGCCAGCGGTCCAGCAGGTCGGTGCGTACGAAGGTCAGCAACAGCAGCGCCATCAATCCGAGGCCAAGGGCCGAGACCTGCGCGATCGACGTACCGGCGCGCCGGCTGACGTTCGCCAACCCGTAGCGCAGGCTGCCCCGCAAGCGCGAGCGCACGCGACGCACCAACAGGATCAGCAGCCACGCCAGCAACGCCAGCACCGCGAGCGTGCCGACGATGCCGACCAGCATCGCCGTGCCCAGCGCGGGCGAACCCGCCTTCCACCACAACAGCGCACCCAGGCCGACGAAGCCGGTCAATGCGACCAGCCACGCGCTCGGTTCGGTACGGTCCAGGTCACGCCTCAACACGCGCAATGCCGGTACGCGCCGGAGCGCCAGCACCGGCGGTGCGCCGAACGCGAGCAGTACGATCATGCCCACGCCATAACCTTGCAGCGCCGGCATCAGGCCTGCTGGCGGGATGTCGATCTTCAGCGACTGCTGCAGCCAGCTGCCGATTCCCCACTGCAGCCCAAAGGCGATCAGCACGCCGACGGTGCACGCAGCCAGGCCCAGCAGTACCAGTTCGCCGACGTGGATACCCACCAGCGTGCGCTGCTGCGCACCGAGGCAGCGCATCACCGCCGTGCCCGACAGGTGACGCTCGCTGTGGCGACGCGCGGCCATCGCGACGGCGACGGCGGCCAGCACCACCGAGACCAAGGCAGCCAATCCCAGGAAGCGGCTGGCGCGGTCCAATGCGGAGCGCACTTCCGGGCGCGCGTCCTGGATAGTCTCCATGCGCTGGCCGCGCGCGAGTTGCGGCTTCACTGCTGCGGTGAATGTCTCGACCGCGGCCGCGTCGCCGGCGACCACCAGGCGATAGCGCAAACGACTGCCCTCCTGCACCAGGCCGGTGGACGGCAGGTCGGCGAGATTGAGGAAGACCTTCGGGGCGACGTTGAAATAGTCCAGCGCCGCGTCCGGTTCCTGGGTCACCAGTGCCGTGAGCTTGAGCGTGCGCGTGCCGATGCCGATCTCGTCGCCTGGCTTGGCGCCCAGCGTTTCCGCACCGGCCTGGCTGATCCACAGCGTGCCCGGCGCCGGGATGCCATCGGCGTCGCGCTCGGCGCCGCCGATACCATCGACCACACGGAAATTGCCCCGCAACGGGAAGCCTTCACCCAGCGCACGCAGATCGCCCAGCGACAGCGACTCGCCGGCGCGGATCATGCTCTGCAGTTCCTGCGTTTCGGTCACCCGCAGGCCCGGCGCCGTCGCCAGCGCGCGCAAGGCGTCGGTCGGCGCCGAGTCGCCACGCACCACCACGTCGCCGCCCAGCAGGCGGTTCGCTTCGATCGCCAGCGCGCGTTCGGCGCGATCGGTGACGAAGCCGACGGCGGTGACGGCCACCACGGCGAGGACCAGCGCGGCGAACAGGATGCGGACATCGCCCGCTGCCAGATCGCGACGCAGCTGGCGCCATGCCAACGCCAGCGTCCTCATGCGGTGTCGCCCTGCAGGCGGCCCGCATCCAGGCGCAGCAGACGCTGGCAGCGTGCCGCCAGATGGTCGTCATGCGTCACCAGCACCAGCGTGGTGCCGGCATCCGCATTCAGTGCGAACAGCAGTTCGATGATCGCCTGGCCGGTGTGGGTGTCGAGGTTGCCGGTGGGCTCGTCGGCGAACAACAGCGACGGGCGGGTGACGAACGCCCGCGCCAGGGCGACGCGCTGCTGCTCGCCACCGGACAACTGGCGCGGATAGTGGCCCAACCGCTGACCGAGGCCGACTTTCTCCAGGATCTGTCGGGCCGGGCCTTCCACATCCGCATCACCGCGCAGTTCCAGCGGCAGCATGACGTTCTCCAGCGCCGTCAACGACGGCAGCAGCTGGAAACTCTGGAACACGAAGCCGACCTTCTCGCCACGCACGCGGGCACGGCCGTCTTCGTCCATGTCGGACAGGCGCTCGCCGTCCAGCACCACCGTGCCCGCACTGGGCACGTCGAGGCCGGCCAGCAGCGACAGCAGCGTGCTCTTGCCAGAGCCCGACGCACCCACGATCGCCACCGTGTCGCCGTGGTCGATGCGAAAGCCGATGTCGTCGAGTATCGTCAGGGCACCGTCGGGCAGCGGCACATGCTTGCCCAAGCCCTGCACGTCGAGCACGGCGTGGCGCGCAACGGAGGGGGCTTCAGTGGGGAGTCTGCTGGCGTCGGCCATGATCGTCTCGTCGGTCATTTCGTGGATCATCGGGAGCAGGGATTAAATGTTTCTTAATTTGAACAGGTATGGGGCCAGCGGCGGACGCATGCAATGGGCCATGGGCTTGGCGCTGCTTCTGCTCGTCGCATTATTCGCACGTCCCGCCGCTGCGCAGAGTGCGCAGGCCGCGCCCGCGAAGGGCACGCGCACCGTCCTGGTGATGGGCGACTCGCTCTCGGCGGCGTACGGCCTGGCGCCGTCGCAGGGATGGGTGTCGCTGACCGCGGACCGGATCGGCAAGACGAAGCCGGGCTGGCGCGTCGTCAACGCCAGCATCAGTGGCGAGACCACTGCGGGCGGGGCGGCGCGCATCGCGGCGGAACTGCAACGCCACAAGCCCGCCGTCGTGGTCATCGCGCTGGGCGCGAACGACGGGCTGCGGGGCCTGCCCCTGGCGCAGACGCGCGTCAATCTGGAAAAGATGATCAAGGCCGCGCAGGCGAGCAAGGCGAAGGTGCTGCTGGTCGGCATGCGGATGCCGCCGAATTACGGCCCCGACTACACACGCGGCTTTGAACAGAACTTCAGCGTGCTGTCCAAGCAGTACCGCACCGCGCTGCTGCCATTCCTGCTGCAACCCATCGCACTGGACCGCAACGCCTACCAGGCCGACAACCTGCACCCTGTCGCCAGCGCCCAGCTGAAACTGCGCGACCATGTCTGGACCGCGCTGGAGCCGCTGCTGCGCTGAGGACCGGCGCTGCACCTACACGGCGGTAGGAATTTTCCTACGCCGATACGGGCAGTCCGCCGAATGTGATAACTGGCACATTCGCGCACAGTCCCCATGCCGGTTCCCTGCCCGGCATGTTGACTGGAGTACGCAATGCCCCGCCTGCTTTTCACCATCGCCGCCGATGCCAGCGGCTGGCAGCTGTACGAAGGCCAGTTCGGCCGCGACTGGTTCGACAACCTCGGCGACGCGCGCGAGAACGCCAAGTTGCTCGCGGCCACCCTGCACCAGCATCACGGCATCCCGACCGCTGTGGTGGTAGAGATGCCCAGCAACGAATCCGTGTTGTTGGCACGCCACGGCTGAAACGCCACTGCGAGCGCCGGAAACCCAGTGCCGCCGTGCGTCCTCCGTCGGCGGATGGCATGATCCGCGGCACACACTTGGAGACCCCGCCATGGGCAAGCACGCGTTCGAAGAGTCGCTGGCGCAAGGCCGGCACCTGCAACTGGCGCAGATGGCCGGTGAGTGGGAAGGCCGCTTCCGCCTGTGGTTCACGCCGGACGAACTGGCCTGCGAGGCACCGCAGCGGGGACGCATCCGCAGCGTGCTGGGCGGACGCTTCCTGATGCACGAGTACGAGAGCCGCTTCAACGATGAGCCCATCGAAGGCATCGTGTTGTACGGCTACCACCTGGACGATGGCCACTGGGAATCCGCCTGGGCGGAGAGTTTCGGGACGGGCACCAACATCATGTTCTCGACCGGCGCCGGCAACGCGCCGAGCCCCAACGTCCTCGGCAGCTACGGCGACGGACAGGGTGGTCCGCGCTGGGGCTGGCGCACGACGCTGGAGCAACCCGACCCTGACACGCTACTGATCACCATGTTCAACATCACCCCGCAGGGCGAAGAGATGCGCGCGGTGGAGACGCATTACACCCGCGTCGGATAGGCGGCAGCTGCAGGGCGGGAGCAATCAGGTCGCGATACCCGACAACTGGCGCAGCGCCTGTTCGAACACCTCCACCGGTTGCCCGCCCTGCACCAGGTGGCGGTCGTTGAAGATCACCGACGGCACCGCGCGGATGCCCTGCCGCTGGTAGAAGTGTTCGCGTTCGCGGACCTGTGCAGCGAAGGCATCCGTGTCGAGGATATGCCGCGCCGCCGCGCCATCCAGTCCGGCGGATCCGGCGACGGCGGCCAGCGTGTCACGGTCTGACACGTTTCTTCCTTCTCCGTGATACGCGTCCAGTAGCGCACGCTTGAGGGCAAGCTGCTGCGGGGCGCCGAGTTCGCCCGCCCAGTGCAGCAGGCGATGCGCGTCGAAGGTGTTGTAGATGCGGTCGCGCTTCTGCAGGTCGAAACGGAAGCCCAGGGCTTCTCCACGCTGGCGCAGCGCTTCGCCGTTCTGCGCCAGCTGCTCCGCGCTGAGGCCGTACTTGCGGCCGAGGTGCTCCGCGATGGATTCGCCTTCCGGTGCCATGTCGGGATTCAGTTCGAACGGTTGGAAATGCAGGTCCACCTGCAGGTCGCTGCCGATGTTCGCCATGGCGCGTTCAAGTGCGGACAGGCCGATGGCGCACCAGGGGCAGGCCACGTCGGACACGAAATCGATCTTCACGGGCGTGGACATGCGCTGCGCCTCATTCGCTCGCGGTGTTCTTGTAGACACGTCCTTGCTTCATCACGAAGCCGACATTCTCGAGCACCGCCACGTCCTGCAGCGGATCGCCGTCCACCGCGATCAGGTCCGCGTAGTAGCCCGGCTTCAGCACGCCCGCATCCTTGTCGACGCCGAACAGCCGCGCATTCACCACCGTAGCCGAGCGGATCGCCTGCAGCGGCGTCATGCCGAACTGCACCATGCGGGAGAACTGGCGCGCATTGAGGCCATGCGGGTAGACGCCACCATCCGTACCGAATCCCATGACGACGCCCGCCTGGTGCGCCTTGCGGAAGTTCGCGCGCTGGGTGGCACCCACGCGGCGCTCCTTCTCCAGCGATTCGGGCAGGAAGCCGGCCTTTTCGCCTTCGCCGAGGATGTATTCGGTGTTGTAGATGTCCATCACCAGCACGGTGCCGTTCTTCTTCGCCAGCGCGATGCCCTCGTCGTCGATGAAGCTGGCGTGCTCGATGGAATCCACGCCGGCCAGCAGCGCATTGCGGATGCCGGTGGCGCCATGCGCGTGCGAGGCGACCTTGCGGCCGAGCGCATGGGCTTCGTCAACGAGGGCCTTCAGTTCTTCCAGCGAGTACTGCGGCGCACCGACTTCGGTGCCCTTGGACAGCACGCCGCCGGTGGAACAGGTCTTGATGAAGTCGGCACCGAACTTGACGTTCTGCCGCACCTTCTGGCGTGCGGCCCACGGACCATCGGCCACGCCTTCGCCCACGGCCTTGTACTCGGCCGGCAACAGGTTGTTGTCGCTGCAATGGCCGCCGGTGATGCCGATCGATACGCCACCGGCGAGGATGCGCGGGCCGTCGACTTCGCCCGTGGCGATGGCATCGCGCAGCGCCACGTCGGCATACCCGGGCGAACCGGGAACACGCACGGTGGTGAAGCCGGCGAGCAGCGTGGTGCGCGCGTTCTTCGCGCCCTTGATCGCAGCGGCGGGCAGCGAGATGGCCAGGCGGCGATAGCCCTGCAGGTCGGCATCGCCATGCAGGTGCACATGCGCATCCATCAGGCCGGGCAGCACGGTCTTGCCGGACAGGTCGTGCACGGTTGCGCCGGCCGGTATCGGTGTCGTTGCGGCGGGACCGATGACGGTGATGCGCGCATCCTCGATGACGATGGCCTGGTCGGCCAGCATCCGTCCGGATTCGACATCGAGCAGGCGCCCGGCCTTCACGTAAGTGGTCGCCGCGAACGCGGGCGCGCAGGCGAAGGAAAGGGCAGCGGCGAGGACACTCACCATTCGAGCGTGCAGGCGCATCGGAACTCCGGGCAGGAAAGGGGCCGCGCGACTCTAGCAGCCGCACGCATTCGATGACGAAGCAGGACGGGCGATCCCGCCCTGCGCGCGGACATCAGACCGGCGTCGGATTGCGATAGACGAAGCCGGCCTGGTGCCAGTACGGGTACGGCTTCGGCCGCCGGCTTGCCGCATCCAGCTTCGCCACCTGCTCGGTCGTGAGGTTCCAGCCGACCGCGCCGAGGTTCTGCTTCAATTGCTCTTCGTTGCGCGCGCCGATCACCACCGTACTGACCGTGGGACGCTGCAACAGCCAGTTCAACGCGACCTGCGGAATTGACTTGCCGGTTTCCTGCGCGACTTCGTCCAGCGCGTCGACCACGTCGTACAGGTACTCCAGGTCGACCTGCGGGCCGGCATCGTTCGCGGTCTGCGACTGCAGGCGGCTGTTCTCGGGCAACGGCTGGCCGCGACGGATCTTGCCGGTCAGGCGGCCCCAGCCGAGCGGGCTCCACACCACGGCGCCGACGCCCTGGTCGGCGGCCAGCGGCATCAGTTCCCATTCGTAGTCGCGGCCGACCAGCGAGTAGTACGCCTGGTGCGCCACGTAGCGCGTCCAGCCATGGCGGTCGGCAGCGGCGAGTGACTTCATCAGATGCCAGCCGGAGAAGTTCGACACGCCCAGGTAACGGATCTTGCCGGCCTTCACCAGCGTGTCGAGGGTGGACAGCACCTCCTCCACCGGCGGACGCGCATCGAAGCCGTGCAGTTGGAACAGGTCGATGTAGTCCGTGCCCAGCCGCTTCAACGCGGCATCGACCGCATTGATCAGATGATGACGCGAGGAACCGACCTGGTTCTCACCGTCGCCGAAGCGGAAGGTGGCCTTGGTGGAAATGATCAGGGAATCGCGCGGCTTGCCCTTGATCGCCTCGCCGAGAATCTCCTCGGCCGCACCCTTCGAATAGATGTCGGCGCTGTCGAACATGTTCAGGCCCGCATCGAGGCAGACATCGACCAGTCGGCGCGCCTCGGCCACATCGGTACTGCCCCAAGCACTGAACAACGCACCCTGGCCACCAAAGGTGCCGGTGCCGAAGGAGAGGACGGGAACGCGGAAGCCGGACGCGCCGAGGTAACGGTATTCCATGAGCGGATGCTCCAGAAGCGGGGGAGTGCGCCATTGCACTCCCCCGCCACGACAGCGGCAACCCCTGACGGTGGAAAACTCCGTTGCCCGCCGGCGAAAACTCAGTTGGGGCTGGCCGCCGGGCGCACGATGATCTCGCTGACGTCCACGTCGTCGGGCTGCTCCACCGCGTAGGCGATGGCGCGTGCGATGGCCTCGGCGGGAATCGCGACCTGGCGGAAGTCTTCCAGCCACGCCCTGATACCGGCATCGCTGGTAGTTTCGGCCAGTTCGCTGGTGGTCACGCCCGGCGACACCACCGTGACGCGCAGGTTGTCGTGCTCCTGCCGCAGGCCTTCGGAGATGGCCAGCACCGCGTGCTTGGTGGCGCAGTAGACCGACGCACTGGGCCACACGCGGTGGCCCGCGGTGGAGGCGATGTTGATGATCTGTCCGCCACCCTGCATCTGCATGACCGGCAACGCCGCCGCGATGCCGTGCAGCACGCCGCGGATGTTGACGTCGATCATCTGGTTCCATTCATCGATCTTCAGCGCGGCCAGCGGCGACAGCGGCATGACGCCGGCATTGTTGACGATCACGTCGAGGCGGCCGAATTCCGCCGTGGCGAATTCGACGAACGCCTGCATGTCGTCCAGGCGGGTGACGTCGAGCGCTCGCTGACGGGCTGTGCCGCCTGCCGCTTCGATGCCGGCGACCAGCTGTTGGAGCCGGTCGGTACGGCGGGCGCCGAGGACGACGCGGGCGCCACGGCGCGCGAGTTCACGCGCGGCGTCTTCGCCGATGCCACTGCTGGCGCCGGTGATGGCGATGACTTTTCCTTCGATTCCGGACATGGGACACCTCGTTGGGGTAGCACGGCGCGGGCTGCGCCGGGACGGAGCGCAGTCTGGTCGCGACGACCGCGGCGTCGATATCCGGTTCCTACGCGATCCTTGCCTGATCCTGCGACTACCGTCCTCCCCCCATTCCATCCCCCCGCACGCTGCGTAGACTCCTTCCATCCCCCATGCCCGTCCCGCAGGCGTTCCCATGCCCGACACCCCCCTTCCCCTCGATGAGCGCGTCCGCGCATTGGCGGAGCTGATTGAACGATCCACCGGCGCGGACGGTTTCCACACCACCGCGATCCCGGCGCTGAACTTTTCGCGGCTCAGTGCCCCGATGGCGCTGCCATCGCGCGGCGTGCAGGAAGCCGCCCTGTGCCTGATCGTGCAGGGCGCCAAGCGCGCGATCCTCGCCGACGAGGTTTACGAGTACGACGCCAGCCGCTTCGTGGTGGCGTCGGTCGACCTGCCGGTGACCGGCCAGGTGACGGAAGCCTCCGCCGAGGCTCCCTATCTGTGCCTGGTGCTGAAACTCTCCGTCGCCACCATCGCCGAGATGGTTACTGAAGCCGAATCGGCGAAAGCGCCGCTGCCACCGCCCTCGCGCGGCCTGTTCCTGCAGCCCAGCAGCGTGGAGATGCTGGACGCCGCGATCCGGCTGGTGAAGCTGCTCGATGCGCCGCACGACATTCCACTGCTGGCGCCGTTGATCGAACGCGAGATCCTCTACCGCGTGCTGTGCAGTCCGCAGGGCGCGATGCTGCGCCACATCGGCATCGCCGACAGCCAGGGCCAGCGCGTGGCAAAGGCCATCCATTGGCTGCGCGAGCACTATGCCAAGCCGCTGCGTATCGACCATATCGCCCGCGAGGTGCACATGAGCGCCTCGGCGCTGCACCACCACTTCAAGGCGGTCACCGCAATGAGCCCGCTGCAGTACCAGAAGCAGTTGCGGTTGCAGGAAGCCCGGCGGCTGATGCTCAGCGAAGTGCTGGACGCCGCCAGCGCCGGCCATCGCGTGGGCTACGAAAGCCCTTCGCAGTTCAGCCGCGAGTACAGCCGCATGTTCGGCGCGCCGCCGGTCCGCGACGTGGAGCGCCTGCGCAACCTCTGACGGGTGCGGAAACAGGGGCTGAACGCCGCCTTTGCAGACCCGGTCTCGACGTTGCCGCGCCCGCGGAGCAGGCGCACACTCAAATGTGACACCTACCGAGGAACGGCCATGAAGACGCCTGCCCTGTTGCTCACCGCCATCGTCGCGCTGGCGACCGCCTTGCCCGGCATGGCACGCCAGAAGAACGTCACCGACCCCGACATTCCGCGCAGCCTGCCGGCCGAAGGCGGTGCAGTCAGCGTGAGCTGGACCGATCCCGCACAGTTCAGCGAAATCAAATACAGCGGCAGCCGCTGGGAATCGGAGCGCGGCACCTGGGTCACCGACCTGGCAAAGTACCTCCGCGATGAAGCCGGCCAGCAGCTCGCCCGTGGCCAGACCCTGGACATCGTGATCACCGACATCGACCGTGCGGGCCGCTACGAGCCATCCGCGCGATCCGCCATGAACGATATCCGCATCGTCAAGGACATCTACCCGCCACGTATCGCGCTGAACTTCAGCGTCAAGGGGCCGGATGGCCAGGTGATCGCCGAAGGCGAGCGCAAGCTGGTTGATCACGGGTTCCTGATGGGGCCCAACCTCAGCAACAACGACACCCTGCGTTACGAAAAGCGGCTGATCGACGACTGGTTGCGCAAGGAGTTCCGGAACGGCCAGGCCGTCACGTCCACGCCCTGATCCCTGCCCACCCCTCGACCGCCGAAGCGGCACGGCGAGAGTTCCCCTTGGAGCGGATCGGAGGGCGGCCCAGGCTTGCAGCGCGCCGATGGCGGCACCATATCGTGGCCATCTTCCCGCGGAGTTCCGATCATGACGACCTTCGACCTGTCGCCCCCTACCGACGTGCAACGCGAGCGCCTGATGGCCAACCTGAGCGATGAGGAACGCCGCGTGCTGCTGAACCATGGGACCGAGGCGCCGTTCTGCGGCGTCTTCCTCGACAACAAGCAGGACGGCGTCTACACCTGCCGGCTTTGCGGGCTGCCGTTGTTCCGCTCCAGCGCGAAGTTCGACTCCGGCACCGGCTGGCCGAGCTTCTTCCAGCCCGTGGACGAAGCGCATGTCGGCCGTATCCGCGACAGCAGCTACGGCATGGTCCGTACCGAGATCGTCTGCGCGCGCTGCCACAGCCACCTGGGCCATGTGTTTCCCGATGGCCCGCCGCCGACCGGCGAGCGCCACTGCCTGAATTCGGCGTCGCTGGCGTTCACGCCCAATGGCGAGGTGTTCCCGGACTTGCTGCAGCGTGGCGGCGCGGAAGCGCTGCCCGCCGGATAGCCGCCTGCTGCCTGTCACGAGACCGGCACATGACGGCGGTAGCCTGACCGTCACCCAACCGTCTCCCGGCTGCCGCACGGGTGCAACACATGCCGCTGTCCGCCGATCCCGAAGCGCCTGCATCGCCATTTGCCGGACTGCCCGCCGCGCTCTGGCTCTATCGTTTCGATGCCGAAGGCCGGGCACGGATACTGGATGCGGCGAAGTGCGGGCCATCCGCGCTGGATGCCTTCGCGGATGGCTGGCACTGGCTGCACCTGGACCTGAGCGATGCTCGCAGCGCGCAGGTGGTCGCGATGCTGCCGATCCCGGACGACGCGCGCACCGCATTGGTGTCGCCCGACACCCATGTCAACCTGCAACTGGAAGACGATGCCGCGCACGGCGTATTCGTCGACTGGGTGCACCAGCGTGGCGTCGACCTCGCGGCCGAAGGCCAGCTGCGTGGCGATGACGGCATCGGTTGGCTGCACTTCGCCGCGACGCCCGGCCTGCTGGTCACCGCACGGCGGCAGGCACTGCGCTCGGTCGAGGCGGCACGCCGCGGCATGGCGGGCGACATGCGCGCCGGTTCCCCGGTGCGGTTGCTGGAAGTGATCGCCGACCATTTCGCCGACACGGTGGAGCGCAGCAGCGACAGCCTTTCCGTGCGACTGGACCGGATCGAGGACCGCGTGCTGGCCGACAGCATCGGCGAAGAACGCCGTGACCTGGCGCAGCTGCGCCACCAGACAGTCCGCCTGCACCGCCCGCTCACCGCCATGCGGCGCGTGCTCAAGCAGTTCGAGCAGCGCCATCCCGCCGATGCCGAGCACGAACTTCTTTCCGCCGTCTCGCGCCTCAACCAGCGCTTCGATGACCTCGATGGCGATGTAGGCACGCTGCAGGAACGCGCGCGCCTGTTGCAGGACGAAGTGGCCGCGAAGCTGGCGGAACGCACCAACCGCCATCTCTACGTGCTCTCGATGATCACGGCCTTGCTGCTGCCGCCCAGCCTGGTGGCCGGCATCTTCGGCATGAACCTGCCGGGCCTGCCGTTCGCGCACGGGACGCATGGCCTTGTGTTCGCGCTGTTGCTCGGCGCGGCCTCCAGCGTGGCGGTCTATCTGATGCTGCGGCGCATGGGCGTGGCGCGTTCGACCTGAGCACGCGCGGGAGGACCCCAAGCCCCGACACGCACGCCACCCGACACGATGAAGCATGTCCGGCGCAATGTCCGGCACGCGCTGCATCGATGGGCAGAGTTCCACGGAGCCCGGGTTTCTGCGGTCGGGGCCGAAGCCCCTCCCACACGGGTATCCTAGCGGCGTGATGACGCTGCCCCTCCGTACCGCCACCCGTTATGTCACCCCGCTGCGCGAAGGCGGCTCGATGCCGGCCGTGGTCGAGGCCGACGACGACGGCCTTTACGTGCTCAAGTTCCGCGGTGCCGGCCAGGGACCCAAGGCGCTGGTCGCCGAACTGATCGCCGGCAGCCTGGCGAAAGCGCTGCATTTGCCGATGCCGGACCTGGCACTGATGGAACTGGATGCCGACCTGGCGCGCACCGAAGGCGACCCGGAGATACAGGACCTGATCAAGGCCAGCGCCGGACTCAACCTGGCCATGGACTACCTGCCCGGCGCGGTGAATTTCGATCCCGTGGCCGAACAACCGGATGCGGACCTCGCCTCGCGGATCGTGTGGTTCGATGCCTTCATCAGCAACGTCGACCGCACGGCACGCAACACCAACCTGCTGATGTGGCATCGGCGGCTGTACCTGATCGACCACGGGGCATCGCTGTACTTCCACCACGGCTGGGACGGCGACGTGTCCGGCGCCGGCAAGCCGTTCCCGCTGATCCGCGATCACGTGCTGCTGCGCTGGGCCTCGCGCCTGGAGGACATCGATGCGGCCATGGCGGCGCACCTGCCGGATGCCGTGATGGCGGGGATCGTTGCCGAGATCCCCGACGCCTGGCTGCAGGGACCGGACAGCTTCGGCGATCCGCCAGCACAGCGCGCGGCCTACACCGACTACCTGATCCGACGTCTGGCACAGCGTGACGCGTTCGTGCAGGGGGCGATCCATGCGCGCGCATGACACTTACGACTATGCGGTGATCCGCGTGGTACCGCGCGTCGAGCGCGAAGAGTTCGTCAACGTCGGCGTCATCCTGTCGTGCGAACGCGCGGGATTCCTGGAAGCGCGCATCGAAGTGGACGAAGCCCGCCTGCAGGCCCTCGACCCCACGCTGGACATCGAATCGCTGCGCCGCCACCTGGACACCATCCCCGCCATCTGCCGCGGTGGCGAAGCGGCCGCGCCGATCGGACTGCTGCCGGCGCGCGCCCGCTTCCACTGGCTCACGGCGAAACGGAGTTCGATCATCCAGACCTCATCGGTGCATATGGGTCGTTGCGGTGATCTTCCTGCAACGCTGGAGCATCTGATGGATCGCATGGTGCGGCCGCCGAAGGCGACCGCGCCGCGATGAGCGTCTACGTGGATGACGCCGTCACCCTGTGGCGCGGTCGTCGTTGGGCACACATGATGGCCGACACGCTGGACGAACTCCACGCCATGGCGGCACGGCTGGGCATTCCGCGCCGCGCCTTCCAGGACAAGCGCAGCGGGGCGCACTACGACCTGACCGAGGAGTTGCGCGCACAGGCGCTGGAACAAGGTGCCGTGGCAATTTCACGGCACCGCGACCGCGATCAGGTCCGCGCGATCATCCGTCTCGCGCGTTCGCAATGGAGCGGCGCGGCAGACGGCGAACGCTCCCTGTAGGAGGGGCTTCAGCCCCGACCGCACCTCTGCTGGAGCCCACCCCAAGCAGGCGCCGGGCAGAAGCCCGGCCCCACGATCTGCGTCAAAGCTGTTGCGCCTTGCCGCTGCGGATCGCATCGTCCAACAGGCGCGCGACATCGCGCTGCAGCTTGTCGCTCGCGGCCATCTGCTTGCGGCTCAGCGCCTCCTGCTGGCGCGCGAGCGGCTCCTGCTGACGGGCCAGGGCTTCCTGCTGGCGCGCCAGCTGCTCCTGTTGGTCCGCCAGCGCATCCATGCGGCGATCAATCGCCGCTTGCCGCGCATCGGCGCCCTGCATCGCGGCGGCGGCTTGTTCGCTGGCGATGGCGGCCATCTTCACGCCCAGTTCGCCCTGCTTGGCGCCCAGATTGCCCTGACGCTCGCCCAGCGCACCCTGTTGTTCGCCCAGCTTGCCCTGCTGCTCGCCCAGTTGCTGGACCGGGAGGTGCGCCGCCTTCACGCGCTGCAGCGTCGCGGCATCGCGTACGACGTACTGCTTGCCGTCCTGGCGCACCCACAGCACAGGCGCACCGCTCTGCTTCAGGCGTTGGGCCGTGCGGATGTCGTCGCTGTGGCCGGCCATCGTCACGTCGTCGCCATCGATCAGTACGTAGGCGTCGCCGCCGCGCGAATCGCCGATGCTCCACGTGCCGGTGACACGGCGCGGCGATGCCGGCGGCGGGGGGGGCGACGGTGCTGTGACCTTCGGCTTCGGCGGGAGTGCAGGCGGCGTGGGCGGCGAAGGGGGTGCAACCTTGGGCTGCGCGGGAGGTGCGGGCGGTGCAGGCATGTCAGCCGCGGAAGCAACGAGGACCGGCTGCGGCGTCGCCACCGGCGTGGGCGCGACGACCGGATCGGCCTGCGGCGCAGCGGCGGGTGCAGCCACCGGTGCAGGTGCGATGGGCGCCCGCGGGGCGACCGGCGCGCTGCTGGCGATCACGCGATAAGGCACCACGCCCAGCAGCACCAGGCCGAGGGTCAGGGTCAGCGCGCTGGCGCGCAGGGGCGAAGCGGTGTGCTGCAACATCAGCAGTCTCCTCTTGAGGATGCGGAAGGTGGGGGAGGCACCCGCCAACGCGGGCGATGGAGCGGTGGAGACGCCGAGCTTCACCAGCAGGCGTCCGTAGTCGTGTGCGGCATGGTGTTCGTCCGCGAGCACGGCGGCATCGCACGCCACTTCACGTGCGAACGCGTATTCGCGCGCGGCCAGATGCGCGACCGGGTGGAAGAAGAACAGGTGCTGCGCAAGCGCCGGCATCCAGGCCAACCAGAGATCACGCCGCTGCAGGTGCGCCAGTTCGTGGTGCAGGGCCATGTGCAGATCGTCGTCGCTCATGGCGGCGACGCTGGCCGCGGGCAGCATCAACACGGGACGCCATGGCCGGGCCAGCAGCGGCGAGTCGATCTCGGCGCTCACGCGCAGTGCGGGAGCGGGTGCGATGTCGAGCCGGCGCACCAGCGCGTCGTACACCGCCCGGACACGGCGGTCCTGGCACGGGTGCGCGCGTGCGATCTGCCCACGCAGGCGCCACGCATGGCGCAATGTGTTCGCCACCATCACCGCGACGCCCGCGAGCCAGGCGGCGAGCAGCAACACGCCCGTGTCGATCCTGGATGCCTGCGTCGTCGCCATCGGCGCGATCGTCATCGCAGGGGCAGAGGACGCCGATGCCTCCGCGGCCATCGCCAGCACGACGGGTGCCGCGACCGGTTCGGCCGGCAGCAGCGGTAGCGCCACCGGCGCATGCCAGACCAGGCCGACCACCATCTGCGTGGCGACCAGCCACCACAACCAGGCGCGCGTCCGTGCGTCGAGTCGCGGCAGGTAGCGGCACAGGGCCCAGACCAGGGCAGCGAGGAGCAGGGATTGCAGCCCGACGGCAAGAAGTCGGGACATCAGGCCATCGGCCAGCGCGACGAGATCCATCTCAGCCCTCCTTCCGCTTCGATTGCAGGGTGGCCACCAGCGCTTCCAGCTCGGCCAGTTCGTCGTCGCTGACCTCGGTGCGCTGCGACATCCACGCCATGAACGGCGACAACGAGCCCTGCAGCGTCTTCTCGACGAAGCTGCCGACCGCATGGCGCATCACGTCGGTGGACTGCGCCACCGGCGCGTAGCGGTAGACACCGTCTATCTGCCGGCGTCGCAGGTACGCCTTGGCGCGCAGGCGCTCCATCATGGTCAGCACGGTGGAACGCGCCAGGCCGCGGGCTTCGCCGAAGGCGGCGGCCACTTCGCCGACGCTGGCTTCGCCGTGTTCGGACAGATGCTGGAGCAGCGCCAGTTCCTGGTCGCCGATGGACTTGCGGGCCTTGCCGGGCATGGGATCGCCTCATGACTACAGTTGTCGTCAACATGCCCTTGACGACAACTGTAGTCAACCCTGCCGAAGGTCATTCCCGTGCACCGGCCGACAGGCGGTCGCGACTCAAGAAACCGGTGGCCAGGCCGATCCTTGGACAACCCCACCGTGTGCCCGCCTCGCCATGCTCATCATCGTCGGCTTCATCATCGTCACCCTGAGCGTGATCGGCGGCTACCTTGGCTCGCACGGCAAGCTGGGCGCCCTGTGGCAGCCGTTCGAGCTGGTCATCATCGGCGGCGCGGCACTGGGCGCTTTCATGGCCAGCAACCCGACCAAAGTGGTCAAGGGCACGATTGCCGCCTCGCTGTCGGTGTTCAAGGGCGCCAAGTACAAGTCGGCCGACTACCTGGATGTGCTGACGCTGATCCACGAGATGCTCAACAAGGCGCGCCGCGATGGCTTCATGTCGCTGGAAGAGCACATCGAGAACCCGACCAACAGCCCGCTGTTCCAGAAGTACCCCAAGATCCTCGCCGACCACCACCTGCTCGACTTCCTGACCGAATGCCTGCGCCTGATGGTGGGCAGCAACATCGAACCGCACGAACTGGAACCGCTGCTGGAGCTGGAGCTGGAGAAGCACCACCACGAAGCGATGGCGCCGGCGCATGCGTTGCAGAAAGTCTCCGACGGCCTGCCCGGCTTCGGCATCGTGGCGGCGGTGCTGGGCATCATCGTGACGATGGGTTCGATCGGCGGTGACATCGCCGCGGTCGGCGCGCACGTCGCCGCCGCGCTGGTCGGTACCTTCCTCGGCATCCTGCTGGCCTACGGCTTCGTCTCGCCGCTGGCCGCCGCCATCGAGGCGCAGGTCGAGCAGGACAGCCGCATGTACGAATCGGTGAAGACCGCGCTGCTGGCCTGCCTGCGCGGCTACAACCCGGCCGTGGCGCTGGAATTCGCCCGCAAGACGCTGCCGTCCGACGTGCGCCCGCCGTTCGTCGCGTTCGAAGCGCACCTCAAGGCCAACAAGTAAGCCACGGCGATGAGCGAGCAGCGCCCCACCATCATCGTCCGCCGGGTCAAGAAGGTCGCCGGCGGCGGCCACCACGGCGGCTCATGGAAAGTCGCCTACGCGGACTTCGTGACCGCGATGATGGCGTTCTTCCTGGTGATGTGGTTGATGGGCGCCACCACCAACAAGGAGCGCGCGGCGATTTCGGAATATTTCCGCAACCCGAGCCCGCTGAGCGGCAAGAGCTTCTCGCCCGCGCCCGGTCCTGCAGGTCCCGGTGGCGCCAGCAATTCGATGATCAAGCTGGGCGGCACGATGGACATACCGCGTGGCGACGCCAACGATCCTTTCAGCAAGCCTTCGGCCGATGCGCAGAAAGCGGAGGTCGAGGCACAGCAGAAGGCACAGGAACAGAAGCGCCTGGAGACGCTGATGCAGGCGCTGGAGGAAGCCATCGGCAAGAGCCAGGCGCTGGAGCCGTTCAAGGACCAGTTGCTGCTCGACCTGACGCCGGAAGGACTGCGCATCCAGATCGTCGACCAGCAGAACCGGCCGATGTTCGACCTCGGCGGCACCACGCTGAAGTCCTACACGCAGACGATCCTGGGCGAACTGGCGGGCTTCATCAATCAGGTTCCCAACCGGGTCAGCATCACCGGCCACACCGACACCACGCAGTACGCGTCCAATCGCGGCTACACCAACTGGGAGCTAAGCGCCGAGCGTGCCAATGCCGCGCGGCGCGCGCTGGTGGCCGGTGGCATGCACGAGGACAAGGTCTCGCGCGTGGTCGGCCTGTCGTCCTCGGTGCTGTTCGACAAGCAGAATCCGCAGAACCCGGTCAACCGCCGCATCAGCATCGTGGTGATGACGAAGGCGGCGGAAGAGGCGCAGCAAGGCGAAGGCCAGCTACTCGCCCCCGGCGCGCCCACGCCCGATGCCGATATCGCCATGCCCGACGCGCCGGTGCAGGCGAGTGCAGCGTCAACACCTGTAGCCGGTGTGCCCTGATCCGAAGCGGGTGCGATGTTCTTTCTGACGCCGGCACTCTGCTCCCGCGGCCCAAAGCGTCGGTGCACCCCCTCATGTAAATGCGAATACTTCTCATTAGTGTTGACTTGCTGCAATCATGGAGCTATACCGTGCCCGCGGGGAGCGCAAACAAGCGCCCCCGCAATCTCCCCATTCCAAGGAGTAAGGATGAAGACGCTGGTGCTCCCCTTTGCAATCGCAGGATTGGTCACTCTGTTGCCCATCACGTCGTCTGGGCAAGAGAGCGACCCGTTCTACAATCATCTTCAGTACGACATCAATTCTGACATCGCGCACAAGTGCTATGCGGACTCAGTGCTGTCCGTGCGCTTGGAGAATTTCTTCCAGGACGTCACTAGCGCATGCTTGCCAGACCATGACGGTTACAGCGCCCACATCGAGCTGCAGACCGCGTCCGAGAAGAACGAGGCACTCGATGTCGTGGCGGATTCGCCGGCGAACGAATACTTCCTCTGTGATGAACTTGTTGGCGGTTGTTTCGGTGCCCACTACCAATAAGAGGAAGACGTCATTGACCGTTGCCGCCATCTTGGCGGCATCTTTTTGCCTGTACTCCTGCATAGGCGCGGACGGGATCCTAACGAGGTCGGCAGTGGAAGAGCCCGAAGGAGAGGCAGAGCGCGGCGCCATCCGCTCGCCGGAACCGGGGGCGCTGCCGAGCAGTCACCACGCCAAGGCAACGTCCTTGGCCGTCGCTCTCCCTTGTGCGCAGAAATCCCAGGATGGTTTGGGTTCTGCCTGGACTGAACTGGCCACCATCGAGTTTCCGAAGCCGGCGGAGTGCTGCGACTACGACAGACAAGAGCTCGACGCGCTTCTCGACGCATGCAGCGCATACCACGATTCCATCAACGAACACATACGCACACAATCCACGTGGCCCGATCAGAAGAACTACCTGCTCATCTCCAACACATTCAACACCTGCAGGAAAGCGAGGAACACCCTTCGGGCGACAATCGGCAATTCCAAGGAGGTGGCTCGTCATCGTTCCCTGTACATGCAGGTGGTCGACGACTTCAAAGAGTCAAGGTGGAGTGCGCTCCTGGCGAAGATGCAGGACGGATACCCACTGGAACTCAACGACGGAAGGGAGGAGCCGGGGTACCCTAAGAACATCATGCAACTGGCAGCGCTCTACAGTGCACCTCCGGAGGTCATGAAGAGGATCATGGCGACCGGAGTCGCGATACCCGACTATACGATTCCGTTGGCCCTGAAGCATGGCAACGTGGCCGTGTATGAAGCATTCAACAAGAAGAACAAGAACATCAATTCCATATCGTTCCACGGCGCGCCCTATTGGGCCCCATCCTTCTTCTCGGGAAAGAACGACGCTTACGGCGTAATGCTGCTCGAACGGGGCGCGGACTACTCGGTGAAGTACATGGACAACGGAGAGTATGGAGACATCCTTCACCACTTCCTGAGAAGTAGGACGCTGGCCAGCAACCCAGCATATGGGAGAGCCGCCGTGCTCTCCATGATCGCCGGCGGCGCAAGAGTGGAGAGGAGCATGCTAGACATGGACGTGCCGATCGAAGTGCGCGATCTCCTCGTCACGCACTTTGCAAAGTGTGGGGATCAATAGCGTACCGGTGTGGGGTGAGGCGCCGAACGACAACCATCGACGTACAGTGTCTTGGCGCTGGGCCGGCGTCACAGCGGCTTGGACGTAGAGCGGATTCGATAGCGCCCGTGCCCGTCCTAGACGCAGGCGCGTTGCATGAACTGCCACAGCGGCCCTGCACTGACGGACAACCGTTTCCACAATCTCGGACTGCACTTCCGTGGTCGTCCGAAAGAGGACCTGGGGCGCTACCGAGTGACCGGTGATCCCGCCGACAGCGGCAAGTTCCGCACGCCGACATTGCGGGGCGTGGGAAAGACCGGGCCTTACATGCACAGCGGCGGCTTCATGGAGCTGCGCGGCGTGGTGAACATGTACAATGTCGGTATGCCACGGCCCGCACGGAAGCCGGACCAGCAGGACGATCCGTTGTTCCCACAGACCGATCCGCTGCTCAAGCCCCTGGACCTGCACAAGACGGAACTGGAAGCGATCACCGAGTTCCTGCAAACGCTCTGACGGCAGTCAGCGCGCGTCGTGATCGCCCTGTTCCGGGCCGCGGCCGGGACGCCCCAGGGACTGCAGCACGTCCTCCGCCACCGTACGCAGGTGCAGGTCCTGTTGCGGGAAAGGAATCTCGATGCCGGCCACATCCAGCGCCGCATGCAACCGGGTCATCAACTCGCTGCGGAGGGTCGACCAGTTGTCGAAGTCGTGCGTCCATGCCCGGATCGCGAAGTCCAGCGAACTGGCACCGAACCCGGTGAACAGCACGGCGGGTGCGGGGTCGTCCGCGATGCCCTGCGTCGCGCGCGTGGTTTCCTGCAACAGCTGCATCACCCGCGTGACATCCGTTCCATAGGCGACGCCCAGGTCGATGTCGATCCGGCGGGTGGGGTCGTTCAATGTCCAGTTGGTCAGCTTGTCGGACAGCAGCATGCCGTTGGGCACCACCACGTCGGCCCCATCGAAGGTGCGCACCGTGGTCGCGCGCATGCCGATGTTGCGCACGCGGCCCGCCGTGCCGCTGATGTCCACCACGTCGCCCGGCTGTACCGGGCGCTCGAACATGAGGATCAGGCCGGAGACGAAGTTCTTCACCACGTCCTGCAGGCCCAGGCCGATACCCACGCCGAGCGCGCCGAACAGGAACGCCAGCTGGCCCATCTTGAAACCGGCCGCCGAAAGCGCCGCCAGCAAGCCGAGCAGCAGCAGCGCGTAGTAGCTCAGCGAAGCCACGCTGTTGTCCACACCGCGCGGCAACGACATGCGCGGCAGCACTTCTTCCCGCAGCAGGGCGCGCAGCGTCCTCGCGGTCCAGACCGCCAGCACCACGCCGATGCAGAACACCAGTATGTGGCCGAGGCTGATCGACAGCTCGCCGTATTCGAACCGATGCGTCACCACGGCCTTCGTCACGTCGTATACCGGCCGGAAGAGGCGGAAGCGGTTCATCGTGTAGATGATCCAGCCGATCACCGCCGCCACCCGCGCCCACCGTGCCAGCGATTCCAGCACGTTGCCGCCATGCCGGCGCATCAGCCACAGCCGCCTGACCTCGCGGCGCGTGCCCAGCCGGCGCAGCAACGTCTCGAACACCGTGACCGCCGCGTACAGAACCAGGGCGAAGTAGCCGCTCTCGATGATTCCCGAGGCCAGCATTTCCGCCAGCGACACATTGCCCAGGACGTTGGCGCCGATCGACACCACCAGCACCCCCACGCCTATCCAGGCCAGCGCATGCACCAGTCTGCCCGCCGGTCCCGCCACCCCCGCGAACTGCTGCCTGCGGGAACGCCACAGCAACCACCCCGTCGCTACCAGCGCCAATGCCGCCAGCGCCAGGTAGTACATGCGGTAGAGATAGTCGCTGGCCATCAGCAGTACGGACAGCCGCTGCAACAGATAGAAGCCGGTAGCCAGGTATGGCCACGGACCGAGCAGGCGCCGTCCCTGCTGCGGCATCAGGCGCAGCACCGGCACCAGGGCGACGAGCATGGCGAGCTGGTGCAGGAACAGCGGGGCGTTCGGCTCCAGCAGCAGCGTGCCGATCATCGAGAGCAGCAGCCAGGTGGAGAAAGGCCGGCCGATCACGCGCGACTCGGCATCGGTCGCCAGGACCGATGTGGGGTCCAGACCATCGCGCCGGTGACGCCACGCCACCCACAGCAGTACGACCAGCAACAGCACCTGCAGGATGTGCAGCAGCCGCTGGTTGCCCACGTCCGCCGCCGCGTACTGGGCAACGAAGCTGTTTTCCGACTGGATGTCGCGGCTCAGCTTGTCCGTCACATCCTGGCGCAGCGTCGTCGAGCCCTGCACGCGCCAGAGCGGCGGTGCATCCAGACGCAACAGCCGACGGTCCGCGTACGCGATGGCTTCTTCGACCGACCGCTGGCCGGACTGGATGCGCGCGGCAAGCAGATTGGCGCGACGACCGAGTCCGATCTGTTCGGCGAGCGGCGATGAAAGCGACTGTTCGGCCTGCTGCAGGCGGTCGGCGACCGCGTCGACGCGCAGGCGCAGGGCCTCCGGCGTGCTCCCGGGGGCCATCGCCTCGCGCGTGAGGTCCCAGTCCGCGCGGCGCAGGGCGAGGTCCGCGGCATCCTGCGCGTAAGGCCCGACCAGCGCCTGCATGTCGGCGCGCCAGCGCGCGTATTGCCGCGCATCGAATTTCCAGTGGCGCTCCATGCTTTCCAGCCGCACCACCGGCAGGGTGCGCAGCTCGCCGTAACGGAACAGGCGGGTCTTCTGGTCCACGGACTGCTCGATCGTCGCCAGCCGCGGCACCAGCCGGCCCAGCGGGTCCACGTTGGCTGCGCGCAGCGTCACTTCTTCTGCGTAACGTTCGTCCGCGTCGGCGCGCCCCGGAATGTCGGCCAGTGCGATAGCCTCCGGTGCCTTGGGCTTGGCGGGTGTCAGCAGCGTGGTTGCATCCTGCGCAAGGACGAGTGCCGGCAGCAGGCAAAACAGACAGGCCAGCAACAGGCGCATCACGGGCATGATCGCTCCAGCCAACATGGCATTCGCTTCAAGGGGAACCGGTCCGACAGCCGGCAAGCACGCAGTCTAACCCGGGCACCGTCGGAACCATGGTCAACGATGGCTCAGAACGCGTCGCTGCCCGGGCGGATCTCGACCCCCATCACCGCCGCCAGCTGCTGCATGCCTTCGTCGTCGCGGCGCAATGCCATCCAACCCGCATACGCATCTCCGCCGGTGTTCCAGTTCCACAAGGTGTAGCCGTGCTCGCGCAGGCGGTCGTGGGCGGTGGCCATCAGCGCGGGCACGTCGGTATCGTCCAGGAAGTCCTCATCGCTGGTGTCGCCGCCCCAGTCGATCTCGATGGCGTAGCGCGCCGCGAGCTGGTTGACGCAGTCGATGAAGGACTCCGCATCCTTCCAGTCCACGTAGAAACCGGAGGTCCAGTCGATGGCATCCTTCAGCGTCCACAACACCTGGTCGGGTTCGACGCCGTCGTCGCCGCCCGCTTCGCGGTAGGCCGCGAACTGCCGCAATGCGGTTTCCTCGTCGCCGGGGTTGATCAGGACCAGCAGGTTCCACACCAGTGCTTCGGTGTCGTCCAGGTCCATGTCGTCCTCGTCATCGAAGGCGTGGCGGAAGTTGTCGTCGGGGTCGAATTCGTGGTCGGGCGATGACATCGGCGTCGGATGAGGGAAGTTGGTGAACAGCATGCCGCGCCGGCCGCGTCCGGGGAAGCCGTGCCGCACCGTGCAGGACATTAAGACCGCGTGATGCATCCAGTCGGGTGAGCGCGTCGTAAGGAACTGCGTGTCCGCAACGCAGGACACCTCTTCCCACTCCTGGAGCACATCATGAAGTACACCTTCCTGTCCGTCGCCCTGACGGCCGCCCTCGCCGCCACGGCCTGTTCGCCGAAGACCGCCGATGCCGAGGCAGGTGCCGCGCCGATGCCGGTACCCGAAGCCGCCGCGGACGTGACGGCCGATGCAGCCATGCCCGCCGAACAGAACGACGTGGTGGATCTCGCCATCGGTTCGCCCGACCACACCACGCTGGTGAGCGCGGTGCAGGCGGCGGGCCTGGTCGATACGCTGAAGGGCGCGGGACCGTTCACGGTCTTCGCCCCCGTCAATGCCGCCTTCGACGCGCTGCCCGCAGGCACCGTCGACACCCTGCTGAAGCCCGAAAGCAAGGGTGACCTCACCACCGTGCTGACCTACCACGTGGTAGCCGGCAATGTGGATGCGGCCGCGCTGACACAGCAGATCGAAGCGGGCGGCGGCACCGCCACGCTGAAGACCGTGCAGGGCGGCGAACTGAAGGCGCAGTTGGCCGACGGCGGCGTCACCCTCACCGATGCGAGGGGCAACACGGCCAAGGTCACGACCGCCGATCTGAAGGCCACCAACGGCGTGATCCACGTGGTCGACAAGGTGCTGATGCCGTAATTCCTCGACGGCAGCACCGCCGGGACGGTCGTGGTGGGCCGCCCCGGCGTTTTTGTCACCGGCGCGCCCAGGGTCTATCTTGGCGGGGCCGGTCCGCACGCCGGCCTGCCGGGGAGGCCGCGCCATGTTCAACCCCCGTCCCGTGGTGCAGCAGCTGGCCATCGGCCACGGCCATGCCTGCGTGGTCATCGACGATGCATTGCTCGCGCCGGATCGCCTGCCCGCCTACGCGGAGGCCTACCGCGAGGATTTCCAGCCGGCACCGGCATCGGTGTTTCCTGGTGCGCAGCTGCGCATGCCGGAGGAATTCATCCACCTGCTGCACGACGTGTTCCGCGAGCACGCGCGCCGCGCGCTCGGCGCACGCCGCGTGCTGTTCAGCGCGGGCCGGCTGTCATTGCTGACGTCGCCGCCGGCCACGCTTTCCCCCGCGCACCGGATGCCCCGGCGCGTGCGCACGTTCGAGGCGGACCAATGCGCCGCCATGGCCGAACTGTTCCTCTTTCAAGACCCCGCGCTGGGGGGCCTGCAGTTCTTCCTGCCACGCATCTCGCCGCCGCAGGTGGAACTGATGGAACACGACGCCGATGCGCTGCCACCGGAAGAATTCTCGCAGCGTTACATACTGCCGGCGAGCTACCCGGACGGTTCGAATGCGTGGTTCACCCATGTGCTCACCGTGCCGGCAAAATGGAACCGGCTGGTCTTCCACGACGGTGCCGCGTTCCATGCCCCAGCCGTCCCCCATCCCGGGCAGCTGCGTGCTGACCCGCGATCCGGAAGGCTGACCCTGCAGGCCACGCTCATCTGCAGCCGCAACCGCGTGGCATGGTAGCCGGCGCGCTTCGGTTATCCTTCCGCCTCCCATCCGCACGACGCACTCCCATGTCCGACACGCCTCCCGACCACCTGGCCTCCGACCCGCGCAGCCCGTTCTACAACGCCGAGGCGATGGATCGCGGCGTCGGCATCCGCTTCAACGGCGTGGAGCGCGACAACGTGGAGGAGTACTGCATCAGCGAAGGCTGGGTGCGCGTCCCCGTGGGCAAATCGAAGGACCGCCGCGGCAATCCGATGACGATGAAGGTCAAGGGCACGGTGGAGGCATGGTTCCGTTCGCCCGCCGGCGAATGAACGTGGCGACGCCGCCGTGCGCGGCTTGAACGTCGCCGGTCGGCGCACCGTGGCACAATCCCGGCCTGCATGGCACGCCGGGAGGGCGCATGAAGTTCCTGTTGATGGTCTACACGGATGACCAGTTGCTCGATGCGCTGCCTGCCGGCGCTTTCGACCAGATGATGCATGGCTGCATCACTCACGCCGACGAGCTGAAGGCGCAGGGCACGCTGGTGGAATCGCAACAGCTGGAACATGGCAGCACCGCGCGCACGGTGCGCGTGCGCAACGGCAAGACCAGCGTCGTCGACGGCCCCTTCGCCGAGACGAAGGAGATCCTGGGCGGCTACAACCTCATCGAGGCCGACAGCATCGATGAAGCGGTGAAGATCGCGCAGGAGTTCCCGTGGATCGGCACCGGCAGCATCGAGGTGCGGCCGGTGCGCGACTTCGACGCGGTACGCCGGCGCGTGGGCGCCTGACCCGCGCCTACTTCGCTTTCGCGCCGCCCAGGTGGCGCGAAAGGAAATCCAGCAGCCTCGTGTAGTAGGTGCGCTGGTTGGCTTCGGCGTAGAAGCCGTGGCCTTCAGTGCGCACGTACAGGGCTTCTACCGGCACGCCCGCCAACTTCAGCGCTTTCTCCATGCGTTCGCTATGGGCCTGCGGTGCGATTTCATCCTTGCCGCCCGCGGCCAGGAAGACGGGCACCTGGATGCGCGATGCCAGCGCGGTGGGTGATACGTCCACCAGACGCGCACGGTCGTCACCCACCCAGTCGTCCATGTAGGTACCCATCCAGCGTGCGCTGCGCGACTTCTGCTTGTGCATCAGTTCCAGGTCGTAGACGCCGACATAGCCGGCGGCACAGCGGTAGAGCTCCGGCTCTTTCGCCACGCCCATCAGGGCCGCGTAACCGCCATAGCTGGCGCCATACAGGCAGATGCGCTGCGGGTCGGCGATCTTCTGTTCGATCGCCCAACGCGTGGCGTCGGTGACGTCGTCCTGCATGGTGCGCCCCCACTGCCGCGCACCGGCCTGCTGGAATGCACTGCCGTAGTTGCCGGAGCCGCGGTAGTTCAGCCGCAGCACCGTGTAGCCCGCACGCGCCAGCATCTCCGCCTCGTCGTTGAACTCCCAGCCATCGAAGACGCCGAACGGACCACCATGCGGCATCACCACCATCGGCAACGGCGCGGCGTGGTGCCCATGCGGCCGGGTGAGGTAGCCATGCAGGGCGAGTCCGTCACGCGCCCGCAGCGTCACCAGTTCGCTGGGTGCCACCTTGGCGGGGTCCAGCCAGCTGCGCCGGCTGAAGACCAGGTCCGCCGAGTTGTTCGTCGTATCGAACAGGAAGAAATCGCCCGGACTGGTATCGCTCCACGCATGGACGATCTTCAGCCGGCCGTCGCGCGTGCCCGATGTGATCTCGATCGACGAGCCGGGGAACGAACGCTCCAGCTTGCGATACAGCCGCGCGGTGGTGGATTCCTCATCGAAGAACGCGGTGCGCAGCTTCTCGTGCATGAAGAAACTGCCGACGGGCGTGCGGCCATCGTCCGCATAGATGATGTCGTGCGGATCGACCACCGGGTCGCGCATCACCTGGGTGCGCCCACCGTTGGTGGTGTCCAGCGCCACGATGGCATCGGGCCCCTGCGCCTGTTGCACCTGCAGGTAAGCGGTGCGTCCGTCGGTGGAGAGACCGAGCGGCCACTCCACGTGCCCGCTCTTGCCTTCATCGTTCACCAGCGTCCACGGTGAATCATCGTCCGCCCGATGGTAGAGCTTGCTGATGTTGTCGTCGCCGGACCCGATCGCGTAGCGCACCCGGCGGGCAGGGTCGACGACGAAGCGCGCATTCCGCACCGGCGCGGTCGCCACCGTGTCGAGATCGCCACTGAAGACATCGAGCATCTCCACCCGCGTGCTCGGGGACGAGGTATCCAGCGCGTACATGCCCACCAGCACCTTGCGCGACTGACCCGGCAAGGTGTCGATCAGATAAGCGGCACGCGGCTGCAGCTCCGTGCCCTCCAGCCCGTAGCGGGCGAAGATCTGGCGCCGCGCGCTGCCATCGGCGTTGGTCGCGTAGAGCTCTCCGGTCGCATAGGGCTGGTCGCGCGAGCCGTACTTCTTCGCCACCGAGACGACGACGCGCTCGTCGCTGACCCACCACACGCCATTGATCACGCTGTCACGGCCGGCACTGACCTTGGAGGTGACCTGCTTGTCGCTGCGCCGGATGACGGCCAGGATGGTCTGGTCCTCCAGCGGCACCGTCATCGCGTAGTACTCGCCCGTCGGCGAGATCTTCAGGGTTTCCAGCACATCCCTTTTCAGGAACGGCTCAAGCTCGACCTGCGCATGCGCCAACGGCGCCAGCAGGCACCCCAGCAGGATACCCGCACTGCGTATTCCCCACTCCATGGACGCCTCCCGTGGCATCACGTATCCCCGCGCGGATTAAAGCGCAGCAGCACGGCGGGGGACAAGCGCACGCGGTCACGGCATCGCGAAGCGGACCTCAACGCGCCAGCGCCGGCTCCTGCGGCCGCTCGATCGCGGGCGTCTGCACGAGGGAGGCGGCCTCCAGCCGCTGCTGGCCGACCTGCAACCAAGCCTGTCCGGCCGCACCCTGCAGTCCATCGCGCGAGATGCGTTCGATCGCCGCGCCATCCCCGCGCTTCGCCGCATCCAGCAACGACTCGACCATGTCGCCTGCACGGGCCGGCGCTGCGGTGTCCGAACGGGTCTCCGGCACCGGGCCGATCTCGACTGGCCGCCAGGCCAGTTCACGCGCCAGCGCTTGGTTGCGTGGCTGCGCATCCAGGCAGTCGATCCTGCACAGTGTTCCGGGCGCGAGCTCCTCCTGCATCCCGCGCGCGCCAGCCTTGTCGTACACCGAGGTGCGATAGAAGAACTGGTGCTCTTCGGAGCGATGGATGACGTTGCGCGCCGAATCGATCGGCTCCTCGCGCTTCTCCAGATAGGGCGTGTCGCTGAGTGCGTTGAGGTAATCGATCATCAGGTTGCCGCTGCGGATCCCGATGCCATCCTGGGAGTAGCCGCCGCCGATGTCGCTATGCGCACCTGCCACGGTGACGTTGAGGAATCGCCCGCCATCGGTCACCCCGGGATCCATCACGCGCGTGGACTGGAACAGGTTACGCCGCTCGTCGTCGGCCGTGATCTGGAAGCCCGACACCACGGACGGCGGCAGGCGGCGATCATGGTCGCGCGGCTCACCCGTGCCGACCGGATCGAACAAGCCGACAGCCTGGATGACGGTGCCGGGTTCGCGCAACGGTGGGCCGATGTAATTGACGCGTAGGACGCGACCGTCTCCGTCACGGGTCACCTGCGCGCCCTCGGGATTCTTGATGCCACGCTCTTCGACCAACCGGGTGAAACCGGCCGCCTGTTCCGCGCCACGACTGAATCCGATGGCGGCGAGGCGGATGTCCGCGCCGGGATTCTCCTTCAACCAGGCGGCCGACTGCTTCACGAACTGAAGATACATATCCTCCATGCGTGCTTCGTATGTGTACCCGCTGGCGAGATCGTAAGTGCCGCTCAGCCCTCCCTGCGTCCCCGGCCCTTCCACGTAGCCCTGGGCGATGGTGGGATCCCTCAGCGACTCGATCTGCTTGGCGATCCGCGCGACGTTGGTATGATTCTCCGGCGCATCCCTCATCATGCTATTGCCGGTGCCGTCGAACGCGGCGATGAACAGACGGTCGTCCGACCTGCCACTGTCGTGGAGAACGGGCGCGGAGAACCCCGCGAGCTGCTCGCTGGCGTGTGGAAAACTCGCCAGGTCCGATGCCGTCGCCGTTATCGTGCTGACGCCGTCAGGGTGCCGTTCTCCGCCCATGTCCTTCTCCTTGGACTACTGCCTCAGTAGGTCCTGCTCCACACGCGCACCAGATCGTTGCGATGACCGCTATAGGGATTGCCGGCCACCTGCAGCGCTTTGGTGGGAATGAACGCACGCATGTATACCGTGATCGTGCGGTCCTCGACTTCCAGCACGATGTCGGGATCGGTGATCGAAACGTCCTCGCGTATCTCTTCGCGCGGCACCTGATGGACGATCTTCTTGTCGCTGAAGATTGCGGCGATATCGACGTCGGCTTCATGCGCCACCCCATCCTTCGACCGCCAACTCACGTGGGCGGGCGGCGGAAAATTCCGCCGCGCAATGTGCCCTGCGCTCAAGATCTGTTCTCGCGTCCCCCGATAGGACGCCAACGGCGGGCTGACCTCATCGTCTGCGTCGACCCCGTGGGTGAAGCCCGAATAAGTGATCCTGCAGCCGATGGTGTCGAAACAGTGCGCACCGAAATTGTGTTGCACGAACGTCAATGGCCAGTCGGCGACCGTATTGTCGATCCTACCCACGGCCTTTCCGTTGCCCGATTCCTGCGTCATCGCCATGCCCTGGCATCCTGCTGTTGAGATGATCATCGCCGATATCAGCGCCAGCGATGGCGCATGGCCCGAAGAACGTCGATGGCGTGTTGGCTTCCTGCCCTGCATTCGTGCACCTCCCGCGTCACGCGTCGGCTCTTCTGTACTTCAGATGTGTCGCCTGCGCAAGCTTTCACATTCAAGTCAGTGCACCTCGCCACCTACATTCATGTACATCAAGACTCGGGCATTGCTCCTTCGTCCATGTGCACCACTTCCCACAGGTGGCCATCGAGGTCCTGGAAGCTGCGCTGGTACATGAAGCCGTAATCCTTGGCTTCCATCGGTTCGCTGCCACCGGCGGCGAGCGCCTTGTCCGCCATGCTGTCGACGGCAGCGCGGCTGTCGGCCGACAGGCAGAGGATAACTTCGGTATGCGTGCGCGAGTCGCAGATCGCCTTGCGCGTGAAGCCCTGGAAGAACGGCTCGACCAGCAGCATGACGTAGATGCTGTCGCTGATGACGATGCAGGCGGCGTTCTCGTCGGTGAACTGCGGGTTGCCTGCGTAGCCCAGCGCCGTGAAGAACGCCTTTGAGGCGTCCAGGTCGCGGACGGGCAGGTTGACGAAGATCTGGTGGCTCATGGCGATGACCTCAACGTTGGTTCTGCGACGAGATCTGTGCGGCGAGCCGCGCTTCCTGCTCGCGCAGTTCCGGCGTCAGCGCATCCCCGAAGTCGTCGGCCTCGAACACCGGTCGCAACTCGATCTCCGTGCCGCCATCGAACGGTGCGCGCTTGATCCACTCGATCGCCTCGTCGAGGTTGCGCACCTGCCAGAGCCAGAAGCCGGCGACCAGTTCCTTCGTCTCACCGAAGGGCCCATCGATGACGCTGCGCTGCTTGCCCTCGAAGCGCACCCGCACGCCCCGCGAGGACGGATGCAACCCTTCACCCGCCAGCATGATGCCGGCCTTCACCAGCGCTTCGTTGAACTTGCCCATCTCGGCCAGCAGTTCGGTTTCGGGCATTTCACCGGCTTCGGACGCGGGGCTGGCCTTCACGATGACCATGACTTTCATTGAGAATCTCCTGTCACGCGGCCGGGACCTTCCGCCGCTTTCAAGGAGACGACGAACGGGGACGGCGCGGATCGACACGACCCAGCGCGACGGACGGCGGCGGGTCGGGACGCGCCCTACTGGAGACGCAGCTTCAGGTCTCGACGGCCCTGCGCCTCGTTGCCACTGTAATCGCGCGCGGTGATGCGCAGCAGGTAGTCGCCCGGCGGCAATGCGCCTGCCTGCCACGCACCTTCGCCCCAGGCGCCATCGCGCACAGTGTTGGTCACGCTGTACTTGAAACGTGTCACGGCGCTGCCATGCACGGTGATGCCGCTGCCCGGCGCGTAGGCGACCTGCACCGCGTCATCGGACGGCAGGCGTTGGAAATCGAGCGTCATGCGCGGCGCCTCGAAGCCGACCACCGGCGTGCCGTCGTCATGCAGCACCTGGTAGCCCAACGCATACAGGCCCAGGCGGCGACGCGGCAGGTTGCGATCCACCTGGTCCCACGCGTCCACGACGATACGCACGCCCTGCAGCTCGCGCGGCACCAGCACGCGGCCGTCCTGATGCTGGTCGATGGGTTGGTCGAGCGTGTCGAACAGTGCGACGTCGTCGATGCGCGGCGGGTAGACATCGGTGAAGCCGGTGAACCCCAGCGCGATGGCATTGCGCTCGTAGCCCGATGGCCCGATCGACAGGTGCACGTGCGCCATGCGGTTGATCGTTCCCAGCGCGTCGCCGGCAGCAAAACGGGTACCGCGACGTACCCGGATGCGGTCGGGATCGCCATTGAGGTCACGCAGCAACTGGAAGCGCGAGGGATCGAGCAGGTCGCCGCGTGGCGTGCGGCCGACGCGCATATGGATGTAGTCCAGCGGGCCCACGCCGAATCCTTCGCCCAGGCCATCGAAACCCCACGCCGCGGACGGACTGCTGACCTTGCCGTCGGCGATGGCCAATACGGTGGCGCCCACGTCGCCGCGGATGTCGAGTCCGCCATGCAGATGATGGCGGCTCTCGCCTTCGTAGTCGCCCCGGACTTCACCCAGCGTGCCCACCACTTCGTGCCACGCGTCCTGCGGCTGCAGCGGCCAGCGGCCCGCCGTCTCCGGCAATGGATCGTCCATCGAAGGCCCCACGGTCGCCGGCATCGATACTGCACCCGCTGCGAGTGGCGCGATGCGGTGCACGCGGTGGCTTCCCGCGTCGGTGAAGTGCACGTCGCCGGCGGCATCCACGGCCAGGCCGGCCGTGCGCGACAGGCGCTGGTCCGTCACATGCCCCGCCAGCGCATGCCAGCGACCGTCGCGCATCACCTGCATGACGCGCCCGCTATACATCTCGCCGACGTACAACTGGCCGTCGTGCGTCAACGCGAGGCTCAAGGGCCGACGCGGGCCGGCCAACGTCGGTAGGTCCTGCTCCATCGGCAACGTGCTGACGCCACCCCGCGGCCCGATGCGGCGGATGGCATTGTTGCGAAGATCGGCGACCCAGGCCACGCCGGTCGCATCGACCGCGATACCGGTCGGCGTGTCGAACCGCGCCTCCGTTCCCGAACCGTCGAGGAATCCGGGATGTTCTCCGCCCGCCAGCGTGGTGACATCGCCTTCGCGCGAGATCAGCCGGATGCGGTCGTTGTAGGTATCGGCCACATAGATGCGACCGCTGCCATCCACCGCCACGCCGATGGGGCCATTGAACTGCGCCTGCCTCGCAGGCCCATCGCGGTAGCCGGCTTCGCCCGTTCCGGCGACCGTGGTCACCACGCCCTGTGGCGTGACCTTGCGGATGGCATGGTTGCCGGTGTCGGCCACATAGAGGTTGCCGTCACCGTCACGCGCCAACGCCGACGGTGTGTGGAAGGCGGCGGCCGGACCGGTGCCGTCGGCGAACCCCTCGCGCCCGCCCGCCAGTGTGGTGACGGTGCCGTCGGCGGCAATGCGGCGGATGCGGTTGTTGTCGCCCGCATCGGCGACATAGCGCGTGCCGTCCTCCATCACCACGATGCCCCAGGGGTCGTCGAAGCGGGCCTGCGGCCCCGCGCCATCCCGCAGGCCACGCACGCCATCGCCCGCCGTCAGCGACAGCTGTCCCGACCAGCCGAACGGGGTGGCCGGCGGGCCGGCGTCATGCACGGGGACCGGGAAGCGGGGGGTGAACAGGAAGGTGGCGGCGAGGGCGGCGGTGGTGAGCACCACCACTGCCCATAGCCAGGCAGCACGACTCATTGCATCAGAAGACGGGAGAAGGACGCCGCATGATGGAGATTCGACGCACGCTTTGGAAGCGCGCCGCCGGAGCCTACAGCCCCGTCGCCGTCACCTGGCAAGGCACGATGAAGGTCACCAGCCCCCCGGCAGGCAGCACAGGTACGGCCACGCCGCCGCTTACCAGGCTGGGGAGCGCCGCGGCGCCCGGACACGCGGCGCCGCCACTGGCGCTGCAGGTGATGGGATTGCCGGCAGCCGGGCAGCTCAGGCCGCCGCCGGGCGTATCGCTCACCAGCGCACCATCCGCCGCACTGGGGCCTGCGTTCGACACGGTCACGGTGAAGTTCCGCAGCGCCCCGCTGAGGGAGGGGCCTGAAGCGGTGGATTTCACCACCGACAGATCGGCCACGCGCGCGGTGTTGATGATCGTGCAGATGATGGCCTGGCCCGCATGCGCGCTGGTCAGGGTCAGCGTGTTGCCGCTGAGACTGCCTCCGGTGCAACTCCACGCGCCCGCGGTGTAGGTGCGCGCATTGCCCGCACCCAGGGTTTCGCCCAGGGTGATGACGTTGCCCGGCACCACCTGCACGGCGGATCCGGTATCGGTTTCCGATGCACTGTTGGCGGTGGACGACAGCGTGGCGTTGGTGGCGCCCCCGGTCGCCGACAGCGCGGCGGTATCGTTGATCGCCGCGTTGACCCACGTCTTCGCAAGGGCCAGCGTGGCCTGCGCACTGTTGGTCAGGGTGCAGGTGATGGTCTGGTTGGCGCGGTAGTTCGCGGTGGGAATGGTGATCTGCCGGGTCGCCGTGTCGACGATGACGCTCACGGCGGCACCGCTCTGGTCCGTACAGGCGCCGGACGTCAGCACATAGCCGGTGGGGACGCTGGACTCGGTCAGCGTGATCGCGGCCGCGTGGTTGGTGACCGGATAGATGGCCGACGCCACCGGCGAATTCTGCGCCGTCGTGGTCAGGTTGAACGCCTGCGACAGCGCATTGCTGGCGGTGATGCCGAAGGTGCCGGTGCCGCCCGCGGACTGCTTGCGCACGATCACGCTGGAACCTTCGAAGCTCCAGCGCACTTCCAGCTGATCGCCTCCGGTCGGCCCCTGCAACCCCGCGTTGAAGGTCAGGCTGGTGATGCCGGTGCCGTTGAAGCGGACCGAGCCGCAGGCCGTGCCACGGGCGATCGATCCCGTGTTGCCCGTCCGGCATTCCGCATCGGCTTCGCCAGAGAAGCCGTTACTGGTGTCGCGCACGAAGGTACTGCCGTTCACCAGGAACTGCGGATTGCCGCTGAGCCGCGTCAGCGAGACGGTCCCGCCCTGGGAGACCGAACTGTTCAACGTCCATCGCGAGCTGTTGGGATCGGAGCCGATCGCGCCGCCCAGGCGATCGATGTGCAGCACCGGGTTGTCCACCGGCTTGCTGAAGGTGACTGTGTAGTTCCGGCTGCCGACTTCGTGCAGCAACGTCAGCGAAGCTCCACCATTCACCGTACCGCCATAGGGGTCGGTCCACCGGCCGCCGTTGGTCCCGTTGAAGCTGCCGTTGGAGTACGCACTGTCGGCCATGCCAGTCCACGTCACGGTGATGCCATTGACCGTGGTGGTGGCCGATGCGGACCCATTGGTGGTCCAGGTACCGGTGATCAGCGCCAGCGCCGAACCGGCCGCCACAAGGCCCGCGAGCAGCAGGCCGGCCTGCCCGGTGCCACGCCGCCAGCGGCGGGTCTTCGTGGTGACCAAGGCGACGGTGGAAGACGACGGACGTGCAGAAAACGCGCCGCTCGGGCGCAGACCATCAATAGCGTGGTACGACATCGACGAACGGATCCCCTGACACGATCTGTTGGAGAGGCGCTCCCCGGGCCTGTGGATTCAACGGCCTTACGCTTGCCCCCGTTTGACGCGGTGACCCAAGACGCCTTCCAGGCTATGGAGGGGTCACTCACAACTGTGATCCGTATCTTAGCTTACATTTCACATTTTTGAGCAATACGTCACGCTATCGCCGCTCCAAGAGTCCTGCGGAAGAAAAATTGTTCAGCCGGCCGCACCCTTCCCCTCGTCAGATGAGGATGGCCCCCCGACACAGCGGGCCACTAGGCACGGCAGACAGGGCACGGCGCGACCGTGCGGACCCGTCCGTCTCGATGGGCTGTCGTCCCCGATCCGGCACCTCGGAGTCCAGCCGCCGACTCAGCGCACAGGCAGCGGGTCTTCCTTGTAGATCGCCACGTGCGGCACGCCGTCGGCGCCGATCCAGCCGCGGTACATGCCTTCGGTATTGAACGGAAACGCGATGCTGCCGTCGGCGCCGAGGGCGATCGCACCGCCGTCGCCGCCGGCCTTCGGGATGTCGCGGTTGATCACGCCATCAGCCGCGCGGGCAATGCCCTGCCCGGACAGGCGCACACGCGCGCAGATCTCGTGCGCAGCCGCCGCACGGATGTAGTACTCGCCCCAGCCGGTACCGGAGACCGCGCAACGGTCGTCGGCCCAGGTGCCCGCGCCGATGATGGGCGCGTCGCCCACGCGACCGTAGCGCTTGTTGGTCATGCCGCCGGTGGACGTGCCCGCAGCCAATTGTCCCTTCACGTCCAGTGCCAGGGCGCCGACCGTGCCGAAGTACGCCTTGCCCGGCAACGCCAGCGGCATATTGCTCGCCTGCGCCTGCGCTTCTTCCTGCAGCGCCTTCTGCAACTGCTGCCAGCGCTTTTCGGTCCGGAAGTACGATGGGTCGACGAGCGTGATGCCCTGCTCCTTCGCGAAGGCTTCCGCGCCGCCGCCGACCATCATCACGTGGCGCGACTTGTCCATCACCGCGCGTGCCAGCGTGATCGGATTCTTGACCCGGTGCACCCCGGCCACGGCGCCCGCTTTGCCGGTGGCGCCGTCCATGATCGAAGAGTCGAGTTCGTTCTTGCCGTCGTGGGTGAATACAGCACCACGGCCTGCGTTGAACTGCGGCGCATCCTCCAGCACGGTGATCGCGGCGGTCACCGCGTCCAGCGCCGGCTTGCCTGCGGTGAGTTGTGCATGCCCCGCGCGCAGCGCCGCTTCCAGTGCCTTGCGCGCGGCATCCTCGTCGGCCGGCGTCATGCCCGCGCGTTCGACGCCAGCACCGCCGTGGATCACCAGCACCGGCGAATCCAGCGCCACCAGCACGCCGTCACGCACGGCGTACTGGCGTTCGGCGGCGGGCTTCTCGACGCGCCCACTCGGCAGGTGCAGCACGGAGTCGACGCCGGCGATGACGGTATCGACGCGATCGAGATTCATCGCCTCGTCTTCGACCTGCTTCTGTGCGAAGCCACCCTTCACCACCGTTGCGCCGGCACCGGGCGTGGTCGCATAGACGCGCGCGCTGCCATCGCCTTCCACGGCGACCGCGGCGTCTTCATCCACGCCCAGACCGATAAGCGGACGCTGCGCCATCGCTTCGGCCTTGGCGACGAACGTGATCAGGCGGCCGAGGCGGTTGCGTTCACTGAAGTGCGTGTCGGTGATGACACCCTTCAGCAACGCCAAGTGCAGGAAATCCGTCTCGATGGTGTTGTCCGGACCGAGCGGATCGGCCAGCGCGCGCGGGCTGATCTGGCTGCCGCCATCCATCGCGCCATAGAGGTATTCGCCCTGCATGGCGAGTCCGGCGCTGGTGCCGCCCAGCGGCTTGCCGGCGCGCACGTGCGCGTCCAGCGCGGCGCCAACCGGCGTGCCACGCCAGTAGCGCACGTAACGCGACTGATCGCCGCCCGCCAGGAAGATGCCATCGGCGCGCTTCAGGCTGCGCAGCATGGCGGGATCCGTCGCCGCGTCCCGGTCGCTGAAGACGAACGTTTCCACCGACGCGATGCCGCCTACTTCGTTGAAGAATTCCTCGCCGATCTCGCCGGCCTGCGATGCGCGCAGCACCACGATGTGCCCGTTGCCCGCCTTCTGCATGAACCAGCGCATCGCATCGAAGTTGCGGTCGCCGCCGCCCATCAGCAGCAGGCCCGGCTGCACCTTCCCCGGGGTCTTCGCGCCGGTGTCACCCAGTACGTAATGCGCCGGCTTGCCCGCCAGCGCAGGCAACGACAAGGCCAGCGCCAGCACGCACACCACGCCACGCCGCACTGCACCAAAGACAGACACCATGCCGCCACTCCCATGTCGAAGGTGGTGGCAGGATGCCACGCACCGATGCCAAGGAGAGACGAACCGGCGCGCACTTCCCCCCATCCGGATGGACCGCGCGTACGACGGGCGTGATCGGCTAGAGTGCGGCCATGCCCACCGAATTGGACGACTGGTTCATCCGCGAGGTGCTCGTCCACGAACGGGCACTGGTGCTGTTCCTGCAACGCGCGTGGCCACATCGCGACGAGTGGCATGACCTGCGGCAGGAGGCCTACGCGCGCGTCTACGAAGCGGCGGCGCGCGCGCGGCCGGACGCGCCGAAGGCCTTCCTGTTCGCCACCGCCCGCCACCTGATGACCGACCGCCTGCGCCGCAGCCGGGTGGTGTCGATCGAGTCGGTGGGTGATTTCGAGTCCTCGAACGTCTACCTGATCGACGAGGTGTCGCCCGAGCGGTGGACCGGGACCCGACAGGCGCTCAAGCGCATGGTCGAGGCCCTGGACCGGCTTCCCGACCGTTGCCGCGAGGTGGTGTGGCTGCGGCGGGTAGAGGAACTGCCGCAGAAGGACGTCGCCCGGCAACTGGGCATCAGCGAGAAGACCGTGGAAAAACATCTGGCCAAAGGGATGCGCCTGCTCGCCGACCACCTGTACGGCGGCGACGCCGTGCGTGGACCGGTCGCGCGACCGGCTGCCCGGCCCGTCATGGACGAGGACGACGGACATGACCGACAGCAGACGGATTGAAGAAGCTGCGGCCGACTGGCTGGTCCGTCGCGATGGCGATGACTGGTGCGCGCAGGACCAGCGTGCGCTGGATGCCTGGCTGACCGCGTCCGCGCAGCACAAGGTGGCATGGCTGAGGCTGGAATCCGCATGGCGTGAAGCCGGTCGCCTGCAGGCGCTGGCGGCGGGGCTTCCTGCGGGTTCGCCGCCGCCCCGTGCCCGGTCTGGCACGCGCATGGCGGAAGGAACGCCGGACCGCCTGCCCGATCTTCAGGGCGTCGCCTTCTCGCCACGCCATCGGGATGATCGTGGCCAGCGCGGCGGATGGCGGCATGGCATGGCGGCCGCGCTGGCGATCGTGGCACTGGGCTCGGCCGCCTGGGGCGGCTGGCAGATGACCGGTCGCGAGCAGGGCACCTACGCCAGTACCGTCGGCCAGATACAGACCGTGACGCTGCCCGACGGCTCCACCGCCACACTGAGCAGCGACAGCCGGCTGGAACTGCGCATCAGTCGCAGCGAACGGCACGTCTCCCTGGTGCAGGGCGAAGCCTTCTTCGACGTGGCCCGCGATACGCGGCGCCCGTTCGTGGTGGAAACGGAAGGCCGCCGCGTGGCGGCCGTGGGCACGCGCTTCTCCGTACGACGCGATACCGACGCTGTGCGCGTGGTGGTGACGGAAGGCAAGGTGCGGCTGGAAAGCCGCGCCGGCCGCGATGGCCGCGCGCAGCCGGTGGCCCTGCTGCCGGCCGGCAGCGTGGCAACTGCCGGCCGCAACGGGGTGCTGGTGCGCTCGCTGCCGGTGGCCGATGCGGAACGCTACCTGGAGTGGCGCGAGGGTTTCCTGACCTTCGACGACACCTCGCTGGCGGAGGCCGCGGCCGAGTTCAACCGCTTCAACACCCGCAAGTTGGAAGTGGCCGACGCCACCGTCGCCGAGCTGCGCGTGGGCGGCAACTTCCGCTGGTCCAACGCCGACGGCTTCACGCATCTGCTGGAACAGGGATTCCCGGTGCGTGCCGAACGGCACCCGGACCGCATCGTGCTGCACACGCGCTAGGGCCACGCACGCCACGACGAAGGTCATGGGGGGATTTGCGCGGCTCGTTCGTCCTGATAGCGAGAGGTGCCATTCCGAGCACCACGGGGAGAGTCGTCGATGCAGTACCCAGTGCGAGTCCTGCTGTTGAGCATGGCCTGTAGCGCGGCACTCGCCGCGCAGGCCCAGGCGGCCCCGGGCCGCATCGACCTGCCTGCGGGCGAACTGACGGCAGCGCTCAACACGCTGGCCAAGCAGTCCGGCACGCAGCTGGTCTATCGCGCCGATCAGCTGAAGGGCCGGCGCACCACCGGGGTGCAGGGCGCCACGTCGACCGACCAGGCGCTGGATCGCCTGCTGCAGGGCAGCGGCTTCCAGGCCAAGCGCGACGCGTCCGGCGCGGTGTTGATCGTGCAGGCCGACGCCACTCCGCGCCGCGCACCGCCCCCGCGTCCTGCACCGCAGGAAACACCTCCCGGTGGAGGCGCCGCGCAGGTCGAAGAGCCCGTGACCCAGCTGGAAACGCTGCAGGTCACCGGCTCGCGCATCCCGCGTGCACAGATCGAGGGACCGGCACCGATCACCGTGGTGACGGCGGAGGACATCAAGGCAGGCGGCTTCACCAGTGTTCCCGATGTACTGCAGTCGTTGACCCAGAACGGCGGCGAGACCCAGAGCCAGCAATCGGCCGGCGGTGCGGACTTTTCCCCCGGCGCACAGCAGGTCGACTTGCGTGGCCTGGGCCCGAACCACACCCTGGTGCTGGTCAACGGTCGTCGCATCGCGGACTTCCCACTGCCTTTCGGAGGCCGCAGCAACTTCACCGACATCTCCAGCCTGCCGCTGGGCATGATCGAACGCATCGAGGTACTGACCGGCAGCGCGTCGGCGATCTACGGCTCGGACGCGATCTCCGGCGTGGTCAACTTCATCCTCAAGAAGGAAGCGGACGGCATCACCATCGACTATCGCTACGGACAGACCGAACGCGGCGACGCGGAATCGATGCGCGTCAACATCTCCGGCGGCTTTTCGCGCGGCAACTTCGATGCCGTGCTGGGCATGGAGTATCGCGACCAGACTCCACTGTGGGGCTACGAGCGGCCGCAGCAGGACTCCAGCTACGACGCGCCGAACCCGGCTCGCTACGGCTATCCGCCGCGCAACTTCCTGATTACCGACTGGTGGGACGATTACATCGATCCGGGCGAGGAGACCTGCGACAGCCTGTCGAACCTCAACGAAGGCACGATGCACTACGCCAACCGCCGCAACTACGGCTACTACTGCGGCAGCGACCGTGCGGTGGCCTACCGCACCATGATCAGCAAGCGCGAAGGCGTGAACACCTACGCCACGTTCAACTACGAGTTCGGCAATGGCACGCGCTGGTTCGCCGACGTGCAGGCCGGCCGCCACGAACTGTCGCTGTTCCGGGCGCCGCGCAGCTGGGCGCTGATGACGGAAGACGGCACAGAATGGGACTACTTCTACAACCAGAACACCGAGCAGCTCGAGTACTGGCAGCGCCAGTTCACCGTGGAAGAAATGGGCGGCCTGCGCAACGGCATGGTCAATACCGTCCAGAAGACCTTCGGCGTCACCACCGGCTTTTCCGGCAGCTTCGGCAGCAACTGGGACTACGAAGCCGCGCTGAGCCATTCGCAGTACCGGGCCGAGATCAGCTGGCCGCAGATCGTCGCCGCGCGCGCCAACGACCTGTTCCTCGGACCGCAGCTCGGCTATGACGAAGACGGCTATCCGATCTACGACGCGCCCCACGAACGCATGTACACGCCGCTGACGCGTGCCGAGTACGACAGCATCTTCGCCCGTACCACCTACAAGCCCGAATCCGAGACGCAGTCGCTGTCGTTCACGCTGACGAACGCCTCGCTGTTCTCGTTGCCCGGCGGCGATGCAGGATTCGCGGCCACCGCCGAACTCGGTCGCCAGTCCTACGACCTGAAGCCCGACCCGCTGGCGACGCAGTACTACTACTACAGTTGGAAGGATTCGGACGGAAAGGGCAGCCGCAACCGCTGGGCAGTGGCAGGCGAACTTCGCATGCCACTGCTCGACAGCCTGAACCTGAGCGTCGCCGGCCGCTTCGACCAGTACCGCTTCGCCGGCCGCGATCCGAACAAGTTCACCTGGAGCGCCGGCCTGGAGTGGCGCCCGATCGACAGCCTGCTCGTACGCGGCTCCTACGGCACCGCGTTCCGTGCGCCCGACCTGCACTACGTGTTCACGGGCCCGGGCAACGATGAAACCTCGGTCACCGACTTCTACCGCTGCGACACGGAAGAGCCGGATGCCGAGAGCTACGACGACTGCAGCTACGGCGGCGAAGGTATCATCCGCAGTCGCGTCGGCAACAAGGACCTGGAGCCGGAGACCAGCGATTCCTGGACCGCCGGCCTGGTCTGGTCACCCGCGCCGTGGCTGGACCTGTCGCTGGACTACTTCAACATCGACATGCGCAACCAGGTGCAGGACCTTCGCGCGAACGAAGTCATGCGCTGGGAGCGGGATTGCCGGCTGGGCCTGAATGGCGCGGTCGCGACGTCCGATACGTGCGTCGACATGCTGGCCCGCGTCACGCGCACGCAGACCGGCGCCATCTACGGCGTACACGTCAACCCGATCAACATCGCGCAGGAGAAGACCAGCGGCATCGACGCCACGGCCAACCTCAAGCTGGACACCGGTATCGGCCTGTTCCGCCTGACCGGCAGCTACACCTGGGTGGAGAAGCACGACATCCAGGAGTATCCGGATGAAGCGGTCGTGGACATGTTCGCCATCAACAGTGGCTACGACATCCCGCGCACCAAGGCCAGCCTGCGCCTGTCGTGGGAGAAGAACGCATGGAGCGCCGCCATCCAGGGCCGTCGCCTGGGAAGCCTGCCCAACGGCTGGTCCTACGATGAGGTGTGGGAGGAAGGCGATCCGGGCCCGAAGATCGGCGCAACCTACCGTTACAACGCGAATGTGCAGTTCCGCTTCAACGACCACTCGCAGATCTCGTTGTCCGTGGTCAACCTGTTCGACAAGGCGCCGCCGGTCGATCCGACCTACACCTCGTATCCTTACTACGACATCTCGTGGTTCGACACCGAGGGCCGCAGCTTCTACCTTCAGTACACCCACAAGTTCGGTGGCAGCGCGCTGTAAGCTCTTCCAGTACGGCAACAACAAGAAGCCCGCCTTCCGGCGGGCTTCTTGTTTTCGAGTACGGCCCGGTCACACCGTCCCGCGATTCTTCCCCTGCCACGGCCGGTACCAGTCGCGGATCGCGGCCATGTCGATGTCCATGTTGCCGGTGGGGTAGTACACGTCGCCGATGCCGATGGTCTTTTCCGGATAGTGGAAGTACGCCATCAGGATCGGCACCTGCGCCTGGTGGGCGATCTTCAGAAAGCCGCCCTTCCACTTGTCCACGCGCTTGCGCGTGCCTTCCGGCGTCAGAGCGAACCACATCTTCTCGGATTGCCGCAGCATGCGCACGGCCTGCTCCACCGTGCCCTGCGGCGAGCTGCGATCCACCGGGACCACGCCCAGCTTGCGTAGCAGTGGCGACAGCGGCCACCAGAACAGTTGCGCCTTGCCGAGCACCCGCACCTGGAAGCCCATGGCGATCTTCGCCGCCATCCCCCAGATGCCGTCCCAATTGGACGAATGCGGCGCCACGATCATCACCAGCCGCGGAATGTCCGGCAGCGTGCCAGTCACCTTCCAACCGAAGGTGCGCAGGAACGTGCGGCCCAGCCAGCGGGTGAACCGGTTCGGCGGCACCTGCGGCATGTTGGGTGGAATGCGCGGAATGATGTCATCGCTCAAACAATTACTCCCATTGGTTCTTCTGCGAGCGGCCGCGCTTGATATGGCTGCGCTCGCGCTTGGCATCCAGCCGACGCGCCTTGGCGGCGCGCGAGGGCTTGGTGGCTACGCGCTTCTTCGGCACCACCAGCGCAGCGGCGATGATGTCGGCCAGCCGTTCGCGTGCGTCCTGGCGGTTGCGATCCTGGGTGCGGAAGCGTTGCGCGTCGATGACCAGCACGCCCTCGTCCGTCAGCCGGCGGTCACGCTTGGCCAGCAGGCGCTCACGCAGCGCCTCGGGCAGCGAAGGCGAGCCGGCCACGTCGAAGCGCAGCTCCACGGCAGTGGATACCTTGTTGACGTTCTGGCCGCCGGCGCCACTGGCGCGCACGAAGCGCTCGACCAGCTCGTCGTCCGGAATCGCCAGCGTCGGCGTGATCTCGAGTGCAGTGCTCCCCATGTGCGGATTGTAGTCAGGATGCGTGTCCGTTCGCAGTGCAAGCGCGTGGATTGGCCGACGATTAACACCAGATTTACTCCCGGGCAGGCACCCTGTGGCCCCGCTCCACGCCGCCCATACCGCATGACCCGATCCTCGCTGAACACGGCGCCCCCGTTCCTTCGTGCGCTGCTGGTCCTCGCACTGGCCCTGGCCGGACCAGTCTTCGCCGCCGAGCCTTCCGACGCCGACATCGACCGCCTGCTGAAGGCATCACGTGCCGAAAGCCTGTTGGCGGGGATGATCCCCCAGATGGAAGCGGTGCAGCAGCAGGAGTTCGACAAGCACTTCGCCGGCAAGGAGATGACCGAGGAACAGAAAGGCGAAGTCGCCCGGATCCAGGCCAAGACGCAGGAAATCGTCCGCAGGGCGCTGTCGTGGGAAGAGATGCGGCCGGTATACCTGGATGTCTACAAGAAGACTTACACGCGCGAAGACGTGCGCGCGATCACCAAGTTCTACGAAAGCGCGACCGGCCAGCGCATGCTCGACAAGAACCCGGCGCTGATGCAGAACATCATGTCGGCCGTGCAGCAGAAGATGGTGCCGATGCTGGAAGAGCTGCAGAGCGAGATCAAGAACATTCCGGTCGCCCCGCCCCCGCCGGTCTCACCGCCGCAGAAGCGCCGCCGCACGCGCTGAGCGCACGCTCCCCTGACTGAAGGGAGCCCCCGGCTATCGCGGACGCCCCCCTTGCATCAAGGCTTCGCGACGGACGCATCCCCGGGCACCAGCGTGCGCTGCTCCAGGTCCGCTGCGCTCTTCTTGTTCCAGACGGCCAGATAGTCCGCCTGTTTCCTGGCGATGGACGCCTGGTTCGCCTTGAACCACGCCTCGCCTTCCGGCGTGTTCTGCACGTGCTTCGCATTGGCGATCCACTTCGCCACGTCCGCGTTGCGCCAGTTGAATTCGTTGTCCGAGGCCGTCTTGATCGGCCACAGCGAGAAGCGCGCCTTCCACGCGCCCATGCGCGGCGTCACCACGGCGTAGTACGTCTGCCCGGGCGCCAGGTCGGCTTCCATGAAATCCGCAGCCTCGGACACCACCATGAACCAATGGCGGCCCGGCGCGACGTCATGTACGACCTGCGTTCCGGTCGAACTCACTCCGATGAAGCGGGTCTCATCGCCCGTGATGTCGAACAGGGACGCCTGGATCGCGCCGCCGAACGAGGACGGGCGCAGGAACACCACGCGGCTGCTCTCCCCTGGCGGCGCCACCAGCGCACTGCCATCCGCAGGCTTCATCAACGCCGATGCACATCCCTGCAGGAACAGGAACGACAACACCACCACCATCTTCAGTACTTTCATGCACCCCTCCCCTTTGGTGCGCACGGCATCGCGCCGCACGCGGAAACCGAGCCCGACAGACCCGGGACGAATCAGACCTCCAACGCATCCTTCAACGGCAATCGCCAGTCGATCGGCCGCAGCCCCCGCTGCGCCAGGTACTGATTGGTCGCCGAAAAATGCCCGCAGCCCAGGAAGCCACGATGCGCCGACAACGGCGAAGGATGCGGCGCGCGCAGCACGCGGTGGCGACGCGTGTCGATCACCTTGCCCTTGGCCTGCGCATAGCTGCCCCACAGCAGGAACACCAGGCCTTCGCGCTCGCGTGCCAGCGTCTCGATGGCGTGGTCGGTGAAGCCTTCCCAGCCTTTGCCCTGGTGGGCGCCGGCCCGGCCTTCTTCCACCGTCAGCACGGCATTGAGCAGCAGCACGCCTTGGCGTGCCCACGGCAGCAGGCAGCCGTGATCCGGTGGTGGAATGCCGAGATCGGCGTTGATTTCCTTGTAGATGTTCACCAGCGACGGCGGGACCGGCACGCCCGGCAGCACCGAGAAGCACAAGCCGTGCGCCTGACCGGGCCCGTGGTACGGATCCTGCCCGAGGATCACCACCTTCACCGCATCGAACGGCGTGGCGTCGAACGCCGCGAAGATCTGCGGCCCCGGCGGATAGATGCGCGCGCCGGCCGCCTTGCGCTGGCGCAGGAAGGCCGACAGATCGCGCATGTCCGGCCGCTGCAGCCAGTCGCCGATGTGCGCCTTCCACGAAGGCTCCAGCTTGATGCGGTCGTCGTCGGTCATGCGTGTCGCGTGCGGCTCAGACCAGGCTGCGCGATTCGTCCATGCGCGCCAGGCGCAGCTGGAACAGGACCTTGGTCACCAGCAGGCGTTCGGCGATGGGCTTCAGCACCAGGTCGTTGGCGCCGGCCTGCAGCAGTTCGGCCTGGTTGTCGCGGTTGCTGTCGCCGGTCATCACCAGGATGGGCAGTCGCCGCTTGCCGTAGGCGAAGTCCACGCGGATGCGCTGCACGATGTCGCGACCGCTCAGCTCGCCCTTCAGGATCACGTCGGTGAGCACCAGGTCGAACTTGTGGGTGGACAGGCCCAATGATTCCGCCGTGAGCAGAGCGAACGCGTCTTCCGCCTTCAGCACGTGCACCACGTTGAGCGACTGGCGCTCCAGCATCCGCCGCGTGGTCTCGGCGACGACGCGGCTGTCCTCGATGTACAGGATGGTGGCGCCGATGATCGGTTCGGGCTGCACGTAGCCTCGGATGAAGGTGGCCAGCGCCTCGTGCCCGAGTGACTTGTCGAAATAATCGGTGACGAATTCGGTGAAGCGACGCTCTTCGAGATGTTGCTGGGCATCGCCGGAGACCACGATCACCGGTACGTAGGCCTGCCCTGCGGCCTCGCGGACGCTGCGTGCGATCTCCAGTCCGTCACCATCGGGCAGTGCGAGCGCCGTCGTCACCAGATGCACTTCACCGCCCGCCAGTGCGTTACGGGCCTCGGCGACGCTGGAGCAGCCGATCACCTGCACCCCCGGCAACTCGCGCTGCAGCACGTCGGCAATCAGCTTGCGGACCAGCTTGGACCCGTCCACCACCATCACGCGGGGTGCGTCGCTGATCAGGTGCCGGAGCTCTTGGGCCATGAAGGTGAGGAATCTCAGGTTTCAGTCGGTCGAGTCTGACGCAAGAAGTGGCCCGTCACCAGCCATGCCCCCACCCAGCCGATGACCGTAGCGGCCACCACGACGGCCGTCGCGCCGACCGGGTCCAGCCCCACCAGTACGAACGGACTGCCATAACTGCGTGCCAGCGCCGCGAGCGGATCACGCAACGCCAGCGCCGCCAGCGTCAGCAGGCCCAGCGCCAGCGCACCGGCGGCCAGGCCGTACCAGGCGCCCAGGTACACGAAAGGCCGGCGGATGAACCCATCGCTGGCGCCCAGCAATTGCAGCACGCCGATTTCCTCGCGCCGCGACTGGATGTCCAGGCGCACGGTATTGCCGACCACCAGCAGGGCACCCAGTCCGAACAGCGCGGCGAGTACCCAGACCAGCCGCTTGCCGAAGCCCATCCATCCGGTGAGCCGCTCGCGCCAGGCGGCATCGTGCTGCAGCAGGTCGGTTTCCGGCAGCGCCTCCAGCGCGGCGATCAGTCGCGCCTCGTCGCCCTCGGGCACCACCACCAGCAGGCTGGGCAGGGGATTGCCGTCCAGCAGGTCCAGTGAACCCGCCAGTCCACTGCGTTCGCGGAATTCCGCCAGGCCCTGCTCGGGCGTGCGCAACTCGACGCGGGCGACATCGTCGCGCCCACGCAGCGATTCGGCGAGCGCCTGCGCGCGCGCCACCGGCGTGTCCGGGGTCAGGAACAGGTCGATCTCGCGCGACTGCTGCACTTCGCCGGCGAAGTGGCCCACGTTCTGCAACGCCAGCCACAGGCCCAGCGGCAGCACGAACGCCACCCCCATCACACCGATCGTGAGCAACGTCGCCCACGGGCGACGCACGGTGCGACCCAGACTGGAGACGAAACTGTAGAGATGCTGGTCCAGCCAGATGCCGAACCCGGAGCGCGCATGCGCGCGGCTGTTCTTCGCGTCGCTCATTCGGCCAGGTCCGCCGGCGAGATGTCGTCGACCAGCTTGCCGTGATCGAGGATCAGCACGCGTTTCTTCATCCGCTTGAGCAGCGATAGATCATGGCTGACCACCAGCACGCTGGTGCCGCGTTCGGGCATGGAGGCGAACAGCGACATGATCTCCGCCGCCAGCGTGGGATCGAGGTTGCCTGTCGGTTCGTCCGCCACCAGCAGGCGCGGCTCGGCGACGATGGCGCGCGCGATGCCGACGCGCTGCTGTTCGCCCGCGGACAGCTGGGTGGGCAACGCCTTCTCGCGATGGCCCAACCCCAGTCGCGCCAGCACTTCGCGCACGCGCTTGCCGATGTCGCCACGGCGATCGCCGCGCAGGATCAGCGGCAACGAGACGTTCTCCATTACCGTGCGGTCGGTGAGCAGCCGGTGGTCCTGGTAGACCGCGCCGACCTCGCGACGATGCAGCGGAATGCGGCCGCCACGCACCTTCAACAGGTTCTTGCCGGCGAACAGGACGGCACCGCGGCTGGGCCGCTCGCTCAGGTGGATCAGCTTCAGCAGGGTGCTCTTGCCAGCGCCGGAATGGCCAGTGACGAAGAGCATCTCGCCTTCGGCCACCTCGAAGCTGACGTCCTCCAGCGCCGCATGGCCGCCGGGGTATTGCTTGCTGACGTTTTCGAATCGAAGGACGCTCATGTGCGTCGATTATGCCGGACCGATCAAGACACTGGCGATGCCGGCGCGCAAAGAAAAAGCCGGGACAGGCCCGGCTTCTCCATGACGCGTGCGAGCGGACGGATCAGCCGCCGGACACCAGCGAGCGGATCTTGCGTCCGAGGCGCGTCAGGAAGCCCGCGTTCTCGTCGGCAGGCTTCGGTGCGACTGCGGGCTTCGGTGCGGCCGGCGCGACATTCGCCACGGCGCCTTCGGCCCCGTCGAGCGGACGGCCATGGCGACGACGACGACGCTTGCGCGGCTTGCGGTCGCCTTCCGGCAGCGCGGCAGCCTCGGGACGCGGCATTTCCGCAACATGCGCCGCCGGTGCGGCCGCGGCGGCAGCCTCGCCTTCGGGGCGCGGCGGACGCGGTGCGCGCGGCGGACGCGGCTTGCCATCGGCCGAACGCGGACCGTCGCGGCGAGCACCGTCGCGACGACCGGCGCCACCGGAGCCACCGGGCTTGCGGCCTCCACCACGGCGCTCTTCGTCGGCCGCCTTCTGTTCGCGCGCCTCGCGGAAGATCTGGCTGACGCTTTCTTCTTCGTCATCGCCCGCTGCCGGCTTCGGACGCTCCGGGCGCGGCAGCGCCGTCAGCAGCTCGGCGGTGACCGGCTCGGACGGGATCTTCTGCTCGATGTAGGCCTCGATGTCGGGCAGCGACATCGCGTATCGCTCGCAAGCGAAGCTGATCGCATCGCCCTCGGCGCCGAGGCGCGCGGTGCGGCCGATGCGGTGCACGTAGTCCTCGGCGTCGAACGGCAGGTCGTAGTTGAACACGTGCGACACGCCGTCGATATGCAGACCCCGCGCGGCCACATCGGTGGCCACCAGCAGTTCCAGCTGGCCGGCCTGGAACTTCTTCAGCAACGATTCGCGCTTCTTCTGCGGCACGTCGCCGGACAGCACGCCGACGCGGTAGCCGGCCCGTTCCAGCGCGCGGGCAACACGCTCGACAAATGCCTTGGTGTTGACGAACACCATGGTGCGCGCACCTTCGCTGCGCGACAGCAGGCCGATCAGCAGCGGGATCTTTTCTTCATCGGCCGGGTAGTACAGCTTCTGCCGCACCTTGGCCGCGGTGATGAACTCGGTCTCGACGACGAGCTTCTCGGGCTCGTTCATGTGCTCGTAGGCGAGCTCCAGCACGCGGTGCGACAGCGTGGCCGAGAACAGCAGCGTCTGCCGCGTGGTGCGCTCGGGCATGCGGCGCAGCAGGAAGCGGATGTCCTTGATGAAGCCCAGGTCGAACATGCGGTCGGCTTCGTCCAGCACGCACATCTCGCAGGCGTGCAGGCTGACCACCTTGTGCTGCTTGACGTAGTCGATCAGGCGGCCCGGGGTGGCGATGATGACGTCCACGCCCTGCTGCAGGATCTCGCGCTGCTTGTCGTAGTCCACGCCGCCGTAAACCAGCGCGAAGCGCAGGCCGAGGTCGGCGCCGAACTTCACCGCATCCTTGTGGATCTGGATGGCCAGCTCGCGGGTGGGCGCCAGGATCAGCGCACGCGGGTCCTCGGGCTTGCGCTCGGCCAGCGCCGGACGCGTCAGCAGACGGTTCATCACCGCCACCAGGAACGCCAGCGTCTTGCCGGTGCCGGTCTGCGCTTGGCCGGCAACGTCGCGGCCCGCGAGGGCAACCGGAAGCGTCATCGCCTGGATGGGCGTGCAGCGAGAGAAACCTGCGGCTTCCAGCCCGGCCAGAAGCGCCGGATGCAGGTCGAACGAGGAGAAAGTGATATCGGTTAACGGTTTGTCGCTCATGCCTTCTTCTTTGCGTCGCTGTGTTCCGCGCGCGTCTCTTATGAATGCGGTGGGTGTGCTTGCATCGGCCGTACCGGCGTCGCACACTGCGCCCCCTGTGCCGGGTTGCGCGACCACTTGGGTAACCTTGAAAAGGTCGCGGAACGCCCCAGTTTACCCCAATCGTGGTGGCCGTCCCGGCCCGAACCCGTCCGCGCCCGGCCGCGGACCCCGCAGGAGATCCCCGTGAGCGACAAAGTGACCCACGTCGGCGATGCCGATTTCGATGCTGCCGTGCTGCAGTCAGGCGAACCCGTACTGGTGGATTTCTGGGCCGAATGGTGCGGCCCGTGCAAGATGATCTCGCCCGTGCTCGACGAACTGGCCGAGACCTACGGCGGCAAGCTGAAGGTCGCCAAGGTGAACGTGGACGAGAACCGCGCCACCGCCATCAAGTACCACGTGCGCTCCATCCCGATGCTGCTGCTGTTCAAGGACGGCCAGATCCAGGCCACCCAGATCGGTGCCGTCGGCAAGGGCCAGCTGACCCAGATGATCGACAAGGCCCTCGGCTCCCAAGCTGCCTGACCCTCCGCCCAGCCCTCGTCACCACGGGGGCTGAGGCTGAATCCGCTTGAACCCTCCGCCCCTGCGCGGCTTGCCGCCACCCCGGGGCGGTGGTAGTGTCGAACCAGAAATCCGGCGCAGGGGATGCGCCGCACCCATCTGATCTGAACACCCACTCTTCACTTCACCCCGCCGCCGCAACGCCGGCGCTCGCCACCTAGCGAGGAATCGCACCTTGTCCGACAGCAGCAACGAAACCGGCGCTCCCGCCGAAAAGCGCGTGCGCAAAGCCCGTGCCCCGAAGACCCCGTCCGCCGACACGTCCGCCGCACCGGCAGAGCGCGTGTCCGACCCGGCACCGCAGCTCCCGCTGCCGCCGGTGACCGCCGACCGGGCCCCCGCCCCCGCGCCGTCTGTCCCGTCCCATGACGGCGGCGACGACGCCCACGCTCCGCAGACCCAGGCCGGGGGCCAGCAGCAGGACGGCGGCGACCAGCGCGACGGCAACCGGTTCAACAACAACAATCGCCGCGACCGTTTCCGCAACCGCCGCGAACGCAACCGCGAGCGTCAGGGCAACGACGGCCTGCCGCAGGACGGCAACGGTCAGGACAACACCTTCGTCCCCCGCGCCATGCCGAACGTGCCGGAGGGTTTCCCGCAGTACTCGCTGGGCGACCTCAAGCGCATGCCCGCGCCCAAGCTGCTGGACATCGCCGAGCAGCTGAACATCCAGGAAGGCGTCGCCCGCGCCCGCAAGCAAGACGTGATCTTCGCCCTGCTGAAGGTGCTGACCCGCCACGGTGAAGGCGTCGCTGCCGACGGCGTGCTGGAAATCCTGCCGGACGGCTTCGGCTTCCTGCGCGCCGCCGAAGCCAGCTACCTGGCCGGCCCGGACGACGTCTACATCAGCCCCAGCCAGATCCGCCGCTTCAACCTGCGCACCGGCGACCACCTGGCCGGTCGCATCCGCTGGCCGAAGGACGGCGAACGCTACTTCGCGCTGTCGACGATCGACACGATCAACGGCGAACCGCTGGAAGCGTCGAAGAACAAGGTTCTGTTCGAGAACCTGACGCCGTTGTTCCCCCGTCGCCGCTTCACGCTGGAGCGCGGCAACGGCTCGTCGGAAGACATCGCCGGCCGCATCCTCGACCTGATGGCGCCGCAAGGCAAGGGCCAGCGCGCGCTGATCGTGTCGCCGCCCAAGGCGGGCAAGACGATCATGATGCAGCAGATCGCCACCGCCATCACGACCAACCACCCGGACGTGCACCTGATCGTGCTGCTGGTGGACGAGCGTCCGGAAGAAGTCACCGAGATGCAGCGCACCGTGCGCGGCGAAGTGGTGTCTTCGACCTTTGACGAACCGGCCGCCCGCCACGTGCAGGTTGCCGAAATGGTGATCGAACGCGCCAAGCGCCTGGTCGAGCACAAGAAGGACGTGGTGATCATGCTGGACTCGATCACCCGCCTGGCCCGCGCCTACAACAACGTCGTGCCCAGCTCCGGCAAGGTGCTGACCGGCGGCGTGGACGCCAACGCCCTGCACCGCCCGAAGCGATTCTTCGGCGCCGCGCGTAACGTCGAGGAAGGCGGCTCGCTGACCATCATCGCTACGGCGCTGGTCGAGACCGGCAGCAAGATGGACGAAGTGATCTACGAAGAGTTCAAGGGCACCGGCAACAGCGAAGTGCACCTGAACCGCCGCATCACCGAGAAGCGCGTCTATCCGGCCATCGACATCAACCGTTCGGGCACGCGCCGCGAGGACCTGCTGATCGAACCGGAACTGCTGCAGAAGATCTGGATCCTGCGCAAGCTGCTGCACCCCATGGACGAGATCGCGGCGATGGAGTTCCTGCTGGACAAGATGAAGAACACCAAGTCCAACGACGAGTTCTTCAGTTCGATGAAGCGCTGACCGGTTGCTCTTCAAGTCGATACGGAACGCCCCGCCCTGCGGGGCGTTCCTGTTTGGATTGCCGGCGTGATCCGTGAACGGGTTGCGCCGGCCGGCGAGCCTGATCAATAGGGATGGGGCAGTGCGGATAGACGTCGCGCATGACGATACATGTCCGCCAGCAGCCGCCGATCCTCGGCATTCAACAGACTGAATTCACGGTGCAAGGTGCCTCCGGCGTCCCTCAACCGGCGGGGCTCGCCGAGATCCAGGATCTCCGGTTTGCCGGACGCAAACGCCAGCACCTCGGGCTGGGCGCCGTCTTCGTTGACGTCGACCGCCAGCACGCGCCCCTCGAAGAGCCGGGTCACACGGGGCACCGGCGTATGCGCGACCACGATCGCGGAAGCGCCATAGGCTTTCAAGGCATCGTCCACCTGAGCCTGGGTCGCGATGGGGTACCTGTCCTCCAGCGGCATCAGATACCCGCGATATTGGGTCACCCCGGCCATGCCGAAAACGGCATCCAGTGCCGCGTCGGTCCATACGTGGCCGGGCGTGCTGGCCAAGTAGTCGGCACTCGCCGCGTTCAAGGCTGGAACATCAAGTCCGGAACGAACGACCTCGGGACTGATTCCGCCATGCACGAACAGGACGTCGCCAAGTTTCAGCGCAACCGGCTGACGACGCAGCCAACCACCGATCACCGTATCCTCCGCGAACGCCGCCGCGTATCCACCCATCGCGTTCAAGGCATACAGGTGTTCGGGATGCGCGCGCGAGATGTTGCTGCGCAAGACGTACTGCTCGTGGTTCCCGAGGACCACGTGCACGGCGCCGCCAGCTGCGCTCGCCTGTGCCGACAGGTCGTGCAGACGCCACAGCACGGCGAAGACATCGCGGCCACGGTCCACGGAATCCCCCAGTACTACCAGGTGTCCGCGGCCCAGGGCCCATTCGCCTGTCGTGTCGACGACACCCGACTTGCGCAGCGCTGCCTCCAGGAAACGCGCGTTCCCCTCTATGTCGCTGATCGCCAGCACCCGCTCGGGCATGGGCGCGACCGCGGGAGGGACCGCGACATCGTCAAGCGAGAATGCGTAGGCGCGCCCCCCGCACTCAAGACGCAACGTCGCCCCGCGACCGGTAAGCGTTTCGGCACGGTCGATACAGAACCAGCGCGCCGTCCACCCTCCGGCCCCGTCGCGGCGTACGACAGGACCGTCCAAGAACCCGGGCATGGCGACGCGATCGCCAGTGCCGGAATAGATCGGAAGCGCGATGCTGGTGGTGCCGATAGTCGGGACGACAAGCCGGCGGTGTACGCCATGCTCGGTCAACTCGATCCCCGCCCGGGAAAGCAGCACGACGAAGGCAACCAGAACGATCACCAGTGCGCCAACCAACGTATAGGCCCCGCGCTTGAGCCAGCGCCGCACCATCACGGGACGCGCTCGACAAGGCGGCAGTCCAGCATGGACTGGGCGAAGATCAGCCGGCTTTCATGCTCCAGGCCAGGCAGCGACTCCGGCGTGAAGCTGTCCTCGCGCCGGATGTGTTCCAGCGCCGCCTCGACACCCCCAGGCAGCGTGACCACCGCACCATCGACGGCGACGCTGATCGTTCCCTCGGCCTTGAAGAAATTGAACAGCGCTTGCCGACGCAGGCGCAGGCCGGTTCCATGATCCAATGGCCGATGTTCGATCAGTCCTAGCAGGGAGTTGCGGGCAGGCGGTTGGCGACTCTGGATGAACGATTTGTAGACATCGTTGGCCGCGTTCTCGATATCCATGCTTTCGATTACCCGACGCATGGCTTCGCGCGCAGCTTCGATCGCCTCCTCGCTGCGGTAGTCGTCGAACATCGCGGCCTTGCGCATGTCCAGGTCCTGCAGCGACGCGCGCTTGAACTCGCCTAGAACTATGTCCATGACGGTGGAACTTCGCAAGCCGCTCCACGCGCTCAGCGCTGAGCGCGCCGTAAGCTCATGACTCATCTCGCCGCCTTCATCGTCAAGGTGAACATCCACACTTGGAATGGCTCGCAGGTGTCGAGACCTGCGGCTTTTGCCGGCACTTCAGTGGCGATGCGGAGATCCAGCTCTTTGCTCTTATCGTTGATCATGAACTATTCCTTAGTTTGATCAATTGTGCTGCTGCTTCAGTGCATGCAGCGAGCCGATCCTAGCAGTACGTTTTGTCACGCGTCCATCAACATTCTGCAACATTTGCAGGTTGATACGTGTACCTGATGGACGGCTTCACGACCGTTCCTTCCCGATGAATGTGAGACGTGTCGCCGATTCATTCGCTACAGGTGCATTCGCGAGCGGGAGGCTCGCTCATCCAGCATTCCGAGGCTGTCTTCGGTACAGCACGGAGAAGCGCGTCCATCCGGCCATCGACATCAGCCGCTCCGGCACGCGCCGCGAGGACCTGCTGATCGAACCGGAGTTGCTGCGGAAGATCCGGATGGATCTTGCGCAAGCTGTTGCACCCGATGGACGGGATCGCGGCGATGGAGGTCCTGCTGGACAAGATGAGGAACACCAAGTTCAACGACGAGCTCTCCAGTTCGCAGAAGCGTTGAGTCGCTCCGACAGGAGAAAAAAAAGCCCCGCGATGCGGGGCTTCTTCGTTGGCTTCCTTGACGCGCGTATCGGCCGCGAAGAGCATTCACGCCGCCCTAAGCGCCATCCAGCGGGGTCAGTAACCTGGGGCTGTTCTTGTTGCGGGCAAGGTGCACACCTCCCTCGGCCAGCGCGCCAGGAGCGAACCCGGGCTGGTCTTCACCCGGAGCCCAGGTCGGGCGTGATCGCGGACCTGGCACATAGACCTCCCACTTGCCCTGCCGCTGCTGGCCGCTGAAGGTAAAGTCCACGGGCACACGCACCACCCAGTACGGTTGCGTTGCCTCCTCGCCTGCGGTCGGCGGGGTGAACGTCCATGTCCGGGCCGCCGCCATCGCGGCGGTGGCGAAACGTTCGCGATACTGGTTCATCTGCGCCTCGTTGGTGACGATACGCAGATTGACCTGCTCGGTCGCCACTTCGCCAACGCTGCCGTCACGCTCGACCTTGACCAGCAGGTAGGCCGTTCCCTGCGCACCACCCCGGGCCGGGCCGGCGGGGTAGCTCGGCGGCTTGAGCTTGAGCGCAACAACGCGCTCGGCCGCGGGAGTCGCGGTGTGGTCGCCAAAATCCGCGCCACGAATGGACACCTGCATCTGGCCATCGCCTATCGGCTTGCCCACCACCAACGCACTCATCTTGGTCAACGCACGGCGCGGCTTGCCATCCACCAGCACAGGTTCGAAGTGCCATGCCGCGACATGATTGCCGACGAGCGCCGCGATGCCCTTCGGCAATGCTTCCGGCGCATCCAGCTCCACGCGCTCGACGCTGCCATCGGTGGCGATGGTGATCGATCCGGTCACCCGCAGGCTGGCCTCCACCTGCTTGCGCACGGCCGCCGCGCCCTGGGCCAAGACTGGCTGTGCCAGCATCAGGGCGGCAACCAAGATCGCGGCACGCCACATGATTCCTTGCTTCATCATCCTCTCCCTCATCCGTGGAAATGCGGCCCGGTGGGCCCTTCCGCCGCATACTATCGCCACGAGACAACGCATGCACGGTCGAGGTCGGGAACCGGCTTCGAGGTTCCCGGTGCACAAGACGAGGGGCGGGAAGCGCCATGACGACCGCCTCCTCCCGTGAGACGTCGACCCGGCAGAAAAGTGCAAGCGCCAACGCGTGGCGAAGCAGAAGGGCGGCGGTCATCGACACTGGAAATCGTCAGCTCCCACCGGACCACAACCGTCGCCCCACCGGCCAGTCCGCCGCCAGTAGTCGAACACGCCCGCTTTCACGAGCAACGCCTTGAAGTCGGGATGCGCGCGTGCACCGGAGTACGGCACGTTCCAGAAGGCGACGTAGGCGTGTTGCGCCATGGTGCCGTCCTCGAATCCGGGCTGGGCTTCCAGTTCCCTGCGCAACGACCTCACCGCCAAGCCCGCATCTCCCAGTGCGTCAGCCACGCTGGTGCGTACGTACGCGACCTCGACTCCGCCGGCGTAAGCATCGTCCGCCAGCGCACGCCGCATGAGCACAAGCATCGCTTCCCGGTCGTCCAGCACTTCGCCCAGATCGCGAAAAAATGGCGTATCGAGACCGTCGTACCGCAGCAAACGGCGATGCAGGGCTTGCAGCTCAGGCGTCCCTCCGGGCCGCCGGCCCGCGAGCTGGCGAAAAAATGCCACGTAATCCGGCTCGCGCTGGCTGCCTTCCAACCGAAGACCGCGCTGGTATTCGGCCTCCGCGTCCGGGTAACGACGCGCGGCGGTGTAGTCGTACTGCAGGTCGCGCGACAGGAACAGCGCCTTGGGTTCGGTGGCACGCACCTGCTCCACCAACGCGATGGTGTCTTCCAGATGGCCCATCGCATAGAGCATGTAGGCGTAGTCCCACGTGCGCTCCTTGGTCAACGGTCCAGCATCGGTGATCTGCCTGGCCAGTGCGATGGCCTCGGCCCGCCTGCCTTCGCGCCACAGCGCATTGGACCGGTCGCGCCTGGCCACCCAGCTCTCAGGCGCGATGCGGGCGATATGGTCCCGGATCTGCAACGCCTCTGCACGCAATCGATCGGCCTGCATATCGTCGAGTTCCTCTGCCATGGCATTCAGCGAGACCGCGAGCGCATCCCAGCACAGCACGCATTGCGCATCGAGTGCCACCATCTCGCGTGCAAGCTGCAGGCGCAGGCGGTCGTGTTCGAAGTCGAACTGCTCGCGCATCACGATGCTGCGCCAGCGCAGGAATCGTTCGTAAGCGTCGACATGCGTGGTGCCGCCCTGCTCACGGTTGAACCTGGCCACATCCAGCTTCACGCTGAGCGCTCGCGCCACATCGCGCGAAACCTCGTCCTGCACGGCGAATACGTCGCGCAGTTCGCGCGCGTAGGTTTTCGACCACACGTGGGAGCCATCATCGGCACGGATCAACTGCGCGGTGACACGCAGATGGCTCCCCTCGCGGCGCACGCTGCCCTCCAGCAGATAGGCCACACCAAGCGCATGGCCGACAGCGCGCGCGTCATCGCGCTTGCGGTTGACCGCAGCACTGGAGGTACGGCCCACCACGCGCAACGCGGGAGACTGCGCCAACTGGTTGCGGATTTCCTCGGCAAGGCCGTCGGCCATGTAAGCCTGATCGCGCGCCTGCGACAGGTCGGCGAACGGCAGGACGGCCAGCGAAGGCCGTGCTTGCGCCCCAGCCGCCACGCTGGACGTGTCGCGAACCGCGCTGAGCGGCATCCATGCGGTCGCCGCCACGATCAGCATCACCAGGGCCGCCGTGGCCACGATCCACACCCAGCGCAAACGCGGTGCGGCCGTCGACGCTTCTTGCGCTGCGACGCCATCGACCGGCGGTGCATCGAAGCGGTAGCCGATCCCATACACGGTATGCAGCAGGCGCGGGTGTTGGGCATCCTCGCCCAGCGCCTGGCGCAGCAGGCTCATGATCCGGTTAAGCACGCTCTGGGTGACGTGCCGGTGGCCCCACACCGCATCCAGAATCTCGTCGCGCGTGAAGACCCTCCCGGGCGATCCCGCGAGCACTGCCAGCACCGCGAACGCCTTCGGCTCCAGCGCCTGTTCCCGGCCCGCGCGCGTCAGCCGCCGTCCGGCGAAGTCGATCACCACGTCGTCCAGGACCCATCGGCTGGGATTGGGATCAGGCGGCGGCATGCGGTCCCCCACGGGGCGACGCCCGCTCGTTCAAGTATAGGCACGACCCGAGTCGCGACGCCGGCGTCGGACAGGCGCGCCCTCACGACTTCCTGCGATTCTCCTAACGACATTCCCGTGCTCCATCCGGACGCTGCCAGCTGTGGAAGCGATCCGCTGCCAGGCCGGGAGAGAAGCACACATGAATACACCGCGCACGCGCTTGGGCCCCGCATTGCCCGGGGCGACCGGACAGCGTCTGATCCACGGGATGGGCTGCGTCATCCAGGCCACCGCCGTCGCCGGCCTGCTGGCGTTCGGCGCTTACATCGTCCTTCGCGCCGTCGGTGCCACGCACAGGAATTTCGATCAGTGGCGCGCGCTGGTCGCGGGTCTGGCGATGCCGACGGCTCAGGACTGGATCGCCAACTTCGGCATCGGGCTGCATTTCGTCATGGGTGCGGTGCTGGTGCTGGCGTGGCCGATCCTGTTGTCGGCCCGCATCCGCGCCCGCCATCGCGCCGTGCATCGCTGGACGGGGCGGACCTATGTGACCGCCGGCATCCTGGCGGGCGCCGGGGGCATGTCATTCATCCTCACCCATGGCGCGTATACCCCATCGGCATCCGTCGCGTTCGCGATCTGGGGCGCGGTGATGATGCTGAGTGCGGTCATGGCCTATGTGCACGCGCGCGCGAAACGTTTCGATCTGCACCGCGCATGGGCGATCAGGCTGTTCGCGATGGTGCTGGGCTCATGGGTGTTCGACCTCGAGATCCGCGCATGGAAGGACCTGACCGGCGGGCTCGGCATGGGCGCAGGCAACGCCAGCGGTCCGTTCGACTACGCGATCCTGTACCTGTTCTTCGTTCCCAACCTGCTGGTCGCGGAATGCTTCATCCGCAACCAGCACAGGCACATCGCTGCGCATCGCGTCCTGAGATGGCTGGCTCTTGGCGGACTCGCGGTCGTCGGCCTGATCTTCGCCTATGCGGCCATCATGGTCAGCGCGACTCCCAGCGGGAAGTACGGGAGCCACTTGCTGCAGCTGTTCAGCAACTGACGACGGGCAGTGAAGTCTAGAGAAAATTGCCCACGGCGCTGGTCTTCAGTTGCAGCGTGGATTCCAGCGGAATCACGCGCGGATCCACCCGCACCGTACCAGGGGAAAGCGTGGTCTTGTTGTGAATGGCCCACGGCGATGTCTCCAAGGGCCAACCGATATGGCGATAGGACGTGTTGCCCTTGGTTTCGTGCGGCCAGAACGTCACCAACACCAGCACCTGTTCCGGATAGACATCGATGGCACCTTGGGTTGATCCCGGGACGAAGGTCCAAAAGCGGGCAGCATCCAGGCTGGACTGCTCAAACCGCTCACGCCACTTGCCTATGATCGCCTCGTTCTTGATGTGAGTGAGTACGGCAGTGTCCTTGACGGCCGCTTCGGCAACATGCCCGCTGGCGTCTATCCGGAGCTGCAGCAACACACGCGCGCCGGCTCTCGCTTCCAGGAGCACGCGCGGATAGTCGGGCACGGGCGCATCCGATACGAGCGCAGGCGCACCGAACCACGCATCCATCACCCGCAGGCGATAGCCCCCTTGCAACAGCACAGCCTCAAGTGCGAGGCGGACATTGGTGTCGCCATCAATCGCACGCTCTTTATGCAATGGAGAAGTGAAATTCCACTGCGCCACACCCCGTGCGACCAGCCCCGCCAGCGCAGCCGGGACCTGCGGATCGGCCTTGAACCCACTGACCGCACCCAGCCCATCGACCTGCAGCGTGCCAGTGACTTCCAGATGCAAGGACGCGACTTCCTGCTGGGCACTCGCGGGATTGACGAGACAGCTCAATACAAGGGCCAGCCATCCCCCCAACGTACCCTTCGTCATGTCTTTACCCCTATCAAGCAGCCCCCCCCCGAATACCCGCACTGTTAAAGATTCCGCGAACTGCGCCGGGCGGGCCCGGAAACATGCGCCAGCACTGCATGGCGCAGCATACCGATATTGAAAGCAGCCGATCCGGGCCTGTCCGCCGCATACTATCCGCACGAGGTGACGCATGCACGGTAGTGGTCTGGAGTTGACGCTGGTGTTCCTGCTGGCCGCGGTGATCGCGGTGCCGGTGTTCAAGCGCTTTGGCCTGGGGGCCGTGCTGGCGTACCTGGTGGCCGGCGTGGTGCTGGGTCCGGACGGGCTTGCGCTGGTGCGGGATGCCGACCGCATCCTGGATGCCGCCGAGATCGGCGTGGTGATGATGCTGTTCGTCATCGGCCTGGAGCTGTCGCCGGCGCGCCTGCGGGTGATGCGCAAGCCGGTGTTCGGCGCGGGCGGCCTGCAGGTGATGCTGAGTGCACTGGTGCTGGGCGGGGTCGCGCTGCTCTTCGAACATCACTGGAAAACGGCGCTGGTGATAGGGCTGGGGCTCGCGCTGTCGTCCACGGCCGTCAGCCTGCAGCTGCTATCCGAACACAAGGAACTCACCACCGAACACGGCCGGCTCGGCTTCGCGATCCTGCTGTTCCAGGATCTGGTCGCCATTCCCCTGCTCGCCGCTATTCCACTACTGGGCGGCGCCAAGAACGAAACGCTGACCTGGACCATGGTGCTGCATGCCATCGGCGCCGTCACCATCGTGATCATTGGCGGACGGCTGCTGTTGCGGCACCTGTTCCGCATCGTGGCGCGTACCCGCATGCCCGAGGTGTTCACCGCCACCGCACTACTGGTGGTGCTGGGCATCGCGTGGTTCATGCAACTGGCCGACCTCAGCGCCGGCCTTGGCGCGTTCCTTGCCGGCGTACTGTTGTCCGATTCGGAGTTCCGCCACGAACTGGAATCGCAGATCGATCCGTTCAAGGGGCTGCTGCTGGGCCTGTTCTTCATCGCCGTCGGCATGGACATCGACCTGGACGCGGTGGTGAAGCAGCCGGAACTTATCACCGCCGGCGTGCTGATCCTGCTGACGGTGAAGTTCACGCTGCTGTTCTGCGTCGGGCGCTGGCCGGGCCGGCTGGATCCGCGCGGCGCGCTGATGCTGGCCGGCACCCTGTGGCTGGGCGGCGAGTTCGCCTTCGTCGTGTTCAGCGAAGCCGCGCGCGTGCGCCTGATGGACCCAGAACTGCGCAACCAGCTGACCGCCATCGTGGGCATCTCGATGGCGCTGACCCCGGTGCTGCTGCTCGGGCTGCATCGCCTGCCGGCGCGCGTGCGGCGATCCGGGCCGGCGACGCGTGCGTTCGATGACATTCCGGACGAGCAGCCGAAAGTGCTGATCGCCGGCATGGGCCGGTTCGGCCAGATCGTCGCGCGCCTGCTCACGGCGCAGCGCATTCCGTTCGTCGCGCTGGAGAACAGTTCCGAGACGGTGGACACGCTGCGGCGGTTCGGCAACATCCGGCTGTACTACGGCGACCCGACGCGTCCCGATCTGCTCCGGTCGGCCGGCGCGCAGCATGTGAAGGTCTTCGTGGTGGCGATGGACGATCCGGATACCAACATCAAGGCAACGCGGCTGATCCGACGCATGTTCCCCGAGGCGCGCGTGCTCGCGCGGGCGCGCAACCGGCAGCACGCGTGGCGCCTGATGGACCTGAGCGCGGAGGCCTATCGCGAAACCCTGGGATCGAGCCTGGAGATGGCGCAGCAGGTGCTGGTGGAACTGGGCATGCCGCCAGAGACCGCTGCCGAGCACACCCGCCGCTTCCGCCAGCACGACGAAAGCCTGATGCGCGCGCAGTACCTGGTGTACGACGACGACGTGGCGGTGATCCAGACCGCGCGCGATGCGATCAGCGACCTGGAGAAACTCTTCGAAGCCGACGCGATCGGCGAAGACGTTCCGCCGCCGGCGCGTTAACCGCGATCGCGCAGGAAGCGGGCCATCGATGCGCCCGCGCCCGGCGTGGCGGGAACGAATTCCGCCGCCACGTCGATGAAGCCGCGCATCACCGCGATCTCTCGCGGCGTGCGGTTCAAGGCATCGCGCAACTCCGGATCGGCGCCGGCCCGGAGCAGGCGACTGACCACGCGCAACAGGCCATGCAGCGACGCCAGGTGCAGCGGCCCGAAGCCGCGCGGATCCTGCACGTCGAGAGAAACGTCTTCGTCCAGCAGGCGTTCCAGGCCGGCCAGCACGACTTCCTCGTCGCAGGCGGTGCCGGGCTCCGCCCGGGAACCGAGCAGCAACAGGAGCGGCGTCACCGATCCCGCCGCGACCTGTTCGGATTCCGCACCGGATAGCAGCAGGGTGTCGAGCAACGCTACCAGACGCGGCTTCTCGCGCGCGGTGAATCCATACAGTGCGGCGCAATGCAGCGGCGTCAGTCCCTGCGCATCGCCGGCATGCACGTTGGCGCCAGCGGTGATCAGGCGAGCGACGATTTCGGGCAAGCCCAGCGCCGCCGCCAGCATCAGCACGGTCACCCCACCGGGCAGCCGGTATTCGATGTCGGCGCCTGCGCCAAGCAATGCACTGACGATGTCGGCCTGACGCATGCTCACTGCGGCCGACAGCGGCGTCGCGCCGGTATTGGCGGCACGCTGCGCATCGGCTCCGCGCGCGAGCAACAGTTCCACCGTGGGCGTGAATCCGCCGCCCGCGGCACGCAGCAACGCCGTGCAGCCCTGGGCGTCGGGCGAGTCCACGTCGAAGCCGAGATCGAGCAATCGCCGCACGGCATCGCGATCACCCGCCATGGCCGCCGCCGGCAGGTCGGCGGGACGCAGCGCGCGGCGCGGCAGCGACCAGATGCGCCAGTCCAGCCAGTCCGCCAGGTCACGCCGTCCACAGGCCAGCGCGACGCCCAGCGGGGTCTGGCCATCGGCCGCGCGCGACTCGGGCGACGCACCCTTGGCGATGAGGTGCTTCAGTGCAGTCTCGCGGCCGAGCACCGCCGCCAGGTGCAACGCGGTCATGCCGTGGCTGTCGCGCGCCTCACGGTCCACGCCGATATCCAGCAGCCGGTCGAGCACCCGTTGCCAACCCAGGCGAACCGCCAGCGACAGCGCAGGATCGCCCTGCGGGGAGGGGGCGAACGGATCCGCCCCACGCTCGAGCAGGTCCAGTGCGCAGGACTCCAGCGTCCGCGCCGCCTGGTCGTCCGCCGCGCAGGCGGCCATGAAGCGCGCCAGGCCCCCGGCACCGGCCGGCGAAACCGCACGCGCCAGCAATGTCGCCAACGCGGGCATGCCCGCAGGCCCCTGGGACAGCAGGGCGAATGCAAGGGTGGCGCCCTGCGCGTTGCGATGGTCGGCATCGGCACCCTGCCGCAGCAACCATGCCAGACGCGCCGGACGCTGCATCTCCGGGTCGTGCAGCAGGGCACCGAGCTCATCGCGCGAACTCAGTCGCGCCAGCGCCTCCATGCCCTCCACTTGGCCGCTCGCCAGGCCCTCGCGTAGCAGTGCCGCCGGTGCACGGTCGGGGGGCGTTTCGTCATCCGCAGTCGCCACGGCGGTGGGCAGCGCATAGCCAGGGTCCAGGGCCGAGACCAGCGCCCAGCGCCCCGCTTCGGCGGCGAGATCGACCGCGCGCCGGCCCTGGGCGTCGGTGGCTTCGGGATCGATGTTCCATTCCCGCAGCCGGCGCACCAATGCCGGCGACGCGTGCTCGGCAGTGCACGCGAGCATCAGCGCGTTCCTGCGATCTGCGTCGACCGCCTGCCGGTCGGCTCCCGCCTCGGCGAGCTTTTCGAGCACGCCCAGGTGCCCTCCGCGCGCGGCTTCCAGCCAAGGCGTGCGCTGCTGCGCATCGCGCGCATGCACATCGGCGCCGGCGGCCAGCAGTGATGCCGCGATTTCCGCATGGCCTGCATACGCGCCTTCATGCAGTGCACTGCGGCGCTGGGCATCGCGTGCATCCACCTTCGCCTTGTGCTTGAGGAGCAGTTGCACGCCGGCAGGGTCGTCTTCTTCGGTCGAGGCCGCCGCCAGCAGGACGGGTTGCCCGCCCTGCGGATCCGGACGCGCCCCCCGCTCCAGCAGGAATTTCGCCAGCCGCCAGTTGCCGGCCACACAGGCAACACCCAACGGGGTGAGGCCGTCATGGTTCAAGGCATCCAGTTCCGCAGCAGCGTCTCGCAGCAACGCGACCACGCCGGGATCGGAGCTGCGGGCGGCGTGATGCAGCGGCGTGTTGCCATCCGCATCAGCGATGCGCGGATCGGCGCCATTGGCCAGCAGCGTGGTGACCGCGTCCGGGCGGCCGTGCCAGCTGTCGCGCGTCGCGGCCAGCAGCGGCGTCACGCCGGCATGCGCATGGTTGAGGTCCACCCCGTGCGCGATCAGGGTGCGCAGCAAGCGCAGGTCGGGCAGCACGGCCGCCAGAGCGCCGAGACTGCGCTGGTCGCGCGAGCCTTCCGCCGGCTCGGCATGCGGATCCGCGCCGGCCTCGATCAGTTCCAACGCACGGTCCACGCGTCCGGCGCGGGCGGCATCGAACAACGCCTGCTCCAGATCCAGGGCATGCCCGGGCGCTTCCTCCTCGGCCGTTGCGTGGAAGGCATCGGCCTCGCTTCCGGGCATTTCCACGACGGGCAGCACGCCGGCCCCGTCCAGCCGTTGCACGCCCCAATGCACGAGCGGCAACAGCAGTGCATACACCACGGCGGCTCCGGTACGCGCTGCATCCGGCACCAGGTCCGTCCACGCCAAGGAAAGGCCACCGGCCACGGCAAGCGTCAACAGCGTCGCCACGGCTAGGCCGCGCCACGCATGGAAGTCGCGTTCGACCAGCCCACGCCAATGCGCGGACAGGGCGCCGCCATCGCGCTCCAGGCCGTGCCAGAGAGGCCACGTCCGCCACAGCGCTACGATCACCGCCCCCACCACCGCGCTGACGCCCAGCGCGGCCGGCAGGCTGCCACTGTCGCGCAACGAGGCCAGCGGCCACGCCAGAAGCAGTGCCGTGCCCGCGAACGCGACCGCCCACGCCAGCACCAAGGCCGGCACGTCCTCGCGCCAGGCGCGCGAGGGCGCCAGCACGCGGGTGCCCCGCAGCCACGACACGCCCAGCGCCACGGCCGGTTGCGCCAGCCATGCCGCCACAGCAGCGAAAATCCCACCCACCCATCCGCCAATGCCGGCCAGCAGCAGGCCCGCCAGCAAGGCGACCAGGGCGACAGGACGGGGCTGCAGCCGGAAATCAGGCATCGGGGCGAACGGTGGGATCGGCTTGGGGCGGAAACTGGATGTGGAAGCCGCGCGCGGTCAGGTTCTCGCGGACCACGTTGGCGTCTTCGCGCGCCAGCTTGCGGTCCGGGGTCAACGCCACTTCCAGCACGAACGAAAGGGGGCCCAGTTGGGTACGCAGCGGCTCGGGCACGAGGGTGAAGTCGTCGCGCTTCGCCAGGTAGACGAAGGTGTCGGCCTTGCGCTCGGTCTTGTAGACGTAGGCTTGCATTCGCGCGTATCGCGCCCCGCGATTGGACAAGCGGGGATTGTGCGGGAAATGCCTTATGCGCGAAACCCGCACGGCGTTCACGCGATGCATGACCATCGGCGGCAGGAGGGCGGCGGAGGGGCTGGTAATCTTGCCCCTTCACCTCGCACTAACGGATGCCTGATGCGCCCCGCCCTGCTTGCCCTGCTGCTGCCGTTCGCCCTCGTCCCCGCGGCACACGCCCAGACCTCCACACCGCTCACGATCGAACAGGCGATGGCCGAGCCGGACTGGATCGGCCCCCCTGTCGAGCGCGCGTGGTGGGCATGGGACGGCAAGCAGGTGCAGTACGAACTCAAGCGCGATGCCAGCGTGGTACGCGACACCTTCGAGCAGGCACTGGACGGCAGCGCCGCGCGGCGCATCGCCGATGACCAGCGCGCAGAACTCGACGCCGGCAATCCCGTCTACGACGCGGCCCGCCAGCGCATGCTGCTGACGCGCAACGGCGACCTGTTCGTGCGCGACCTGCGCAGCGGCACGCTTACGCAGGTCACGCGCACCAACGAAGCCGAGCAGCAGGCACGCTTCACCCATGACGGCGCTGTGATCTGGCGCACCGGCGCCACCTGGTACCGCTGGACCGCGGGCACCGGCCCGACCACCGTCGCCGAGCTGAAGACAGAGCGCGACCCGCTGGCCCCGCCGAAGGCCGACGCCATGCGCGAACAGCAACTGCGCACGATCCGCACGCTCGCCGACGACCGCGCCCAGCGCGAGGCGGCGCAGAAACAGGCCGAAGCCTGGCGCAAGGCCGACCCCACCCGCGCACCGGCGCCGGTGTACCTGGGCACCGAGGTCGAGATCGAATCAAGTTCGCTGTCGCCGAATGGCCGCTGGCTGCTGGTGGTGACGCGCAAGAAGGGCGCCGATGCCGGACAGGGCGGCAAGATGCCCAAGTACGTCACCGAATCCGGCTACGAGGAATTCCAGGACGTGCGCACGCGCGTCGGCCGCAACGCGCCGCTGCCGCACGCACTATGGCGCGTGGACCTGGCCGACGGCAGCGTCAAACCGCTCGCATTCGACGCCCTGCCCGGCATCGACAAGGACCCGCTGGCGGCGCTGCGCAAGGCGGCCGGCAAGGACCCATTGAAGGGCAACCGCGACGTGCGCGTGGAGAACGACAGCGACGGTAGCGCCGTGGCGTGGACGAACGACGGCACGCAGGCCGCCGTGCAGATCCATTCAGTGGACAACAAGGACCGCTGGATCGCCACTGTCGACCTGCCCGGCGCCACGCTGCAGCCGCGCCACCGCCTGACCGACACCGCATGGGTCAACTGGGGTTTCAACCAGTTCGGCTGGCTGCCCGACAACCGCACGCTGTGGCTGCTGTCGGAGGAGTCCGGCTACGCACACCTGTACACGGCGACCGGCAACGAGAAGCCACGCGCACGCACTTCCGGCAAATGGGAAGTATCGGAACCGGAGATCACGCCCGACGGCAACGGGTTCCTCTTCCTGTGCAACCGCGACTGGCCGGGCGACTACGAAGTCTGCAAGCTCGACCTTGCCAGCAACGCTCTTCGCGAAATCACCGCGCTGGACGGCGTGGAGAGTTTCAGCGCATCGCCGGACGGACGCCAGCTGCTGGTCCGCCACTCCCGCAGCTACACGCCGGCCCAACTGTCCGTCGTGGGCGTGGACGGTGGCACGCCGAAGCCGCTCACCGACACCCGCAGCGCGGCGTTCAAGGCGCGCGAATGGATCGAGCCGCAGTACGTGCAGGTGCCGTCGAAGCATGGCGCCGGCGTGGTCTGGGGCAAGTACTACGGCCCGAAGACGATGGAACCCGGCAAGCGCTATCCCATCGTGATGTTCGTGCATGGTGCGGGTTATCTGCAGAACGTCACCGCGCGCTATCCCAGCTATTTCCGCGAACAGATGTTCCACCACCTGCTGGTGGAGCGCGGCTACATCGTGCTCGACCTGGACTACCGGGCCAGCGAAGGCTACGGCCGCGACTGGCGCACCGCGATCTACCGCAACATGGGCCATCCGGAACTCGAGGATTATCTCGACGGACTTGACTGGCTGGTCGAGCAGAAGCAGGGAGACCGCGACCGCGCCGGCATCTACGGCGGCAGCTACGGCGGCTTCATGACGTTCATGGCGCTCTTCCGCGAGCCCGGCAAATTCAAGGCCGGCGCCGCGCTGCGCCCGGTGGTGGACTGGACCCAGTACAACCACGAGTACACCAGCAACATCCTCAACACGCCCGAGCTGGACCCCGAGGCCTACCGCGCCTCGTCCCCGATCGAATACGCCGCCGGACTGCAGGACCACCTGCTTATCGCGCACGGCATGATCGACGACAACGTGTTCTTCAAGGACTCCGTCGTGCTGACGCAGAAGCTGATCGAACTGCGCAAGGACAACTGGGAACTGGCGGCGTATCCGCTCGAACGCCATGGTTTCACGCGCTCGGACTCGTGGCTGGACGAGTACAAGCGCGTGCTCAAGCTGTTCGAGCAGAACCTGAAGTAAGGCGATGGCATCCACCGCACCGGCCAGTGCAGCAGGGTCGGCCTTCGTCACCGTCACGGCGAAGGTGTCCATCGCGATTGGCGTCGTTGCCACGCTGTACGCCGCGGTGCAGGTCATCGCGGCATGGGTCCTGCTGGGGCAGCTGGATACCGATGCGGTGCTGGGCTTCCTCGCGATGCAACCGATCCCCTGGCCTGTGCTGTGGGTGCTGACGCATCTGACAACAATCACTGTGGCCTTCCTGGCCATCTGCATCGCCTTCCTCATGGTGTCGGTGGGACTGCTGTGTCGCCGGACATGGGGCTGGTGGGGCTTCGTACTGTTCATGGTGGCCGGCGCGGCCGTCAACTTCGCCGGCATCGCGGCCATCGACGCCACGTTCTCCTGGGTGCAAGCCTTGCCTTCCCAGCCGGAGCTCGATCAGGCTAAGGCGGAGCTTGCGACGCTGCACATGCTGACGCTGGCAACGCTGTGGGTAAGCGCGCTCGTGTTCGCCTTCCTGCACGGACTGGTGGTCTGGCAGTTGTGCAGGCGCGACGTGCGGGCGGAATTCGGGATGATCCGGACGTCCCGGTAGAATGCGCGGCATGAACGACATCACGCCCGTCCGCGATTATCTGACCGAACTGCAGGACCGCATCTGTGCCGCCATCGAAGCCGCCGACGGCAGCGCACGCTTCCGGGAGGATGCATGGGCACGGCCACCCGGGGATGCGTCGCCGATCCGAGGTGGCGGACGCACCCGCGTGCTGCGCGACGGGGCGGTGTTCGAGCAGGCAGGCATCGGTTTCTCCGATGTCTCCGGCGACCGGCTGCCGCCCTCGGCCTCGGCACACCGACCTGAACTCGCAGGCGCCTCCTGGCGCGCGGTTGGGGTGTCGCTGGTGTTCCACCCGCGCAATCCCCACCTGCCCACCACGCATGCGAACGTTCGCCACTTCCGCGCCGAACGCGATGGCGAAACCGTCGCATGGTGGTTCGGCGGCGGCTTCGACCTGACCCCGTTCTATCCGGTCGACGAGGATGTGCATCACTGGCACCAGACCGCACGCGACCTTTGCGAGCCGTTCGGCGGCCAGCCGCGATACGACGCGCACAAGCGGTGGTGCGACGAGTATTTCTTCCTCAAGCACCGCAATGAGACGCGCGGTGTCGGCGGTCTGTTCTTCGACGACTTGAGCGAGGATTTCGAGGGCGACTTCGGCTACCTGCGCGCCGTCGGCGACGGTTTCCTCGATGCCTACCTGCCGATCGTCGCGTGCCGCAAGGACACGCCCTACGGCGAACGCGAGAGGCAATTCCAGCTGTATAGGCGCGGCCGCTACGTCGAATTCAACCTGGTCTACGATCGCGGCACGCTGTTCGGCCTGCAGAGCGGTGGGCGCGCCGAGTCCATCCTGATGAGCCTCCCCCCGCTGGTCCGCTGGGAATACGGCTACGCACCGGAGGACGGCAGCGACGAGCAGAAGCTTGCAGACTACCTGCGCCCGCGCGACTGGCTGACCGAGTTCGCCTGAGCCTGCTCTTCTGTAGGAGCGACGTGAGTCGCGACCGCACGCCATCCAATGTGCGGGGTTCGGCCGGCGCACGCGGGCCAAGAATTCCCTTTTTCCCGCGCGGTTCGGGTGAGACAAACGTCAACGACGTTTCATTTCCACGGTCGCGACTCACGTCGCTCCTACAGGGAGCTACGCTTGCCTGCCCACCACCGTGATGTGCCCGTTGTTCTCCAGTACCGCCAGCCGGATGTCGGCCATGTCCAGGCAACCGGCTTCGCGCATCGCCTTCTCGAAATCCTCGCGGCTGATCAGTTCGCGGCGCAGCACGTCGCGGTAGACCTGCCCGTCGCGCGCCAGCAATACCGGCGCGCCCTCCACCCAACGCTCCACCTTCGGCGAACGCGCCGATACCAGGCCCACGATCCAGTTCAACGCGATCAGCGTGGCCGCGAGCAACAGCCCCCCGCCCACCGACGTGTCCGCGCCGAGCAGCGCGTTCTGCACCGCATTGCCCAGCAGGACGACCAGCAGGATGTCGAACGGCGTGAACTGGCCCATCGACCGCTTTCCAGACGCACGGAGCATCGCCAGCAGGATGAAGTACACCGCGCACGCCCGCAGCACGAACGCCCACCAGGGCATGGCCAGCTGGAACATCTCGGCGAACGTTGCGCTCATGCGTCACCCGGTGGCGAAGGACTGCGCGAACGTTAGCGCACGCGGCGAGGGCAAACGACAGGCAATAAAAAGCCCCGCAGACCAGGGGGAGATCGGCGGGGCCAGGGAGCGGGACCTGGGGAGGGGTCGTCGCTCCGGGGGAGATCGCTCCAGGGGATGGGAGAGATCAGTGACAGACGTTGCATCTGTCACGGGCTATATGACCACTCCGGACATGGATGGTTCGTGAAGATTCCGGTTAAAAAACCGTAAGATTCAGGAGGAATTCAGTTTATTGAACTCGTCGGTATACAAATATACCTGACAGGGTTTTCCTGAACCTTTTGCAAGTCCATGTTCCGGAAGGAAAACCGTTTCCAGACCCGCTCAGTGGGCTTCTTCCCAGTTGTCACCGACCCCGCTGTCGACCACCAGCGGAACGCTCAGTTGCGCTGCGGCCGTCATCTGCGCTGTCGCCTCTTTCAGCAAAGTCGGCACGAAGCCGGCGTCGGCTTCGAACACCAGTTCGTCGTGCACCTGCAGGATCATCAGCGCCTGGTCGCGGTGATCCGCAAGCCACGCATCCACACCGATCATCGCGCGCTTGATGATGTCCGCCGCTGTGCCCTGCATCGGCGCGTTGATCGCCGCGCGCTCGGCACCGGCACGCTGGCCCTGCGTGCCTTTGTTGATGTACTCCAGGTACAGGCGCCGACCGAACACGGTTTCGACGTAGCCATGTTCGCGCGCCTGCTGGCGCGTGCGCTCCATGTAGTCGCGCACACCGGGATAGCGGCTGAAGTACAGCGCGATGTAGTCCTGTGCCTCGCCACGACCGATGCCCAGCTGACGCGCCAAGCCGAAGGCGCTCATGCCGTACATCAAACCGAAGTTGATCGCCTTGGCGGCGCGGCGCTCGTTGCCGGTCACCTCCTCAAGCTTGCGCCCGAACACTTCCGCCGCCGTTGCCTTGTGGATGTCGGCGCCGGATTCGAAGGCGCGCACCAGGCCGGGATCCTGCGACAGGTGCGCCATGATGCGCAATTCGATCTGCGAGTAGTCGCAGGCCACCAGCTTGCGGCCCGGCGGGGCGACGAAGGCCTTGCGGATGCGGCGGCCGTCCTCGGTGCGGATCGGGATGTTCTGCAGGTTGGGATCGGTGGACGACAACCGTCCCGTCGCCGCACCGGCCTGGTGGTAGCTGGTGTGCACGCGACCGGTGTCGGGATTGACCATCTCCGGCAGCTTGTCGGTGTAGGTGCTGCGCAGCTTGGCCAAGCCACGGTATTCCAGGATCACCCGCGGCAGTTCGTGCTGGTCGGCGATGGCTTCGAGCGCTTCTTCGTTGGTGCTGGGCTGGCCGGTGGGCGTCTTCACCAGCACCGGCAGCTTGAGCTCGTCGAACAGCAGCGCCTGCAGTTGCTTGGGCGAATCGAGGTTGAAGGTGCGGCCCGCCAGCTCGGTTGCCTTCTGTTGCGCAGCCAGCATGCGCTTGGACAGGTCGGCGCTCTGCCGGCGCAGTTCGTCGCCGTCGATCATCACGCCGTTCGCCTCGATGCGCGCCAGCACGGGGACCAGCGGCATCTCGATGTGGCGGTAGACGCTTTCCAGTCCGGCTTCCGCTGCCAGCTTCGGCGCCAGCGCGCGATGCAGGCGCAGGGTGATGTCGGCGTCCTCGGCGGCGTAGCGGGTGGCGTCGTCGATGGCCACCTGCGAGAACAGGATCTGCTTGGCGCCCTTGCCGGCGACGTCTTCATACTTGATCGTGTCGTAGCCCAGCCAGCGCTTGGCAAGCGTGTCCATGTCGTGCCGGTTGCTGCCGGCATTCAACACGAAGCTCTCCAGCATCGTGTCGTCGGCATAGCCCTGCACGTCGACACCATGGCGACGCAGGATGTGCAGGTCGTACTTGCCGTGCTGGCCCAGCTTGCGCCTGCCTGCATCGGCGAACACCGGTGCGAGCGCCGCAAGCACCGCTTCGCGGCCAAGTTGTGGCGGCGCGCCGGGATAGTCGTGTCCCACGGGCACGTAGACCGCCTTGCCGGGTTCGGTGGCGAAACTCAGGCCGACCAGGTTCGCGCGCATCGGGTCGAGGCTGTCCGTTTCGGTATCGAACGCGAATTCGTCCGCCTGCTGCAGCTGCGCCACCAGCGCCTCCAGCTGCGCTGGCTCCGTCACGGCCGTGTATTCTCCCGCAACCCCCAGCGACGCATCGATGACCGCATCGTCCGCGGACGTCGCGGCCACGCGACCGGTGCCACGCGCGCGACCCGGCTCTTTCTCGGCCACGGCGGAGGTGTCGACCGCCCCGCCCTCAAGCTCCTTCAGCGCCTGGTTGAAGCCATAGCGCGCGTACAGCTCGCGCAGCTCGTCCACATGCCGCTCGCGCAACGGCAGTGTCTCCGGTCCCCCATCCAGCGCCACATCGGTCTTGATGGTGACCAGCTCGCGATTCAGCGGCAGGCGAGGCAGGGCCGCGCGCAGGTTGTCGCCGATCTTGCCCTTGATCTCGCCGGCCCGGTCGATGATCGCAGACAGCGTGCCGTACTCGGCCAGCCACTTGGCGGCGGTCTTCGGACCGCACTTCTCCACGCCCGGCACGTTGTCCACGGTGTCGCCCATCAAGGCAAGGAAGTCGACGATCTGCTCCGGCCGCACGCCGAACTTCTCCACCACGGCCTCGGTGGAATCCAGCCGGCTGCCGCTCATGGTGTTGACCAGCGCCACGCCAGGGCGCACCAACTGGGCGAAATCCTTGTCGCTGGTGGAAATGGTCACGTCCATTCCCTGCGCCGCGCCCTGCAGCGCAAGCGTGCCGATCACATCGTCCGCCTCCACGCCCTCGACACGCAGCAGCGGGAAACCGAGCGCCTGCACGATGCGGATCATCGGCTCCACCTGCGCGCGCAGCTCTTCCGGCATGGGCGGGCGGTTGGCCTTGTAGTCCGGATACAGTTCGTCGCGGAAGGTCGGCCCGCTGGCATCGAGCACGAAGGCCACGAAGTCGGGCTTTTCCTTCAGCGTGGCGCGCAGCATGTTCACGACACCGAACAGCGCGCCGGTGGGCTCGCCCTCGGCGTTGGTCAGCGGAGGCAGCGCGTGGAATGCGCGGAACAGGTAGCTGGAGCCGTCGATCAGTACGAGTCGTGTCATGCGGGCATTCTACGCCCCGCCCTTGCGCACGGCGTCACGCGCGCATCCTCGCGTTGGGCGCATAATCGGGCCGTCATTCCCCCGACCGGACGCCACGATGAACCGCATGACGACCTTTGCCCTGCCGTTGTCCTGCCTGTTGGCAATGGCCGGCTGTGCCTCGACCACCAGCGATCCCGCCAACATGGCGGACCTGGCCAACGCGCAGGTCGCGGTGCGCACGGAGAAGAACGGCGACGTGATCGAGGAATACCGCGTCGCCGGCAACCTGCGCATGGTCAAGGTGACGCCGTCGCGTGGCGCGGCGTACTACCTGTACGACTCCGACGGTGACGGCCGCCTGGACAAGAGCAAGGACAACAGCGACATCTCGCCGGTGTACTGGAAGCTCTACGGCTGGTGAGGCTCCGCGCTCAGCGGATCACCAGCACCGGTACACCGCAGCGAGCCAGCACTTCGTTGGTCTGGCTGCCCAGCAACAGGCGCCCCAGCGCGCGCCGGCCATGCGAGGCCATGACAATCAGGTCGCAGCCTTGGCGCTCGGTGGTTTCGACGATGGCTTCCGCCGCGTACCGATCGGCCACATGCAGGCACTGCGCCTCCACGCCATGCGCGGCCGCCTGCGCAGCCGCCGCATCCAGCACCTTGCGTGCCGCCTCCGCGCGGGCCGCCTGGAATTCGGGGAGCGAGGTCCCCACCGCACTCCAGCCCAGGCCGTCGTCGAAGCCGGTATTGATGGGTTCACTGACGGTCAGCACGGTCGCCCTGGCCTGCAGGCGCGTCGCCAGTGCAAGACCATGTTCCACGCCCTTGCCTGCCAGCTCGGAGCCGTCGGTCGCAATCAGGATATGCCGGTACATGCCGCACCTCATGATGATGGGGTGCGGCCATTACACGCCCGACGGGCTTAGTGCGCCGTGATCTGGATCAATCGGACGGGCTACACGGCCTGCAGGTTCGCATAGGCCATCACCAGCCACTTGCTGCCTTCGCTGTCGAAATTGACCTGCACGCGCGCGTGCGCGCCGCTGCCCTCGTAGTCGGTCACCACACCTTGGCCGAACTTGGCGTGGGTGACGGTCTGGCCCAGCTTGAGGCCTGGAGCTTCCAGGCTGGCATGGCCGGGCGTCACCCGGGTGGCGAAACCCGAGGCCGGCCGGCTGACCTGCACGCGAGGACGCACTTCGTTGAGCAGGTGGGCGGGAATCTCGCGCAGGAAGCGCGACGGAATGCCGTACATGTCCTGGCCGTGCAGGCGACGCGCCTCGGCATAGCTCAATACCAGCTTCTGCCGCGCGCGGGTGATGCCCACGTAGGCGAGGCGGCGCTCTTCTTCCAGTCGCCCGCTCTCGTCCAGCGAACGGTTGCTGGGGAACAGCCCCTCCTCCAGCCCGGCCAGGAACACCAGCGGGAATTCCAGGCCCTTGGCGGAGTGCAGCGTCATAAGCTGTACGCCGTCCTCGCCCGCCTCGACCTGGCCTTCGCCCGCTTCCAGTGCGGCGTAGGACAGGAAGGCGACCAGCTCGCTCATGCCCTCCTGACCGTCTTCCTCGGCTGCGATGTCTTCGCGGCGCACGAAACGCGAGGCAACCGACACCAGTTCGTCGAGGTTCTCGGTGCGGGATTCGGAATCGAGGCCGCCACGGCTTTCGCGCGCCCAGTGCTCGCGCAGACCCGAACGCGCCAGCACATGGTCGACGCGCTCGGCCAGCGTCATCTCGGCGGTTTCCTCGGCGAGCTGGTCCACCAGCGCCGCGAACGCCGCCAGCGCATTGCGCGCGCGGCCCGCCAGGTCGCTGCCCTGAGCCGCCAGCATCGCCGCGCCCCACAGCGACACGCGCGCACCGCGCGCAAGCCGGCGCACTTCGTCCAGCGTGCGCTCGCCGATGCCACGTGTCGGCGTGTTGACCACGCGCTCGAACGCGGCGTCGTCGGCGCGGTTGGCCATCAACCGCAGATAAGCGAGCGCGTCCTTGATTTCCGCGCGCTCGAAGAAGCGCATGCCGCCGTAGACGCGGTACGGCACCTGCTCGGACAGCAGTGCTTCTTCGAACGCACGCGACTGCGCATTGCTGCGGTACAGGATGGCGGCATCGCCCAGGCTGCCACCGTCGCGCACCCACTGGCGGATACGCTCGACAACGAAGCGCGCCTCGTCCATTTCGTTGTAGGCCGCGTACAGGTCAATCGGTTCGCCGTCACCGGTATCGGTCCACAGCTGCTTGCCGATGCGCCCGGGGTTGTGCGCGATCAAGGCGTTGGCCGCGCCCAGGATGTTCGCGCTGGACCGGTAGTTCTGCTCCAGCCGGATGGTCCGCGCGGACGGATAGTCGCGCAGGAACTGCTGCATGTTCTCGACCTTGGCGCCGCGCCAGCCGTAGATGCTCTGGTCGTCGTCGCCCACCACGAAGACGTGGCCGGTGTCGCCGGCCAGCACGCGCACGAAGGCGTACTGGATGGCATTGGTGTCCTGGAATTCGTCCACCAGGATCTCACGGAAACGCGTGCGGTAATGCGCCAGCAGCGCCGGAGTGTCGCGCAGCACCTCATGCGCGCGCAGCAGCAGTTCGGCGAAGTCGACCAGGCCCGCGCGGTCGCAGCGTTCCTGATAGCCGGCATAGACCTGCCGGCGCACGTCCAGCCAGTCGTCGTTGGGCGCCGGCTGGATGTGCTCGGGCCGGCGACCTTCGTCCTTCTGCTCGTTGATCCACCACGTGAGCTGCTTCGGGGGATACTTGCCCTCGTCCAGCTCCATCGCCTGCACCACGCGCTTGACCAGTCGCTGCTGGTCGTCGCTGTCCAGCACCTGGAAGGTCTCGGGCAGCTTCGCCTCCTGCCAGTGCAGCCGCAGCAGGCGATGGGCGAGGCCGTGGAAGGTGCCGATCCACATGCCGCGGCTGCCGTTGCGCAGCTGCACGTCGGCGCGGGCGCGCATCTCGCCGGCCGCCTTGTTGGTGAAGGTCACCGCGAGGATCCCATGCGTGGGGACGCCATGGACTTCGTTGAGCCAGGCGATGCGGTGGGTCAGCACACGGGTCTTGCCGGAGCCCGCACCGGCCAGGACGAGGTAGTGCCCGGGTTCGGCGGAAACGGCGTCGCGCTGGGCGGGATTCAGATCATCGAGCAGGTGGGAGACATCCATCCGCGCATTTTACGGCCTGCGGCGACCCAAACCCTGAGACTCAGTCGTTCAGGCGAGCTCGGCGACCTGCATCGAGACCTGCTTGTGGCCGTCGTCCAGCCACTGCCGGCCCGCTTCGACGAAGCCATGCCGCGCATGGAACAGACGCGAGGGCTCGTTCGGCGGCACCACGTTGAACTCGCAGGTGATGCACGGTATGCCGCGTTCGCGGGCGAAGGCGAACAGGTCGCCGTAGAGCGCGGACCCGAGGCGATGGCCCTGCACCGAGGCATCCACGACGATGCGGTCCACGTAAAGGAAGTCAGGGTAGCGCGCAGCGAACCAGTCGAAATTGTCGTTGCGATAGTCCGCACCCGCACGCATCGCCAGCAGGAGCGCAACAACGCGACCGTCGAGCGTCGCCACGCGCAGGTAAGCCGACAGGGTCGCCAACTGGCGCGCCCTGTCTTCGTCCATCGGGCTGGTGTGGCGCACCTCGGCGGCATTCAGGGCGACGATGGCGGGGATGTCGGCATCGTTAGCGTCGCGGATAGGGGGCGTACCTGCCTGCATCCTGGAATCAGTGCGCTGCGTGCTTGGTCTGCGCGCCGTTGTTCATCAGCCTGTCGGTGTAGGCGATACCGATGGCGGACAGGATGAAGATGGCGTGGATGATGGTCTGCCACATCACGCCGGTGGACGTGAAGTCGCTGCAGGTCTTGGCCAGCCAGCCGGCTGCCTTCGCGGCTTCTGCGGCGGCGAAGGCTTCGGGCGTGCCGCACAGCGGCAGGCCGCCCAGCGTGCTGGCGCCGATAAAGGTCTTCAGCAGATGGATGGACGAGATGCCGATGATCGCCATGGCCAGCTTCACCTTCAACACGCTGGCGTTGACGTGGCTCAGCCACTCCGGCTGGTCGGGGTGCTTCTCCAGCCCCATGCGCGACACGAAAGTTTCGTAACCGCCGACGATGACCATCATCAGCAGGTTCGAGATCATCACCACGTCGATCAGGCCCAGCACCAGCAGCATGATGTCCTGCTCGCTGAGGCTGGTGGCGCCATGCACGAGGTGCCACAGCTCCTTCAGGAACAGGACGACGTAGACGCCTTGCGCCACGATCAGCCCCAGGTACAGCGGCAGCTGCAGCCAGCGCGAGCTGAAGATCAGGGCAGGCAGCGGGCCCAGGCGCGCGGATTTGGGGTCGGTCATGTCGGGAACGGTCTTTTCCAAGGATGGCGCAGGGTAGCGGCCGGATTTGACGCTGCCAAGTCCGCTGCGGCCGCTAGACTGCGGCTCTCCCCCGCGAGGAACCGCCATGATCGACCTGTACTACTGGCCCACGCCCAACGGCCACAAGATCACGCTGATGCTGGAAGAACTGGTCGAGGCGGGCGCAAAACTCGACTACCGCATCGTGCCGGTCGACATCGGCAAGGGCGACCAGTTCAAGCCGGAGTACCTGGCGTTTTCGCCCAACAACAAGATGCCGGCGATCATTGATCACGCACCGGCCGACGGCGGCGCTCCGATCAGCGTGTTCGAATCCGGCGCCATCCTGCTTTACTTGGCCAACAAGACCGGCCGCTTCTTCGGCGCCGACACCCGCCAGAAGGTGGCCGTGAACCAGTGGCTGATGTGGCAGATGGGTGGCCTGGGGCCGATGACCGGGCAATACGGACACTTCACCGTCTACGCGCCGGAGAAGATCCCCTACGCCATCGACCGCTACACGCGCGAGGTGCAACGCCTGCTCGGCGTGCTGGACACACAGCTTGCGAAACATGCCCACATCGCCGGCGAGGACTACAGCATCGCCGACATGGCCACGCATCCGTGGATCAACGCCTACGACAAGGCGCCGCTGGACCTGGCGCCCTATCCCGCCCTGCAGCGCTGGCACGCCAAGATCGCTGCGCGACCGGCCGTGCAGCGTGCGTATGCGCTGCAGTCGCAGGTCAATCCGAACGCGGGCCAGCCGCTCAGCGACGAGGAGCGCAAGCACCTGTTCGGCCAATCCTCCCGGTAGAGCCGTGCTTGCTCGGCTGCGCCGCATCAGGGTGCGTCCAGCCCGCGAGCAGCGGAGCAAGCTCCGCTCTACGGCGCGCGCGCGGCGGCCAGTGCAATAATCCCGGACTGACCGGCCCTGCCGCCCGAGACGTCCCATGCGCCTTGCCCTGTTCGCCCTGATGACCTTCGCCACCGCCCTGCCCGCCCACGCCGAGAAGCTCACCCTGGAAGCCATCACCGGCAGCGCACCGCTGACCGGACCAACGCTGACCAAGCCACAGGTCGCGCCGGACGGATCGCGGGTGACCTTCCTGCGCGGCAAGGACAGCGACCGCAACCGGCTGGACCTGTGGGAATACGACATCGCCAGCGCACAGACGCGGCTGCTGGTGGACTCGTCGGTGGTGCTGCCCGGCGAGGAAGTGCTGAGCGACGAGGAAAAGGCACGCCGCGAGCGCCAGCGCATCGCTGCGCTTTCCGGCATCGTCGACTACCAGTGGTCCCCGGATGGCAAGGCCCTGCTGTTCCCGCTCGGCGGCGAACTGTATTTGTATGACCTGGCGAAGTCCGGCAAGGACGCGGTACGCAAGCTGACGGATGGCGGCGGTTTTGCGACCGATCCGAAGATTTCTCCGAAAGGCGGCTTCGTCAGCTTCATCCGCGACCGCAACCTGTGGGTTATCGACCTGGCCGACGGCAAGGAAGTACAGCTGACCCGCGACGGCAGCGACGTGATCGGCAACGGCGTGGCGGAGTTCGTCGCCGACGAGGAAATGGATCGGCACACCGGCTACTGGTGGGCACCGGATGACTCGGCCATCGCGTTCGCCCGTATCGACGAAACCCCGGTGCCGGTGCAGAAGCGCTACGAGGTCTATCCCGACCGCACCGAGGTGATCGAGCAGCGGTATCCGGCCGCGGGCGATGACAACGTGCTGGTGCAACTGGGTGTGATCGCACCGAAGACCGGCGCAAAGCCGCGCTGGATCGACCTGGGCCCGGACAAGGATATTTATCTGGCCCGCGTCGATTGGCGCGATCCGCAACGCCTGACGTTCCAGCGCCAGTCGCGTGACCAGAAGAAGCTCGAGCTGATCGAGACCACGCTGGTGACGGGGGTGCAGCGCACGCTGGTGACCGAGACCTCGAAGACCTGGGTACCGCTGCACAGCGACCTGCGTTTCCTGAAGGACGGGCGCTTCCTGTGGGCGTCGGGGCGCAGCGGGTTCGAACATCTGTACATGGCGTCGGAAGATGGGTCCGAGCTGACCGCGTTGACGCAGGGCGAGTGGGTGGTCGACGGGCTACTGGCCATCGACGAAGCCGCCGGCCTGGCCTACGCAAGCGGCACGCGTGATGGCGCCACCGAGACGCACGTGTATGCCGTGCCGTTGTCTGGCGGCGAACCGCGTCGTTTGACGCGGGCGCCCGGCATGCATGCCGCCGCCTTCGCCCGCAATGCCAGCGTCTTCGTCGACAGCTGGTCCAGCGACACCATGCTGCCGCAGATCGAGCTGTTCAAGGCTGACGGCACAAAGCTGGCGACCCTGCTCACCAACGATGCGACCGAGGCGGCGCATCCCTACGCGAAGTACCTCGGCGCCCACCAGCCCACCACCTACGGCACGCTGACGGCCGCTGACGGCCGCACGCCACTGCACTACAGCCTGATCAAACCAGCCGGCTTCGACCCGAAGAAGAAGTACCCAGTGGTCGTCTTCGTCTACGGCGGCCCGGCGGCGCAGACCGTCACCCGCGCCTGGCCCGGCCGCAGCGACGCCTTCTTCAACCAGTACCTGGCCCAGCAGGGCTACGTGGTGTTCTCGCTGGACAACCGCGGCACGCCGCGACGCGGCGCGGCCTTCGGTGGCTCGCTGTACGGCAGGCAGGGCACGGTGGAAGTGGACGACCAGTTGCGCGGCGTGGAATGGCTGAAGTCGCAGGCGTTCGTCGATCCCGCGCGCATCGGCGTATACGGCTGGTCCAATGGCGGCTACATGACGCTCATGCTGCTGGCCAAGCACGACGAGGCGTATGCCTGCGGCGTCGCGGGCGCGCCGGTCACCGACTGGGCGCTGTACGACACCCACTACACCGAGCGCTACATGGACCTGCCGAAGGCGAACGAGGCGGGCTATCGCGAGGCCAGCGTGTTCACCCACCTTGACGGCATGGGCGCCGGCAAGCTGCTGCTGATCCACGGCATGGCCGACGACAACGTGCTGTTTTCCAACTCGACGAAGCTGATGAGTGACCTGCAGAAGCGGGGCACGCCGTTCGAACTGATGACCTACCCCGGCGCCAAGCACGGCCTGCGCGGCAGCGACCTGCTGCACCGGTACCGCCTGACCGAAGATTTCTTCGGCCGTTGCCTGAAGCCCTGAGACGAAGGAGACGCCGATGTCCGCTTTCCCGCCGCCGATGCCCGCCGCCGCGAAAGCGGGCTGGTGGAGCCGCAACTGGAAATGGTGCGTGCCCGTGCTGGCGGTGGTGGTGCTGGCCTCGTTCCTGGCCTTCATCGCCGGGCTGATGACGCTGATCTTCGGCGCGATGAAATCCTCGGAACCCTATCGGCATGCGATGGCGCGGGCACAGGCCGATGCAGCCGTGGTCGCCGCATTGGGCACCCCCATCAAGCCGGGCTGGTTCGTGCAGGGCAGCCTCAACAGCAGTGGACCGAGCGGCGAGGCAGAGCTGGCAATCCCGCTTGATGGCGGCAAGACCGATGGCACCCTGTTCGTGGTGGCGGAGAAGCGCGCCGGTGAATGGCACTACGAAACACTGGCGGTCAATGTGGACGATGGCGAGCGGATCGTGCTGGAAGCCGACAACGACGGTCCGGCATCTCCCTGAACCCACGAACGACGAAGGCGGCCATGGGCCGCCTTCGTATCGCATCCGGCAGGTGGCCGGCTCAGTTCTTCGGTGCCGGGTCCGGCACGACCAGGCCCGGATCCACCGCCGTCCCCGGCGGCACGTAGATCGCCACGCCCGCCGCCTGTTTCTGCGTGGTGGGGATGCCCATGCTGAGGCCACCACCGGAGTGGCGGCCGTAACTGCCGGCACCCACCGACATGCCGACCGGGGATCCACTGGATCCCACGCCGACCAGCACCACACCGTTCGCACCGAGGGCGGCGGCTTCGCGCTTGAGTCGTGCAACGGCGGCGTCGGTCTGGCCCTGCGTGCCGAAGCCGACGGCACTCTTGGATTCAAGCTGCGCGATTTCCAGCGCCCCCGCGGGCGCGGTGCGGTAGACCTGGACCTGCGCAGGATCGATGGCGGGGCGTGCCTGGCCCAGCATGACCTTGGAGCTGCTGGCGCAGCCGGCACTGAGCGCGGCGACGAGCACGATGGCAGCGATACGGAACGACATGGCGGCTTCTCCCGGTGACCTGCGGCGATCTTCCGCCGATGCCGCTGAATACTGGCACAGCCAGCAGGCGTCCGGCGTGACGGGATGGGCGGGTTATCATTTCGCCCCGACATGCCCCCCGTTTCCCGCACGATGAGCTCCACCCCCGACCATCCACCCGCGCCGCAGCGGCTGGCCGTCGACTACATCCATGCCCCCACGCCACTGGCGTTGCTGGGCCTGCCGGAGACGCTGGCCGTGTTCGGCTTCGGCGCGCTGGCGCCCGCCACCTCGACCATCGACGACCCGCGCTACCTGCGCGTGCCGCTGTCGCCGTTGCGCGAAGCCGCGGCCCCGTACGAAGTCTGGCGTGCGGCGGGCCCCGTGACCACCGGCCGCGAAGGCTCGGTGCGCTACAGCCACGACGGAGCGCTGATGTTCGGCGTGGTGGAGTGGGAAGAACCCGAAGGCGGCATCCTGCACGCGAGTGCGCACGCATATGCCGCGATGGCCGCCTTCTGGCGCGACAGCGGATACCCGCACCTGCTGCGTATCTGGAACTACTTCGATGCCATCACGCAGGGCGAAGGCGACGGCGAACGCTACCGGCAATTCTGCATCGGCCGCGTGCAGGGCCTGGGCGATGTCGATACGCGCACACTGCCCGCCGCCACGGCGATAGGCAGCCGCGATGGCCGCCGCGTGCTGCAGGTCTACTGGCTTGCCGCGCGTGAACCGGGTACGCCGCTCGAGAATCCGCGTCAGGTCAGCGCCTACCGCTATCCGCGCGAATACGGCCCGCAATCCCCGAGCTTCGCGCGCGCGTTGCTGCCTCCGTCGCACCAGGTGCCCCTGTTGCTGTCCGGCACCGCCAGCATCGTCGGCCACGCGTCGCAACACGCGGACTCGCTGCGCGCGCAACTGGACGAGACCCTCACCAACCTCGACAGCCTGCTGGGCGCCGCGCGCACGCACGCGGCGACGTTACCGGCGCACCTGGATGCGAGCTCGCGCCTGAAGGTCTACGTGAGCGATGCCGCCGACGCAGACGCCGTGGCCGCGCAACTCGAGGCCCGCCTGGGCACGCGCGTGCCATGGTTGATGCTGCATGCCGACGTCTGCCGGCGCGAGCTGCTGGTCGAGATCGAGGGTATGCACGGCGTGGGTGCTTGAAGCGCCCGGCGACCGTCCGCATAGTGGAAACACGGGGCGACCTTCCGCACGCCCACATGGGAATCCGCGACATGGGACTGATCAGCTTGCTGTGGGGCATCGTGGCGATGCTGTGGATGGTGCTGGCCCTGATCCCGCTGCTGGGCTGGGGCAACTGGTTCCTGATCCCGTTCGCGGCGGTCGGCGCGATCATCGCCGCCATCGGCATCCTGTTCACCCGTACCGAAAACCGCGGTCGCGCCAAGGCGGGCCTGGTGCTCAACGGCATCGTCATCGTGGTCGGCATCTTCCGCCTGTCGCTGGGCGGCGGGATCATCTGACGCCACCGAATGCAGCGTTCCGCGCTGCGACCGCCTGTCGCAGGCCGACCTGCGGGACACCGGCGTATCATTCGCCGCTCTGCCAGGAGCCCGTGATGGCCTACCCCTACACCCGCCCGCGGCGCATGCGTCGCGACGAGTTCTCCCGCCGCCTGATGCGCGAGAACGTGTTGACCACCAACGACCTGATCTACCCCGTGTTCGTGCACGAGGAGAAGGGACGCGTGCCGGTGGCGTCGATGCCGGGCGTCGAGCGGCTGTCTATCGATGAACTGCTGCGCGTGGGCGAGCAGGCGCTGGAACTGGGCGTTCCGGTGCTGGATCTGTTCGGTGTGCCAGACCCGGGCGCGAAGACCGCCGATGGCCGCATCGCATGGGACGAGGACGGCATCATCCCGCGCGCCATCCGTGCACTGAAATCCCGTTTCCCCGAACTGGGCGTGATGACCGACCAGGCCCTGGACCCGTACACCACGCACGGCCAGGACGGATTGATCGACGACACCGGCTACATCCTCAACGACGAGACGATCGAGGCGCTGGTGAAGCAGTCGCTGGCGCATGCCGCTGCCGGCGTGGACATCCTGTCGCCCAGCGACATGATGGACGGCCGCATCGGCGCGATCCGCGAGGCGCTGGAGAACGCCGGCCATATCAACACCCGCATCATGTCGTACGCGGCCAAGTACGCGTCCGCGTTCTACGGCCCGTTCCGAAGCGCGGTGGGCAGCGCCGGCAACCTCGGCAAGGGCAACAAGTTCACCTACCAGATGGACCCGGCCAATTCGAACGAAGCCCTGCACGAGATCGCGCTGGATCTGGACGAAGGCGCCGACATGGTGATGGTGAAGCCGGGCCTGCCGTACCTGGACGTGATCCGCCGGGTGAAGGACGAGTTTGGCGTGCCGACGTTCGCGTACCAGGTCAGCGGCGAGTACGCGATGATCAAGGCCGCGGCGGCGAACGGATGGCTCGACGAGAAGGCTTGCGCACTGGAAGCGCTCACCGCGTTCAAGCGTGCGGGCGCCGACGGTGTGTTGACCTACTTCGCGCTGGATGCGGCACGCTGGCTGCGGAGCAGCTGAGTGACGTCCATCGTCATCCGCGATGCGCGGCATGACGATGCGGGCGAACTGGCGCGCCTGTGCACGCTGCTTGCCTATCCCGTCGAGAGCGCCGCGATGGCCATGCGACTGGCCATCCTGCTGGCATCGCCCGCGCATGCCGTGATGGTCGCCGCCTCAGCGGACGACGACAGCGGCCTGATGGGAATGGTGGCCGCGGAGTGGCGGCTGATGATCGAGTTCGGCGGGCGCGCCGAGATCACGGCATTGATCGTCGACCCGCGGGCGCGACGCCTCGGTCTGGCGCGGCGCCTGGTGGATACGGCCTGCGACTGGATACGGGACCGGGGCGGCACGGACGTCTTCGTGCGCTCCAACATCCTGCGTCCGGAATCGCATGCATTCTATCCGGCAGCCGGCTTCACGCTCGCCAAGACCCAGCATGTCTACGTGCGACGGCTGGCACAGCCGGCAGGCGATTGAGCGGATACTTCGCGGCATCGACGGCGCAGGAAAGAACGGGAGCCGTCCGGCTCCCGTTTTCGTTCAACGCTCAGAAGCGCGCTTCGACGCCCAGCATCACGGTGTCGGCACGGTTGAAATCGCAGTCGAGGTCGTCGTCGCAGTCGTCGTAGGTGTAATCGTCGGCGTAGACGAACGCGGTATAGCCGAGGCTGATGTTGAAATGACGATTGATGTCCACGCCGATCGCCACGCCCGCATACCCGCCGTCGGCGGAAAATTCCTCGTCGGCGCCGTCAACCTCGGCGTCGAAGTAGCCGCCGCGCACGGTGGCGAACCACGGGCTGTCGCCGAAGTTCATGCGTGCATTCGCGCCGATGGCCTTGTAGGTCGCCTTCGCGAACCGCCAGTCGCCATCGGTGGTCTCGTCCAGGCGCCCGCCCGACAGCTCCACGCCCACCTGCGCCCACGGACCCGCCTGCCAGCGGTAGCCCGCGCTCACGGCGACGGCATCCTGTTCGACGTCTTCGTAGATCCAGCCCTGGCCGGCCTGCACGCCGACGAAAAAGCCGCCGTCTTCCTGCTCTTCCCGCGCAGGCGTGGGAGCAACATGAGCCGGTGCCGGGTATGTCGGCGTGGGGGCCGGCGGTGCGGGCTCGGAGGCGGCTGCCTGCGTTGCCGGCGTCACGGGCTGGGCGGCGGCGGGCTGGGGCGCCTCCTTCTTGCGGAAGGCTTCATAGGCTGGCGAGATGGACTGCGCCTGTGCGTGCACAGCGAACGCGGCCAGCATGAGGGGCAGGCAACGGAACAACGGCGTCATGGTGTTTTCCCTTTCGGTAGTGGTGGAATCCCCGCGTCCTTGCGGTACCGGCGGGGTGGATGGTGTGTCGCGGCTATCAGTACCGATGGGCACGCTTGTGCGGGCCTGTCTGCCGATCCGTTCCGGTCGGCAGCAGCGACGGCGGAGCAGAGTGCAAGGTAGACGGCGGTCGGACTCCCCAGCCCGGCCTGCCGGTTGCCCCGTTCCCTGGCGCGCCCCCTTCGGCGGCGGCACAGTGAGGCGCGTGGCGCCGTCTGTCAAGCCGGCACCGGCGCGCGTAGACTGCTGACAACGACTGGAGACGGGGATCCACCATGACCAACCACCGCTACGCCGTCTTCGGCCATCCCGTCGCCCACTCGCTGTCGCCCCGCATCCATGCGGCGTTCGCGCGACAGGCGGGCATCACGCTGGAGTACACCGCCATTGACGTGGCGGCGCACGATTTCGTCGCCACGCTCGATCGCTTCGCGGGCGACGGGGGTGCGGGCGCCAATGTCACGCTGCCACTGAAAGAAGCCGCCTTCGCGATCTGCGCGCAGACTACCGAGCGCGCGCGACGCGCCGGCGCGGTGAACACGCTGACCCGCAACGACGGCCAATGGCATGGCGACAACACCGACGGCACGGGGCTGGTGCGGGACCTGACCGGCCGGCACGGGCTGGACCTGCGCGCACGCCGCGCGTTGCTGCTGGGTGCCGGTGGCGCCGCGCGCGGCGTAGCGCCGGCATTGCTCGATGCAGGCATCAGCGAGTTGATCATCGTCAACCGCACTCCTGACCGCGCGGATGCGCTGGCGGACGCGCTGGGCGAACCGGAGCGCGCGCACTCGCGCTACTGGGACGATCTGCGCGACCTCGGCGACTTCTCGCTGATCGTCAACGCCACGTCCGCCTCGCGGCAGGACCACGGCGAGTTCAGCCTGCCTTTCCACCTGGCCACGCCGCGCACGCTGGCGGTGGATCTCAACTACGGCGAAGCCGCGATTCCCTTCCTCGCATGGGCGCGCGCCGCCGGCTGCCACGATGCCGTGGATGGATTGGGCATGCTGGTGGAACAGGCGGCCGAGGCATTCGAACTGTGGCACGGCGTGCGCCCGGAAACCGATGCGGTCTACGCCACGCTGCGCGACAGGGACAAGGTGCTGGTGACGGCGGATTGACCAGCCGCGCATCGGCGTGGCGGATACGGAAGGAGCGGCAAGGATGCAACCGGACTTTTCAGACGTCAGTTTCAACAAGGATCGCCAGCGCAACGGGGCGGCACTGCAGGCGGCACAGGGGTTGCGGTTGCTGCCGGTCGCCGTCGTGTTCAACATGGCCGCTCTCGTCCTCGGTTTCGGCGCGGACGCTTCACCCATGATAGGCATCGCGGCAACCGTACTGACGGTCGCCGGCTTCGCGTTCGGCGCTTACGGCACCTATCTGTGCATGGATGGCTTTGGTTGGGCGGGCTACATCAACGTCCTGATCGTGGCATCACTGCTGATACCCTACGTCAAGATCATCACCCTCGTGGTCGTGTTCGCAAAGACGGTGGACATGATGCGGACCGCGGGCTATCGATTCACCCTGACCGGAAAAATCGTCAGGCAGGAACGTTGAGTCCCGCGATCATCGATCCGGAACTCGCCCTACGGATCGAAACGCTCCCTCGCCCCTGATACAGGAAAACATGCATGGACGGATTCCTCACCCAACTGCTGACCATGCTCGGTTACCAGCTGCCCGAGCTGCTGGCCTGCGTGGCGGGCATCGCCATGCTGACGATGTGGGTGCCGGCAGCGCCCGGCCGCAAGCTGGCGCTGGCCGGCGTCGCACTGATGCTGGTCACCACGCTGCTGCGCGTGGCGATGAGCGTGTGGCAGGCATGGCTGATCAACAACACCGCTGACGGCTACGCCTCACTGAGCGGGATGATGTCCCTGTTCGGCGCGTTCGGCATGCTGCTGAGCGTGGTGTCCGCCGTCGGGCTGGTGCTGCTGGTCTGGGGCGCCTGCAAGGCCATGCAGGCAACGCGGGCGGCCTAGGCGATATCCGCATAGGCGTCGCCGAAATCGGAATAGCGGAAAGGCACCCGGCCAGCACCGGCCGGGCTAGCATCGCGGAATGAAATACCTGCTGCTGCTCACCCTGTTGTGTATCGCCGGACTCGCCACGCCCGCCTTCGCGCAGGGCCAGTTCAAGGTGCTGGTCGTCGCGATTCCCAACCGCTATCACCACGACTACGCCGTGGTCGCCAAGCCGCAGTTCGAACGCATGGCGCAGCGGCATGCATTCGACCTCACATGGTCATGGAACAGCACACCGTTCGATGGCGATCTTTCGGCCTATGCCGCCATCGTGCTGCTCAACACGCCCGGCGATGAACTGAAAGGCCCGCAGCGCGAAAGGCTGGCATCCTACGTGCGCGCTGGCGGCGGCGTGGTGGCGGTGCACCGCGCGCTGATCTTCAACCCGCCCGGCGAGTGGCCCTGGTTCGAACGGTTGATCGGACGCACGTTCCGCATCCACCCGATGGTGCAGACCGCCGCCGTGCGCGTGGAAGACCCCGCGTTTCCCGCCACCTTCGGCTTGCCGGCGCAGTGGATCTGGACGGACGAATGGTACGAGTTCAATGCCCCGGTCACGCACGGCCTGCGGACGGTGCTGAGCGTGGATGAATCCACTTACGATCCTTCCCGCATCTGGCCGGGCCAGACCGCGCGCGGCATGGGGAAAGAACATCCCGTCGCGTGGTACCACGCCTACGACGGTGGCCGCGTATTCGTCACCGCACTCGGCCATACCCCCGCGCTCTACGACGATCCGCTCTACCTCGCGCACCTGTACGGTGGCATCTGGTGGGCCGCGACCGGCCAGGGCATCGACGAGCCGCGCTGATCCGCGTCAGCGCACGGCGGGTCCGGCGCAGAGCTGCAGCCGTGAACACAGGAACGCCACCTGCGCGTCCCGCGTCTCCGGGCCTTCGTAAGGCAACACCGTCCAGCGCTCGCGGGCCTGCATCGCCTCGCCGGGTGCAAGCGTGCGAAAGGGGGCGTGCACCTCCATCTCCAGCAAGCCGGCCTGCACGTCGGCGGCGTGGTCGAGATAGAGCTCGACCTGCCCATGCTCCGGATGGATCGCGGCACGTGGCAGGTGATCGAAGCGGATCACGAACACCTGCCCCTGCGCGAAGCCGGCCATCCAGCCTGCGGATGGCTGAAGGAACACCTTGCCTCGGCGCATCTCCATCTCCTGCGGCATGGGCAGGAACGAGAACACGCCCCCTTCGATCGTCCAGGCAGGTGTGGCTCCCTCCGCGGCCTCCACCCGCACGTCACGCACGTCGGCAACGGGTACGTACACGCGCGTGGCCGCCGAGGTGCGGGTGTTGAACCACAGGTCGCGCGCGACCGGGCGGTCGCGGATGTTGCGCGCGGTCGCCGTCACGATGACGGTGGAGGGATCCGTCGGATCGAACGCGAACGCTTTCAGCAGCCGCACGCCGGTGACCGGGCTGTCGATGCCCTCCAACACCAGCCGTTCGGGCGAACGCGCGACCACGCGGGTCTCGGCGAAAGCCAGGTAAGGGTCCGGCGGCCACACCGCCTTCGAAGCGCGACGCGCAGGATTCACGTACTGGTCGGACCACCAGCCGCTCTGCGGCCCCAGCCATACGTCGTGGCCGAGATAGCCGATGTCATCCGCATCGGGCGATACGACCGGCGCAGGTTGCGAGGCGACGGGATCGCCGACCTTGATCAGGTTGGGCCGATCGGCCAGCCCGAATCGCAACACACGCCCACCCAGGGCGGGCGTGACGTCGAGCACCACGTCGCCGGACTGCAGGCGGACGCGCTCCATCTCCGTCGACTGCTGCGCCGTCGCGCCCTGCGGACACAGAGCCGTCATGAGCAACAGGCAGACAGAGGCAGAGACCGAGCGCATGCGCGGCACTAGAGCACGCCATCCCGCTTCACCGCCAGATAGCGCTCCACCAACGCACCGGGCAGTTCGTCGCTGGAAACATCCAGCACCATCACCCGGTGGCTGCGCAATGCATCGTGCGCGGCCGTGCGCTGCTCCAGATAGCGTGCAACCGCGCCGGCATGGATGGCACCGTGCAGGTCGCGGATTTCACCGTCGAGCGCCTCATCCAGCGATGTCTCGCGCAGGCTGGCGACGCAGACAAGGTGACGGCGCTGCAACAGGCGCACGGCGGCCAGCAGGTCCTCGATGTCCTCGTCACGGACGTTGGTGACCAGCATCACCAGCGAACGCCGGCGCTGCCGCAGGCTCAGCTCGGTGGCTGCCGCCAGGTAGTCCGTGGCCACCGCGCGCGGCTGCAGGTCGTAGCTGGCGCGCAGCAGCGTATCGATGGCGGCCATCCCGCGCTGCGGCGCCACCCAGCGGCTGTCGCCACCCGCCGCCAGCAGGCCCACGCCATCGCCCTGGCGCAATGCCAGGTACGACACCACCAGCGCGGCATTGAGCACGTGGTCGAAATGTCCCAGCGCATCCTCGCGCGCCATCATCCGGCGACCGGTATCGATCAGCATGACCAGTTGCTGGTTCTTCTCGTCCTGGTACTCGCGGGAGATCAGCTTGCGCGAGCGCGCCGTGGCCTTCCAGTCGACCTGGCGCAGGCTGTCGCCCACGCGGTACTCGCGCATCTGGTTGAAGTCGGTGCCTTCGCCGCGCCGCCGCTTGAGGTGCGCGCCCACCAGGCGCGACGCCTGTTCGGCACTGAACAGCGCGAAACGCGTCAGCGGTGCGAAGTTGGGATACACGCGCACGCGTTGCGGCGCGCCCGCCACCCGCGACTGCCGCCACAGTCCCAGCGCGGAACGCAGGCGCAGCTGCACGCCCTCGAATGCAGCATCGCCGCGCGCACTGGGCCGCAACCGGTAGGTGATGCGGGTCGCCGACATCGGGGCGAGCGCGAGCCGCCGCGGCATGCCGGACGACGGCCAGCCGCCCGGATACAGGTCGAACACATCCAGCCGTTGCCGCACCCGTGATTCAAAGCACAGGGCGACGTCGCGCTCGATGCCCAATGGCAGGGCCTCGGGCACCTCGCGCACCACCTCAGGGAGCGGTCGCGCGCGCAGCCGCCATGCATCCAGCGCTGCGAGCACCAGCAGCCCCGCGCCGACCGCCTGCCACTGCCACAACGGCCAGCCGAGGAACGGCACTGCCAGGCCGGCAAGGCCCCAGCAGGCAATCAACAGGATCAGCAGCGGCGCCGGCCTCATTGTGGCGCTCCTTCCCCCGCCTGCGGGGGAAGGCTGGGATGGGGGCAATCGGAGACCGGATACGTCGTCAAACGATCAGGTTGATCGCTCTCCCCCACCCCGACCCTCCCCCGCAAGCGGGGGAGGGAGCTGATCGCGAGATAGGTCGGGGCCACGCAGACGATCATTTCCGCGGCGCGTCCACTTTCGCCAGCAGGGCGCGCAACGCATCGTCAGGCGACTGCCCTTCGATCTGCAGTTCCGGCGCCAGGGTGATGCGGTGGCGCAGCGCCGGGCGGGCGATGTCGCGCACGTCGTCGGGGGTGACGAAATCACGCCCCTGCAGGACGGCCTGCGCGCGTGCGGCGCGCACCAGCGCGATGCTGCCGCGCGGGCCCGCGCCCAGTGCGATGCCGGGCCACTTGCGAGTGGCGGCGACGATACGCACGGCGTAGTCGATGACTTCCGGATCCACGCGCACGGCGGCGGTTTCGCGCTGCATGGCGATGATGTCGTCCGCACCCAGCACGCGCGCCACCTGCGACAGATCGAAATCGGACGCCGCCCGACCCGTGGTGATGGCATCGACCATGCGCTTCTCGTCGTCCAGCGCTGGATAGTCGATCAGCACCTTCAGCAGGAAGCGGTCGAGCTGCGCTTCCGGCAACGGATAGGTGCCTTCCTGTTCGACCGGGTTCTGGGTGGCGAGCGTGATGAACGGCGGCGACAGCTCGAAGGATTTGCCTTCGATGGTCACCTGGCCTTCCTGCATGACCTCCAGCAATGCGGACTGGGTCTTGGCGGGGGCGCGATTGATCTCGTCGGCGAGCAGGATGTTGGTGAACACCGGGCCGCGCCGGATCTTGAAGCTCTCCGTCTTCGGGTCATAGACGGCGTGGCCGCTGACATCGCTGGGCATCAGGTCGGGGGTGAACTGCACGCGTCCGTAGGTCAGTTCCAGTGCCTGCGCCAGCGCCCGCACCAGCAGCGTCTTCCCGAGCCCCGGCACGCCTTCGATCAGGACGTGGCCGCCCGCCAGCAGGGCGATCAGGATCTGGTCGAGGACATCCGGCTGGCCGATGAACGCCTTGGACACTTCCTCGCGTACGGCATCGACGCGCTGGGACAGCGCATTTTCCGGCATCGGCGGAAGCGCGGGCGGCGCGGCGGCGGTCTCGTCGTTCATAGGCGGTTTCTCAGTTGGATCAGCAAGGAAATGCGGTCTCGGAATGCCTGCCTGTCATGCGAGGCAGGCGCATTGAGGGCCACGCGGATGCGCTCGGCAGGGAGGCCGGTGCGCTCGGCGATGGCGGCCACCTGGGGATCGCCGGACAACGCGGCGGCGACAGGGTCGCGGCGGCGCAGCCGGGCGAGGAATGCCTGCCGGACCGCCGCGTACAGCATCACCCCGCGACCGTAGCGGTAGAGATGTTCGCCGCTCGCGCGCACGTGCTCCAGCAGCGAGCGGCGCTCGCCGGCCGGTGACGGCACCGATGGGCCGAACCGCTGCATGCGCATCCATAACCAGGCGGCGAGCGCGAGCAACAGCGGCGCCCACACCATCCAGCCGCGGACGAACAGGATGCGCCACAGCGACGGCATCTCGGCGGCATAGACCAGGTGCATGGTGCCGCGGCCGTAGTTGGGCGCCAGCACCTGCCGCGCCAGCACGCGATGCGGACCGTCGCGCAGGCCGCCCTTCGGCGGCTCGTCCAGCGTGCCGCGCGCGAGCGCCCGCATTTCGGTATTGGCCATGAAATCGAAGTCGGCCAGCACATCCACGTGGCCCCGCCCCTGCGACAGCCGCGCGTAGACATAGCCGTCCTGCAGATTGCCCCAAGCAAGTTCGGGCTCCACGTCATCGAAAGCGAAACGCCGCCCGGCGCAGAACTCGACATGATGGTCTTCGCCTTCCACCTGGAAGGCTTCGCACTCGGGCTCCCCGTCCACCAGCCAGACCGACAGCAGGTCCAGCATGGCCGTCTGCGGCGCATCCGGCCCGGCCAGGTCTTCGCCCGGCGAGTAGAGCGGCGTGCGGACCAGAAGATGCCCGCCGGCCTCGACCCATGCCAGCAGGCGATCGGCCTCGGGGGGCGACAGCGCGCGCGGATCGTTGAACAGCAACAACGTGTCCTCGCGCGCCAGCGCGTTGTCATCCAGCAGCAGGCGCTGGCGCGCGTTGACCTTCACGCCGTCGGCTTGCAGCGTCTTCGCCAGCGCGTACAGCGGGTTGTAGGCCGCTTCGCCATCCGGTGGAAGATAGAACGTCTTTTCGACACGGTGGAAGGTATGGCGGAACCACACGGCCAGCAGTGCCGCCACCACGAACACGACCAGCAGACCCACGCCCACCAGGCGACCATTGCGGCGCGCGGACGTCATGACGCCCATCCGTAACGGTGCTGCAGCTCAGTCACCAGCGCATCGAACTCGTCTTCGCCGGGCAGCCGCTCCGCATAGGCCGCGTACTGCCAGGTCCTGACGATGCGCGCGAAAGCATGCCGGTCTTCCGCCTGCGGCATGCGTCGCGATGCGCGCAGGCACTCGGCTTCCGTCGCGCCCGGCGGCAGCGCGATGTCCGCGCGCAGGCTCATGGTTTCCACGCTCGCCCGGTAAAGCAATGCCAGTGCATGCCGCGGACGTCCCTCGCGCCACAGCGCGCGCGCCGCGGTAGCGATGTCGTCCGGCAGCGCCTCGGGCAGTACCAGCGCATCCGACTGCGGCGCGTCCGGCGGCAGCGCGCGCGTACCGGAGATGCCGCGCATCCACGGCCACCAGTAGCGCGCCGTCGCCAGCAAGGCGAGCACCAGCACACCCGCCACCAGCCAGAGGCCCCATTCGCCAATGAAGGCGAGCACGTTGCCGAAGCCGGACAGCCAGGCCTTGTCGCCGTCGAGCGGATCTTCGATATCTTCTTCTTCCGCCGTGTCGCGACGCTCCCACGACGCCTGCGTGCGCGTGCGATCCAGCAAGGGATCGCGGTAGGCCTCATCGGCGGCCTTGCGGAATGCACGGTCGTCGACACGCTGGTCGCCGAACACGATGGGCAGCGTCGGCGGCGTTGGCTTGGCGGGAGCTTCGGCTTGCGGCGTGGTCGTGGCCGGCGGTGCGCCGTGGCGCTCCTGGGCTTCGGCAATGCCGCCTGCACCGGCCCACAGCACCGCGGCCAACAGCATCGGCGCGACGGCCGCCAGTCGTGCGCGCAGTTTGCGGAACACGATCTCCAGGTCCCAGGCTTCGATCTGCGTGCGGCGGTTGAGGTACAGGCCGAGCCCCGCACCAACGTAGAAGGGCTCCACCACGCTGATGGCCGCCCATGCCAGTGCATTCCACGCCAGCTTGAGCCACGCCGGCCATTCGATGGCCACCATGCGGAACGCCGTCTGCATGCTGTCGGGCAGCAGGTCCTGCGGCAGGTACATGACGACGGCGACGACGCCCCCCATCACCAGCACGGCCTGGAACAGCAGGCAGATCCAGGTCAGCAGGATCGCGGTGCCGTACGCCTGCCCACCAAGGACGCCACGACGCTGGCGCAGGCGATCGCCCTGGACGCCTTCCAGCAGGTCGATGGGCATGTACAGGGAGCGCACGGGACTGAAACGCCGCCAAGTGAGTAGGTGCGGCAGCGTGCGCAGGCCCCATTGCCGTTGCGCCTGCAATGTCTCGCGCGTACCGGGGGCGCTGCCGAACACGGCGCGCGAGATGACGTACAGCGGGATGCGGTCGAAGGCCGGTTTCAGCCACCACATCAGCAGCAAGGCCAGCCAGAACTGGTCGATCCACCACGCGCCGAGGTTGAGCAGCGCGAACACGGGCAGGGTCAGCCAGAGCCAGGGCTTCCAGACCGCACCGGCATGCTGGCGCACCAGCGCCATGCCCAGCTCGACGGCCTCCCAGTCCGAACGCGCCCGCAGGCGGACGGTCAGCTGCTCAATCCTCATCGGCCATCCCGCGTCCACCGACGCCCAGCCACAGCGCCACCAGGGTCCACAGCACACCGGAGACGCTGTACTTCACCGCAGCCGGGATGGATTGCGTCGATGACCAGAAGGCTTCGATGAACGCCGCCACCAGCAGCATGAAAGCCACGCCCAGGCACAGCCGCGCGCCCTTCGCACCCGCGCTGGCAAGCGCATCGACGCGCCGCTGGCGTCCCGGTGCCACCAGGCTCAGGCCCAACCGCAGGCCCGCGCCGCCGGCCAGCACGATGGCGGTCAGTTCGAACGGTGCGTGCCCGCAGACGAAGCGCCACAGCGGATCGCCGTAACCGATCTGCTGCAGATGGCCGAACACCGTGCCGATGCCGATGCCGTTGAAAATCAGCACGAACAGCGCGCCCACGCCCGCCAGCAGCCCACCTGCGAAGGTCCTCAGGCCGATGCTGATGTTGTTCCAGATGTAGTGGCCGAACATCTGCCAGTCGCTGCCGCTCTCGCGCCCCAGCGCATGGCGCGTGTCGCTCGGGTCGTACATGCGCTCGTACATCGCCACCTGTTCGGGCGACACGATGCTGTACACCAGCTCCGGGCGGACCTGCAGCAGCACGAACATCAGCACCAGCGGCACCACGAACACGGCGGCGGCCACCCACATGCACCCGGCCTCGCTGCGCACCAGGCGCGGGAACTCCGCCAGCAGGAAGCGCACCGCGCGCTGCCAGCGCGGCGGCGCCGTCCTGTACATGACGCCGTGGCCCTGCTGCATCAGTGCCTGCAGACGGTCCACTACCACGGGGCTGTAGCCGCGCTTGCGCGCCAGCGCCAACTGCTGGCAGATGCGACGGTAGCGTGCCGGCACGTCTTCGTCGGTGAGCACACCGTTGTTTTGTTCGCGGCGCGCACTCCGGGCGCTGCCACCACGTGCCTGCAACCAGGATTCGAAGGCCAGCCATTCGGGCTGGTGGCGGGCGACGAACTGTTCCTGCCTCATCGCCGCCCCAGCAGCCAGTTGGCCATGCCGTACAGGCGCTGCACGCCGACCTCTCCACGCGCACCGGTGACCGGCTCGGCGAGGTTGGCCAGCTCTTCCTGGCGCGAGGGCGTCAGTTGTGGCGCGCGCTCGCCGAAGGCCACGATCGCGCCCTGCTCTTCCGGCAGCAGGCGCGCCGGGGGCACGAACACCGTGTTGACGGGTGCCGGCACGTGTTCGCGCTCGTTGCCGGCATGCACCACCAGCGTACCGGCCACCATGTCGCCCAAACGACGCGCGTGCGGGTCCGCCAGGCAGGCAACCAGTCCTGCCGCATAGCCGAAGGGCAGCATGTCGACGGTGCGCAGCAGGTTGCGCGTGATCGCCGCCAGCCAGCCCACCGGCGCGCCATCGGCTGATACCACGCGCAGTCCGAGCGCCTTCTTGCCGGGCGTCTGCCCCTGCCATACGGATTCCAGCACGATGGGATAGGCCCAGAACACGAGGAACAGGCCGATCAGGTACAACCCTTCACCCACCTTGCCCAGCATGGCCAGCACCATGCCCATGATCATCAGCACGCCGAGCCGGATGGCCAGGTCGATGCCCCACGCCAGCGCGCGCGGCACCGGGCCTGCCGCAGGCAGGTGCAGGCCCACGCCCTCGGGCGTGATGACTTCGCGGTAGGTGTCCAGCATCAGCCGTTCACCATGGGCGCTGCGCCCTTGGCGGGGTGGTGGCCGCGACCGGTCCGATGTGATTGAAGTGGCGTGTTCCGCTGTCCATGCGCCTTCCCCGTGCCTTGCGACTTTAGCCGGCCGCGTCGCGCTTGCCCAGCCGCACTACACTGCGCGCCACCATGGACACGTCCTTTTCCTGTCGCCCGGGCTGCGCGGCCTGCTGCACCGCGCCGTCGATCACCTCGCCCATCCCCGGCATGCCGCACAGCAAGCCGGCGGGCGTGGCGTGCGTGCAACTGGACGATGCATTGCGCTGCCGGTTGTTCGGCAGGCCGGAACGCCCCGCGTTCTGCGGCACCCTGAAACCGGGGCCCGACATGTGCGGTGCCAGCCGCTCCGAAGCACTGGCACTGCTCGCCGCGCTCGAGCACGCGACAACGCCCTGAGGCCGGCAAGAGATCACGCCACCTGCGTGGAAATCCACCACGTGGTGCCGCCGGCATCGCGGAAGCCGCCGCGACGGTCGCCGTCGCCCTTTTCCTCCGGCGTCTGCACCGGGTCGGCGCCCGCCGCCAGCGCACGCGCCCACGTGGCATCGACGTCCGGCACATACAGATGCACGTGGCTGGCGATCGCGGGCCAGCCATCGGCGGCGTCGGCCAGCATCAGCACGGTGTCATCGATCCGGACTTCCGCATGCCCCAGCCTCCCTTCGCCGACCGGATGCATGCGCAGCGGTTCGGCGTCGAACACAGTGAGGAGGAACTCGACCGTACGTTGCGCGCCGTCGACGACCAGATAGGGCGCGACCGATGTATAGCCTTCCGGTTTCCAGGCCATGCGGCCCTCCTGCGATGCCGGCGCCGGATGCGCCACGCGGCATCATGCCGCAGGCGGCGTTGATTGCAGGTAATGATCCTTGAGCCGCACGTAGTGCGCGGCGGAATAGTGCAGGCTCTCGATCTCCTTGTCGGTGAGCGTGCGCGCGAAACGGGCGGGATTGCCCAGCCACAGTTCGGCCTCGCCGACCACCTTGCCGGGGCCAAGCACGGCGCCGGCGCCCAGGAAGCCGTACTTCTTCACCGTGGCGCCGTCCAGGATGCAGGCGCCCATGCCGATCAGGCACAGGTCCTCGATGGTGCAGGCGTGGATGATGGTGCCGTGACCGATGGTGACGTCCGCGCCGATCAGCGTCGGGTACCCGGCCTTGTTGTACGGGCTGTGATGGCTGACGTGGACGATGGTGCCATCCTGCACGTTGGTGCGGGCCCCGATGCGGATGAAATTGACGTCGCCGCGCAGGATGCTGCCCGGCCAGACGGACACGTCTTCGGCCAGTTCGACATCGCCGATCACGGTGGCCGCGGGGTCCACGTAGACACGCGGGCCGAGGACGGGAAAACGGTCAAGATAGGGGCGCAGGGAGGTCATTCGCGCATTGTAGCGAGCAGGCCCGATGCCGCCGGACTACACTCCGGCGTATGGACATGACCGCCACGCCCGACCTGAGCGCCACCCTGCAACGCCTGCGCGAAGCATGGCAGGCGAAGAAGCCCGACCTGGCCCAGCGCCGCGACGACCTGCAGCGGCTGCGCGAGGCGCTGAAGCGGCGGTTGCCGGAGATGGCGGACACCATCGCCGCCGACTTCGGCCATCGCTCGCGCCACGAATCGCTGATCGCCGACGGCATGACCGTGCTCAACGAGATCGACCACCTGGCATCGCACCTGCGCAGATGGATGAAGCCGCGCCGCGTGGGCGTGGGCTGGCGGTTCTGGCCGGCGCGCGCGGAAATCCGCCTCGAGCCGGTCGGCGTGGTGGGCGTGATCTCGCCGTGGAACTACCCGGTCAACCTGGCGCTGATCCCGCTGGCCACCGCCATCGCCGCCGGCAACCACGTCTACCTCAAGCCATCCGAGCACACGCCGCATACCACCGCATTCCTGCGCTCGCTGCTGGCGGAGGTGTTCCCGCTGGAGCGCGTTGCGGTCGCCACGGGTGGCGCCGACGTGGCGAGCGCCTTCGCCGCGCTGCCGTTCGACCACCTGGTGTTCACCGGCTCCACCGCCGTGGGCCGCAAGGTGATGGCGGCAGCGGCGGCGAACCTGACCCCGCTGACGCTGGAGCTGGGCGGCAAGTCGCCGGCCATCGTCTGCGACGACTTCCCGGTGGAACAGGCCGCCGCGCGACTGGCAACCGGCAAGTGGTTCAACGGCGGCCAGACCTGCATCGCGCCGGACTATGTGCTGCTGGTGGGTCGAAGCCGCCGCGGTGCACTGGTGCAGGCGCTGCGCGAACAGGTCGCCGCGCGCTACGGCGACCTGTCCGATGCCGGCGACTTCACCCGCATCATCAACGACGGGCAGTTCGCGCGGCTGGAAGGCTATCTGGACGATGCCCGTGCACGCGGCCACGAGGTCGTCGCGCTGGCACCGGCGCACGACCGCGCGGAGAGGCTGTTCGCGCCTTCCCTGGTGATCGAACCCGGCGACGATGCGAAGGTGATGCAGGACGAGATCTTCGGCCCGATCCTGCCGATCCGCACGGTCGGCTCGCTGGACGAGGCCATCGCCTATGTCAACGCGCACGACAGGCCGCTGGCGCTGTATCCCTTCAGCCACGACCGCGCGCGGGTGGAGAAGATCCTGCGCAGCACGCTGGCTGGCGGCGTCACCGTCAACGACACCGTGCTGCACTTCGGCATCAATGCGCTGCCGTTCGGCGGCATCGGCCCCAGCGGCATGGGCGCCTACCACGGGCGCGCGGGCTTCGACGCGATGAGCAAGGCGCTGCCGGTGCTGTGGCAACCGCGGTGGGCTGGCAGCGACCTGCTGAAGCCGCCCTACTCCAAAGTAGCGCGGTTCATCGACTTCATCATTCGCTGAGCCGGTCCGTTGCATTGCGGGCGGCGTTGGTCCGCGTCCTCGTCGAGAATCGTCGCTCCCGTTCGTCGAACGGGATGACCCCCTGCTGACGGACCGCCATGTCGACCACCGCCGTACCCGCCAAAGCCACCCGCCGCGAATGGATCGGGCTGGCCATCATCGCGCTGCCCTGCATGGTCTATGCGATGGACCTGACCGTGCTGAACCTGGCCCTGCCTGCCATCAGTGCCGAACTCGACCCCACGGCCAGCCAGTTGCTGTGGATCGTCGACGTGTACGGCTTCCTGGTGGCCGGCTTCCTGATCACGATGGGCACGCTGGGCGACCGCATCGGCCGGCGCAAGCTGCTGCTGATCGGCGCTGCGGCGTTCGCCGCAGCGTCGGTGATGGCGGCGTTCTCGCGCAGTGCCGAGATGCTGATCGCGATGCGAGCGCTGCTGGGCGTGGCCGGCGCCACGCTGGCGCCTTCGACGATGTCGCTGATCCGCAACATGTTCCATGACGAACACGAACGCCAGTTCGCCATCGGCGTATGGATCGCGGCGTTCTCGGTCGGCGGCGCCATCGGGCCACTGGTCGGCGGCGTGCTGCTGCAATGGTGGTGGTGGGGCGCGGCCTTCCTGGCGGCGGTGCCGGTGATGGTGTTGCTGCTGGTGCTCGGCCCGAAGCTGTTGCCGGAGTACCGCGATCCCGATGCCGGCAAGCTCGACCCGGCCAGCATGGTGCAGTCGCTGTTCGCGGTGCTCGCCGTGGTCTACGGCCTCAAGCGCATCGCGGAATACGGCATGGATATCCGCGGCATCGCGGTGCTTCTGCTCGGCCTGGGGCTGGGGGTGCTGTTCGTGCGTCGCCAGCAGCATCTGGCGTATCCGTTCCTGGATGTGACGCTGTTCCGGCGGCCGGCGTTCTCCGCCGCCATCGTCGCCTACGCGCTGGCCGGCCTGTCGATGATGGGCGTGTACATCTTCATGACCCAGTACCTGCAGCTGGTGCTCGGGCTGACGCCGTTGCAGGCGGGCATCGCGACCGTCCCGTGGTCGTTGTGCTTCACCGTCGGCTCGCTGCTCGCGCCGCGACTGGCCCGCCATTGGGGTGCGCGACGGGTGATGGTGCGGGGCCTGCTGTTCGCCGCCCTGGGTTTCGGTATCACCGCACTGGTGGTGCCGCCATACGGGCTGTGGATCCTGATCGCCGGCATGCTGGCGATGAGCCTGGGCATGGCACCGGTGTTCACGGTGGGCAACGAACTGATCATCACCACCGCGCCGCCGGAACGGGCAGGCGCAGCCTCGGCGCTGGCGGAAACCAGCGCGGAGCTGAGCGGCGCGCTGGGCATCGCCGTGCTCGGCAGCGCCGGCATGCTCGCCTACCGGCTGTGGCTCGACCCCGCCCTGCCCGCGACGCTGGGTGACGCCGACGCGACACGCGCACTGTCCACGCTGGGCGGCGCGGTCGCGGTGGCCGGCGAACTGGGAGGCCAGGCCGGGACGCTGGTCGGCGACACCGCACGTACCGCGTTCACCGGCGCCATGCGCGCCATCGCATTGTTCGGCATGGCGATGATGCTGCTGGCCGCCTGGATGTCGGCGCGGCTGATGCGCGACGGCGAGGGTGCGGCGCATGCCGCCGTGGCCGACGAGGGAGCCGGCGCCTGACCGGCATGCCTGGCTTAGAATCGCCGCCATGAAGATCGCCAGCTGGAACGTCAATTCGCTCAACGTGCGCCTGCCGCACCTCACGCAATGGTTGGGCGCGTTCGCCCCGGACATCGTCGGCCTGCAGGAAACCAAGCTGGAGGACCACCGTTTCCCGGACACCGCGCTGGCTGAGCTCGGCTACCGCAGCGTGTTCGCCGGGCAGAAGACCTACAACGGTGTGGCGCTGCTTTCGCGCGAACCCGTCAGCGATGTGCAGGTCGGCATACCGGGCTTCGAGGACGAGCAGAAGCGCGTGATCGCCGCGACCGTGGGCGAGGTCCGCATCGTGAACCTGTACGTGGTCAACGGCCAGGACGTGGGTACGGACAAGTACGCCTACAAGCTGCGCTGGCTGGACGCGGTGCACGACTGGATCGCGGCGGAGTTGCAAACGCATCCGAAGCTGGTGGTGATGGGCGACTTCAACATCGCGCCGGACGACCGCGACGTGTTCGACCCCAAGATCTGGAACGACGACCACATCCTTACCTCCACCGCCGAGCGCGCCGCCCTGCATCGGCTCTACGCGCTGGGCCTGCACGATGCCTTCCGCCTGCACAGCGACGAAGCCAACGTCTATAGCTGGTGGGATTACCGGATGGGCGGCCTGCGCCGCAACCTGGGCCTGCGCATCGACCTGACCCTGGTATCCGACGCCCTGCGTGGGCATGCGGTGGAATCGGGCATCGACCGCGAACCTCGCACCTGGGAACGCCCGAGCGACCACGCACCGGCCTGGGTGCGGCTGGGCGGTTGAACGACGGAAATGAAGAAGGCCCGGCGGATGCCGGGCCTTCTCCTTGCCACGGGCCTTGGGTGCGTCTCAAGCGCGCACGCGGCCGCAGCGAAACCGTTACCTCGCCCTGCCCCGGGTGAACAGGTTCACGATGAGCAGCAACACCACCGCACCGATGAAGGCGGTGATCAGGAAGCCTACCCAGCCACCGCCCAGGCCGAGGCCCAGCGTCGGCAGCAGCCAACCGCCCAGGAAGCCGCCGATGATGCCGACCACGACGTTCAGGATGATGCCCTGCGACCCGTCACGCTTCATCACCAGGCTCGCCAGCCAACCGGCGACGCCACCCACGATCAGATAGATGAGAAAATTCATTTCGTTGCTTCCTCCCTTGAATGGACAGAACCCCATGGCGCGGGGCACGCTTGAATCTTCAACGCGCGGCGTGAAACCGGCGTTAACTCACATGGGGGAAGCGTCCGTGCCAGCGCTTCATAACGCCATCGCCGCGGATGTGCACGCTGTACTGCACCACCCGGACGCGTCAGCGTGAGTTGGCGCGACGCACCGGCGGACTGGCGGCTGGACGGCATCGCGCTATGGCTGCTACCGCATGCTCCACGGCAGCGCGGCGAACCTGCGGCGCGCGAGCAACTTGCCCGCGTACTGGATCTTGCGCCCCACACGCTGCCGATCACCCGCGACACGCAGGGGCGGCCACATTTCATCGCGCCCTTGCACCATCTGGAATCCGGCTGGAGCCACAGCGGAGAAGCACTGCTGCTGGCGTTGGGCGAAGATATCGAACTGGGCGTTGACCTGGAACGCATGCGCCCACGCGCGCGTGCAATGGAACTCGCGCAGCGCTTCTATCACCCGGAAGAAGCCGCCTGGCTGCACTCTCTCGACCAGGACGCCCGCCTGCCGGCCTTCGTACGCTTGTGGTGCGCCAAGGAGGCGGTACTGAAGGCGCACGGCCAGGGCATTTCCTTCGGCCTGCATCGTTTCCACGTCCACCTCGATGAAGGTGCCGCGCGCTTGGTCGCGTGCGATCCCGCGCTCGGCCGCCCCGACGATTGGCGGCTGCACGAATGGGCGCCACGACCGGACTATCGCGCCGCGCTCGCCTGGCATCCGCGGGGCCGGCGCGAAGGCCTGCGATAATGCGGCGATGAACGACACCGCTTTTCCCGCCGACCTGCGCGATACCCTCCACCACGGGCTCGTCGCGCTCGGCCTCGACGCCGATGCGCTGGCACCGCGCCTGCTGGAGTATCTGGCCCTGCTCGATCGCTGGAACAAGACCTACAACCTCACCGCCATCCGCGACCCGCGCGAGATGGTCACGCGCCACCTGCTGGATTCGCTGGCAATGCACCCGTTCGTGGACGGACTCGCCGCGAACGGTGGCGCACTCGCGGACCTCGGCACGGGTCCGGGCCTGCCCGGGATTCCGCTGGCGATCGCCAAGCCGGGACTGCGCGTGACCCTGGTGGAGAGCAACGGCAAGAAAGCGCGCTTCCTGCGTGAGGCAGTGAGGACCTTGAAACTGGACAACGCCCGCGTGGCCGAATCCCGTGCCGAAGCGCTGGACGAACCGGAGGCCTACGACGCCCTCACCGCCCGTGCACTGGATGTGCTGCCCGGCATCGTCGAGGTGGGTGGCCACCTGCTGAAACCGGGCGGGGTATTGCTGGCGATGAAGGGCGTACGGCCTGACGAGGAGATCGCGGCATTACCGGCCGGGTGGTCGCTGCAGGCCCTGCACCCGCTGACCGTCCCGGGCCTGGTCGGCGAACGCCACATGGTCATCGTGCGCCGTGACTGAGCGACGCAACGCGGCCACGCCGAACCTGTAACTCCTTGAAAAGACTGGTCACGCCCGAATGCCCGCGCGGGGTTGTCCCTCGGGCTGACCGGGAGCGGGCGCCTTGTGCGTACCCTTCATTTCGCACGGCCCCGCCCGAGCCCGCATAATCCCCCCTCACCCCGTATTCGATAAGGCGCCCCTCGCATGGCCCGCATCATCGCCGTCGCCAACCAGAAAGGCGGAGTCGGCAAGACCACCACCGCCGTGAATTTGGCCGCCGCGCTCGCGCGCGCGCCGCAGCGGGTGCTACTGGTCGATCTGGATGCGCAGGGCAACGCCACGATGGGCAGCGGTGTGGACAAGCGCGAGGTGGAAGCGTCCACCTGCGACGTGCTGCTCGGCGAGGTGGAGGCGAAGGCTGCCGTGGTGACCACCCCGGAAGGTTTCGACCTGATGCCGGGCAACATCGACCTGACGGCGGCCGAGATCCAACTGATGGATGCGGACGGCCGCGAACAGCGCCTCAAGAGCGCGCTGCAGCCGCTGCGTGGCGACTACGACTTCATCATCGTCGACTGCCCGCCCGCGCTGTCGCTGCTCACGCTCAACGCGTTGACCGCCGCCGACTCGGTGCTGGTGCCGATGCAGTGCGAGTACTACGCGCTGGAAGGCCTGTCCGCACTGATGGAAACCATCGAAGCGCTGCGCGCACGACTGAACCCCACCCTGGAAATCGAAGGCGTGCTGCGCACGATGTTCGACATCCGCAACAACCTGGCCAACGCCGTATCGGGCGAGCTGACCACGCATTTCGGCGACAAGGTATTCCGCACCATCGTGCCGCGCAACGTGCGCGTGGCCGAAGCGCCCAGCCATGGCCAGAGCATCGTGGGCTATGACCGCACCTCGCGCGGCGGCGTGGCCTACCTGGGCCTGGCCGGCGAGATCCTGCGCCGCCAGGCCGACCGCAAGAAGCAACAGCAGCACATGGAGCACGCGTGATGAGCGCCCCGAAGAAGCGCGGCCTGGGTCGCGGACTGGAAGCCCTGCTCGGCCCGAAAGCCGCCGAGACGCCACCACCGGAAGCCCAGCCGGGCGAAGCGCTGCGTACGCTTCCCGTGCAGCAGCTGCAGCCGGGCAAGTACCAGCCGCGCACGGCGATGGACCCCGGCAAACTGACCGAGCTGGCCGAGTCGATCAAGGCGCAAGGCGTGATCCAGCCGATCGTCGTGCGGGAACTTTCGCCCGGCAAGTTCGAGATCGTCGCCGGCGAACGTCGCTGGCGCGCCTCGCAGGAAGCCGGCCTGGCCGAAGTACCGGTGGTCGTGCGCGACCTGGACGATCGTACCGTCATCGCGATGGCGCTGATCGAGAACATCCAGCGCGAGGATCTCAACCCACTGGAAGAAGCGCAGTCGCTGCAGCGCCTGATCAACGAATTCGCACTGACGCACGCCGAGGCTGCCGAAGCGGTCGGTCGCTCGCGCGCAGCGGTATCCAACCTGCTGCGCCTGCTGGAATTGCCACCCGCGATCCGCGCCCTGCTGGAAGCGCGTCGCCTTGAAATGGGGCACGCCCGCGCCCTGCTGACGCTGTCACCGGACCTGGCCAGCAAGCTGGCCTCCGATGCCGCCGAACAGGGCTGGTCAGTGCGCGAAGTGGAACACCGCGCGCAGCAGTTCGCCGCCGGCAAGGTGCCGGTCAACGGCAAGAAGGCCAAGCCCGCCAAGGCGGCGCCGCAGCCGGACATCGCCTCGCTGGAAACCGAACTGTCCGAAAGCCTGGGCACCCGCGTCACCATCGCCCATGGCCGCGGCGGCAAGGGCAAGCTGATCATCCAGTACACCGACCTGGACACGCTGGACGGCGTGCTGGAGCGGTTGCGCCCGCGGGCGTGATGCTTGTGCTTGCTGTAGGAGCGACGTAAGTCGCGACCGCACGCCATCACGCCACCGCGCCTCACTCCCGAAGCGGGCGCTGACGTCAGAAACCAGTCTCGTGCCGCAGCCCACGGCACGACGCGGGTATCGCGGCATGTCGGCGCCATGGTCGCGATTTACGTCGCTCCTACGCAAAGCACCGATGCCGACGCTGCATTACCATCCGGTTTCCGCTTCCACCGGATGCCCGCCTTGAATCTCCGCGTCGCCGCCCTCCTGCTTGCCTGCGTGCCCTTGCACGCGTTCGCCTTCGCCCCTTCCGATGCCGACCAGCGCTTTCAGGCGCTCTACGAGAAGGAATGGAAATGGCGGCAGGAACAGACCGGCCAGGCTGATGAGGACACCGACACCAGCGGCGACAAGCGCCGCCTGCCGGACGTGGGCGCCGAGGCGCACCAGGCGCGACTGAAGGTCTGGGAGCAGGTGTTGAAGGACCTGGATGGCATCGACGCAGCGGCCCTGTCGCCGGAGAACCGCATCAACCTGGCCATCTACCGGCCGCAGGTCGAGAACCTCGCCGCCGAAGTGCGCCTGCACGCCTACGAGATGCCGTTCAATTCCGACTCGTCGTTCTGGTCCAACCTGTCGTTCATGGCGCGCCGGCCGATGAAGACCGCCGAGGACTATCGCGCCTATGCCGCGCGCCTGCGCGATGTACCGCGCTACTTCGATCAGCACATCGTCAACATGCGCGCAGGCCTGAAGCGTGGCTTCAGCGTGCCGCGTGCGGTGCTGGACGGGCGCGACGTCTCCATCGCCACGGTGGCGGAGCTGAAGGATCCGGAGCAGTCCACGTTCTATGCCCCGTACAGGAAGATGCCCGCCAGCATCCCGGCCGCCGAACAGGAAGCCCTGCGCAAGGAAGTGCGCGACGCGATCGGCCAGCAGGTGGTGCCCGCGTTCGGCAAGCTGCTGACCTTCTTCCGCACCGAGTACGTGCCGCACGCGCGCACCACGCTGGCCGCGGAAGCCATGCCGGGCGGCAAAGATTTCTACGCCCAGCAGATCCGCGAATACACCACGCTGGAGCTCAGCGCCGAGCAGATCCACCAGATCGGCCTGGAAGAAGTCGCGCGCATCCGGGCCGAGATGCAGGAGGTCATCAAGCAGACCGGCTTCAAGGGGACCTTTGCCGAGTTTCTGACCTTCCTGCGCACCGACCCGCAGTTCTACGCCAAGACGCCACAACAGCTGCTCGACCGCGCGGCGTGGATTTCCAAGCGCGTGGATGGCGAGGTCGGCAAGTACATCGGCACGCTGCCGCGCGGGCGCTTCACCATCGTCGAGGTGCCGGCCGACATCGCGCCTTTCTGGACCGCCGGCCGCGGCGGGCTGGGCACGTACTGGCTGAACACCTACGACCTGCCGTCGCGCCCGCTGTACAACCTGCCCGCGCTGACGCTGCATGAGTCCTCGCCCGGCCATTCGCTGCAGGCCGCGCTGGCACAGGAACAGGGCGAGCAGCCCGCGTTCCGTCGCGACAACTACATCTCCGCCTATGGCGAGGGCTGGGCGCTCTACACCGAAAAGCTGGGCAAGGAGATGGGCATCTACGAGACGCCCTACGAAGATTTTGGTCGCTTGACCTACGAAATGTGGCGCGCCGCCCGCCTGGTCATCGACACCGGCGTGCACCACAAGAACTGGACCCGCGACCAGGCGCTGGCCTACCTGCGCAACCATACCGCGCTGTCCGAACACGAGGTCACCACCGAGGTGGACCGCTACATCTCCTGGCCGGCGCAGGCGCTGAGCTACAAGCTGGGCGAGATCGCCATCGTCCGCCTGCGCGGCGAGGCGGAGCGCGAGCTGGGGCCGAAGTTCGACATCAAGGCCTTCCACGACGCCGTGCTCAAGCAGGGCTCGGTGACCCTGCCGGTGCTGGAAGGCCAGATCCGCGCCTTCATCGCCGCCAGCAAGGCCGGCCCGGCCAAGGCGGCTGCGGCTGCGCCGTGATCGTAGGGTGGGCCCCGGCCCACCTTGCCCGATCCGGTCCTCCAGCATCGAACGCCACGATGCCGGGCCCGGGCCCGGCCTACGCCCGGCGGCAGTCCCGCAGGGCGGACCCCGGCCCGCCTCCGCCATCGCCCCCGCGACACCCCACCTAAGTGCTTGCGGGGCAAGGGAAACATCGGCATAATGCGCGGCTCGCTGCGTCCGGAATGCCCGGATCTGCGGCCGGAAGCGCGATTCCGGCTTGGGTCAGCAGCGGTTTTCCTGCCGTATCGCGTGGTGTCCGTCCTGCCCTGCAGGCCGTCCACTGGGCCGCCGTCTCCCGGGCTACGGGCGACACAATTACTCATCGAGGTGCGTATGTCCCGCGTATGCCAAGTGTCCGGCAAGCGTGTGATGACGGGTAACAACGTCAGCCACGCCAACAACAAGACCCGTCGTCGTTTCCTGCCCAACCTGCACGAGCGCCGCTTCTGGGTTGCCAGCGAAAACCGCTGGGTCAAGCTGAAAGTCTCCGCGCATGCACTGCGCACCATCGACAAGAACGGCATCGACTCCGTCCTGGCCGAGCTGCGCGCGCGCGGCGAGAAGATCTGAGGAGTAATCGAACATGGCATCCAAGCGCGACAAGATCCGTCTGATCTCCTCGGCCAACACCGGCCACTTCTACACGACGGACAAGAACAAGAAGAACACCCCGGGCAAGATGGAAATCAAGAAGTACGACCCGGTCGTGCGCAAGCACGTGATCTACAAGGAAGGCAAGATCAAGTGAAATAGCGGCGCGCGTGCTCTGCATGCGCCTGTGCCGCTATTTCACCCCGGCGAAGGCCGGGGTCCAGCGCCTCCCAGAAAGCCCCGCTTCGGCGGGGCTTTCTGCTTTTCAGCTTCGGAGAGTCAAAAGCTGCCCCTCATCCGCCCGCTGGGCGCCTTCTCCCCGCCCTGCGGGAAGAAGGAACTGCTTTCGGGTTTTCTTTACCCGCGAGCACCAGCAGAATCGATCCATCCCCCTCGGACGGATCCACCGCATGGACTGGTCCCTCGGCACCGCCCTGCTGATCGTCGACTGGCTGATCCGTCTGGCAGCGCTGTGGTGGATCCCCAGCCGCACCACGCCGGCCGCCGCGCGCAGCTGGTTGCTGCTGGTCGGTTTCGTGCCGCTGCTGGGCTTGCCGCTCTATCTGCTGCTCGGCCATCCCTGGCTGTCGCGGGAGCGCATTGACCGGCAGTCGCGGGCCACGGACGTGATACGTGAGGAACAGCGCCCGCTCAGTGCGTTGCGCTGGTCCCCGCGCGATGGCGCTGCCATCGAAATGGCGCCCCTGATCGAACGCCAGGGCGCCTTCATGCCCACCCATGGCAATGCCGTGGACCTGCTGGACGACTACGACGCTTCGCTGCGCGTGCTGCTCGACGACATCGACGCCGCGACCCAGCAGGTCCACCTGCTGTATTACCTGATGTTCGACGACGCTGTGGGCGAAGCGATCACTGCCGCACTCTGCCGGGCCGCAGCACGCGGCGTGGCCTGCCGCATGTTGCTGGACGCCGTCGGGGCGAAGCGCGGCTTGCGCGCCTATGCAACGCGCCTGCGCGCCGCGGGCGTCGATGTACACGACATGCTGCCGGGCGGCCTGCGCTGGCGACGCAGCGGACGCATGGATCTACGCAACCACCGCAAGGTCGCGGTGATCGACAACCGCATCGGTTACGTGGGCTCGCAGAACCTGGCCGCCGCGACATTCGTCCCGGGTCATCCGAACCGCGAACTGGTGGCGCGCGTGCAGGGCCCGGTGGTGGCGCACCTGGAGGGCGTGTTCGCCAGCGACTGGTACATCGAAACCGGCCAGCGGCTCCAGGTGCACCCCGACCTGACGGTGCAGGCGCAGGATGTCGCCGCGCAACTGCTGCCCAGCGGACCGGCGTATCCGTTCGAGAACGCGCGCGACGCGGTGAACGCACTCATCCACCTGGCGCGACGCAAGGTGGTGCTGACCACCCCGTACTTCGTCCCGGACGACGCCACGCTCAGCGCGTTGCGCATCGCGGCACTGTCTGGCGTGGATGTGCAACTGGTGCTTTCGGCCACCAACAACCAGACGCTGACCGCGTGGGCGCAGCAGTCGTACTACGATGAGCTGCTGGCCTGCGGGGTGAAGATCGCGCTGTACAGGCCGCATTTCCTGCATGCGAAACACCTGACCGTGGACGACGGCATCGCCTTGGTCGGCTCGATCAACCTGGACATCCGCTCGTTCGCGCTCAATGCCGAAATCGGCCTGGTCTGCTACGACACCGGGGTGGTCGCGCACATCCGCGCGATCGAGGCCGGCTACCTGGCGCACGCGGACCACGTCGAACGCGATGCCTGGCGGCGACGCCCCGGCTGGCAGCGCAGCCGGGAAGGCATCGCACGGCTGGCCGACTCGCTGATGTAGCGTCGGCACGCCCTCATGCAGCCTGCGCATGAGGGCCGGCAGGCCATTCGCCTACAATGGCGCCATGAGCGCTGCCACGACACCCCGCCTGCCGCCCTGCGACCTCGCGATCATCGGCGGCGGTGCCGGTGGCGTGCTGGCGGCGATGCAGGCACTGCGCCAGGCCACCACGCCGCTGCGCATCGTGATGATCGAGCCTCGCGACGTGCTGGCGCAGGGCGCCGCATATGCGACGTCGCATGGCGAGCACGTGCTGAATGTCCCCGCGGGCCGCATGAGTGCCTTCGACGACCGGCCTGCCGACTTCCTCGACCATGTCGTGGCCACCACGCCCGCCGGCGGTCCCGACCGCGAGACGCTGGCGCACGCCTTCATCGAACGTCGCCGCTACGGCGACTACCTGCGCACGCGACTGCAGGAAGCCATCGCCGCCAGTCACGCCTCGCTGCAGATCGTGCACGACAGCGTGCTTGAACTCGATGCGCGTGACGATGGCGCGACGCTGCGACTGGCCGGGCATGGCGCGCTGGAGGCACGTGGTGTGGTCCTGGCCGTCGGCAATACGCCCAAGCCGCTACCGGCACGGGGTGCACCGCAACTGCCGGAAGGCCATTCGATCGCTGCGTGGGATTTCGATGCGGTGAAGGCGATTCCCGTCGATGCCGACCTCTGCATCGTCGGCTCCGGCCTGAGCATGGTGGACACCGTGCTCAGCCTCGCCGACAACGGCCACGCCGGCACGATTCACGTGCTGTCGCGGCACGCGCTGCTGCCGCTGCCGCATTGCCACGGACCGGCTGCGACCTACGATCCGGCCCCCCTGCAGACGATGGACCTGCGCGCACGCATGCGCTTCCTGCGTGCGGCAGCAAAGCAGGCGGTCGCCGACGGTCTGCCGTGGCAGGCGGCCATGGAACGCATCCGCCCGCACGGCCAAGCCCTGTGGCAATCGATGTCGATCGCCGACCAGCGCCGGTTCCTGCGCCACGTGGTACGCCAGTGGGATGTGCACCGGCATCGCATCGCGCCGGAGGTGCACGCGAAACTGCAGGCCCTGCTCGATCGCGGCCAGTTGCGCCTGCATCGCGGCCGCCTGGACACGGTGATGGCCGAGGGACGCTGCCTGCGCGTGACCACGCACACCCGCGATGGCCGCACCGACGAGTTCGACGTCGACTACGTGGTCAACGCCACGGGTGTGGAGATGCGCGCACAGACCATGCGCAATCCGCTGCTGCACGACCTGCTGGGCAAGGGCCATGCGCAGGCGGGTCCGCACGGCATCGGCCTGAAGGCGGCGCGCGACGGACGCATGGTGGATGCGGAGGGCAACCCGCAACCGCGCGTGTTCATCCTCGGCAGCCTGCGCATCGGCTGCGTGTGGGAAAGCATCGCCATTCCCGAACTGCGCGGCCAGGCCGAGACCGCCGTACGCGAACTGTTCGCTGCCGTGCCCGCCTGATCGCCCGCCGCGGCACGCACCAGGCAGTACACTCGGCGACGGGTTGAGCGCCGGGAGAGGGTGTTGGTTTCCAGCTGGATCCTGCTGTTGGTGTCCGTCGGCTACGCCGCGCTGTTGTTCGGCGTGGCGTGGTGGGGCGACCGTCGCCCGATGTACCCCGACCGGCCCTGGCTGCGTCCGGTCGTCTATAGCCTGGCGCTGGCGGTGTACTGCTCGTCGTGGACGTTCTATGGCGCGGTCGGCAGTGCGGTGCGCAATGGCCTGGGCTACCTGCCCATCTATCTCGGCCCGGTCCTGCTGCTGCTGTTCGGCTGGCGCATCATCGAACGGCTGGCGTTGATCGCACGCAGCGAGAACACGGTCTCGATCGCCGACTTCATCTCGTCCCGCTATGGCCGCTCGCGCCGGCTCGCCGCACTCGTTACGGTGATCGCCCTGATCGGCGTGGTGCCGTACCTGGCGCTGCAGTACAAGGCCGTCGCGATGAGCCTGAGCGTGCTCAGCGGCGAAGGTGGCGACAGTTCGCACGGCTTCTTCACGGATCCCGCCTTGTATGTCGCGTTGTTGATGGCGCTGTTCGCCGCGTTGTTCGGCACCCGACAGGTGGACGCCACCGAGCACCACCACGGCATGATGCTGGCGATCTCGCTGGAATCGGTGGTGAAGCTGGTCGCGATGATCGCGGTGGGCGTGTTCGCCTATCTGTGGCTGGGCGAGAACAACATCCACGTCGCGGATTCGGCGCGCACGCTGTTCGAGAACGCGCCTCCGGTCGGCTTCATTGCGCAGACACTGCTCGGGTTCCTCGCCATCGTGTGCCTGCCACGGCAATTCCACGTGGCGGTGGTGGAATGCAGCGACGTGGGCGATATCCGCAAGGCGCGCTGGCTGTTCGGCGGCTATCTGGTGCTGTTCTCGCTGATGGTGATTCCGGTCGCCGCCGCCGGCATCGCCCTGTTTGGCGGCACCAATGTGGCGGACGACAGCTATGTGCTGGCGCTGCCGCTGGCGGAAGGTCGCACGGCGCTGGCGATCATCGCCTATGTCGGTGGCTTCTCCGCGGCGACCGGCATGGTGATCGTGGCCAGCATCGCGTTGGCCACCATGGTGAGTAACGACCTGGTCATGCCGGTGCTGCTGCGCCGCGGCTGGGCCGAGCATCATGCGGAAGCCGACGTGGCCTCGCGCGTGCTGTGGATCCGCCGCGTCGCGATTCTGCTGCTCGCACTGACGGCCTACTCGTACTACCGCAGCAGCAGCAACGACAGCACGCTGGCGTCGTACGGCCTGATGGCGTTCGCCGCAGTGGCGCAGTTCGCCCCGGGCCTCATCGGAGGCCTGTACTGGCGTGGCGCCAGCCGGCGCGGCGTGGAAGTGGGCATGGTGCTGGGCTTCGCCACGTGGATATACACGCTGCTGCTGCCCACGATGACCCAGGCCGGCTGGTTCGATCCGCACTGGCTGCATGCCGGTCCCTTCGGCATCACCTGGCTGCGGCCGCAGCAGGTGTTCGGCCTGAGCGGCTGGGACACGCTGACGCACGGAACGTTCTGGTCGCTGCTGGTCAACACCGGCGCGATGATGATCGTCTCCGCGCGCTCGCGCCCCGGCGTTGACGAACGCCTGCGGGCCGCGCCCTTCCTCGACCCCTACGCACAACGCCCCGCGCTGGTGGCCGGCGAATGGCCCGGCAGCGTGCGCGTGGGCGACCTGTGCACGCTGGCGGAACGCGTGGTCGGCGAGCGCCATGCGCGGCGCGCCTTCGCCGAGCAGGCGCAGCTGCTGGAGCGCGAACTGCAACCGAACGTTCCCGCCGACCGCGTCTGGGTACAGTTCACCGAACGCCTGCTCGCGGCCGCCATCGGCGCCGCGTCCGCGCGCATCGTGCTGACCAGCGTGCTGCGCGGCTCGGGCATGGAGCTGGGCGAAGTGGTCGCGGTACTCGACCAGGCCGGCCAGGAGCTTCGCTTCAACCGCGAAATCCTGTCCACCACGCTGGAAAACATCAGCGCCGGTGTCAGCGTGGTCGATCCCGACATGCGGCTGGTGGCATGGAACCGCCGCTACCAGCAGATGTTCGGCTATCCCGACGGCATGCTCTACGTCGGCCGTCCGGTGGCCGACCTGATCCGCTACAACGCGGAACGCGGCGAACTGGGCGATGGCGACATCGACGAACAGATCAACAAGCGCATCCGCTACATGCGCGCGGGCTCGCCGCATATTTTCGAGCGCGTGCGCGCCGATGGCCAGGTCATCGAGATGCGCGGGCAACCCTTGCCCGGCGGTGGCTACGTCACCAGCTACAACGACATCACCGACTTCAAGCATGCCGAAGCACAGCTGCTGGAAACCAATGAAACACTGGAACAGCGCGTGGCCGAACGCAGCCAGGCCGCCGAGCATGCGCAGCAGTCGCGCACGCGCTTCCTCGCCGCCATCAGCCACGATGTGCTGCAGCCACTGAACGCGGCGCGCCTGTTCGTCAGCGCGCTGCGCGACAGCGAGCAGGGTGCGGATGCACAGGCCCAGGAACGCCAGCACCTGGCCGAGCGTGTCGACGCTTCGCTGCGCGCCGCCGAGGAACTGCTGGATGGTCTGCTGGATGTCTCCCGCCTGGATGCCGGCGGGCTGCAGACGCAGATCAGCGATTTCGATGCGGGCGAACTGTTGCGCGAACTCGCGGCACAGTACGCACCGGTCGCCGCAGGCCGCGGGATCAGGCTGCGCGTGCACGCGCGCCCCATCCCCGTGCGCAGCGACCGCCGCCTGTTGCGCCGTGTGCTGCAGAACTTCCTCGCCAACGCGCTGCGCTACACGCGCGACGGCCGCATCGTGATCGGCATGCGCGCGCAGGCCGACAAGGTGGTCTTGCAGGTCTGGGATACCGGCCCCGGCATTCCCGAGAACCACATGCGGCAGATCTACGACGAGTTCCATCGCTACCAGCAACCGTTCGACTGGGGCGAACGCGGCCTCGGCCTGGGACTGTCGATCTGCCAGCGCATCTCCCGCCTTCTGCAGCACGAACTGGATGCACGCAGCAAGGTCGACCACGGCAGCATGTTTTCCATCGTCGTGCCGCGCGGCAACCCCACGAGCGAACGGCGCACATCGCCACGACGCACCGCGCTTGCAAACGATTCGCTTGCAGGGCTGCGCGTGCTGTGCGTGGACAACGACCGCGAAATCATCGACGGCATGCAGGCCTTGCTGGGCCGCTGGCAGGTGGAAGTGATCACCGCCACCACGGTGGACGAAGCACTGGAGAAGATCGCACAAGCACCCACCGTGATGTTGGTGGATTACCACCTGCACGACCGCCTCGACGGCCTTGCCACGCTCGACGCCCTGCGCGCCGCCAGCCCCGGCCCGATTGCCGGCGCCCTGCTCACCGCCGACGGCCGCGACGAACTGAAACGCGAAGCCCGCGAACGCGGATACCGCCTGCTTACCAAGCCGGTGAAACCCGCCTCGCTACGCGCATTCCTCGCCGCCCATCATGTCCCCGTGTCGTTACCCGTGACGGATTGAAGGTGCCCCGCGGCCATTCACCCACCTTCCTAGCCCAAAGCCTGCCGTCCCAGCGCCTTTTGCGCAACGCGCTGCACGACCCGAAAAGGCACCCGCCTGCAATCAGCACCGCCGCCCCTCCACGCAAGAGGCGCGCACGCCAAGTCCGTTACCGCCCCGCGTTCGCCCTGCTATCTGACGACCACCCTACCTGCCGCAAATATCACCAACGGCTCACTCCCCCTTTCCCAATCGTCACGTCTCGTAATGCATTGAATGGAAAGGCGATCCCCTTGTTGACGCCCAATCCCTCCACCTGAATACTCCGCGTTATCACCCCGAAATGGGGTCTACTAGGTGTTAGGCCTCATATGATTAGTCGCGACGAGTACGAGCGAGTCATCTCCACCTTCATTGTTGAGCTGAATCACATACTCCTGCACACACGGG
>NZ_VFPB01000005.1 GCF_006716465.1 Pseudoxanthomonas sp. 3HH-4 | reverse complement strand
GAACCCGAGATGATCGGGGTGTCGTCGCCCGGGAACTCGTACTTGCTCAGCAGTTCGCGGACTTCCATCTCCACCAGCTCCAGCAGCTCGGCGTCATCCACCATGTCGGCCTTGTTCAGGAACACGACGATGTACGGCACACCGACCTGGCGCGAGAGCAGGATGTGCTCGCGGGTCTGCGGCATCGGGCCGTCAGCGGCCGAGCACACCAGGATCGCGCCGTCCATCTGGGCGGCACCGGTGATCATGTTCTTCACGTAGTCGGCGTGGCCCGGGCAATCCACGTGCGCGTAGTGGCGCGCAGCAGATTCATATTCCACGTGGGCCGTGGAGATCGTGATGCCGCGCGCCTTCTCTTCCGGCGCCGCGTCGATCGCGTCATAGGCCTTGAACTCGCCACCGAAACGCTCCGCGCCGATCTTCGTCAGCGCCGCCGTCAGCGTCGTCTTGCCGTGGTCAACGTGACCAATCGTGCCCACGTTCACGTGGGGCTTGGTGCGTTCGAACTTACCCTTTGCCATGGCTGCTGGTTCTCGAGTGGATCAATGGATGGAAGTGGTGCTCACGAAAGGAATCGAACCTTCGACCTCCTCCTTACCAAGGAGGTGCTCTACCGACTGAGCTACGTGAGCGTGAAACCGGTGTGTTGCTAGATTGCCGCAGATCCTGCACGGACGTTCAGTGGAGCGGGAGACGGGAATCGAACCCGCACTAGTAGCTTGGAAGGCTACAGTTCTACCATTGAACTACTCCCGCACCGGGAGACCACTACAACGCGAAGCAACAACGAAAACTGGTGGAGGGAGGTGGATTCGAACCACCGAAGGCGTAAGCCAGCAGATTTACAGTCTGCCCCCGTTGGCCGCTTGGGTATCCCTCCGGGATCACCGGACTGACTGGGCTGGTGGGCCAAATCAAACCAGGGTGAAACAGCCCGAGATTTTGGCGTGTACCGGTCCGTCTGTCAACGCGCCGGACACACTTTTTTCTCAGACGTTGAACCTGAAATGCAGGACATCGCCTTCCTGCACCCGATACTCCTTGCCCTCCAGCCGCAGGCGGCCCGCGTCGCGGGCGCCCGCCTCACCCTTGTATTTGAGGAAGTCGTCAAAGGCGATGGTCTCGGCCCGGATGAAGCCCTTCTCGAAGTCGGTATGGATCACGGCCGCCGCCTGGGGGGCGGTGGACCCGGCCCGCACCGTCCAGGCGCGCACTTCCTTGACGCCAGCAGTGAAGTAGGTCTGCAGGCCCAGCAGCGTATACGCCGCCCGGATGACCCGGTTCAAGCCGGGCTCGTCCAGGCCGAGATCGGTCAGGAAGGCGTCGCGGTCAGCATCATCCAGCTGGGACAGCTCCTCCTCGATGGCGGCAGACACCGGCACCACCTGGGCACCCTCGGTGGCGGCACGGGCGCGCACAGCGTCAAGGTGCGGATTGTTCTCGAACCCGTCTTCCAACACGTTGGCCACATACATCACCGGCTTCAGGGTCAGCAGGAACAGGTCGCGGACCAGCGCCTTTTCCTCGTCATCCAGGCCCAGCGCGCGGCCGGGCTTGCCGTCGTTGAGGCCTGCCTGCAGCTTCTGCAGCACCGGCTTGCGGGCGATGGCGTCCTTCTCGCCCGCCTTGGCGGAGCGCTCGGCGCGATTCAGCGCCTTCTCGACGCTCTCCAGGTCGGCCAGCGCCAGCTCGGTATCGATGGTGTCAATGTCCGAGAGCGGGTCGATGCGGTTGTTGACGTGGATGACATCGTCGTTCTCGAAGCAGCGAACGACGTGGGTGATCGCATCCACTTCGCGGATGTGCGCAAGGAACTTGTTGCCCAAACCTTCGCCGCTGGCCGCGCCCGCCACCAGGCCAGCGATGTCGACGAACTCCACCGCGGTCGGGATGACCTTCTGCGGCTTGACGATCTCGGCCAGCTGGTTGAGGCGCAGGTCGGGCACCGGCACCACGCCCACGTTCGGCTCGATGGTGCAGAACGGGAAGTTGGCCGCCGCGATGCCCGCCTTTGTCAGCGCGTTGAACAGGGTCGACTTGCCGACGTTCGGCAGGCCCACGATGCCGCATTTGATGCCCATGTCTACATCCGTGATTCGTGATTCGTGATTGGTGATTCGGGGCCGATCCATGCCCTGCAAATCACCAATCACCAATCACGGCTTCTGCGTGTGCAGCCGCGTCATCGCGTCCATGAAGTTGCCCGCCACCGCCAGCGGCAGCACATCCAGCGCATCGTCGATCGCACGGGCGATTAGCACTTCGTCGTCCTTGCCCGGCTTGCCCAGCACCCAGCTGGTCACCCGGTCCTTGTGGCCGGGATGGCCGATGCCGATCCGCAACCGATGGAACTTGCCGTGCCCAAGATGCTGCATGGTGTCGCGCAAGCCATTCTGTCCACCATGGCCGCCATCGAACTTCAGGCGCGCCGCGCCCGGGGCCAGGTCTAGCTCATCATGTGCCAGCAACGCCTCTTCCGGGGCGATCTTCCAGAAACGCAGCGCCGCCGCTACCGACTTGCCACTCAGGTTCATGTAAGTGGCGGGCTTCAACAACCAGACCGGCTGCCCGGCCACCACCACTTTGGCGGTCTCTCCGAACAGCTTGCTGTCCAGCCCGAAACGCTCACCCTGCCGCTCCGCCAGGGCGTCGACAAAATGGAACCCGGCATTGTGCCGGGTTCGGGCATGTTCGGCACCGGGATTGCCCAGTCCGACGATGAGGCGCAAGCCTGCCATGGGGACGCATCGCATACCCTCGCCCGCCAGAGCGGGCGAAGGCTCACGCGATTACTTGTCGTCCTTCTTGGCGACCTTGGCCGCCGGCACTTCGGCAGACTCCACCGGAGCTTCCTCGGCCTCTTCCTTGCCGTGCTTGGCGATCACGACGGCGACATCGTGTTCTTTGCCCAGCTTCAGCTCGGGGATGACCACGCCGGCCGGCAGCTTGACCTCGGACAGGTGGACCACCGCACCGATGGCCAGGTCGGCCAGGTCGATCTCGATGAATTCCGGCAGGTCCTTCGGCAGGCACTCGACAACGACTTCGTTCAGCTCGTGGGTGACCACGACTTCGGCGGACTTGCCGGCCGGCGACTTGTCTTCGTTGAGGAAGTGCAGCGGCACCGCGGTGCGCAGCGTCTCGTTCTCGTTCACGCGCTGGAAGTCCAGGTGCATGATCTGCTGCTTGAAGGGGTGGCGCTGCATGTCACGCAGCAGCACCTTCTGGATGTCGCCGTTGAGGCTCAGGTCCAGGATCGACGAATAGAACCAGTCGTGCTGGGAGGCCAGCCAGACTTCGTTGTGGTTCAGCTGGATGCTGACCGGCTTCAGTTCGCCACCGTAAACGATGGCAGGCACGGTGCCCGCGTGACGGAGGCGGCGGCTCGCACCCTTACCCTCGTCTTCGCGGCGCTCGACCTTGATTTCATGTGTCTTAGCCATTTGCTTCACTACCTAGTTGTTGGACCGCCGTGTGGCGATCTGATGAAGGCTCATCCGCGACCAGATGAACCCGGAAAGCCACGCGCCATTACCCCGGCGTGCGGCGGAGAATCAATCCACGTACAGCGAGCTGACCGATTCGCCGAAAGCGATGCGGCGGATCGTTTCCGCCAGCAGTTCCGCCACAGACAGCTGGCGGATCTTGCTGCAGCCCTGCGCTTGCGGCGAGAGCGGGATGGTATCGGTGACGACGAGCTCGTCGAGGACCGAGTTGTTCAGGTTGTCCACCGCCGGGCCCGAGAGCACGGGATGGGTGCAGTACGCCGCCACCTTGTTGGCGCCGTGCTGCTTCAGCGCCGCGGCGGCGGCGCAGAGGGTGCCGGCGGTGTCGACGATGTCGTCCACCAGCACGCAGTCCTTGCCTTCCACGTCGCCGATGATATTCATCACCGTGGCGACATTGGCGCGCGGACGGCGCTTGTCGATGATCGCCAGGTCGGCGTCGTCGAGGCGCTTGGCGACCGCGCGGGCGCGCACCACGCCACCCACGTCGGGCGACACGACCAGCAGGTTCTCCGTGCCGTAGGCGCGCCAGATGTCGGCCAGCAGCAGAGGGGAGGCGTACACGTTGTCCACCGGGATATCGAAGAAACCCTGGATCTGGTCCGCATGCAGGTCGACCGTCAGCACGCGATCGGCACTCACCGCGCCGAACATCTTCGCCGCCACCTTGGCCGTGATCGGCACGCGCGAGGAGCGCATGCGGCGATCCTGGCGGGCGTAGCCGAAGTACGGCACCACCGCGGTGACGCTGCTGGCCGATGCGCGCTTCAGCGCGTCGATCAGCACCAGCAGTTCCACCAGGTTCTCGGCGCTCGGCGCGCAGGTCGGCTGCACGACGAACACTTCCTGCCGGCGGACGTTTTCCTGGATCTCGACCTGGACTTCGCCGTCCGAGAAGCGGGATACCAGCGCCTTGCCCGGGCGCACGCCCAGTTCGCGGCAGATGCTGTTCGCCAACGGCTTGTTTGCGTTGCCGGAGAAGACAAGCAGGTTGCGTTCGTCTTGCATGGTCGTCTCGGCAGATGCGGCTAGGACACAGTGAATTGGCAGGGGCGGAAGGATTCGAACCTACGAATGCCGGGATCAAAACCCGGTGCCTTAACCACTTGGCGACGCCCCTAGGCGTTTTTCTCCGTCTCGCGACACGACTCCAGCGCGCGCAGCAGTGGCGATCGCGCGGCGCCCTCCACCACCCGGGCATGCAGCCCGGAAGGCAAGGTCGCCAGCGCGGCCCCGGCAGAGGCCCGGTCGGCGAACTCCACGAAGCAGCCGCCGCCGGAACCCGTCAAACGTGGCGTACCGATGTGCGAAAGGGCCTGGAAGACTGCCTCGATGGCAGGCTCCCGACGACGCACGACCGGCTCGAACGCGTTGCCGAGCAGTGATCCCGAAACGAAGTCCGATATTTTCGCGGGTGCAGCATCACGCGTCAAATCCGGTGATGCGAAAAGTGCCGCCGTGGGAACGTGGACACCGGGATCAACCAGCAGATACCACGCCGGCGGTAGCGCCAGCGGCGTCAGGACTTCGCCCACCCCTTCGGCCCAGGCATTCTCACCGCGCACGAAGACGGGCACATCCGCGCCCAGCCTCAGGCCCAGGGACGCCAGCGCGCCGCGCCCCAATCGGCAGTCCCACAGATGATCCAGCGCCACGAGCACGGTGGCCGCATCCGATGACCCGCCGCCGAAACCACCCCCGGCAGGAATGCGCTTTTCGATGCCGATATCGACACCTTGAGCGACATTGGCCTCTTTTCTCAGGAGCTCAGCTGCCCGCACGAGAAGATCGTCTGCCTCGGCGACACCGGGAACGGACGCACCGACCCGACACACGCGACCCTCCGGGCGAAGCCGGACGTGGACGGTGTCCCCCCATTCCAGCAAACGGAACACGGTCTGCAACAGGTGATAGCCGTCGGCGCGCCGACCGGTGATCTGCAATGCGAGGTTGAGCTTGGCCGGGGCGGGCCAGGCCGACCAGCCCTCTTCCCGGGGGAAGGGGCTCATGGCGGCGTCAGGTGCCACTGGTCGACAGCGACTTTCACCGTGGCGCCCTGCCGGCGCGCCTCCATGCGACGCGGCATGGCGGGCTGCGCGCCGTCGGCCGGGAGCCAGTCCAGGTAATCGACCCGCCACCCGTGCTGCATGAAGGTCCTCGGCCTGCCGTCGGCCCCGTATTCCATGCCTTCCGCTGGCGCCGCGGGATCCGCGACGCCCCGTGCCCAATGAACCATCGAGGCGACCGGAATGTCCCAGCCGGTGGCGGTGCGCAACAGGTCGCCCGCCTCCGGGCCGTCTCGAGGCCCGCCCTCCAACCCTTCCAGCCGCGCGACACCGGAGCGCAGGTCCCCGCTGAGGCGCCAGCTCTGACGGGTGACCGGGGCGCTCAGCGCGACCAGGTAGCTCGACCCGGTCTGCTGCCAGTCGATGCGGCCGCTGCCACCCTTCCCGTTCGCATTGACCGCCACGCGTCCAGCGAACGACCAGTCGGGTTGCGAGGCCAGCCACGCCGTGCGCGTGGCCTGTCCAGCCTGCGCCGCCGCCAGCGCCGCGGGGTCGCGCAGTACAGGTGAGTCCACCGTGGCGCCACGCGTGGCGCACCCCACCATCGACAGGGCCGCGAGCCCCGCCAGCAGGAATCCGGAAACCTTCATGCGCCTGTCTTCTCCAGCGCCCGCAACAACGAGCGGTTGTCGGGATCCAGCTTGCGGGCTTCGTCGAAATACCGGCGCGCCTCGTCCTTCTGCCCCATCACCCACAGCACTTCCGCCACATGGGCGGCGATCTCGGGGTCCTTCTGCAGCGTGAATGCGCGACGCAGTTCCACCAGCGCCTCCGCATTGCGCCCCAGCCGGTAAAGCACCCAGCCATAACTGTCGATGATGGCCGCGTCTTCCGGCGCGGCGGTCCGCGCCCGGTCGATCAACTCCAGTGCCTCCTGATAGCGCGTGGTGCGGTCGGCCAGGGTGTAGCCCAGCGCGTTGAGCGCTGCCACGTTGTCCGGCTCGATCACCAGGATTCGCCTGAAGTCGGCCTCGGCATGGTCGATGCGATCGCGCCGCTCCCAGGCCAACCCACGGGAATACAACAGCGCAAGGTCATCGGGGTACGCCGCAAGCCCGCGGGCGAAGACCTCCATCTGGCCTTCGTCCTGCTTGTCTTTCTGCTGCAGCTCGGCCTCCATCAGATAGGCGTCGCGGCGGGTGCCATCTTCGACGCTGGCATCGCCCTGCAGCTTTCGGGCCTCCGCGAACGCTTCATCCTTCCGTTCCAGTTCGAACAGGGTGTTGATCGCGCGCAGACGCGCTTCCGCCCGCTGCTCGCCGGCGGGCACGCTGCGGTACCACGCCAGCGCCTCATCCTGACGCTTGAGGAACTCCGCCATCTGCCCCAGCAGCAACCGGCGGTCCGGGCTGTACTGGGTCGGTTGCCCCACACCCGAAGCCGCCCGCTTCAGTTCCTCATACAGCTCGCCCAGAGACGCCGTATCGTCCGCCTTGGCCAGCAACTGCGCCCGCAGGCCATAGGTCAGCGTGTCCTGCGGCCCCTGGCCCAGCGCGCGCGAGGCCGCCGCCGGGTCGCCCAACCTGTCGTACTCCTCGGCCAGCTTCAGCCGCAGCGCTGCGTCGCTTGCGGCCTTGGGAAGCAAACCGTCCAGCACCGCGCGGGCCTCCTGCTTGCGATCCGCCTGCAGCAACTGGCTGGCTTGCAGCAGGGCGACCAGCGGCTCCCCGGAGAAGCGCTTGACCACATCACCAACCATCCGCTCGGCCAGCGCGGGCTCGTCCATCTGCTGGGCCAGGCCGGTAAACGCCAGCCAAGCCTGCAATTTTTCGGGCATGGCGCCATCGTCGAGCAGATCGCGCAACAGCCGCGCCGGCAGTTCAGGATCCTTCCCACCGCTTGCCAACGCCGTCAGCGCGTAACGCCAACCCAGCTCGTCGGGATCCTTCATCAGCCCGGCCAACTCGCGACGCGCAACCCGCCTCTGCCCCTTGCGCAGTGCCAGCGTGGCCTCCGCACCGCGCAGCGCGAGGGTGCGGGGCGAACGCTCACGCCACAGCTTGATCGCTTCGCCCGCACGGACATCGTCCTTGGCCAGCAGCGCGATCCGGGTGGCGCGTTCGGCCAGCCCGGCGTCGTCGTCCTGCTCCCGCGCCGCGTCCAGGTACCAGCGCGCGGCATCCGGCAACTGGCCCGCCTGCAGGGCGAATTCGCCCGCCATCACCGTGGTCAGCGCGTCGTCCTGCCGATGGCCGGGCGAGGTCGACGATGCGGCAAGCGCCGAGGGCATGGCGGCCGCCATCGCCAGCGCTGCAAACAAGGTGCGAATCATTTCGGGCATGAACGTCACGTCGGCCGTAAAATGGCGGCCCTGATATGAGCCAGCAGCTTACTGCAAGCGCCTGAACGATGACGTTGTGGGTCCTCGGATTGAACCACCAGACCGCGCCGGTCGACCTGCGCGAACGGGTGGCGTTCGACGCCGGCACGGTGCCGCACGCGTTGTCGTCGCTGCGTGCGCTGCCCGACGTGGTCGAAGCCGCCCTGCTGTCGACCTGCAACCGCACCGAGCTGTATGCGGTGGCAGAAGACGGCGACGTGCTGGCGAGCTGGCTGGCCACGCATGCCGAGGGACTCGAGGGTTACCTCTACCGTCACCGGGATGCGGATGCCGTCCGCCACCTGTTCCGGGTCGCCACCGGACTGGACTCGATGGTGCTGGGCGAGCCGCAGATCCTCGGCCAGGTGAAGGACGCCTGGGCCACGGCGCGTGAACACGGCGCGCTGGGCAACCGCCTGGACCGCCTGTTCCAGCAGACCTTCGCCGTGGCAAAACGCGCACGCACCGACACCCGCGTGGGGGCCAATCCGGTATCCGTCGCCTCCACGGCAGTACGCCTGGCGCAGAACTCCTTCGCCCGCCTCAGCGACTCCACCGTGCTGCTGGTCGGCGCTGGCGAAACCATCGAACTGGCCGCAAAGCACCTCAGCGAAGGACGCGTCCGCCGGTTGCTGGTCGCCAACCGCACACTGGCGCATGCGCAGGAACTGGCCACCCGCCACGGTGGCTACGCCCTGCCGCTGAGCGAACTGGAACGCCACCTGGCCGAAGCCGACGTGGTGTTCTCCGCCACCGCCGCGCGCGAGCCCGTCGTGCTGCAGGCACAGGTTGCCGCCGCGCTGGCCAAGCGCAAGCACAAGCCGATGCTGCTGTTCGACCTGGCCGTACCACGCGACATCGAAGCATCGGTAGCCGAGCTGCGCGACGCATATCTGTACACCGTCGACGACCTCGAGCGCGCTGTCGAGGACAACCGCCGCAGCCGGCGCGAAGCCGCCGACGCTGCCGAAGCCATCATCGACGTGCAGGTCGGCCGCTTCATGGAAAGCCTGCTGGCCGGCTCCCGCCAGGAACCGCTCAAGCGCCTGCGCGCGCTGGGCGAGTCCACGCGTGAGGACGTGCTGGCGAAAGCGCGGCAGCAGCTGGCCAATGGCCGCGAACCGGAGCAGGTGCTCGAGTTCCTCGCCCACACGCTGACCAACCGCCTGCTGCATCCGCCCACCGCTGCATTGCGCGAGGCGGCAGTGAGCGGCGACGCCGAGCTGGCGCGCGCCGCCGATCGCCTGTTCCCCGCGCAACCGCCCTACTCCCACCTGAAGAAAGACAAAGACGATGACGCCGACGCTGCGCCGTAAGCTCGAAGCGCTGGCCGAACGCCGGGAAGAACTCGAACGCCTGCTCGCCGATCCGGGCGTGATCGGCGACAGCGACCGCTTCCGGAATCTCTCGCGCGAGTTTTCCCAGTTGGAGCCCGTTGCCAACGCGATGGCGGAAGAAAAGCGTGCGCAGGCCGATCTGGCCGCTGCGCAGGCGATGCGTGGCGACCCGGAGCTGGCCGAACTGGCCGACGAAGAGATCGCCGCCGCACAGCAACGCCTGGCTCAGCTGGACGACGAGCTGATGCTCCTGCTGCTGCCCAAGGACAACCGCGACGAGGGCAACCTGTTCCTCGAAGTGCGCGCCGGCACCGGTGGCGACGAAGCGGCGATCTTCGCCGGCGACCTGTTCCGCATGTATGCGCGCTATGCCGAACGCCAGGGCTGGAAGGTGGAGATCGAATCCGACAGCCCGGGCGAGCACGGCGGCTACAAGGAGATCGTGGCGCGCATCGTCGGCCGCGGCGCCTATTCGAAGCTCAAGTTCGAATCCGGCACCCACCGCGTGCAGCGCGTCCCGGAAACCGAATCGCAGGGCCGCATCCACACCTCCGCCGCGACGGTGGCGATCATTCCCGACGTGGACGAGGTCGACGACATCGTCATCAACCCGGCCGACCTGAGGGTAGACACCTTCCGTTCTTCCGGTGCCGGCGGCCAGCACGTCAACAAGACCGAGTCGGCGATCCGCATCACCCATGTCCCCAGCGGCGTGGTGGTGGAATGCCAGACCGAGCGCAGCCAGCACGCCAACCGCGACAAGGCGATGAAACGGCTGAAGGCGCAGTTGCTGGATGCGGAACGCAGCAGGCAGCAGGCCGCGCAGGCCGAATCGCGCAAACTGCAGGTCGGCAGCGGCGACCGCAGCCAGCGCATCCGCACCTACAACTTCCCGCAGGGCCGCATCACCGACCATCGCGTCGAAGGCCTCACGCTGTACGACCTGCCCAACATCATCCAGGGCAGCCTGGACGAACTGGTCGACCGCCTCGGTCGCGAGCACCTGGCCGACGAACTCGCCCGCCTGACGGAGGCGGCATGACGACGGTTGTCCGCCGGACGGGACTGACGCACCTGGACGTTGTCGCCCGCCTGTTCGACCAGTACCGCGGCTTCTACGGCCAGCCCTCGGACCCGGCATTGGCACGGGATTTCATCCGCGAGCGGATGGAGCGCGACGAGTCCGTCATCCTGCTGGCCTGGGTAGACGACGCGGCCGTCGGCTTCACCCAGTTGTATCCGGCTTTTTCTTCCGTCAGCGCGTCGCGGGTCTGGATCCTGAACGACCTCCTCGTACTGCCGGAGGCGCGTCGCAAGGGCGTTGCGCGCGCATTGCTATCGGCCGCCGCCGACTTCGCTCGCGCCGACGGGGCGTTGCGGCTGGAACTGGAAACCGACCCCGACAACGCCACCGCGCACGCGCTGTACCGCGCGATGGGCTGGGTGCCCTACGACGGCACGCTGCGTTTCCGCCTGCCGCTCTAGCCCGCGCACCGTGGAAGCCGGCTTCCCCGGTGCGGGAGCGACGCCAGTCGCGACATGGGTGCCCCGTTCGCGACTGGCGTCACTTCCACATGCATCGCACGTGGCGCAAGGCTTGTCGCGCGCTGTCGATGGTCGCTAGGCTGCCGCCTATGATCGTCGCCACGCCTCCCGCCAGCGCCACCTGCACCATCGAGCCAGGTGGTCGCGGTGACCGTTGACGATCCACGCAACGAGCGCACGCGATTGCGGCTGCATGTACGGCAGGCGCCGCAGGACTTCATCGCCTGGGTCATGCTTTCGGATGCGGAGCTCGACCACGGTGATGCCGAGGCGGGACGGCGCGCCGCCGAGCACGCGCTGGATCTGCGCCCCCGCCATCCAGAGGCCCTCGCGCGCCTTGGCCGCAGCCACTGGCTGTCGGGTCGGCACGCGCAGGCGGCACAGACATTGAGCGAGGCCGCTGCGCAGGCGCCCCAGCACCCGGGCATCGCATTGTGGCTCGGCCACGCCCTCGAGGATGCCGGTGAAGCCGAGGCCGCCGCGCAGGCCTACGAGCATGCCCACCGACTGCTGCCGGGCGAGCCCATGTTCGCCGCCCACCTGTTGAACTGGCGCCGCAGGCTCTGCGACTGGCGTGACCTCGATACGCTGTCGGCGCAGGTGCGGCGCGCCGTGCGCGAGGGTCGCGGGGTGGTGGAGCCGTTCGCCTTCCTCAGCGAAGATGCCAGCGCACAGGAGCAACTGGCCTGCGCACGGCAACGCGCGCAGGCGCTGGCGTCGGTGGTCCGTCCGCTTCCGCCCGCACCGCACGGGCCGGAAGACGCGCCGCTGCGCCTGGGCTTCCTCTCCAACGGCTTCGGTGCGCATCCCACCGGCCTGCTGACGGTGGCGTTCTTCGAAGCCCTGCAGGCGCATGCAACGGTATCCGCACACCTGTTCGCCCTCACGCCCGACGATGGCAGCCCCATCCGCCAACGGCTGGCGACGGCCACGCACTTGCACGATCTCGCGAGCCTCCCGCATGCACGCATCGCGCAGGCTATCCGCGACCAGCACATCGATGTTCTCTACGACCTCCGCGGCTGGGGTGGTGGTGGCACTCCGGAAGTGCTGGCCATGCGGCCCGCGCCCGTGCAGGTCAATTGGCTGGCCTATCCTGGCACCTCCGGTGCGCCGTGGATCGACTACGTGCTGGCGGATCGCTTCGCCTTGCCCGAGGCGTTGGTGCCGGCGTACAGCGAAACCGTCGCCTACCTGCCCGGCGCCTTCCAACCGTCCGATACGCGTCGCACGATCGACACACCGCCCCCGCGCGAGGCCTGTGGCCTTCCCGGCACCGGCGTGGTCTACGCCTGCTTCAACAACAGCTACAAAGTGAACCCACGCAGCCTGGCCAGGATGCTCGACATACTGACGAACGTCGACGGCAGCGTGCTGTGGCTGCTCTCCGGACCGGGGCGGGCCGACGACCGCCTGCGCGCGGCGGCGCAGACGCGCGGCATGGATCCGGCGCGCCTGGTGTTCATGCGCAAGCTGCCGCATGCGGAGTACCTGGCGCGCTACCGGCATGCTGACCTGTTCCTCGACACGCATCCCTACAACGCGCACACCACCGCATCCGACGCGCTGTGGGCAGGCTGCCCGGTGCTGACCTGCGCGGGCGCGACGTTCGCCTCCCGCGTCGGGGGCAGCCTCAATCATCATCTCGGCCTGGACGAGATGAACGTGACCGACGACGAGGCCTTCGTCGCGACCGGGATCCGGCTGGGCCGCGATGCCGCGGCACGGGCGGACCTGCGCGTACGCCTGCAGACCGCGATCACGCACGCGCCGCTCTTCGACATGCCGCGGTTCGCGGAAGGCTTCGCCGACGTCGCCTGGCGCATGGCTGACCGGCACCGCAAAGGGCTGCCACCCGCGCCGCTCGGCTGACCCGCGATTGCGCTACCCTTCGGGCATGAGCCATGCCGACGCCTTGATCCCGTTGCACCTGTGCGTGTTGACCGTCTCCGACAGCCGCACACTCGCCGAGGATCGCTCCGGCGACTACCTCGCCGAGGCGCTCGCGCAGGCAGGACACCGCCTGCATGACCGCGCGCTGCTGCCCGACGACCGTTACCGCCTGCGTGCGCAGGTCTCGCAGTGGATCGCCGATCCTGCAGTCGACGGCATCCTGGTGACCGGCGGCACCGGCTTCACGGGTCGCGACTCCACTCCGGAAGCCCTGCTCCCGCTGCTGGACAAGGAAATGCCGGGCTTCGGCGAACTGTTCCGGCACGTCAGCGTCGAGGAGATCGGGACGTCGTCGCTGCAGTCGCGCGCGTTCGCCGGGCTGGCGAACCAGACCTTCCTGTTCTGCCTGCCGGGCTCCACCTCGGCCTGCCGCACGGCGTGGGAGAAGATCATCCGCGCCCAACTCGACGCACGCACACGGCCCTGCAACCTGGCCACGCTGCGTCCCCGCCTGAAGGAATGAGCAAGGAGAGCCCGCCATGTCACTCGATGCCACCCTGCGCCTGCTGACCAAGGCCAGCGGCCTGACCGCTGCCGATCTCGCCGCCGCCATCCCGCGCGCCGGCGTGACCACGGTGAAATCCTGGCTGGCCGGCGAGAAGCTGCCCGGCGGCGACCAGCTCGCCGCACTGGCACGTGCCTTCGGCGTCCCCGCGGGCGCGCTGCTGTCGGAACTGGCGACGACGCTGGATCCCGCGCGCACACGGGGCGAGCATGACCTGCTGGCCGCCTACCGCGCCCTCAACACGCGCCAGCAAGGCGCCTTGCTGGAAGTCGCGCGCGGCATGGCAGGCCATGCCCGCCGCAAACGCTGAATCCCCCGCCACCGCACAGGACACGCGATGAAGACCCTCAAACGCAAGGACTACGAAGCCCAGCTCAAGCCCTTGCAGCTTGAACTGGCCGCGATGGCGCGCTGGGCGTCGCACTGCGGCGCCCGCATCGTGGTGGTGATGGAAGGCCGCGACACCGCCGGCAAGGGCGGCGCCATCGGCGCGCTCACCGAGCACCTCAACCCGCGCCAATGCCGCGTGGTGGCACTGCCGAAACCGAGCGAACGCGAAGCCACGCAGTGGTACTTCCAGCGCTACATCACGCACTTGCCGGCTGCCGGCGAGATCGTGCTGTTCGACCGCAGCTGGTACAACCGCGCCGGCGTGGAGAAAGTGATGGGCTATTGCACGGACGAACAACACGCGCGATTCCTCGCGCAGGCGCCGGTGTTCGAGAAAGGCATCACCGACGACGGCATATTGCTGTTCAAGTACTGGCTTTGCGTGGACCAGGCGCAGCAGGAGGAGCGCTTCGCCGAACGCGCCGACGAGCCGCTGAAGAGCTGGAAACTGTCGCCGATCGACCTGAAGGCGCGCGAAAAGTACGCCGACTACACCACCGCGCGCGAAACGATGCTCAAGGCCACGCACACGCAGCATGCGCCGTGGACACTGGTCGACTTCAACGACCAGCGCACCGGCCGCCTCACCCTGATCCGCGACCTGCTCGACCGCCTGCCCGATACGCAGGTGCCCCTGGAACCACTGGGTCTGCCGCCGCTGAAAGGCAAGCTGCACAAGGAACGCTACGGCGTGCTGAAACCGATCAAGCCGCGCTGCGGCGGCTGACGCATGCGGGCATTCTGGATAGCCACCCTGTGGCTGGCGTCGTCGCATGCGATGGCGCAGCAGGCTGCCACGGCGGACGACACCTCCGCGACCACGCTGGGGACCCTGACCGTCAGGCCGGACCCGGAAGAGGTGGTGGATCTCTACCGCTTCGAGAATCCCGTCGACGTCGCGCCCACAGTATTCAGTCGTCGCTGGAAGGAACCGACCAGCCTGGAACAACTCGGCAAGAACGGCGGCATCGTGCCCATCCTCGTCGGCCTGGCCGCACAACAGGTGCAGAAGGGCGCGCGGAAGATCCCCGGGTGGAAAGAACCGGAGCAACCCGCGACCGCGCGGCCACCACCGCTGGACGAACAGCAGGCCGCGCGCGCCCTGCGCCTGCACAATGCGGGCGACCAGCCCTAGGCCATCGCTGATTCACTGACCCCGTTCGTGGTCATCCCGTGACGAAACCGTCGTTCACCGGTCCCGTCCATGCATCGCGCACGACCGATTCAACGCATGCGGCGGGTGGTCCTAGGCGAAGCCACGCCTCCAGCGCATCGAGTGCCGTCGCATCGCCCTGAGCGATCACTTCCACGCGTCCGTCCGCTAGGTTGGTGGCGCGACCGCTCAGCCCCAGATCGAACGCGCGCTCACGCGTGGACGCGCGGAAGAACACGCCCTGCACCTTGCCGCTGACCAGGAAGCGCGCCGCGGCCATCAGACCTTCGCTGCCGGACCGCCTGCCGCCGCGATGGCCGCCGTGATGTCCTTGCCGGTCACCGGGCCCAGGAACTGCTTGGCAACCTTGCCATCGGGCGCGATCAGGTACGTAAGCGGCAGGCCGCGCGGCGTGGCGAAGTCGGCCGGCGGGTTGTACACGTCGAGGATGGCGATCGGATACACCACCGGCCGTTCGGCCAGGAAGGCCTTCAGCTCGTCCGCTTCGATTTCCTCGTACGCCAGCCCAATCACCTCGATATGGTCATTGTCCTTGTCCAGCGCGGAAAGATCGGGCATCTCCTTCAGGCAGGGCGCGCACCAGGTGGCCCAGAAATTCACCACCACCCACTTCCCACGGTGCGTGGCCAGCGTGTAATCGGCACCGTCGAGTGTCTTCACCTGCAACATCGGGACGTCTGCCGTGCGGTCGGCGGGCTTCTCGGTGGCAGGGTCCACCGACTGCACATGTGCTTCGATCGCCGGTTCCGCCACCTCGGCGGGGGCCGACCCTGCGTTGCACGCGGCCAACAGCAGGATGGCGGCCAGCGAAAGGGAGGGAACGGACTTCATGCAGGCTCCTGGTGGGATTCGGTGAACAGATCGCTGACGCGCCTCTTCAGCAGTTCGCGCAAGGGCATGCGCAGGTCATCCAGCGCACGGCGTGCCGCGCAGCCCAACGCATCATCGTGGAACGGCAGATGCGCCTCCGCAACGGGAATACGCAACTGGCAGGCTTCGTACAGGTCGCACAGGGTCAGGTCGTCCAGGTCGCGTGCCAGCAGCCACTCGCCTTCTTCGTCGCGGCGCAGCAGGTTGATCTCCGACAGCTGGCCCAGCATCTGCTGGATCAGCGAATCCGTCAGCATCGGCTCCAGGGCGAGGATCTGGTCGCTGTGCAGGCCGCGCCCCTTCTCGCGCGCCTGCGCGAAGCGCCCCAGCATGCGCAGCAGGCCATAGATCTCGTAGCCCAGCGGCAACCGCAACGCGACCGGCTGGTAGCGGAACGCGGCCATGCCCGACGCCAGCGACGCGCCCAACAGCACGGCAATCCAGCACAGGTAGATCCACAGCAGCAGGATCGGCGCCGCCGCCACCGCACCATAGATCTTCTGGTAGGTATTGAAGCTGCCCAGGTAGGCGCCCAGGCCCCACTTCGCCAGCTCCAGCAACACGGTCGCCAGCAATGCGCCGGCCACCGCATAGCGCCACTTGATGGTCCGGTGCGGCACCACCCGGTAGATCACCACGATGGCCGCCAGTTCGATCAGTACCGGTGCCACGCTCAGCGACAGCGTCTGCAGCCAGCGCCCGCCGCTGGTCGCGAACACCGGCAAGGCGTAGAAGCGCGCGGACAAGGCCAGCGACGCCGCGGCCATCAGCGCGCCCAGCGTCAGCACCGTCCAGTAGACGAGGAAGCGCGACAGCTTCGGCCGCGCACTGCGCACGCGCCAGATGCGGTTGAACGTGGCCTCGATGCTGTTGAGCGTGATCAACAGCGACGCCACCAGGGCGATCACGCCCACCGCGGTCAGCTTGCCGGTGTTGGCGAGGAAGCCGTCCAGCTTCGCCTTCAGGCTGACCGCCGCGCCCGGCAGGAAGTTGGCGAAGATGTAGTCGCGCAGCTGCGCACTCCATTCCTGGAACACGGGGAACGCGGACAGCACACCGAACACCACCATCGCCAGCGGGACCAGCGCGAACAGCGTCGTGTAGGCCAGCGAACCTGCGGCCTGGAACAGGCGGTCGTCGAGGAAGCGCTTGGTCAGGAAGCGGAAGAACGTGCCCATGCGCGCACGGTCGCGCATGCGTTCGGTCCAGCGGTTCAACGAGTCCAGTGGCTCCATGGGCGGAAGGGTAACCGATGCGTCATGGAGGCGACATCGCCGATACTAGGCACTTCCACGCAACGAAGACGGTCCCATGCCCGAAATCCTGGTGCTCTACTACAGCCGCGGCGGTTCCGTGGCGAAGCTGGCGCGGCAGATCGCGCGGGGCGTGGGCGAAGTGGATGGCATGTCCGCGCGGCTGCGTACCGTGCCGCCCGTGGCGGCCGTGACGCAGCAGGCCGCACCGCCGGTACCCGAGGAAGGCGCGCCCTACGTGGACCGGCAGGACCTGGCCGAATGCGCGGGCCTGGTGCTGGGCAGCCCCACCCGCTTCGGCAACATGGCCGCGCCGGTGAAGCACTTCATCGACGGTCTGGGTGCGGAGTGGGCCAGCGGCACGCTGGTGGGCAAGCCCGCGGGCGTGTTCACCTCCACCGCCACCCAGCACGGTGGGCAGGAATCGACCCTGCTGTCGATGCAGGTGCCCCTGTTGCATCACGGGTGCGTGATCGTGGGCATTCCGTTCACCGAGCCCCAGCTCAGCAGCACGCGTACAGGGGGCACGCCTTACGGCGCAAGCCACGTAGCCGGTGGCGATGACGATCCGCATCCCAGTGAAGAGGAGGCGGCGCTCGCACGTGCATTGGGGCGCCGCGTGGCCGACATCGCCCGCCGCCTGGAGACACGCTGATGGACCGTTCGCGCCTGCTGCTGGCCGCGTTGCTGCAATTGCTAGCCGTCCTCTACGCGGTGTGGTTCTACGGCGACCGTCAGTACACGCTGGCACTGCTGGTGTTCGCCCTGCCGCCGATCCTGCTGATGGTCGGCGTGATGGCGCGCCGGCGCACGGCGGCGTTCTGGGCCGGCGTGGCAGCGCTGTTCTGGTTTTCGCATGCGGTGATGGTGGCGTGGGCCGATCCGGTGAAGGCGAAGTTCGCGTGGGCCGGCATCGTGCTGTCCATCGGCATCGTGCTGGCAACCAGCTGGCCCGCCTTCGCCAAGCGGTTCGGTAGGAAGGGGTGATGCGTTTCGTCGCCACGCTGCTGTTGTGCCTGCTGTCGCCCTGTGCGTGGGCGCAGGACGCCCTCTGCGAGCCGGGCGATCCGGCACGCGTGGACAACCGCGACGGCAGTACTTTGTCGCTGCGCGTCGAGTGTTCCACCTCTGCCACGCGCCGCTACGTCGCCGAGCTGACGTGTGCCGACGGCCTCGTGTGCGACCGCCTGCAGGTCGAGCAGGATGTCACCGAGACGCCCATGGGCCACGCTGGCCTGATGGACCTGGACGGGGACGGGATGCACGAGGTGGAAGTCCGGGGCATGTGCGGCGCCGGGCCGAACTGCGAGGGTGATGTGTACCGGATCGATCCGGCCACGCGGTCGCTGCGCCACTACCTCAGCGATTTCTACTACGAGCTGCAGGTCATCGAGGGCTGGCTGGTCGCCTCCGGCCGCAGCAGCTGCTGCAGCTGGAGCTACCGGTTGTGGAAACTTGATGCGCCCCATGCCCTTCCACTCGACGGGACCCGCATGGACCTGAGGGTGCAGGTGGATGCGACGGGCGACGAAGACGGCAACGTCGACGGCGCTCAATGCACGTTTCTGCGGGAAAGCGGCGATAATCGCGTGGTCGTCGCGCCGCCGTCGCCCGCGCTGGAAGCGATCTGCCGGCACTACGGCGAGTCGTACGACCTGACATCCCCGGATACAACGCCAGGCGCGCCTTGAGCGCCGGCAGGAGCATAGAGATGGACGAGCTGCTGATCGTCACCACGGGTGGCACGATCGACAAGATCTACTTCGACGACAAGTCCGATTACCAGATCGGCGATCCGCAGATCGGCATGATCCTGCGCGAGCTGGGGGTGACGTTCCGCTTCACGGTCATCCCGATCCTGCGCAAGGATTCGCTGCACATCACCGACGAGGACCGCGAGCTGATCCGCGCCACCATCGCGGCGCAGCCGACGAAGCATGTGCTGGTGACGCACGGCACCGACAGCATGGTGCAGACGGGCCATGTGCTGGCCTCCATCCCGGACAAGACCATCGTGATGACCGGCGCCCTCAGCCCTGCCCGCTTCCGTGGCTCGGACGCGGAGTTCAACATCGGATGCGCCATCGGCGCCGTGCAGTCGCTTCCCACCGGCGTCTACATCGCCATGAACGGTCGCATCTGGGACCCGGCGAAGGTCCGCAAGAACGTGGCGGCGAACCGGTTCGAGGCGGTGTGATACCGGCCGACGGACGCAGGAGCAACGACAAGGCCCGCTGATGCGGGCCTTGTGCTTTCACGGGAGAGGGAATTGTTCTCCGACTCCTATTCCTGAAAACCTGCTCTGACCCTATTCCGGAATTGGCCTACGGCGGCGAAATGGCAAATGCGCAGAGGCTTGACGACAGCGGGACGGCCTTCGCACCCAGGGCCTCATAAAGCGAGATAGCCCTGTGGTTACTGGAGCGCACATTGTTGATCACAAGCTCGCGACACCCCTCGTCACGCGCCTTCTGTCGCAGCTGTTCAATCACCGTACTTCCATAGCCACGAGAGCGCTGTCTTGAATCAATCTCGATCTTCTCCAGCACAAAGCGCTCGCCCGACTCGAACCACCCGTGGGCACGACCTACACGGCGGCCATCGAGCCATGGCTCAATGACATAGTGCCGCCGCTGCTGGCTCTCCTCGAAGCACCAGTCTGTTTTCCATTGGAGAGGGGTTGTTTTCAATGCAGGTCTACTTGGCTGCGATGGCCGAACACCGGGTCACGCCGGGCCGTGTCGCGGCCTGGGCAAAGGGGAAACAGGCCGGAAGCGGGAGCGCAGGATACACGTCCCGGGCTGAATCGCCGCGCAGCCGACACGGCATGCACAGGTCACCCACGGCACCGACAGCAGGATGCAGACGGGCCACGAGTTGCTCCCATCCCGGACAAGACCATCGTGATGACCGGCGCCCTCAGGACAATAGGTTGGGGTGAGCACAGCGAACCCCAACAACTTCAGCCCTCCCCCGCACGGAAGTCGTCCTCTGGCGCCACAGCCCAATCTTCCGTCATCTCGCCCCGCCGGATATACCGATGGATCGAACTATAGGGCCACTCCGCAGTACGGGCCGCGTAGCCATGCTTCACCGGATTGATGTGCACGTAATCCACGTGCCGCCGCAGATCATCTTCGTCGGTGATCAGATGCTCCCAGAAACGACGCTGCCAGATGCCACGCTCGCCCTTGCGGCGCCGGGTGGTGCGTATCTGCTCGCCCTTGGGTATCGACCGCGAGAATCCCGCCTTGATCAGCATCCAGCGCGTGGCGCAGTCGCCATCACCTTCGGGAAGTGTCCAGACCGCGTGCAGATGGTCCGGCAGAACGACCCACGCACGATATCGAACGGATGCCGCTGCTTGACCACGCGGACCGCGGTGCGCAGGTCATCGATGCGATCCACCAACAGCGTGCCCGAACGCTCAGTCAGGTTGACCGTGAAGAAATAGGTGCCGCCTTCCTGGCGGGTGCGCCGATAGTCCATGGCCCATCATCTTCCCCGCGTGTTGGGGTTCGCAAGCTCACCCCAACCTATGCCGCTGCCGCGAATGTCACGGCACGCCGGGCGGGCATCGCTCACTAGCCCCCGCGCTTCGCCTTGTGATACGCCACAAGCGCATTCGCATGCCCGTGGCCCATCTTGTGCTCCGTCTTCAGCAGGGCAACCTGCTCCATGTGCTTGCGGTCGCTGGCGGCATCCAGGATCTTGAACCAGTGTTCCACCGGCTTGCCGTACTGCTTCTCTATCGAGGGGAAGTAGGAAGCCGGGCCTTTCACCTTCTCGTTCGTCGTCATGCATCGCTCCTCAATGGAATGAGGCAGTGGCCGCCACGCTGGCGGCCATGACCTGCCCCTGTTTGCCCGACGAAGGAGCGGATCCCGGATCGACATGCCGGCTCCGCTGCTCGCGGCCCTCCCTTGGGAACAGCAACGGCTCGGCGTCGCAGAGCCGTCGTTGTCTGGCGCGGTTACTCGGCGGCTTGGTCCGCTTGCCGTGCCGCACGGTCGATCGTGTCGGCGACCACCTTGGGTTGCGTCATGAAGACGGCGTGGCTGGCGGATACCTTGGTGATGCGTGCGTTGATGCGTTCGGCCATGTGGATGAGCATGGCCTGGTCGAAGGCCTTGTCTTCGGTAGCGATCACGGCCCAGCTGGGTTTGCTGCGCCACGCCGCGTTTGTCAGCACGGTGCCGAACGCGGACATGTTGATGGGCACCTGCGAATCACGCAGGAAGGCGGCGTCGGCATCGGTGGTGTCGTGGGCGAAGCCGGCCTTGAACTTGTCCGCACGGATGAAGCCGAACCCGTCGCTGGAGGTGTCGATCACGAACTCCGGCGTGGGCGCGAAGCCGGTGTACTGCTGGGCGGTGGTTTCGCCGGCGTCCGGCGCCAGTGCGGACACATAGACCAAGCCGGCCACTTTGTCGTGGACGCCGGCTTCGGTGATGACGGTGCCACCCCACGAATGGCCGACCAAGATGGCGGGACCGTCCTGACGGTCCAGCACACGACGGGTGGCCTGTACGTCATCGGCGAGGGAGGTCAGCGGGTTCTGCACGATCGAGACGCGGTAACCGCGCGCGGTCAGATCGTCGTAGACCGGACGCCAGCCGGCACCGTCGGCAAAGGCGCCGTGCACCAGCACGACGTTCTTCACGGCGACGGGCGCGCCGTGCACCGCGTCGTCAGCCTGTGCGGCGGGGGAAAGGGTGGCGGCCAGGGCGGCCGCGAGCAGAACGGGGATCAACTTGAACATGGAGGTGTCCTCGGCATGGGTGGGTGTGCGGCGCGTCGGCCGGCAGGGCTACTGTGCGCCGCACGCCAGGACTATCGGCCACTAAACGTCCAGAAAACTTGATCCATCGTGCTGCGATGCGCTGACCGCGTTCTGGCCCGGCAATGGCACCGCGGGCTTCACTTGGCCGCGTGTCGCGGTCAAGGAGCGGGAACGGGTCGCCCTCGTTTACCGGGACTCGTTGTACTCCTCGGTGCGGTACATGCTGCGTGGCGCAGGTCAGCCATGCGCTGACCTCTCTCCGACCACAGCGTTGTGATGACCGGCACGCTCAGCCCATGTTTCCGTGGCTTGGCTGGTCAGTTCGACATCGGTTGCGTAGTTGGTAACTCAATAGGAGCGATTTCCGCTTCCGACCAGAAGCGGACTCGACCAGACCGCCCGAGTGAACTCGCGCTGTGAAGTGTCGGCTTGGACGAGTTGTTAGCCCCGCGGCTCTTCTGATTTGACCGACGCGCCGTCTATGATTTCATCAATTACGCGCGCCTTCCAAACAACACCCAGTTGCGCTCTAGACTCATCAGCGCCGATTCGCCCGGAGTAGACGCCAATGAAGTTCCTGATCTGCCCAATGATTTCAGAGCCGGTAAGCTTTTCGCTGGTCTTGCCGTGAATCCCAACACGCTGCATTACGACCGGTGAGCCCGACAACCCTGAACGCGTCGCGGTATCTATCAGCAGCTTAGGCAACTGCTCAAGATCGACGTCCGGTTCGGATGCAACGCTGGCTCTCTTCCAGATCGGAAGTTGCAAGTGCGTTACATCTGCAAACGGGTAACCAACCACGAATGCATCGTCTGCAACTCGGGTATCAAAGCTGGTTTGGAAGCGAATATGGTTAATTGGGAAGACTTGGTACCGATCACAAATTGCCAACGGCAGAGGAATCGCAACCACGTCCACTTTATTACCGTGAATGGGATGACAAAGCCAGATCGGGACTTGCATGTCCTCATCGCTGTAGAGGGGGAGGTATTCTCGGCAGCACGCCCCCGGATTGTCCTTGCTGCGAAAGAGCGTCGACAGCATGTCTGGCACAGCCAAAGTATCGGAAAGGCATTTCCCGTCCAATGGACTGCGCCCGGTGACGTTGTGCCAATTGGTCACCAAATAGGTGATACCGCCACGCTCATAGATGAATCCGGTACCCGACGACAGGACAGTGTCGGTAGGTCGGAAGCCAAGATGCAGGTGATGTGTCGTGAGCGAGATCGGGTCTGGAGTGATGGTGCGCATGTCTTAGAACAGGCCTAACACATTGAGTTAGGCCGACCGGCGAAGCGGATTCGACTTGAATGCATTGTTAGAGCTCTTGGCCGACGCAGCATCAGCGCTCGATATGGTCGCGCAAGATGGTTTTGAGCACCTGATACTTGTCGCCGGACGCACGAAAGGCCAATAGGCCCGGGTTCTCATGCTGTAGTCGTCCATAGAAGCCAAGGATCTCGTTCTCAGAACGCTGACCAGCAGGTTGCTGCCTCAACCACTCTTGAACGATTAATGGCTCAAGATCGGATCGCTTTGCCATGGAGAGTCTCCAAGAGTTCTAACCACCTAGTATCCGGATCCCTGGCTCCGGCTTATGCAGCCTATCCAAAGCGCACCGTACGGTTCGCTGTCCCCTTGATACGGCGCGATCTTAGGGCGACTTTGTCCGACTAACAACCCTATGAATAGCCCGACCCAGTGAGCCCGGCGGGCCGGATTTCAAGAGAAGTGGGCACGCACTGATGTCCGCTTCGGGTCGGAACCCGCCAATGCCAAGAGCAGAATCCCGGGCAACTCGCCACTTGCTGAAAACAAAACGGCCCCGCATCGCGGGGCCGTTGCTTTCCATCACCCAGCAACGAGCTACCCGTTGCCGCCACTCTCCCCTCCCGGCTCCCCCGTTCCCTGCGGGCTGATGCGCCACCGCGCGCCCAGGTTGCGGCGGGCTTCGTCCAGGCCCTTGCCCTTGCCGGCCACCTTCAGCACGCCGTACACCTCCAGCGCGGCGGCCATCAGGTCGCTGCCCAGCGCCATCTCGGTGTCGGTCACGCGCTGGTAGAGATGGGCGATGCGCAGAATGCGCGGGCGGAGCAGGTCCAGCGCCTGCTGGTCGCGCTGGAAACCCTCGATATCGAAGTCGCGCGCCATGATGCCGGCGTGCTGCTGCGCCACATTGAGCGCGGCGCGACAGAAGGCTTCGGACTTCTCGCCCATCTTGGTCAGCCCACGCCGCTGTTCCGGCGTCAGCGAGATCAGGTGGGCCAGGCTGTTCTCCATCTGCAGGATGGCGGCGTCCAGCGGATCCAGGACGGAGGTGTCGATCTGCAGGTCCACGAGGTTCTGACTCATTGTCACTCCTTGATTCCATGTCAGGTGATGCCGCCGTATCCGACGGCACAGGTACGCTACCCCTTCCCGCCTCCGCGTCCAAGCCAGCGACAGTGGGAAATGCCTAACAATAGAAGCGCATACAGAAGAAGCGGCAAACCTGACGCAGGCGCGCACGCATCTAGTGTGAGAAATCGAACCAGAAAGGTGCGCTCGCAGGCTTCTGAAGTGAGATGACGAAGAATATTTCTTTGGTCGGGAAGCATTTTTCTTCGCGCCCAAAGAAACGCTCTTCGCTCGGGCAGCCGCAAGGTGAGACGACGAGGAAATCTGCTTCGGCGTCGATGCTTGAAGGTGAGACGACGAAGAAATTTTCTCTGCCGCTGAAGCTCTTTTCTTCGATAGGACAGCTCCATCGGCTGAAGACGCACCATCAAAGTGCGCAGGCGAAGCCCGGAGGTCTGGCAGGGAGGAAAATTTCTTCGATGACACTGAAGCCCTGAGCACCGGCAAGCAAAAAAGAACCCCGGCCAAGGCCGGGGTTCCTCCTGCACCTCCCTGTGCTCCCCTCGGGGGCAATCCTCAGAAGGTGATGCTCCAGCTGTTGATGTAGCCGGTGTCGATGCTGGCACGGTCGCGGGCGCGCAGGCGCCAGTTACCGTTGAGGGCTTCGCTGGACAGGTTGACCGTGTAAGTGGTGTTGATGTTGTCGGCACTGCCGCCGCTGCGGTTGTGCAGGGTGTACACCGAGCCGTCCGGCGCGAGCAGGTCGACGATCAGGTCGCCCTTGTACGTATGCACGATGTTCACCGCCACCTGCGCGTTGCTGGGCGCATTGCCGGTACGCCCCGACACGGCGATGGTGCTGGTCACGCCGGTGTTGTTGTTGTCCGGAATACTCACATCGGTACCGTTGGTGTAGGTCTGCGTGCCCGGATCCGGATCGGGATCACCCCCCTGCACCGCCGTCACCGCGCCATCCGCATTGGCGATGCCCGCACCGCACCCGCCCGAGCACGTACCGGGCAGAGGACGCGCCGTGCTCTTCAACGTGCTCTCCACCTGCGCCGGCGTCAGCGGAGACGCGGCCGCCGCCTGCATCAACGCGACTACGCCCGCCACGTGCGGTGCCGCCATAGACGTGCCGTTGTACGACGCATAACTCGCGCTGCCCGGCGTGGTGGTGCCGGTGTTGAGCGTGGACAGAATGCTCGCGCCCGGCGCGGAGATGTCGATGCCGGTGCCGTAGTTGGAGAAGCTGGCACGCGAACCGGCCGATGTGGTCGCTGCGACAGCGACGACGTTCGGGCAGTTCGCCGGCACGGCGCTGGACACGTTGGTGTTGCTGTTGCCGGCCGCGACCACGACGGTGGTGCCGCGACCCACCGCGCCATTGATCGCATTCTGGTAGGTGCTGGAACAGGTGCCGCCGCCGCCCAGCGACATGTTGATCACTTCGGCCGGGTTGGCATTGGCGGGCACACCGCTGACCGTGCCGCCGGAAGCCCAGGTGATCGCGTCGGCGATGTCGGAGGTATAACCACCGCAGCGGCCCAGCACGCGTACCGGCACCACCTTGGCGCCGAACGCGGTACCGGCCACGCCGGTGGCGTTGTTGGTCACCGCCGCCACCGTGCCCGCCACATGCGTGCCGTGCCAGCTGGAGTTGGTCACCGGCGAACCGCTGTAGCACTCGTTCGCCACCGGGTTCCAATCGCCTTCGTCGTTGGGGTTGGAATCGCGGCCGTCACCATCGCGCGAGACGAACGTGTCGCTGATGAAATCGTAGCCGGGCAGGATGTTCGCGTTGAGGTCGGCATGGTTGGTGATGCCGGTATCGATGACGGCCACCACCACGCCCGCGCCGGTGGACTTGTCCCAGGCCGGACGCACGTTGATGCCGGACGCCGTGGTGCCGAAGCCCCACTGCTCGGAGAAGCGCGTGTCGTTCGGCGTCAGCACGGCGTACATGCGCTGGTCGATTTCCACGTACTCGACATTCGGATCCGCCGCCAGCTGCCGCATCAGCGATTCGGCTTCCACGCGGTCCAGCTTGCGGTCGGCGCGCACGACGTCAGCACCGCCCGCCGCCAGCCGGCGCAGCTTCTGCACGCCCAGCGCACGACCGCCGCGCTTGGCGACGCCGGTACTGGCAGCCGTACTGAGCGAACGCTGCAACTGTGCCGCATCGGAACTTTCCGTACTGCCATCGCGGTACTTCACGATGAAGCGGTCGTAGCCACCGGGTTCTTCCACCTGCAGGCCGCTCATGTCGACGCGACCGGCCATCGCCGGCAACGCGTAGAGCGATGCGAGCACGGCGGACGACAGGCACAGCAGGCGGACACGCGAACCACGCTTTGCAATTCCAGACATCAGACTCTCCCTCAACGATGAAATGAAAAGCCGCCAATGCGGCAATGGCCCGGTCGAGGGCGCAAGGTTGTTACGGGAGGGGGTGGACGGGCAGTTGCGTTCGACCGGATGCACGTCGTGCAATGCACGACGCAACGACGACGCTAACGGAGAGCGCGGAGATGAATCAGCGATGAAAGACACACTTCGCATCGACATGTTGCAAACGTAATCGTCGGAATACACGCATGTAGTGAAGCCACCGGTGGACATGCGCTGGTAGATTCATTTACGTCTTGCACGCGTGAGCAAAGCGAATTTTTTATTCGCATTGACGCTATTCAATTACGTAAAAAAAAGCCCGCTACTCAGCGGGCTTTTTCTGTTTCGCTCGATGGCGATCAATCGCGCAGCTTCACCAGCCACCCATGACGGTCGGGCAGGCGGCCGTACTGGATGTCGGTCAGTTCCTTGCGGATGCCCATCGTCACCTCGCCTGCCGGTGCACTGATGTCGCCCACGGCAAAATCCTTGCCCTTCAACTGACCGATCGGGGTGATGACCGCAGCGGTGCCGCAGGCGAACACTTCCACGATCTCGCCCGAGGCGACACCCTGCTTCCATTCGTCGATGGAGACCTTGCGCTCTTCCACCGCGTGGCCGCGATCGCGCGCGATCTGCAGGATGCTGGAACGGGTGATGCCTTCCAGGATGCTGCCGGAAAGTTCCGGGGTGACGATGCGGCCGTCCTTGTAGACCAGGAACACGTTCATGCCGCCGAGTTCTTCCAGGTACTTGCCCTCGACCGGGTCGAGGAACAGCACCTGCGAGCAGCCCTGCGCCTGCGCCTCCTGCTGCGGCAGCAGCGAGGCCGCATAGTTGCCGCCGCACTTGGCAGCACCGGTACCGCCCTTGGCGGCGCGCGCATAGTCCTCGGACAGCCAGATGGACACCGGCGCCACGCCCTTGGCGAAGTACGCGCCGGCCGGGCTGGCGATGACGTAGTAGCCCGCCTTTTGCGCGGCGCGCACGCCGAGGAAGGCTTCGGTGGCGATCATGAAGGGACGGAAGTACAGGCTGGTCTCCGGCGCCGACGGCACCCAGTCGCCATCGACGGCGACCAGCTGGCGCAGTGATTCGACGAATTCGGCCACCGGCAGCTGCGGCAGCGCCAGGCGTGCGGCCGAGCGCTGCAGGCGCGCACCGTTGGCGTCGGGACGGAAGGTCCAGATGGAACCGTCTGCATGGCGGTAGGCCTTGATGCCTTCGAAGATTTCCTGGCCGTAATGCAGCACGGAGGCGGCCGGGTCCAGCGACAGCGGGCCGTAGGCGCGTACTTCCGCGTCATGCCAGCCCTGCGCCTTGTCCCAGCTGATGGCGACCATGTGGTCGGTGAAGTGCAGCCCGAACCCGGGGCTGGCGAGGATGGCGTCGCGCTCGGCGGCCGTGCGGGCCTTCTCGTTGCGGGTCACGCGGTAGGTCAACGGGGCGGCGTTCATCACGTTCATCTCTTCCTTCCTGACGGGTTCTGCAGAGGGCGAGCCGGGGGGCTCAGAGCATGCCGGTTTCCAGCTTGGCGGCTTCGGACATCATGTGGCGGCCCCACGGCGGGTCGAACACGAGTTCGACATCAGCCTCTGCCACGGTGGGAATCATTTCCAGCTTGCTACGCACGTCGTCGACCAGGATCTCGCCCATGCCGCAGCCGGGCGCGGTCAGCGTCATCTTCACGTCGACCCCGCGCTGGCCGTCCTCGCGAGTGCTGAGGTTGGCCTCGTAGACCAGGCCGAGGTCGACGATGTTGAAGGGGATTTCCGGATCGAAGCAGGTGCGCAGCTGGTTCCACACCAGCGCCTCGACTTCCTCGTCGCTCGCGTTGTCGGGGAGCGACAGGGGTTCGGAGGGTTCCTTGCCGATGGCATCCGCATCCTTGCCGGCGATGCGCATCAGGTTGCCTTCGACGAAGACGGTATAGCTGCCGCCGAGCGCCTGGGTGATGTAGCCATAGCTGCCGGCCGGCAGGGTGACGAGTTCCCCCTGCGGCACCAGCACGGCGGCGCAATCGCGGGAGAATTGGACGGGTTCGCTGCTGCGGGAGTACATGCCGGACCAGATGGGGGCGCGCGTGGGGCGCTGCAAGGCGACCTATTGTAGCGCCGCGCCCCGGCGGCCGCGTCCAGGCCGTATCCTTGGCGGCCCTGCCGGAGTCTCCATGTCCCCCGCCCAGCGTCGCCTCCCCCGTTGGCTGGTTCCCGTGATGCTCGTGCTGGCCAGTGCCTGCGTGCTGGTGATCTGGGTGGTGCTGTCGGTCTACCTGCAACGCCAAGCTGGCTGGATGGCACTGCTGGCGGCGGCGGACGTGGTGCTGGTGCTGCGGCTGGCCGGGATGCCGGCCGGTCACCGCCGTGCCTGGCTCGGCGCAGGCACGACCCTGCTCATCTGCCTGCTGGCGCTGTGGGGCATCGCCGCGACCCAGGTCGGCTTCTCGATGGGCCTGGCACCGTGGGACTCGATGACGAAGCTGGGCACGGACTACGCGTGGACGCTGGTGACGCTGACCACCACACCGCTGGACTGGGCCGCGCTGGCCATCGCACCGCTGCTTGCCGGCTGGGCGGCGCGCTGACGCGGATCAGGCGAGTCCCTGCCCGCGCATGCACGCGGCGAACACCTGCACCGCCTGTTCGATCTCCGCCACCGACATGCTCGCAAAGCCCATCAGCAGGCCGGCCTGCGCGGGCACGCGCTGGTAGTACGGCGCGATCGGATAGAGATCCAGCCCCTTTTCGCGCGCCGCCAGGATCAGCGCGCGGCCCTGCGCCTGGTCGGCCTTCCGCAGCCACGCCACCAGGTGCATGCCGGCGCGCGAGTCGGCGATGTGCAGCGCGTCGCCCAGTTCACGCGCAAGCCCGTCCATCAGCGCGCTGCGCCGCTCGGCGAGTGCGCGCGCGGTGCGGCGCAGGTGGCGCTCGAAGCCGCCGTCGGCCATGAAGTTGGCCAGCGCGGCCTGCTCAATGGCAGAGCTGCCGAAGTCGTCCTGCCACTTCGCGTTGAGGTAGTCGCGCTGCAGGCCCGGCGGCATCACCAGGTAGCCCAGCCGCATCGACGGGAACAGCACCTTCGAGAACGTGCCCACGTAGACGACGCGGCCGTCGCGGTCGAGCGAGCGCAGCGCGGCCAGTGGTTGCGCGTCGTAGCGGAATTCGCCGTCGTAGTCGTCCTCGAAGATCCAGCAGTCGTGGCGGCGCGCGTAGTCGAGCAGGGCTAGCCGCCGTTCCAGCGACATCACCACGCCCGACGGGAACTGGTGCGACGGCGTCACACAGACCAGCTTGGGGGCCGGCGACGGCAGGTGGTCCAGCCGCAGGCCCTGCGCATCCACGTCCACCGCGTCGACCTGCGCGCCGTGCATCTGCAGCACTTCGCGCATGGCGGTGTAGTGCGGCTCTTCCACCACCGCGCTCTCGCCGACGTCGAGCAGCACGCGCGCGCTCAGCGCCATCGCCTGCTGCGTGCCCGCGACGATCAGCACATCCTCCGGCAACGCCTGCACGCCGCGCCGCCGCGCGAGGTAGTCGCAGACGGCGTCGCGCAGCGCGGGCAGCCCCTGCGTCATCGGATAGTTGGGCGCGGTATAGGCGGCCGCACGGGCCAGCTCGCGCGCCCAGGCGCTGGTCAGCGCCGGGTTGGTGTACGGCACGCCATACGAGAACGCGTAGCGCATGCCCGGCGTGGGGCGGCCGGCCATGGTGGCGTGGTCGTGGTAGCGGCGGCCGCGGCGGGCGAACGCGGACTGCGGCGGGCGCTCCGCCTGCGGCGTGGTGGCGGGCACTTCCGGGCGGACCGGCGGGGTGATGAAGCTGCCCGAGCCGACCCGGCCACGGACGAAGCCCTCCGCCCGCAGCTGCTCGTAGGCGGCCAGCACGGTATTGCGCGACAGGCCCAGATCGCGCGCCAGTTGCCGGGTGGCCGGCAGGCGCCCGGCCCCGCCCAGGCGGCCGGCGAACAGGGCGACCTTCAGCGCCCGCGTCAGCTGGGCATGCAGCGGCCCCTGGCCGTCCATGTTCACGTGCATCCGGAGTTCCTCGCGTGGATTGGCCCTATTCCAGTCGACCGAATTGGACCTTGATAGTGCCACTTTTCCACGCCCTGATAGGGCCAATTCCGTCACCATGCGAGCCCCCTCCCATGACTGCTCCGTCTTTGGTTGCTGCTGCCCGGGCATCCCGGGCCCCGATGTTCCCGTGCTGCCTGCTGGCCGGCGTCGTCGCCGGCCTGGCCGATCTCGGCGCCGCGATCCTGTACTGGTGGGTGATCGATGGCGTGCCGCCGCTGCGCATTCCGCAGTCGATCGCGGCGTGGGTGCTGGGCCGCGAGGCGTTCGCGGGCGGGATGGCGACCGCCGTCGCCGGCACGGTGCTGTTCGTCGTGCTGACCTGGGGGCTGGTGCGCCTGTACGCATCGCTGGCGACGGCATGGCCGTCGCTGCGACGCCATTCCGTCCGCAGTGGCCTGATGTACGGCGCGCTGGCGTACGTGGCGGTTTTCCACATCGCGGTACCGCTGTTCGCCGTGGAAGGCGCGGCGCCGGCGCGCCTGGATGGCATCGGCTTCGGCCTGTTCGCCTGCGCGGTGCTGGTGGGCCTGCCGTGTGCGTGGGCCGCGCGGCGACTGCGCGCATGAAGCGAACGCGCGCGATGGCTCCCGATCGCATGCCCGGGAATGGACCTGTGCAGGCGCGGGAATGCCGGTTGCAATGACGTCGCTTCCTCCACCGACTATCGCACCGCCATGAATGCACGCGCGCCCTCCCCCATGTTTCCCCGCGCCGTGCTGCTGGGCGGTGCGGTCGCCGGCACGCTGGATATCCTCTACGCCTTCGCTTTCTGGTGCATGCAAGGCATTCCGCCGGTGAAGATCCTGCAGTCGGTGGCCGCCGGATGGCTGGGACGCGAGGCCTTCACCGGCGGCGGCGCTTCCGCACTGCTCGGCGCGGTCTCGCACTACGGCATCGCGCTGGTCATGGCGTGGACGTTCTACCAGGCGGCGCGCCGTGTGCCGGCGCTCGAGCGCCATCCGCTCCCCTACGGCGCGCTCTATGGCGTGCTGCTGTACGCGGTGATGACCTACGTCGTGGTCCCGTTGTCGGCCGCCGGCGAAGGTGCGTGGCCGGCGTGGCAGTGGCAGCAGCTCGCGCACGTCGTCGCGCATGCGGTGCTGGTCGGCATTCCCTGCGCGCTCGCCGCGCGTTGGGTGCTCGCGCGCCACGACTGATACGACCGGTGCCGCGCACGCCTGCACGGCGTGCGTCGACATCACGGATCCGCCTCGACCATCGCGCTGCCGCATCGCACTGCTCCGCGTCGTCCCCGACCTCACGCTAGGCGCACGCCCGTGGCGCCCGCGTGCCGCAGTTGCGCATCCGATAGCCGCGTTGCGCACATTGCCCGACGCACGTCGCACGCGGCGAGGAAGGCGAATTCCTGCACACGACAAGCGCGATGGCCGCGCACGGCGCGGGGTTAAGGATTCGTGATTCTTGCGCTCACCCTGCCCGCCCGTGGCAGGCACCATGAACTGGAGACCGCATGAAACCTGCCATCAATCCCCTGAGCCTGGCGATCGTCGGCGCGATCGCGACCGGCGCGCTGGTCCGACCTGCGTTCGCGCAGGAATCGGCCCCCGCCACCACCACGCTCGACCGCATCGAGGTGACCGGCTCGCGCATCAAGCGCAGCGACCTGGAAACCGCCAGCCCGGTGTTCGTCATCGATCGCGAGGCGATCAGCAACTCCGGCGCCGCCACCGTCGGCGAATTCCTGCAGCGCACACCGTCGATCTCGGGCGCCGGCATGAACCCGCAGGTCAACAACGGCGGCGGCGCGGGCGCGGCCACGGTCGACCTGCGCGGCCTCGGCCAGACCCGTTCCCTGGTGCTGGTGAACGGCCGCCGCTGGATCGCCTCCGTGGCGAATGCGGCGGGCGCCGTCGACGTCAACACCATCCCGATGGGCATGATCGAACGCGTCGAGGTGCTGAAGGACGGCGCGTCGGCGATCTACGGTTCCGACGCCATCGGCGGCGTGGTGAACTTCATCATGCGCCGCGATTTCGAGGGACTGGAAGCCAGCGCCTTCTACGGCGTCTCGTCGCGCGGCGACGCGGATACCCAACGCTACGACGCGATGTTCGGCGCCAGCAGCGAGCGCAGCCACATCATCGTCGGCGCCGGCTACGACAAGGAAGATCCGGTCTTCGCCAAGGATCGCGCGTACTCCAGCCAGCCCTACCAGCTGTATGCGGGCGAGCACGGCATCGGCGGCACCAGCCGCATCCTCACCGGCCGCTACGTGGTGCCGCGCTCGGCCGCCTCCGCCGCGGGCGTCAACCTCGCCGATCCCAACTGCGGTTCGCAGGCCAACGTGGTGCTGACGCGCATCGACGGCACGCCCGGCAGCAGCGGCGCCAACTTCCGCTGCTTCGACAACTCCAACGACGTCTACAACTTCCAGGCCGACGGCAATCTCAACCTGACCCCGCAGGAACGCACCAACCTGTTCCTCAGCGGCAGCTACCAGCTGACCGACAGCACCGAGGCCTTCCTGCTGGGCGCCTGGAACCGCACCGAATCCTCGTTCAAGATCGCGCCGCTGCCGTTCGACGGACGCCCGGCGGTGGACGACGTGCCCATCAGCGCGGACAGCCTGTACAACCCGTTCGGCGTCGACATCAGCGACGCGCGCCTGCGCCTGCGCGACTTCATCCCCACGCGCAGCACCGCGTTCGAAACGCAGACCTACCAGATCGTCGCCGGCCTGCGCGGCATGTTCGGCGACAGCAGCTGGAGCTGGGACGCGGCGTACTCCTACGGACGCACGCCGCAGACCCAGGTGGTGCGCGGCTACCTGTACAGCCCGGCGCTGCGAGACTCGCTGGGCCCGTCGATGATCGACCCGGCCAGCGGCAACGCGATCTGCGTACGCAACCCCGGCGATCCGTCCAGCGTCATCGCCGGTTGCCTGCCGGTGAACTTCTTCGGCCCGCCGCCGGATCCGTCGACGCCGGCCGGCCAGGCGCAGCTGGCGGCGCTGGCGACGATCAACCCCACCATCGTCAACACCAACCAGAACGACCTGAAGGTATTCACCGCCAACGCGACCGGCGACCTGTTCGAGCTGCCGGCCGGCAAGGCGTCGCTGGCGGTGGGCGTGGAATACCGCGAGGAAACGGCCAGTTCCGACGTGGATTTCCTCACCATCATCCCGGCCGGCGAAACGGTGTGCCTGATCACCCAGGAAGCCTGCACCTACGGCAACATCGCCGGCGGCTTCGACGTGAAGGAGCTGTATGCGGAGGCGCTGCTGCCGCTGCTGGCCGACGTGCCGTTCGCCGAACGGCTGAGCATCTCGCTGGGAACGCGCTATTCGGACTACTCCAACTTCGGCAATACCACCAACTCGAAGGTGGGCATCGAGTGGAAGCCGATCAGCGACCTGCTGGTGCGCGCCACCTATGCGCAGGTGTTCCGCGCACCGACGATCGCCAACCTGTTCGGCCCGACCACGCCCAGCGCCAACACCTACATCGACCCCTGCAACGGCTACAGCGGCGGCGCGGTCGGCGACCCGCGCGCCTGTGCCAACGTGCCCGTCGACGGCTCGTTCCAGCAGAGTAACAACCAGGTGACCTCGTTCCAGGTGTCCAACCCGGACCTGCAACCCGAGGAGGGCGACGTGCTGACCGTCGGCTTCGTCTACAGCCCGTCGTGGGCGGACGGCTTCAGCACCACCGTGGATTTCTGGCGAGTGGAGCTGGACGACTTCATCACCACGCTGCCGGAGACGGTGATTCTCAACCAGTGCTACCAGTTCGGCCGCTACTGCGACAGCTTCATCCGCGACGCCGCCGGCGACGTGGCGCAGATGACGAACGTGGTGGGCAACTTCGGCGCGCTGAAGACCAGCGGGGTGGACATCGGCTTTCGTTACCTGTTCGGCGAGACGCCCTGGGGCCGGTTCTCCTGGAACCTGGATACCAGCTACCTGGCTGAGTACGAAGTGCGGCTGCTGGCCGGCGATCCGAGCAGCGATGTGGGCGCGTTCCCCGGCATCCCGGGCAGTAGCGGGCTGGCGGGCACCTTCGTGGACAGTGCGAGTTCCGGCTTCGGCAACCTGGCGCGCTGGCGCGCCCTGAACGACCTGCGCTGGAACCTGGGCAACTGGAGCGCCAGCCTCAGCACGCGCTACATCCACCACGTGTACGAAGCGCCGGACGTGGCCGACGTGAGCGAACCGGGCTACGTGGCGAAGCGGCGCATCCCGTCGTTCACCCAGACCGACCTGCAGGTGGGCTACCGCGTGCCGGAACTGGCGAACAGCGAGATCCAGCTGGGCGTGCGCAATCTGACCGACCGGCAGGCGCCGCTGGTCTACTCCGGCTTCAACGCTTCCACCGACCTGCGGACCTACGATGGCATCGGACGTTTCTACTGGATGCGCTGGACCGTCAAGTTCTGACGCGGGCATGGACGGCGCGGTCGCACCTCCGGGTGCGGCCGCGTGGCCCTCCTGCGATCTGCGCCACTTCGTCCGCGTCTACGACGATGACCTGCCCCCGGCCTTCTGCGCACGCATGGTCGACTCGTTCCACGCACTGGCCGGCCGCCAGCAACGCAACGGTCGCGGCATACGTGCCGGGCTGGACGACAGTGCCTGGAGCGAACTGGACGTCGGCCGCCACGCGGACGACGGTTTCCTGCACTTTTTCAGGGCCCGCATCGACGCCGCGCTGGCGCGCTACAACCGGGACATCGGACTGCCCATCGCGGTGCCCGACAGTCCATTGCTGGCGCCGCTGGTGATGAAGCGCTATGCCGCGGGCGACAGCGAGAAATTCCAGCTCCACTTCGATGCGGTCAACGAAGTCTGCGACCGCTACCTGGTGTTCCTGTGGTACCTGAACGACATCGACGACGGTGGCGATACGCGCTTTCCGTCGTTGGACCTGCATGTCGTTCCGCGTGCGGGCCGGTTGCTGGTGTTCCCGCCCTACTGGATGTTCCCTCACCAGGGATGCCCGTCGCCGACGCGCGACAAGTACATCGTGTCGACCTACCTGCGCTTTCCACGGGCTCACTCCCGGTAGCCGTAGCGTTCGATCCACGGCGCGAGCCGCGCCATCGGTTCGCCGGCGAAATGGCGCCGGTAGCGCCGCCAGCGGTACAGGGCATCCGTGTTGAGCGGTCGCGCCACCTGTGCGTAGCTGGGCGTGCGGATGCGTGTCTCGCGTTCGTGCGCCTGCCGATGGAATTCCTCGATCCCGCCCCCGTGCGGGAGAATCCCGAGGAACGCATGGATCTCGCGCAGCGTGGGCCCGGGCGCGACCACCAGGTCTTCGTAGCGCAGCACATGGACGGCGCAGCCGGCCAGTACGCGCTGTTCTTCCCAATAAGTCATCACCCGCGCGTAGGCCTCCGCCGTGGACGCCAGCGACGAAAACGCCAGCGCACCGCCGTTCAGACCGAATGCCTGCATATGGCAGCTGAGCACCACGTCGCAGGGATGGCGCAGCAGGCACAGCGTGTGGGCGCGCGGGAACAGGCGCGCAATGTGGCCGATGCGCGTGAGCGACAGCGGGTACTTGTCCACCAGCCTGCGGTAGGGATCCGGCGCATGCGCCGCCATCGCCGACCAGTAACGGCCGCGTAACGCCGTGCGCTGCGCGGGCGCCAACGCCTCCAGCCTCGCGCCGAGATCGCCATCCCTCGCGTCTCCATACAGGGCGGCGATGACGTCCTCCAGCACCGGCACTTCTTCCGCCACCTGCAGCGCCGGATGCATCCGCAGCAGTTGCTGCAGCAGGGTGGTGCCTGAGCGTGGGAAGCCGACGAGGAAGACGGGATCAGGCGGATGGCCATCCTCGATCGGTGCGTGCCAATGCGCAGGAGCAGGAGCGGCCAGGCGTTGCGCCAGCCAGGCGAGCGGATCGGCATGCTCCGCCTCGGGATGCCGGACGTGGAAGGCGCGCTTCGCCGAGGCATGCGCCTGCTGCAGCGACGACATCGCAGCGTCCTCGTCGCGATCGAGATCGTGCAGCCGTGCCGCTTCGAAGTGCAGCTGCGCCGCCATCTCGTCGCCGCCGGCGTGTTCCAGCGCCGACCGCACATGGGCAAGTGCGCCGCGCGCATCGCCGCGCCGCCGCAGCCAGCGTCCACGGCACAACGCATACAACGCGGGTTGCGCCGACGGATGGCGCACCGCGGCGAGCTGTTCGCCCGCTTCGTCCACCCGGTTCATCCGCTCCAGCAACAGCGCGTACTGGAGGCGCGTGACGTCATCGCCGGGATCGTCGGCGAGACAGGCAGCGAACAGCTGCAGGGCGAGGTGCTCGTCGCCCGCCTGCGCGTGCAGCCACGCGACACCGCGACGCTGCATCGGCGACACCGCGGCGATGTCGATGCGGGCGAGGCAGCGGCGCGCGTCGTCGAACCGCTCCATCTCCACTAGGTACTGGGCCCACGCCAACGCGACATCGGATGCCCCAGGCTGCGCGCGGTAGGCGCGACCCAGGCAACGCCCCGCTTCCTGGAATCGCCTCGCCGCCAGCCAAGCCAGTCCCTGCCCCAGCCACAGCGCGACGCCATCGCCACCCAGGCGTTCCGCGGCCTCGAACGCCTGCAACGCGCCGTCGACATCCGCGCACGCGAGCCGTGCATTGCCCAGGTTCAGCGCATGCGCGGGCTCGTCGGGCTGCTGCCTATGCAGGCGTTCGAACAACACAGCGGCGTCGGCATGGCGCTCCGCCATCGCATGCGCCAGCGCCTGTCGGGCGAGCGCATCAAGGTGCGGCGCTTCGGCGTGGTGCTCGGCGGCGGCGAGGACGGCACGCTGCATGGCGGAGGTCATCCGGAAAGACATCGCACGATGGCATGCCGCACCGGCGCGTGCGCGCGGATTGGTACCCGCCGGCGATGGCGGATTGGTTCCTGCTGGTGCCGTGGTCGCGATTCCGCATTCCGTGCGCATCGATGAAGCGACAGCGGTGTACGTGGATCGCACCCACAGCACGCGGCGGCCCGAGCGAGAACGCGACCCTGAGCGGGTCAACGCCGCCGTGCTCTCTCCGGCACGGACCCGGTGCCAGAGTTCCCTCCAGAGGAACGCCACGCACCCTCGGCCACGGACATGCCCGGCACCGCCGGGCACATTTTTCCGCGCGACCGCACGGTATCGCGTGGACGTGTCGCGCCTGAACGAGTGGCCCTGCATCGCTCGCCGGAATTGGCTCTCAAAGCGGGAGCGGAGGGTGGCTAGAGTGGCCTCAACGCAACGCAGGACGCTGCCGCGTCCACAGGGCCACTTCGATGCGCATCCTCCACCACAGCCTGCGGTTCGGCGAGACGCTGGAACCGTCCCGCCTCAGCCACGAGGGATTCCACCTGCTGCACGCACGCGGACGCGGCACCCAGGCCGAGGTGCCTGCCGGATGGCTGACGATCTGCTGGCCGCTGCACGGCCAGCTGGCGCTGTCGGCCGGGGCCGGCGACTGGACCCTGCCGTCGCGCCAGATGCAGGTGTGGCGCGACGGCGCGCTGCGCTGCCGCGCGCTCGGACCGCAGGCATGGCTGGCGCTGTGCGGACCCGTCGGCCTGTGGGACGCGCTGGCACGCCACGGCGGTGACGCATGGCCGCCACTGCTGCCGTGGCGCGGACGCATGCGACGCGAGGTGGTGGGCCTGTTCGCACGGCTCGCGCGCGACAGCCACCCGACCACCACGCGTCCGAGCGGCGATCCGCCGGCCCTGCTGGACGCGTTGTGCGCGACGTTGGCGGAACACCAGCACGAGGTGCAGGCGCATCTCGGCCGCTGCAACGGACGCACGCTGGTGCGGCGGCAGCAGACGCTGCTGCGCCTGCTGCGCGTGCGCCATGCCATCGAGTGCAACCCCGACACGCGCCTGGACCTGGACGCACTGGCAGGCATGGCGAACTACTCGCCCTGCCACCTGATCCGCATCTACCGCAGCGTGTTCGGCGAAACGCCCAACGAATACGCCGTACGCCTGCGCGAACGCCAGGCCTGGGAGATGGTCAGCCGCACCGGCCTGCCGATCTGCGAAATCACCGAGATGCTGGGCTTCGAAAGCCAGAGCGCGTTCTGTCGCGCCTTCAAGAACGCCTTCGGCCGGACCACATCGGAAGTGCGCCGCCTGCTGCCGCCGTGCGATGAAGCGCAGCGCGAGGCATGCGCGGCCTGAGCCGCGCGACGCGTTCGCGCTAGCAGGTGTACAGCGACGATGGGCTCAGTGCCCGCCGTCGAGTGCCTTCAGTTCGCTGACCAGCGCATTGGCCATCTCGGACCCGTCGCCGTACAGCATGCGGGTGTTGTCGGCATAGAACAGCGCGTTCTCGATGCCGGCGAAGCCAGTGCCCTTGCCGCGCTTGATGACGATAGTGTTCTTCGAATTGACCACATCGAGGATCGGCATGCCGTAGATCGGGCTGGCCGGGTCGGTCTTCGCGACCGGATTCACGACATCGTTCGCGCCGATCACCAGGGATACGTCGGTGTTGGCGAACTCGGGGTTGATGTCGTCCATGTCGGCGATCAGGTCGTAGGGCACGCCGGCTTCGGCCAGCAGCACGTTCATGTGGCCCGGCATGCGGCCGGCCACCGGGTGGATGGCGAACTTCACCTTCACCCCGCGATCCATCAGCTTCTGCGACAGCTCCCAGATCTTGTGCTGCGCCTGCGCCACCGCCAGGCCGTAGCCGGGCACGATCACCACGCGCTCGGCGTAGGCCATCATCGCGGCGACGTCGGCAGCCTCGATGGGCTTCATCGAACCGCCGATCTCCTGCATCGCCGCGCTGCCGCCGCCGAAGTTGGAGAACAGCACGTTGCTGATCTTCCGGTTCATCGCCTTGGCCATCAGCCGCGTCAGCAGCATGCCGGCCGCGCCGACCATGGTGCCGGCGATGATCAAGGCTTCGTTGCCCAGCACATAACCTTCGAACGCCACCGCCAAACCGGTGAAGGCGTTGTACAGCGAGATCACCACTGGCATGTCGGCGCCGCCGATCGGTAGCGTCATCAATACGCCCAGGGCCAGCGACAGCGCGAAGAAGGCGACAATCCACGGCATCGCCAGTGTGGTCAGCGCCATCACACCACAGACCACCGCCGCCAACGCGACCAGCGCGTTGAACCACTGCTGGCCCGGGAACGTGTAGCGCTTGTCCATGCGCCCGTCGAGCTTGGCCCAGGCGATGACCGAGCCGGTCAGCGAGACGGCGCCGATCAGCGCGCCAATGACTGCGAGCGAGAGGGTGAACGTGGACGGTGCCGGTTCACCGGCGGAATAGCGCACCAGTTCCACCGCGCCGATGGCCGCGGCCGAACCGCCGCCCATGCCGTTGAACAGCGCGACCATCTGCGGCATGTCGGTGATGGCGACCTTCTTGCCCCAGATCCAGTTCAGGCCAACGCCGATCACGATGGCCGCGATCATCAGGCCGATGTTGTGCAGCCCCGGCAGGAAGAACGTGGCGATGGTGGCGATCAGCATGCCCGCGCCGGCCCATTGGATGCCGCTGCGCGCGGTCTTGGGGCTGGCCATGCGCTGCAGGCCCAGCAGGAACAGCGTGGCGGCCACGAAGTAACTCAGTTTCACCAGGGTGAGCGCGCTCATTTGGCGTCTCCCGGCTTCTTGCTGCTCTTGAACATGTCCAGCATGCGCTCGGTGACCACGTAGCCACCGGCCGCGTTGCCGGCACCCAGCAGCACGGCAATGAAGCCGATGGCCTTCTCCAGCGTGGTATCGGCATGGCCCAGCACCACCATCGCACCGATCAGCACGATGCCGTGGATGAAGTTGGAGCCGGACATCAACGGCGTATGCAGGATCACCGGCACCCGCGAAATGATCACGTGCCCGGCGATGGCCGCCAGCATGAAGATGTACAGCGCCACGAACCCGTCGCTCATCCGCTCCCCCATCCTGTCCACGTTGTCGACACCGCAGCGCGGCGCGCAGGGTGTGCCCGCATCATAACCGCACCTGAACCTGGCGGGTGTCGCCTCGCGGCCTGTCAACCATGCTCCGCGCGCTGCGTTCCCATGCCTGCACCCCAACGCCCCGAGGACCCGCCCATGAAGCGCATGTCACTGTTGGTACTGACCTTACTGCTGCTGGGCACCACTGGCGTCGCCTCCGCGCGCGATGCAGGAGATCGCATCGACCACCGGCTGGATCGCAAGGGCGACCGCGTGGAGCACCGCATGGATGCGCGCGGCGACCGCATTGAGCGGCGCTTCGACCGCAGCGCGCGATGGGCCGACACCCATGGCCATCCCCGCGCCGCGAAGCACCTGGAGCGCCGTGGCGACCGGATCGACCTCCGCCTGGATCGCAAGGGCGAGCGCGCCGAAGCGCATTGGGACCGTCGCGGCGACCGCATCGACCGCCGCCTGGATCGTCGCGGCTGATTCACGCCCCCGGCCGCTAAGCTATGTTGGTGAGCACCGCCCCCAGTCCGTCGCCGGAAACGTCACCGTCCAGCCCGCTGGCGGCGACGCTGGATCTGTTCCTGGCCGACATCGGGCCGCGCGCGTTCCGCTTCGCCGAAGCCGGCCTGCGCCATCGCGAGGATGCGCTGGACGCCGTGCAGGACGCCATGATGAAGATGCTAGTGTACGCCGACCGCCCCGCTGCGGAATGGACGCCCCTGTTCTGGAGCATCCTGCGCCGGCGCATCGTCGATCTGCAGCGCCGCGCCGGCTTCCGGCTGCGCTGGCTGCTGCCGACCGGCGACCGCGGCGAAGAAGGCCCAGTGGACTGGGCGCCCGACCACGGCGCCGGCCCCTCGCAGGCGCACGACCAACGTGAAGCCTACGCGCGGCTCGTGGGAGCCCTGCGCAATCTGCCCGCCCGGCAGCGCGAAGCCTTTACCCTGCGCGTGCTGGAAGAACTGGATGTGGCCGACACGGCGCGCGCGATGGGCTGCTCGGAGGGATCGGTGAAGACGCACCTGTCCCGTGCGCGCGATGCCCTGCAACGGCAACTGGAGGAATTCCGATGAACCCCGCCCACGACAACGGCCATGGCCTCGACCAGCAGGCCCGTCGCCTGCACCAGGCTGCTGTGGCGCATGTGTCGCCACAGACGCTGCTGCGGCTGCGGACCGCCCGCCACGAGAACCAGCGTCGCGCGCCAGCGGCCGGCACTCCGCGCGCCTGGGGCTGGCTGACGGCAACAGCTTTCTCTGCGGTGCTCGCGGTGGGGCTTGGATTGCAGTGGCTGCCGCGTGCGCCGGATGCGCCTGTGCCCTCCTCGGTGGCCACGACATCGTCGAATGCCCAGGCCAGCGACATCACTGCCGACGCGCTCGGCGTCCCCAGCGCGCTCGATGAAGACCCCGACCTGTATCTGTGGCTGGCATCGGCCGATGCCCAGCCCCTCGCCATGGAGTCGACCCCATGATTGCCCGCGCCACCCGTCTTTTCGTCCTCGGCCTGCTGCTTGCCAGCGGCCACGCATGGGCGCAGTCCACGCCCGCGCCGCTGCCTGAGTGGGATAAGCTGACGCCCCAGCAACGCGAAGCGCTCATCGCACCCGTGCGCGATCGCTGGAACCGCGAGCCGGACGAGCGTCGGCGCATGATGGAGCGCGCCCAGCGCTGGCAGGCCCTCACGCCGGAACAACGTGCACAGGCACGGCATGGCATGAAGCGTTTCGAGGGCATGAACCCGGAGCAACGCCGCCAGGCGCGTGCGCTCTACGGCCGCATGAAGACGCTCACCCCCGAGCAGCGCGCCGACCTGCGCGAGCAGTGGAAGAAGATGACGCCCGAACAGCGCGAGGCCTGGATGCGCGACAACGCGCCGCCGCCGCGCGAGCGTGACCGGCGGCCAGACCGTTGAAGGCGGCCCTCAGGCCGCAGCCGGCGTCGCCGATGGTCTTTCCGGCCACACCGTCTTCGCCAGCAGTTCGTCGTCCCAGTCGAACTGCAGCGCACCTTCCCTGACGAACAGCGACACGAAGTTGAGCACGTTGCGGGCATACATCTCGCTGGCGTGGACAGCGCCGAGACTGGCGAGATTCAGTGGCCCTGCCAGAGTCACGCCCTGGTGGTCGTAGGTCTCGCCCGGCCGGGTAAGTTCGCAGTTGCCTCCGGTTTCGGCGGCCAGGTCGACGATGACACTGCCGGGCTTCATGCCCGCCACCATCGCGGCACTGATGATCTTCGGCGCGGGCCGGCCGGGCACCGCCGCGGTGCACACCACCACATCGATACCCTTCAGGTGATCCGCCAGTCGCTGCTGCTGCAATGCACGCTCTTCATCGGTCAGCTGGCGCGCATACCCGCCATCGCCCGCCGCGCTGACGCCCAGGTCGAGGAATTTCCCGCCCAGCGATTCGATCTGCTCGCGCGTTTCCGGACGCACGTCGAAGCCCTCCACCTGTGCGCCGAGGCGCTTGGCCGTGGCGACGCCCTGCAGGCCCGCCACGCCGGCGCCCACGATCAACACCTTCGATGGCCGGATGGTGCCCGCGGCCGTGGTCAGCATCGGGAAGAAGCGCGGTGCGAGCTGCGCGGCGATCAAGACCGCCTTGTAACCGGCCATGCCCGCCTGCGAACTCAACACGTCCATCGCCTGCGCGCGCGTGGTGCGCGGCAGCCGCTCGAGCGGGAACGCCTGGATGCCGCGTGCGCGAAGCGCTTCGTCGCGCGCGGGATCGGCGGATGGCTGCAGCACGCCCACCAGCGTGGCGCCCATCTTGAAATGGCGGATGGCGTCGGGCGCCGGCGGCTGCACGCAGAGCAGCAGGTCGGCACCCTCCCGGCCTTCGCCATCGACAATCTCCGCCCCCGCATCGGCATACGCCTGATCGACGAAACCGGCCGCCTGGCCAGCACCGCGCTCCACGGTCACCCGTGCGCCTGCGGCCAGCATCTTGCGGACCGTTTCCGGCGTCGCAGCCACGCGGCGCTCACCGGTCGCGGTTTCCTTCAGTACCCGAACTTCGACCGCCATGCGCCCCTCGTCGTTAGGTCATCCGTGTCGGGATGCTAACAGAGCGTGGCATCTCCGCGCGGAAGCGGAGGACCGGCGGTCGGTCTCGCGGTCAGACCGCCGCGGCGGGAGACGGGGTGGGCTCGAGGCGCTCGATCACGCCCTGCATGGCACTGTCGAAGGCGTCCTCGCTCTGGTGCGTGCGCAGGCGCCCCAGGCGCACCATCGCGGCCAGTTCTTCCGGCGAGGCAACGCAGAAGCGTACGCCGCGACGATTGACGAACAGCAGGCGCGAGGAGATCGGGCTGACCCACGACAGCTTGCCCGCCTGCACCTTGTTGTCCTTGTCGATGAAGTCCAGCCAGGTGCCGATCGCAAGATTGCGGAAATGGTCCGCATCGCTGTGGTCGAATTCGAGCGTATCCGCGCCCGCGACCAGTTGGATCGGCGTGGCTTCCTCGTCGATGACCGGCTTCGGCAGCACCACCTGCGGCAGTTCCGGCAGCGCCTTTTCCAGGTCGGGACGCGCTGCGGCCACCGCCTGCAGCGTGTCGTGCAATGCATCCACAGCGCCGCCCGCGGCATCCTGATTCATGCCGACGCTGGCGAACACCTTCAGCAACGCCGGTCGCCACGCCTGCAACCAGGGCTTGCCGATGACATGGCGCTGCGCTTCGGTGAGTTCCTCCAGCACGCCGTCCGCCAGTGTGAGCGATTCGCGCAGGCCCTCGCCTTCCTCGCCTTCGCGCAGCACCGTCATGGTGACATGGTGCGCCCACGGCTGGCGCAGGAAATCCTCGATGGCCTGCGGCACGCGACGATCCGCAAGGCGTTCGTCCAGCTCGGCGCTCATGCGCGCGCGCGCAGCTTCCAGACGCTCCTGCCCGCGCTGGATCTCGGCGGCACGGCGTTCCGCGATCTCGATGCGGCGGCGATGCTGTTCCAGGAACGCACGGAACTCTTCCTCCAGCGTCAGGAAGATCGCGAGGTTCTCGTTGAACTCGGCGACCAGGCGGTCGACGACCTCTTCCACCTTGGTGAGCAGCGTGCGTTCGGCCGCGCTCTCGCCGTTGTTGCCCTCGCAGGCCTCCGCCAGCACGTTGAGCAGGCGTCGCGCGGGATGGGTCTTCTGCACGAACATGCGCCGGTCCAGCAACGCCACCTTGACGAACGGCACCACGAGCCGGCCGATCAGTTCGCGCGGACGGCCCTCCAGGTCGCGCTCGTCCAGCATCACGTCGAACAGCATGCCGACCAGGTCTATCGCATCCTCGTCGACGGGCGCCAGGCGCGCGGTGGAGGGGTCCACGCCGAGCTGCATGGCGCTGCTGAGCACTTCGTTCTTCAAGCGCTGCGCCAGCGATTCGCCGTTGTCGCCGATCGCCGCACGCAGCGTGGCGCTGGGCGTGGCCTGCAACAGGGACAGCACCGAGAGCATTTCCCGCTGCGACAGGTCGCGCTGGCGCTGGTCGGCCGCGCGCGCTTCCGCCGCATCGCCCGCATCGCGACCACGGCGCGACTCCTGCAGCAGGTGATGCAACGCTTCAAGCAGGACGCCTTGCGCGCCTGGTGCGGCGCCGTAGCCAGGCGGCACGTCGCTAAAACCACCCATCATCGGGGCGGCGCGCGTGGCTTCGAGGCCACGGCTCACGCCGGCCATGCGATTGAGGAAACGCGCTGCCCACGCAGGTGCGCCGGGCTCCTCGCCGCCTTCACCCTCGTTCTCCATGTCCGGCGCCGCGCCAGCTTCCGGCTTCGGTGCGCGGCGCGACGGCAGTTCCGGCATCACGCCAACCTGCATGAGCCGTTGGTCCAACGACGCATAGATGCGCGCGATCGCGGGCACCAGGTCCCGTTCGCACAGCTTGATCACCACCAGCCGGACCTCGGGCGTGAGATCGCACGCCGAGAACGCCTGGTGGACGGCCACGCCGATGTGCTCGGGGCCGATGGGGTTGAGCTCCACGTCCAGCACGACATTGCCGGCGATCCAGCCCAGGCGGCGGTCCAGCCGGGCGAGGACGGGCTTGCAGTCGCGCTGGATCACGCTGGCCAGGTTGCGTACGGCCAGCCGGGACTCCAGCTCCTGGTCCGTTATCAGGGTCAGTCCGTCCTCCGACCCTTGTGCGAATGCGCTCTCCATGGACAGTGGCTGCCCTTCCTGCAGCGCGCTCCAGGCTCGCTGCAGATGGGCGCGGAAGCGCACGATGATGTCTTCGCGGCGACGGCGCAGTTCACGCATCGCATCCAGGAAGGCCATCTGCGAGGGGCCGGCCCGCTCGGCACGGTCGAATAGCGCATCGTCGAAACGACCCAGCGCCACCGCGAAGGCGTCCACCAGCGGCGGGATCGCCGCATCACGCGCCTGATCCAGCAGACGCGTGTCGCGACCGGGCCGATCGGCGATATTGAGGACGTTCGACATGCGCAAGGTTCCCCGCCTTGGCAGGCGAAAGGAGTTCGGGGGATACGGACCGGGGATCCGCGATGACATCGTAGGAAATCCGGCGGACCGGCAACCGTGATGGCCTCGTCATTTTAGTGCCATGCAACAAGATGTGACACGGTAAACTTGACGCATGTCGCTTACCGATCCCCTGCGCTTCCTCGACGCACGCCGTTCCGTGCCCTCCAAACAGCTCGGCACCCCCGGCCCTGACGATGCCACGTTGCTCCGGATGCTCGCTTCCGCGGTCCGCGTACCGGATCACGGCAAGCTGGTGCCGTTCCGCTTCCTCCGCATCCAGGGCGAAGCGCGGCATGCGCTCGGCGAACACCTGGCGGCACGCACCTTGCATCTCGATCCCGCCGCGGCGGACGCCGTGGTCGCGAAGGACCGCGCGCGCTTCTCGCACGCACCGGTCATCATCACCGTGGTCGCGCACCTCATCTCGGGCCACAAGGTGCCGGAGCAGGAGCAACTGCTCACTGCGGGCAGCGTCTGCTTTGCCCTGCTGCAATCCGCGCAGGCACTCGGCTTCGGCGCGCAATGGCTGACCGGCTGGATGGCGTACGACGATGCCGTGGCGGAAACGCTCGGCCTGGCTGCGAACGAGAAGATCGCCGGCTTCATCCACATCGGCACACCGCAGCTGGACGCCCCCGAACGCGAACGCCCCGATCCCGCGGCGCTGCTCAGCGACTGGACGCCCCATGCCTGAGCAGGCCGTGATGCGTCCGCTCCACCTGGTCGATGCCAGCCTGTACGTGTTCCGCGCCTGGCACTCGATGCCGGACGAATTCCAGGATGCCGATGGCTGGCCCACCAATGCGGTGCACGGCTTCGCGCGCTTCCTGCTGGAGCTGCTCGAAAAGGAGCGCCCCGCGCACATCGCCATCGCCTTCGACGAGGCGCTGGACAGCTGCTTCCGCAATCGCCTCTATCCGGCCTACAAGGCCAATCGCGACCCGGCGCCGGAAGAGCTCCGACGACAGTTCACGCACTGCAAGGCGCTCTGTGCCGCGCTCGGGCTGAGCGTGCTCGCCCATGGCGAGTACGAAGCAGACGACCTGATCGGCAGCGCATTGCATGCCGCAAGGCCACAGGGTTTCCGCGGCATCATCGTGTCCGCGGACAAGGACCTGTCGCAACTCCTGCAGGAGCACGACGAGCAATGGGACTTCGCCCGCGGCCAGCGCTGGGGCATGCAGGGCGTGAAGGCCCGGCACGGCGTGGAAGCGCGGCAGATCGCCGACTACCTGGCGCTGACGGGCGACGCCGTGGACAACATTCCCGGTGTGACCGGGATCGGCGCGAAATCCGCCGCCGTGCTGCTGGCGCACTTCGGCGATCTGGACACCCTGCTCGCACGCATGGATGAAGTCGCGTTCCTGCGGCTGCGCGGTGCCGCGACGCTCGCCGTGCGCCTGCGCGAACAGCGCGAGCATGCCCTGCTATGGCGCCAGCTCACCACGATCGCCCTGGATGCGCCACTCGGCGAGGTGGAAACCGGTCACGTACGTGGCCAGGCCGATGGCGACATGCTGGCCGGCCTCTCGGATGCGTTGCGCTTCGGCCCGATGACCCGGCGCCGGCTGCGGGTGGCGGCGGGGTTGGAATAGCAGCGCGATCGACCGCTGTGAATCGTCACGCGCACCCGATAGCATCGCCCCATGGATGATCGTGATGACGACAAGCGCCGACAGCCCGCCCACGTAGTGTGGCAGGGCAAGTACCAACGAATGATGGTGCGGGGCACGTGGGAATACGTGGAACGCGCGCATGCCGGCGGACTGGCGGCGATCATCATCGCGGTCACGCCGGATGACGACGTATTGTTCGTGGAGCAGTTCCGGGTGCCGTTGCAGGCACGGACCATCGAGATGCCGGCGGGCCTGGTCGGCGACATCCATGCCGGCGAGTCGATCGAGGTGTCCGCCATTCGCGAGCTGGAGGAGGAAACCGGCTGGACGGCGGAGCAGGCAGAGGTGTTGATGATCGGCCCGACATCCTCGGGCAGCAGCAGCGAGAAGATCGCCTTCGTCCGGGCGACCGGGCTGCGCAGGATCGGAGAAGGCGGGGGTGACGGTGACGAGGACATCACCGTGCATGCGATCCCGCGCGTGCGTGCGGCTGCGTGGCTGGCGCAGAAGATGCGGGAGGGCTACGAACTGGACGCCAAGCTCTGGGCGGGGCTTTGGATGATCGACCACACCCTGGACGGCACGCCGCGGGACTGACGCCTCAGTCCGCCTTGACCGCGTAGCCTGCCAGCCGCCAGACGCCTCCATCCTCGCGCCGCAGCGTCACCGTTTCGCGATGCGGCGCGCAGGCTTCGCCGAACATCACCGAGAACTCCAGCACGGCATACGTGCCTGGCTGCCATCGCGGACGCTGGCTGGGTTGGTCGACCCGCACGGCCGCCCAGCGACGGCTCCGGCCCCGACCCAGCGCACCATGCCGCTGCGCCATCAAGGCGACGAACGCCTCACGCCCCATCGCACGACGGATCGACGCGGAGGCGGCATCCCACAGGACGTCGTGCTGACCCTGCTCGATGGCTTTGATGAACCGCATGGCCGCCATCCCGAGGCGCGGGATATCGACATCCTCCAGCCCGATCCTCGCCTCGCCCACCTGGCTTGCCGCCTGCGCCGTCATTTCCCGATCCACTCCCCGCCACATGGTCTGCGCCGCCACGCTTCAAGGAAGCAGCGGCACCCACCACTGGATCGGACCCCTGCACCCGCACCGGACACGCCCGGCGCATCGCGGGCGGGCAAACAGACACACTCCGGTCAGGCAAGCTGGCGACGAAAGAACGCGAGCGTGCGTTGCCAGGACAGGTCGGCGGCCGCGTGGTCGTAACGGGGCGTGGTGTCGTTGTGGAAACCATGGTTGACGCCCGGGTAGACGTGCGCCTCGTAGGACACGCCGGCGGCTTCAAGCGCCTGTTCGTAGGCGGGCCAACCCGCATTGACGCGCGTATCCAGTTCGGCGAACTGCAGCAGCAAGGGCGCCTTGATGCGCGCTGCCTCTTCCGCGGTGGGTTGGCCGCCGTAGTACGGCACGCCGGCATCCACCAGGTCGGGCAGCCGCGCCGCCAGCAGGTTGGCGACCAGGCCACCGAAACAGAACCCGACCACGCCCAACCTGCCGTTGCTGCGCGGCAGCCCATGCGCGAAGTGCGCTGCAGCCTCCATGTCCGCCAGCACCTTTGAACGGTCCAGCGTGGCCTGCATCTCGCGCCCGGCGTCGTCGTCGCCGGGATAGCCGCCGAGCGGATACAGCGCGTCGGGCGCGAACGCGATGAAGCCCGCCACCGCCAGCCGGCGTGCGACGTCTTCGATGTAAGGATTCAGGCCGCGATTCTCGTGAACCACCAGCACGACCGGAGACGGGCCGTCCGTGCGCGGCATCGCCAGCAGGCCACGGCCCTCGCCATGGCCCTGCGGCGCGGGAAACGTCCGGTAGACAGTGGTGATGCGTGGATCATCCACGGCCACCTGTGCCGCGAACACGTACTGTGGCGTCAGCGCCGCCAGCAGCGCGGCCGCCGTGGTGCCGCCCACGGCGAACTGCGCGGCGCCGGCCAGGAAGCCGCGCCGGTCGACGCGCCCATGAACATAGTCGTCGTACAGGTCCAGCACACGCTGGTCGAACGCGGATGCGGTGGCGCGCGAATGCTCCATGGTGTTCTCCCGTCTGCGATGGGACGTCAGGCGAAAGCGTCGGTCGCACGCACGAGGGCGTCAACGTTCTCGGCTTCGAAAGCCGAGTGGCCCGAGGCCGGCGTGATCGCGAGCTTCGCCTTCGGCCACGCCTTGTGCAGTTCCCATGCATTGGCGATCGGACAGACCACGTCGTAGCGCCCATGCACGATGACGCCCGGGATGTCGGCGATACGCGAGGCGTCGCGCAGCAACTGGTCTTCGACCTCGAAGAAGCCGCCGTTGACGAAGTAGTGGTTCTCGATGCGCGCGAACGCCAGCGCGAACTCCGGCTCCTCGTGCCCGCTGATGAAATCCGCGTCCACGTGCAGGAAACTGGTCGCACCTTCCCATACGCTCCACGCCTTCGCCGCGGCCAGGCGCGTGGCCTTGTCTTCGGACGTCAGCCGGCGGTGGAAGGCGGAGATCAGGTCGTGGCGCTCCACCGGCGGAATCGCGGTGATGTAGTGCTCCCACGCATCCGGGAACAGGCGGCTGGCGCCTTCCTGGTAGAACCATTCCAGTTCCCATCGCCGCAGCATGAAGATGCCGCGCAGCACCAGTTCGCTGACGCGCTGCGGATGCGTTTCGGCATAGGCAAGCGCCAGCGTCGAGCCCCAACTGCCACCGAACACCTGCCAGCGGTCGATGCCGAGCTTCTCGCGCAGCTTCTCGATGTCCGCCACCAGGTCCCAGGTGGTGTTGTCGACCAGATCCGCATGCGGCGTGGAGCGGCCGGAGCCGCGCTGGTCGAACAGCACGATGCGGTACTTCGCCGGATCATGGAAACGCCGCATCTTCGGACTGCAGCCGGCGCCCGGCCCGCCATGGAGAAGCACCACGGGCTTGCCCTGCGGATTACCGCACTGTTCGTAGTGCAGCGTGTGGCGGTCGTCGACCTTCAGCGTGCCGGTGTCGAACGGCTCGATATCGGGGTACAGCGTGCGCATGGGCGGCATGTCCTGGACGAAAGCGGACAGTCTAGCGGCTGCGGTCCTGCCCTTCCGTGACGCGTCCGAGGGTGACGCGGTCGCGTGCTTCGAGGTCGGCCACGGTCGCCACGTCGATGAAATCCGAACCGGCCAACAGCGCGCGGATCGCCTCGCCCTGGTCCCAGCCGTGCTCCAGCAGCAGCCAGCCACCCGGCAGCAGGTGCGCGGGGGCCGCGGCCACGATCTCGCGGATCGCATCCAGTCCGTCGGCGCCGGACGACAGTGCCGTGGGTGGTTCGAAGCGCAGGTCGCCCTGCACCAGGTGGGGATCGCCGTCGGCGATGTAGGGCGGGTTGCTGGCGATCAGGTCGAAGCGCTCTCCCACCAATGGCGCCAGCCAGCTGCCGCGGCGGAACACGACGTTGGCCAGACCGTGCGCGTGCGCGTTCGACCTTGCCACTCGCAGGGCGTCTTCACTGAGGTCGGTCGCGACGACCTGCGCCAACGGTCGTTCGCTGGCCAGCGCGAGCGCGATGGCGCCGCTGCCGGTGCCCAGGTCGGCGACGCGCAGCGGGCGCGCCTCAGGCAGCCGTTCCAGCGCCAGTTCCACAAGCCGCTCGGTCTCGGGGCGCGGGATCAACGTGGCGGGGGAGACCTGCAGGTCCAGCGTCCAGAACCCGCGCCGGCCCAGCAGGTACGCCAGCGGCTCGCCCGCGATACGCCGCACCAGCAGAGCGTCGAACGCCGCCGCCTCCCGTTCGGGCAACGGGTCGTCGCCATGCGCGAACAGCCACGCCCGGTCGCGCCCCAGCACGTGCAGCAGCAGGTGTTCGGCCTCGTGCCGCGCGTCGGGTCCGGACAAGCGGGACGCGCCGCCGCGCAGGGCCAAGTCGAGTCGGGCAGTGATCAGGTCGGCAGGCATTGCCGCGCATGGTAGCGGGCCCGGGGCCGCGGAACGCGGACGTATCGCCGCGGTGCACCATCATGGTGCTCAATGGCGTATGGAGGCGGCTGGCCACTCTGCTCCGGACCATCTCCCTGTTCATGGCACGCCGGGCCTCCGTCGGGTATCGCATTCGGCTAGCAGGCACGAACGATGAGCACGTCATATGCCTAACAACTCATTGAAAAACATGACTTTGATCCCGACATCAAGCGTCACGATGGCCACGGATGCACCGGATCCGGGATTTCAATAGCTAAAAACTATCTATTCAATTCCATCAATCGATTTGAGATATCAATAGCCCCTGCCTACCATGGCGCCATCGCTTCACCACACCCACTCCACTCACGAGGATCTTCCATGTCCCTGATCAACACCGCGGTCCAGCCCTTCAAGACCACCGCCTTCCACAACGGCGAATTCGTCGAAGTCACCGACGGCACCCTGAAGGGCAAGTGGTCGGTCCTGATCTTCATGCCGGCCGCCTTCACCTTCAATTGCCCGACCGAAGTGGAAGACGCCGCCGCCAACTACGCCGAGTTCCAGAAGGCCGGCGCGGAGGTCTACATCGTCACCACCGACACGCATTTCTCCCACAAGGTGTGGCACGAAACCTCCCCGGCGGTAGGCAAGGCCCAGTTCCCGCTGGTCGGCGACCCGACCCACCAGCTGACCCGCGCCTTCGGCGTGCACATCGAGGAAGAAGGCCTGGCCCTGCGCGGCACCTTCGTTATCAATCCGGAAGGCGTCATCAAGACCGCCGAGATCCACAGCAACGAGATCGCCCGCGACGTGTCGGAAACCCTGCGCAAGCTGAAGGCTGCCCAGTTCACCGCCGCCAACCCGGGCCAGGTCTGCCCGGCCAAGTGGAAGGAAGGCGCGCAGACGATCGCCCCGTCGCTGGACCTGGTCGGCAAGATCTAAGTCGCTCCGCAACACCGGCGCATCCGTCCAATGGATGCGCCACGCTCCACGAACACGCATCAAACCACCTCCGGGCCACGCGCCCGGAGGCCGGTCTCCCCGACGGACGTTTGCAGCAGCGGCATGTGCCGCTTGCCGGTTCCCCCTCCCTGGCCGGCTCCCTCCCCCGGCGCATGCCGCTCCTGCAAACGCCTGACCTCACTCCCCCGATTCCTCCCCGGAGACGTTCGCCATGCTGGACGCCAATCTGAAGACGCAGCTGAAGGCCTATCTCGAAAAGGCCGTGCGCCCCATCCACATCACCGCACACTTGGACGACAGCGATGGTTCCTCCGAACTGCAGGCGCTGCTGAAGGACCTGCAGGAGGTATCGGACAAGATCAGCGTCACCGAGCAGCGTGGCGGCGAACGCACACCGTCGTTCGCGCTGACTTCGCCGGGTCATGACATCCACCTGACCTTCGCCGGCCTGCCGATGGGCCACGAGTTCACCTCGCTGGTGCTGGCGCTGCTGCAGGTCGGCGGCCATCCGTCGAAGCTGGCGCAGGACGTGATCGAACAGATCCGTTCGCTCGACGGCGAGTACCGCTTCGAAACCTATTTCTCGTTGTCATGCCAGAACTGCCCGGACGTCGTGCAGGCGCTGAACCTGATGGCGGTGTTGAATCCGAACATCCAGCACGTGGCCATCGACGGCGCGCTGTTCCAGCAGGAAGTCGAGCAGCGCGAAGTGATGTCGGTGCCGACCATCTTCCTCAACGGCGAGGTATTCGGCGCCGGCCGCATGGGCGTGGAAGAGATCGTCGCCAAGCTGGACACGAACGCAGGCAAGCGCGAGGCCGAGAAAATCAAGGCCAAGGCGCCCTACGATGTGCTTGTCATCGGTGGCGGCCCCGCCGGCGCGGCGGCCGCGATCTACGCGGCGCGCAAGGGCATCCGCACCGGCGTGGCGGCCGAACGCTTCGGTGGCCAGGTGCTGGACACCATGGCGATCGAGAACTTCATCTCCGTGCCGTACACCGAGGGCCCGAAGCTCGCCGCCGCGCTGGAGCAGCACGTGCGCGACTACCAGGTCGACGTGATGAACCTGCAGCGTGCGGACAAGCTGGTGCCGGCCGGCAAGGACGGCCTGGTCGAAGTACAGCTTGCCAATGGCGCGTCGCTGAAGTCGAAGACGGTGATCCTCTCCACCGGCGCCCGCTGGCGGCAGATGAACGTGCCCGGCGAGAACGAGTACCGCAACAAGGGCGTGGCCTACTGCCCGCACTGCGATGGCCCGCTGTTCAAGGGCAAGCGCGTGGCGGTGATCGGCGGTGGCAATTCCGGCGTCGAGGCCGCGATCGACCTGGCCGGCATCGTCGCCCATGTGACCCTGATCGAATTCGACAGCCTGCTGCGTGCCGACGACGTGCTGCAGCGCAAGCTCCGCAGCCTGCCCAACGTGCGCATCGTCACCAGCGCGCAGACAACGGAAGTGCTCGGTGACGGCAGCAAGGTCAACGGCCTGGTCTACAAGGACCGTACCGGCGGCGATACGCACCGCGTGGAACTGGAAGGCATCTTCGTGCAGATCGGCCTGCTGCCGAATACCGAATGGCTGAAGGGCGTGGTGGAGCTGAGCCCGCGCGGCGAGATCATCATCGACGACCGCGGCCAGACCAGCGTGCCGGGCGTGTTCGCCGCCGGCGACGCCACCACGGTACCGTACAAGCAGATCGTCATCGCCATGGGCGAGGGCTCGAAGGCCGCGCTCAGCGCCTTCGATCATCTGATCCGCACGTCGGCGCCGGTGGAAACGCCGGACGCGGTAGCGGCATGATGCATGGGCGCGGGCCGTATGCTGGTCCGTGCCCCGTCGCACGCAACGCCGTTCCCTGAGGGAGGAGTCCGATGAATCTCCGCGACCTGAAGTACCTGGTGGCGCTGGCCGACCACAAGCATTTCGGTCGCGCTGCGGCGGCGTGTTATGTAAGTCAGCCCACGCTTTCGACCCAGATCAAGAAGCTGGAAGACGAACTGGGCGTGCCGCTGGTGGAACGTGCCCCCCGCAAGGTGATGCTGACGCCCGCCGGCCGCGATGCCGCCGACCGCGCGCGCCGCATCGTCGCCGAAGTCGAACAGATGAAAGAAGCCGCGCGCCGCAGCCAGGACCCCGAAGCCGGCACGGTGCGCCTGGGACTGTTTCCCACCCTTGGCCCCTACCTGTTGCCGCATGTGGTACCGCGGCTGCGCGCACGCTTTCCGCATCTGGAACTGCTGCTGATCGAAGAGAAGAGCGACGTGCTGCTGTCGCGCCTGCGCGAAGGCAAGCTCGATGCCGGCCTGCTCGCGTTGCCCGTGGCGGACGACCAGCTGCATACCGAGTTCCTGTTCGAGGAACCCTTCCTGCTCGCCGTGCCGGAATCGCACCCGCTGGCGAAACGCGAGTCGCTGACGCTGGCCGAACTCTCGCAGCACCAGTTGCTGCTGCTTGAAGACGGGCACTGCCTGCGCGAACAGGCACTGGACGTATGCCGCCTCTCCGGCGCGAATGAGAAGTCCGAGTTCCGCGCCACCAGCCTTGAAACGCTGCGGCAGATGGTCGCCGCCGATGTCGGCATCACCCTGCTGCCGATCCTGGCAGTGAAGCCACCCGTCGCGCGTTACGAGAACATCCACCTGCTGGGGTTCAGCGATTCCCATCCCAGCCGACAGATCGCGATGGTGTGGCGCAAAAGCTCGGCCATGAACGATTTCCTGCTGGAGCTCGCCAACGTGTTCCGCGAGTTGCCGCCCGGCCTTTTCGAACCGGACGCGCCCTTCGTCAGCGCGCAGGCAGCGCGCGATCGCGCCCCAACGCCCCGGCCGCCGTCGCTGGCTTGAACCCTCGCCGCTTCCGGGCTACGGTAGGCGCGCAAAACAGAACTCCGATGGGCGGCGCGGCAACGCGTCGCCCGTTTCCTTTTGCGCGACCCCAAAACCAGAGAAAACACGATGAACAACACCCGCACCAGCGGCCTGCCGCCGTCGCTGCCGCCGCTCGTTATTTCCAGCCGCGACCTGTCGCGTCTGGAGGCCCTGCTCGACACACCCGTGCTGCGCCGGCACCCCGCCGCGCTTGCACTGATGGACGAACTGAACCGCGCCGACGTGCGCACGCCGGAGGACATGCCCGGCAACGTGGTGACGATGCATTCGCGCGTCGAGTGCGAAGACGAACTTACCGGCGAACACCATCGCCTCACCCTGGTGTATCCCCACGAAGCAAACGTCGAGACCGGCCTGGTCTCTGTGCTGGCGCCGGTCGGCAGTGCGCTACTGGGACTGTCGGTGGGGCAGACGATCGACTGGCAGGCGTCCGGCAACCGGCCGTTGCGCCTGCGCGTCACCGCGATCGGCTACCAGCCCGAAGCCAACGGCGACCTGCATCGCTGATCGGCGGCCACGCTATCGCATCAATCCACGAAAAGTACGCTCCCGCAGCCGGCTCGTCCCTGCGGGACAGGGCATACTTGTCACCCGATTTCCCCCATCCCATCGACCGCCCATGACCGACACCACCCCTACCAAGCTGCAGCAGCTCCGCGACCTGTCCGTGGTCGTCGCCGACACCGGCGATTACGATGCCATCAAGCGCCTCAAGCCGGTGGACTGCACCACCAATCCCACCCTGGTGAAGAAGGCGCTTGACCTGCCGGTGTACGCCGACCTGATCGAAGAACAACTCGCCTGGGCGCGTGCGCAGGGCGGCGGCGAAGCGCTGGTGGACGAAGTGGTGGACCGGCTGACCGTCGGCGTCGGCGCGAAGCTCGCCGGCCTGATCCCCGGTCGTGTTTCGACTGAGGTGGATGCCGACCAGGCCTACGACACCGCCGCCACCGTCGCCAAGGCGCGTAAATTCGTGCAGATGTACGCCGACCAGGGCATCGGCCGCGACCGCATTCTGATAAAGGTCGCGTCCACCTGGGAAGGCGTGGAAGCCGCGCGCCAGCTGCAGGCCGAAGGCATCGACTGCAACCTCACCCTGATCTTCAACCCGACCCAGGCCGTCGCCTGCGCCGAGGCCGGTGCGTTCCTGATCTCGCCGTTCGTGGGCCGCATCCTGGACTGGTACGTGGCCAACGGCCAGGCGCCGGCCACCATCGACGAGGATCCGGGCGTGGTGTTCGTGCGCGGCGTGTACGCCGAGTTCAAGCGCCGCGGCTCGCCGACGGTGGTGATGGGCGCCTCGTTCCGCTCCACCGCGCAGATCGAGGCACTCGCCGGTTGCGACCGCCTGACGATTTCGCCGGACCTGCTGGAGACGCTGGACCAGGAGCACGGCGACCTGCCGCGCAAGCTGTCCCCCGCAATTGCCGAGCCTGTCAGCGCGGCGCCGGTCACGGCGGAGAGTTTCGCCGTCGCGATCGAAGCCGATCCGATGGCGAAGGAAAAGCTGGCCACCGGCATCGAGACCTTCGCCAAGGACCTGGCCGCCCTGCGCACGACGGTTCGCGAGAAGCTGTCCGCCTGACGCCACTCCGACCCGTCGCTGCCCTCCGCGCCGCCGCCGCGGGGCTGGCGCCCGCGCGCCGGACACGGGATGATCGGGCGCATGCGCGCCCTCCTGCTATCGTCCGTCCTCCTCGCCGCATCCCCGATGGCCAGTGCGTCATCGGGCGATGCCAGCCTGATCTTCGTCGGCGACATCATGGTGGCGGAAACGCCCGGTGAGCTGATCGCACGCGGTGAGGATCCCTTCCAGCCCTTCGCGTCGCTGCTGTCCTCGCACGACGTGCGGATAGGCAACCTGGAGTGCGTGGTCGCGACCACGGGCACGGCGGAAGAAAAACCGTACACGTTCCGGGCCGATCCACGCACGCTGCCGGTGCTGAAGCGGCACTTCGACGCCGTGTCGCTGGCCAACAACCACTCCGGCGATTTCGGCAAGGCCGCATTCGCCGAGCAGTTGGCGCTGATGGACACGGCGGGCCTGCCCTATTTCGGCGGCGGTCGCGACGCCACGGCAGCCCACGCGCCCTGGATCGTAGAGCGCAACGGCGTGCGGATCGCGCTGCTGGGCTATGTGGAATTCAAACCCCGTTCCTTCGAAGCCGATGCCAGCCGCCCCGGCGTGGCCTGGAGCGGCGAGGACGACGACGTGATCGAGGACATCATCGCCGCGCGGCGCGTGCACCGGGCGGACATCGTCATCCCCTTCATGCATTGGGGCTGGGAGGACGAACCCGATCCCAGTCCGCGCTTGCGCGCATTCGCCCGGCGCATGATCGACGCGGGCGCCGACCTGGTGGTGGGAGGTCATCCGCACGTCACCCAGGGCGCCGAGTACTACCGCGGCAAGCCGATCATCTACAGCTTGGGCAACTTCCTGTTCAACGGATTCGACACGCCGGCGACGACCACCGGCTGGGTGCTGTCGGCCAGGGTGGACCGCACCGGCGTGGTGGACTGGCGCACGCACGTGGCCAGGCTCGACGCGAACGGGGTGCCGCATCCGGACCCGACCGCCAGCAGTCCCTGCGCCAGCCCCGACCGGAAGGCCGTCAACCAATGCTCGGGCGAATGACATGAAGGCGAGACGCTTGCTGACCCTCCTCGCCCTGGCGTCGCTGGCCGTACAGGCCCAGGCCGCCAGCGTGCGCTGCCACATCGTCTACGGTGGCGAGCACTTCACTGTCGACGCGGCGCCGACCGACGATCCCTATCGGGCAACCGGCACGAAGATCGGGCGCTACTTCGAGTTCAAGCCGGTCTACGTGGACCGCGCCGCCACCGGCAAGACCGTCAAGATCTATGTCTACGGCATGGCCACGGGCCAGCCCGTGCTGATCCATGCGGCCACGCACTCGCCTCCGTTCGCTGGAAAGCAGGAAGGACGCGGTTTCACCGGCTTCCATGCCGTCTACGAACCCACCAAGAGCAGCGAACTGCAGTACTGGTGCGAACACCTGCCTTGAGGCCGGCTGGGCGCCGGATCAGACGCCCAGCCCGATAGGACAGCTCACGCCGGTCCCACCCAGCCCGCAATAGCCATTGGGATTCTTGGCCAGATACTGCTGGTGGTAGTCCTCGGCGTAGTAGAACGGCGGCGCCGGATGGACGATCTCGGTGGTGATATCGCCGTAGCCGGCGGCATGCAGCGTCTGCTGATAGGCCCTCAGGCTGGCTTCGGCCGCGGCGTGCTGTTCCGGTGTATGGCAGTAGATGCCGGAGCGGTACTGCGTGCCCACGTCGTTGCCCTGCCGCATGCCCTGGGTGGGGTCGTGGCTTTCCCAGAACACCTGCAGCAGGCGTTCGAACGACACCTGGGCCGGGTCGTACACCACGCGCACCACTTCGTTGTGGCCAGTCTGGCCGGAGCAGACCTCTTCGTAAGTCGCATTCGGTGTGCCACCGCCGGCATAGCCGACCGACGTGCTGTACGCGCCGGGCAGGTTCCAGAACTTGCGCTCGGCACCCCAGAAACAGCCAAGGCCGAACTCCACCTGCTGCAATCCCTCGAATGCGTCGCGCAGCGGATGGCCGTTGACGAAATGCACGTTGTGCAACGGCAGCGGCGTCTCGCGTCCCGGCAGCATGTCTTCCGCGCGCGGCATGCGCTGCTTGTAGGCTCCGATACCCAGCATGGCGGACCTCTTGATCGTGGGGGAGGACGGATCAGGCGGGCAGGATGCCGACGCCTTCGTCGTCGCTTTCCAAGATGGGGCCGTCGTCGCGCGATTCCAGCCCCAGGCCCTGCACGATGCCCTCTGCCTCAGGAAACGCGGGGTCCGGCACACAGACCCGCAGCACGCCGAACAGCGGCAGTTCGCCCATGCCGCCCAGCAGCGATTCGCCGAACACGAACGCGGGAATCTCCGCCTCCTCCAGCGCATGCTTGACCAGATGGGCGTCGAACAGGTTGTCGGCCAGGTAAACCACGCGCATGGATGTGTCCTCCGCGACCAGCCTACACCGGGCGTCCGCTACAGCGGGAGCGCAGTGCATCGGTGGCCGCGACCGATTCAGTTTCCTCCGCCGCTGCTGCGCGCCATTCCCGCATCGCCGGCAGCGCGAACAACGCATCCATGTAGCGGCGCGCGACGGCGTCGACCGGCACGCCGTAGCCTTCGAAACGGACCGCCACCGGCGCGTACATCGCATCGACGATGCCGAAGTCGCCGCACAGGAAGTCCCCGCCATCGCCTTGCGCGTCACGAAGCTGGCGCCACAGTCCCTGCACGCGGCCGATGTCGCGTTGAGCAGCAGCATCCCAGCGGTAGGCGTCCGGGGTCCGCCGGCTGTTCATCGGCAGCTGCGTGCGCAGTGCGACGAAGCCGGAGTGCATCTCCGCCGCCGCGGCGCGCGCCATGGCGCGGGCGGCCAGGTCCTTCGGCCACCCCCGGCCGTCCAGCCAGCGCTCGTTGGCGTATTCGCAGATGGCCAGCGAATCCCAGACCTGGACGTCGCCATCATGCAGTGCCGGTACCTTGCCCGTCGGGGAGTGGCGCAGGACCTCATCGGCGAACTGCGGCGTGTCGAGGGGCAACCGGACCTCCTCGAAGCCCACCCCGAAGTGCCGCAGCAGCAGCCACGGCCGCAGCGACCAGGACGAGTAGTTCTTGTTGCCGATGACGAGGACGGGAAGGCTCATGCGGGGATCCACGCGCGTCGGGCTGTTCAGGATAGACCAGTGCGAGCGCCGGACCGGCTAAACTTGCGTTTTTCCGAGCCTGTCCGCCCCGATGTCCAACGACGACGCCCGCCCTGCCGCCCTTCCGGATGATGTCGCTCCCGAGAAACGGGATTTCATCCGCCAGATCGTGCGCGAGGACCTGGCCAGCGGTCGCCACACTTCGGTGAAGACGCGCTTCCCGCCCGAGCCGAACGGCTACCTGCACATCGGCCACGCCAAGGCGATCTGCCTGGACTTCGGCATCGCCGGCGAGTTCGGTGGCGTGTGCAACCTGCGCCTGGACGACACCAACCCGGCCAAGGAAGACCCCGAGTACGTCCGCGCGATCCAGGACGACGTGCGCTGGCTGGGCTTCGACTGGCACGACCTGCGCCACGCCTCGGACTACTTCGAGGTGCTGTACCTGGCCGGCGAGAAGCTGATCCGCCAGGGCGACGCCTTCGTCTGCGACCTGAGCGCGGAGGAGGTGCGCGAGTACCGCGGCACGCTGACCGAGCCGGGCCGCAACTCGCCCTACCGCGACCGCAGCGTCGAAGAGAACCTGGACCTGTTCCGCCGCATGCGCGCGGGCGAGTTCCCGGACGGCGCGCGCACGTTGCGCGCGAAGATCGACATGGCCAGCGGCAACATCAACCTGCGCGACCCGGCGCTGTACCGCATCAAGCATGTCGAGCACCAGAACACCGGCAACGACTGGCCGATCTACCCGATGTACGACTACGCGCACTCGCTGAGCGACGCGGTGGAAGGCATCACCCATTCGCTGTGCACGCTGGAGTTCGAAGACCATCGCCCGCTGTACGACTGGTGCGTGGACAAGGTGGACCTGGCCAACTCGCCGGACCTGATCGCGCCGCTGCTGGCCAAGGGCCTGCCGAAGGAAGCGAGCAAGCCGCGCCAGATCGAATTCTCGCGCCTGAACTTCAACTACCTGGTGATGAGCAAGCGCAAGCTGCTCGCCATGGTCAACGACAACCTCGTCGATGGCTGGGACGACCCGCGCATGCCGACGCTGCAGGGCATCCGCCGCCGCGGTTACACGCCGGCCGCGCTGCGCCTGATGGTGGACCGCGTGGGCATCAGCAAGCAGAACTCGCTGCTGGACATCTCCATCCTGGAAGGTGCGCTGCGCGAGGACCTGGATGCCGCCGCGCCGCGCCGCATGGGCGTGGTCGACCCGGTGAAGCTGGTACTGGCGAACCTGCCCGAAGGCTACGAGGAATCGCTGACCTTCTCCAACCACCCAAAGGACGAATCGTTCGGCCAGCGCAGCGTGCCGTTCTCGCGCGAGCTGTGGATCGAGCGCGAGGACTTCGAGGAAGTGCCGCCGAAGGGCTTCAAACGCCTGACCATCGGCGGCGAAGTGCGCCTGCGCGGTGCTGGCATCGTGCGCTGCGATGAAGTGATCAAGAACGAGGCCGGCGAGATCGTCGAACTGCGCGGCTGGCTGGACCCCGAATCGCGCCCCGGCATGGCCGGGGCGGAGCGCAAGATCAAGGGCACCATCCACTGGGTTAGCGCGAAACATGCCGTCGCTGCGGAAATCCGCCTGTACGACCGGCTGTTCACCGTCGCCAATCCGGACGACGAGTCGGAAGGCAAGACCTACCGCGATTACATGAACCCGGAATCGCGTCGCACCGTCACCGGCTACGTCGAACCGGCGGCGGCCAGCGCCGCCCCCGAGCAGTCGTTCCAGTTCGAGCGCACCGGTTACTTCGTTGCCGACCGCTACGACCATACGGCGGAGCGCCCGGTGTTCAACCGCAGCGTGACCCTGCGCGACACCTGGACGACCAAGGCCTGATGCCGGCCGCTTTCACCGCCCGTTGAGGCGGTGGCCGGCAGGCTGGCGCGCACCACCACCGAGCAAAGGAGTCCGCCATGTCCCGCATCTCGCTGCGCCTGCTGCCTGCCCTGCTGTCCTGCCTGTTTCTGCTCGCACTTGCGGGTTGCGCGGCACCGGCCTCCTCCGACGGCGTGGCGACCGACCCGCCACCCGCGTCGACGCCCACCCCCAAGTCGACCGGCGGAAACCTGCCGCCGCGGGAAGCCGGCGCAGTCACCGTCGACTATGCCTGCAGGACCAGTGCCGACTGCGCGGTGAAGAACGTGGGCAACTGCTGTGGCGCGATGCCGGCCTGCGTCAACAAGGACAGCCCCACCGATCCGCAGGGCGTGCAAGCGCAGTGCGCGGCCAGTGGTCGCATGGGCGTCTGCGGCTTCGCCGATGTGACTGCTTGCCAATGCGTCAGCGGCCGTTGCGAATCCGATTCCTCTTCCTCGAAACTGCCTGCACGTTGATGCTCTACCAACAGATACATCTCACTCTGCCCGCCTGGACTCACGACCTTCTCGATCCCGCCGCGACGTTCGCGGGCGACGAGGACAAGGTCGCGCTGGCCATCGACCTGTCGCGCCGCAACGTGGACGCCAACACCGGGGGACCATTCGGCGCCGTCGTATTCGGCCCGGACCACCGGGTGATCGCCCTCGGCGTGAACCGGGTGATGCCGCACACCTGCTCGCTGGCGCATGCCGAGAACATGGCCTACATGCTGGCGCAACAGCGCCTGCAGACGCCGCGCCTCAACGATCGCATCGCGCCGGTGGTGCTGGCGACATCGTCGCAGCCCTGCTGCCAGTGCTATGGCGCCACGGTGTGGGCCGGCATCGACCGCCTGCTGATCGGCGCGCGCGCCGAGGACGTGATGGAACTGACCGAGTTCGACGAAGGTCCGTTGCCGGCGGACTGGATCGGCGAGCTCAACAAACGCGGCATCGAAGTGGTGCGCGACCTGCGCCGCGAGGATGCGCGCGCGGTGCTCAGGCACTATGGCGAGTCGGGCGGCGACAAGTACTGAGCGACGCGCGGAGAAGCCATCGCGCCCGGCTTCTCCTGTACCCTGTCCTCGCGGCAGGAGCCGCAGCCATCCGCTTCACGCGACCGCGCCATGTCATCGACGACCGGCCTGCTGGCTTATTGCCGCCAGGGATTCGAACCCGAACTTGCTGCCGAACTGACCGAGCGCGCCGCGCTGGCCGGGTTCGCCGGCTATGCGCGCGCGCAGCGCAACGATGGCCATGTCGTGTTCGTCTGCGAGGAAGCGCAGGCGCTGGACCGCGCCCTGCCCTGGCGCGACCTGATCTTCGCCCGGCAGAAGCTGCGGCTGCTCGCCGAACTGCGCGGCATCGACCCCAAGGACCGCATCACGCCGCTCCTCGCCGCCTTGGCGGGCAGCGGGCGTTACGGCGACCTGTGGGTGGAGCACCCGGACTCCGACAGCGCCAAGCCGTTGGCCGGACTCGCGCGCAGTTTCGGCAATGCGCTGCGGCCGGCACTGCGCAAGGCCGGCTTCCTGAGCGAGAAGGACGATGCGCGCCTGCCGCGCCTGCATGTGGTCTTCGTGCAGGGCGACCACCTGTTCCTGTGCGTCGCCGATGCACGCGACAGTGCTCCCTGGCCGCTCGGCATCCCGCGCCTGAAGCTGCTGCCCGATGCGCCGTCGCGCTCTGCATTGAAGCTGGAAGAAGCCTTCCTGTCGCTGCTCGACGAACGTCAGCGCGAGGCTCTGCTGAGGCCCGGCATGACCGCCGCCGATCTCGGTGCCGCACCGGGTGGCTGGACCTGGGTACTCACGCGCCACCATCTGCGCGTGACCAGCGTCGACAACGGCCCGCTGCGCGAGCACGTGTTGGCGACCGGCTTGGTCGAACATCTGCGCGCCGACGGCTTCCACTGGAAACCCTCGCAGCCGCTGGACTGGATGGTCTGCGACATGGTGGAACAGCCGCGGCGCGTCGCCGAGCGCATGGCGTACTGGTTCCGCGAAGGCTGGTGCAGGCACGCCGTGTTCAATCTCAAGCTGCCGATGAAGAAACGCTGGGACGAGACGAAGCTGTGCCTGGACCTGTTCGCCGACCAGGCCGGCCGGTCGCTGGAGGTGCGCGCACGCCAGCTCTACCACGACCGCGAAGAGATCACGGTGTTCGCCACGCCCGGCTGAGCCGCGAAGACCTGCCTACACGCCACCCGAGGGGATACGGATGACGTTGCACCGAATGAAGACTCTGCTCGCACTTGGCTTGGCCGCAGGGCTGGCAGGCTGCACCCACACGGAAGACGCCGCGCGGACGACGCCGGAATCCCTGTACGTTGCACGCGACGTCGTGGGTGATGGTGTTTTCAGCACGGGGATCGAAGGCCCGGCCTTCGGTCCCGACGGCGCGCTGTATGCGGTGGGTTTCGGGCGCGATGGCACGATCGGCCGGGTGTCGTTCGATGCCGACGGCGCCGGTAACGCGGTCCTGTACGTGACGCTGCCGGAGGGCAGCACCGGCAATGGCATCCGCTTCGATGCAGACGGCTTCATGTACGTGGCGGACTACACCGGCCACCGGATCCTGCGCATCGATCCGCGCGACCGCTCGGTGGGCGTGTTCGCCACACTTCCGGGCGCGCACCAGCCCAACGACATCGCGTTCGCACCCAATGGCATGTTCTACGCCAGCGACCCCGACTGGCGTTCCGGCACCGGCCAGCTGTGGCGGATCCTGCCCTATGGCAAGGCTTCGCTGCTGGAAACCGGCATGGGTACCACCAACGGCGTGGAAGTCGGCCCCAAGGGCGATGTGCTGTACGTCAACGAAAGCGTGCAGCGACGCGTGTGGGCATATGACCTCGACAGCAGCGGCGGGATATCCGGCAAGCGCCTGCTGGTCGCCTTCCCCGACCACGGCCTGGATGGCATGCGTACCGATGCGATGGGCAACCTTTACATCGCCCGCTACGGTGCCGGCACGGTGGTGGTGGTGTCGCCGCGGGGCGAGGTACTGCGTGAGGTGAAGCTGAAAGGCCAGAAACCTACCAACGTCGCCTTCGGCGGACCGGATGGACGCACGGTCTTCGTCACCCTGCAGGACCGGGGTGCTATCGAAGCCTTCCGCGCGGACTATCCGGGGCGCGAGACCGGCCTGTGACGGAGTGCCGCGGACGTCTCAGGCACTGACATCCCGGCGTGGCAAGATGCCTCCCTGACATGGAGACCTGCGATGCTGCCGATCGAACTCAAGGACCCCGCCGGTTTCGGCAACGAGTTCCTGCGCCTGACCCTGCTGCAGGGCTTCCAGTCGCTGACCAAGCGCGACCTTGAACTGCTGATCTTCGTACTGCTGGAACGCGACGGCACCATCGGCCGCGACGAATCCAATTTCACCGTCGCCGGCAAGCTGCGGGTCACGCCGGCCAAGATCAAGGCGCTGCGCCGTGATGGTTACGCACGCTGGCGGGCACTGGTACCCGAGGAGCGCGATGCCGCCCTGCAACGCATCGTCGCGACGGCATTGACCGAGACAAACCTGAAATCGGGTGCGAAGCACGTCAGCGAACGCAGCCGAAAGGAAGGCTTCCTCGCCATCCGCATCGAGCATCCCGACGACCATCAGCAGTTCGAACAGGCCATCCTCGAGGTGGGTGCGCTGCCCGTGTACGAACGCAATCGCGACGTGGTGGCGGTGCGCTTCGATACGCTGCTGGCCATTGCCGAACGCTGGGGCTACCTGCAACCCGACCCCGCTGCCGTGACGGCCGAGCTGAAGAAGCTGATGCCCGCGACGGAAGAGGTCGCCGACCTGCTGAAGAAGGACCTCACCAAACTGCGCTGGCAGGATGCGCGCAATGCGCTCAACAGCCTCGGCGCCAAGGCCGTTGCCAGTACCGCCGAGGGCGGATTGAAGGGCGTGCTGAAGATCGTCTTCCCCTTCATCCCCGGCTGACGGGTTTCAGGCCGCCGCAATCTCCACTCGCGCGCCGCCGGTGCGCGCCGAAGCGAAGATCGCGTCCAGCACCACCATGTCGCGCAACCCCTCTTCGCCCGGCACGCGCGGCGGCGTGCGCTGCAGAATGGCCAGCGCGTCGGCATCCATCTGCCTCGCCTGCTGGGCGGGTGTCGCGCCGATCACCGCGTCGAACCGGCGCCCGTCGCTGGCTTCGCCGCGAACGCCTTCGTAGGCCTGGAACGGTGACAGTTCGTACCATCCGTCCGCGCAGTCGGCGTGCAGCAGGTTTATGTTGCGGCCGAAGCTGGTCGCGCAATCGGCCACGACGCCATCGGGGAATTCGAGCCGGAAGCGCATCGACTCGTCGACGCCACGGAAGATGTCGGCGCGCTCCACATGCGGCGTCGCCGTCACCGCGACGGGCTCGGTACCGGTGGTATAGCGCGCGGCATTCAATGCGTACACGCCCATGTCGTACATCGCGCCGCCGCCACGCACGGGATCCAGGCGCCAGTTGTCGCCGCTCGCGCCGTCGAATCCGCGGAACCCGGCTTCCGCGCGGATCCGCTGCAGGCGCCCGAACGGATGGGACCGGGCCAATGCCATGACCGCCTGCGTGTTGGGTTCGTGCTGCATGCGGTAGCCGATCGTCAGCTGCACGCCATGGCGCCGGCAGGCCTCGATCATCGCGCGCGCCTCCGCGGCATCCATTGCCATCGGCTTCTCGCACCACACGTGCTTGCCCGCGGCCGCCGCGCGCAGGGTGAACGGCTTGTGCAGGTGGTTCGGCAGGACGATGTACACGACATCGATGTCGGGGTTGTCCGCGATGCGGTCGAAGCCCGCGTAGTCGTAGACGTTACGGTCGGGAATGCGGTGACGACGCTGCCATTCCTCCGCCTTGGCCGGCGTACCGGTGACGATGCCGGCCAACCGGCAGTGCTTCGTCATCTGCAGCGCAGGTGCGAGCAGGTCGCGGCTGTAGTAGCCGAGGCCGACCAGGGCGACGCCGAGTGGGCGTCGATCTTTCGCACGCGCGGCAGGCAACATGCCGACCAGGCCGGCGGCGCCAAGCCCGCCCAGCACACGGCGGCGTGAAGGGTCATGGGGGGGATGCGCAGGATTCATCGCGGATACTCCGGCCGGGAACGGCGAGGCTACCGCATGCACTGCATACCCGTCGTCAGCGCGTGCGTTGTCCTGCCGCGTGCCGCCAGAGGAAGTCCACCAGCGGTGGCACCTTGCCCGCGAGGCCCAGCAAGGGCCCACGCACCAGGGTCAGGTGCATCTCATCGTTCGAGAACACCTTGTTGATGCCGTCGAAGGCATGGGCGGCGGTGGCGTTCTCGCTGCGACGCTGCCGTGCCCATCGTTCCAGCCGGTGGGGCGCCGACCAGTCCGCATGCCGGGCCAACGCGTCACGGATACCTTCGCGCAAGGCCGCGACGTCACGCAGACCCAGGTTGACGCCCTGCCCGGCCAGGGGATGCACCACGTGCGCCGCGTCGCCGGCAACGATCACGCGGCCTGCGACATAGTCCTTCGCCAGTTGCCGCCGCAGCGGGAAGGCCGCCCGCGCCGATGCCACCACCACCTCGCCGAGTTGCCCCCCCATCGCCAGCGCGAGTTCATGGCCGAACGCCTCATCGTCGAGCGCCAGCACGCGCGCGGCCTCCGCGTCGGGGAGCGTCCAGACGATCGAGCTGTGACCTTCGGTGAAGGGCAGGAAAGCCAAGGGACCGGTGGGCAGGAATCGCTGCCAGGCCGTGTCCTCGTGCGGCCGCTGCGTCCGCACGAAGGCCACGACGCCACGCTGCGCGTAATCGTGCGAGGTGACGTCCAAGCCCGCGAGCCGGCGCAGCGTGGAGTCGGCGCCATCGGCGGCGACCGCAAGCCTGGCGTCGACGCGCGCGCCATCGTCCAGCCGCAACGTCACGCCCGCTTCGTCCTGCTCCATCGCGTCCACGCGGGCGGGACAGCACACCCGCACGCCCGCCGCCGGCAGGGCCGCCCACAGCCGGTCCACCAGCAGTGCATTCTCGACAATCCAGCCCAACTGCGAACGCCCCAGGGCATCGGCATCGAACTGGAGTTCACCGCCACCGGCGGCATCCCACACCCGCATGCACCGGTAGGGCTGCGCGCGCGCATCGCGCACCGCGCGCCATGCGCCGGCCTCATCCAGCAGCGCCGCATTGTCGGGCGCGAACGCGTACACGCGCAGGTCCGGCTGGTCCTGCGACCAGCGTGGAGGCTCGCGGCCTTCGACCAGCGTCACCTGCAAACCCTCGCGCGCCAGCACCAGGGCGCATGCCGCGCCGACCACGCCGCCACCGACGACGACTACATCGACCTGTCCGCGCCGCTTCATACGGACTCCCCGCGGCACAACGCCGGCACATCCCCGCGGAACCCCATTGCACCCCCTACCAGGAATGACTGCAGCGAAGCGTGCGCATCCACCGCCATCAGGCCCAGGCTGCGTAACGGCTTCAGCAAGGGCGACGGGTTGGCGGTCAGCCGCGCCAGCCCGTCGGAGAACGCCAGCGTGCGTTCGCGGTCTTCTTGCCGGCGCGTCGCATAGGCCGCGAGGCTGTCCGCATCGCCCGGATCGTCGCTGCGTGTGAGCTCTTCGGCCAGCGTCAGCGCATCGCGCAAGCCCAGATTGAAGCCCTGCGCGCCGATCGGGTGGATCGTCTGCGCGGCATTGCCCAGTACCACTGCCCGCTCGGCGACCAGGCGCTGCGCAACGACACGCACAATGGGGTATCCACTGCGCTCTCCGCTGCCGATCAGCCGGCCGATGCGCCAGCCTGCCTCGCGCTGCAGGCGCGCAAGCCACGCAGCCTCACCCAGCGCCGCAACGGCGTCGGCGTCCGCGCGTGCCACGCCGTGCACCACGCCCCAGTGGCGATCGCCGCGCGGCAGCAATGCCGTGGGACCGGCATCACCGAAACGCTCGTATGCCGTGCCATCCGGCGCACGCGTGGCACGCACCCGGGCGACGAACAGGGTCTGCAGGTAGTCGTGTTCGTCCACTCCGATGCCGAGCGCATCGCGTACGGCGCTGCGCGTGCCATCGGCAGCCACCACCAGCCGCGCACGCAGTTCGCGCTCGCCGCCTGCATCGGCGATGCGCAGGACGCGGCTTCCCGCATCGCCCGGCGCGAACCCGACAAAGCGCGCCGGCCGGTACCGCGTCAGCCGCGCCAGTTGGTCGAGCCGCGCTTCCAGCGCCTCGCCGAAATCACGTGCCACGACCACCTGCCCGAAAGCCTCGCGACCATAGTCCACGGCATCGAGCTGCACGCGACCGAAATCGCCCTGGCGGCTGATGTGGATGCGGCGGATCGGGCCGGTCGTCGCACGCAGCTGTTGCATCACGCCGAGCACGGTCAGCGCATTGACGGTGGCCGCCGCGAAGCTCAGGTTGCGCTGGTCGAACACCGCAGGCATCTGGCCTGCAGGCGTCGCTTCGACCAGAGCCACATCCAGTCCCTGCCGGTCCAGGGCGATGGCCAGGCTTGCACCGACCAGCCCGCCGCCCACGATCACCACGTCATGCCGTTCTGTCATGCGGCCATGATACCGCCCCGGTCTCCAGGCCCCGTCCTGCGGCCTGCCGGACGCAGGCTCCGGTAGAATGCGGGGCTGAGTCTCCGGAACCCTGCCGATGAACACCACTTTCCAACGCGCCCTCGTGCTGACGCTGGTCGCCGCCCTGCTGGTCCTCACCCGCCTGCACCTGCCCACCACGTTCGGCCATATCGGCCCGTTGCCCGATGCCAGCTGGGCCGCCTTCTTCATCGGCGGCTACTACCTGCGCACCTGGTCGCGCTGGGCGTTCCCGTTGTTCATGGCGGCAGCGGTCGTGGTGGACTACATCGTCATCAGCGGCCAGGGCATCAACTTCTGGACGCACTACTGCGTGTCGCCGGCGTACTGGTTCCTGCTGCCGGCTTACGGCGCGCTGTGGCTTGGCGGTGCGCTGCTGCGCCGCTACCAGACCGCGAACCATGGCCGCACGCTGGCGCTGCTGGTCGGCAGCCTGCTGGCCTCGGTCACCGTCTGCCACCTGCTGAGCCAGGGCAGCTTCTACTGGCTGAGCCCGGTGGTCAGCGAACCGACGCTGGCCGGCTGGTGGAAGAACTTCAGCGACTGGTACCTGCCCTACCTGCGCGTGGCCGCCATCTACGTGGGCCTGGCGGTCATCGTGCACGTGATGGTCGAGCAGGTCGTGCGCCTGGCTAGGCCGCACGGCCGCACCGCCGACTGACCGGACCGGCACCGCGATGGGCAACCGCCTCTCGAAGATCTACACCCGCACCGGCGACGACGGCAGCACCGGGCTGGGCGACGGCACGCGTGTCGGCAAGGACTCCGCGCGCGTCACCGCCTACGGCACGGTGGACGAAGCCAATTCCGCCATCGGCGTGCTGCTGGCCGTCCCCAGCGTGGCCGACGACATCCGCGTCCTGCTGACCACCGTGCAGCACCAGTTGTTCGACCTGGGCGGCGAGCTGTGCATCCCGGGCCATGCCGCCATCACCGGCGACGATGTCGATGCGCTGGAACGGCAACTGGACCACTACAACGACGACCTGCCACCGCTGAAGGATTTCATCCTACCGGCCGGTGGCGAGGCGGCTTCGCGCTGCCACCTGGCCCGCACCATCGTGCGCCGCGCCGAACGCGAAACCGTCACCCTGGCCCGCCACGACGCGGTGCGGCCGGAAGCGATCCGCTACCTCAACCGGCTTTCGGACCTGCTGTTCGTGCTGGCCCGCGTGCTCGCGCGGGCCGACGGCCAGGGCGAAGTGCTGTGGAAGCACGAGCGACGCCATTCCTGAGCGGGCGTCTTCCCCCAAGGTCGGATGCCGGCGCACCCGGCGCCGCGCTTAGAATGGTGCCGGACTTCCATAGCGGAGAGGCGGATCCCGCCCCGTCGAGGGCAACGCCGGCACCTTGATCATCTTCACCCACCCCGCCTGCCTGCTGCACGATCCCGGCCCAGACCATCCGGAGCGGCCGGCGCGGCTCGAAGTAGTGCTCGAGGCGCTCCGGCTGCACCACGGCGACGCCGACTGGCGCGAGGCGCCGATGGTGAAGCTGGGCGACCTGCGCCGGGTACACGACGAGGCGCTCGTGCGCGAGGTTCTGGAAGCAGATGTGTCCGGCTACCGCATGCTCGATCCGGACACGGTGATGTGCCCGGCTTCCCGTGCCGCCGCCCTGCGTGCCGCCGGCGCCGGCGTGGCGGCGGTGGACGCCGTAATGAATGGCGAGGACCTGACCGTGTTCTGCGCAGTACGTCCCCCCGGCCACCACGCGACCAGCGGTGCCGCCATGGGCTTCTGCCTGTTCAACAACATTGCCGTGGCCGCCGCGTACGCCTGCGACAAGCACGGGCTGGAGCGCGTGGCGGTCATCGACTTCGATGTGCACCACGGCAACGGCACCCAGGCGATCTTCTACGACGACCCGCGGGTGGCCTACTTCAGCAGCCACGAATCGGGCATCTACCCGCACAGCGGCGCACCCTACGAGCGCGGGGTGGGCAACGTGTTCAACGCGTTGCTGCCACCGGGGAGTGGCGGTTTCCGTTTCCAGAACACCTGGGCGGACGAGCTTCTGCCTGCGCTGGATGACTTCAAGCCCCAGTTGCTGCTGGTCTCGGCAGGGTTCGATGCGCACATGCGCGACCCGCTGGCGGACCTGATGCTGGAGACCGAAGACTTCGGGTGGCTGACCCGGCAGTTGCGCGCCCTGGCACAGCGCCATGCCGGAGGGCGGATCATCTCGATGCTCGAGGGCGGCTATGACCTGGATGCCCTCCGCGAGTGTGCAGTGGCCCACCTGGACGCGCTGCGCTGAGGCCCCGGGCCTGTCGCTGAACCCCGCCCGACATCGGCCGAAGGCCTTCATTGCCCGCATGCATGGGATGGGGCAAGCTAACGACCGTTTTTCGTTCGACAGCGAGCCCAGCACCGCGTGCGCCCTGCCCTTCGCCTGCTCCCGTTGCCCTTCAGCATTGCCCTGTGCCTGCCCGCGCTGGCGGCTGACGAAAAGCCCGAAAGCTGGGCGCTGTGTCCTATCCAGGATGTGATCCCGACATTCGGGGGTGCGCCGCAGCCACCGGCTGCGGGCAGCGCCCTGGCGTCGCGGGAACAGCGCGCCGAGCAACCGACCTCGATCGAGGGCGACCAGCTCTCCGGCACCGAGGCCAATCCCCAGTACAGCGGCGAGGTCGTCCTCACCCGCGGCGACCAGTTCCTGGGCGCAGACAACCTGAAGTACGACCAGGAGCAGGACACCTACGTCGCTGACGGCCACATCCGGTACCAGGATGCCGGCATCCGCCTGATCGCCGACAGCGCCCGCGGCGACCAGGGCGCCGATACGCACCAGATCGACAACGTGCGCTACCAGCTGGTGTCCCGTCGCGGCAACGGCGGCGCCGACCGCATCGACATGAAGGGGCCGGAAGGCAGCCTGCTGCACTCCACCTACTCCACCTGCGATCCCGAGGACCGCCGCTGGGAGCTGCGCTCGCGGCGCATCGACATCAACACCGACGACGGCTGGGGCGTCGCGCGCGGGGCAACGATCCGGCTGGGCAAGGTGCCGGTGCTGTACGTGCCGTACCTGAAGTTCCCCATCGACGACCAACGCCACACCGGCCTGCTGTACCCGGCCGTGGGCCTGTCCGGTCGCAACGGCTTCGACTGGAAGCAGCCGATCTACCTCAACCTGGCGCCGAACTACGACGCGACGCTGGAGCCGCGCTACATGAGCGAGCGCGGCTTCCAGTTGGGCGCGGAATTCCGCTACCTGTATGAAAAAGGCCGCGGCGAGATCCAGGGCACATGGATGAACAAGGACGACCTGGTCCGTGATCGGATGAATGAGGCGGACTACAAGCCACTCAATCCAAACAACCCTGATCCGGACGACGGTCGAGGCTATTTCTCGTACGCCGGCTCGCACCGGTTCAGTCGCAACTGGCAGGCACGCGCCAACCTGATCTGGCTGAGCGACGCGCGCTACCAGGAGGATTTCGGCAGCTCGCTGTATGGCCAAGCCTACTCGTCGGTTACCAGCACCGCAGGCATCTATGGGTCTGGTGAATATTGGACTGCCGGCCTGATGGCGGACCATTGGCAATTGGCCGATTACCTGAGCACCGAGCGTTCACTGCCCTACAACCGCCTGCCGCGCACTTACCTCAACTGGAATCAGCCCCTGGGCAGCTGGATCAGCGTGGGTGGGCACGCGGAAGCGGTGAAATTCCAGCACGACGAGAAGCCCGGCGGCAGCCGCATCGACATCAAGCCGACCATCTCGTTCCCTTTGCAGGGAGCATCCTGGTACATCACGCCGACGCTCGCCTATCGCCACACAGAGTATCGTCTTGACGCTGATCTGGCGCAGCAGATCGCCACCAATCGCGCCGTCGAAGCTTACGGCGTGCCCGCTGCACAAGTGACGCCCGCGATGGTGGCGGAATTCTACGACCGATCGCCCAGCCGCAGCCTGCCGATCGGCTCGCTGGATGCGGGTGTCTATTTCGACCGCGAGACCGAGATCAAGGGTGACCGCTTCCTGCATACGCTCGAACCGCGCCTGTTCTACCTCAACGCACCGTACCGCGAGCAGGAAGGGCTGCCGATCTTCGATACCCGTCCGTTCAATTTCAGCTATGGCCAGCTGTTTCGGGACAACCGCTATACCGGTCCCGACCGGCAGACCGATGCCAACCAATTGACCCTGGCGCTGAGCACGCGCCTGCTGCGGCAGAAGGACGGCTTCGAGCGCCTGTCGGCCAGCATCGGCCAGATCCGCTACTTCGACGACAGTCGCGTGACCGCACCGAACGAGGTGCCGCTGGAACAGGGCAAGTCGGCCTGGGTGGTGGACGCCAACTACGCGCCCACCGACCGGTGGACGATCGGCGCTTCCTACCAGTGGGACCCGAAGTTCCGTCGCGAGGATCTTGCCAGCGTCCGTGCGCGCTACCTGCTGCCTGACGATGGCGTGGTCAACATCACCTACCGCCGTCGCCGCGACCTGCTGGAACAGGCCGACTTTTCGTTCCTCTATCCTGTCACGCCGTCGTGGAGCGTAGTGGGTCGCTACTACCACTCCTTCTACCGCGACGCCGCCACCGACCAGGAGCCCGGCCTGCTGGAAGGCGTGGCGGGCGTGCAATGGGACAGCTGTTGCCTCGCGGTGCGTGCGCTGGTCCGCCGCTATGTCCGCAATCGCGAGGGCGACATGAACACCGGCTTCCAGGTCGAATTCGTCCTGAAGGGCCTAGGTTCGGCGGGCCAGAACACGGACCGCACCCTGCGCCGTGCTATTCTCGGTTACTACCGAGACGACCTCTATCTCGTCCCGCCGAGCAATATCGCGCCGCGTTCGGACGACAACACCTACGATCCGGATCCGATGCCATGAACAAGCCTCTTTCCCACCTCCTGATCGCCGGCCTGCTGGCCTTGTCGGCAGCTGCAACACCCGTGGCGGCGCAGACAATGCAGCCGCTGGACCGGATCGCCGCCGTCGTCAACGAAGACGTCGTCCTGCAGAGCGAACTGGACCGCGCCGTCCGCAACGTCCTCGCCCAGTACGCCAATCAACCTGGCCAGCTGCCTCCGCGCGCCGTGCTGGAGCGCCAGGTGCTGGAGCGTCTGGTGCTGGTGAAGTTGCAGGTGGCACGGGCCGCAGAAACCGGTGTCCGCGTCAGCGATGCCGACCTCAACAACGCCGTGAATGCCGTGGCCCAACAGAACGGAACCACGCCGGATGGTCTGCGCCAGCGGCTCGAAGCCGATGGCATGTCGTTCGCCGAGTTCCGGAACTCGATGCGCGACGAGATCACCATCCAGCGCTTGAAGCAAAGCTTCGCGCAGAGCCGCGTGCAGGTCAGCGAGGGTGAAGTCGACGCCGCGCTGGCCATGCAGGCGAACAGCGGTGCGCAATACCATCTGGCGCATATCCTCGTCAGCCTGCCGGACGGTGCCACCGCCGAGCAGATCACCGCCGGCCAGGGCAAGATCGATGGCATCAAGGCGTTGATCGACAAGGGTGAGCTGGACTTTTCTGCCGCCGCCGTCCGCTATTCCGACAGCCCAAATGCACTGGAAGGAGGCGACCTTGGATGGCGCAGCCTCGACGAGATTCCCACCGCCTTCGTGGAGATGCTGAAGGGCATGTCGCCGGGCCAGTCGGTCGGCCCGTTGCGCGGCCCCAGTGGCTTCCAACTGCTGAAGCTGGTGGAAGTGCGCGATGCCGCTCAGGCCGAAAAGCGCAGCGTGACCGAGTACAACGCGCGGCACATCCTGGTGCGGATCACCGAAACCCAGGACGCCGCAGCAGCCAAGGCCAAGATCGACACCTTGCGTGCGCGCATCGCCGGCGGTGCCGACTTCGTCGCCGTGGCAAAGGAGTCCACCGAGGATGCGAACAGCCGGGATGATGGTGGCGACCTGGGCTGGTTCCCCGCCGACGCGTTCGGCCCGGCCTTCGGCCAACAGGTGACGGCGCTGCAGGACGGCCAGGTCGGCACACCGTTCCGCACCGATGCCGGCTGGCACATCGTCCAGCGCGTGGGCAGCCGCCAGACGGATGTGACCGACCAGAACCGCCGCGCGCAGATCCGCGACACCATTGGCCGCCGCAAGGCCGAGGACGAGTACAACCGCTACCTGCAGGAACTGCGCGGCGAAGCCTACGTCAGCTTCCGCAGCGGCGACCGCGCCGAGACCACGCCGGGCGGCTGAGGTGATTCCGCGGCTGGCGCTGGTACCAGGCGAGCCGGGCGGCATCGGCCCCGAACTCTGCGTACGGCTCGCGCAACACCCGCGCAGTGACTGTACTCTGCTCGCGTTCGGTGATCCCGGCACACTGCGCGCCGCGGCCGACGCACTCGATCTGCCGCTGCGGCTGCTCGACGAAGCGGTCGTCGCCGTCGAACCGGGTGACCTGCGGCTGCGGGCGGTGCCCAATGCGGCACCTAACGTGTTCGGTCGCACCGACCCACGCAATGCGCGCGCCGTCATCGATGCGTTGACGCAGGCCGCCGATGAGTGCCTCCAGGCATCGCTGGACGGCCTTGTGACCGGCCCCGTACACAAGGCGGCCATCAATGCCGGCGGGATCGCTTACAGCGGGACCACCGAACTGCTGGCGCAACATGCCGGCTGCAAGGTCGTGATGATGCTCGCCAACGACATCGTTCGTGTCGCGCTGGCGACCACCCACCTGCCGCTGCGCGATGTCGCCGGAGCGATCACGCCGCTTCTGCTGGAAGAGATCCTGCGCATTACCCACGCATCCTTGCGCATGGACTTCGGTATCGATGATCCGGTCATAGCCGTACTGGGACTCAACCCGCACGCAGGCGAAGCCGGGCACCTCGGACGCGAGGAAATCGAGGTGATCGAGCCCGTACTCGCCTCGCTGCGTGCGCAAGGGATGCGCCTGGAAGGGCCGTTGCCCGCCGACACCGCATTCCTGCCGCAGAAGCTGCGCGGGTTTGATTCTGTCATGGCGATGTACCACGACCAGGGCCTTCCCGTGCTCAAGTACAGCGGGTTCGAGCAGGCGGTGAACCTGACCCTGGGGCTCCCCTATCCGCGCGTGGCGGTCGACCACGGCACGGCACTGGACATGGCCGGCAAAGGCATCGCGGACCCATCCAGCCTGTTCGCAGCTGTCGCTACCTGCGCGCGGATGGCCGCCCACCGCGTCGCGGGCCGCGCCTGACGCCACGCAGTACGCGAGCGTTCCCGCATAATCCGCCCATGTCGCATTTCAAGGCTCCTCCCAAGAAGTCCCTCGGCCAGCACTTCCTGACCGACGGCAGCTACATCGACAAGATCGTGAGGGCAGTGAACCCGCAGCCCGGCGACCGTCTGGTCGAGATCGGCCCGGGCCAGGGCGCGATCACCTTCCCGCTTCTGAAGAAGCATGGCGAGCTGACCGCCATCGAGTTCGATCGCGATCTGATCACGCCATTGATGGAAGCATCGGAAGGCATCGGGCGATTGACCATCATCCACAAGGACGTGCTGTCGGTGGACTTCGGCAAGCTCGCGGGCGAAGACAAGCTGCGCCTGGTCGGCAACCTGCCCTACAACCTGTCCTCGCCGATCCTGTTCCACGCCATCGAACATGCGGCGGCGATCACCGACATGGTCTTCATGCTGCAGAAGGAAGTCGTCGACCGCATGGCTGCCGAGCCGGGCAGCAAGGTCTACGGCCGGCTCAGCGTGATGCTGCAGGCGTACTGCAGGGTGGATGCACTGTTCGTGGTGCCGCCGGGCGCCTTCCGTCCGCCGCCGAAAGTGGATTCCGCCGTCGCCCGTCTGGTGCCGCGCGATCCCGCGAGCATCGGCATCCGCGACCCGATGCGCTTCGAGCATGTCGTGCGCGCCGCCTTCGGCCAGCGCCGCAAGACACTGCGTAATGCGCTGTCGGATGTCTGCACCAGCGAGCAGATCGAAGCCGCCGGCGTGCGTCCGGATGCGCGTGCCGAGCAGGTCGCGGTGGAAGACTTCATCCGGCTGGCGAATCTGGTGGCCGCTGCCTGAGACGGGGCGGATGGTTTCCGCTTTCACCCGGGTTTGAATACACTGCCCGCATGGATTCCCCCGACTACGCCATCGACGTCGATGTCGCCACGCGCTTCCTGGACGACCAGTCCGCGCCCGAGGACGGGCGTTACGTGTTCGCGTACACCATCCGCATCCACAACCGCGGCCGCGTGCCCGCGCAGCTGCTGCGCCGCCACTGGGTCATCACCGATGCCAATGGCAAGGTGGAGGAAGTGGAAGGCGAGGGCGTCGTTGGCGAGCAACCCTGGCTGAGACCGGGCGAAGATTTCCGTTACACGTCCGGTGCCATCCTGGAAACCGCGCTGGGCACCATGCGCGGCCGCTACGACATGCTGGCCGACGACGGCACCCGCTTCGACGCCCCCATCGCCACGTTCACCCTGTCCGTTCCGCGGACGCTGCACTGAGCCCGCCGCGATGACGGTCTGGGCCATCGGCGACCTCCAGGGCTGCTACGACGCCACGCAGCGACTGCTGGAGAAGATCCGCTTCGATCCGGCGCAGGACCGGCTGTGGTTCTGCGGCGACCTGGTCAACCGCGGTGGACAGTCGCTGGAAACGCTGCGGCTGGTGTATTCGCTGCGCGAGCACAGCGTCGTCGTACTCGGCAACCACGACCTGTCCCTGCTCGCGATCGGCGAGCGTTCGCCGGACGAGCAGCGCAAGGTCAACCCCGATCTGCAGCGCGTGGTGCTGGCAGACGATGCGCGCGTGCTGCTGGACTGGCTGCGCCTGCAGAAGCTGGTGCACGTGGACCGCGACCTGGGCTGGATGATGCTGCACGCCGGTCTCGCGCCGAAGTGGACCACCACGCTGGCCGAGAAGCATGCGCGTGAGGTCGAGCAGCAGCTGCACGGCAACGCCTACCGCAAGCTGTTCCGCAACATGTACGGCGACAAGCCGAACTGGGCACCGCACCTGTCCGGTCATGACCGTTCGCGCGCCATCATCAACGTCCTCACCCGCATGCGCTACTGCACGCCCCGCGGACGCATGGCGATCGAGGAGAAAGGTGCGCCGGGCCGCCAGGCCCAGGGCCTGTATCCCTGGTACGAAGTGCCCGGCCGCGCCGAGCGCGACCTGAAGATCGTCTGCGGCCACTGGTCCACACTGGGGCTGATGATCGGGCACGGCGTGCATGCGATCGACACCGGCGCGGTGTGGGGCGGCAAGCTCACCGCGTTGCAGTTGGATACTGACGATATCCGGCTGGTGCAAGTACCGGGCCGCGACGTGCCGCCACCGCCGAAGGGCGAACTGCCGAAGGACTGAGCATGCGGCTGGCGCGGCTATCGACGCTGTGCCTGCTGCTGATGCTTGTGGCGTGCCGCGACGAAACGCCTGCCGCCGGCGAACCCGCGCCGCTGCCGGTCACAATGCCACGCAGGCTTCCGGTCGATTCTCCAGCGCTGGTGGCTGCGGCGCGCGCACAGATCGGCGTAGTCCGCCTCTACGACCCGGCTTACTTCGGCCTGTCGTATCCGGGCGGTGACGTGCCGGCCGACCGGGGTGTTTGCACCGACTTGGTGATCCGCGCGCTGCGCACGCAGGGATTGGACCTGCAGCAGGCGATCCACGAGGACATGCGCGCGCACTTTCATCTCTACCCGCAGCAGTGGGGTCTGGACCGGCCCGACCGCAATATCGACCATCGCCGCGTCCCCAACCAGATGCACTGGTTCGAGCGGCAGGGATGGCAACGGCCCATCGGTCGCACAGCGGGGGATTTCGCGCCCGGCGACATCGTGGCGTGGAAACTCGGCGGCAGCGGCCTGCTGCACATCGGCATCGTCTCCGACCGCCGCAGCCACGACGGCACGCCGCTGATCCTGCACAACATCAACGCCGGCACGCAGGAAGACGACATCCTGTTCCGCCACGCCATCATCGGACACTACCGGCAACCGGAGGCGCGTACGCCGGGCGCTTCAATAGCGCGGGACCCGCTCGATACACAGGCCGTCCGCTCATTGCGGACCCGCCCAAAGACGGCAGGGGTGGACTCCGCCCGTCATTCCGGCGAAAGCCGGAATCCATCTTGATCCTGCGGTCAGATGTGCGTCAGCTGACAGTCAATCGATTGCGGCTTTCGCCGGCATGACGGCTCAGGCGTGAAGGCGTATCGCCCGTTTTCAGGTGCGCCGGTACTCGACGAAATCAAAGGCCAACGCGTGCTTCGCGTCCACGGGATGCCGTTCGCGCGCGATCTCATGCCACTGCGCGGCATCGAACTCGGGGAAGAAGGCATGCGCGTCCTCGACCACGGTATCGACCTCGGTCACGTGCAGCACGTCCGCACGGCCAAGGGTCAGCGCGTAAATCTCGCCGCCGCCGATCACGCACAACTCATCACTCCCCTGCTCTGCCGCGATCCGGATCGCCTCATCGATAGAGGCCACCACCTGCATGCCTTCGAATGGCACGCGGCCACGGCGCGTCAGCACCAGGTTGAGCCGGCCCGGCAACGCACGGCCCAGGGATTCGGCAGTCTTGCGCCCCATCAACACCGGCTTGCCCAGCGTTAGCGCCTTGAAGCGCTTCAGATCATCCGGCAGTCGCCACGGCAGATCGTTGTCGCGGCCGATGGCACGGTGGCGATCAAGCGCCACCATCAGCGAGATGCGCATGGAAACCTAGACCGCCACCGGCGCCTTGATCGCCGGATGCGGGTCGTAGCCGTGGATACCGATATCGTCGTAGGTGAAGGCAAACAGGTCGGCGACCTCGGGATTGAGGTGAAGCTTGGGCAACGCGCGAGGTTCGCGCGCCAGCTGCTCGCGCGCCTGGTCGTAGTGATTCGAGTACAGGTGTGCGTCGCCCAGCGTGTGCACGAAGTCGCCCACACCCAATCCGCAGGCCTGCGCCACCATGTGGGTCAGCAACGCATAGCTGGCGATGTTGAACGGAACGCCCAGGAAGATGTCGCCACTGCGCTGGTAGAGCTGGCAGCTGAGCTTTCCCTCCACCACGTAGAACTGGAACATCGTGTGGCAGGGCATCAGCGCCATCTTCGGCAGGTCGGCCACGTTCCAGGCCGACACGATCAGCCGGCGCGAGTCCGGGTTGCGCTTGATCTCCTCGACGACCCATTTGATCTGGTCGATCTCGCCGCCGTCGGCCGTGGCCCAGCGACGCCACTGCTTGCCGTAGACCGGGCCGAGTTCGCCTTCGGCATCGGCCCACTCGTCCCAGATGCTGACCTTGTTGTCCTTGAGATAGGCGATGTTGGTTTCGCCTTTCAGGAACCACAGCAGTTCGTGCACGATCGAGCGCAGGTGCAGCTTCTTCGTCGTGACCAGCGGAAAGCCTTCGTTGAGGTCGAAGCGCATCTGCCAGCCGAACACGCTGCGCGTTCCGGTGCCGGTGCGGTCGGATTTTTCGGTGCCCTGCTCCAGCACGTGGCGCAGCAGGTCGAGGTACGGCTTCATTCTTTGCCTCCGGCAGATGGCTTCATGCGATGTCCTTGCCGGACGCCGGGCCGGGCGCGACGGGCTGCAGGGTGGGGGCGCGACGCGACAACGCGAGCAGGAACAGGCCCAGTGCCACCAGCGGCAGGCTCAGCACCTGGCCCATCGTCAGCCAACCAAAGGCCAGGTAGCCGATGTCCGCATCCGGCACGCGCACGAACTCCACCACGAAACGGAACAAGCCGTACATCAGGGCGAACAGGCCGGAGATGGTGTAGCGCGGTCGTGGCTTGCTCGATACCGCCCATAGCACCACGAACATCACCAGCCCCTCGAGGAACGCCTGGTAGAGCTGCGAAGGATGGCGCGCGAACTGATCCAGCGCGCCCGCCGCGTACTGGGCCTGCAGCTGCGCCGCATCCAGTCCGCGCAGCGCGGGATCGGTCGGAAAGATGACGCCCCAGTCGCCACCGGTCGGCTTGCCCCAGAGTTCGGCGCCGATGAAGTTGCCCAGACGGCCAAAGCCAAGCCCGGGAGCGACCACCGGTGCAACGAAATCCATGGTGTCGAAAAAATGCAGGCGATGTTTGCGCGACCACCACCATGCTGCGGCCATCACACCCAGCAGGCCGCCGTGGAAGCTCATGCCGCCTTCCCAGACCTTGAAGATCGACAAGGGATTGTCGAGGAAGGTACCAAAGCCGTAGAACAGCACATAACCGATGCGGCCGCCCAGCACGACGCCCAGCATGCCGTAGAACATCAGGTCGGAGAACGCGTTGGCGTCCACGCCGGGCAATCGCCCCTGCGACGCACGCATGCGTCCCAGCCACCAGGCCGTGACGAACGCCAGCAGGTACATCAGGCCGTACCAGTGCAGCTTCAGCGGCCCCAGCGAAAGGATGATCGGATCGATCTGGTGGAGGTAGATCATGCGCCTCGGCTTGGCCGGTGGAGATGGGCTATTTTGCCCCACCCTGCCCGCGCGTGGCGGATCCCGGACTGATCCGGGATCGGTGGATCAGTCCAGCAAGTGCGGCCGGTTGGGCAGTTCGTCCTCGTCCGGACGGCCGTCCAGCTGCGGGAAATGCAGCGCCAGCAGGTCCGAGACTGCGCGGATGCCGTCGATGACGGCCTGCTCCGCCCGATTCTCCGCCATGCCCACTTCAATCAGGTGGCAGACCTCGCGCCATGCCGCGTCGCTGACGAGGCCGTTCAAGCCGCGGTCGGCGACGATCTCGATGCGGTGGTCGGCCAGCAGCAGGTAGATGAGCACGCCGTTGTTGGCTTCCGTGTCCCAGGTGCGCAGCCGCACGAACACCTCGTGCGCGCGCTCGCGCGGATCCACCCCGGAAAGTACTGCACCCAATGGCAGATCCGACTCCACCGCGAACATCACCTCGCCGCGATGCCTGCGCTCGCCCTCGGCAATGGCGTCGGTGATGTGGTGCAGAGTCGATTCCGGGAACAACCGGCGCGCCGAACGGGCGAACAGATGGCGGAGAACGCGCATCACCAACTCCCCGAGGCGCCACCGCCCCCCGACATGCCACCGCCACCACCCCAGCCACCTCCGCCGAAGCCGCCTCCTCCCCCGCCAAAGCCACCGCCTCCGCCACCCCAGCCGCCCCAGTCCCGGTGCCGGGCGTATCCGCCGCGGGTCGACACCGACATCAGGCCGTAGAGCAGTCCCAGCACGGCGGCGATGCCGCCGACGGTCAGCAGCGACGACAGCAGCAGCGCCACGCCTCCGGCCGCCCCACCGGTGAACAGTCCGCGGACGCCGGACGGCGCTCGGCTGAACATGCCGCGCACGATGCTGGCCACGACGAAGGCGGCGAATGCGGCAAACAGAAAGCCGCTGCCCTTGCCGCCCTCGCCGGAAACGCGATGCGTGCTGACCGGTTCGGGCAATGCTTCACCGTCGATCAGCTTCACCAGCGTCGCGGTCGCATCGGTGATACCGCCCGCATAGTCGCCAGCACGGAACTTCGGCGCCAGGTATTCCTGGATCACGCGGTTGGCGATGGCGTCGGGAATCGCACCTTCCAGTCCGTAGCCGGTTTCGATCCGCACGCGGCGGTCGTCCTTGGCCACCAGCAGCAACACGCCATCACCCACGCCCTTGCGGCCGAGCTCCCACTGTTCGAACACGCGCACCGCGTACTGCTCGATGGTTTCGGGTTGCGTGCTGGGCACCATCAACACCTGCAACTGGCTGCCTTTGCGCTGCTGCAGGGCCAATGCCTGCGCTTCCAGTTGCTGCTTCTGCGTGGCATCCAGCGTGCCGGTGGTATCGACCACCGGCGAATCGAGTGCGGGAATCGCCGCCAGCGACTGCGCCCAGGCGGGCGCGACGATCAGCAGCAGGCAGAGCGCCAGCGCACGCAGCATGGAAGCGCCGGGACGCTGATCAGTTGCCGGGCGACGGCGGAGGCGGCGCTGTCGGAGCCTGCGGCGTCGCCGGTGCCGGCGTACCGAAATCGACGGCCGGCGCTTCGGAGATCGCGGCTTCGTTCTCGACGGTGAAGTTCGGCTTTTCCTTCGCGCCGGTGACCTTGGCGGTGATCACCTGCGGGAACTGGCGGATATAGGTGTTGTAGTCCTGCACCGTCTGGATGTAGCGCCCGCGCGCCACGGTGATGCGGTTTTCCGTACCTTCCAGCTGCGCCTGCAGGTCGCGGAAGGACTGGTCGGATTTCAGGTTCGGGTAATTCTCGGTGACGACCAGCAACCGGGACAGTGCGCCGGACAGCTCACCCTGCGCCTGCTGGAACTGCTGCAGCGAGGCGGCATCGTCGGCATTGACCTGGATCTGGCCCACGCGCGCGCGCGCGTTGGTCACGTCGGTCAGCACCTGGCGCTCCTGCTGCGCATAGCCCTGCACGGTCTTGACCAGATTGGGAATGAGATCGGCACGACGCTTGTACTGGTTGAGCACCTCGGACCAGCCTGCCTTCACGGCTTCGTCCTTCTGCTGGATGGTGTTGTAACCGCAGCCGGACAGCAGCACGGTCAACACGACGAGCAACCATAGACGCGAAACCTGCATGGCACGACACTCCTTTGGACAGACGGGCCGATTGCAGCACCTTGCCCATGACCACGCAAGCATCCGCCACGTCACACTGCGTGGCACGTCGACTTGTTAGTCTCACGTGAAAAGCAAAGGGCTCCCCGAGGAGCCCTTTGGGGTACGCGGTGGATGCAAGGCTTACTCGCGCAGCATGCGCCGGCCGGCCCGCTTCTTCGCCCACAAGTTGAGGCACTCGACCACAGCCGAGAAACCCATCGCGCCGTACAGGTAGCCCTTCGGGATATGCATCTCGAAACCGTCCAGCAGCAGGTAGGCACCCACGGCGACGATGAAGGCCAGCGCCAGCATCTTGATGGTCGGGTTGTTGTCGATGAACTGGCCAAGCGGCTTGGCCGCCAGCAGCATCACCGCCACCGCCAGCAGGATCGCGGCGACCATCACCGGGGTGTGGTTCGCCATGCCGACGGCCGCGATCACCGAGTCCAGCGAGAACACGATGTCGATCACCGCGATCTGCGCGATCACGCCAGCGAACGAAACAGCCGGGCGCGTGTGTACGTCTTCCGAGTCGGGTTCGCCCTTCACCAGTTCCAGGATTTCCTTGGTGCCCTTCACCAGCAGGAACACACCACCCAGGATCAGCACCAGGTCGCGCACCGAGATGCCTTGCCCGAACAGCGTGAACAGGTCGGCGGTCAGGCCGGCCAGCCAGGCCAGCGTCAGCAGCAGCAGGATGCGGGTGATGCAAGCCACCGCGATGCCGAACTTGCGCGCGACTTCACGCTGGTGCGGCGGCAGCTTGCTGACCGCGATGGAGATGAAGACCAGGTTGTCGATGCCCAGCACGATCTCGATCGCACTCAGCGTGATCAGCGTGATCCACACCTGCGGATCGGTAAGCAATTCCATCATCGGGTAAACACCTTGTTCATATCAGGATTTCACAGGTAGCGCGGCGCGAGGATCAATCCCCAGCACAGCAGCACGTTCATCATCAGCACGAAGACCGCCGCCGACCCCATGTCCTTCGCGCGGCCGGCGAGTTCGTGGTGCTCGGGACCGTAGCGTTCGATCACGGCTTCCACGGCGGAGTTCAGCAGTTCGGCGGCCAGCACCAGCAGGCAGCTGCCGATCAGCAGCGCGCGCTCCAGACCGGTTCCGCCCAGCCACAGCGCCAGCGGCGCGAGCACGACGAGCAGGTACACCTCCAGCCGGAAGGAGGATTCGTGCATCCACGCCGCACGCAGTCCCTGGAAGGACCACACGGTGGCTTTGAGGATGCGGCCAGGGCCGCGGGGAAGGTGTCCGGTTTCGTCAGCCATGGGCAGGTCGGTGCGAAGGAGGCCCCGCATCGTCCCTGGCCGGTCAGGCGGGGCCTGGGCCAGCGGGAGGTCGGATCGGGTGGAACCGGCGCGGACGCCGCGCCAAGGGAGCGATTTTGCCACAAGGCACCCCCGGACCGCCCCGCCGCGGTTTGCATCGGCTGCCCTCGACTGGTCCACTGGGGCCTGCCTGAACCGAAGGAGCCCTCCCCTGTGTCTTTCCTGAACCCCGTTCGCCCCGCCGTGTTCGCCAGCGCCCTGTTGGCCCTGCTGGCCGCCTGTGCCGGCAGCCCGCCCACGACGCCCGACGTGGCCACGGACGCCACCGCAACGACCGCCCCGCGCATCCCGGAGCAGGTGTCGAACGCCGCCTGGGAAACCGACATGCAGCGGTTCGCGGCCGAAGACGCGCAATCGCCGCCACCGCGCGGAGGCGTGGTGTTCACCGGCAGCTCGTCGATCCGCCTGTGGGACACGCTGGCGCAGGACTTCCCCGGCGTGCCGGTGATCAACCGCGGCTTCGGTGGTTCGGAACTGCGGGACAGCACGTGGTACGCCGACCGCATCATCGTGCCGTACGCACCGCGCCAGATTCTGATCTATGCCGGTGACAACGACCTCAACGCGGGCCGTACGCCGCAGCAGCTGCGCGCCGACTTCATCGCCTTCGTCGAACGCGTGCGCCGCGACCTGCCCAAGGCGAAGATCGCGTACATCAGCAACAAGCCCAGCCCTTCGCGCGCGCAACTGCTGTCCGTACAGCGCGAGGCGAACACATTGATCGCAGCGGAAGCCCAACGCCTGGGCGTGGACTACATCGACATCTTCACGCCCATGCTGGACGCGACGGGACAACCGAATGAAGCCCTTTTCATCGAAGACCGCCTGCACATGAACCGCGCCGGCTATGTCATCTGGCAGCGCGCCATCGCGCCCTATCTGAAGTAGCCGCGTCCGACGGCGAGAAAAAGAGAAGCCCGGCGATGCCGGGCTTCTTCGTTCCACGGAGGCCTTGCGTCAGAAGCCGCTGGCGTCGAGGCGCCCACCAGTGACGGTCTTGCCCTGCAGCGATGGCGTCGGCACGGTGCTGTTGAGGATGGCGGCCTTGATCTGCGCCGCTGTCACGCCAGGACGGGTCGATGCATACAGAGCCGCGGCACCGGTGACATGCGGCGTGGCCATCGAGGTGCCGCTGTAGCTGGCGTAACCTGACACTACCTTGCCCTTCGACGATTTCGGCACCGTCGACCAGATGCCATAGCCGGGGGCGCCCAGGTCCACGGTCGTGACGCCATAGTTGTAGACCAGCGCACCCGTGGAGCGGATCGCCGCCACCGACAGGATGCCCGCGTTCGGATAGGCCGCCGGATAGCACGCGCCGGACGTGTTGCCTTCGCAATTGACGCTGTCGTTGCCGGCCGCGACGATCGTCAGGATCTCCGCCTGGCCGGCGCGGTCGATGGCATCGCTGAGTGCCTGCGAGTAGCCACCACCGCCCCACGAGTTGTTGGTCGCGACCAGGTTCAGGCCGTGACGGGTCTTGAGGTCGGTGAAGTAGTCAAGCGCCTTGACCGCGTTGGCGGTGTTGCCGCCGCGACGACCGAGGAACTTGCCACTGATCAGCTTGACGCCGCTCCAGCAGACGCCGGCCACGCCCTTGCCGTTGCCGCCGACGCCGGCGATGGTACCGGCCACGTGCGTGCCGTGGTCGTCGTTGGCACCGCCGGAGTTGATGTTGTTGCTGTTGCCATCGAAGTCCCAGCCGCGCACGTCGTCGACGTAGCCGTTGCCGTCGTTGTCCACGCCGTCGACCGGGTCGTACGCGTTGGTCCAGATGTTGGCGGCCAGGTCTTCATGGTTGAAGTAGATGCCTTCGTCGATCACGCCGATCACGACGTTGCCGCAGCTGGTGTGGCCGGCGGCCCATGCCTCGGACGCCTGCGAACCATAGGCGTTCGCGGGGGTGCCCGCATCACCGTACATGCCCCACAGCGAACCATTGGTGGAATAGGTGTCGTTGGACACTGCGTTGTGCTGGTAGGTCCAGTTCGGTTCGGCGTACTCGACGGCCGGATCGGCGCTGAGCACCTGCACGGCCGCGGACAGATCCACGTTGCCAGGCAGCTTGAGCAGTGCGATTTCGCCATTGCGACCGTTGCCGCGGCGCACGGTTTCCAGCTTCTGCGCACCCAGGCCCTGCACCACCGCGTCACGGTCGGCCGACACTGCGCCATCGCGGTACTTCACCAGCAGTTCGCCACTGACGTGGGGCTGACCCGCCTTCAATCCCTTGATCACCAGATCCGGCCTGCCACCCGCGTTGGCGGCTTGCGCCGCGCCCATCGTCACGAGTGCCAAACCCACCCACATCGCCATGCGATTCTTCTTCATAAGCCGATCCGACTCCGAGTGTTGTGATTGCTGCGCAGGACAGCGCAGTGGGTCGAATCTAGCTTGTAATTTTCGTTCTAGATATGGATTTTCAGCTCACATTTTTCATGTGCCGTGCAAGCGACGCGAAGACTACGGCATGACACCGATTACCTGTCATCGTCGCCCGTTGTTTCCTCGGATCTCTGCAATCGGGATCGCCCGAACGCTTTCCAATGCTCCTCCTTGCCCCGCACCTCGTCGGTGAGATGCAGGGTGTCAGCGTCCAGCGGGTAGGTGGTGCGGCTCGAGCGCGGTGGCAGCGTCGCCCCATTCGACGGTAAGCGCATCGGCCTGTGGTGTCGCGACCAGCGGCAGGATCATGCCGCGCGTGTCATACCAGTGGCCACGACACGGCGCGTCGCCATGGCAGAAACAGGTCGCCCGCCGCGAACGGCCACTCCCTGCCATCGGCAGCGCGCATGCGATTGTGGAAGGAAAGGCGGTGCGCCTTACCTTCCAGCACGCGCGCGAAGCTCAGGGCCAGCGTCGCCTGCATGCCGCTGACGTCACCGGTTCCCCGTCAATGTCCGGACAACCGATCCCACACCGTCGCGCTGCGCGCCGCATCGCCGATGCCGACACTGGAGATCATCGCCAGCACCATGCGCGCAAGCACCCTTCACGCTCTCCTGGCCGCACCGGGCGGCTGGTGCAGGCTCAGCACGTTGCCGTCCGGGTCGAGGAAATCAAGCGACAGTCCGCCATCGGGCGATTCGCTGACCGGCACGACGATCTCCACGCCTTTCGCAGCCAGCGCCTCCGCGTGGTCGTCGATGCCGCCGTCGAGGCTGAAGACAACGACCGGCGATTCGCCGGCCCGTGCGGGGCGCGGGATGAAGACCAGCGTCAGTTCGCCGACGTCCCCCATCGCCCACGGGCCATCGTGACCGTCCAGCGCGTCGATCGGCAGACCCAGCGTGCCGCGGTAGAAGTCCACCGACCGGGCGAGGTCGGAAACAAAGAACACGATGGCGCCTACTTTGCACTGCGTGAGCATGGGATGTCCTCCTGTGTGATTCCCGTCTGTTGGTTGCCGCGGGATGTCCATGTGTGAGCACCGGCGTCGATCAGGACCAGGTGCCCATCCGGATCGTGCGTTCCCAGGCCCTCGCCTGCACGCATGGCAGCCTTCAAGGCACGCCGGGCCAGGCCGAATGGCAGGTCCACGCTGCGCGACGGGTCGCGCAGGTAGGCCAGGGCGATGCTCTCCGCGCGCATCGATGGGAGTTGCGCGGAGAGCACCTTGCGGATGCGGGTCAGGCGTTGGCGGAACGCGGTGGGTTCGATGCGCAGGATCCAGCGGATCTCGTCCGCCGACAGTCCGTGCAACGCGAGCACCGCCAGCCGGCGCGCCGACGGTGGCAGCGTCGCCAGCCACGCCGGCGGTTGCGCTGGAACCCCTGTGTCGTGGGAGGCGGCCGGTTCTGCGGCATCCTCCATCGCCATGCCGGCCAAGGCCTCGCGCCGTCGGCGCCGGACACCCGCACGTGCCGCCATCGCTGCCTGACGCCGCAATACGCCCGACAGCCAGGGCAGATCGTGGCGTCCGGCGAGCAGGCCGGCCAGCAGCGTTTCCTGCACCAGGTCGTCCGCTTCGTCCGCGCGACGGCACAGGCGCAGCGCCTGCGCGCGGAGGGCGCGGTGATCGGCGAGCGTCAACGTAGCGGCTTCTTTCCCCGGTGATGCAGGCATTCAGGCGTCCTGGTAGATGGCGGTACCGCGCGTACCGTCCGGCAGCACCCAGCCGCGATACATGCCGCGCGTGTTGAGGACCAGCGCGACATTGCCGTCGCGATCCACCGCGATGGCGCCACCGTCGCCGCCGTGCTGTGGCACTTCGCCGAGGATGACGTCCTCCACGGCGTCGCGCAGGCGATCACCGCGGTAGGCCACGCGCGCGGCGATGTCATGCGCTGCCGCATTGCGGATGTAGAACTCGCCCCAGCCACTGCACGACACCGCGCAGCGCGCATCCGCCCAGGTGCCTGCGCCGATCACCGGCGAATCGCCCACGCGACCCCAGCGCTTGTTGGTCATGCCACCGGTCGAAGTCGCGGCCGCCACGTGTCCGCGGCTGTCCAGCGCCACGGCACCGACGGTGCCGAAGTACCGGCCGCGAAGGTCGTCGTTGCCATGCCATGCCCGCTGCTCACGCTGCTGCGCATCACGCAACTGCGCGCGTCGCGCCTCGGTCGAGAACCAGCCGTTCGGCACTCGATCGATGCCGGGCTGGGTGTCGGCGAACTGCTCTGCACCGTCACCGATCAGGAACACGTGCGGCGAATCCTCCAGCACGCGTCGTGCGAGCCGCACCGGGTGGCGCACGGTCATGACGCCTGCAACCGCGCCAGCGCGGCGGTGGCGGCCATCCATGATGGAAGCATCCAGTTCATGCCTGCCGTCGGCGGTGAACACCGCGCCACGACCAGCGTTGAAGTACGGGGAATCCTCCAGGACGGTCACCGCCGCTTCCACCGCATCCAGGGCGCTGCCGCCGGTCGCGAGGATCGCATGGCCGACATCGAGCGCACGCGCAAGTTCGGCGTGGATTGCTGCTTCCACCTCCACACCGAGGCTGCCCCGTTCGATGACGCCGGCGCCTCCATGGATGGCCAGGGCAAGCGGCCGACGGGCGGAATGCGGGCTCATGGCGGCAGGCACCGGTGGGCACGACGGGGCTCCAGCATACTCCCGCCGTCGCGCCGCACCAGCCACGTCGGGACTACTGCGAGCGCAACGCCTCGATGGGGTCCAGCTGCGATGCCTTGCGCGCCGGGTAGTAACCGAAGAACAGGCCGGTGGCGATCGAAAAGCCCGCGGCGAGTCCGATCACCTGCCCGTTCAACGCCACCGGCAGTTCGCTGAACTGACCCACCAGCAGCGCGCCGACCACACCGATGACAATGCCCAGCACGCCGCCGCCCAGCGACAGCAGCATGGCCTCGGCGAGGAATTGCCGGCGCACGTCGCCCGGGCCCGCGCCCACGGCCATCCGCAGGCCGATCTCGCGGATGCGTTCGGTCACCGAGACCAGCATGATGTTCATGATGCCGATGCCGCCCACGATCAGCGAAATGGTGGCCACCGCGCCCAGCAGCAACGACATCAGCTTGGTGGTCGCGGTGCGGGTGGCGACGATCTCGGAGATGTTGCGGACGTTGAAGTCGTCTTCCTCGCCCGGATCGATCTTGTGCCGTTGGCGCAGCAGCGCTTCCACTTCGCCCTGCACGTAGCCGAGATCCTTGGCATCGGCCACGGTCAATGCCACCTGCATCACCGCGCCCGGCGGCAGGCCCATCGAGCCCAACAGCCGGCGTCGCGCGGTTTCCAGCGGCACCATCATCACGTCATCCTGGTCCTGTCCGAAGCCACCCTGCCCCTTGGGCGCCAGCGTGCCCACCACGGTGAACGGCACCCGCCCCAGGCGCACGGTCTGGCCGACGCCGCTGTCCTCGCCGAACAGCGTGCGCCGCACCGTCTCGCCGAGGATGACGACCTTGGCGGCGCTGGAATAATCCTGCGCATCGAAGCCCTCGCCATTGGCGATGACCCAGCCGTTGATGTCGAAGAAGTCCGCCTGCACGCCCTGCCAGCTGGTCGACGCATTGTTCTCGGCGAACACGATCTGCGTGTTGCCACGCAACGCGCCGGCCACGTACTGCACTTCCGGGATCTCGTTGCGGATCGCCTCCACGTCGCCCTCCTTGAGGGTGTAGAAGCTGCTGGAACTCATCCGCACGCCACCGCCGCCGGGACCCCGGCCGGCACCCGGGCTGATGTCCAGGCGCTGGGAACCGAGGCCGGAGACAAGCTTGTCGATTTCCGCCTGCGTGCCCTGCCCCACCGACACCATCACGATGACGGCGGCGATGCCGATGATCACGCCGAGTGAGGTCAGCGCGCTGCGCATCCAGTTGCCGCGCAGCGCATGCAGCGCGGTGCGCAGGATGTCGGAGAATTTCATGATTGAAAGCCGTGATGGGTGATGTGTGATTGGTGATCTGCAGGAGCAACGCGACGACAGACCAGTAGCACTCGCATGTCGAAAGCTCGTTTAGGAACCGGTTTCATGGCACGCCCTTTTCCAATCACGAATCACGAATCACGAATCACGAATCACGATTCACCGCTTCCTCATGCAGTTCGCCGTCGCGCATCACCAGGATGCGGTCGGCGTGCGCGGCGACTTCGGGGTCGTGGGTGATCAGGATGACGGTGTGGCCGTCGTCGCGCAGGCGCTTGAACAGGGCCAGGATCTCCTCGCCCGTCTTGCTGTCCAGCGCACCGGTGGGTTCGTCGGCCAACAGGATCGGCGGCTGGTTGATCAGCGCGCGTGCGATGGCGACGCGCTGCTGCTGGCCGCCGGACAGTTCGTTCGGGCGATGGCCCGCGCGCTCGGCCAGGCCGACCGCGGCCAGCGCCTGGCGCGCGCGTTCAGTCCGCTCGCCCGGCGGCACCTGCGCGTAACCCAGCGGCATGGCCACGTTCTCCAGCGCGGTCATGCGCGGCAGCAGGTGGAAGCCCTGGAACACGAAGCCGATCTTCTCGCGACGCAGGACGGCCAGTTGCTCGGCGTCCAGCGTGGCCACGTCGATGCCGTCGCAGAAATAGGCGCCATCACTGGGCGTGTCCAGGCAGCCGATCAGGTTCATCAGCGTGGACTTGCCCGAGCCGGACGGTCCCATGATGGCGACGAAGTCGCCGCGGTCCACGCGCATGTCCACGCCTTTCAGCGCGACGACTTCAGCCTCGGTGCCCGCGGAATAGACCTTGCCCAGCGCGTGCGTCTGGATGACCGGCAAGCGGTCGCCCGCATTCGCTGACGGCATGTTCATTCCTTCGCGCGCTCGCCCACGACCACCACGTCGCCTTCCTTCACCGGGCCGGACACCTCGGTGCTGGTACCGTCGCTGGCGCCGATGCGGACCTGCACCATCCCGGGCTTGCCGTCGACCAGCGCGTACAGGGGTGCGCGCTTGGCACCGAGCAGCGTGCGCAGCTCGCCATCCCAGCGCTGCTTCTGCTTGTCGTCCAGGGTGGCGCGGAAGGCGGCGAAATCCTGCTGCATGCGGTCGGCCATGCGCTGGCGCATCTGCGCCTGCAGCGCGCCCGAACCCCCTCCGGCGTTGCCCCCTGACCGTTGTCCGCCACCCGGTCCGCCGAACATGCTGGCGCCGCGCTGCTGCGCCTGCGCCATGCGGGCGGCCTGGCGTTCGCGCAGCGCGGCAAGCGCCGCATCGAAAGCGGCCTGCTGCTCGGGCTTCAGCTGCAGGGTGCCGGCCACGCGCACCAGGTCGTCGCTGACGCCGCCACCGCGATTCTGTCCGCCCTGCGGTGCCGCCTGCGCCGGGGACGCCGCACCGGCCTGTTCACCGGTCGGCTTGTAGCGCAGGGCGGCGTTGGAGATCTTGAGGATGTCGTCGCGTTTGCTGACTTCGATCTCGGCGTTGACGGTCAGGCCCGGCAGCAGTGTGCCGTCGCTGTTGTCCACGCTGACCACGACCGGGTACGTCACCACGTTGCTGGTGGTGGTCGCCGACAACCGCACCTGCTGCACTTCGCCGCGGAACTGGCGGTCGGCGAAGGCGTCGACGGTGAACGAGACCGCCTGCCCGACCTTGACCTGGCCGATGTCGGCTTCGTCGACGGCCAGCTCGATCTTCATCTTCGACAGATCCTCGGCGATGGTGAACAGCTCCGGCGCCTGGAGGCTGGCGGCCACGGTCTGGCCGGGCTCGATGGTGCGGGTCAGCACCACGCCATCCACCGGCGAGCGGATGACGGTACGGTCCAGGTTGACGCGCGTGGTCTGGGTGGACGCGGTCTGCTGGCGGATCTGCGCCTGCGCCGCGTTGACCTGGGCGCGCGCCTGGTCGCGCGAAGCGCGCGCCAGGTCGACATCGCTCTGCGCGACCAGCTTCTGCCGGCCCAGGTCGGCCTTGCGGGTGTAGTCGAGCTCGGCGTTCGCCAGCGTTGCCTGCGCCTGCCTCAGACTGGCTTGCGCATTGGCGATCTGCGCATTGCCCTGTTCGATCTGGGCCTCGTAGGTGCTCGGATCGATGCGCGCAAGCACCTCGCCCTTCTTCACTTCGCTGTTGTAGTCGACCAGCACGTCGGTGACCTGGCCGGAAATCTGGCTGCCCACGGTGACCGTGGAGATGGCACTGAGCGTGCCGGTGGCCGAGATGGCCACGCGGATGTCGCCACGCTCGACAGTGGCGGTGCGATAGGCGCTCTCGGCACCCTCGGCCTTGCGCGAGGTCCAGTACCATGCCCCCGCGCCCAGGATGGCGACTACGGCGACGCCGAGCAGGATGATGGGCAGCGGGGATTTCTTGCGGGGAGCGGTGCGTGCAGGCTGGCTCATGCAGTGAGTCGGCTCGGAAGGTGGGGAGTCGTGCAAGGAAACGCGTGGGAGGCGACGTGGTTGACAGTCCGCGTCGCCGGTCAGTCCCGGTATGGATTACGGAACGAAGCGGATCGTCGCGGTGGTTCCGTGCCCTGGCTCGCTGTCCAGCTCGATCTTCCAGCCGAAGCGGTCGCACAGCCGGCTGACGATGGACAGGCCCAGACCGCTGCCGTGCGGACGCGTGGGGTCTGCACGATAGAACGGCTCGAACACCCGTGTCATCGATTCGGCCGACATCCCGATACCGGTGTCGCGCACGATCACGCGATCCGGCTCCAGCACGACGTCTATGCGGCCCCGGTCGGTGTACGCACACGCATTGCGCAGCAGGTTGCTGACCACCACCTGGAACACCCTCGGTGGCGCGTGAAGCCTCGGCCGTGCGTGCAGGGTGACCTCCAGGTCCACCGGCTTGTTCAACAACAGGGCGCGGGCATTCTCGGCCTCGTCCATGACGATATCGGCAACGTCAAAGTCCTCGCTCTGCGGTTCGACCTCGGCCTCACGGGCCAGGATCAGGAACGCGTCGATCACCGCCTCCATGTCGCGGCCGGCGCGCTGGATGCGCTGCAGCGCGCGCACGACGCGCGGCGGCGCGTCCTCGGCCATGCCCATGTCGGTGGCTACGCGGATCACGGTCAACGGCGTTCGCAATTCATGGCTGGCGTCGCGGGTGAAGTCGCGCTCGCGGGCCACGTGCGCACTTACGCGCTGCGCCAGGCCGTGCAATGCGGAAGCCAGCTGCCGTGCTTCACCCTGCACGTCGTTGGGAAGCCGGTCAGGGGCCAGCACGCTGACATCAGGGCGGCGCGGATCCCATTCCGCCACCTGCCGCGCGAGCCAGCTGACCGGGGAGACCAGCCGCTTGGAGGCGCGATACGTCAGCCAGGACACCAGGTAGATCGCCACCAGCATCATGATGATCGGCACGGTGCCGAAGTAGAAGGCCAGCCGTTCGGCCTGGGAGCGCAGGAACACCAGGTAGAGGCGACCCGCGGGCTCCTCGTCCACCAGCACCAGCTGGTCGTCCTGTTTCAGCTCGTGGAACCCGGGCGCGAGGTTGCGCAGGTTCTCCGGCAGCACGAGGTTGGAGTGCCCCTTCACCACCAAGTAGCCGCGCAGATTGTGGGTATTGGGTGGAGGTTGCGCGGTGCTGGCGCTGTACAACTCCCAGAAGTGCGTCGCCTCCTCCTGAAGCGCGGTGTTCATCAGGCTGTGCTTGATCACTGCGGAGATCAGGTACACGCCCAGCACGATGGCCAGGCTGACCATCACGGCCTGCAGGATGAAGGCGATCCTGAGTTTTCGGGGCAGGCCGTGGCGCATCGGCGTGTCGTCGGGCGAGGACGCGATTATGACGCGCGCCCGACGGTCGGGTCAGCCGATGTCCGCGATGCGGTAGCCCGCGCTCTGCACCGTATGCAGCAGCGGCTTGTCGAACGGCTTGTCGATCACTTTGCGCAGGTTGTACAGATGGCTGCGGAGCGTGTCCGAATCCGGCAGGCCATTGCCCCAGATCTCGCGTTCGATCTCCTGTCGGGTCACCACGCGCGGCGATTCACGCATCAGGATGGTGAGCAGGCGCAGGCCGATCGGCGACAGCATCAGCTCGGTGCCACCGCGGGTGGCACGCATGCTGACCGGGTCCAGCACCAGGTCCGCGACCTTCAGCACTTCGGCACCCACCTGGCGGCGCTCGCGGCGGATCAGCGCGCGGAGCCGGGCTTCCAGTTCCTGGATGGCGAAAGGCTTGGTGAGATAGTCGTCGGCGCCGGAACTCAGGCCGGTCAGCTTGTCGTCCAGGGTATCGCGCGCGGTAAGCATCAGCACCGGCGTGGATTTGCGGGCCTCGGTGCGCAGGCGCTTGCAGACTTCCATCCCGTCCAGGCGTGGCAGCATCAGGTCCAGCACCAGCACGTCGTAGCTGTTCTCCACCGCCAGCCGGTAACCATCCAGGCCGTCGGTGGCGTAATCGACCTCGAATCCCCGGCCCTCGAGATACTCTCCAATCATCTCCGAGATGTTCCGGTTGTCTTCCACCACCAGCACCAGACCCGCGGTTTCCTGACTGTGTCGCATGACAACTCCTTCAGAGGCTTCAGGTTTGTGAAGCTACCGACCTCCCGGTGGACATCATGTGAAGGCCGCAGCTCCATTCAGCCCACAGTTGGGATTACGCTTCGCCACCCCTCCCCGACGACCCCGCCATGATCGAACGCGTCCTGCCCCTCTTCCTGCTGCTGGCCTCCAACGTCTTCATGACCTTCGCCTGGTACGGGCACCTGAAGTACAAATCATCCCCGCTGTTCGTCGCGATCCTGGCCAGCTGGGGCATCGCCTTCTTCGAGTACACGCTGATGGTCCCGGCCAACCGCATGGGCAGTGCGGTCTATTCGGTCGTGCAGCTGAAGACGATCCAGGAGATCCTGACCCTGCTGGTCTTCGCGGGCTTCAGCACCTGGTACTTGGGCCAGCCACTGAAATGGAACCACTACGCCGCCTTTGCGCTGATCGTGGGCGCGGCGTTCCTGATGTTCTACGAGTGAGGGCGTCGGCCGCACTCAGTGAAGGTATCCGGCGCGCTCCAGCATCCACTCCGCACGTGCTTCCAGCCTCTGCCTGTCTCGCAGGTAGTGGGAGGGACTTTTGATGACAGCGACGGCGCGTGCCGCCTCCATCGGCGACAGGTCGTCGAGGGATTTGCCGTACTCGCGTTGCGCGAAAACAGCAAGGCCAGCATCCACGCCGTTGTGCGCCTGGGACACGACGAGGCCGTGCATGCCGGATTCGTCGAGGTGCAGCGGAAGCAGGATCTGCCAGAGCAGTTCGCGTGCATGCCGGCGCACGGCGTTCCGCTCTTCCGCGCCGTATACCTGCGCCAGCGCCAGGCGCGCGCCGTAAGCATCCGGCGAGCCCTCGCCGGCATCGATGAGATCGCGAATGAACGCTGGAGGGGATGCTTCCTGCGGTTCGGCGCTGGCAAGCAGCGACTGGATCCCGGCCACATGTGGCCTGACAGCCACAATATCGTATGTGAGCAGTCCGGCCAACGGCACCCCGACCAACAGCGCGACGGCGTGGACGGTGTGCCGGACCACGCGGCTCATGCGCCGCTCAGAACCGGATCTTGCCGACGAGGATGTCCTTGAACATCACCCAGTCGCCGGCGAAGGAATAGAACGGATGCTTGAACGTCGCGGGCCGGTTCTTCTCGAAAAAGAAGTGGCCGATCCAGGCAAACCCGTAGCCGCAGAACAGCGCGGCCAGCAGCCACCAAGCGTTGCGCTCGACGATGGCCAGCACGAGCAGGGCAAGCACACCGCAGCTGCCAATGAAATGCAGCCGGCGCGAGGTGCGGTTGCTGTGTTCGCGCAGGTAGAACGGATAGAACTCGCGGAAGCTGGCGAAGCGGCTCATGTCCCCTCCCACAGGGTCAGGCAGCGCGTGGCGAAAACATGATCACCGCCATGCCGGCCAGGCACAAGCCGGCGCCCAGCAGGTCCCAGCGGGTCGGCTTCACCGCGTCCACCGCCCACAGCCAGAAAATCGCGACGGTGACGTAGACGCCCCCATAAGCCGCATAGACCCGGCCGGAGGCCGTGGGGTGCAGGGTCAGCAGCCAGGCGAACAGCGCCAGGCTGGCCGCGGCCGGAACCAGCATCCAGATGCTGCCGCCCTTTCGCAACCAGAGGTACGGAAGGTAACAACCGACGATCTCGGCCAGCGCGGTCAACAGGAAGAGCAGCAAGGTTTTCATGAGACCCCTGTAGGAGGGGGCTTCAGCCCCGATGCCTTGCGTGGTCGGGGCCGAAGCCCCTATTACAAGCCCCGCTGCTTGACCCGCGCCCACAGCGCTTCCTGCTGCTGCAGGCTCAGCGCGGACATCGTGGTCCCGTCTTCGGCGGCCAGCGCTTCCATCGCGCGGAAGCGGCGTTCGAACTTCAGGTTGGCGCGACGCAGCGCACCGCCCACATCCACCCTGGCATGGCGCGCCAGATTGGCGGCGACGAACAGCAGGTCGCCGATCTCGTCTTCCAACCGCACGTCCCGCTCGGGCGAGGGCGCGGCGGCGAGCTCGACGCGCACCTCATCAATCTCCTCGTGCAGCTTGTCGATCACCGGCGCGGTATCCGGCCAGTCGAAGCCCACGCGGGCCGCGCGCGATTGCAGCTTCACCGCGCGCTGCCACTCCGGCAACCCGCGCGAAACACCGGCCAGCGCCGAGGCGTCTTCCTCGCCGGCGGCCTTGCGCTCGGCGGCCTTGATCGCTTCCCAGTTGACGCTCTGCGCTTCCGCATCGGCGAACGAGGCAACCTGTCCCGAGTCCGTAGAAGGGCCGAAGACATGCGGATGCCGCCTCACCATCTTGTCGCAGATGGCATTGACCACGTCCCCGAACGCGAACGCACCCTGTTCGTCCGCCATCTGCGCATGGAAGACGACCTGCAGCAGCAGGTCGCCGAGTTCGTCCTTCAATGCCGGCAGGTCATTGCGGTCGATCGCGTCGGCGACTTCGTACGCTTCCTCGATCGTGTAGGGCGCGATCGAGGCGAAGTCCTGCTCCAGGTCCCACGGGCAACCGCCTTCGGGATTGCGCAGCCGGGCCATGATGCCCAGCAGGCGCGCAATGTCGCCATCAGGCACTGCGGGCATGTCCATGGTCGCCGTCCCGCGCCCGCGCCAGCCAGTCGCGCCACGGCAGCGTCATGTCGCCCAGCGCCACGAAATCGCCATTGAGCAGGGTCTCGCGGCGGTTGTAGCGGAAGGCACGTCCGTCCGGCGCGAGCAGTGCGCCGCCGGCGGCTTCCAGCACGCATTGCGCGGCGGCGGTGTCCCACTCGCTGGTGGGGCCGAAGCGCGGATAGACGTCCAGTGTGCCCTCGGCGATGCGGCAGAACTTGAGCGAGGAGCCCAGCGAGACCTCCTCGATCACGCCCATGCCGTCCAGGAAAGCCTGCGTGCGCGCGTCGCGGTGCGAGCGGCTGGCCGCCACCTTCAGCGTGCCCCGGGCAGGTGCACGCGTGCGGATCTGCGCGTCCACTTCGCCGATGCGGCGGTACGCGTTGCGGCCTTGGCGCGCATGCCAGGTCTCGCCGGTCACCGGTGCATGCACCACGCCGAAGATGGGCTCGTTCTGTTCGATCAGCGCGATGTTCACGGTGAACTCGCCATTGCGCTTGATGAACTCGCGCGTGCCGTCCAGCGGGTCCACCAGCCAGTAGGTCGGCCATTGGCTGCGCTCGCCCCATGGAATGTCGGAGGCTTCTTCCGACAGCACCGGCCATTGCGGGGTCAGCCGACGCAGGCCGTCGGCGATGACCTGGTGCGCGGCCATGTCGGCGGCGGTCAGCGGGCTGTCGTCACTCTTGCGCTGCACATCGAAGGCGTTCTCGTACACGGCCATGATGGCCTGGCCCGCTTCGCGGGCGATGACTATGACGGCTTCGTGCAGGTCGGCGGTCATGCGACTCATGTCCGCTCTTTCAACCATTCGCGGGCGATGAACAGAGCCGCCAGCGAACGACCTTCCGAAAAATCCTCGCGCAGCATCAGCTGGTCGAGGTCTTGCAACTTCCAGGGCACTACTTCCAACTCCTCGGGTTCATCCCCCGGCAGGCGCTCGGGGTACAGGTCTCTTGCCACCACCAGCCAGGACTGGTGGCTCATGTAAGTGGGTGCCAGGGTCAGGGCGCGCAGCACGTCGATACGGCGCGCACCGAAGCCGGCTTCTTCCTTGAGTTCGCGGTCGGCCGCCTGCTCCGGCGTTTCGCCGGCATCGATCCGGCCCTTCACCAGGCCCAGTTCGTAACGGTGCATGCCGGCGGCGTACTCGCGCACCAGGAGCACGGTGTCCTCGTCCTGCATCGGCACCACGACCACCGCGCCATGACCCTGTGCACGGAGCCGATGGTAGCGACGGCGTTCGCCGTTGCTGAACTCCAGGTCGAGTTCCTCGACATGCCGGTCCGGCCCGTCTGCGCGCTGGGTGATGCCGTGGATGGTGGGGAGGCGGCTCATGCGGCGGCGCGACGTCCACGCCCGGCACGCAGGGCGTGGCGACGGAAAGGGCTGGGGGCCGATATCATGTGGGGATGCGACAACAGGATCATCAAGCGGGAATGCTAGCAGAGGCGGACGCTTGGCGTGCCCGCGATCTGTCGGTGGTGTGGCATCCCTGCACCCAGATGCGTGAGCACCCGCACACCTTGCCACTGGTCCCCATCGCGCGCGGTGATGGTGCATGGCTCATCGGGCACGATGGCACGCGTTACCTGGACGCGGTCAGCAGTTGGTGGACCAACCTGTTCGGGCATGCGGAGCCGCGCATCGGCGCCGCCATCGCCACCCAGGCCATGGCTCTGGAGCAGGTGATGCTGGCCGGCTTCACCCACGCACCGGCGGTGGAACTGGCCGAACGCCTGCTTGCGATCGCACCGCGCCAACAGGGACGCACGCCGCTATCTAAGGTCTTCTATGCCGACAACGGCTCTGCCGGCGTGGAAGTGGCGTTGAAGATGGCGTTCCACTGGTTCCACAACCGGGGCGAACACCGACGTACCAAGTTCATCGCGCTGGAGAATGGCTACCATGGCGAGACGCTGGGAGCCCTGGCGGTGGGCGATATTCCGCTGTACCGGCGCGTCTATGCGCCCCTGCTCACCGAAGCGCTGTTCGCCCCCTCGCCCGATGCCTACCTCGCGCAGCCCGGCGAATCGGCGGCCGACTGTGCCGCGCGCGCTGCGGAAGCGCTGGCGACCCTGCTGGACCAGCACGCGGGCGAAGTCTGCGCAGTGATCGTGGAGCCGCGCGTGCAGTGCGCAGGCGGCATGCGCATGCACCATCCGGATTACCTGGTGCGCGTTCGCGAACTCTGCGACGCCAGCGGCGCGTTCCTGATCGCCGACGAGATCGCGGTGGGCTTCGGTCGCACCGGCACACTGTTCGCCAGCGAGCAGAGCGGCGTGATGCCCGACCTGTTGTGCCTGTCGAAGGGCCTGACTGGCGGCTTCCTGCCACTGGCGGCGGTACTTGCCACGGAAACGATCTACGACGGCTTCCTCGATGACGCGCGCGAACGCGCCTTCCTGCATTCGCACAGCTACACGGGCAATCCACTGGCATGCGCGGCGGCGTTGGCCTCATTGGACATCTTCCGTGCCGACTACGTGCTGGCGCGCAATCGCGCCACCGCCCGCGCCATGGCGGCGCTGGCCGAGCCGCTGGCCGCGCACCGCCACGTCGCCGATGTACGCCAGGCGGGCATGATGCTCGCGTTCGAGCTGACCCGGGACGGCGACAAGGCCACTCCCTTCCCATCCGCGTCCCGGATAGGCCTGAAGGCGTATCGCGCGGCACTGTCGCGCGGTGTCGTGCTGCGTCCGCTCGGCGATGTGCTGTACTGGATGCCGCCGTACTGCGTGGACGAGGAACAGCTGCAGATGCTGGCCGATGTCACCCGCGCCGCCATCGACGAGGCGACGGCATGACGTGCCAGGGCCAGAGAGATTCCTGCAAGAGGTGCTTCAGCCCCGACTGCGGATGCGGAGGAAACAGCATGGCCATCCACTCCACAGGTGCGCTGCGGCGCGTTCGCTGTCATGGCGGCGGGCATGTCGTCGTGGCGCGGGCTGAAGCCCCTTCTGCAGAGAGCGTTGCATGCGCCTGACCCGTTGTTTCGTTGAACGACCGCTGCAGGCAGGCGCGCGGCTCGCCCTGCCCGAATCCACCGCCAACCATCTGGCCCGCGTGCTGCGCCTGCGTGAAGGCGATGCCTGCATCCTGTTCAACGGCGACGGCCACGACTACGACGCCCGCCTCATCACTATCGGCAAGCGCGAGGTGGTCGCCGAGATCGTATCGATGCGCATGGTCGACAACGAATCGCCGCTGCACATCACCCTGCTGCAGGGCATCGCGCGGGGCGAGAAGATGGACCTGATCCTGCAGAAAGCAACCGAACTCGGCGTAGCCGCGATCATCCCCGTGACGGCGGAACGCACCGAAGTGAAGCTGGACGCCGAGCGTGCCGAAAAACGCGTGGCGCACTGGCGCAATGTCGTCGCGTCCGCCTGTGAACAGAGTGCGCGTGCGCGCCTGCCGTCGCTCTCGCCGCCGGCCGCACTGGCCGAGGCGGCACGTGCGGTAGACGGCCACGCGACACGGCTGACGCTGGATCCTGCCGGCGACGTGTCGCTGACCACCGTGCAGGTGGCTTCAGCCGCGGTGGTGGTGGCGATCGGACCGGAAGGCGGCTGGTCGCCACGCGATCTCGACACGCTGTCCGCGGCGGGTTTCATCGGGCTACGCCTCGGCCCCCGCATCCTGCGTACCGAAACTGCGGGACTGGCCGCCATAGCCGCGCTGCAATCGCGCTTCGGCGACCTGTAGGGCGGGCCCTGGCCCGCCGCGGAGCGGTATCGCGGGTGGGGCCTGAGCACGGGCCATGGATCTTGCGTGCGATGAGTGAAGGTGGGCCAAGGCCCACCCTACGAGAGCATCACCTCAGGCCGCGTTGGCCAGCGCGTCGCCGATCATCGATTCGACCACTTCCAGGTCGGGCAGCACGGCGGCTTCGTCACCGAGCAGCACGCGCACCTTCACACCCACCGGCAAGTCTTCTTCGGTCGCGTCGGCCAACAGGCCATCGCGCGGCACCGACACCAGGCGCGGGAACGATGGCGTCAGCAGCGCGAAGTACGGGCGATCCTTGTCGCCACTCAGCGCCTTCAGCACCACGATCTTGCTGTTGAGGGCCACCGGGTCGTTCGGATTGCCGCTCAGGCGGCCGAAGGCGACCAGCGGCACCGACCAGCCATGCCAATCGATCCGGCCCGGCAGCCAGTCGGGCATGTCCGCGATCGGCTCCACCGGCGCACGCGTCAGCACTTCGGCCACGGTGGCGTTGGGCAGCAGCAGGCGGTACTCGCCGGCCTGGATCAGGACGCCGCGGATTTCGTCGTTGGAATGGGCCATCGTATGTTCCTCAGAACCAGCGGTCGGTCAGGCGCTGTGCAAGCTGCACGGGCGCGCCAAGTTCGGCACCGCGTGACGCCAGCGCCTTCGGTGCCACCGGGTCGTAGCAGCCGTCCTGCGACTGGCCCATCACAAGTGCACCCTGCTCGCCCAGCGCGGCGACCGGATCCACCAGTGCGCTGTCACTGCCGCTGAGCAGCAACACCGCGCTGTCGGCCGGCGGCAGCTGCGGGATCATCGTGTGGATCACGGCACCGGGGCGGAAGCTCACCGCGCCTGCATCCACGAACGGCACCACGTCACCGGGCAGGACGTAGATGTGTCCCGCTTCGGCGGGCTTGCCGGCTTCGGCCAGCAACACGGGCATGTGCGCCACGCGCTCCATCTGCCGGACCAGGTTGTCGTAACGGCCACCGTCAAGGCGCAGATGCACCAGCACCGGCTTGGGGAATCCGTCCGGCAGCTCGGCGAGCAACTTGCGCACTGCGTCAGGCCCCCCGATGCCGGCGAACACCAGCACCGCGCCCTGCGCACGCACGGCACCCGCAGCGCCGCGGGATTCCAGCGGCTCCAGTTCCAGCGTGGACAGGTCGAAGGTCGAAGCAGGCACCGGCGGTGGCACCGCAACCGCCGCTTCCGGGAGCGGCGGCGGCATGGAAGGCGCGGCCACGGGCTCCACGTCAACCGTGGCATGACGCAGCCAGTCGTCCGCGTCGATGACCGGCTCCGCGACCGGGCGCGTCGCCAGGCCGCCGGTGTAGGCGAAATCATCACGCGGAAGTTCGAACGCCATGTCGGCCGCTTCTTCCAGGTGCAGCGAAATCTCCGCGTCCTCGTGCAATTGCGCGGGCGTCACCGGCAGGCCGGGCTCTAGCTGCAGGCCCACGTCTTCTTCTCGACCGGGCGGCAGCACGTCCTGGTGGCCGTGCAGTTTCGCTGCCAGATGCCGCGCCCAGCGCTGGGCTTCCCAACCCTGGCGGCGCGCGGCCAGGTCGGCCTCGTCGAATATCACCGCCACCGCGGGATCGTGCAGCACGTTGTCGAAGCGCTCCAGGCTGTCCTCGATGGCCGGCTCCAGCGCCACCAGCACCACCTGCGGCGCGCTGCTGCCCAAGGCGTCGGCGTCGAGCGTGTTGGGGTCGTCTTCCAGCACGATCTCGGCGCCGGCCTCATGCAGCGCCACGCGCAGGCGTTCGCGCGCCTCGCCCGGGCGCGCCAGCAGGGCAACGCGTTTGGCTTCACTCACGGACACGGGCGATTCCCAGCAGGTCGTACACGTTGCGCATCAGGTCGAGTTCCTGGTACGGCTTGCCCAGGTAGCGCTGCACGCCGATGTCGAAGGCGCGCTGGCGATGCTTGTCGCCGGTACGCGAGGTGATCATCACGATCGGCACGTCCCTGAAGCGCGGATCGGCCTTCATCGCCGTGGCCAGCTCGTACCCGTCCATGCGCGGCATTTCGATGTCCAGCAGCATCAGGTCGGGCACGCGCTCTTCCAGTTTCTCCAGCGCTTCGACGCCATCGCGCGCTGCGCTGACCTCGAAGTTGTGGCGTTCCAGCACGCGGCTGGTCACCTTGCGCATGGTCAGCGAGTCGTCGACCACCATCACCAACGGCACGCGTCGCTGCTCGACCGCGGCGACCTGCTGGGTCGGCTGCTGCGGCTGCGCCAGGTGGCGGCGCACCAGCGGCGCGGCATCCAGGATCACCACCACGCTGCCGTCGCCGGTGATCGTGGCACCGTAGATGCCGGGGATGGACGCGATCTGCGGGCCCACCGGCTTGACCACGATCTCGCGGTTGCCGAGCACCTGGTCGACCGCGACGGCTGCGCGCAGATCACCCGCGCGCACCAGCAACAGCGGCACCTGCGGCTGGCCTTCCGCCTTGGCCGGCCCCTGTCCCACCAGGTGGCCCAGGTTGTAGAGCGGATAATCCTCGCCGGCGTAGTGGTAGCTGCCTGCTCCTGCACTGAAGCGTGCGTGGCTGATGCGACCGATGCCGCTGACCGCCGCCACGGGCACCGCGAACTGCGTTTCGCCGATCTGCACGAACACGGCCTGGCTGACCGCCAGCGTCTGCGGCAGGCGCAGGGTGAAGGTAGCGCCCTTGCCCGGCACCGAATTGATTTCCAGCGAACCACCCAGCTGGCGCACTTCGTTGTACACCACGTCCATGCCCACGCCACGGCCCGCCAACTGGCTGACCTGGTCGTAGGTGCTGAACCCGGGCTCCAGGATCAGGCGGTCCAGGGCGCTGTCGGGCAGCACCGCGCCCGGCTGCAGCAGACCGCGCTGCTCGGCGCGCTTGCGGATGGCATCACGGTTGAGGCCGGCGCCGTCGTCGGACACCTCCAGCACCATTTCAGAACCTTCCCGACGCAGCGCCACGTGCACGGTGCCTTCTTCCGGCTTGCCGGCCTTGCGGCGTTCCTTGGGTGACTCCAGCCCGTGCGCGACGGAGTTGCGCAGCAGGTGTTCCAGCGGCGCGGTCATGCGGTCCAGCACGTTGCGATCCATTTCGCCGTGCGTTCCGGAGAATTGCAGGCTGACCTGCTTGTGCGTCTCGGTGGCGGCCTGCCTCAGCACGCGGCGCAGGCGCGGCACGATGCCTTCGAACGGCAGCATGCGCGCCCGCATCAGGCCATCCTGAAGCTCCGAACTCACGCGCGACTGCTGTTGCAGCAGGCCGTCGTACTGGCGCGCCAGATCGTCGAGGACGCCTTGCAGGCCGCTGATGTCCGCCGCCGATTCGGCCAGCGCGCGGCTGAGCTGCTGCAGCGTGGAGAAGCGGTCCAGTTCCAGCGGGTCGAACGTCGGGTCCTGCTTGTCGTGCTCGCGCTGGTAGCGCGCGACGATCTGTGCCTCCGTCTCCAGATCGAGACGACGCAACTGGTCGTGCATACGGATGTTGGTGCGGTCCAGTTCGGCCATCGCGCCGCGGAACGCTCCCAGCTGCTGCTCCAGGCGGGCGCGGTAGATCGCGACTTCGCCGGCGTTGTTGACCAGGCGATCCAGCAGGTCCGCGCGCACTCGGACCTGCTCCTGCTGGCCCATCGGGAAGAACTCTTCTTCCACCGGGGCCGCGACTTCGGTTTCGATCGGCGCCGACAGCGGCGCCAGTTCGACCGGCGCAGTGGATGCATCGGCTGCCGTTGTAGCATCGGGCAGTTCGATGCCGCGGGCGCGCGCATTGAACTCGGCGATCATGCCGTCCGGAATGGCGACGGCGCGACGCGCGGTGACGCGGGCAAGCTGGGCGTGCAGCGTGTCGAAGCCGCGCTCCAGCAACTGGATGGCGCGACGGTCCAGCTCGGTGCGCTGGCCGGCGATCGATTCCAGCATCGATTCGATCGCGTGGCCCAGGTCGCCCACGGCGTGGATGCCGGCCATGCGGGCGCCGCCCTTGAGCGTGTGCAGATCGCGCTGCAGGCCGATGATCAGCGCGCGGTCTTCCGGCGTTTCCCGCAACTTGGCGATCAGATCGTCGGAGTGGTCGAGCAGGTCGTTGCCTTCCTCGATGAAGATCTCGACCAGGTCCAGGTCGAGCCCGGTCAGGTCGAGGGCCTCTTCCGGCTCCGGCATGTCGGCGGGTGCACTGGTCACGGCAGACTCCTCGACTTCCACGGAGGCGACGACATCGGACGGCGCTTGTTCGGCAGCTTCGAGGGCTTCCGCGTCTTCCGCTGCTTCAACCGGCTCGGCAACGTCTTCGACAGGCGCGTGCTCCGCCGCGACGGCGTCATCCACCAACGGCTCTTCCACGGTGGCATCGAAGCCGGTCGCCACGTCGGCAGGCTCTTCGGTCGCCGCCTCTTCGAGAGAAATACCCTCGACTGCGGGAGCCTCGGCACTTTGCTCCGCGGAATCCCGTTCTTCGACGACAGGCAGTGCTGCGTCATCCATCGTGACGTCGTGATCCAGTGTCGCCACCGGCGCATCCGCGGCATCGGCACTGGACGGTATTTCGTCGGAGGCATCGGCGGTCGCGACCACGTCGCCCGGCACTTCCACCGGATCAGGCTCGCCGGCTTCCGGAGCATCCGCCACCGGAAAGTCAGCGAGCTCGTTCGCGTCGGTGATGTCGTCCACGCGTGCGGTCCCCTCGGCAACCGCCACATCCTCGTTCGCGTCGTCGAGAACCGGTGTCGTATCGACAGCGACAGCTTCAGTTTCGACCAGGAACGCAGGCAGATCGGCATCCACCACCAGCGCGTCATCGATCGGCTCGGCGAACGCGTCCTCTTCCTGCGCCTGTACGGAGGCTTCCAACGATGCGGCTGCAACGGTGGAGGACCCCATCTCGATCATGGCGTCATCCGTCACCTCGGCATGAGCGTCTTCGCCCGCCCCGGCTGGCGCCGGCGCATGATCGACTTCCGATTGCCGTGCACGAGGCAGGATGCGGTAGTCGATGTCGTAGAACGTCACGCCCTGCGATGCAGGCTGTTCCACGTCCACCGGGGCGGTTTCCCCGGCCTGCAGCGCCGCATCGGGTGCGGCATCGGCTGTATCGACGACCGCATCTTCCGGCGTGGCGTCGTCCGCCATTCCGGCTGCGGCAAGATCGCCCGCACCGTTGGCGGCGTCGCTGTCGAGATACGCGGACAGGTCCAGCGCGGACAGCTCGATGTCGGACGGCGCCACCGGCGGTGCGATCGTCGGCATCTGGCCGACATAGGTGCCCTGGTGCGCGTCGTCGACAATCTGCGCACCATGGCGCAGGTCTGGCAGGCTGTCGCGCAGCGCGGCGAGCTGGCCCGCCAGCGCCGCGAATACCGGGATGCGCGGCGACGGCGCCTGCAAGGCCGCGATGCTGCGGCGGATCGCCTGCGCGGTGTCGGCCAGCGCGGCCACGCCTTCGGGCGCCGGTGTTTCGCCCGCCGACAGCAAGCGCTTGACGTATTGCTCCGCCGACGAGGTGATATCGGTGATTTCCGGTACGTCCGCCATCGCCAGCGCACCATTCATGGTGTGCACGGCGCGCAGCAGTTCTTCCGTGACCGGCGTGGCCTCCACCTGGGCCTTCTGCAGCCAGGTATCGACCGTGTCGAGATGGTTGTCGACTTCGGTTTCCAGGATCTCGCGCAGCACCGCATCGACGGACGCCGGCGTGCCTTCGGTTTCGGGTTCGAACACCGCAGGCACGTCTTCGACCACCGGCGCGGCCGCCTGCGCCAACGTCGGCTCGACGAAGTCCGCTTCCTCGTCCAGTACCGTCGGCTGCGCGCTGTAGTAGGCCTCTTCGCCAGCCGCCAGGCGATCCGCCACGTCCTGCAGGCCGGCAAGGTCGGCCGTCACGCTGCCTTGGCCGCGCAGCGCGGCGTTGAGTTGCGGCAGCGCGTCGCAGGCCTGCTCCAGCAGGGCTTCGACCGCGTGGCTCGGCGCGCGCGTGCGGTCGAGCACACGGTTCAGCATGTTCTCGACCTTCCAGCTGAATTCGCCCAGCGTCTTGGCACCCACCAGGCGTCCGCTGCCCTTCAGGGTATGGAACACGCGGCGGATCGGGCGCAGGCGATCGAAATCTTCGGGGTTGCTGCGCCAGGCCGGCAGCAACTGGCGCAGGTTGACGATTTCCTCGTCGAACTCTTCGAGGAAGACGTCGCGGATCTCGTCGTCGATATCCGTGGCATCGCCGTCGAAGCCGCCCACGACGCCCGTCGCCGGCAGCGCGGCCGCCGCAGCGGCAATCTCGTGGCGCAGGTCGGGCAGCGCATCGGTGTCGGCATCGGTATCGGCGATGTCCGGTGTCGCCTCGGACACGTCCGCGAGGGTTTCGATGTGATCCCCGGCAACAGGCGCATCGCCGGCTTCCACGACGGGCGCGACGGTGTCTTCCAGAACGGACACCGGCGAGGCCGTCTCGGCATCACCGTGTGCTTCTTCGAAACCGACCGGATCGAACGGATTGGCGCTGCCGGGCGAAGACACGGCGGGTGCGGCGTCGATCGGTTCCAGCGACAGCCCGGCGAACGAGACTGGCGCGGGCGCTTCCTCCAGGGGAACGGGAACTCCATCGGCCACGGGCGCTTCAACAACAGGCACTTCGGCGATGGGCGCAGCGATGGGCGCCGCAGAGGCAGGGGAGGATGCTTCTTCGACCGCGGATGCTTCGGGCGGCAATGGCCAATAACGCAGCGCTTCCAGGCTGCCGCGGGTGATCTCGAGGATGTCCTCGCGATTCGGGCGCCGCTCGCGCAACGCTTCCAGGTAGTACTCGAGGCTCGCCATCGCGTCGGCCAGGGTGTCCAGTTGCTGGCCACCGGGCACGCGCTTCTTGCCGATCAGCTCGCCGCTGACATAGCGGCGCACACCGATGACGTAATCGCCCGCCTGCGCCAGTTCGAGCATGCGCAGCGCGCCCGCGACCTCGTCCAGCAGGCGCGGCACGTCGGTCAGTTCGGCGTGGTCCCAGTTGGTTTCGATGAAGGCGACGAAACGCTCGCGCGCACCGGCGAAATTGATGATGGCCTCCTGCGCCAGCACTTCGACCGTGCGTTGCGATTCGGCGGTGCTGGGATCGGGCGCCGCATCGCCGGCGCTGCCGAGGTGCGCAACCTGGTCATCCAGCGAGGCATCGACGTACAGCAGAGCGCCTGCGACATCGAGTAGCGTGCCTTCGTCCGCAGGACGGGCGCCCGCCACGACTTCGCGCAGGGTGTCGCGCTGCTGCATCACCACGTCGCGCGCCACGCCCAGGCCCATCATGCCCAGCGTGTCGGCCACATTGCCGAGCTCGGCCACCTGCGATTCGAGTTCGCGCGCCTCGCTGCCGGTGCGCAGGTGCAGGTCCAGCGCGTCCTTCACGCGCAGGAGCTCTTCCTTGACCGCATTGCCGACGGTGTCGAGCAGTTCACGATTGCGACCGCTGAGGCTGCTGCGTGCGTGGTCGATCTCGGCCTCGCTGGGCGTCGCGTCGTCGCGGGCACCCGGCGGGAACAGCATGCTTTCGTTGAGGCCCGACGCGCCGCGCGACGCGCGGATCTCGTTGAGCAACGGCAGCAGCACGATGGGAATGTCGCGGTGGCCGTCCTGCAGTCGCTCCAGGTAGTCCGGCAACAGCACGGCGCCGCGCATCAAGGTGGAGCAGGCCTCGTCACGGTCGGCCACGCCACCTTCCTGCAGCGCCTTGGCGAGCAGTTCCAGCTCTTCGGCGACCATCGCGGGCGCATACAACTCCACCATGCGCAGCGTGCCCTGCACCTGGTGCAGGTAGCCGGCGCAGAACCGCATGCGGCTGGTATCGGCGGGCGTTTCCACGAAGGCTTCGATTTCCTGCCGCACCAGGCGCAGGGTCTCGTCCAGCTCGGGCTTGACCCAGCCGAGCACGGCGTGGCTCATGGCTTCGCGCAGCGCACTCATGGGCATGCTCCCGCGGCGACGGCAGGACCGTCAGCCTTGCGCTGCTGGCAAGCGGGATGGCGTAGGAAGTTCATGCAGTGCGTCCCGTCCTCAGCCCGGCAGCTTGAAGTCGGCGACCGAACGGCGCAGGTCCGCGGCCAGCTGCGCCAGGTGACCGATGGATTCGGCCGTCTGTCCCGCACCCAGCGAGGTCTGCGAGGTGATCTGGCGGATCACGCCCATGGTCTGGGTGATGTCCAGCGCGGCGGCCGACTGCTGCTGCGCTGCGCCGGAGATGCCCTTGATGAGGTTGTTCAGGTCGTTCGACACGCGCTCGATCTCGCCCAGCGCGGTACCTGCGTCTTCGGCCAGGCGTGCGCCGGACACCACCTCGGCGGTCGTCTGCTCCATCGAGCTGACCGCTTCGTTGGTATCGGCCTGAATGGTCTGCACCAGGGATTCGATGCGGCGCGTCGCGCCCGAGGTGCGTTCGGCGAGGCGCTGCACTTCGTCGGCCACGACCGCGAAACCGCGGCCCGCTTCACCGGCCGAGGCCGCCTGCACGGCGGCGTTCAACGCCAGGATGTTGGTCTGTTCGGAAATGTCGTTGATCAGTTCCACCACCGAGCCGATTTCCTGCGAGGACTCGCCCAGGCGCTTGATGCGCTTGGAGGTTTCCTGGATCTGGTCGCGGATCTGGTCCATGCCGCGGATGGTTTCGCGCACCACGCCGGCGCCCTCGGTGGCGATCTGCACCGAGCGCTGCGCCACTTCGGCGGACTCGGTGGAGTTCTTCGACACCTGGTCGATGCTGGTCGCGATTTCGCTGATTCGGTCGGAGGCGGTGGTGATCTGGTCGGCCTGGTGGCCGGCGGCTTCCGCCAGCTGCAGGGCGGTGGCCTGGGTTTCCTGGGTCGATGCGGCCACCTGCACGGAGGTGTCGTTGATCGTGGTCACCAGGTTGCGCAGTTCATCCACGGCGTAGTTGATGGCGTCCGCGATGGCGCCGGTCATGTCCTCGGTCACCGATGCCTTCACCGTCAGGTCGCCTTCACCCAGCGAGCTGATTTCGTCCAGCAACCGCATGATCGCCTGCTGGTTGCGGCTGTTGTATTCCACCTGCGTCTGGTAGCGCATTTCCTGCTCGCGCTGGCGGGTGCGGTAGAGCGACCACAACAGACCGATGATGGAGATCAGCGCCGCGATACCCGAGGCGATGCCCAGCCAGAAGTTGGGGAACAGGCGCGTGTCGCGGACCGAGCCGAATGCCGAGAAGGCCTGGAACAGGTTGGTGCTGTCCTGGAGCATCTGGCCCGAGCCGTTGGTCAGTGCGGCGGCAGCCGATTGCGCGGCAAAGAGGTTGCGCGAACTGGCCAGGATGGCATCCAGATCCTTCTTCATCGCAGTCCACAAGGTCTGCGAATTGTCCAGCGCGGACAGGGCGGCGCCATTGCGGACGGCCGCGATGCCGAGGTCGGGGTTGCCGTTGCGCAGACCTTCCAGCACCTGGCCGAACAGCACGGCATCGCGACCCAGCGCGTCACCGGCAGTAGCCGCACCCGCGCCACCGGCACGGATTTCGGTTACGCGGCGCGCCATGGTGCCGGCCAGCACGACCTGCTGCAGCGCGCTGTAGATCTGCGACGAAGGTGCGCCGCCGGCGGACATCGCGCGGACGACTTCGTTGAGCTGCGCCTGCAGGTTGGGCACTTGGGTTGCGAAACGGTCGGCGTTGCCGGCCAACGCCAGCACGGCGGCTTCGGAGGTCACGATCTGGTCGGCGTTCTTGCCCAGCGGCGCCCAGGTGGCGGTCAACTTGGCCAGGGGACCGGCGATGGCGCCTTCGCTACCGAAGCGGCTCTGCAGGTCGGAGACGGTGGACTCGACCGACTGCTTCGTCTCCTTGAAGGCCTTGAAGGCTTCGGCATTGCCTGCCACGGCCTCGCGGCCCTGGTTGGCCAACTGCTGCGAGAGCACGCGCATGTCGGACGCACCGGTGCTGGCGCCGGACAACCGGCTGCCCTGGTAGGTGGCCACGCCGGTGTTGGCGCCGAAGACCAGCACCGAAAGCGCGAGCAGCAGCAACCAGAAACTGTTGCCGAAACTGCCGATCTTGCTGGCGCTGGGAGAATCCGTCGCAGTGCTCATCGTTCAACCCCTGGATTGTTCTTGTTGTCCGCGCTCAAAGCGCGGTCTGACGGAATTCGGGCGTGCGCGCGAGCAGTCCCAGCGCAAAAACACCCCATCGCTGGTCGTCGCTGGCGAAGGCCCGCTCGATGAAATGCGCGTAGCGGCCGTCTGCCAGTTCCCCCGGCTCGACCTGCTGCGATTCATGGAAGCTGCGCTGCCCGTACAACTCGTCGATGGTCAGCGCGACATCGCCACCGGCCTGGCGCATGACCAGTACGCGCTGGCCTTCATGCAGTACCGTGCGCTCGCCCTCGAGGAACTGTTTCAGATCGACCACCGGAAACAGGTTGCCGCGCAGGTTGCCGATGCCGAGCAGCCAGGGATGCGCGCCCGGCACGGGCGTGACCGGCGGCATCTGCACGATTTCCACCACTTCCCCGAAGTTGGAAATCAGCCGGCGCTTGCCGACCCGGTAGCCGACGCCGCGGTACTGGTCCTGCGCGATTTCCCGCGCCGGCTGCGCCACGGCGTGCGCCAGGCTGCGGCGCTCGTACTCGGCGAGCGTATCGAACGGTGTGCGGATCATGGCCCGCCCCCTGTGCGTTCAGTGCGAATGGTCGCCATGGCGCCAGCCCCCTCAGGTGCTGACGTGGGCGCGGATGGCGTCGAGGAGTTCCTCGCGCGTGAACGGCTTGGTCAGGTACTGCTCCGAGCCGACGATGCGCCCGCGCGCCTTGTCGAACAGGCTGTCCTTGGACGACAGCATGATGACCGGCGTGGACTTGAACACCTGGTTGTTCTTGATCAGCGCGCAGGTCTGATACCCGTCGAGGCGCGGCATCATGATGTCCACGAAGATTATCTGCGGCTGCTGGTCGGCGATCTTGGCCAGGGCCTCGAAGCCGTCCGTCGCGGTCACGACTTCGCAACCCTCGCGCTTGAGCAGGGTTTCCGCGGTGCGGCGGATCGTTTTCGAGTCATCAATCACCATGACCCGTAGGCCGTGGAGTCCACCGGCCTGGCCTTCGTTCTGCGTCATTACCTGATTTCCCCATGCGCGCGGCGCTTCATTGACGAACCGGCCCCGCTGCGTTGCTACTTATATCCCAATCCCCTTGCGCACTGTCAAGCGACACCTTCAGCGCCCCTGCCGCTGAACGGCGCGATGCGAACTGCGTCTCAATTTTGCGGCGACCCGCAAACGCGGTGTTCTGCCAGTGCCGGGACGTGGAATGCGCGCCGCCTGATACCATCCCTGCGTCTCCTGCAGAACCGCCCCCATGCCGCTGGACGTCGTCGTCGTCATGGACCCGATCGGGTCCATCAAGATCGCCAAGGACACTACTTTCGCCATGCTGCTGGAAGCCCAGCGGCGCGGCCATCGCCTCCTTTACGTCGTCCCGGGCCGGCTCGCCCTGCGGGATGGGCAGGCCAGCGCACAGGTCGCCCCACTGACTGTCAGGGACGACAAGACGGACTGGTACACCCTGGGTGATGCGCGCGAACTGGCGTTCGGTCCGGGCCAGGTGGTGCTGATGCGCAAGGATCCGCCCGTCGACGACCAGTACCTCTACGACACCCACGTGCTGGGTATCGCCCAGCAGGCAGGCGCGCTGATCGCGAACGACCCGCAGGGCCTGCGCGACTACAACGAGAAGCTGGCCGCCCTGCTCTTCCCGCAGTGCTGCCCACCCACCCTGGTCAGCCGCGATCCGTCCGCGCTCAAGGCGTTCGTCGCCGAACATGGCGAGGCCGTGCTCAAGCCGCTGGACGGCATGGGCGGACGCTCGATCTTCCGCGTGAAGACCGGCGACCCCAATACCAACGTCATCCTGGAAACGCTGGTCGGGGACGGCCGGCTGACCCTGGCACAGCGCTTCATCCCCGGCATCAAGGACGGCGACAAGCGCGTGCTGCTGGTCGATGGTGAGCCCGTGGACTATGCGCTGGCCCGCATCCCGCAGGGCGACGAGTTCCGCGGCAACCTCGCGGCAGGTGGCCGCGGCGAAGGCCGCCCACTGAGCGAACGTGACCGCTGGATCGCGGCGCAGGTGGGCCCGGAGATGAAGCGCCGCGGCATGCTGTTCGTCGGGCTGGACGTGATCGGCGACTACCTGACCGAGGTCAACGTCACCAGCCCGACCTGCGTGCGCGAGCTGGACGCGCAGTTCGGCCTGAACATCGCCGGCCTGCTGTTCGACGTCATCGAGAAGAAGCTGGCCTGAGATGTCCGCTGTCCCGGTGACGCCGCCGAAGATCGGCGCGAACGAACGCCTCGGCGCCACCCTCGCCCTGTCGCTGATCGTGCATGGCCTGCTGGTGCTGGGCGTGGGCTTCGCGCTCGACGATGCCGCGCCCGTGATGCCGACGCTGGACGTCATCCTCAGCCAGACCAGTACGCCGCTGACGCCGAAGGAAGCCGACTTCCTGGCCGCCGCGAACCAGGAAGGCGGCGGCGAACACGACCAGGCCAAGCGCCCGCGCGACAGCCAGGCCGGCTGGATTCCGCAGCCCGATACCGGCCTGGCCCCACAGCCATTGCGCGCCCAGACCACCGCCCCGGTGCCCCCCCCGGAGAGCCGCGTCGTCACCACCCGCGACGGCGAAGTCCGCGCACCGGCACCGGAAGCGCGCCCGCAACCCGACCGGCCCGAGCTTCCCCAGGGCGAACAGAAGGTGCAGCGCGATGCCGAGATGGCACGGCTCGCCGCCGAATACCACCTGCGCTCGGAGCTCTACGCCAAGCGACCGAAGCGCAAGTTCGTGTCGGCCAGCACCAAGGAATACGTCTACGCGAACTACCTGCGTGCCTGGGTCGATCGCGCCGAACGCGTGGGCAATCTCAACTATCCCGACGAAGCACGCCGCAAGCGCCTGGCCGGCACGCTGGTGATCAGCGTCGCGGTGCGCCGCGATGGCAGCGTGGAACAGACCCGCATCATCCAGTCCAGCGGCATCCCCCTGCTGGATTCCACCGCGCAGCGCATCGTGCAGCTGTCCTCGCCGTTCCCGCCACTGCCGGAAACCGCCGAGAATGTCGACATCCTGCATGTCACCCGGACCTGGCGCTTCCTGGCGGGCGGTGAAGTACGCGACGAGTAGCGTGCTGACCTTCAGCGCGAGGCGCGCAGCGCCTTCTGCTCTTCGAGGGTGAGGGCGACGTTGTTGCGCAGGTAGGCCGGTTCGACGTGCTCGGGCGCGATGATCTCGCCACGACGCAAGGCGTCGGCCGCCAGTCGCGCGAGATCGGCGGCATGCGGCAGCGCCTGCGCATCGACGCGGCGGAAGCGTTCCTGCAGGCGCGCGGCGAGCACGCCGTCGGCTGCGGCGAATCCCGTGCCCACGCCTACCCAGTCATCGTCCGCGCCCGGCAGCGCATAGTCGGCCGGCGCCACCACGGCTTCGGCTGACGTGGCTTCCAAACGGTCGCCGCGATGCACGAACGTGCCCGTGTAGACCTCGCCCATGCGCGCATCGATGGCCGCCAGGATCGCATGCGCCATGCCGACATCGCAGCCGCATTCGCCCGCCGTCACGCGGGGCGCCGGCACCTGCGACGCCAGCACCGCGAGCGTGGACACCGGCACCAGCGGTCGATCCAGCGCCAGTGCGATGCCCTGCGCCAGCGCGATGGCCAGGCGCACGCCAGTGAATGCACCCGGGCCGCGACTGAGGGCGATGGCATCCAGTTGCGCGCGCGCGATACCGGCTTCCGCCAGCAACTCTTCCGCCCACGGCAAGGCGAGTTCGGCGTGCCGACGCGGCGCGACCTCGAAACGTTCGCGCACCTCGCCATCGACGTACACGGCGACGGAACAGGCTTCGGTGGCGGTCTCGAAGGCGAGCAGCTTCATGGGCGACAGGGAGTTCGTGAGGTGCCTAGCTTAAACGCTGCGATCTGCGATGCGCTCAGAAGCGGGCGTCGGCGAACCAGTCATCGCCGCCGTCACCGGCTGCCGCCGCCGGTTCCGGCGCAGCCTCGACGCCGAAGAACCCCTGCACGTCCTGCACCCGCTGCGTGCGCCGGAAGGGCGGCAGCGAATCCAGGAACACGCGCCCATAAGGCTTGCCGGTCAGGCGCGGATCGCACAGCACCAGCACGCCACGATCGGTCTCGCTGCGGATCAGCCGGCCGACCGCCTGTTTCAGCGCGATCACCGCCTGCGGCAGTTGCTCATCGCGGAAGGGATTGCCGCCGGCGCGACGCACCGCTTCGAGCCGCGCTTCGAACACCGGGTCATCCGGCGCTGCGAACGGCAGCTTATCCACCACCACCACGCTCAGGGCATCGCCGACCACGTCGACGCCTTCGCGGAAACTCGCTGCGCCCAGCAGCACGCCGTTGCCGGACTCGCGGAACCGCTCCAGCAGCGTCCCGCGCGGCGCTTCGCCTTGCACGAACAATGGCCACGGTCCGCCACGCAGCGCCTCCGCCGCCTCGCGCAACGCACGGTGCGAGGCGAACAGCAGGAAGGCACGCCCCTGCGAGGCTTCCAGCACGGGCCGCAGTGCGGCGATCAGCGACTGGCCGTAACCCGGTGCATTCGGGTCAGGCAGCCCGGTGGGCAGGTAACACAGCGCCTGGCGAGGCCAATCGAACGGACTGGGTTGCAGCAACGTGGGCGGATCGTCCAGCCCCAGCCGCACGGCGAGATGGTCGAAGCGACCGCCCACCGCCAGCGTGGCCGAGGTGAACACCCATGCCGCGCGCGATTGCTCGCGGTGCTGGCGCAGCGGGCCGGAAACATCGAGCGGCGTGCGCTGGCAGCGGAAGGCACGCGGGGTCAATTCGTACCACAGCACGTCGCTGGCGACGTCGGCCTTGGAGGTTTCCTCGTCAAACGCGCCCCCACCGGACGGTGCTTCGTACCAGCGCGACAGCCGCGTGCCGAATTCCTTCGCTCGCGCCGCGCAGGCTTCCAGTCCGAGCGATGCCGCCGCCAGCGGAGCAAGGGCCGCGGACAGGTCGCCGAGCGCGCCGGCAAGCGCGTCGAAGCCTGTCGCCACCTCCGGTTTCGCCAGCAAGCGCTCGCGGGTGCCGCGTGCCGGCAGCCCTTCCATCGCCGCGCGCAATTCACGCAAGGACTGCTCCAGCGCGCGCACCGGCGGCTGCAGGGCCGACAGCGCGCCAGCCGCGTCTTTCGATTCGGCCAGGCAGTCGCGCGCCAGTTCCTGCAGGGGCCGCATGCCGAAGCCTTCGCCAAAGAAATTGGCGGCGAGTTCGGGCAACTGATGCGCCTCATCGATGACGAAGGCCTGCGCGCCGGGCAGGATCTCGCCGAAGCCTTCCTGCTTCAGCGCCAGGTCGGCAAGCAGCAGGTGATGGTTCACCACCACGATGTCGGCGGCCTGCGCGCGCTGCCGCGCCTGCACCACGAAGCAGTCGTCCCAGAACGGGCATTCGCTGCCCAGGCAGTTGTCGATGGTCGAGGTGACCAGCGGCAGCAGTGGGGAATCGTCCGGCAGCGCGGCCAGTTCGGCCATGTCGCCGAACTTCGTGCGCCCACCCCAGGCGACGACGCGCTGGAACTGGTCCACCTGCTCGCGGCTGGTGAAGGTGGTGCGCAACGCCTGCGGATCGCCCTTGGCCTGGTTGAGGCGGTAGCGGCACAGGTAGTTGCTGCGGCCCTTCAGCAGCGCGGACTTCAGGCCCGCGACCCCGAGCGCATCCCGCACACGCGGCAGGTCGCGATGGTAAAGCTGGTCCTGCAACGCGCGCGTGCCGGTGGAGACGATGGTCTTCAGCCCGGACAAGAGTGCCGGGACGAGATAGGCGAAGGTCTTGCCGGTGCCGGTGCCGGCTTCGGCCAGCAGTACGTCGCGCGCCTCGAAGGCATCGGCGATCGCCGCCGTCAGTCGCTGCTGGGCGTCGCGGGGCGCGAAGGCATCAAGTCGTTCCGCCAGCGCGCCACCCTCGCTGAGGGCGTCGCGGCTGGCCTGGGCTAGCTGGGACATCGTGGAAACGGAAAGCGGCGTGCGGCTGCAAGGGTACCGCGTCGCAGCGGACGCGGCGCCCTCACATGCGCTCGATCACCGGCACGGTGCACGCATCGCGCCGGCTCTCGGCATCGGTGACCGCTGCCTGGGTGGTCGCCGCGCGTGCCGCATGCTGCGCGGCGTCTTCGGGCGTATGTCGGGAGGGCAGCGAAGGCTGCACCGCGAGTTTATGCTGGCGGACCTGGCGCACGGTCTCCCAGTGCTGGCGGCACAGGGGCCCCACCTGGGAACCCAACTCGAAAGCACGTTGTGCCAGCGTGTCGGCCCGAGGGAAGTCGCCCTGCAGCAGGGCGACTTCGGCGCGCTCCTGCAACACGGCGGGATCTTCGGGCACCAGCAGCAGCGCCTGGTTCAGCGCCTCGGCCGCCGCGGAGACATTGCCCGCCGCACGCGCCTGCTGTGCCTGTTCGCGCAGATCCTCGACCTGCGGATCGCGCAGAGGCTGTACGGCGAGTTCGCGGTCATCATCGCCCGCCGCGGCATGGATGGCGGCGACGCGTTGCTCGGGCGTCATCGGGTCGCGGGCGACCGGCGTTTCCGGCACGGGTGCGGACACGCAACCGGCCAGCAACATCAGAAACAGGAGGAATACGTACTTCATGATCACGGCTGCTGCGGGGGAGTCTCTTCGGGTGGCGGTGCGGCTTCTTCCTTCCGGTCCAGACCGAACCAGCTGCGCCATCCGCCGCCTTCCTGCTCTTCGCCCTCGATCACCGGTTGCTCGACCACGCAGGCGGCATAGGCGGGCGCGAAGCCGGACACGAACGGCAACTGGCGCGCGCCGGGGCATCCCGGATCGGTGCTGTTGGAGGCGACTACCCACTGCCAGTCCAGGCCCTTGTCAGAAACCTTCAGCGGTGCGGTGGGCAGGCGGGAGAACAATCCGGACCACACGCGCATCGCGCCCGTGCCACCGTACAGGCCGGTCTGTTCGTTCTTGTCGTTGCCCATCCACACCACGGCCAGGTGATCGCCGGTGTAGCCGGCATACCAGCTGTCGCGACCATCGTTGCTGGTACCGGTCTTGCCGGCCGACTGCAAGCGGCCCAGGCCATCGCCGACCAGTTGCCGGCCGGTGCCGCTGGATACCACCTGCTGCAGGGCGACGGTGATGAGGTTGGCGGCGATGGAATCGCCTTCCTGTGCCGGCGCCGGTGTCTTGTCGTAGCGCTTGAGCAGCTTGCCATCCGGATCCAGCACGCCGCGCACCGCGTGCAGCGGCTGGATTTCGCCGCCGGATGCGAGGAACTGGTACAGCTGCGCCATCGCGTACGGGCTCTGGTCGGTCGCCCCGAGGATCAAGGCAGGATTCGGCTCGGCTTCGATACCGGCCAGCACGCGGATCAGCTGCGCCAGGCGATCCGGTTCCACCTTCATGCCCACCCGTACGGTGGCCTGGTTGTACGAACGCGCCAGTGCGTCGACCAAGCGCACGGTGCCGTGGCTGCGACGGTCGGCGTTGGCCGGCGTCCAGCGCCGGTTCTTGCCTAGTTGCACGGTCACCGGTGAATCGTCGACCCACGAGGCCAGCGAATACTGGTCCGGCTGCGCAAGCGCGAGCAGATAGACGAACGGCTTGAGCAGCGAGCCCACGGGACGTTGCGCTTCCACCGCACGATTGAAGCCCACCTCCGACACGTTGCGGCTGCCGACCACGGCCAGCACGTCACCATCGTGCACGTCGGTCACCACCATGCCCGCCTGCAGCGGCGGACGGCGCTTGTTCTCCAGTGCCTTGATCGTTCGCATCACCGAGGCTTCGGCATAGGCCTGCGCCGACGGCGACATGCCGGTCAGCACGCTGAGGCCCGCGCCTTGCAGCGCGCTCTCGGGGTAGTCGCGTGCCAGTTGGCGGCGGACCAGATCCACATAGGCGGGGAAGCGGTTGGCGGCCGCCATGCCCGGGGTCTTGGTGACACCCAGCGGCGCGGCGAGCGCGCGCTTGAATTCGGCGTCGTCTATCAGCCCGGTCTCATGAAGTTTCAGTAGTGCGTAGTCGCGACGGTCCTTGGCGCGATCCGGATTGCGTCGTGGATCGTAGTGCGAGGGACCCTTCACCATGCCGATCAGCAACGCGACCTGCTCCGTCGTCAGGCTGTCCAGATCGCGACCGAACCAGAATTCCGACCCTGCGGCCACGCCATGGATCGCCTGGCTGCCGCGCTGGCCCAGATACACCTGGTTGAAGTACGCCTCCAGGATGGTGCGCTTGTCGTAGCGCGCTTCCAGGATCAGCGCATAGAGGATCTCGTTGAACTTGCGCGTCGGCGTCTGTTCCTTGCCGATGCCCAGCAGGCCGCTGCGGGCCAGTTGCTGCGTCAGCGTGCTGGCGCCCTGGCGCGTGTCGCCGCCCGAGCGAACCAGCAACCATGCCGCGCGCACCATGCCCGACAGGTCGACGCCGTGGTGATCCTTGAAATCACGGTCCTCGACCGCCTGCAGGCCGGTCACCAGCAGTTCCGGCACTTCCTCCAGCCGCACCAGCCGGCGCTCTTCCTGCTTCTGCCCGTACAGCGTGGCGATGCGCGCCGGATCCAGCCGCGCCGCCTTCAGGTTCTGTTTGCGCACCACGTCGCGGACCGTCGCCACCCGGCCATTGGACAGGCTCACCTGGATACGCCGGGGCGCCACGCGGCCGTCCACGTCGATGTAGCCGCGACTGGAAATGGTGAAGCGACCCCCTTCCCGGGCGTAGGTGCCAGGAGCCTGGCCCGTGCCATCGTCGCGATACGACGCGGCATCGAGCTCGGTCTTCAGCGTCTGCGCATCCATCGCCAGCCCTGGCGCGACCTGCAACGGACGCGCATAGACACGCGTGGGGATCTGCCAGCGCAGCTCGCCGAAGCGCTCGGTGACCTGATGGTTCAGATACAGCGTGTACGGGATGAGAAATCCCAGGCCCAGGCCCACCGCGGCCAGACCCCAGGTCAGCAGGCGCTGCCGCCAGCCGGGCCCAACGCCGTCATCGATGTCGTCTTCGTCCAGCGCTTCGTCGTCGTAGTCGTTGCGGGCCACAGGGGATGCGACAATGGGAATTCGGGCGAGTCTAGCGCAGTCCCAAGGGGATGGCCGACAAGCCGAAATCCATTGATTCAGACTGAGATTCGTGCTTCGACTGCTCCGCTACCACCTCCAAACCGCCATCTCCCGGCTGCACCGCGCCAGGGTCATGCTTCATTCAAGAGGCTGGCGGGCATTGCTCGCCCGAGTGACGTCCGCGCCAACCACTGTCTCTTCCACCCCTCCCTCCGCCGCAAAGCCGCAACCCGAGCAGAAGATTGCTGAACTGATCATGCCGCGTGCGATGCACCCGATGTCCCTGTTGTGGGTAGAAGAGCAACTACCTGATCCGGCGCGCGACTCAGGCTCCCTGAGGATGTTCAACCTGTTGCGCCTACTGGTCGCGATGGGACACTCCGTACACGTCCTCACCACCTCGAGGATCGACGATCCGGTACATCGTCATCGCTTGCGCGAGATCGGCGTGCATTGCGTTTCCACGGTGGCCAAGGGACCTGCGCGCTGGTTTGAACGTCAGGAGATCAGTTTCGGCGCGGTGATCGTCAGTCGCTATCATCTGGCACAGCAGTGGTTCCCTCTCGTACGCAGCGTGAATCCGGACGCACTGCGGATACTCGACACCGTGGACCTCCACCATGTAAGGGAACTGCGCGAGGCAACTCTCCGTGACAGCGTGCTCATGCGCCTCGCTGCAAACGCTACCCGCCGCCACGAGTTGCATGCCATACAGGAGGCGGACGTCACCTGGGTCGTGAGCGATGTCGAGCATCGCATCCTGAAAGGTGAGCTTCCGGAGGCGCAGGTGGAAGTCATTTCCAATGTGCACGAACTGCCGCCTCCAGTGAATAGCCGCGAAAGCGGCGCACACCTGCTCTTCGTGGGGGGCGCGCACCATCCGCCCAACGCGGACGGTGTGCGCTGGCTATTGACCGAGATCATGCCGCGAATTTTCGCCCGTCGTCCAGAATGCAAGTTGCACTTGGTGGGCCTGGGCCTTGAAAGCTGCGCGAAGGATCTCCCGCTGCCACCGGGCATCATATTTCACGGTCATCTGCACGATCTTGGGGGCCTGCTCCGTTCCTGCTGCGTAGGTCTGGCACCGCTCCGCTTTGGTGCGGGCGTCAAGGGAAAAATCAACCAGTACATGGCCTTCGGCCTTCCCACCATAGCGACACCGAATGCGATCGAAGGAATGCACCTAAGGCATGGCCAGGACGTGTTAGTCGCAGGGGATGCGCCCGATTTTGCCGATGCGGTGATTCGCTTGCTCGACGACCGGCACCTATGGGACACGCTGGCATACCAAGGTCGCGAGAATGTCCGGCGCCACTTCTCCATGGAATCGGCCGTACCTGGGATCCAGGCCACATTCATGCACCAACGTCGCACTCGTCTCCGCTAGATGCACATCCTCGTCATCGCCTACGAATTTCCTCCCAGTCCGTCGCCCCAGTCGCTGCGTTGGGCCTACTTGACACGCCATTTGGTGGAGCAGGGGCATCGCGTTAGCGTGCTCACCATCCACCTCGGCGGCGAGCCCGAAGGGCTCCCTGCACTTCCCGCCTCCATCAGTTTCCACAGGACATATGCCGGACCAGTGCGCGGCAGCCTGGCTGCACTGAGAGACCTCCGCCGTCGGCGCAGCGCGCGAACAGACACGCGACCCGCCGGCACCTACAAACTTCCGATCACGACGCCACGCAGTGGGAAAGGCTGGAAGCAGGCACTCTCCAACACCCTGCAGGGTGCGGCAGCGATGGCCATTTTCCCAGATGTGAGGGGCGAGTGGTTCCCTTGGGCATGGCGTCGTTTGGAGAAAATTCTGGAAACGGACACCCCGGACATCGTCATCAGCTCGCATGAACCCGCAACCTCCCTCGAGCTCGGTCTTCTAGCGAAACATAGAGGCTTGCCATGGATCGCTGACCTGGGTGATCCGGTATTGGCAGCCTATACGCCGCCCCGATGGCAGAAACGCGCCTGGCGATTGGAGCGAGAGGTTGCAAACCTCGCCGATCATGTCCTGGTCACCACCCCCGCTGCCGCAGCGCTCCTCGCGGAGCGGCATGAGCGCAAGGAGCGCGTAACAGTGGTGACCCAAGGGCATGCTGCCGATGCCATTGCTGTCTCCAGCAGCGATGCATCTGGTGCCGCCACGTACGACGTCCGACGCCTAGAGCTGCTCTATACCGGCAGCTTCTACAGCTTCCGCAGACCTGAAGCCCTGCTCGAAGCATTGCGAAGCCTTCCGGAAGCGAGGCTCAACATTGCTTCAGTGACGTTGCCACCAAGCATCCTGAGGTTCGCTCAGGAACTGCCCGACCAGATCCGACTGCTGGGTTTTCTTCCTCATAATCTAGCGTTGGAGCTGCAGCGGCACGCTGACATCCTTGTCAATATCGGCAATGCGGACCCGGCACAGGTGCCGGGAAAGATCTACGAGTATCTGGGAGCCTGCCGTCCAATCCTCCATCTCGGCAACGGAGATGACGCCATCGCGCAGTTCATTGCCGGACTACGTCGAGGATGGTCATGCATGAACCGCAGTGATGCGATCGCAGCTCAGTTGACGGCATTGATCGCGAGCAAGCGCGACGGCAAGCTTGCGCGAGGATTGGATCTGGGAACCGCCTCCGTGATGCAGTGGCACTGGAAGGAACTCGCCCTCAAGATCGAAACCATCTCGCGATCATTGAGCGCCAAGGCGTGAGACTACGATCAGTTTTCGCCCGCCACTGAGCGCACGCGCTGCTCGAACTCACTGAATCCGTTTGCCAGAGGATCGAGGCTGCGCGCCTGCCCCAGCGCGTCAACGGCAAAACCGACCTCGCCCGCACGCAGCCGTTCGTCGCCCACCGCGATCCATTTTTCCGCCAGCCGCCTGCGTACATCGGCCAACGCAGGATCGCGGGGCTGCAGGGTCTGCCATGCCTGCTGGCAGGCTTGCGCGCGACGGATGCGATTGGCGCGCAACTCGTCTTCGTAACAGTCGCGCACCGCCGGCAACAGCCGCGCTGCGGCCTGCCTGACCGCGGGGTGGTCAGGCGACAACGCCTGTGCCGCGCGCAGCGTGTCGTAGGCGCTTTCCCCGGGAGGGGTCAGCCATTGCCCTTTCGTCTCGGCCTGTTCCATGGCAGCGAGCAATGCACGCACGCGCTGCTCGCGCTCGCGCGCCGGCACGTTGGGCTCCCGGCTCTGTCGTTGGTGCGCCGCGCGCGCGCGCGCCACGGCCTGTTCGGCCTGTGCCACGCGCATCGACTGCGGCGCCAGCGCGCGCGCCAGACCGAGTTGGTGCTCTGCCGGTCCGAAGCGAAAATCGGCCGCCTGCCGTTCCGCCTGCCGGGCGTATCCGATGCCCACCTGCTCCAGTCCCTGCCTCGCGGCGGCGTCTTCCGGCAAAGCCACGAGCACCGCCTCGTATGCCGAGCGCGCGGACTCCAGGCGTCCCCGCGCCAGATCCCGTGCACCGGCACGCCGCCGCGCGTCCAGCGCATTCGTCAACGCGGCTTCCGCCTGGGGCAGATCGACATGGCCGGCGTCGAATCCGCGCGCCGCCGCGATCCGCGCCGCGGCTTCGACGAGTTCATGGCGCTGGAGATGCCTGTTCGCTTCCAGGAGGAGATCGGACAACGCATCCTCCCTCCCCTCCAGCGCTTCGATGCGTGTCGGCTGCAGGGTGAGCACGCGCTGGTAGAGCGGGAGCGCGGCATCCTCACTACCCAACAACCGATGCGCGGCATGCGCCTGCGAGGCCGCCTGGAGCACCCCGTCGATGCCGGCGTGTTCGGCTTCGCGTGCGCGCAAGCGTGCGGCGAGCGCATCGGCCTGTGGACGCGGGACCTGCAGTTCACGCGCCAGCAGAAGGTGCGCGCGAGCCTCGTCGAAGCGGTTCTGTTGCAGCGCCTGCCCCGCTGCGCGCAAGGCGGCCTGGGCGACGCGCGCAAGGCCCTTCGCGGCCTCGTTGCGATCCGCATCGAGCGCCTGGGCCGCTTCGTAGAGCTGGCGCGCGCCCGTGCCATCGGTGGCATCCAGGCGCCCCTCGTGCAGGGCATGATCCGCCTGACCAAGCAACGCCTGCACGCGCGTCTCCGGCCACAGCACGTCCGCCAGCGGGCGGCGCAGCATCACCACCAGCGCGATCAGGACGACGGTCAATGCCGCTGCCCAACGCCAATGCCGTCGGTCACGCCATGCGGGGACCGGCGCGACACGGGATGACGCCCCTGTCGCCGCCGCGCGCGTCCAATCGATGCGCGGCTCGATGCGACGGCCCCGTCCGGCGTCATGGTGGTCTTCGCGGGTCACGCCCGCAGCATAACGAGTCAGCCTGAACGTCGTGCGTCTTCAACGCCCGGCAGCGCGTCCAACTTCCCGAGCAATGTCGACAACTGGCCGAAATCGGCCACCTTCAGACGCAGTCGCAGATGAACACGCCCGCTGGCACGGTTGCCCTGGCTGTTGATGTCCAGCACGTTGGCTTCTTCCTGCGCGATCAGCGTGGTGATGTCCTTGAGCAACCATTTGCGGTCAAGCGCGGTGACCTGCACGTCGACCTCGTAGCCGCCGCCCGCCTGCCCCCATTCCACCGGCAGCACCCGCTGCGGACTGGCCGCCGCGAGCCGGGCGAACGCCGCGCAATCGGCGCGGTGCACGGTGACCCCGCGCACGCGGGTCAGATAGCCCGCGATGGGTTCGCCGGGCACGGGCTGGCAGCAGCGCGCCAATTGCACGAGCAGGTTGCCGACGCCCTGCACGGTGAACTTCGATTTACCTGGCGCGGCGACTTTCCTCGGGGGCCGGCGCAGCGGCAGCGACGTTGGGTCGGGCTCGACGGCGGCGCGCTGCTCCTCGTGCAGCGCGCGGCCTACCTGGTGCGGCCCCACGTCGCCGAGGGCCACCTGGATGTAGAGCTCGTCGACGCTGTCGGCATGGAACTTCTTCGCCGCGCCGGTAAGGTCGGCGTGGTGCAGGCCCAGTCGCTTGAGCTCCTTCTCCAGCAGCTCGCGTCCGGCCTGCAGATTGCGTGCCCGGTCCAGCTTGTGGAACCAGGCCCGCACCTTGTCGCGCGAGCGTCCGCTCGCCAGGAATCCATTCGCCTGCAGCAACCAGTCGCGACGCGGCTCCGGTTCCTTCGAAGTCAGTATCTCGACGCGGTCGCCGCTGCGCAGCACATGATTGAGCGACACGATGCGGCCATTGACCTTCGCACCGCGCGTGCGGTGCCCGACCATCGTGTGTACGTGATATGCGAAGTCGAGCACGGTGCCGCCCTGCGGCAGGTCGACGACTTCGCCCTTCGGCGTCAACGCGTAGACGCGGTCCTCGACCAGCTCCGCATCCAGGTCGCCCGCCAGCGCGCCGTCGCCCGCGGCACCTTCGGCCGCCCCGTCCAGCAGCCGGCGCATCCACGCGATCTTGCGATCGAACGCATCGCCACCACCCTTGCCTTCCTTGTATTTCCAGTGCGCCGCCACGCCCAGCTCGGCCTGCGCGTGCATTTCGTGCGTGCGTATCTGCACTTCCAGCGTGCGGCCTTCGGGGCCCACCACGGCGGTGTGCAGCGACCGGTAGTCGTTGGCCTTGGGCCGTGCGATGTAGTCGTCGAACTCGCTGGGAATCGGCACCCACAGCGCATGCACGATACCGAGCGCGGCATAACAGGCAGCCACATCGTCCACGGCGATGCGTACCGCGCGCAGGTCATAGAGCTCGTCGAACGCCACCTGCTTGCGCTGCATCTTCCGCCAGATGCTGTAGATGTGTTTCGGCCGCCCGCTGACGTCGGCACGGATGCCGTTCTCGCCAAGAGCGGCGCGGAGCGCTTCGATGACCCCGCCGATGTAGCGCTCCCGCCCCAGACGCTTCTCGTCCAGCTGCGTGGCGATCTGCTTGTAGGTCTGCGGCTGCAGGTAACGGAATGCCAGGTCTTCCAGCTCCCATTTCAGTTGCCAGATGCCCAGCCTGTTCGCCAGCGGTGCATGGATGTCGCGCGTGAGCCTGGCCAGCGCCTGCCGCTCCTCCTCCGGCAGGGCGCCGGCGGCGCGCATGCGGGCCAGTTGGCGGGCCAGCAGGATCGGCACCACGCGCAGGTCCCGCACGATCGCCAGCAACAGCCGGCGCAGACCCTCGGTGTTCGCCCCGCGCGCCTGTTCCGCGTGCAGGGCCCACACCTGCGCCGCAGCGACCTGGCCTTCCAGCAGGTCGGCCAATCCGGGTGCCAGCCTGGCGACAGCGGGCTGCACGGCCGGCAGCCCATGCAGGATCGCCGCGAGAATGACATCGCCATCCGCGCCCAGCGTCGTCAGGGTATCCAGCGTGTCCGCCAGCACGCCCACCGGATCGGGCATGCCCTCGCCGGCGCCCGGTGCGGCCGAGGCGTCCGCGAGCGCGTGTCGCAGCGGTGCGGGCAGCGCCTCCAGGGCGGGCCTCTGCAGCAGCGTGGCGATGTCAGGATCGGGGGGGGTCATCGGGATTCGGCGTGGCGGTCAGTCGCCGCCAGAATGACTACACTACCGGCCAGTCGCCCAAGGGAACAACCATGAAGATGAGCCGCTTGTTTCTGTCCATCGCACTACTGGTGGCCACATCGCCGGTGTTCGCGCAGGACGCCGCGAAGGACGCGCAGCTGGGCAAGCTGCGCGAGGCGATGACCGACACGGAGTTCAAGGCGGCCGGCCTGGACAAGCTCAGTCCCGCCGAACTCGCCGCGCTGGACGAATGGTTGCAGCGTCGCATCGGCCAGCAGACGGCGCAGGCCGTACAGCAGGCCAAGCAGGAAGGCCGCAAGGAAGTTGAACAGGAGACGCGCGGCTTCTTCGATTTCGGCACCGCCGAACCCATCAAGAGCACCATCGTGGGGGCCTTCAGCGGCTTCGCTCAGGGCCGCCAGTACACGCTCGCCAACGGACAGGTCTGGGAGCAGGTCGAAGCGGTCTCCCTGGCCGGGGTGCGTCGCCAGGACCCCACCGTGAACATCACGCCCTCCCGCTTCGGCAACAAGTGGTTCCTGAAGATCGACGGCTACAACACCGCCGCCCCCGTCCGCCGCATCAAGTGATGCCCACCTCGAGGATGCCCATGCGCCCGAACCGCCTTTTCCTGCTCGCCGCACTGTTCGCCGCTACCCTGCCCCTGCAGGCCCGCGAGTACGTCGCCATCGAGAAGCGGCTGTCCGCGGACCAGATGAAAGCCACCGGCCTGGACCAGTTGACCGGGCAACAGCTCGACCTGCTCAACCGCCTGCTCAGCGACGACCAGCAAGCCGTCGTGAAGGCCGCACGCGAAGACAGCGCCACGAAGGTGCGCGGCGCTTCGTTCTCGGACGAAGGCGTCAAATCCATCTCCAGCGCACTGGTGGGCGAGTTGCGAGGCTGGACCCGCGGCACGGAGTTAACCCTCGCCAACGGCCAGCGTTGGCGCGTCACCGAGGGCGACTACACCTCGATGAAGCGCATCTCCAACGCGAACGTGACCATCACGCCGGGACTCGTGGGCGGCTGGTACCTGCAGGTCGAGGGACATGTACCCAGGCCCAAGGTCACCCGCATCGACTGACGTCCGCGACGTGCATCAACCGCGCAGCGCCTGCAGGCGCTGCGCGAGCTTCTTCGGCGACACGCCCGCGCGCGCGCCAAGCTCCTGGGCGAACACGGACACCCGCAGTTCTTCCAGTTCCCACCGCAACGCCTGCCAGCCGGCGTCATGCGCCACACCGGACGCATAGGCGCCCTGCAAGGCATCCACGAAGGGCTTGAGTTCGAGCATCCGTGCCTGGTCGCGCGCCGGATCGCGTTTGGCACGTTCGGCACGCAGCGTCATCGCCTTCAGGTAACGTGGCAGTTGCGCCAGCGCATCGGCGGGCGTCTCGCGCAGGAAGCCCGGATGCACCAGCGCCGCCAGTTGCTCGCGCAGGTCATCCAGGTTGCCGCGCGCCCATCCCATCAGCGGCGCCTCCAGCTGCGGCTTCAGCTCCGCCACGGCGGACAGGATGGCGTCCGCCAGCTTCAGTCGCTCCATCGCTTCGCCGAAAAGGCGCCTGCCGGCATCCTCGCGACGCTGCTCGAACGCGGCACGATCGCGGATGCTTTCCAGCCCCTCGACAAGGACCGCATTGAGCGCGGCATCGACGATGTCGCCACGCAGGCGCTCCTGCGATTCGATGCTGGCATACAGCAACCCTGTCTTAGGCGACACCGGCAACTGCTTGCGCGCCTGCTTCATCTTGTCGGCCAGCGCGAATTCCAGCAGGCGACGCACGCCAAGCGGATGCGCGGCCTGCGCCTGCGCGCGGTCGGCGAACACGTGCAGGGCCACGCTCTCACCGTCATCGCGCAACGCGGGATAGGCGGGCACGCCCGCCTCGCCCGGCACCTGCAGCGGAATCGCCTGCGCAGGGAACTCGCGCAGACCCGTCGCGGCCATCTCGCGGCCCGCACGCGCGGCGAACGCCTGCCCGGCGCGATCACCGAAGCGCGCACGCAAGTCCTCAAGATCGCGCGACTCGGCCAGCACGCGGCCTTCACCGCCACCACGCGGGTCTTCGCGCAGGCGCAGGTTCATGCGCAGGTGCGGCTCCAGCGCGGTTTCGTAGAAATCGAGGGCGGTCACGGCCACGCCGGTGGCGCGCGACAGGAAGCGCGCGAGTTCGCCGCGCATGTCGTCGGCGCTCGGCTTCGGAAACGCCTCGAAAAATGCCCGCGCGAAATCCGGCGCCGGCACATAGTTGCGCCGCATCGCCTTGGGCAGGCTGCGGATCAGGCCGGCCGCCTTGTCGGCGACGAACCCCGGTGCCAGCCAAGACAGCCGCGCCGGGTCGAGCGCATTGAGCAGGTGCAATGGCACTTCCAGCGTCACGCCGTCATCAGCCGCACCCGGCTCGAACTTGTAGTGCAACGGCAGCCGCGCATCGCCGAGGGCCAAATACTTCGGATAGCGATCCTCCTCGCTGCCTTCGCCGGGCAACAGATCCACGAGTGACCAGTGCAATGCGCGACGCTTGTCTGCCGGCAGTGCCTTCCACCAGGCATCCAGGCCGGCGGCGGAATGGAGGTCGGACGGCACGCGGTCGAGGTACCAGCGCGCCTGCCAGTCCTCGTCGGCGACCAGGCCGGCGCGTCGCAGCTTGGCTTCTTCCTCGCGGGCCTGCTCCAGCGTCTTCAGGTTGTCAGCCACGAACGCGGCGCGCGTATTGATCTCGCCCGTGACCAGGGCCTGGCGTACGAAGATGTCGTGCGCCTCGCCCGGCGCGATGCCGCCGTAGTGCACCGGCTTCTTCGGCGCCAGCACCAGTCCGAACAGGCTGATCTGCTCGGAGGCCAGCACCTGGCCCTGCGCGCGCGACCAGTGCGGATCGAAATGCTTGCGCAGCAGCAGGTGCGACAGTTCGGCGATCACCCAGTCCGGTTCGATCGCCGCCAGGGTCATGCCCCACACCTTCTGCGTGTCCAGCAGGTTGGCCGCCAACAGCCACGGCGGCGGTCGCTTGGACAGTGCCGAACCGGGAAACGGCAGGAAGCGGCGCTGCCGCGGCGCCTGGAAGTCGCCCTTTTCGGTGCGATGGCCGATCTGCGTCGGCAGGCCGGCGATCAGCGCGCGGTGCAAGGTCTGGTAGGCGCTGGCGCGCGCGCGTTCGCTGTAGCCGCCAGCGGCTGGCGCCTGGTCCTGCTGCGCGCGCGCCGCCACCGGCGCAGGTGCGACATCGGCCTTCCCTTCGCGGGCCAATCGTGCGGCGCGGTGCAACTGGCCACGTGTGGCCTTTACGGCCGCCACGTCATCGCGCGCGACCGGCGGCGCACGGCTACCGTCCAGCAACGGCGCCATCGAAGCATCAGCATCTTCTTCTTTCCAGCCCAGCTCCTCGCACAGCAGGCGCAACTGCCGATGCAGCTCGCGCCACTCGCGCATGCGCAAGAAGCCCAGGAAATGGCGCCCGCACCAGTCGCGCAGCTTCGACTGGGTCAGGTCTTCGTGGGCCTGCCGATAGGCATCCCACAGGCGCAGGACGCCGACGAATTCGGAGCGGCCATCGGCGAACTGCGCATGCGCGGCGTCGGCCGCACCGCGTGCATCCGCGGGTCGCTCACGCGGGTCCTGGATACCGAGGAAGGAAGCGATCACCAGCATCGGCCGCAGACAGCCCGCGGTCTGCGCGGCCACCAGCATGCGGGCAAGCTTCACGTCCACCGGCAGCCGCGCCATCTGCCTGCCGATGGCGGTCATGCGGCGTCCGCCGTCGATCGCGCCCAGCTCGGCCAACTGCTGCCAGCCATCGGCAACCGCACGCTCGTCCGGTGCTTCCAGGAACGGGAAGTCCTCGATCCGGCCCAGCCCCAGCTGCAGCATGCGCAGGATCACCCCGCCCAGGCTGGAGCGACGGATCTCGGGATCGGTGAACTCGGCACGCGACTGGAAATCGGATTCCGCATACAGCCGGTAGCAGATGCCTTCGGCGATGCGTCCGCAGCGCCCCTTGCGCTGATTGGCGCTGGCCTGCGAAATGGGCTCGATGTGCAGGCGGTCCAGCTTGTTCCGCGGACTGTAGCGTTTGACGCGCGCGAAACCGGGGTCGACCACGTAGCGGATACGCGGCACGGTCAGCGAGGTCTCGGCCACGTTGGTCGCCAGCACGATCCGGCGGTTCGGCCCCGGGTTGAACACGCGGTCCTGGTCCTGGTTGGACAGGCGCGCATACAGCGGCAGCACCTCGGTCTGCCGGTACTTGCGCCGCTCCAGCGCCTGGTGCGCATCGCGGATCTCGCGCTCACCGGGCAGGAAGACCAGCACGTCGCCGCGCGCATCCAGCCGGGTGATCTCGTCGACGGCGCCGACGATGGCATCGTTGACCGTGCGGTCGCCGCCGCGGTCTTCCTCGCCCTCGTGCCCTTCTCCTTCCAGCGGCCGGTAGCGGACCTCCACCGGGTAGGTGCGGCCTTCCACGCTGATCACCGGGGCATCGTCGAAGTGGCGCGCGAAGCGTTCGGTATCGATGGTCGCCGAGGTGACAATGACCTTCAGGTCGCGGCGCTTGCGCAGCAGCTGCTTCAGGTAGCCGAGCAGGAAGTCGATGTTGAGGCTGCGCTCGTGCGCTTCGTCGACGATGATCGTGTCGTAGGCCGACAGCCAGCGATCGCTGGCGATTTCCGCCAGCAGGATGCCGTCGGTCATGAACTTGATGTGGGTGTCCTCGCCGACTTGGTCGTTGAAGCGCACCTGGAAGCCCACGCCCCGCCCCACCTCGGTCTTCAGCTCCTCTACCACGCGCCGCGCCACTGCGCGGGCCGCGATCCGGCGCGGCTGGGTGCAGCCGATCATGCCGGCCACGCCGCGCCCGGCCGCGAGGCACAGCTTGGGCAGCTGGGTGGTCTTGCCCGACCCGGTTTCGCCCGCGATCACCACCACCTGGTGGTTGCGGATCAACTCGATGATGCGCTCGCCCTCGCGGGCGATCGGCAGGGACTCATCCAGCGTCACGGCCGGCACGGAGGACTTGCGGCGTTCGCGGGTGGCGATGGACGCATTCAATGCCTGTTCGAAGGCCTGCCGTAAGCCGGCATCGGCCGGCTTGCCCTGCCAGCGTGACCACAGCCCGTGCAGGCGGCCGCGATCACGGCTCAGGGCGCGGTCGAACGATCGCCGCGCCTGATCGAGGGCGGCACGGTCGGGGCTGGCAGGGGAAGGGTCGCGGGACATCATCATCTTTACAGCAAGCGCTTGAAACTTTTTGCTCACGCCACATGTTCTAGTGTGTCTATTGTGCCGTCTCAACCCACCCTCAGGAGAATCCGCATGGCCAAGCCGAAGACAAAGCCCGCCAAAACCAAGGCCGCGCCCGTCACCGCGCCGCTCGCATCGGCCCCGTCGGCGCCGAACATCGATATCGGGATCAGCGGAGGCGAACGCAAGAAGATCGCCGACGGCCTGTCGCGTTTCCTGGCCGACAGCTACACGCTTTACCTGAAGACCCACAATTTCCACTGGAACATCACCGGCGCGATGTTCAATTCGCTGCATACGATGTTCGAGACGCAGTACACCGAGCAGTGGATGGCGCTGGACGAGATCGCCGAGCGCATCCGCGCGCTGGGGTTCAACGCACCGGGTTCATACCGCGAGTTCGTGAACCTGACCTCGATTCCCGAAGAACCGGGCCTGACCGACAGCGCCGACTGGCGCGAGATGGTCCGCCAGCTGGTGATCGGCAACGAGGCCGTGTGCCGCACCGCGCGCAAGGTGCTGGACATCGCCGACGACGCCGATGACGCGCCGACCGAGGACCTGCTGACGCAGCGCCTGCAGACCCACGAGAAGTACGCCTGGATGCTGCGTTCGCTATTGCAGTAGCCCTCGTCCCGTAGCGGCCACCCAGAGGTTGGGTGGCCGCCCCCTTGCACGGAGGGCGGTACGCTATATTGGCCCCCGGCTCCATAGGGCCGATCGCAGGGGTGCGTACAACGTGAATACACTGAAATTGATAGGCGGGGGCCTGTTAGCTTCCGCTTGTTGCTGTGTGTCGGCGACTGAGTATCGTCTTTTTCTGTCCCAGAACTTGAATCTTCCTGGACAAGTGATCGCCAATGTGGCGCTGGGCGACGTGAATGGCGATGGATTGGACGATATCGTCGCGACGTCGCGCAGCGAGCAATATCTGGACGGCGCGTTCGCGCATCTTGTCTCGGTTTTCATCAACCGGAACGGCTCGTTCCAGGCTACTCCGCTGCAGATACCCACTTACCGCGGCTTCGTCGAAAGCAATCCCATCCTGCTGGAAGATCTCGACCATGACGGGAAGGCCGAAATCATAGTAGGCAAACTCAAGGGCATTGCAGTCCTGCGAGAGACGGTACCAGGCCAGTTCTCCCTCACACCCCATGAAGGGATTAACGAATGCCGCTATGCGGTGTCCGGCGACCTGAACAGCGATGGCAACACGGACGTCATTTGCCATGACTGGAAGACGTCCGCGAACGTATTCCTGGGCACGGACGCAGCGGGCTTCCGTAACAGCGTCTACGTGCCGACACCTGCCGGCAACTACACGGACAGTTACAAGCAGATGCAGTTGAAGGACGTGACCGGCGACGGAGCGCCGGATTTCCTGATTACCGCCTCGTCCGTCAACAGCTTTTTCGTTCACGAGAACGATGGGTATGGCAACCTGCTCACTGCGCGCGCCTACCCACATCCAAGAGGCATGACCGTCTGGCCGGCCTCGATCGAGGCCCTAGATATCGATGGAGATGGTGCAACCGAGATTGTCACCGCGAACCCCTACAACCAGCCGGATGCCCGCCTCTACGTCTACCGCCGCCAAAACACGGGCTTTTTTGAGCTCTCGACCAGCCTGCCTCTCCATGACAGTACGACGGCACTCCGTGCCCACGATGTGGATGGAGATGGAGACGAGGACCTGGCTGCCGGGCATTTCGAGTTCAATGCCGTCGGCTGGCTGCTGAACGAGGATGGCCGACTTGAGAGCGAGAGGCTCTCGACAGCCACTGGCTTCGCCGGGCACGCCAACGCCATCGCCCTTGGTCGCATCGACGGCGATGATTGTGCCGACATGGCTGTAGCGCTGACTGGGGCCATCGCAATCGGCCGAGGAATCTGCGTACTCCGCATCAGGGCCGACTACAACGGCGACGAGCGATCGGACATTGCCTGGCACAATCGGGGCAACGGACAGGGCTCCTTGTGGTACTCGGCCAACGCCCAGACCCAGCGCAGCCTGCGCACGGTCACGGACAGGGCGTGGACCGTCGCCGGTCGCGGGGATTTCGATGGGGACGGCTCTTCCGACCTGCTGTGGCGCAACAGCACCACCGGCGCCAATGCGATCTGGAAAGGCGGCGACTATGCCTGGCAGATTCCCGTCACTACCGTTACCAATACCCAGTGGGCGGTGGCCGGGATAGGAGACTTCAATTTCGATGGCAGGGACGACATTTTCTGGCGCAACGCCAGTACCGGCGCCAACGTCATCTGGCATTCCGGAGACTCGACTACGCAGCAATCCGTAATGGGCGTATCCGGAAACAAGTGGCAGGTCGCGGACATCGGCGACTTCGACGGCGATGGTCGGGACGACGTCCTTTGGCGCAACACCAGCACGGGCGCCAACACCATCTGGAAAGCCGGCAACTATGAAGCCCAGCAGCCGATGACCCCGGCGATGACGGCCTGGAGAGTCGCGGGATCCGGCGACTTCGACGGCGATGGCCGGGATGACGTGGTCTGGCGCCATGCAACCACGGGAGCCAATGAGCTATGGCCGGGAGGCAATGCCACCAGCAAGATCTCACTCACCAGCGTGACCAACCTCGCCTGGCAGGTCGTGGCAGCCGGCGACTACGACGGTGACGGGAAGGACGACCTCCTGTGGCGCAATCCCTCCAATGGGCAGAACGTCATATGGAGATCGGCCAACTACAACCAACAGCTCAAGGTCGACCCGCGAACGGGCGCCGACTGGAGGGTTACACCGTGATCGCACACTCCGCCCTCCGTCACTCCATTTTCAAGCCCACGATGAAGTCGTCGATCAGGGCGGCGATTGCTGCCATCCTCTTCATCGCTTGCGCTTTGTTGTCCGCGCATGCATCAGCGAGACACATCGATTTCCTGGAATCCTGGATTTACTTCGACTTCAATGCCACTCCCGCCGTGACTATCGGCGACGTGAATGGGGACGGGCGTGAAGATCTCGCCCTCTTGCTCAACCTTGATGGCACCCCTGAATTGCAGGTTCACCTGCAGAACTCATCAGGCAGCCTCGGCACGGGCATGCGACAGGGCCCCCTGCGGAATGCCGACTACACCACCGCGCGAGCAGTCGATCTGAATGCCGATGGCAGAAAGGAAATCATCGTCGGCCTTGAGCGCGGGTTACTCGTATACACGTGGGATGGCAACGGTGGGTTCCGTGCAACTACATATGCATCCGATGCGGGCTGTCCCTACGCTGCCACCGGCGACCTGAACCTCGACGGATTCCCTGACGTCGCATGCCTGGACCACCAAGGCGTTGCCAGCCTCTACATCAACAACACACGATCAGGATTCGCGCCGTCCACCAGCTTCCAGACGGCAGGACTGGGCCATTTCAATAGTGCATCCCACGTGCAACTGAAAGATGTCACAGGCGACGGATGGCCGGACATGTTGATCGCATCGGGCATGACCAACAGCTTCTTCGTATACCCCAACCACCGGATGGGAGGCTTCTGGCCAGCATACGCTTACCCGTACCCGGAAGACGTCGATCTCTACTCCCATACCATCGAGGCAATGGACACGGATGGCGACGGATCGCTGGAGATAATCGTCGCGAAGACATGCAATTCGCCGTGCCCACGGATACTCGTTTACAGGCGCACCAGCAATGGAAGCTTTACGCTCGCGAAGCGCCTGGAGACCTACGACGGTCCGGGAATGCTCCTGGTGCAAGACCTCGATGGTGATGGACTCGACGATCTCCTGGTAAGCCACTCTGGCTGGTTTGCGGTGGGGCGATACATGTCCGTGAACGGCCAACTGGCGAGCCACGAGCGTCTTGCTCCCATCCGTACAACCCACGGGACGAACATCATGGCCTTGGGGGACCTCAACGGAGATGGATGCAACGACATCGTGACCGGCGGCCTCAGCGTCCAGATCAATTTCGGCGTTTGCCTGTCCGGGGCTGCAGCCGACTACAACGGCGACGAGCGATCGGACATTGCCTGGCACAATCGGGGCAACGGACAGGGCTCCTTGTGGTACTCGGCCAACGCCCAGACCCAGCGCAGCCTGCGCACGGTCACGGACAGGGCGTGGACCGTCGCCGGTCGCGGGGATTTCGATGGGGACGGCTCTTCCGACCTGCTGTGGCGCAACAGCACCACCGGCGCCAATGCGATCTGGAAAGGCGGCGACTATGCCTGGCAGATTCCCGTCACTACCGTTACCAATACCCAGTGGGCGGTGGCCGGGATAGGAGACTTCAATTTCGATGGCAGGGACGACATTTTCTGGCGCAACGCCAGTACCGGCGCCAACGTCATCTGGCATTCCGGAGACTCGACTACGCAGCAATCCGTAATGGGCGTATCCGGAAACAAGTGGCAGGTCGCGGACATCGGCGACTTCGACGGCGATGGTCGGGACGACGTCCTTTGGCGCAACACCAGCACGGGCGCCAACACCATCTGGAAAGCCGGCAACTATGAAGCCCAGCAGCCGATGACCCCGGCGATGACGGCCTGGAGAGTCGCGGGATCCGGCGACTTCGACGGCGATGGCCGGGATGACGTGGTCTGGCGCCATGCAACCACGGGAGCCAATGAGCTATGGCCGGGAGGCAATGCCACCAGCAAGATCTCACTCACCAGCGTGACCAACCTCGCCTGGCAGGTCGTGGCAGCCGGCGACTACGACGGTGACGGGAAGGACGACCTCCTGTGGCGCAATCCCTCCAATGGGCAGAACGTCTTATGGAGATCGGCCAACTACAACCAACAGCTCAAGGTCGACCCGCGAACGGGCGCCGACTGGAGGGTTGTGCGATAGAATAAACGCGTTGGCGAAACGATCGAATTTCGAGTGGAAATGAAAGAAGGCGACATGCATGCCGCTTCATTGGAGGCGCTGAAGCGCGTCTTCGGTTACAGCGCCTTCCGTGGTCACCAGCAGACCATCGTCGAACACCTCGCCGCCGGCCACGATGCCCTGGTACTCATGCCGACCGGCGCCGGCAAGTCGCTGTGCTACCAAGTGCCGGCGCTGCTGCGTAAAGGCACCGGCATCGTCGTCTCGCCGCTGATCGCGCTGATGCAGGACCAGGTGGACGCGCTGCGCCAACTGGGCGTGCGCGCCGCATTCCTGAACTCCTCGCTGGAGGCCGCCGAAGCCGTGCAGGTCGAACAGGCGCTGCTCAATGGCGAACTGGACCTGCTGTACGTCGCGCCGGAACGCCTCCTGACCGGCCGCTTCCTGTCGCTGCTGGACCGCAGCCGGATCGCCCTGTTCGCCATCGACGAGGCGCATTGCGTCTCCGCCTGGGGCCACGACTTCCGCCGCGAATATCTGGAACTGGCCCTGCTGCACGAACGCTGGCCGGACGTTCCACGCATCGCATTGACCGCCACCGCCGACCCGCCTACCCAGCGCGAGATCGCCGAGCGCCTGAACCTGGTGGACGCCGAGAAATTCGTCAGCTCGTTCGACCGCCCCAACATCCGCTACACGGTGGTGCAGAAAGACAACGCCCGGCACCAGCTGCGCGACATGCTGCGCAAGCACAAGGGCGAGGCCGGCATCGTCTACTGCCTGTCGCGCAAGCGGGTCGAGCAGTTCGCCGACTACCTGGCGGAACAGGGTTTCAATGCACTGCCGTACCACGCCGGCCTCGATGCCAGCGTTCGCGCGCACAACCAACGCCGCTTCCTGCGCGAGGACGGCATCGTCATGGTGGCCACGATCGCCTTCGGCATGGGCATCGACAAGCCCGACGTGCGTTTCGTGGCGCACGTGGACCTGCCCAAGTCGATGGAAGGCTACTACCAGGAAACCGGCCGCGCCGGCCGCGATGGCGAGGCTGCCGAAGCGTGGCTCTGCTATGGCCTGGGAGACGTGGTGCTGCTGAAGCAGATGATCGAACAAGGCGAGGCCGGCGAGGAGCGCAAGCGGCTGGAACGGCGCAAGCTGGACCAGCTGCTGGGCTACTGCGAATCCACCCAGTGCCGGCGGCAGGTACTGCTGGCGGGCTTCGGCGAAACCTATCCGCACGATTGCGGCAATTGCGACAACTGCCTGAGCCCGGCCGAAACCTGGGATGCCACGGAAGCCGCGCAGAAGGCGCTGAGCTGCGTGTACCGAAGCGGCCAGCGCTTCGGCGTGAACCACGTGATCGACGTGCTTCGTGGCAGCCAGAGTGAGCGCATCCAGCAATGCGGCCACGAACACCTGTCCACCTACGGCATCGGCAAGGACCTGGATGCCACCACGTGGCGCAGCGTGTTCCGCCAGCTGGTGGCCTGCGGGCTGCTGGAAGTGGAGGCCGAGTTCGGCAGCCTGCGCCTGACCGAAGGCAGCCGCGCAGTGCTGAGGGGCGAGCGGCGCCTGCAGTTGCGCAAGGAACAGCGCGAGCGCCGCGAACGCGAGCGTGGCCCGCGCAGCGGACTGCCGGTGGAGGCCGCGGACCTGCCGCGCTTCCAGCTGCTGCGTGACCTGCGCGCGCAGCTGGCGCGCGAACAGAATGTGCCGGCCTACGTCATCTTCCACGACAGTACCCTGCGCAACATCGCCGAACTGCAGCCCGCTACCCTTGACGAACTGGGCCGGGTGGGCGGCATCGGCGGCGCCAAGCTGGAGCGTTATGGGCAGCGCGTGCTGGAGGCGCTGGCTACCGCCGGCTGAAGTTCCCGACCGCCGACCGCCGCCATCAGCCGGCATTCAATCCACGGCTGTTACGTTGCCATGCAGGTCCGCCACCCGGCGCACCGCCGCTCCGGGATCCCCCATGAAGACCCTGCCCCTCGCACTGCTGGCCCTGCTGACCACCGTGCCCGCGTGGGCGCAGTCGAGTGCGGAGGCATTGGACCTCAGCCTGCCGCAGGCAGCGGCCTATGCCAAGGATCCTCCCGGCACCTGGTACGGCGACACCCGGCCGACGCGACCGAAATCGACGGCGCCCGCAGCCCCCGTCGATCCCTGCGTCTGGTACGGCGATGACGACGGTGATGGCGTCTCGGGCAGCGTGACCACCGGCATCGGTTACAGCAAGGGGCACGGCCGCAGCACCTACAACGCGGTCAACCTCAACTTGTGCAAGACCACGTACAACGACGAAGGCAAGCCGCGCACGTTCAACCTCAACATCAACGTCGACCGTTATGACGGCCCCGGCGGCTACTACGGGCCCTACGATGCCTATCCCGGCGGGCCGATGACGCGCGGCACGCCGCGCCGCTAACGCGGCAGCAGTTCGAAACTCACCGCCTCGCCAACGGCGCTCGAGGGCGCCACCCACAGGTCGAACAGGCCTGGCTCGGCCACCGGACGATTGTCTACGCCGTGGAATTCCACATCGGCACGGGTCAGGGTGAACTCCACGTCCTGCGATTCGCCCGCTGCCAGCGTGATCTTGCGGAAGCGCTTCAATTCGCGCACTGGCCGCACGCGGCTGGCGGTACGGTCGCGCAGGTAGAGCTGCACCACTTCTTCCCCCTCGCGCGTGCCGGCATTGGTGATGCGGGTGCGGATGGTCAGCGTGTCGTCCCAGCCGAGCGCCCAGGTGCTGAGCTGCGGTACGCCGTAATCGAAGCGCGTGTACGACAAGCCGTGGCCGAACGGATACAGCGCGGCGTGCGTCACCTCGCGCCAGCGCGTCTGGAAGGCGCGGGGCGTGCCCGGCACGTTGGGACGCCCGCTGGCGGGATGGTTGTAGAAGTACGGCTGCTGGCCTGCGTCCTGCGGGAAGCTCACCGGCAGGCGCGCGGACGGACTGTAGTCGCCGAACACTACGTCGGCCACCGCCGGCCCGGTCTGCGTGCCAAGGAACCACGTGACCAGGATCGCCTGCGCATCGCGTACCGCGCCCTCCAGCGCCAGCGCGCGGCCATTGCGCAGCAACACCACGACCGGCGTGCCGGTGGTGACCACCGCCTCCGCCAGCGCCTGCTGCGGGGCGGGCAGCACGATCTGCGTGCGCGACTGCGCCTCGCCGGAAAACTCGTGCGGCTCGCCCACGGCCAACAGCACCACGTCGGCACCGCGCGCGGCGGCGACCGCTGCGTCGATGCCACCGTCGAGGGCCTCCTCGATACCGCTGCCCGGCACCACCGTCAGCGCGGATGGATCATCCAGCGCGGCGAGCAGCCCGGTTTCCAGATCGACCATGCGCGCAGCGTCGCCGAAGATGTTCCAGCAGCCACCGAGGTTGACAGTGTCCTGCGCAAACGGACCGATCAGCGCGATGCGCTGGCCGGACTTCTTCAGCGGCAAGAGGTCGCCGTCGTTCTTGAGCAACACGATGGAGCGCCGCGCGCAGTCTCGCGCCAGTGCATCGTGCACGGGGATGTGCGACTGGTCGGCCTCGCGTTCGGCATCGAGGCAGCGGTACGGATCGTCGAACAGGCCGACCGCGGCCTTGACATGCAGCACGCGGCGCACGGCTTCGTCGACCTCGGCCAGTGTCAGCCGGCCTTCTTCGACCAGCGTGGCGACGTGGCCGGCATAGATGCCGCTCTGCAGGCTCATGTCCAGGCCGGCCGACAGCGCCTTCTGCGCCGCGTCGGCTTCGTCGCTGGCGTAACCATGCGCGATCAGTTCCAGGTCCGAGGTGTAGTCGGAGACCACGAAGCCTTCGAACTTCCACTCGCCGCGCAGGATGTCCGTCAGCAGTTCGCGGTTGGCCGAGGCCGGCACTCCGTTGATGTCGTTGAACGAACTCATCAGCGTCAGCGCGCCGGCGTCGATGGCAGCCTTGAACGGCGGCAGGTGCACGTCGCGCAGGGTCTGCGGCGCCATGTCGACGAAGTTGTAGTCCAGGCCGGCGGAGATGGCGCCATAGGCGGCGAAGTGCTTGGGCGTGGTCAGCAGCGAATCGGGGGCGGTCAGGTCGGTGCCCTGGAAGCCGCGCACGCGCGCTGCCGCGAGTTCGCACGACAGATGGACGTCTTCGCCGGAGGTTTCCGCGACGCGGCCCCAGCGCTGGTCGCGCGCGATGTCGACCATCGGTGCGAACGTCCAGTGGATGCCGGCGGCAGTGGCTTCCTTGGCGGTCGCGCGCGCGGTGCGTTCGGCCAGGTCCGGCTCGAAGCTGGCGGCCTCGCCCAGCGGAATCGGGAAGACGGTGCGCATGCCATGGATCACGTCGGCGCCGAGCAGCAGCGGAATACCGAGTCGGCTCTCTTCCACCGCGATGCGTTGTGCTTCGCGTCCTTCTGCCGCACCCACGCCGTTGAATAGCGCACCCACGCGGCCACTGCGGATCTGCTCGCGCACCTGCTCTGCATCGCGCGCGAAGGTTTCCGGGTTGACCTCGAAGGCGAACGGCCGCAGTGCGTCGGCGAACGCGCCGAGTTGGCCGATCTTCTCCTCCAGCGTCATGTCGGCGATCAGGCCCTCGATCCTTCGCTGATGCGGCATGTAAGCGATCCTCCCGGGAACGCGGGTGTTACGGGGGAGCCATTATGAAAACGTTTACAGTCATGGTCAAACCCACCGGGTCCCCTGCCCGGGCCACCCTCGCCAAGGCATCCCGGGCCACATTCCTCCGGCTCAGCCCGCCATGCCGGAGTGCCGCAAGAGGGCGTCGATGCGCGGCGCGCGGCCGCGGAAGGCACGGAAATTCTCGGCCGCACTGCGGCTGCCGCCGCGCGCCAGGACTTCATGGCGGAACCGCGTTCCCGTGTCGGCGATCTGGGCCGGCGCCTCCTCGAAGGCCGCGTAGGCATCGGCGCTGAGTACCTCGGCCCACTTGTAACTGTAGTAGCCGGCCCCGTAGCCACCGGCGAAGATGTGGCTGAACTGGTGGGGGAAGCGATTCCAGGCCGGCGGGTGGTTCACCGCCACTTCTCCGCGCACGCGATCCAGCAGTGCGAGCACGTTGTCGGTGGCGGCATCGAAGCCACTGTGAAGCTGCATGTCGAACAGACCAAACTCCAGTTGTCGTACGGTGGCCATGCCGCTCTGGTAGTTCTTGGCTTCGACCATCCTGTCGAACAGCTCGCGCGGCAGCGGCTCATCGGTATCCACGTGCGCGGTCATCGCCTGCACGCGCTCCCATTCCCAGCAGAAGTTCTCCATGAACTGGCTGGGCAACTCCACCGCATCCCATTCCACGCCATTGATGCCGGCGACGCCCAGTTCGCCCACCTGCGTGAGCAGCTGGTGCAGGCCGTGGCCCATCTCGTGGAACAACGTGGTCACGTCGTTGTGGCTGAACGTGGCCGGCCTGCCGTCCATGCCCTTGCCGAAGTTGCAGACCAGGTAGACGATCGGCGTCTGCACGCCACGGGCGGTATCGCGACGGTTGCGGCAGTCATCCATCCATGCACCGCCCCGCTTGCCCTCGCGGGCGTACAGGTCGAGATAGAACTGGCCCACCAGCGCACCTTCACCATCGATCAGGCGGTAGAAGCGCACATCGGGATGCCAGGTCGGCGCCTGGTCCTGCTCGACGCGCAGGCCATACAGATCGCCAATCACGCCGAACAGGCCCTTCAGCACCGCCGGCTCGGTGAAGTACTGCTTCACCTCCTGCGCGGAGAAGCTGTAGCGCGCCTGCTTCAGTTTCTCGCTGGCGTAGGCCAGGTCCCAGGCTTCGACGGTTTCCAGGCCGAGCTGCCCGCGCGCGAAGACCTCCAGTTCCTCTCGGTCGCGCTGCGCATGCGGCTTGGCACGTGTGGCAAGGTCGCGCAGGAACTGCAGCACCTCGTCCGGCGTATCGGCCATTTTGGTCGCCAGCGAGTATTCCGCATAACTACCGAAGCCGAGCAGCGTGGCCAGTTCCGTGCGCAGCGCGAGGATGCGATCGATCAGCGTGGAATTGTCCAGCGCCGCGTTGTCGGCGAGTTCCGATGCGCGCACGGCGTTGGCGTGGTAAAGCGTCTCGCGCAGCGCGCGGTCATCCGCGTAGGCCTGCACCGGCAGGTAGCACGGCATCTGCAGGGTGAACTTCCAGCCCGGCTCGTCGTCGGCCTTGGCCGCGGCCCGCGCCGCGGCCACCACGTCCCCCGGCAGGCCACCGAGGTGCTGCTTGTCCTTGATCCAGAATTCGTACTCGTCGGTGGCGTCGAGCACGTTCTGCGAGAACGTCGCCGACAGGCCGGCGAGTTCTTCCTTCACTTCGGCGAAGCGTGCCTTCTGTGCGTCCGGCAACTCGGCGCCGCCCAGGCGGAAGTCGCGCAAGGCGTTGTCCAACACCTTGCGGCGAGCTTCGCCGTATTGCGCCGCTTCGGGTGCGTCTGCCAATGCGCGGTACTGGCGGTACAGCGCCAGGTTCTGCCCCAATGCGCTCCAGAAGCGCGTCACCTTGGGCAACTGCGCGTTGTAGGCGCCGCGCAGCGCCGGGGTGTTCGCCACCGCTTCCAGATGCGTCACCTGGTTCCAGGCGCGGGCCAGGCGTTCGGTGGCGTCATCCAGCGGCACGACAAACGCATCCCACGTCACGGGGGCAACGGCTTCCGCCGCTTTCACGGCCGCGTCGGATTCGGCCAGCAACTGGTCGACGGCAGGCGCGATGTGCTCGGGCCGGATCGCGTCGAAACGCGGCAGGCCTGAGAAGTCGAGCAACGGATTGGTCATGGGAATACCTTCTGCAATAGGAGATCAGTTCGGCCAGTCGGCCTGCGCCAGCGGGGGCAGCCCGCGTCCGGCAACGGCGGCGGCGATGGCATCGTCGCTCTCCACGATGGGGATGCCGCGCTCCAGATACCAGTCCCGGTTGTAGTAGCTGTGCGCGTAGCGTTCACCGCTGTCGCACAGGATGCTGACGATGGAGCCAGCCAGGCCTTCTTCGCGCATGCGCGCGGCGGCCGCGAGGATGCCGACGAAATTGGTGCCGGTCGATCCGCCCACACGCCGCCCCAGCACAGCACTGACATGGCGCATGGCGCCCAGGCTCAGCGCATCCGGCACCTTGATCATTGCGTCGATGCAAGCCGGGATGAAGCTCGGTTCGCAGTGCGGGCGACCGATGCCTTCGATGCCGGAGCCTCGCCCGCAGGTCAGCGTGGTGTCATCGCAGCCCCCGCATGCGCCCCGGTACTGATCGAAGAACACCGAGTGCTCCGGGTCCGCGCACAGCACCCGCGTCGGATGCCGGCGGTAGCGCACGTAACGCCCCAGCGTGGCGCTGGTACCTCCGGTGCCCGGGCTGCACACGATCCATGCCGGGACCGGATGCGGCTCGGCCTCCATCTGTTTGAAGATGGATTCGGCGATGTTGTTGTTCGCGCGCCAGTCGGTGGCGCGTTCGGCATAGGTGAACTGGTCCATGAAATGGCCACCGGTCTCGCGCGCGAGTTGCCGTGACACGGCGTTGATCGCGCCCGCCGCCTCGACCAGATGGCAGCGACCACCCTGGAACTGGATCGCGGCGATCTTGTCCGGCGACGTGGACGACGGCATCACGGCGATGAACGGCAGCCCCAGCAGCCGCGCGAAATAGGCTTCGGACACGGCCGTCGAGCCGCTGGACGCCTCGATCACCGGCGCGCCCTCGCGCAGCCAGCCATTCGCCAGCGAGTACAGGAACAGCGAGCGCGCCAGCCGGTGCTTCAGGCTACCGGTGGGATGGCTGGATTCGTCCTTCAGGTAGACATCGATGCCGGGAAAACCCGGCAACGGCAAGGGGATCAGATGGGTGTCAGCGGACCGGTTGAAGTCCGCTTCGATGCGCTGTATCGCCTGCGCCGTCCAGTCACGCGCTGCCGTGGTCACGCCGATTTCCTCGCGGGCGCCGACGCGAATACGGCGCGATGATGACGCGGCGGGATGTGCGTGGTGGGCCGTGAAGGATTCGAACCTTCGACCAAAAGATTAAAAGTCTTCTGCTCTACCGACTGAGCTAACGGCCCGGGAACGCATCCCGGCCTTGCACCGGGATGCGCATTCTAACGCATCGTCCGCGATGGGGCGAAACCCTCCCGGTTCACGCGTAGTGCGTGGGGTCCGGCACGCCGGCATCGGCGAAACCCGCGGCGCGCAGGCGACACGCATCGCAGTGGCCACAGGCGTGGCCCTGCCCGTCGGCCTGGTAGCAGGACACGGTCTGTGCGAAGTCGACGCCCAGCCGCACACCCTCGCGCACGATATCGGCCTTGCTCATGTGCAGCAGCGGCGCCTGGATGCGCAGGCCCGCCCCCTCGACACCCGCCTTGGTGGCAAGGTTGGCGAGCTTCTCGAATGCTTCGATGAACTCCGGGCGGCAGTCCGGATAGCCGGAGTAATCCACCGCGTTGACCCCGCAGAAAATGTCGTTGGCACCCAGTACCTCGGCCCAGCCCAGCGCGACGGACAGCATGATGGTATTGCGGGCGGGCACGTAAGTGACTGGGATACCCGGGCCGCCGGCTTCGGGCACGTCGATGTCGTCGGTCAGCGCCGAGCCACCGATGCTGCGCAGGTCCACGTGCACGGTCTTGTGCGCAGCGGCACCGAGCGTGGCGGCGACACGCGCGGCGGCATCCAGTTCCGAGGTATGCCGTTGACCATAGCGCACGCTCAGCGCATGCACGGCGAAACCCTGCTCGCGGGCGATGGCGACGACGACGGCGGAATCCATGCCACCGGAGAGAAGGACGACGGCTTTTTTCATGGGGGAAGTGTATCGCGATGAGCCCCTCTCCCATCGGGAGAGGGGTTGGGGTGAGGGGTGACGCAAGCCACGGAGAGTGATGCGCCGCGTCTTCGCTCGCCCCTCATCCGTCGCTCCGCGCCACCTTCTCCCGCCGGGAGAAGGAGAAAAAGATCACCGCCCCGGCTCGTCGTTCCACAGCAGCTTGTGCAACTGCATCTGGAAGCGCACCGGCAGGCGGTCGGCGATGATCCAGTCGGCGAGCTCGCGCGGCTCCAGTTCGGACTTGCTGGGCGAGAACAGCACGTCGCAGCGCTCGGCCAGGCGGTGTTCGGCGAGCATCCCGCGCGCCCACTCGTAATCGACGCGGCCGCAGAGCACGAACTTGACCTGGTCGCGTGCGGTCAGCAGCGGCAGGTTCTCAAGCCGGTTGCGGGCCATTTCCCCGGAGCCGGGTGTCTTCATGTCCACCACGCGTGAAACGCGCGGGTCCACGTCGGCGATGTCGATAGCGCCGGAGGTTTCCAGCGAGACGTCATGGCCGGCATCGCAGAGCTTCTTCAGCAGCAGCAGGCAGCGCTTCTGCGAGAGCGGTTCGCCGCCGGTCACGCAGACATGGCGGACGCCATGGCGGGCGACCTCGGCCACGATGTCGTCGATCTCGCGCCACTGCCCTCCATGAAAGGCGTAGGCGGTGTCGCAATACTGGCAGCGCAGCGGGCAGCCGGTCAGACGGACGAAGACCGTCGGCCAGCCGACCGCATTCGCCTCTCCCTGCAGGGAGAGGAAGATCTCGGTGATCTTGAGGCGTTCCAGCGGGGACTGGACGATCTCGCTGGGGCGGGCGGCGTCATTCATGGGGTGCGCATGATACGCCCTGCCGGCCCGGCGGCCCCAGGAGGGGCCGGAGACGGCGTTTCTTCAGCGCAGGCGGCCGAGCTGGATGGCGCGCAGTCGGTCGTCGGCGGTGCGGGCGACGTCGGTGCCCGGATACTTGGCGACGACCTCGCCGAGGGTGCGCTCGGCTTCAGGCAATTTGCCCAAGCCGTAGTCGCAAAGGCCCATTTTCAGCAATGCACCGGGCGCCTTGTCGTGGGTGGGGTACTGCGCCAGCAACGCACGGAACTGGTCCGCAGCCAGCGCGTAGTTCTGGGTGACGTAATAGCTCTCGCCCAGCCAGTACAGCGCGTTGGGCGCATACACGCCACCGGGGTAAAGCTGGAGGAAGCTGGTGAACAGCTGCGCGGCATCGGCGTACTCGCCCGCCTTCAGGCGATCGAAGGCGACGTTGTACGCGGTGCGCTCATCGCCGGCAGCTGACATCGCCCCCATGTCGCCATGGACGCTGGGCGGCGGCTCGGCGGTGGCTACGACGGCGGGCGCCGGCACGGTGGCCGGCGGCGATGCGGGAGCCTGGCTACCGAGGGGCGGGCTGGCAGGCGTGGTACCGACAGGGGCCGGTGCAGTACCGCCCTCGAGGCGGTTGAGGCGACCGTCCAGGTCGAGGTACTGGTCGCGGCCGCGCTGCTTGAGCTGCTCGTTCTCGTTCTGCAGCTGTTCCAGCTGCGCACGCAGTTCGCGCAACTCCGCTTCCTGCTGCGTGAGCTTGTTGAGCAGGTCGAGGTTCTGTTGCGGGTTGTTGGCCTTCGCTTCCAGCGCCGCAACGCGGTCAGCCAAGCTGACGCGTTGCGCTTGGGCGGGGGCGGCGGCCACCAAGGCCGCCGCCAGTACCAGCATGTACGTCTTCACGCTCATCGTGGCGATGACGGCTTACTTCGCCGTGTACACGATCTCGACGCGACGGTTCTGCGACCAGCAGGACTCGCTGGAGTCGGTGCAGACCGCACGCTCTTCGCCATAGCTGACCACGGTCAGCTGGGCGGCCGAGCCACCGCTGGCCTGCAGGGCCGAATTCACCGCGTTGCCGCGACGCTCGCCCAGGCCCAGGTTGTACTCGCGGCTGCCGCGCTCGTCGGCGTGGCCTTCCAGCGTGATGCGCGAGGACGGACGGTCACGGAGGTACTTGGCGTGGCAACCCATGATGGCCTGGAACTCCGGCTTCAGGGCGTCCTGGTCGAGGTCGAAGTAGACCACGCGCTGGCGCAGGCAGGCGTCGGTGTCCAGGTCGTTCGGCCCATACACACCGGAAGTGGTCGGGGTGGTCGGCGTGGTGGGTGTCGTCGTCGTGGTATCGGTCGGCTGTTCCGGCTTGACGGCCTTCTTGCAGCCTGCCAGCACGGCGACGGACATCAGGGACAGCATCAGAACACGGGCGGTGTTGTTCATGGTGATTCCTTCGTCGGTAAAACGGGGGGGGGTCAGGGGACGGACATTGTAGACAGAAACTTAACGCGCGGTGCGATAGGGCGACCACGCCGGCTCGCGCACATCCGCATTGGCCACGACCAGACGCTGGCGTACGCGCGCATCGGCGGAGACCGCGTACAACACGCCTCGCCCGCCTTCGCGCGCGGCGTACAGCACCATGCTGGCGTTGGGGGCGAAGCTGGGTGATTCGTCCAGCGATCCCGGCGACAGCGACGACCAGCGCGCGCCACCCAGACTGCTGTCCATCAGCGAGATGCGGTAGTTGTTGCCCGCACCCTGCACCACCGCGATCTTCTTGCCGTCGTAGGACACGCTGGCAGTGGCGTTGTAGTTGCCATCGAAGCTCACCCGGCTCGCACTACCGCCACTGGCGGGCACCCGGTAGATCTGGGGGCGGCCACCGCGGTCGGAGGTGAAATAGATGCTGCTGCCATCCGGACTCCACACCGGCTCGGTATCGATGGCCGAGGTGTTGGTCAGCTGGCGCAGCGACCGGCTGCCCAGGTCCATCACATAGATCTCGGGATTGCCACTGCGCGAGAGGGTCAGTGCCAGCTGGCGTCCGTCCGGCGAGAACGAGGGCGCGCCATTGATGCCGCGGAAGCTGGAGACCTTCTCGCGTGCACCGGTCGAAATGTCCTGTATGTAGATGGCCGAGTTACCGCTCTCGAAGCTGACATAGGCCAGTTTCCGGCCGTCCGGACTCCATGACGGCGACAGCAGCGGCTCGGCAGAGCGCACCACGGTCTGCGGATTGAAACCATCCGAATCCGCCACCATCAGCGCGTAACGCGTGGCCTTGCCGGTGCCGGCGGCGGTGACATAGGCGATACGGGTCCAGAACGCACCGCGCACGCCGAGGATCTTCTCGTAGATGGCATCGGCCATCTGATGGGCGACATCACGCAAGGCATTCGAGCGGGCCGTCATCGCCAGACCGAGCATGCGCTCCTGCTTGGCGACGTCGAACAGTTCGTACTCCACGCGATATCCACCATCGCCCGCGTCCACGACCCGGCCGACGACGATGTAGTCCTGGCGCAGCGCGCGCCATGTCGGGTACTGGATTTCCCCGCCGCGCGTCGGACGCTCGGTGATGCTGGCTTCGGGCAGCGTGCGGAATGCGCCGGAACGCTCCAGATCGGCGCGCACCACGGCCGAGACATCCGTCGGCGGTGTACCCGCACTGCCCTGGTAGGGCATCGGCACCACGGTGATGGGCAGGGCGGATTCGCGGCCGCCGATCAGGTCGACCTCGAGTTGCTGGGCCATCGCCGGGCCACAGAAGCCCAGGAACATCAGCAGGAGTAGCAGTCGTCGCGTCATGGCTCGATTCTCACTCAGTGGCTTGTTTCATCTAGGTGAATTCGGGAAGCAGCAGGGGCAGATTGCCGTCCGTCGGCTGAACAGGGTCATCTGGACGGCTGGAAACGCACCACGAAATCGCGGGCCGCCACTTTCTCGAAACCCGCATAGGGCAGCGGGCTGGCCTTCAGGACGGCGCGCTCCACACTGTCGCGCGCCGCCTGGTCATAGGGGCAGCTGGGTTGCACTTCCGCCGACATCACCTCGCCGCCGGGCAGCATCTTGATGCGGATCGGACAGATCTGGCCGGAGCTCACGTTGGGCGGGCGTACCCACTGGCGCTCGATGGCGGCGACCATCGCCCCCACCCACTCTCCCTGCGAGGGGCCGGATGCGGCTCCCGCCACGCCCGCCGCCTGACCATTGCTCGCTGCAGGCGTGGCCGACGCCGCTGCCTGGCGGGCCCGCGCATCGGCGAGCTGGCGCAGCTTCTGCTCAGCCAGCTGTGCCTCGCGTGCGGCTTGCGCGCGCTGGCGCCGGATTTCCTCCAATCGTTTCTGGTCTGCAGCGGCCTTCTGCTGGGCTTCGGCCGCCACGCGCTTCTGGCGCTCTTCTTCTTGCTGCGCGGCAAGGCGGCGCTGCTGTTCGGCCTGCTCCTGGCGCTTGCGCTCGGTCAGGTCGATCTGCTCCTGGCGCCGCTTGGCTTCCTGTTCCTGGCGCGCCTTCTCCTGAGAGATGGCATCGCGACGGGCTTCGTCCTGGTCCACGTCGTCCGGCACCGGCACGCGCTCCTGCGCCTGTGCCTGCCGTTCGACCGGCGCATCCTGTGGCGCAGGCTCGGGGATCGGTTGCGGGGGCGGGATGGTGTCTTCCGGTGCGGGTTCCTGCACGGGCTCGGGCATCGGTTGCGGCTGGAAATCGAGTGCCCGTTCGACGGCGCGCGCGTCGGAGGCCGAGACGTCGAGCGTGGCCTCCATCGACTGCGATCCGGCTGCGTTCAGACGCTCGCGATCCCACTTGAAGTACGGAGACACCAACAGCAGCACGAGCAGCAGCAGGTGCAGGCCGATGGCCCACGCGACCGCACGGCCCAGCCCTGCGTCCTGCGGCAGCGTCTGTCGCTGGAAGGCTTCAGCGTGCATGGCGCGTTACTGCTTGGTCCACAGGACGACGTTGGTCACCTTGGCCTTCTTCAGCGCCTCGGTGGCATCGATCACACGCTGGTAAGGAGCGTCTGCGTCTCCCGCGAGCAGCACGCGCAATTCGTTGCCCTGCTCGGCCTTGATGGGCGCAAGCATCGCCTCGAGTTGCGCCGCATCGACCGTCCGCGGCGCCTTGTCGCCCGGCAGCTGCAGCCCCAGCCGACCATCAGGGTAGGCGACGACGATGATCGGGTCGTTCTTGGTCTCCACGGCCTTGGCCGTCGACGACGGCAGCTTCACGTCCACGCTCAACGTCAGCAGCGGCGCAGTCACCATGAAGATGATCAGCAGCACCAGCATCACGTCGATGTAGGGGACGACGTTGATCTCGGATTTCAGCTTGCGCCGCTTGCGATGGAAGATGCTTCCGGCCATGGTGGGCTCCGCTTACTCGGCCGAATTCTGGCGCTGCAGGATGGAGCTGAACTCTTCGGCGAAGCTCTCGTAGCGCACCGACAGCCGCTCGACGCGGGTGGTGAAGCGGTTGTAGGCCCACACGGCGGGAATCGCCACGAACAGGCCGATGGCGGTGGCGAACAGCGCTTCCGAGATGCCCGGCGCGACGGCCGCGATGCCCGCCTGCTCACCGCTGTTGAGCATGTCGTGCATGGTCACCATGATGCCGAACACCGTGCCGACCAGGCCCACGTAGGGTGCGGTGGAGCCGATATTGGCCAACAGTTCCAGATTGCGTTCCAGCTGGTCGACTTCGCGCGTATAGGTCACGCGCATGGCGCGCTGCGCGCCTTCCAACTGCGCGCGGCCGTCCAGCCCGCGCTTGTCGCGCAGGCGGGTGAATTCGCGGAAACCCGCTTCGAAGATCGCTTCAAGACCGGTCACCACGCGATTGCGATCCGCGGCGCCGGCATACAGCTTGTGCAACTCCGCGCCGGACCAGAACCGCCCCTCGAACTCGTCGGCGTCGCGGTTGGCGGTCTTGAATATGCGCGCCTTCCGGAAAATGATCACCCAGCTGATCAACGATCCGGCCAGCAGCAGCAGCACGATCAATTGAACCGGCAGGCTCGCCTTGAGCATCAGGTTGATGTAGTTGATCCCGCTGTGCACGGTGCCAGCCGTGGCCTCGGCGGCAGCGGCCGCGGTCTCCGGCGGCAACGCCTCCACCACGGTGTCCTGGAAGGCCAGCAGCGTTGCGATCATCCGTTGTTCCTCGAGTCTCGGTTCGTGTTGCGTATCGGCTTAGAGCGGACGGCCCGGTGTCTCGAGCCGGCGGAATTCCTCATACAACGCCTCGGGCAGCGCAACGGGTCTGAAACCCGAGGCGCTGAGCGCGGCGACTTTCACCTCGGCGGTCAGCAGCACTTCACCACCCCGCTCTATGGACTGGGCGAAGACCACGCTGGCCCGCTTGCATTGGTGAATGCGCGCGCTCACCTGAAGCAGATCGTCCAACCGGGCGGGGCGCAGGAAATCCAGGCGCATCGCTCGGACGGCGAACACCAGGTCGTGGGTCTGGCGCAGTTGCTCCTGGGCGTATCCACGGGCCCGCAACCATTCGGTTCGGGTCCGTTCCAGGAAAGCGACGTACTGCGCGTGGTACACCACGCCACCGGCATCGGTATCTTCCCAATAGACGCGTGTCGGAAAGATGAACGGAGCCGAATCCCCGTCGATCGTCGTCGAATCAGTCGTCAAAGCATGCGCTCCCGCACGTTGTCGTGCATACCATCCTGAAACCAGTTGTCGTCAGAAGAGCTCGCCGGGAACATCGCTCGCTTCGGGTGCGCGACCTTTGGGCGTCAGCCCAAGGTGCAGGTAGGCCTTGCGGGTGGCCATGCGGCCGCGCGCGGTGCGCACCAGGAAGCCCTGCTGGATCAGATAGGGTTCGATGACGTCCTCCAGCGTGCCACGCTCCTCGCTCAGCGCCGCCGCCAGCGACTCCACGCCCACCGGGCCGCCATCGAAGTTGTCCACGATAGTGCGCAGCATGCGGCGGTCGAGTTCGTCGAAACCTTCCGGGTCCACCTTCAGCATCTGCATCGCGGCGCGTGCGACGTCGATATCGATGTGGCCATTGGCCTTGACCTGCGCATAGTCGCGCACGCGACGAAGCAACCGGTTGGCGATGCGCGGGGTGCCGCGCGCGCGACGAGCGATCTCCCCTGCCCCTTCCGGCACGCAGTCCATGCCCAGGATGCGGGCCGAACGCTGCACGATGCGGGTGAGTTCGTCCGGTGTGTAGAACTCCAGGCGCTGCACGATTCCGAAACGGTCGCGCAGCGGTGCGGTCAGCAGGCCGGCGCGCGTGGTGGCGCCGATCAGGGTGAAGGGCGGCAGGTCCAGCTTGATCGACCGCGCGGCGGGTCCCTCGCCGATCATGATGTCGATCTGGAAATCCTCCATCGCCGGATACAGCACTTCCTCGACCACAGGCGACAGGCGATGGATCTCGTCGACGAACAGCACGTCATGCGGCTGCAGGTTGGTCAGCAGCGCGGCCAGGTCGCCCGCCTTCTCGATCACCGGGCCGGACGTGGAGCGCAGGTTCACGCCCAGTTCGTTGGCGATGACATGGCTCAAGGTGGTCTTGCCCAGCCCCGGCGGCCCGAAGATCAGCACATGGTCGAGCGCCTCACCGCGACCTTTCGCCGCCTGGATGTAGATGTCCAACTGCTCGCGGACCGGCTTCTGGCCCAGGTACTCGTCCAGCCGCTTGGGGCGGATGCTGGCCTCGATGGCCTCGTCTTCGCGCGTGGCGGACGAGGTGATGATGCGGTCTGCGGTCATGCGGGGATTATGCGTGAAACCGCCCGCCGTGCTTCATCTTTCCCGCACCGCACAGGTCAGATTTCGACCTGTGCCCCCAGCTCCACCAGCCGGTTGCCGGGAATGCGGAAGAAGCCGGTCGCGGGCGCGGCATTGCGGTGCATGACGGCGAACAGCTTGTCACGCCACACCGGCATGCCGCCGTGGCGCGCTGCCACGATGGTTTCGCGGCTGGCGAAATACGTGGTCTCCATCGGGTCGAAGTACACGCCACCCTGGTCGCAGGAACCCATCAGCGCTTGCGGCACATCGGGCGTCTCGGCGAAGCCGTAACTGATCACCACGCGATAGAAATCATCGCCGATCGGCTCGATCTTCAGCCGTTTCTTCTTCGGCGCGTAAGGCACCGTCAGCGTCTCGACCGTGAGGAACACGTTGCGCTCGTGCAGCACCTTGTTGTGCTTCAGGTTGTGCAGCAGAGCATGCGGCACCACCCCCTTGTCCGCCGTGAGGAAGATCGCCGTGCCGGGTACGCGCACGGGTGGCGCCAGCATCAGGCCGGGCAGAAAGGTGTCCAGGCGGATGCCTTCCTTCTGCACTTCGCCATGCAGCAGTTCGCGGCCGCGGCGCCAGGTCCGCATCATGGTGAAGGCGGTGATACCGATGAACAGCGGCACCCATGCGCCGATGCCGGTGACCAGCTTGGCGCCGTTGGCGAACAGGAACGCCAGGTCGATCACCAGGAACACGCCACACAGTGGCAGCACCCACTTGCGGGAATCCGGCCAGCGCGTATAGGCCACGATCGCCAGCAACAAGGTGTCGATGAGCATGGTGCCTGTGACCGACAGACCGTAGGCCGTGGCCAACGCACCGGAGCTCTGGAAGCTCAGCACCAGCACGATCACCGCCAGGTAGAGCATCAGGTTGATCGACGGCACATAGATCTGGCCGATCGTGTCCTTCGAGGTGTACTTGATGTGCAGGCGCGGCAGGTAGCCCAGCTGGATGGCCTGGCGCGTCACCGAGAACGCACCGGTGATCACCGCCTGCGACGCCACCGCTGCCGCCGTGGTCGCCAGCACCAGCATGGGAATCTGCGCCCACTCCGGGATCGACATGTAGAACGGATTGGCCACGGCTTCCGGATGCTTCAGCAGCACCGCGCCCTGGCCGTAGTAGTTCAGCACCAGGGCGGGCAGCACGAAGGCGAACCATCCCCAGCGGATGGGGCGTTTGCCGAAGTGGCCCATGTCGGCGTACAGCGCTTCGCCACCGGTCACGGTCAGCACCACCGCACCGAGGATCAGCACCGCGTGCCAGTCGTGGGTGACGAAGAAATGCCAGGCCCAGTAAGGGTTCAGCGCGGCCAGCACCGAGGGGTTGTGCGCGATGTTGTAGATGCCGAAGCCGGCCAGCACGATGAACCAGGTGATCATCACCGGCCCGAATGCCTTCCCCACCTTCGCCGTACCGAAGCGCTGGAACGCGAACAGGCCGGTCAGGATCACCAGGCTGATCGGCACCACCCATCGGGTGAAGACCGGCGATACCACCTCCAGGCCCTCCACCGCGCCCAGCACGGTGATGGGCGGCGTGATCATGCCGTCGCCGAAGAACAGGGCCGCGCCGAAGATGCCGAGGATGCCGACCGTATAGCTCAGGCGCGAGCCCTTGGTCAGGCTGCGCTGCGCCAGCGCGGTCAGCGCCATGATGCCACCCTCGCCGTCGTTGTCGGCGCGCATGATCACGATGACGTACTTCAACGTCACTACCAGCAGCAGCGACCAGAAGCCGAGCGACAGCAGGCCGCGCACGGTGTCCGCGTCCGGCGTCAGGCCGAAGTGCGGGTGAAACATTTCCTTGATGGTGTACAGCGGGCTGGTGCCGATGTCGCCGAACACCACGCCGACCGCACCGGCCACCAGGGCAGCCATGCCCGCTTGCGAATGACCGTGCTGCCCGGTGTTGCCGGCATCGGTATGGGGAGAGGAAGGGCTGGACATGGCGGCCGGGAGGGTAGCGCTCGGTGAGTGAAGAGGTGCTCTAAAGCCGCGATCAGCGCAAGGCGGACTGCAGGGCCTTGCGGATGATCGTGGCGGCATCGTCGCCCGCGGCAGTCGCGTCGCGCGCCATGCGGGTCGCTTCCGCCGGCCTGTACCCCAGCTGCTGCAGCGCGATGGTGGCTTCGGACTGTGGATCGGCCGGCAACGTACTGATGCCGCCCACGCCGGTGCCCATCAGGTCGGCGGCGCGGTCGCGCAGTTCCACCACCATGCGTTCGGCGGTCTTCTTGCCGATGCCGGGGATCCGCGTGAGCGCAGTGATGTCGCCGGCCTGCACCATGCGCGCGAATTCGTCCACGCTGGCGCCGGACAACACCGCCAGCGCGATCTTCGCGCCCACGCCGCTGACCTTCTGCACGTCGCGGAACAGCCTGCGCTCGCCTTCGCGCAGGAAGCCGTACAGCGACACGCTGTCTTCCTTCTGCGCGTAATGGGTGAACAGCAGCACCTCGCGGCCGACATCGGGCAGATCGTAGAAGGTGCTCATCGGCGCCTCCAGCTCGTAGCCGACACCGCCCACATCGATGACCAGCCAGGGGGGCGACTTGTACGCCAGGATGCCGCGAAGCCTGCCGATCATGATGAAACTCCCGCGTTTTCCTTCTCCCGCAGGGAGAGGGGCCCAGACAGTCCGCGTGTGTCGATCATTTCCGGCTCCAGGCCAGTTGCGAGCTCACGCCCAGCCGCTTGGCCGTGGCGCGCACATGCGCGTGGGTGATGGCGACCGCCAGCGCATCGGCGGCGTCGGCCTGCAACTTGCCATGCAGGTTCAGCATGATCCCGACCATGTGCTGGATCTGGCCCTTCTCGGCACTGCCGCGGCCGACTACGGCCAGCTTCACTTCCTTGGCCGCGTACTCGTGCACCGGCAAGTCGCGCAATACGACCGCGCTGATGGCAGCGCCGCGCGCCTGCCCCAGCTTCAATGCCGAATCGGGGTTGCGTGCCATGAACACCTTCTCGATCGCCACTTCGTCCGGCTGCCAGGTGGTGATGATGTCGGCCAGGCCATCCAGCAGGCGGCGCAGCCGCTGCGGGAAGTCGTCGGCACCCAGCAACACCAGAGGCGCATGATAGACATGCGTGGTCTTGCCCGCCGCATCCACGTCGATGATGCCCACGCCGGTACGCTGCGAACCCGGGTCGATGCCGAGGATGCGGGTCACGGGACGTGATGGCCCGCCATCACCCGTTCCCACGCACAGTGACTACGCATACGCATCCGCGCCCAACTCGGCGTTGGAGTAAACATCCTGCACATCATCCAGGTCTTCCAGCATGTCCAGCAGCTTCTTCACCTGCACGGCGGTGTCGCCCTGCACGGCGATGTCGTTGTCGGCACGGAAGGTGATCTCGGCGTGGCCAGGCTCCAGTCCCGCGGCTTCCATCGCGTCCTTCACCGACGAGAACGCTTCGGGCGTGGTGACCACATCGATGGACCCATCATCCGGATACACCACGATGTCGTCGGCACCGGCCTCGATCGCGGCCTCTGTGATTTTCTCTTCGTCCGCACCCGGCGCGTAGCTGAGCACGCCCAGGCGCTTGAACATGAAAGCCACCGAGCCTTCGGTGCCCATGTTGCCGCCACACTTGCCGAACGCGTGGCGGACTTCGGCCACCGTGCGCACGCGGTTGTCGGTCAGGCAGTCGACGATCACGGCGACACCGCCCGGGGCATAGCCCTCGTAGCGGATCTCTTCGAAAACGACCCCTTCCAGTTCACCGGTCGCCTTCTTGATGGCGCGCTCGATGACGTCCTTGGACATGTTGGCCGAGAGGCCCTTGTCCACCGCGGCGCGCAGGCGCGGATTGTTGGCCGGCTCGCCGCCGCCGGCGCGGGCCGCCACGCCGATCTCCCGGATGATCTTGGTGAAGATCTTGCCGCGCTTGGCATCGGTGGCGTTCTTGCGGGCTTCGATGGACGGGCCTCTGCCCATGGTGAGTTCCGGAGTGCACTGACAAGGGCGCGGATTATACGCGCCCCCATGCGCAGGTCAGTCCTGCACGTCGAAGCGGCCATCACGCAGGAAGCGGGCCGCCTGGCGTGCGGCATCGGCCGAGAACACCAGCCCCGTATGGCTGGCCGGCACCACGCAATGCGCGGCCAGCCCCGGCAGGCGGGTTTCGTCCAGCCCGACCGTGCCATCCGACTCGCCATCGAACCGGGTGATCAGCCGACCGATGCCCCGTGCGACGTTGCCGGCCACCATGCCCACCGGCACCGTCCCCTGCCAAGGCGGGCAACCGGCTTGCAGCAGTGCACCGCTGCGGCCCAGCACCGGTGCGGTCCACGCACGGCGGCCCAGGCGGCGTGCTGCCCCACTGCCCAGCAAAGGCGAGCCGAGACAGACCATGCGCTGCACCGGCAGGCCAGGCGCGCGCCGCAAGGCTTCCAACCCGATCAATCCACCCAGGCTGTGGCCGACCAGATGCAGCGGCGGCGCGTTCTTCAACCGCTCGATCAGCGCGGCAATGGCCGGCTCCGGTCCGCCCAGGATGCTGGGATAGCCGAATACGTCCACCTCGAAGCCTTCATGGCGGAGTCGCCGTGCGAGCGGCGCCAGCCAGGATTTCGCGTTCCAGATGCCGTGCACCAGCAGCACGCGCGTGGTGATGTCCTGCTGTTCCGTCATGCGCGGCAGTTTGGACGAAAGACCTGCCCCGTGCCTGCCATGGTCAATGCGTCGCATGCAGCCGCTTCCATTCCCGCGGCGACACGCCGCTGTGCGCCTTGAACGCGCGCGACAGTGCCGCCTCGCTGCCGTAGCCCACGTCCGACGCCACCACCTTCAGCGGTTTGCCGTGCCGGAGCGCCTGCTGCGCCAGGCCCACGCGCCAACCCTGCAGGTACTGGCCCGGCGTGGTGCCCAGCGCCTCGCGGAACTGGCTGGCGAACACGCTGCGCGACATCCCGGCCACGCGCGCGAGTTCGTCCAGCGTCCACTCCTTCGCCGGGGCCTCGTGCATCGCCACGATCGCATTGCGCAGGCGTGGGTGCGACAGGCCGGCCAGCATGCCGCCCCTCACCTCGCCGGTTTCCATCAGCTGGCGCAGCACCTGGATCATCACCACCTCGAACAGCCGGTTGACCAGCGCCGTGCGTCCACAGCGCTGGGTGAAGGCTTCCTCGAACAACAGCGGCAGCACGTCCTGCGCTCCGTGCAGGTGGTCCAACGGCACGCAGACGACGTCAGGCAGTGCGGCACTGATGGGATTCTGCGCACCGCCTTCGAACCGCACGTTGGCGCAGGCCATGTCGGCGCCGTGCGTCGCGTCGCTGACGAAGCGATGCGTCATGGCGCGGGGATAGAGCAGCAGGCTGGGCGCATCGATGCGCAGCGAGGTCGCGCCGTGGAACACCTCCAGCGGTCCGCGCTGGACAAGGTGCAGCTGGCCGACGCCGGGTTCGGCCTCCAACGTATTGATGCCGCACAGCGCACCGGCGTGGAAGACCTCCGCCGACACCGAGAACCGCTCCAGCAGGACCGCGAGCCGGTCGACCATGGAAATACTCCCGATCAAGTTTTCAGGATTCTACATCACCAAACGTCCATGCCGGGCGCGCAAAGTACACCTCACCGGACGACACCCCGTCTGGACCACCTACTCACCAGAAGGAACACCACCATGTCCATCGAAAAGATCCTCTACACCGCCACCGCCACCGCCTCGGGCGGCCGCGAAGGCCAGGCCACCTCGTCCGACGGCGTGCTGGACGTGAAGTTGTCCACCCCGCGCGAGCTGGGCGGCGCCGGCGGCGACGGCACCAACCCCGAACAACTCTTCGCGGCCGGCTACTCGGCCTGCTTCCTGGGCGCGCTGAAGTTCGTCGCCGGCAAGCAGAAGGTGGCCCTGCCCGCCTCCACCACCGTCACCGGCAAGGTCGGCATCGGCCAGATCCCCACCGGTTTCGGCATCCAGGCCGAACTGACCATCGCCGCCCCGGGCGTCACCCGCGAGCAGCTGCAAGCCCTGGTCGACGCCGCCCACATCGTCTGCCCGTACTCCAACGCCACGCGCGGCAACATCGACGTGACGCTGGGGCTGGCCGACTGACCTCCTTCCTGACCCACCACCCTTTGCAGGAACCGACACCATGAACGCATTCACTCGCACGATCGCCGCCACGCTGTTGGCCGTCGCCACCCAAGCCAGCTTCGCCGCGCAACCCGCGCCCGCCACCGCGCCGGTCGCCGTCGAACGCACGGCGAACTACCTCACCACCGCCGATGGCGTGCAGCTGTACTACAAGGACTGGGGCCCGAAGAACGGCCCGGTCGTCACCTTCAGCCATGGTTGGCCGCTGTCGTCTGACAGCTGGGAATCGCAGATGATCTTCCTGGCCTCGAAGGGCTACCGCGTGGTCGCCCACGACCGCCGCGGCCATGGTCGCTCCAGCCAGCCGTGGGACGGCAACGATATGGATCACTACGCCGACGACCTGGCCACGGTCATCAACACGCTGGACCTGAAGGACGTCACCGCGATCGGCTTCTCCACCGGCGGCGGCGAAGTGGCGCGCTACATCGGCCGCCACGGCACCGGCCGGGTCAAGAAGGCCGTGCTGATCAGCGCCGTGCCGCCGCTGATGCTGAAGACCGCCGACAACCCGGGCGGCCTGCCGGTGGAAGTTTTCGACGGCATCCGCAAGGGTTCGCTGGACAACCGCTCGCAACTCTACCTGGACATCGCCTCCGGCCCGTTCTACGGCTTCAACCGCCCTGGCGCCAAGGTGTCGCAGGGCCTGATCGACAGCTGGTGGGCACAGGGCATGCAGGCCGGCCACAAGAACACCTACGACTCGATCGCCGCGTTCTCGGCCACCGACTTCCGCGGCGACCTGAAGAAATTCGACATCCCCACCCTGGTGATCCACGGCGACGACGACCAGATCGTCCCCATCGACGCCTCCGGCAAAGCCTCGGCCGCCCAGATCAAGAATGCCCAACTGATCATCTACCCCGGCGCCCCGCACGGCCTCACGGATACCCACAAGGACCGCGTCAACCAGGACCTGCTCGACTTCCTCCAGAAGTAAAAGCATCCCCCGCAAACAGCAACGGCCGCATCAGCGGCCGTTTGCTTTTGTTCTTTCGCCATCCCGATGCGCTAGCGAGCCCACCAGACCCGGAGGGCGGCGGACAAGGATGTCCGCCGTTTTCCGCCTCGCCAGGATGGCGAGTCGGAAAATCCCGATAGCAGTCAAATCATGGGAATGCTTCGTCGGGGAATGGCCTTTCTTTTGGTGACTTTTCTTTGGCCAGACAAAGAAAAGTTACCCGCTGGCCCGCAGGGTCAGCGGAAGCTCCTACATCAACCGACAGCAGACGCATCACGCCGCAGAATGAACTCATCATCGAGCGTCTTACCCACCGCGAACTTGTATCCCCCCACGCGCGAGAACCCCTGCCGCTCATAGAACCGCTGCGCGCCGAAATTCTCCGACCACACCCCGATCCACACCGTCCGCGGCCCATCCTTCAACAACCACCGCTCGACTTCCGCGAACAACTTCCCGCCCCACCCACCATTCTGGTGCGACGCCAGCACATAGAGCCTCTTCAATTCGCCGTCGCCCTTCGCCACACCCGGATGCGGCAACCCGCACGGCCCCGCCGCCGCATGCCCCACAGCCACGCCGTCGTCTTCCAGCAACCACACCGCGTAGTCCGGGTGCGACAGGATCGTCCCCTGCTTGCCGACTTCGTAGGCATCGGCAAGGAACGCCGCCAGATCCTCGGCCGGATACAGATGGCCGAACGTCTCGGTGAAGGTGCGCGACGCCAGATCGGACAGCACGGCAGCGTCATCGACAGTGGCGCGGCGGATCTGCACGCTTACGCGTCCTCTTCTTCCTCTTCCTCTTCGTCCGCCTCGTCTTCCTCGTCGGCGTCCTCGTCTTCTTCCTCTTCGTACTCTTCTTCGTCTTCTTCTTCGTAATCGTCTTCGCCGAAGTCCTCGCCGTCCCAGCGACCTTGGCCGTCCGGCACGAAGGTCAGCGCCATCGCCGCCGGCGACGTACCGACGCGCACCAGCCAGCCGCCGAACACGCGCGCGCGTTCGGTCACCAGTGCCGCATCGGCGCCTTCATTGCCCAGGCGTTCCCATTCCAGCGAAAAAGCAACTTCCGTCATTTCTTGGTTCTCTCGATCAGTCTTTCTTCGGACGAACCTGGATGTGCACTTCCGCCAGCTGCTCATCCGGGATCGGGGACGGCGCGCCGGTCATCAGGCACTGCGCGGTGGTGGTCTTCGGGAACGGGATGACGTCGCGGATCGACTCCGTACCGGCCATCAGCGCCGCGATGCGGTCGATGCCGAACGCGATGCCACCGTGCGGCGGCGCGCCGAAACGCAGCGCGTCCAGCAGGAAGCCGAACTTGGCTTCCGCCTCTTCCGCGCCGATGCCGAGCAGCTCGAACACCGTGCTCTGCATCTCCGGGCGGTGGATACGGATCGAACCACCGCCGATCTCGTTGCCGTTCAGCACCATGTCGTAACCGCGCGACACCGCCGTCTTCGCGTTGGCACGCAGGTCGGCGATGTCATCCACGGCCGGCGCGGTGAACGGATGGTGGAGCGCGACGTAGCGCTGCGCTTCCTCGTCCCACTCGAACATCGGGAAGTCGGTGACCCACAGGGGCTTCCAGCCGTCCTGGACCAGGCCGAAGTCCTTGCCGGCCTTCAGGCGCAGCGCGCCCATGAAGTCGCTCACCTTGTTGTATCCGCCCGCGCCGAAGAACACGATGTCGCCGCTGCCGGCACCGACGTGCTTCACCAGCGCCGCGAAGGCGTCCTCGGCGAAGAACTTCTGGATCGGCGAGCTGATGGCGCCCGCTTCGTCGATCTTGATGTAGGCCAGGCCCTTGGCGCCGTACTTCGCGGCATGCGCGGCGTACTCGTCGATCTGCTTGCGGCTGAGCGACGCACCGCCGGGGATACGCAGCGCGGCCACGCGGCCGTCAGGATCATTTGCGGAAGCGGTGAACACGGCGAACTCGCTGCTCTTCACCAGCTCGGCCACGTCGACCAGCTCCAGCGCGATGCGCAGGTCCGGCTTGTCCGAACCATAGCGACGCATCGCCTCGGCCCAGGTCATGCGCGGGAACTGCGCGTCCAGCTGCACGTCCATCACCTCGGCGAAGATGTCGCGGATCATGCCTTCCACGGCGTCCTGCACGTCGCGCTCGCGCACGAAGGCGAACTCCATGTCGAGCTGGGTGAATTCCAGCTGGCGGTCGGCGCGCAGCGCCTCGTCACGGAAGCAGCGCGCGATCTGGTAATAGCGGTCGAAGCCGGCCACCATCAGGATCTGCTTGAACAGCTGCGGCGACTGCGGCAGCGCGTAGAACTCGCCCGGGTGCATGCGCGCCGGCACCAGGAAGTCGCGCGCACCCTCGGGCGTCGCCTTGGTCAGGATCGGCGTCTCGATGTCCTGGAAGCCGCGCGCATCCAGCCAGCGGCGCAGGGCCTGCACCAGCTTGATCCGGGTGCGCTGCTTGCGCTGCATCTCCGGGGTCCGCAGGTCCAGGTAGCGGTACTTCAGGCGGATGTCCTCGCCCGGGTTCTCGTGCGCGTGGAACGGCAGCGGCTCGGCCTTGTTGAGCACGGTGATGCGGGTGGCGATCACTTCCACCTGGCCGGTGCGGATCTTGGTGTTGACAGCTTCGCGCGCACGCACGATGCCTTCCACCTGCAGCACGTCCTCGTAGCCCAGCGACGCGGCGACCTTGAACACCTCGGCATTGGACGGATCCACCGTCACCTGCACGATGCCCTCATGGTCGCGCAGGTCAATGAAGCACACGCCGCCGAGGTTGCGGGCGACATCGGTCCAGCCGCACAGGGTCACGGTCTGGCCGATCAAGGCCTCGTCGACGAGGCCGCAGAAATGGGTACGCATGGGGGCTCCACAGGTCGTCCGGCAGCGCCGGAAGGTTTCAAAACAGCCACTGGCTGGTCAAGCCGGCTAGTTTACCCGGTCAACCGCCCGCCTACCCTCCCAGCCTTCCCTGCATGGCCTTAACGGGGCCGGCGTATGCTGGCACCTCCCTCGGAGGGTACCGCCATGAAGAAGCCGTTGTTGCAGTCCGTCCTCGTACTGTTGCTGGCCTTCGTGGCCGGCAGCGCGGTCGCCCAGGTCGGTACACGGGCCTACGCCCCGGAGGACCTGCGCCAGTTGTCCATCCAGGACCAGACGCGCGTCATCAGCCTGGAATATTCGGAGCAGTCCCGCGGTCGCCGCATCCCGGACGACCAGCTCCGCTTCTACCTTGACCAGGTCAACCGTTCCCGTTGGACCTTCAGCCGCATCAAGCAGGACATCGCCCAGTCGCTTGGCGGCAACAATGGCGGTTGGAATCCGAATCCACCCGCCAACGGCCAGGTCACCTGCGAGAGCAAGGACAACCGTCGCCGCGAATGCCGGACCGGCTTCCGGCGCAACGCCGTGCTCGCGCAGAACCTCTCGAACACCCGCTGCGTGGAGGGCCAGAACTGGGGCAGCGGCAATGGCATGGTCTGGGTGGATCGCGGCTGCCGCGGCCGTTTCACCGAAGGGTCGGGCGGAGGCTGGGGCGGTTCGGGCGGCTCCACCGTGGTCTGCGAAAGCGCCAACAATGCCTACCGCGAGTGCCGCACGAACTTCCGCGGACGCGCAGTGGTCCAGCGCAACCTGTCCTCGACCCGCTGCAACGAGAACCAGAACTGGGGCCAGCGCCGAGGCATGATCTGGGTACGGAGCGGCTGCCGCGCCGAGTTCCGCGACTCGGGCAACGGGTGGGGCGGGGGTGGTGGCAGCGGTTACACCATCACGTGCAGCAGCGACGACAACCGCCGCAAGACCTGCGCCTATGACCCGCGCCAAGGCCGGCCGGTCCTGCAGCAGCAACTTTCCAACACCAGCTGCCGCGAAGGCTACTCCTGGGGCTACACCGGCACCCAGGTGTGGGTGGATCGCGGATGCCGCGGGCGTTTCGGGCCGCGCTGAGCCGCCGCCGCTCGTTGCGTTCCCGTCAACGGACCAAACGGCAACGTCCACTTGGGTCCCAGCTTTCGCTGGGACCACGGAGTCGGGTGATCGCAGGCTTTCGCCGTCCCAGCGAAAGCAGGGACCCACTGGGGCTCTTACCTCCCGCTAGGCAACGAGGCTCGCGCCTCAGCCGCCCCCGCTGCTACCCCACGGCGCTGGCGGCAGTCCGACCGGCGCGGTCAGATCGAACTCCACCCGGAACAGCCGGCCATTCGGCCGGCTCAGTTCGTAGACAAAGATCTTGCCTGGCACCAGTTCCATGGCCCAGGTGTTGTTGAGCGAAGCATTCAGGCCTTCGCGCTTGAACATCGCCACCGATTCGGCATCCACGGGAAACGCCTGCCGCTGCGCCGTGCCCGCATCCACCGTGTCTCCACCGTACATCGTCACCGCATCCGGCGTACCGTCTTCATGGCGATGGTCATGCTTCAAACGCAGGCCAGCCGCCGTACGCGTGATCACCCAGGTACGCGAATGATCGTCACCGACATGGAAAGGCACGCGGATCTCGCGGTCAGGGTCATCGCAGCCACGGACATGCATCACCAGCGCCTTGCCCTCGAACGCGTCCGGCGTGGTAGACGCGGGCTGGTTGGCAGTGATACGGCCGGCGTAGGCCTTGCCGCACTGGGTCGCCAGCGCAGCGAGGAACGTGTCGGCAGGCGTCGATGTCGACGCCCCCTTGGACGACGTGGCGCAGCCTGCGACGGACAGCGCAGCGAACGCGAGCAGGGTCTTCTTCATGGCATCCCTTCTTTACAGGAAGGGATGCACCTTACACCGCCGGCCTCAGGTCGAGGACGTCGACGACGGCGTTGCAGGCTTGGCGTCCGTCTTCGCAGGCACGCTTTCGGTCTTCGCCGGCGTCGACTCGGCAGGCTTGGACTCGCTGGACGGCTTGGCGCCTTCGCCACCGTCGGCCAAGTTGCGCTTCTTGTCGCCGTCCTTCTTGAAATCGGTCTCGTACCAGCCGCTGCCGGCCAGCCGGAACGACGGCGCCGTCAGCTGCCGCTTGACCGTCTGCGCGCCGCAGGACGGACAGGTATCGGGATCAGGGTCGGACAGCTTCTGCAGGCGGTCGAAACTGTGGCCGCACTGGGTGCATTCGAAGGCGTAAATAGGCATGGGGATGATGGGCCAAACGGACGGGGGGTGTTGTGGGGATGCGAGGTGCGCGAATCAAGCGTCGTCGTACAACGCCGACCAGGCCTGCTCCGCCCTGGCGAGCTGCTGCTGCAACGCCTCCCGATCCCGACCCAGCCGCGCGGCCAGGTCGGCATCGACATAGGTCTGCGAGTCCGCGAGCTGCGCGTCCACGTCCGCCAGCTTGCCTTCCAGTTCAGCGACTTTCGCTTCCGCCTCGGCCAGCTTGACCGGATTGACCTTCTTCGCCGGTGCGGGAGCAGGCTTGGGCGCAGGCGCCGGTTCGCTGCGCAGCGGCTTGCTGCCCTGCGCGGAGGCGCGCGTGCGCAGCCATGCGGCGTATTCGTCCAGGTCGCCATCGAACGGTTCGACCACGCCATCGGCCACGCGCCAGAACGTATCGCAGACCAGGCCGATCAGGTGGCGGTCGTGCGAGACCATGACGATGGCGCCATCGAAGTCGCTGAGCGCTTCGGCCAATGCTTCGCGCATTTCAAGATCAAGGTGGTTGGTCGGTTCGTCGAGCAGCAGCACGTTGGGCTGCTGCCAGGCGATCAGCGCCAGGGCCAAGCGCGCGCGCTCGCCGCCGGAGAAGCCATCGACCGGTTCGAACGCGCGGTCACCGGGGAAATTCCATTTGCCGAGGAAGTCGCGGAACGACTGGTTGCTGGCATCCGGCGACAGATCGCGGAAGTGGTCCATCGGCGACTGGCCTTCATGCAGCGACTCCACCGTGTGCTGGGCGAAGTAACCGATGCGCAGGTCCGGGTGCGCCATGCGGTCGCCGCTCATCACCGGCAGCTCACCTACCAGGGTCTTCACCAGCGTGGTCTTGCCCGCGCCGTTCGGGCCGAGCAGGCCGATGCGCTGGCCCGCTTCTAGGCCGAAACCGACATCGTGGAGGATCACCGCGTCGCCGCCATAGCCGGCTTCGACATGATTCAAGCGGATCAGGGAGAACGGCAGCTTGGCCGGTTCGGCGAACTCGATTCGGAATTCGCGCTCGGCGCGCACCGCCTCGGTGCCGGCCAGCTTGGCGAGGCGCTTCATGCGGCTCTGCGCCTGCGCGGCCTTCGAGGCCTTGGCCTTGAAGCGGTCGATGAAGCTCTGCAGGTGCGCACGCTCGGCCTGCTCCTTCTCGTGCGCGATCTGTTGCTGGCGCAGTTGCTCGGCGCGCTGGCGTTCGAAGTCGGTGTAGCCGCCGGTATACAGCTTCGCGCCGCCGCCGTGCAGGTGCAGCGTGTGGGTGGCGACGTTGTCGAGGAACTCGCGGTCGTGCGAGATCAGCAGCAGTGTGCCGGGGTACTTCAGCAGCCACTGCTCCAGCCAGAGCACCGCGTCCATGTCGAGGTGGTTGGTGGGCTCGTCCAGCAACAGCAGGTCGCTGGGCATCATCAGCGCACGCGCCAGGTTCAGGCGCACGCGCCAGCCGCCGGAGAAGGACGACACCGGCCGGTGGTGCGTGTCGGCCGGGAAGCCCAGGCCATGCAGCAGTTTGCCGGCGCGCGCCTCGGCGTCGTAGGCACCGATCTCCGCCATGCGGGTATGCGCGTTGGCCACCGCCTCCCAGTCCTCGCGCGCGGTGGCGTCGGCTTCGGCCTGCAGCACGGCGGCCACCTCGGTGTCGCCCCCGAGCACGAACGACAGCGCCGGATCGGGCAGCGACGGGGTTTCCTGCGCCACGCTGGCGATGCGTACCTTGCCGGGCAGGTCGAGGTCGCCCTTGTCGGCTTCAAGTTCGCCCTGTACGGCGGCGAACAGGCTGGACTTGCCCGCGCCATTGCGGCCGACCACGCCCACGCGGTAGCCCGCATGCAGGGTCAGGTCGACATTGGACAGCAACAGGCGCTCACCGCGGCGCAGCGCGAAATTACGAAGGGAGATCAAGAAACAACCTAAGGGGATTTGGGGGAAAGCGGCCGCGTAGTTTATCGATAGCGCCTGTGTCCACAGATGTTAAGAAACCATTGACATCCATGTCATGGCCCTGTAACCAGAGTCTGTAGCACCTAAGTCCATGGTTTCAAAGGAAACTTTGCGAGCCCTGATCCATTTCAAGCATCACTTCGCAGTCCTTCCCGGAGCTCCCCCATGACCCGCAAACTGTCGCCCTTGACCTTCGCCATCAGCCTGGCGCTGGTCGCCCCCGCCGCATTCGCCCAGGAATCCGCCCCTGCCGAGGCGCGCACGCTGGACACCCTGATCGTCACCGGCACGCGCGTCTCCGACCGCACCGTCGCCGAATCGCAGTCGCCGATCGACATCATCACGCCGGAGGCCCTGCAGGCCACCGGTACCACCGAACTCGCAACGGCACTGGCACGCGCCCTGCCCTCGCTGAACTTCCCGCGCCCGGCCGTCACCGACGGCACCAGCGGCGTCCGCCCGGCGCAACTGCGCGGCCTGTCGCCGGACCAGGTGCTGATCCTGGTCAACGGCAAGCGTCGCCACATCTCGGCGCTGGTCAACGTCAACGGCAGCATCGGCCGCGGCTCGTCGGCGGTGGACCTCAACGCGATCCCGGTGTCGGCAATCGAACGCGTGGAAGTGCTGCGGGACGGCGCCTCCGCGCAATATGGCTCCGACGCCATCGCCGGCGTGGTGAACATCGTGCTGAAAGGTTCGGGCAAGGGTGGCAGCCTGATCGTTGACGTCGGCGGCTATTCCGCCGGCGACGGCCGCAGCACGCAGTTGTCGGGCGACACCGGCGTGTCGTTCGGCGACGGACGTGGCTTTGTCCATGTCGCCGGGCAGCTGACCCAGCAGGACGAGACCGATCGCGCCGGCCCCTACCAGGGCACCGCGCCGAACACCGGCAACAATCCCGCCATCGGCGAGGTGGCGTTCGTCTACGGCGATCCCCAGGTGGATGCGGGCGCCGTGTCGGCCAACGCCGGCTTCGCGATCAGCGACACGGTGGATGCTTACGCCACCGCCATCGCCAGCAACCGCGACATCGTGTCGTTCGCCTTCTACCGCTCCCCCAATCACAGCGGCCAGGGCGCGCTCCTGGCCCAGGTTTATCCGGACGGCTACGTGCCGGAGATCAACCAGCTGTCGCAGGACCGCTCGCTGGTCGCCGGCATCAAGGGCGACACGGAGAGCGGCTGGAAGTGGGACGTCAGCTACAACTACGGCTACAACCACCTGAAGTTCTACACCCAGAACAGCATCAACTACAGCCTGGGCGCGACCAGCCCGCGCCGCTTCTACGACGGTGCGCTGGAGTACACCCAGAACGTGCTGAACGCCGACATCAGCAAGCCGCTGGAGATCGGTCTGGCGTACCCGGCCACGTTGTCGTTCGGCGCCGAGTACCGCCAGGAGAAGTGGAACCAGTCACCCGGCGAGTCGAACTCGTACGCCGGCAGCGGTGCCCAGGGCTTCGCCGGCTTCACTCCGGCCAACGCCGTGCATTCCGACCGCGACAGCTACGCGGCGTACATGGGCCTGGAAGCCGACGTGACCGAGAAGTTCTCGGCCGGCATCGCCGGTCGTTACGAGGACTACTCCGACTTCGGCAGCGAGGTATCGGGCAAGCTGTCCGCACGCTACGCCTTCACTGATGCCGTGGCGCTGCGTGCGACGGTGGCAAGCGGTTTCCGCGCACCGGCGCTGGCGCAGCAGTACTACCAGGTGGTGACCTCGCAGTACAACGCCACGCTCGATCGCTTCTTCGAATCGGGCACGTTCCCCGCCACTGGCCCGGTCGCGCAGGCGCTGGGGGCCGATGCACTGACCGCCGAGACCTCGCTGTCGTACGGGCTGGGCCTGGTGCTGCAGCCGATTGATCGCCTGTACGTCACCATCGATGCGTACCAGATCGACATCGACGATCGCATCGTGCTGTCCTCCAACCTGCTGCTGGGCGGCAATGCGGCGGCGCAAGCGTTGCTGGCCAGCCTCGGTGTCAACGGCGTCACCAGTGCGCGTTACTTCACCAACGCAGCCGACACCCGCACGCGCGGCGTCGACGTGATCGCGCAGTACACCGTGCCGCTGGCCAACAGCACCCTCAACCTGACCGCCGGCTACAACTACAACAAGACCGAGATCCAGCGCATCGCACCGAATCCGCCGGAGCTGACCGCCCTGGGCGCGAACCTGTGGCGCATCGGCCGCGATGAGCAGGGCCGTATCGAGGAAGGCTATCCGCGCGACAAGACCACGCTGACGGCGGCGTGGAACCTGGCACGCTGGGACTTCACCTTCGGCGCCACCCGTTACGGCGAGTTCACCACGCGCGTCAGCGAGACGGGCAATCCGGTCAATGACCAGACCTACGGCGCCAAGTGGATCCTGGATGCCTCCACCAGCTATCGCCCGAGCGAAAACTGGACGCTGACGCTGGGCGCCGACAACCTGCTCGACGAGTATCCGGACCGCACCATCTTCCCGAACTCGAACAGTGGCCAGTTCCCCTACAGCAGCCAGTCGCCGGGCGGTTTCAACGGCGCCTACGTGTACGGGCGCGTCGCCTACACGTGGTGAGGCGACGCATCGCCTGACTTCTTCGGAACGCCCCGCCCTGCGCGGGGCGTTTCCGTTGCGGCGATGACGACGGAAACAGGAATACGACGCGCGCTGCGGCCGGTATCCGTTTGCGGCATGGCGCCCGCATCGGCGACACTCGACGGACATGCAGAGGAAACGCGCGATTAGATGCACCATGACGCCGACCTGATCAACATCATCGCGGTAGGCCTCGCCCTGGCCTTCGTGCTGGGCGCGCTCGCGCACAAGCTTCGCCTGTCACCGCTGGTCGGCTACCTGCTCGCCGGGGTCTTCGTCGGCCCCTTCACTCCCGGATTCGTGGCCGACCAGGCACTGGCCAACCAGCTGTCGGAACTGGGCGTCATGCTGCTGATGTTCGGCGTGGGCCTGCACTTCTCGCTGGAGGACCTGCTGGAAGTCAAGGCGATCGCCATTCCCGGCGCCATCGCGCAGATCGTGGTCGCCACGGCGCTGGGCTGGGCGCTGGCATGGGGCATGGGCTGGACGCCGTTGAACGGCTTCGTGTTCGGGCTGGCGCTGTCGGTGGCGAGCACCGTGGTGCTGCTGCGCGCGATGGAAGACCGGCGCCTGCTGGATACGAAACGCGGCCGCATCGCGGTGGGCTGGCTGATCGTGGAAGACATCGCCATGGTGCTGGCGCTGGTGATGCTGCCGGTGCTGGCGGAGACCTTTGGCGAGCGCACGGGCGACACGCCGGCCAGTTTCGGGGCCTTCATGGTCGCCATCGCGTGGACGCTGATCAAGCTGGGCGCGTTCGTCGCCTTCATGCTGGTGGTGGGTCGCCGCGTCATCCCGTGGACGCTGGAAAAGATCGCCGCGACCGGTTCGCGCGAACTGTTCACGCTGTCGGTACTGGCGATCGCGCTGGGCGTGGCGTTCGGCTCGGCCACGCTGTTCGGCGTGTCCTTCGCATTGGGCGCGTTCTTCGCCGGCATGCTGCTCAACGAATCCGAGCTGAGCCACAAAGCGGCCAACGACTCGCTGCCGCTGCGGGATGCGTTCGCGGTGCTGTTCTTCGTGTCGGTCGGCATGCTGTTCAACCCGGCGATCCTGGTGGCGCATCCGTGGCAGGTGTTGGCCACCTTCGGCATCATCGTGATCGGCAAGTCGGTAGCCGCGTACTACATCGTCAAGGCGTTCAAGCACCCCACCGGCACCGCACTGACGATCTCGGTCAGCCTGGCGCAGATCGGCGAGTTCTCCTTCATCCTGGCCGCACTGGGCGTGTCGCTGAAGATCCTGCCGCCGGAGGGGCGCGACCTGATCCTGGCCGGCTCGCTGCTCTCGATCATCGCCAATCCGTTCCTGTTCTCTTGGCTTGACCGCTGGCAGATGAAGCAGGAAGCGCTGGCACCGGTACCGGCCGAGCCCGAAGTACCGCCGGGCCCGTCACTGGACGTCACCGGCCACGCCATCATCATCGGCTATGGCCGCGTTGGCAGCGAACTGGCGCGCGTGCTGCGCGACCGGGGCGTGCCGCTGATCGTCATCGACGACAACGGCGACCACGTGGCACGCGCGCATGATGCCGGCATCCCCGCGATCCGCGGCAGCGCAGCGGCCGACAAGGTGCTGGCAGAGGCGCATCCCGAACGCGCGAAGATCGCCGTACTGGCGATCCCGCAGCCGCTGGAAGCCGGCGAGGCACTGGCCAAGCTGCGCGCGATCAATCCCTCGCTGACCCTGCTCGCCCGCGCGCACAGCGAGGGGGAAGTGAAGCACCTGCTGGAACACGGCGCAGACGGCGCCGTGCTGGCCGAGCGCGAACTGGCGTTCTCGCTGGCGGAAATGGTGATGTCCACGCCGCCTTACCGCCCCCAGCGCGTCGCGGGCTGACCCGGTCGATCGGCCGCCGCAGGCCGTGACTTTGGTCGCGGTATCGGCCGCCATCTCATGCGGCATGCGCAGCAGGCCGAATGGCGGAGTGGACCGGGACTCGCCGCCCGTCCGGGCGCGACCATCCACAGTCAAGAGCGCGTCCGATACGCGTGTGCGCAGGCATTGCCTGGACCGCATGTGGGCCAGGCCAAGCCAGGCCATAGAGGACGGGAAATCCCAGACACGGGCATGGCCCACCATCTCGCAGTCCCGTCGACACTGCGCCCAGACCTTAGAATTCGACGATCAGTCGCACGCTGTCCGCGTAAGCGCCCGCCGGTACCGGTGACTGAACCGCGTTGATGCGGGCATGATAGGTGAAGGATTGCGGGAAGCCCGTACCGACCGCGCTGACCGTATTGCTCGCATCGTCCCACACCGTTACGCCATCGGCCTGATAGAGGTTGTACTGCAGCACATTGCTGCCGTTCTGCAACTGCCGCCAGGGCGCGGCAGCGTGATCACCCATGTCCAGCTTCAGCACGTAACCTTCGGTCAGGGTGCAGCTGACCTGGAGCGACTGGACCACGACAGGGAATTGCGCCGGCAGCGCAGCAGCGCCGAAATCGACATCTGGCGCGACAAGGTTGACGCAGTCCTTGGCCACGCTCAGGGTGACATTCACCGTCACGGAGAGGCCACTGCCAGGCAGACTGCTCTGGTCGAGGGTGCATAAGCCGAGCAGACAGTTCTGGGTGATTCCGGGGCTGGTGTTCCAGCTGCCGATGCAGATGCCAACCGCGCTGATCAGCGGACAGGTCGCATAGAACCATCGCAGATTGAAGCTGCCGGTATAGACGCCAGCGGCAACATTGGCTCCACCGCGCTGGACGAACATCTGAACCTCGTTGTTGGTGCCACCCAACGACAGCAGGTTCAGTCCGGCCAGATTGGGACTGATCGCCCCCGTACCCATCGGCACGCCGTTCTGCTGACTGGAAACGGCAAACGGTATGCTGTGACCTGTGGCGGCATGCGTCATCTGCAGTGGATTGGCGCTGTCCAGCCGCACGTAGATGAACTGGCTCGTGAGCAGGGCCAGACTCAGGCCGGAGCAGGACAGCCCCCCCGAACCAGAGCCCGCTTCACCATCCGCTGTTTGGATGGCGAAGGATGATGTCGTCCCCAATTGAATCGTAGGCGTGGCAACGATGGAACAGGCCACTGCCGGCGACACTGCACCCAGGCCCGTGAGAAGCAACAACGCACCGGACAGCCATCGCCAGACGTCGTGACAAAGGAGGTTCGCCGCGTCGTCCTTCAATGTCGGCTTTATGGCGTGCATACGATCGGTCCAAGAGTCGGCAGGGATTGATCGCCAGGATCGCTCCAGGCGAAGTGGGCGCGACATGGCACGCCATCGGGCGGCACGATGTCCAACTCGTTTTGATCGGCAAGATTCTCGAGAAAGACCAGGCCATCCCAGCCGACGATGGTTTCCGCGCCGTCGGCGGAATTGACCACGCGCGCGCCGCGCGCCACTGGCTTTCCGTCCAGACCGACCAACCGCACATTGGCCGCGCGCACCTCCGCCACCCTCATTTCGACCAGGCTTCCCGCGCGCGACGGCACCGCCACGTAGACTTCGGTGACGGGGCTGGCGATGTTGGCCGGCAAGTCCAGCGGATCGATGTTGAGCTTGATGCGGTTATAGGCGGTGATGGTGGGCACCAAGAGATGACCTCGGGCATTGGTATGGCCGATCAGCTGGTTTTCGTACAACACCGGAATGCCCGGATAACCGGTGTCGACCACCGCGAAGCTGTTGTGGATCGGAGGCGAGAAGAACACACCGCCGCCCATCGCAGCCAGCGATCCTCCCACCGACGCCCAACGGTATCCCGGTCCCGAGCCGTCATAGGCCCCGATCTCCCCCCGCGACCATCCATTGCGCCAACCCAGTGCGGCTTGCACCGCAGTCTGGTCGCCGAACGACGCGCCCACGTTCCAGCCTATGCCGCGATCCACCGGCACAGGGCGGCTGTACGACAGGCGTGCGCTGACGTCGCCGTCCGCTTCGCGCTGCAATGACCCATCGGCGTATGCGCGGGTGCCCAGCGGCACCATCAGGGACAGGGAGGCGGCCATGTCGCCGCTTTCCATGTCGCGGTTCATGGACAGATACAGGGATCTGCTGTTGCCGATACCGCGACCCCAGGACAGGTTGAGCAGGCGCTTGCGCTCCCCCCCGTCGCCACCTTCGCCACGGATATCCAGATAGGTCAGGCTCAGCGTGCCCGACCGCGGCAGACCACCGGCGATGCCGTACCGGGCGGTCCGGCGCTCATAGGGCGAGCCATGCGACGGAACCAGCGCGGCCACATCCGCGAAGTCGCCGTGGGTACGCTCCTGCTGCGCGAAGAACCCAAAGCGGCGGTTGGTGTAGTCGTAGCCCAGCCGATACTGCCACCCCCCTTTCCCCCCGAGGGCCACGGCCCGATCAGTGCCATCATGATCAGCCAGCGGACTTGCGTCGTGGCGGCCGTACATCGCGGATGCGCTGAGCACGCCGAATCGTCCGAGGCGGGTCACCGCTCCCGCGCCAGCCACGCGGAGCGCGCGTGCGAATTCCGCGTGAGCCTCCAGGGTGAAGGTATCTGTCATGCCGCGTCGCCAGGACGCGGTGCCGACCCATGGGCCATAGTCGAACGAGGCCTGGCCGTAGCGTTCGCGCAGCTTTCCCAGATTCAACGACCAGTCGCTCAAGTCCCGCTGCAGCAGCGCATTGCTGACGTAGAAAGGCACAGTGGCCCGTATCTCGCGACCGAGTACGTCTCGGGTGACCACAGTCATTTCCCCCGCACCGTTGATGAACGGTTGCGTGCTGAGAGTGAATGGTCCTGGCTGCAGTTCGCGGCGGCTAAGCTGGTAGTTGCCGACGTATAGGTCCACCGACGTAGGGACAAGCGCCTGACCGTCGAACTCCGGTAGTGGGTAGGTCACCAGGTCGGGACGGACGCTGAAATCGCGGGCAAACTGGACCCCCCCCATTCGTGCTGCACGTGTCCAGTTCAACGCCCCGCCGATGAAGTCCCCCACCACCAGCCGGCTGCGGGCGCTGTCATCGACGCGCTCCCAGAACGTGTCGTAGCGCAGGTAGCCTTGCCGATCAATGCGGCTACCACCGCCATGCGACGCATCCCGGTGCCACAACCCAGTACTGGCAATCACCCCGAGGCGTGGCGCGAACACCCGCGTCTCGGTCCACACGCGCAGGCTGGGCGACGTATCACTGCCGTCACTGGCGTGGGCGTCGTAGGTGAATACCGCACCCGGGCTGCCCCGTGCGGGCGTGTAAGCGATCCCGCGCGGCCCCAACTGGACCCGCTGTACCGGGAACCAGTCCATCGGCAGGGTCAGCTTCAGTCGCTGGGTCTCCTGCTCGTACCGGGCAAGCAGGCGCGGAATCCGACCCAGCGCCAGCTCACGCCCAGAAGGAAGATCTGGAACGCCCAACCGGGTCAGCACGTCGCTGGCAACGAACAGGTCACCGTCGCGCAGGGCGACCTGGATGGTTTCATGAGTGGCGACCTCATTCACCACCACGTCCAGATACAACACCTGCGGCGTGGACGCCAGCGTATCGATGTCGGGCGCAGGCTCTGAGCCGGCCAGCGCCAGCCGGAACGGGGACAGACTCACGGCCAGCCAGATTGCGCCGCACCAGCCCCACGTCCTGCCTCGTCTCCGCGCCACGCTCATTCTTCCTGCATCGGCGATGGCGCGATGGAGGTCGGCGCATGATCGTCGTTGATCCGCGCACTGAGTGTTTGCCCTTCGCTCCCCGCAGGCGCTCCCGGCAGCTTCCATCGCATCTGCCGCCGCGGATGAACATACCCGAGCAGCCCGGCGACGATGTCGGTCTTTGTACCATCCGGATTCAACAGACCGACTGCCGACAATCGCGCCGAAACCGCGCCTTCGTTGCGTACCACCAGGTAGCTGCTACCCTTGTCGCGCTGGAGTCGCCAGCGCAGGCCCTTTGCTACCGCATCGCCGCGGGTATCAGCTTGGCCCAGCCCGGGCCCCTGCACGAACAGTGGCACGGAATAGCGCATCTGCAGCCGCACACCGTTGGCCTGCGGCGCAACCGGCCCCGCATCCAACTCGTCGATCAGCACGCGATATGCCTGCTCGGCGCCCGCCGGCGTCGGTTGTACCCGGATCAGCCTCAGCATCTGCCGCTTGCCCGGCAGGATCTGCATCATGGACGGACTTCCGGCGACGGACGTCTGGGGAGTGAGCACCTCGCCCTCATCGCCCTGCTCCCACGCCTGCACCCGTGCCTGGATACGCAACGGCGCGCTGCCCTGGTTCTCTATCCACACCGCAACCGCCTTCTCGTCACCGGCGATGCGAGGATTGACCGGGAAGATCAACACCGATCCCGCCTTCGCGAAGATCGGCGCCAGAAGCAGCAATAAGAGCCAGGATAGCCGTCGCAGGTGCATCTCCACTTCCCCTGAAGGTTAGAAACTCACAGTCACGCGCACGGTGTCTCCGTAGTCGCCGGAAGCGCCGACTGCCTGGGCGTACAGCCTTCCGTGAACGGTCAGGACTTGCAGCTCGCCGGTGGCCGTCAGGCTGTAGGCGCTTCCGCCGTTGCCACCGTCCCCCCAGACCACCGCATGGCCCCCGTCTTGGAAAAGCTGATACCGCAAGGTGTCCGCGCCCCCCGCGCGCTCCAGGTACCGACCACCGGACACATCCATAGCGTGCAAACCGGGATTCATCGTCACCACGATCGTCAGGCCGGGCGTGCAGCGGAATGCCACCGAGCCCTGGCCCAGCGAGGTGCTCGCAACGACATCCGAGACCAGCACGGCGTGCTGGCCGAAATCCAGAGCGCCCAGACTGAGGGGGTCGTCGCCCGCCTGGCCCAGCACGCAACCGTCAGCGACAAAGGCGGTCAGATTGAACGCCTGTTGCCTGGTCTGGTCGTCAACGCCCGTGTCGGCCCATGCGCAACCGCATCCGCCAAGCATCAGGCCAAGCAAGGCCGATCGTCCCCAGCGACGCCGCACTCCCTTTCTGCAGGCCGCGCGCACGCCGATCACCAACTCACCACAACCTGGACGGTGTCGGTGTACGTCCCTGGTGTCGGCACCTGTGGCGCAGGCACCCGGGCGAAGACCGGCAGCCATTGATCCAGGCCCTCGCCCGTGCCACTCACACCAACCACATCGTCCCACACCGCCGTACGCGCACTATCGGAATAGATCTGATAGTTCACGTATCCAGAACCACCATCGTGCATGCGCCGCTGGCCGGACGCCGCGTGCGCACCGTAGTTCATCACCACCCGCCACGGCAGCCCACCGGTGCAGCTCAACCTGATCGCCCCCGCACCCTGGCTGCCGGTCAGATCGATCGGCGTCAGGATCAGTGCGTGCAAGCCGAAATCGAGCGTGCCGAATGTCGTTTCACCAGCCAGGACTTGGCCCGCGGTGCACCCCGCCACGATCTTGGCACCGACCTCGAGATTGCTGGACTTCTCGGCCGCGCGCAGCGGCGCCATGCCTGCGAGCAGACACAGCAACGCTGCGCAGCTTTGCACAGTGCTCATCGCTCCCCCCCACCGAAATCCGGCGCTCGCGCGCCGGAAGATCCGGACTATCCTTGCGATCGCATAGGCGAACCTGTTCGGACGACTACCAAGCTACCGTCATCACCACCGTGTCGGTATACACGCCAGGCAACTTGATGCCGCTCACCCCCTGCGGCGGCACCCGCCCGTGTACAGGGACATCGAACGCGGTGGCCACGGCGATCAGCCCGAGCATCTCAGACCCGGAACCGATCGGACCCCACGGCTGTGTGCGCGCCGGATCCTTGAACAAACCGTAATCGATGCTGTCCAGCACACCCAGCGCCATCCTTCGCTGATTGCCTGTCGCGTGCTGGCCGTAATCGATACCAACGGCATAGCCCAAAGCCAGCGAGCAGGTGACCTGGATCGGGCCGCCTCCCGTTGCCGCAGCCGCATCGGCATCGATATTGTTGACGAGCAAAGCGTGCTCACCGAAATCGACAGAACCGAACTGGTTCTGTCCACCGTTCAAAGTACCATTGGTCACCGAGCAGCCGGTTCCTATCGTGATCGTCGCGTCGATATTGCCGGATACGGAACCGGCCCGCGCTTCCGGAATGACCGATACGGCGAAGACAGTGGCCATCAGCAGGCCACAGCGCAGTGTTCTGTTCATAGGCTTTCCACCCCTCTGGCAAAGCATCGTGATTTCCCCGCACGCGTTGGCGGGCTCCGCCCTCCTTAACCGCGCCCCATTCCTTCATTCAAGGCGTTAACCGGAGAGTCGCGAGCAGATATAGAACTTCGGCGACCACAAAAACAACGACATTGTTCACAGAACATAATTGTTATATGGAGTTTATCTCGCGCGACTAAACTCACATTTAGTGTCTCACTCTGATAGTTAATCCATCAAAGGCTGGCCGATCCAGACAACTCATCGCCGGTCATAGGCTTTCCATCCCTCTGGCAAAGCATTGTGATTTCCCCACACGCGCTGGCAGGCTCCACCCTCCTCAACCGCCCCCCATTCCTTCATTCAAGGCGTTAACCGGAGATCCGCGAGCGGATATAGAACTTCGGCACTCACAAAAACAATGAGATCACTCACAGAACAGAATTGTTATATTAAATTTATCTCGCGCGACTAAACTCACATTTAGTCCTCCCCTCTGACAGTTAATCCATCAAAGGCTGGCCGGTCCGGACACCTCATCGCCGGTCATCCGACAGTGGATCGGCGTACACCCCGTGCGCGAGCGCCAGGCACCATGAGCGCGCTCATCCCCGCAGCCCGGACTCCTCGTCCGCAAAACGCGTTATCACAGGCAAACTCCACCGTGCCATTCGGCGAGAAGACGCGCCGGTTCCAGTCCCGTCGTACCTGCACTATCGGTTGTGGTGTGCCTGGAAGATCGGATGATCCGTGCCCCAGCAAGCTCCGCCGTCTTCATCGAAACCTCGGGCTGGGGGCGGCAGATTCGCTACTTTCAATCTCAACGAGAGGCGGGGAAGCGGACGCCGCGCCTAAATCCGCGCCTGGTTTCCTGTCCAAAGCGGCCGTCGGCACGCCGTCAGGAACAGGCCACAGGCGCGACGTCCGGCAACAGCCGCGTGCCGATGGGTACCGGATGGCCGAAATGATAGCCCTGCCCCCACTGCACACCCAGATCGCGCAACTGGTCGGCGAGCTCGGCGGTCTCCACGTACTCGGCCACGGTGGCGAGGCCGTGGGCCTTGGCAACCGCCACAGCAGCGCGCACGATCTCCAGATCGCGCGACTGGCTCTGCATGTTGCGTACGAACTGGCCATCGATCTTCAGGCTGTCCACCGGCACCTGCCTGAGGCGTTCGAAGTTCTGCATGCCGCTGCCGAAGTCGTCCAGGGACAGGGAGCAGCCGCGCGCGCGCAGGTCGTGGAACAGGCGCAGCACCGGCTCCTGGCTGGCGATCACAGCCGTTTCGGTCAGCTCGAAGCACAGCGCGGCATGCGGCAGCGGCGCCTGCCGCAGCAGTTCCGCGAAGCGCGCGCGGAACGACGCGGAGGCCACGCTCTTGCCGCTGAGGTTGATGCCGAGCCTGGCGATACGCGGGATCGCGAGCGGGTGCGTCCGCAGCCATTGGAACAGGCACTCGATCACCGCGATGTCCAGTTCGGACGCGTGACCGCCCGCCTCGAGGTCGGCGATGAATTCGTTGGGAAGCAAAAGGCTGCCCTGCGCCGTGCGCAGCCGGCACAGGACCTCGCCCTGGAACCCCGCCGAGGGCTGGCCGGCCAGGGCTACGATGGGTTGCACGTAAAGCTCCACCCTGCCGGCATGCACGCAGGCCAGCGCCTCGGCGGCGGCGACCAGCCGATGTCGCCGTGCCTGCGCATCGGGCCTGCCCAACGGACTGGGTTCGCAGGGCACTGGATTGTGTTCGCCCACCTCCCGTGCACGCAGGGCGGCGTCGCACGCATTGGCCAGGCATTCGTCCAGTGCCTCCACGCCCGCCCGGTCGCAGGGTGCGACGCCCAGGTATGGACTTACCCGCAGCTGTGCGCCATGCCACTGGAACACGAACGCCTGCAGCCGTCTCAGGATCTCCTCCATCTTCCCGGCACTGGCCCCGGCCTGCTCGGCTCCGAGCGGCAGCAACACGAACTTCCCGCCCCCCATGTGGTAGGGACGCGCCAGTGGCACCATTTCCCTGCCGATCTCCCGCAGCAGCTGCGACTGCGCTCGCCAACCGTAGCTTCCCAGCACGCGCTCGACCTGATCCAGCAACAGGAAGCCCAGCACCGCGGGCCGCGTGGGCGATGTGCGCCACGCCTCGCGCAGCGCATGGGCGTTGTCCAGACCGCTACTCGCGTCGTGGCGGCACATCGCGCGGAGATGGTGATACCTGTGTTTGCGCTCGCGATTGAGCAGGAACAGCACTGCCAGGATCAGCACCATGAAATTGCATTCGACCAGGTGCGCCAGCAGGCCCATCACTTGCGACGGCGAGGCGGCTTGCCCCGCCTGGTCCGTCAGGCCATGCAGCAGGATCAGGTGCATCGACGTCAGCAAAGGCATGGAGTACTCGACACGCCACAGCAGCATGGCGATGCCCAGCAACACGCCGGCCAGCGCGCGATAGTCGTAGACCAGTTCCACCCACCGCCATGAGGGCCACGCTTGCAGCACATGCGCAGCCAGCACGCTTGCGCACAGCCATGTCACAACGGCCACCCAGCGGCGGCGCATGGCGCGCCGCAACCAGTCATCGGTCCACAGCAGCAGGAAGGGCAGCGTGACCGCGCCCACCCCCACGTGCTTGGCGAGCCACAGCTGCGCCGACGTGTTGGCGACGGCGGCGAACGGTTCGCCATGCGTCCAGGCGACGGCGGCCGACAACAGCGTCCAGCCGGTGGGAAAAAGGAACAGGCCCGCCACGGCGTAGCGGAACATCCCCGATACCTTCAGGCGGCGCCCACCCCGGAAGGGGCCACCTGCCCAGCGGGCGCACAACTCGGTCCAGCGCCACTGCAGCACCATCGCGACGGCGAAGCCCGCCACATAGGATTCGGGGGGATCCTGCAGTCGGGCGCGCCACCACCAATGCAGGAAGCTCGTGAAGAAGGCCGTGGCGAGGACGCGCCGATCGCCACCCAGCAATGCCACGCCGAGCAGCAGGCCCGCATGCGCATGCACCAGCGAGGCGTCGCCGGAGAGCGCTGCATGATGGAAGAAGCGCGCGCTGTAGTCGACGCTGACGCCCTGCAGTAGCCAGCACGCGAACGAGACCACACACGCGTCCACCCACCAAGCGCGACGTCGCGAAACCATCGTTGCGTCTCCTCCCCCCCGGGATGACGCCAGTGCGGACAAGCCCCCGCTTTCCGCATCGCGCCGGAGCCGACGTTACTCCGCCGTCAACGACAATGCGATAAGCGCGACGCTAATGTGAGTCGGCTGTGCGGCCGTCGCGACCGGTTTCGAGGTGCGGCCGCATACGCGGTCCGCACCCGATGCCCGACCTCTACACCTTGGTGGTGCGCAGCCCGGCGGCAGGACTCACGACGTCGCCGCGCTTCGCGCAAAGCGAAGCTGCCCACCTTCGGCATGCACGTGCACGGTATCGCCCGCGCCAAAGTCGCCTGACAGGATCTTGTGCGCCAGCGGATTCTCCAGCTGCGCCTGGATCGCGCGCTTCAGCGGACGCGCGCCATACACCGGGTCGAAGCCGACGTTGCCCAACAGGGCCAACGCGGAATCGTCGATGTCCAGCGTGATCTGCCGCTCGGCCAGCCGCTTGGCGAGGTAGCGCGTCTGGATGCGGGCGATCTCGCGGATCTGCGCCTTGTCCAGCGGATGGAACACGACGATGTCGTCCAGCCGGTTGATGAACTCCGGGCGGAAGTGTGCCTGCACCACGCCCATCACGGCGGCCTTCATCTGCGTATAGGCTTCCGGCGTGTTGCCCGCGCCGCCACCATCGCTCATGTCCTGGATCAGGCTGGAGCCCAGATTGGAGGTCATCACGATGACCGTGTTGCGGAAATCGACCGTGCGGCCCTGGCCGTCGGTCAGGCGACCGTCGTCCAGCACCTGCAGCAGGATGTTGAACACATCCGGATGCGCCTTCTCCACTTCGTCCAGCAGGATCACGCTGTACGGGCGACGACGCACCGCCTCGGTCAGGTAACCGCCTTCCTCGTAGCCCACGTAGCCCGGGGGTGCGCCGACCAGACGGCTCACCGCGTGCTTCTCCATGAACTCGCTCATGTCGATGCGGACCATCGCGTCGCTGCTGTCGAACAGGAATTCGGCCAGCGCCTTGCACAGCTCGGTCTTGCCGACACCGGTGGGGCCGAGGAACAGGAACGAACCACTGGGACGGTCGGGATCGGAAATACCGGCGCGCGACCGGCGCACGGCGTCGGAGACGACCTTGATCGCCTCTTCCTGGCCGATCACGCGGCCACGCAGCGACTGCTCCATCTGCAGCAGCTTCTCGCGTTCACCCTCCAGCATCTTGCTGACCGGGATGCCGGTCCAGCGGCTGACGACCTCGGCGATCTCCTCTTCGGTGACCTTGTCCTGCAGCAGGCGGAAGCCCTTCTGCTCGGCCTCCTGCGCTGCCGCCAGCTGCTTCTCCAGTTCAGGCAATTGCCCATACTGAAGTTCGCTCATGCGCGCGTAGTCCTGCTTGCGCTGCGCGGCTTCCAGCTCCAGCTTCGCCCGCTCGATCTGCTCCTTGATCTTCGTGGCGCCGGTCAGCGTGGCCTTCTCGGCCTTCCAGATTTCTTCCAGGTCGTTGAACTCGCGCTGCAGCGATTCGATCTCGGTTTCCAGATCGGCCAGGCGCTGCTTCGACTGCGCGTCCTTCTCCTTCTTCAGCGCCTCGCGCTGGATCTTCAGCTGGATCAGCCGGCGCTCCATGCGATCCATTTCTTCCGGCTTGGAGTCGATCTCCATGCGGATGCGCGACGCCGCTTCGTCCATCAGGTCGATGGCCTTGTCCGGCAGCTGGCGGTCGGCGATGTAGCGGTGCGACAGCGTGGCCGCGGCGACGATGGCGGGGTCGGTGATCTCCACGCCGTGGTGCACGGCGTACTTTTCCTTCAGCCCGCGCAGGATGGCGATGGTGTCCTCGACGCTGGGTTCGCCCACGAACACTTTCTGGAAGCGGCGCTCCAGCGCGGCGTCCTTCTCCACGTACTTGCGGTACTCGTCCAGCGTGGTCGCGCCGATGCAGTGCAGTTCGCCGCGCGCCAGCGCCGGCTTCAGCATGTTGCCGGCGTCCATGGAGCCTTCGGCCTTGCCGGCGCCGACCATCGTGTGCAGTTCGTCGATGAAGAGGATGATCTGGCCTTCGTTCTTGGCCAGGTCGTTCAGCACGGCCTTCAGGCGCTCCTCGAATTCGCCGCGGAACTTCGCGCCGGCAATCAGGGCACCCATATCCAGGCTCAGCACGCGCTTGCCCTTCAGGCCTTCCGGTACCTCGCCGTTGACGATGCGTTGCGCCAGGCCTTCGACGATGGCGGTCTTGCCCACGCCGGGTTCGCCGATCAGCACGGGATTGTTCTTGGTGCGGCGCTGTAGGACCTGGATGGTGCGGCGGATTTCCTCGTCGCGGCCGATCACCGGGTCGAGCTTGCCGATCTCGGCACGCTCGGTGAGGTCGATGGTGTACTTCTCCAGCGCTTGGCGCTGGTCTTCGGCATTCTCGGATTGCACTTTCTCACCCCCGCGCAGGCGGTCGATAGCCGCACGCAGCTTCTGCTTGTCGGCGCCGCTGGCCTTCAACTCCTGACCGGCGGCGCCGCTGTCGTCCAGCGCGGCCAGCAGGAACCACTCGCTAGCGATGTAGGTATCGCCGCTGTCCTGCGCGAGCTTGTCGGTGACATTGAGCAGGCGCGAGAGGTCGTTGCCGATGGACAGGTTGCCGGCCTGGCCGGTCACCTTCGGCAGCTTGTCGAGCGCTTCGCCCAGCCGCTCGCGCAGCACGGGCACGTTGACGCCGGCCTGCGACAGCAGCGGACGCGTGCTGCCGCCTTGCTGCTCCAGCAGTGCGGTCAGCACGTGCACCGGTTCGATCATGGTGTGGTCGCGGCCCACGGCCAGCGACTGCGCGTCAGCCAGCGCCTGCTGGAAACGCGAGGTCAGTTTGTCCATCCGCATCGGGAGAACCTCAGGAAAAGTAGGGGCCGGCGAATGCCAGCCGATGCTACCGAGATGAGGTTAAGCGCCGGTGTTTCAAGACCGGCTGAGACCCGGGTTCAACGTAGGGTGGGCCCTGGCCCACCTTCCTGTGCATGGCTGCGAGGCGTGGCGGGCCAGGGCCCGCCCTACGGCTTCTTCTGCAGCGATAGCAGGCCCAGCAGCACAGCCAGCGCGGCGTACGCACCGGCGAACTGCCACCGAATGGTCGCGCGCAGGCCTTCCACGTCCCACGGCAGGTAGATGCCGCCGCGCGGATCCACCGAGTGGATGATGCCGAACAGCGTCAGCACCGCGCCGACCAGCAGCGCGGCCACGGCACGGCCATTACGCCCATCGATCATCGCCACCAGCGCGGTGGTCCAGATCATCGCGGTGATGATGAAGCCGTTGCCCAGCGTGACGATGGTGGCCAGGTCGGGCAGACCGTGCCCGTCGACGCCCTCGTACAGGGCGGCGAAGCGGTCCGGCGCGATCCACGCCGGATTGCCGAACTTGATCGTCAGCAGGTAGGCCACCGACGGGAGGAAGCCCAGCGCCACCGCGATGGCGTGCTTGCGCGGCGTTTCGGTGAAGGCCTGCACGGTGATGTCCAGGCCCACGTAAACAATGATCGGCGCCAGCACCGCCACCGGCAGCCACTGCACCAGCCCCGACACGTAGCCCAGCACGCCGCCCAGGCCGATGAAAAGACCTGTCAGCAGCGTGTAGCCCTTGCGCGCGCCCATGTGTTTGTAGGCGGGCTGGCCGATGTAGGGCGTGGTCTGCGCCACGCCGCCGCAGAAACCGGCCACCAGCGTGGACACCGCTTCGGCCAGCAGCACGTCGCGCGTGCGGTAATCGTCGCCGGCGGCGCGTGCGCTTTCGCTGACGTTGATGCCGCCCACCACCATCAGCAGGCCGAACGGCAGCAGCAGCGGCAGATAGGGCACGGTGTAGGCCAGGCCATCCAGCCAGCCCAGCGTGGGCAGTGGCAGCGTCACCGCCAGCGGCACGGCATCCGGCACCTTGAAGCCCGGCGCGCCGAGACCGGACAGCCCCAGCGCGTAATACAGCGTGGTGCCGACGATGAAGGCCAGCAGCACGCCGGGAATCTTCACCGGCAGCTTCCCCTTCGCCACCAGCACGTATAGCAGCAGGCCGAAGGTGACGAAGCCGACGATGGGCTGGCGCAGCGTTTCGATCAGCGGCAGGAAGCCCAGCAGCGTCAGCGCCGCGCCGCCGATGGAACCCAGCAGGCCGGCACGCGGCACCGCGCGCGTGACCGCATCGCCGAAGAACGACAGCACCAGCTTCAGCACGCCCATCACCACCAGCGAGGCCATGCCGAGCTGCCAGGTGGCGGTTGCCGCCGCCTGTTCGTCCATGCCCGCCTGCTTGAAGCCGACGAACGCCGGGCCCAGCACCAGCAGCGCCATGCCGATGCTGGTGGGCGCATCCAGGCCCAGCGGCATCGCCGTGACGTCGTCACGCCCGGTCTTCGCCGACAGCCGGTGCGCCATCCACGTGTAGATCAGGTTGCCGACCAGCACGCCCAGCGCGGTGCCGGGGAACATGCGGGTGAACACCACCTCGGCGGGGAACTGGAAGATGCCGATCAGCGCGGCGGCGATGAAGCCGAGGATGGACAGGTTGTCCACCACCAGGCCGAAGAAACCGTTGAGGTCGCCGGGAACGAACCAGCGGCGCACGGGAGAAGCCGATGCGGTCATGGGAGGTCGGAGAAGGAGAAGGGAAAGGAGGGAACCGGAGAACGCAGGATAAGCCCCCTCCCCCGTTCACGGGGGAGGGGTGGGGTAGGGGCGACGAAGCCGACCGGTTTCGCCCTCGCGCGAAGCGTCGCGCCGCGCGTCTCGCGCCCGTGCGTATGTCGCACGCACATCATCGTCTGCGCGCGCGCCTGCCCCCATCCCAGCCTTCCCCCGCACGCGGGGGAAGGAGCGGATCGACTCAGAACGATACGTCCACCGCGTGGCGCGACCACAGCACCGACTGGTGGCCCGTGGCCTGCTTCCACGCCAGGCGGATCGCCTCGATGTCGGCCCGGCGCTGCGGCGTGTCCTCGTGCAGGACCACCAGCACCTTGGTCTTCAGCCGGTTGGGTTCCTTCGCGCCGCGGAACAGCCACTGGCCGTAGGCGTCGAACACGGTCAGGCCATCGGGGAAGCGCGCGGTCACTTCCTTGTCCAGGAAGGCGCGCCACGTCGCCTCGCTGATCGGCTCGGCCTGGGGACGGTCGGCCGGTCCCGTCTCTTCCCCCACGCCGAAGTACAGCTCGCTGCGCACCCAGCCGTTCGCGCTGGCCGGACGCAGCGCATCGCCTTCCAGCGCGGCGGTCGTGGCAGGGGCCGGCGCGACGGGCGGCGTGGACGCACATCCGGCCAGCGCGAGAAGGACCAGCAACCAGACAACACGATGGGACATGGGGAATACCTCGTGGAAGAAGGACAGGATGGAGCACGCCACCGCGATGGCCATATGACGCGACGGCATAAGGTGATGGACAGCGGAGATGACACACAGCCCGCAGCGGCGGCTAATATATCGCTTCATCGCAATATAGCGATAGATTTTACCCCGCCTCCTCCCTCGCCCCACGAGACCCGCATGTCCCACCCCACCCTTGCTCCGCTCGGCGCCGCCATCGTGCTGGCGCTCGCCCTCCCCGCCCATGCCCAGACCGCCCCTGCCGGCGCCACCGACCTGGACGCCGTGATCGTCACCGGCACCCGTGCCACCGACCGCACCGCGCTGGAATCCACTTCGCCCATCGACGTGCTGACCGCCGAGGACATCCGCAAGGCCGGCGTGCTCAACGGCGAACTCGGCAGCGCACTGCAGGCGCTGCTGCCGTCGCTGAACTTCCCGCGCCAGTCCAACTCCGGCGGCGCCGACCACATCCGCGCCGCGCAGCTGCGCGGCCTGAGCCCCAACCAAGTGCTGGTGCTGGTCAATGGCAAGCGCCGCCACACCAGCGCGCTGGTCAATACCGACAGCAAGATCGGCAAGGGCAATACACCGGTGGACTTCAATGCCATCCCGGTCAGCGCGATCAAGCGCATCGAAGTGCTGCGCGACGGCGCTGGCGCGCAGTACGGCTCCGATGCCGTCGCCGGTGTCATCAACGTCATCCTCAACGATGCGCCGGAAGGCGGGGCCTTCGAGGCCAACTATGGCGCGCACCATACGAAGGTGGAGCCGATCGACCAGACCGTCACCGACGGCCAGAGCGGCTTCTTCAGTGCACAGGTCGGCGACCGTATCGGCGATGGCGGCTTCTTCCGGGTGGGCCTGGAGTACAAGCAGCGCGAGGGCACCAATCGCGCTGGCTTCGACCAGATCCCGTTCTTCGAAGAACAGACGCCCGACAACCTGGCGCTGGCCGGCCAGCGCAACTACGTGCTGGGTGATGGCAGCTCGCGCGACATCAACGCCTGGCTCAACGCGGCCGTGCCGCTGGGCGAATCCGCAGAGTTCTACGCGTTCGGCACTTACCACCAGAGCGACACTGAAGGCGCCAACTACTTCCGTTACCCAGATGGCGTGGCGAACTGGAAAGAGGTCTATCCGAACGGTTACCGCCCGATCTCCGAAGGCGAGAACCTGGACTTGGCCGGCGTGGCCGGCGTGCGCGGGCAATGGGGCGACTGGGATTACGACGCCAGCCTCAATCATGGCCGCAATGAATTCACCTACCGGCTGCGCAATTCGCTCAACGCCTCGCTGGGGCCCAGCAGTCCCACGCGATTCAAGACCGGCGACTACGAGTCCGCACAGACGCTCGCCAACCTCGATCTGAGCCGCGTGTTCGGCGCGCATACGTTCGCCACCGGCCTCGAGTTCCGTCATGAAACCTTCGAGACCGGCGCAGGCGATCCCGCCTCGTACGCAGCCGGTCCCTTCACCGACCGCCCGACCGGCTCGCAGGCCGGCGGTGGGCTGACGCCGCAGGACACCGCCGACCTCGACCGCGACGTGTCCAGCGTCTACGCCAGTCTCAGCAGCCAGTGGGGCGAGAAGTTCACCACCGACATCGCCGCGCGCTACGAGCACTACGACGACTTCGGCGGCGAACTGACGGGCAAGCTGGCCGCCCGCTACGAGTTCGCGCCGGCCTTCGCGCTGCGTGGCTCGGTGTCGAACAACTTCCGGGCGCCGTCGCTGAGCCAGATCGGCTTCGAATCCACCTCCACCGGCTACGACGCCTCCGGCCAGCTCACCCAGGGCCGCCTGCTGTCGGTCAACAATCCCATCGCCCGGGCGCTCGGCGCGCAGGACCTGGACCCAGAGAAGGCGCTGAACCTCAGCCTCGGCTTCACCAGTCGCATCGGCGATCACTTCGACGTATCGCTGGACGTGTTCCGCATCGACATCGACGACCGCGTGGCGATCACCGAGCGCATCAGCGGCGACGCGCTGACCGATTTCGTGCTGGACAATTTCGGCGTGCCCGGCGTGCAGAGCGCCAACTTCTTCATCAACGCGGCAGACACCCGCACGGAGGGCGCCGAAATGGTGGCCAACTGGCGGCAAGCGCTGGGCGACGGCAACCTGCTGCTGACCGGCGCTTACAGCTACGCCAAGACGGAATTGAAGAACATCGCCGCCACGCCGGCCGAACTACTGGCGATCGATCCGGGCTACGTGCTGTTCGGCGTGGAAGAGAGCAACACGCTGACCGATGCCGCACCGCGCACGCGCGGCATCTTCACTGCCAGTTGGGACAGCACGGCCTGGTCGCTGCTTGGACGCGTCACCCGCCATGGCAGCGCCAAGCGCGTGTTCAACTTCGGCGGTGGCTTCGAGCCGGAGCAGACCTACGGCGCCGAGTGGCAGCTGGATGCGGAAGTCGAATACCGGTTTTCGCCGCAGTGGAGCGTCGCGCTGGGCGGCCTGAATCTGACCGACGAGTACCCGGACCTGTCGAGCGCGGACATCTCCTATTTCGGCAACCTGCCCTACGACGTGCTGTCGCCGATCGGCAGCAACGGCGCGTACTACTACACGCGGGTGCGCTACACGTTCTGAGTTCAACGAACGCCGTCATCCCGGCGAAGGCCGGGACCCAGTGTCGTTGCTTCTTGCGTATGGCAGCGGATCTTCCGCAGGCAAAAAGTCACTGGGTCCCGGCTTCCGCCGGGATGACGATCAGGGAGGCCGACCTGATCGGTCTACTTGAGGAACCGCGCCCGCTCTTCCTCGGTAGGCACGTGGCACGCGGTCGTCCCGAACCATCCGTACCGGTTGCGTGCCACCCAGCGGTAGAGCGGATTGCGGACGACGCGTGGCACTACTGCGATCACCCTCGCCAATTGCCACACGCCACCCAGGCCCGTCAGCACGCGCTGGATCGCCTCGCTGTCGGTCCACGCGCGCTCGCCGTCGACCAGCAGGAACGACGCCGGATCGTCAGGATCCAGTCCGTGCCCCGCCAGCAATTCGCGTCCGGCATCCGACTGCATGGCGGCGAAGCGGTAGCGTCCCACGCGGTCATGCTTCAGCAGAAAGCGTACCCAGCCGTTGCAGAGCACACAGACGCCGTCGAAGACGATGATGGGGCCTTGTGCGGCGGAGGGATCGTTTGCCGTCATTCAACCTCTCTGTGACGCTTGATCGCTCCCCTCTCCCCGCATGCGGGGAGAAGGCGGTCCGGCGAGCTACGCATCACGACGAGCTCACTCCACATCCAGCCACCCTCGGTAATGCACAAGCAGACCGGTCAACGGCAACGACGCCCAGACGTCGAACCGGTAGCGATCGTCCTCGGCGAACTCTCGTGCGCCCACGCCCCTGAACCAACGCGCCGGCAACGACACGCCGAACACGCTCACCCGGACGACGCGCCATACGATGGCGTGGTCCACGACATTCAGCCGGAAGCCGAACGTCGCCAGGCCCAGCCGCTCGCACAGCACCTCACCGTCGCGCCACAACCGCGAGGGCATGGCGCGACCGCCGATGAAACGCGTCCAGCGCTCGGCGTCAGGCGAGGCTTCGATCTCCACGCACAGCGGACCGTCGCCGGCGGGTGGAAGATGGGTGGCCGCGGCGACCAGCCGTGACAGCCATCGACCGCCGCGCTCGACCTCGACGCCACCTCGATACCGATTCACGCCTTGCGCGACGTGCAGCGCGCGTACCTGCGCCGGCAGCCCGTCGAACGCCGGCCCCAGGACCTGCGCGAACAACGACCTTACGGCTGCATCCATGCCAGCGTGGCGATGCGGCCGCTGCGGCCATCACGGCGGTGCGAGAAGAAGCGCGCGGGCTCGCTGATCGTGCAGAGGTCGCCGCCGTGGATGTCCGCAGGCGTCATGCCATGCGCGACCAGGCGCCGGCGTGCCAGCGCCGGCAGATCGGCCAGCCAATGGTTCTCGCGTGTCGGCGCGAAGCAGGCTTCGGCATCCACATCGTGTGCGACGAACGCGTCGAACACGTCCTTGCCCACTTCATAGCGCGCAGGCCCCGCCGCCGGGCCGATCCAGGCGACCACGTCCGCAGCCGGCGTGTCCATTGCGTCCAGTGTCGCTTCCAGCATCCCTTTCGACAGCCCGGGCCAGCCGGCATGCGCGGCCGCGATCTCGCTGCCGTCCTTCGCGGCGAACACCACCGGCAGGCAGTCGGCAGTGAGGATGGCGAGCACCACGCCGCGCGTCGACGTCACCGCGGCATCGGCGACGGGCTCGGTGGATTCGGGATCCGCATGTGCTTCCACGCGCAGTACATCGATGCCGTGCACCTGCTTCAGCCAGTGCGGTGCGGACGGCAGGCCGGCGAGTTCGGCCAGCTGCGCGCGGTTGCGCGCCACCCTGGCCGGATCGTCGCCATCGGCGGCGTACTTGTTGCCGAGATTGAAGCTGTCGAACGGCGCTGCCGAAAACCCGGCGCCATGTCGCAGCGTGGTGAACGCGTGCACGCCGGCAGGTGCCGGCCAGTCCGCTGCCACCACCGGCACGCGATTCATCCGCGCTTGGCCTGGCTGTCCGCGCGCAGCGCCGCCAGCAGCGCCACCATGTCGGCGGGCACCGGCGCGGTGACGCGGACCGGCTCGCCACTGACGGGATGGGCGAACTCCAGCGTCTCGGCGTGCAGTGCCTGCCGACGGAAGCTGCGCAGCACGGCGATCAGTTCCTCGCTGGCGCCCTTGGGCAACCGCAGCGGGCCGCCGTACAGCGGGTCGCCGATGATCGGGTACTTGATGTGCGCCATGTGCACGCGGATCTGGTGCGTGCGGCCGGTTTCCAGCCGGCATTCCAGCGCCGTGTGCGCGCGGAAGCGTTCGCGCAGGCGATAGTGGGTGACGGCGTCGCGGCCGTCCTCTCGCACCGCCATCTTCAGCCGGTCGCGGGGATGGCGGTCGATCGGTGCGTTGGCGGTGCCGCCGGACACCATCGCGCCGACCACCACGGCCAGGTACTGGCGGTGCACGTCGCGTGAGGCCAGTTGCGCCACCAGCGAGGTGTGCGCCGGCACCGTGCGTGCCACCACCATGACACCCGAGGTGTCCTTGTCCAGCCGGTGCACGATGCCCGCGCGTGGCAGCGCCGACAGCGACGGATCGCGGAACAGCAATGCATTGACCAGTGTGCCGTTCGGATTGCCGGCGCCGGGGTGCACGACCAGCCCGGCGGGCTTGTCCAGCACGAAGACGTGCTCGTCCTCGTACAGGATGTCCAGCGGGATGTCTTCCGGTTCGGCATGGGTCTGGGTATCCAGCACCACGTCCAGGCTGGCGGTCTCGCCGCCGCGCACGGGATCGCGCGGGCGCACCACCTGGCCATCCAGCAGGGCATTGCCGGACTTGATCCATTCGGTCAGGCGCGACCGGGAGAACTCGGGGAACAGCTCCGCCAGGGCGGCGTCGAAGCGCCGGCCGGCCGCGCTGGCGGGCACGATGGCGGTGCGGAGGCTATCGGGGGATTCGGTATCGGTCATGCGGAAAGACATCCAGGGAGGCCATGGTCCGGTCCGTATTGGCCGATTGTTCATGGCGAAGGCGGCGCCTAGGCTATCATCGACGGCCTGTTTCCCTGCCGCGGCCTGCCGCCAGCCCATGACCCAGCGTGCCTTCCCCCGCTTCTCCCGCCCCTCCGCGACCACTCGCCTCGTCCTTTTGGCCCTGGTCATCGGCTTCGCCGGCACCGGCTGCGGCAAGATCTTCAAGAAAAAGGAAGCAGCGGAGAACCAGCCTGTCGAGGTGATGTACCAGGAAGCCCACCAGGCCATGGTGAACAACAACTGGGATCGCGGCCTGCAGAACTTCCGCCGCCTGATCGCCCAGTACCCGTATGGGCCCTATACCGAACAGGCATTGATGGAATCGGCCTATGCCGAGTACAAGTCGGGCAAGCTCGACGACGCGGTCACCACCATCGACCGCTTCATCCGCACCTATCCGACCCATCGCAACGTTCCGTACATGTACTACCTGCGCGGCCTGGCCAACTCCAACCGCGACACGGTGTTCCTGCAGAAGGTCTGGCGCCTGGAAGCCAGCCGTCGCGACCTGGCCACACCGATGCAGGGTTACAACGACCTCAACCGCGTCGCCGAGAACTATCCCAACAGCCGCTACGCCGCCGACGCGCGCCAGCGCATGACCGTGTTGCGCAACCAGTTCGCCCTGCACGAACTGGACACCGCGATCTACTACCTGCGCCGTGATGCATGGGTGTCCGCCGCCAGCCGCGCCAAGTACCTGCTGGAAACCTACCCGCAGAGCAGCCATCAGAACGACGCCATCGCCGTGCTGGCCGAAGCCTATACCCAACTGGGCAACGAAACCCTGGCCGCCGATGCCAAGCGCGTGCTGGAGATCAACGATCCGCAGCACCCCTGGCTGGCCGGCAAGTGGCCGAACTACCCGTGGATGGTGCGCCGCCTGAATCCGTTCGGTGCCGAGAAGTCGATCAATACCGCCGACAGGCGCAACGACGACTGATTCGACCCGGTCGCTGCAACGAAAAAGGGCCGCAAGGCCCTTTTTCATGTGCGGGTGCCGGCGCGCGCTGCATGCGGCATCCTGCGCCGCGTGCAGCGACGACTCACTCGTCGTTCGCCGCACCCTCCCAGTCGAAGCGGGTCAGCACCGCCAACTGCTGCGGCTCGATCACCCCGTTGTGCTCGATGCCATCGATCACCCAGGTGGGGAACACGGTCACGCCTGCGGCCGCGCAGGCAGAGGTCATGGGTGAGTTGCGTCCGCCGGGCGAGCATTCCACGTACGGCAGCCGCTCCGCCGCATGACCGAAGTGGCGCTTCTGCCGGCTGCACTCCACGCACCATGACGCGCCGTAGAACTTCGCACCGTAGTCGGACAGGTGCTGCGCCAGCGCTGCCGCACGGCGACTTTCCGGCCGCTGGTGCAACAGTCCACTCTGGTGCACATGCAGGACGGCCACGACCAGTAGCACCGGCAGCGCCTGCACAGCCCACCAGCGGCTCCATGGCTGGCCGGGAGCGGACGCGGGGCGCCGCAGCTGCAACCAGCCGAACATCACCACCAGCACCGCGAGCGAGGCCAGGCAGCCCACGCAGAACGCGTCGAGCACCAGCGCCCCCACGGCGGTCAGGTAGAGGCTGATCGCCAGCCCCAACAGCACCAGTCGCCATTGCCGTTGCCAGCGCAGCAGCAGCGACGCCTTGCGCGACCGCGACACCAGCGCGACCACCGCATACAGGCCGAACCCCCACAACGCCATCGGCAAGCCCAGCAGCGTGGACCAGCCGCTGCGCTGGATCGCATCGCAGCCGCCTGCGCTGGTGCAGAACGCCGATGTCGAACCGCTGCCCGCCGTCCACGCCAGGTAGCCGGTGATCAGCAGGCCCAGCGCCGCCAGCGCCAGCATCACGCGATCCGGCGGCGTCGCCGCGCGCGGCGCGGTGGACGCCGGACGCTCATGGTGCGCCGTGCGCTTCTTCTTTCGGGTCATGCGGATCTCCGGATGGATCGTGCGCGGCGCTGGGGCGGACTCACAACGGGTACTTGTTGGTGATCGGGTAGCGGCGTTCGCGACCGAAGGCCCGGCGCGACACCTTGGGACCGGGCGCCGCCTGGTGGCGCTTCCACTCGTTGATGCGCACCAGCCGCAGCATGCGGTCCACGGTGGTGGCGTCGAAGCCGGCGGCGACGATCTCGTCGCGCGACTGCTCCAGGTCCACGTAGCGGAACAGGATGGCGTCCAGCACGTCATAGGGCGGCAGCGAGTCCTGGTCCTTCTGGTTCTCGCGCAACTCCGCGGACGGCGGACGATCGATGACGGCCGGCGGGATCACCGGCGCGCCGCCCACGGTGTTGCGCCAGCGCGCCAGCGCGAACACCTCCGTCTTGTACAAATCCTTGATCGGCGCGTAGCCGCCGCACATGTCGCCGTAGATGGTGGCGTAGCCCACCGCGTATTCGCTCTTGTTGCCGGTGGTCAGCAACAGGCCGCCGAACTTGTTGCTCAGCGCCATCAGGATCACGCCGCGGCTGCGCGATTGCAGGTTCTCCTCGGTGGTATCGGCAGGCGTGTCGCCGAATACCGGACCCAGCGCTTCGAGGAAGCCCTTGAACGGCGCTTCGATCGAGATCGCTTCCAGCTTCACGCCCATCGCCGCGCACTGCTCGGCGGCCAGGTCGTTGGACAAGCCGGCGGTGTAGCGCGACGGCAGCCGCACCGCGGTGACGTTCTCCGCACCCATCGCATCCACGGCCAGCGCCAGCACCAGCGCCGAATCGATGCCGCCAGACAGGCCCAGCCAAAGCTTCGAGAATCCGTTCTTGCCGCAGTAGTCGCGGATGCCGCGCACGATGGCACGCCAAGCCAACGCATCCCGGCTCTCGTCGCCATCGTCCATCCACACGACCGGCGTGAACTTGCGCGTGGTGACGTCGAAATCCACCACCAGCCACTGGTCGGTGAACGCGGCCGCTGCGGGATGCACGGTGCCGTCGCCATCCGCGACGACGGATGCGCCGTCGAACACCACCGCATCCTGTCCGCCCACCACGTTGAGGTAAGCCAGCGCCATACCGGTCTCGCGCGTGCGCTCGGCGATCAAGGCATCGCGCTGGGCATGCTTGTCGCGGTCGAACGGCGAGGCATTCGGCACCAGCGTCAACACCGCGCCTGCCTTGCCCGTCTCGGCCAACGGCTCGGGGAACCAGAGGTCCTCGCAGATCACCAGCCCCACCTGCGTGCCTTTGACCTCGAAGACACAGCTGCCACCGTCGGGATCGACATCGAAGTAGCGGCGCTCGTCGAATACCGCGTAGTTGGGCAACTCGCGCTTTCGGTACGTCGTCTCGACCCCGCCATCGCGCAGCACGCTGGCCGCGTTGTAGACCACGCTGCCCGCACTCTGCGGCCAGCCGACCACGGCGACGATGCCGTGTGTGGTGGCGGCGATCTCCGTCAGCGCCGTCTCGCAGTCTGCCAGGAAGCGCGGCCGCAGCAGCAGGTCCTCCGGCGGATAGCCGCTGATCGCGAGTTCGGGAAACAACACCACGTCGGCGCCGTATTCGTCGCGTGCCTCGGCGATCATGCGCTGGATGCTCGCCGTGTTCTGCACGACGCCGCCGACCGGGAAGTCGAACTGGGCCATGGCGATGCGGAGGGTCTGGGTCATGTCGGCCTTCTGAAACTGCCCCTTCCCCCGCGCGCGGGGGAAGGCTGGGATGGGGGCGAGTGTCCGAGCCAACGGAGTATCAGTGCCCGGACACCTTCAAGGTTCACCAAGACCTCATTATTCCAGAAGCGCAGGGTGCGGAACCCTTCACCATGCAGGAATGCGTCGCGCGCACTGTCCGACGCTGCGTCCATGTGCTGGCCGCCATCGACTTCGATGATCACTCCAGCCTCAAGGCAGGCGAAATCCGCGATGTAGGGACCGACCGGATGCTGGCGCCGGAAACGGAAGCCGTCCAGCTGGCGATCCTTGAGGACATTCCAGAGCCTCCGCTCCGCAAGCGTCATGTCCCGGCGTAACTCGCGCGCCCGGTCGCGTTTCTGTCCTTGTCGCATGGGCACATCCTGTGCAATGGCTACGGCGGCATTTTGCCCCCATCCCAGCCTTCCCCCGCAAGCGGGGGAAGGGGCCAACCGCGCGCGGATCTGGATCTGGATCGGGGACTGGGAGACTCTGCCGGCCCCGGATAAGGCCCCCTCCTCTGCTTGCGGGGGAGGGTTGGGGTGGGGCAACGAAGCCCATGTCCCCACACTTGCCCGGAAGAACCCTGACGTCGCCCCCTTTACCCGCCACCCAGAAAGCAGAAAGCCGCCCGAAGGCGGCTTTCTGCTTGACGCGCGACAGAGAGGCTTACTTCACCAGCTTCGCGATCGCCGCGCCCAGGTCGCCCGGCGAACGAACGGTGACCACGCCCGCGGCTTCCATCGCCGCGAACTTGCCTTCCGCCGTGCCCTTGCCGCCCGACGCAATCGCACCGGCGTGGCCCATGCGCTTGCCGGCCGGAGCCGAGGCGCCGGCGATGAAGCCGACCACCGGCTTCTTCACGTACTTGGCGATGTACTCGGCACCGGCTTCCTCGGCGTCACCGCCGATCTCGCCAACCATGATGATGCCTTCGGTCTGCGGGTCTTCGTTGAACAGCTTCAGGCAGTCGACGAAGTTCAGGCCGTTGATCGGGTCGCCGCCGATGCCGATGCAGGTCGACTGGCCCAGGCCCACTTCGGTGGTCTGCTTGACCGCTTCATAGGTCAGCGTACCGGAGCGCGACACGATGCCGATCTTGCCCGGCTTGTGGATGTGGCCCGGCATGATGCCGATCTTGCACTCGCCCGGGGTGATCACGCCGGGGCAGTTCGGCCCGATCAGCACGGTATCCGGGTGCGAGCCCTTCAGCACGTTGTCCACGCGCAGCATGTCCAGCACCGGGATGCCCTCGGTGATGCAGACGATGACCTTGATGCCGGCTGCGGCCGCTTCAAGGATGGCGTCGGCCGCGAACGGCGGCGGCACGTAGATGACGGACGCGTCGGCGCCCGTGCTCTTGACCGCATCGGCAACGGTGTCGAACACCGGCAGGTCGATGTGGGTGGTGCCGCCCTTGCCCGGGGTGACGCCGCCGACGACCTGGGTGCCGTACTCGATCATCTGGGTGGCGTGGAAGGTGCCCTGCTGGCCGGTGAAGCCCTGCACGATCACCTTCGTGTTCTTGTTGATCAGAACGCTCATGGAATCTGTCTTCCTGTAGGGCGGGCCCTGGCCCGCCGTCTTGATGTCTGGATCGGTCGATGGCGGGCCTGGGCCCGCACTACGACACGCGGGGGATCAGGCGGCGGCTTTGACAGCAGCGACGACCTTCTTGGCACCGTCGTTGATGTTGTCGGCCGGGATGATGGCCATGCCGCTGTCGCGCAGCAGCTGCTTGCCTTCTTCCACGTTGGTGCCTTCCAGGCGCACGACCACCGGCACCTTGACGCCCACTTCCTTCACCGCGGCGATGATGCCCTCGGCGATCATGTCGCAGCGGACGATGCCGCCGAAGATGTTGACGAAGATGCCTTCGACCTTGTCGGAGGACAGGATCAGCTTGAACGCCTCGATCACGCGCTGCTTGTTGGCGCCGCCGCCCACGTCCAGGAAGTTCGCCGGCTCGCCGCCGTTGAGCTTGATGACGTCCATGGTCGCCATCGCCAGGCCGGCGCCGTTGACCATGCAACCGATGTTGCCGTCCATGGTCACGTAGTTGATGTCCATCTCCGAGGCCAGCACTTCGGTCTCGTCTTCCTGGCTCTTGTCGCGCATGGCGACCAGGTCCTTGTGGCGGAAGGCGGCGTTGTCGTCGCTGTTGAACTTGCCGTCCAGCGCGTACAGATTGCCGTCGTCCAGGATCGCCAGCGGGTTGATCTCTACCAGCGCCAGGTCCTTCTCGTTGAAGATGCGGTACAGGTTGACCATGATGTTGGCGAACTGGCCGGCCTGCTTGGCGGTCAGGCCCATCTTGAAGCCGAACTCGCGGCCCTGGTACGGCTGCACACCTTCGACGAAGTCGACGTTGAGGCTGTGGATCTTGTCCGGGGTCTCGGCCGCGACCTGTTCGATCTCCACGCCGCCCTCGGACGAGGCGATGTAGGTGATGGTGCGGGTGCCACGGTCGACCAGCACCGACAGGTACAGCTCCTTGACGATCTCGCCGGCGGTGGTCACCAGCACCAGGTTGACCGGCAGCTCGACGCCGGCAGTCTGGTAGGTGGCCATCTTGGTGCCCAGCATCTTGCCGGCGGCCGCCTTCACGTCATCGACGGTCTTGCAGAACTTGACGCCGCCGGCCTTGCCGCGACCGCCCGCGTGGATCTGGGCCTTGACCATCCAGGGGCCGTTGCCGAGGGACTGCGCGGCTGCGACCGCTTCGTCCGCCGTGGCGGCGACTTTGCCGGCCGGGACCGGGATGCCGTACTCGGCCAGCAGCTGCTTGGCCTGATATTCGTGGAAATTCATGCGTCACCGTGGGTAGGGAACAGAAGACATCGCCCACGGCCGGGGCCACAGGGGCGGCGGCGCGGGCGAGCCCCCTATTGTCGCCGACCGGACCGGATGGCGCAAAACCCGGCAGCTAAGCCTTTGGTGGAACAGGCGGAAACAGGGTTCCAACGCGCAGCCGGGGGCCAGCCTGCCTATACTGGCCGCCTCGTCACGGGGAAGTACGAGTCTTGCGTCAGGCCCAGTCGCTCCTGTCCCGCATCGAATCAGTACCGCGCCGCGAGCTGTATTCCTTCGCGCTTTACCGCGTGCTGGAAGCCGGCATCCTGGCCGCACTGATGTTCAGCCCGCTGGGCGATCTGCTCGGCCAGCCCCGCCATGGAGACCTCGGCATGCTGGTGGCCATCGGCTACCTGGTGCTGGCGCTGGTGCTGTTCTTCGTCGGTCGCAGCGTGCAGTGGCTGGTGTGGATCGTGTTCATAAGCGTCTGCCTGGACGTGCTTGTCGCCGCGCTGATCACCCACGCCCTGCCCGGCGCCACCGCCGGTGTGGCGATGATGCTGCTGTTCAACGTGTCCGCAGCGGCCCTGCTGCTGCCGTCCACCCGGATGGCGCTTGTGGTGGCGCTGATCGCCATTGCCGCGCTGTTCGGCGAGTATTTCTTCACCTTCTTCCACGACCAGAACAGCAGCCGCTCGCTGGCCGAAGTCATCATGTTCGCGGTCAGTTACCTGGCCCTGGCCTACCTCGCCCACCAGGCCGGGCAGAAGGCGCGTGCCAGCCAGGCGCTGGCGGACAAGCGCGGCGAGGAAGTCGCCAACCTGTTCGAAGTCAACGAACTGATCATCCGCCGCATGCGCACCGGCGTGCTGGTGGTGGACGCCGACAACCACATCAAGCTGTCCAACGAGGCCGCCAGCCTGCTGCTGGGCGACGGTGGCGATGGCAAGGGCGTCGACGGCAAGGGGGTGTCGCTGCAACACGCGGCGCCCGAACTTGCCCGCCGCCTGCAGCGCTGGCGCAATGGCTGGCAGACCGACGAGACCCCGATGCAGTTCTCGCCGGACCAGCCGGAAGTGCAACCCCGCTTCGCCCGCCTGCTGGCCGACAGCGACACCTCGCTGATCTTCCTCGACGACGCCACGGTGGTTTCGCGCCGGGCCGAATCCCTGACCCTGGCCGCGTTGGGCCGCTTTTCGGCCAGCCTGGCGCACGAGATCCGCAACCCGCTGGCCGCGATCAACTACGCCGTGCAGTTGCTGGAGGAATCCCAGCAGGTCAGCGATGGCGACCGCCGCCTGCTGCAGATCATCCATCAGCAGTGCCAGCGCACCAACGGCATCGTCGAGAGCGTACTGGGCCTCGCCCGCCGCGAGCGCGCCACGCCCGAACACATCGACCTCAACACGTTCGCCCGGCGTTTCGTGGACGAATACCAGCAGACGCTCTCCATCGAGACCGACACGCTGGAAACCATCATCGGCGCCAAGCCGGTGCCAGCGCTGGTCGATTCGCGCCACCTGCAGCAGGTGGTCACGGTGCTGGTGCAGAACGCGCTGAACTACGGGCGCCTGCCGGGCGAATCGGCGCGCGTCCGCCTGCGCGTGTTCAATGCCGAGGGGCGCCCGACCATCGACGTGATGGATCGCGGCCCCGGCATCCCCGAGGCCGTGGCCGCGCAACTGTTCCGGCCGTTCTTCACCACCTCCGAACACGGCACCGGCCTGGGCCTGTACATCGCCCGCGAGCTGTGCCGGGCCAACCAGGCCACGCTTGAATACGTCCCGGTGCCGGGCGGTGGCGCCTGTTTCCGCATCATCCTGCCCGGCCCGCACGCCCTGCTGCCCGCGTAGGCTCGACCGGCCACGCCGCCAGGAACCCTGCAGCACCCCTCATGCCCCAGCGGACTACATTGCCACGATGCATTCAGGGGCTCACGCAAGGACGCATCACACCCGGGCGTGCTGCTCCGGGAAGGCCCGCGCGCATGCCACGCCACGATCACGGGCCGTTGCCTACCATGATTCACATTCAGCCGGTACACTGCCTGCACAGGGGCAATAGGGGGGATGCATGAATCAAAGCCGTAGCGCCCTGATCGTCGACGACGAGCGCGACATCCGCGAACTGCTGACGCTGACGCTGGGCCGCATGGGCCTGCGCATCGATACCGCTGCCAATGTAGGTGAAGCCCGCGAGCTGCTGGCCCGCAACACCTACGACCTCTGTTTCACCGACATGCGCCTGCCCGATGGCAACGGCATCGACCTGGTCGGCGAGATCTCCCGCAACTATCCCAATACGCCGGTCGCCATGATCACGGCGTTCGGCAACATCGAGCTGGCGGTGGAAGCCCTGAAGGCCGGCGCCTTCGATTTCGTCAGCAAGCCCGTGGACCTCGCCGTCCTGCGTGGGCTGGTCAAGCACGCGCTGGAACTGAACAACACCGATCGCGCTCCGCCGCCCCCGCCCCCGCCCGAACAGGCCAGCCGCCTGCTGGGCACGTCGGCTGCGATGGATGCGTTGCGCGAGACGATCGGCAAGGTGGCGCGCAGCCAGGCGCCGGTCTACATCATGGGCGAGTCCGGCACCGGCAAGGAGCTGGTGGCCCGCACCATCCATGAGCAGGGTGCGCGCGCTGCCGGTCCGTTCATTCCGGTCAACTGCGGCGCGATTCCCGCCGAGCTGATGGAAAGCGAGTTCTTCGGCCACAAGAAGGGCAGCTTCACCGGCGCGCACGCCGACAAACAGGGCCTGTTCCAGGCTGCCAGTGGCGGCACGCTGTTCCTGGATGAAGTGGCCGAGCTGCCGCTGCCCATGCAGGTCAAGCTGTTGCGGGCCATCCAGGAGAAAGCGGTGCGCCCGGTGGGTGCGTCCGGCGAAGCGCAGGTGGACGTACGCATCCTGTCGGCTACCCACAAGGATCTTGGCGAACTGGCCGCCGACGGCCGCTTCCGCCATGACCTGTACTACCGCATCAACGTGATCGAACTGCGGGTGCCGCCGCTGCGCGAGCGCACGGGCGACCTGGCCCAGCTGACCAGCGCCGTCCTCGAACGCCTGGCGGCCCAACACGGCCGCATGGCGCCGTCGGTGTCGCCGGAGGCGATGGAAGCGCTGGGCCGCTACCCGTTCCCGGGCAATGTGCGCGAACTGGAGAACATCCTTGAGCGCGCGCTGGCCATGTCCGAGGGCCACAGCATCGAGATCGACGACCTCTATCTGCCGCAGGCGCCGGCCGGCAAGAAGTTCGGTGGCGATTTCAGCCCGGGGGAAGTGATCCGCGATGTCCCGGGCGCTGTGGACGTGGACCCCGCGGCCGGCGCCCTGCCCGAGTACATCGAGCAACTGGAACGCGCTGCGATCCAGAAGGCGCTGGAAGAGAACCGCTGGAACAAGACCAAGGCCGCTGCCCAGTTGGGCATCACCTTCCGGGCGCTGCGCTACAAGCTGAAGAAGCTGGGGATGGAGTAGGCCGGCGCGCCCCGCGCGCCATTGCCCACGCACCCGCAGATCGGCACGGGCTCGGCGCTCCTGGATGGGTCACTCGCGAAAGCATCGCGCCGAAGGGCGCTCCTGCACGACGTATGTCGTGCACCGGGGTGCTGTGGGATGCCGCGCCTGCATCCGCGATGCGCGGGACGCGGCCTGCGGAGACGCCTTATATATGTGCCTCCGCACAAACGTGCGCCGCATCCCACAGTGACCCGGGTGACCTTTCATGTCACTTTATGACGCAGACAGTCACATTGCCATGCAAGCGCCATTGGATTGACGCGCCCCCCCCCCGACAGGCCGATGTCGCAATCTGTGAACTGCTCCGGCATTGACCACGATTCCCGATACACAACGGCCGGGAATGATGCGATAGTCCCGCCCGACTTCGGCGTCAGGGTTTCCTTCCGGGGAAGTGTGGGGGAATCGCTGGGGGTATCAGAAGTTGGCACGCAACCTGCTCTACATCCCGTGCACGCGTCGTTTAAACGCGGCGCCCACGGTCCATGTAGGGACACGGGGCTTGTGTCCCTAACCATCAAGCCAATCCTGAAAGGGGAAACACCATGAAGAAGAACGCCCAGGGCTTCACCCTGATCGAACTGATGATCGTCGTCGCGATCATCGCCATCCTGGCCGCCATCGCGCTGCCGGCGTACAACAACTACCGCATCCGTTCGGCTGAGAATGCCTGCCTCGGCGAAGCTAAGGCGTACATGAACTCGTACATCGCGGCCTCGGTGTCCGACATGACCCTGCCGACGTGGACTGCGGCCGCGTGCGATGGTACGACCGAAGCTGATGCCCGTGCCGGCAACTACACGTCTGCTGCTCCGGGTGAGCGTGATCCGACCTGCGATACGCAGTCCGGTACGTGCTCGATCAACTAATCTGAGGAACGCGACGCCTTTCCGGGCCGTCGCTCCCTTCGGACGCTGGTGTGGAAGGCCCCTCGCGAGAGGGGCCTTCTTCGTTTTGATGACTTGATGGCCGCCGCGCTTTATCGAGCATACGAAGATAGGTGACGACAGTCACGGAATCGGTTTCCGGCGATTCCGGCCCCGCTTTTTTGGCCGATTACTTGCTTATGCAGCAGGCAAGGCAATCATTGCCTAGGGGATTTAGCCATGCGCAGTACCGCTCGCGGCTTCACGCTGATCGAATTGATGATCGTGGTGGCCATCATCGCAATTCTGGCTGCCATTGCATTGCCGGCCTACAACAATTACCGCATACGTTCTGCGGAGAGCGCCTGTCTGGCTGAGACAAAGAACTACGCCAGCTTCGCATTGACCGCGATGTATAACCAGATGACTCCAGCCCCCCCAGTCCTGGGAGCTTGCTCCGACATCGATACTGCTACGGACATGGACACCCCGATCACTGGAACCCCGCAGACGCCTGGCGACAGGACGACGACCTGCGAAATGGACAGTGGCACCTGCGAGCTCAACTAGCGGACTTACATGAAGGCGCTGCATCGCCGGCTTCCAAGCAAGGTCAGAGTCCCTGTGCCCCGCGTCCCCTAGCCGGAAACTAGGCGAACATGACGGCACGACCGCGAGACGAGAGCACTTGCTCTCCATATTGATATCCGAGATGCCCTCGCGGGGTAACCCCTGCCGCGGCAACGCCGCACGCCCCTGGGCGTCAGCGGCGTGCGATCATCGGCACTCCAACGCTACTACGCCAATCCCCTGCATGCGCACGCTCTCTGCCAATGGCCGGTTCCTGATCGCTAGCCTGCTTGTCGCACTGTTTGCGGCGCTACTGTTCACGCCCGGCTTGCCGGGCGAGTTCATTTTCGATGACATCCCGAACATCACGACAAACGAGGTTCTTCATCTAACTCAGCTGAATGCCGAGACCCTAACGAAGGTGTTGACTGGCCTGCAACTGTCCGGCACGACGCGCTCATTGCCGATGCTGACGTTCGCGATGGACTACTGGCGAGCGGATGGCCCGGCGCCCGGCGCGTTCAAGACCTCGAACATCCTGCTCCATGCGATCACTGCCGTTGTCTTGGCGTGGTTCTTCCGTAGCCTGTTGCTGACGGCAGGCGTCACTGCTGCGCGGGCTCGGTGGATGGCCCCTTTGCTCACGCTGATTTGGGCGGCACATCCCCTCCAGGTGTCGTCGGTCCTGTATGTGGTCCAGCGCCTCCAGACCATGGGCACCCTGTTTCTTGTGCTCGCACTGTGGGCATACCTTCAGGCGCGACACGCGCAAATCGAAGGCCGCTCCGGCCGGACAAACCTATTGCTTGCGCTGTTGCTATGGGTCGTCGCGATGGGCTGCAAGGAGGACTCCGCACTTTTTCCCCTATACACCTTGGCCATGGAGCTGACGGTGCTGCGCTTCGCATCAGCCGATCAGCGACAAGCCAGTTGGCTGCGCCGTGGCTACTTGCTCGCGGCGCTGATTGGCACGGCCGCCTACCTGTTTGTGATCGTCCCCCATTTCTGGGAGGGGAAGGCGTATCTAGGCCGCGACTATACTGCCGGCGAACGCGTGCTCACGCAGGGAAGGGTGCTGTGTCTCTACCTGTGGCAAATCTTGTTGCCCTTGCCAGGACACATGCCGTTCTACTACGACTGGATTCAACCTTCCCGCAACTTGCTACACCCTTGGACGACCGTGCCTGCCATCGCTACGGTGCTGGCCCTGATTGGCCTTGCATGGCGCTTGCGCGCGCGTTTGCCCCTCTTCTCGTTTGGCGTGTTCTTGTATTTCGGTGCCCATTTCATTACGAGCAACGTCATCGGGCTTGAACTCGCCTTTGAGCACCGCAACCACTTTGCTTTGATAGGAGCAGTACTCGCCCTGGGAAGCTTGCTAGCCCATGCCGCCGTTCGCCTGCGGCTAAAGCCTTCTCTACAAGTCATCGCTTGTGCGGCCGCCCTTGTTGCACTGTCAGGCGCCACCCTGTTCCGCGCGCACACGTGGGCCAGCAACCAGGGCATCGCTCGCCAAGCTACCGAGCAGGCGAGCGGCTCTGGACGCGCGTGGACTCAACTCTGCGCAAGCTACTTCAATGCGGGAGGTGGTGCAGTCAAAGGGAATCCGCGCCTGGACCAAGCTATCAGGACCTGCAGCGCGGGCTCGGCAGCAGCACCGGATTCGCTCAATAGCCAGACCCTGCTGATAGTGCTGAAGTCGCTTCAGGGAAGCATTACACCTCAAGACTGGGATAGCCTTCAGCGCCGGATGGAGACCGTTCCAATGACGCGCGACAACGCCAGGATCTTCATGATCCTGACGTTTCACGCGCGGAAAGGTGTGCAACTGGACAAGCAAGAACTCATCGAGACATTCTCCGGCCTGCTGAACCGCAGAGCACTAGGCGCATTCAATGCCGCTGCGACGGGCTACTTCATCATGGAGGATCTTGCTGAGCCTGAGCTTGCTCTTCCACACTTTGAAGCAGCGATCTACGCCAATCCGCCCAATGACCCCTTTCCTCTGCAACTTGCCGCCGAACTTAGGGCCAAGGGGAGACCGGATCTGGCCCGGAAGATCGAGCAGGTCGGCATCGCACGAAGCAGATTGCAGGAAAACGCCAACCACTAGTAATCGGCGCAAGCAAGATCGCTGCAACGGACGCAGCGCAGTTTTCCGCGCGTTGACGGTATCCAATCCCGCGAGACCAAGACAAGACCATGGCCCGAATTCTCGTTGACGTCTGTCACCCTGCGCACGCGCATTTTTTTCGTGTACCCATCCACCTGTGGACACAAGAAGGCCACCAAGTTTCAGTAACGTCGCGCAACAAAGACGTCGCTATCGAGATTCTGGATTCACTCGATATCCCCCACAAATCACTGGGCGAAGCGGCGCGCACACCGCTCGGACTAGCGAGCGAGCTGGTGCGGCGCAACCTGCTACTAACGCAGCACATCCGCAGGACCAAGGCAGACATCGCCGTCGCCTTGGGTGGCACATTCGCCGCGCAATCCGCGTTCATTTCGCGCATTCCAAGCGTCGTCTTCTACGACACCGAAATGGCAAGCATGCAGAATCGGATTACCTATCCACTGGCCACGCGCGTGGTGGTGCCGAACTGCTACAGCGGGTGGACGCCGAGGGGCAAGACTGTTCGTTACCCGGGTTATCACGAGCTGAGCTATCTCGACCCTCGCTGGTTCAAACCTGATCGCGCGACGGCACTGGAGGCTGGACTGGATGAGCATCGCCCTACCTACCTCGTCCGTCTTGTTTCGTGGACCGCCAATCACGACATCGGCGACCGTGGCCTAAGCCCTGCGCTAATGGAAGCCGCCATCGAGCGGCTTTCCGCACATGGCAAAGTCATCGTGTCATCCGAAGCCGAATTGCCACCCCACCTGAAGCGGTTCCTGTATCGCGGGCCAGCACTCCATATGCATCACCTGATGGCGTTCTGCACCGGGTACTTTGGAGAAAGCGCCACGATGGCGTCGGAATGCGCGGTACTCGGAGTGCCGGCCATTTACATGGCGAACAGTCGAAGAGGCTACACGGATGAGCAGGAGTCGAAGTACGGCCTGGTCAAGAACATCCACTCGCTCGACACCGAATCGCTACAGCACGGTCTCAACTGGCTGTTGGGCATGCGCACCGAGGCATACCGTGAAGCCAGAGACAGAATGCTAAGGGACTGCGAGAATGTCGCAGCATTCGTCGTCCAACAGGTTCTCAGCACCCTGAATCGCTGACTGCCCCTCAACCCCAAGAGGCCTCACCGCCGATGTCGATTCATCTGGACGAGTCATTGCGAATGAAGCGCATGGCCAAGCTCGTCGAAGGCTGCCAATCTGTACTCGACATCGGCTGGGCGCAATCACCCAATCCCTTTCTCCTCAACGAGAACGTGGTCGGCTTCGACCTCAATCAGCGCTCGCTTCCGCGCAACTATCATGAGAGCGTGGCGGGCGACGCTCACGACATGACCCACATCTTCTCCGGACGAAGATTTGACGCCATCTTGGCCGGAGAAATCCTTGAACACGTCGAGCAGCCACATGCCTTCCTGCGGAGCTGCCGCTCGCTGCTCAGTGAAAAGGGGCGAATTGTCCTTTCCACTCCAAACCCGAATTCCCCGATCGAGCGCCTGCTGACCATCACGCTCAACAGAAATTACTTCTACACAACCGAACATCTTTGCCTGTATCCGCAGCGCTGGCTCATACGGATGATGGAGAACAGCGGATTCTGCGACGTAGAACTGCATTCCGGCGGCTTTCCCGTACCTTTTCTCGGGTTGATTCCATTCCCTCGACCATGGTGCCACCAGACCATCGCGATCGCAGTCAAAGATTCGCGCGATGAAACCTGACTATCGGAAGCTCAAGCCATTGCTGTGGGTGGCGGTGATCGCATTCGTCGCGACTTACCTCCTGAAGAATGCGCGCGAGATCTTGTCATACGGCTACCAGTTCGACTGGACTTTCATCCCCCTGTCACTGATTTTCGTGCTGCTTGCCTACCTGCTTAACATCGCCATCTGGATAGGCATAGCGTCCCACTACGGCGCACATGCGAGCTGGCTTTCGCATGCACGGATCTGGTCGGTTTCGCGACTCGGGCGTTACGTGCCAGGGAAGATCGCCACGATCTATCTTCGTGTAGATGGGTATGAATCGGCCCATCGCAGCAAGGCAGGCGTCGCGCTATACATCGAAACAGCGTCGTCGCTGATTTCTGTCTGCTTCTTCATACTGGTTTTCTCGGCGCTAGGATTCGTCGCCCTCAGCCCGCTTCACCTGACATTGATCGCCGTAGCACTTGCAGCCCTTTTGCTCCTGTCCTCAGGCCCATTCCTGCGCAAGTTCTTTAGCCGCTTCAAATCACTCGGAAGCCTCTCCCCCCCGAAGACCCGCGCTGACAGCGCGCTCCTCATGAAGGTTGTTGGATTGCAGACTGTCGTCATGACGTTGCATGGCGCCAGCTTGCTCCTGGCAATCCTCGCATTCACCACGATCTCTCCCGCGCTCATCGTCGAGATCACCGTGTTCTATTACTTTGCGGGGCTCATGGGAATGCTCGCGCTATTCGCCCCCGCAGGCATTGGGGTACGCGAAGCTGTACTGGTAGGCCTGCTGCAGACACTGATGCCTTTGCCAATTGCTGTCGTGTCAGTCGCGCTGATCCGGCTACTGACTGTGATCGCCGAACTGCTATTGAGCGGGACTTTTGTCCTGCTCGCGCAGAGAAGACTTTCTTCCTCTGGTGAACGCTGAGACAAGCTCGCGTCACGCATCGCGCTTGTAGGTCAGGGATGTGATCTGCTCCGAGATCAATCCGATCAGGAACACGATTACCGAGGCACTGAACAGCAACGCACTCATATTGGTGAAGCGACCTTGCGTGGTGAAGGTGTACCCGTAATAGCCAAGACCGATCATGAAAAACGTAATCGCCGTGGGTGCGAACAATTTCAACGGCGAATACAGCGTGGCAATTTTGAAGATGATCAGCAGGAACCGGATGCCATCCCTGATCGGGCGGATGTGGCTCTTGCCCAGCCGCTTGGCGACCGGGATGGGCATGTACGCCACCGGATAGGCACTGCGGAAGAATGCCATGGTGCTGGTGGTCGGGTAGCTGAACCCATTGGGCAACAAGTGGATGAACTCCCGGAACCGCTCAGCGCGCACCGCCCGGAATCCCGACGTCAGGTCCTTGACGTCGAAGCCCGTCATGCGACTGGCCAGCCAGTTGTAGAAAGCATTCGCTGCCCCACGATGGACCCCGGCCTGCCCGGCCCAGTCGCGAGCCCCCACCACCATGTCATAGCCCTGCTCCAGCGTCTCCAGCAGGGGCGCGATGCAAGCCGGGTCGTGCTGACCATCGGCATCCATGAAAACCAGGACATCGCCCGCCGCTGCGCGCGCCCCGCGCTTGATGGCGGCGCCGTTGCCCATGGAATACGGGGAAGACAACACCTTCGCACCGAACGATGCAGCCACCTCGGCGGTCGCGTCGGTCGAACCGTCGTCCACCACGATGATCTCCGCGTGAGGCATGCGCTCGCGCAATGCCGGCAGCGTGCGGCGCAGACCCTCTGCCTCGTTCTTGGCAGGCAGGATGACGGATATGGTCATTTTTTTCCCCTTTGCGATAGGGTATCCGGAAGCCCCGGCCACGGGGAACCCATCGGACCGGGCCGCGGCGCGTTGCCCCATGGCCCCACCATCACCCCTCGAGCTGGCTGCTGGACGGCACGGAACCGGCGGACGGGCCGCCGCAACAACCTTCCACCGACACCCGTCACAGATTCACCCGAGCGCCTACCGTTTACTTGCCCCGCTCGTCTAGAGTTGGCTCGCTACTTGCATGTGTTAAACGTCAAGGGACCCTACAACAGGTGGACAGCATGCGTCGCGATGCACGAGGCTTCACATTGATCGAACTCATGACCGTCGTTGCGATCATCGGGATCCTGGCCGCCATTTCGCTTCCCGCTTACAACGGATATCGCGTCCGCAGCGCGGAGAATGCCTGCCTGGCCGAGATGGAGGCCTATGCCGGCATCTCACTGGCGGTCATCCGCAACGGTGACGCTCCCGACGCTGCCCCACGCGCCGCCTGCCAGAACGCGGATGACGCCACCGCCGAGGGCGTAGCGATCTCGGGAACACCGCTGGCGCCGGGCGACCGCCAAGCGGTCTGCAACATGACCACGGGCGACTGCCAGCTCGAATGAACCATCCCGGTCGTGCAGACACCTGCACCCGGATGCCGATATCACCGCCCTCTGCAGAACCATGCGTGGACGACTTGAATTAAAGTGCCCGCCGTTGTCACAGGACCAGATTCGCCATGAACGCAGTCGCCGCCCCCAATCTCGTAGGCATCACCGGCATCGCCCGCCGACTGGTGCAGGACGGAGCGCTGGACGAAGCCGCTGCCCGCGCTGCGATGGCGAACGCCACCGAGGCCAAACTCCCGCTGCCGCAATGGATCGCAGAAAAGCGACTGGTCACCGCGCCCCAACTGGCAGCCGCCAATGCCATGGAATTCGGTATGCCGCTGCTGGATGCAACGGCATTCGACCCGACCCACAGCGCACTCAAGCTGGTCAGCGAGGAACTGGTGCAGAAGCACCAGGTGCTCCCCCTCTTCAAGCGCGGCAACAAGCTCTTCGTCGGTGTCGCCGATCCCACCCGCAGTCATGGCGCACTGGACGAGATCAAGTTCCACACCAACCTGATCGTCGAGCCGGTGCTGGTGGACGAGGACCAGCTGCGTCGTACCCTCGAACAATGGCAGAACGCCGCCAACACCCTGTCCAGCAACTTCGGCGATGACGACGACGGGCTGGAAAGCCTGGAGGTGGATGCTTCCGATGAGGACGGCGGTACCGACAATGCGGTCGACTCGAAGGGCGACGACACGCCGGTCGTGAAGTTCGTCAACAAGGTCCTGGTGGATGCCATCAAGCGCGGCGCCTCGGACATCCACTTCGAGCCGTACGAAAACGACTACCGCGTGCGGCTGCGCGTGGACGGCATCCTGAAGCAGGTCGCCAAGGCGCCGACCAAGCTGAAGGACCGCATTGCCGCGCGCATCAAGGTGATGGCGCAACTGGACATCGCCGAGAAGCGCGTACCGCAGGACGGCCGCATCAAGCTGAACCTGTCCAAGAGCAAGCAGATGGACTTCCGCGTCAGCACGCTGCCCACGCTGTTCGGCGAGAAGGTGGTGCTGCGTATCCTGGACGGCAGCGCCGCCAAGCTGGGCATCGACAAGCTGGGCTACGAGCCCGACCAGCAGAAGCTGTTCGAGGAGGCCATCCAGAAGCCCTACGGCATGGTGCTGGTCACCGGCCCCACCGGCTCGGGCAAGACCGTGTCGCTGTATACCGCACTGGGCATCCTCAACGACGAGACGCGCAACATCTCCACCGCCGAGGACCCGGTGGAAATCCGCCTGCCCGGCGTCAACCAGGTACAGCAGAACAACCGCCGCGGCATGACCTTCGCCGCCGCCCTGCGCAGCTTCCTGCGCCAGGATCCGGACATCATCATGGTCGGCGAAATCCGCGACCTGGAAACCGCCGAAATCGCGATCAAGGCCGCGCAGACAGGCCACATGGTGCTGTCCACGCTGCACACGAACGATGCACCGCAGACCATCGCCCGCCTGATGAACATGGGCATCGCGCCCTACAACATCACCAGCTCGGTGACCCTGATCATCGCGCAGCGCCTGGCGCGCCGGCTGTGCTCGAAGTGCAAGCGCCCGGTGCAATTGCCCCCGCAGGCGCTGCTGGCAGAAGGCTTCAGCGAGGCCGAGATCGCCGCCGGCTTCACCGTCTACGAGGCCGTGGGCTGCGACGAGTGCACGAGCGGCTACAAGGGCCGTACCGGCATCTACCAGGTGATGCCGATGAACGACGCGATCCAGGAGATCGTGCTGGAAGGCGGCAATGCCATGCAGATCGCGGAAAAGGCCCAGAAGGCGGGCATCCGCGACCTGCGCCAGTCAGCGTTGATGAAAGTGCGCAACGGCATCACCAGCCTGGCCGAGATCAACCGCGTCACCAAGGATTGAGGCGAAGGACAGGCTCCCGCACGCAATTCCACACCTGATGCTCCATCCAAAGCGGTTGTAGGAGCGCAGCGGCGGCCCGCTCGGGACCGCCGGGCCCGGCCATATCACCGAAACCCGGCCGCCGTCACAGGCGCAGCGCTTCCCTTGGGCGGATAACCGGCTAACATGGGGCGATGAAGTCCGGATGGGGAAAGCCGGACAGGGGAAATCCGATGGCCGTGACCCGTTCCGCCGCCAAGAAAGCCGCCTCCGCGCCCGTCCGCGAGAACCCGCTGAACCTGTTCGTCTGGGAGGGCACCGACAAGCGCGGCGTCAAGATGAAGGGCGAGCAGCAGTCCAAGAACGCCAACTTCCTGCGCGCCGAGCTGCGCAAGCAGGGCATCACGCCCAACGTGGTCAAGGTGAAGGGGAAGCCGCTGTTCGGCTCCGCCGGCAAGCCGGTATCGCCGAAAGACATCGCCTTCTTCAGCCGCCAGATGGCGACGATGATGAAATCCGGCGTACCCATCGTGTCGTCGCTGGAGATCATCGAGAGTGGACAGAAGAACGTCCGCATGAAGAAGATGGTCGAGCAGATCCGCTTCGACATCGAAGGGGGCTCCTCGCTGCACGAAGCGATCAGCAAGCATCCCGTCCAGTTCGACGAGCTCTACCGCAACCTGGTACGGGCAGGCGAGTCGGCCGGTGTGCTGGAGACGGTGCTGGAGACTGTCGCCAACTACAAGGAAAACATCGAAGCCCTCAAGGGCAAGATCAAGAAGGCGCTGTTCTATCCGGCAGCGGTGATCGCGGTCGCCATTCTGGTCACCTCGGTGATCCTGATGTTCGTGATCCCGGAGTTCGAGAAGACCTTCGCCAGCTTCGGCACCGAGCTTCCCGCATTCACCCAGTTGATCATGGGCGCCTCGCGCATCATGGTCAGCTGGTGGTGGGCCATCCTGATCGTGGTGGCGGGCACCATCTTCGGGACGCTTTTCCTCTTCAAGCGGTCCCCCGCTTTCCAGCATGCCGTGGACAAGTTGATCCTGAAGGTGCCGGTGATCGGCCAGATCATGCACAACTCGGCGGTCGCCCGTTTCGCCCGCACTACCGCTGTGACCTTCAAGGCTGGCGTACCGCTGGTCGAAGCTCTGGACACCGTGGCCGGTGCCACCGGCAACACGGTGTATGAAAAGGCCGTGCACCGCATGCGCGATGACGTATCGGTGGGCTACCCGCTGAACATGGCGATGAAGCAGACCCAACTGTTCCCACACATGGTGGTGCAGATGACCGCCATCGGTGAGGAAGCCGGTGCACTGGACACCATGCTGTTCAAGGTGGCCGAGTACTTCGAGCAGGAGGTCAACAACGCGGTGGATGCGCTGTCCAGCCTGATCGAGCCCTTCATCATGGTCATCATCGGCGTGCTGGTCGGTGGCCTGGTCATCGGCATGTACCTGCCGATCTTCAAGATTGCGGCGACGGTGGTCGGCTGATCCATGGCGTTTCTGGATCAGCACCCCGAACTGGGGTACCCGGTGGTGGCAGGCCTCGGCCTGCTGGTGGGCAGCTTCCTCAATGTGGTCATCCTGCGGCTGCCGAGGCGGCTGGAGTGGGAGTGGAAGCGTGACGCCCGCGAGGTGCTGGAGGAGCCGGAGATCTACGATCCGCCGCCTCCCGGCATCGTGGTGGAACGCTCGCACTGCCCGCACTGCAAGACGGCGCTGTCCTGGTACGAGAACATCCCGCTGTTCAGTTGGCTGGTCCTGCGCGGCAAGTGTCGCCACTGCAAGGCCCCGATCTCGCCGCAATACCCGCTCGTCGAGCTGCTGACCGCGGTGCTGGCGGTGGCCTCGGTCTGGCGGTTCGGCTTCGGCTGGCAGGGCTTTGGCGCGGCGTTGCTGAGTTGCTACTTGGTGGCGCTGAGTGGCATCGACCTACGCACACGGCTGCTGCCCGACCAGCTGACGCTGCCGTTGATGTGGCTGGGCCTGATCGGCAGCCTCGACAACCTCTACATGCCCGCCAAGCCCGCGCTGCTGGGCGCCATCGCCGGCTACGTGTCACTGTGGCTGGTGTGGTGGCTGTTCAAGCAGATCACCGGCAAGGAAGGCATGGGCCGGGGCGATTTCAAGCTCCTCGCCGCCCTCGGCGCCTGGGTGGGATTGAATGGCGTGCTGCCCATCATCCTGATCTCCTCGCTGGTGGGTGCCGTGGTCGGTTCGGCCTGGCTGGCGATGCGGGGCCGCGACCGCGCCACGCCGATCCCGTTCGGCCCCTATCTGGCCATCGCGGGCTGGATCGTGTTCTTCTGGGGTCAGCAGATCGTGGACGCCTACCTGCGTTTCGCCGGCCTGAAGTAGGGGCGCCTCGCGGGCGCTCGTACATAATCCGCCCATGAGCGATTACTTCATCGGACTGACCGGCGGCATCGCCTCCGGGAAAAGTGCGCTTGAGAAAGCATTCGCCGCACGCGGCATCGCGGTGGCCGATGCCGACCTGCTGGCACGCGAGGTGGTCCGGCCAGGCGAACCCGCGCTGGCCGCCGTGGCGGAGCACTTCGGGCGCGATGTGCTGATGGCGGATGGCCAGTTGGACCGGGCGGCGCTGCGTGTCCGCGTATTCGGGAACGATAAGGAACGGCGTGCGCTGGAAGCGATCCTGCATCCTTCCATCCGCGCACGATTGCTCGCCCTCTGCCAGCATGCCGACAGCCCCTATGCGATCGCGACCATCCCCCTGCTCACCGAAGGCGGTGGCCGCCAGGCCTATCCCTGGCTGCACCGCATCGTGGTGGTGGATACCCCGGTCGCCGTGCAGAAGGCACGGTTGATGCAGCGTGACGGCATAGACGCGGCGCTGGCGGAGAAGATGCTGGCCGCCCAGGCCTCGCGCGCGGACCGGCTGGCGCTGGCGGATGACATCGTCGTCAACGATGGCGACATCAGCCACCTGCAACACGCCGCCGACGAGTTGCATCGGCGCTACCTGGCGCTTGCCGCCACCGTCTCTTCGTAAAGCGGAGCTTGCTTCGCTGGCTCATGCCGGAGCTGTCGGAGACGCATCCCGCCGCCGAGCAAGCTCGGCTCTACGCCATCGACGGCATTTCCCGGTCCGTGGCCGGCCACAGTCCGCGGATCGCGGCGATGCCCTGAGCACCATGCCGGCGCGCGTCGGCGATGTCTTCGTTCACCATGCCGCCGATGGCGTAGATCGGCAAGGACACACCCTCGCGCAGGCGGGCGAAGCCCGGCCATCCCAACGACTCGCCGCCGGGGTGGCTGAGGGTCGGGTAGACGCTGCCCACCACCGCGAAATCGCATCCGAGCGCCTCCGCCTGCCGCAGGTCCGATGCGGCATGGCAGGACGCCGCGACGGGTAATCCCTCCGGCAGCGGCCGCTCCGACAGCGCCACCAGTTGCGTGGCACGCAGATGGACGCCGACCTGCAGTTCGCGCGCCAGATCCACGTCGCCGTTCAGCAGTACCTCGGCGCCGGCCGTGCGGCAGCGCGCGACAGCTTCCTTCGCCAGGGATCGCCAGGCATCGCCCGACAGGCTGTGCGCACGCACCTGCACGCGACGGATACCCTGCGACAACGCATGATCCAGCGAGGCCAGCCAGCGAGGCGGATCCTCGGGTTCCGGCGTGACCAGACAACGGTCCGACTGCATGAGCGCCGCCACCACCGGGCGATCCGCCGGCGGCATGTCGTAGCGCATGAGTTTGTCCGGTGCGACCCAGGCCAGCGCCTGGCCTTCGTGCCCGCGCGGCACGCCTTCCCATCCGGTCAGGTGCCGCACTTCCAGGCACAGGCGCTTGTCGGGGTATTGCTGGGGCACGCTGATGAGGTGATCGCCGACCCGGGCCTCGATGCCCAGTTCCTCGCGCAGTTCGCGTACCAAGGCATCCTCGGGGCTTTCCCCGGGTTCCTGCTTGCCCCCGGGAAACTCCCAGCGCCCCGCCAGGTCGCGCCCTTCCGTCCGGCGAGTCAACAGGATGCGGCCGCGCGCGTCGGTGATGACGGCGGCCATGACGTGGATGGAGCGCAACGGAGTGAGCATGGAAGAAGCTTGCCGGGAACGGTCAGGTAGACGCAAATAGTCTCGCCCGGACACGATGCCGCGCGCAAAGAAAAAGCCGCGCGGTGCGCGGCTTTTCCGTCAAGCGAGGTGCGGCGCCGCCTCAGCCGAGCTGGCCGTGGCAGTGCTTGTACTTCTTGCCACTGCCGCAGGGGCAAGGATCGTTGCGACCGACCTTGGGGGCGTCTCGGTGCGCCGGCATCGGGCCCGACTGCACGTAGCCGCCCTGCGCCGCAGCCAGCTGCCGGGCCTGCTCGGCTTCCTCGTCGGCGCTGTAGCCGCCGGCATCCTGGTGCTGGAACTGCATCTGCCGGGCCTGTGCCTCGGCCATGGCGCGTTCCTGCGCTTCCAGCGCGGCGACTTCTTCCTCGCTGCGGATGCGGACGCGCGACAGCAGGGTCACCACTTCGCTCTTCACCCGTTCCAGCATGCCGGAGAACAGTTCGAACGCTTCCTTCTTGTACTCCTGCTTGGGCTGCTTCTGCGCGTAGCCGCGCAGGTGGATGCCCTGGCGCAGGTAGTCCATGCGCGCCAGGTGCTCCTTCCAGTTCTTGTCCAGCACGGTCAGCATGATGTGCTTTTCCAGCGCCCGCATGGTCTCGTCGCCGATCACCGCTTCCTTGTCGGCGAAGTGCTTGTCCATCGCTTCCTGCACGCGACGTTCGATGGTCTCGGCATCGAGCTCCTCGGCGTCCTCGCGCCAGCGGCTCACGGGCAGCTCCACGCCCATTTCCTCGCCGAGCTCGCGCTCCAGGCCCTGCAGGTCCCATTGCTCGTCCACCGAGTTCAGCGGCACGTAACGGGCGACCGTCTCGGCGACCACGTCGCCGCGGATGCCATCGATGTTGTCCTTCACCGAATCGGCGTCGAGCAGTTCATCGCGCTGCGCGTAGATGACCTTGCGCTGGTCGTTGTTGACGTCGTCGAAGTCGAGCAGGTTCTTGCGGATGTCGAAGTTGTGCGCTTCCACCTTGCGCTGCGCCTTCTCGATCTGCCTGCTGACCAGCTTGTCCTCGATGACGTCGTCTTCCTTCATGCCGATCAGCTTCATCGCCTTCTGGACCCAGTCCGAGGCGAAGATGCGCATCAGGTTGTCTTCCAGCGACAGGTAGAAGCGGGACGAACCCGGATCGCCCTGGCGGCCGGAACGGCCACGCAACTGGTTGTCGATGCGGCGTGATTCGTGGCGCTCGGTGCCGACGATGTGCAGGCCGCCGGCGGCCTTCACTTCGTCGTGGCGTTTCTGCCATTCGGCCTTCACCGCGGTGCGGTCGGCGTCGCTCGCGCCTTCCGGCAAGGCTTCGTACTCGGCTTCCAGCGAGCCGCCCAGCACGATGTCGGTACCGCGACCGGCCATGTTGGTGGCGATGGTGATCGCGCCCGGACGACCGGCCTGTGCGACGATATGCGCTTCGCGTTCGTGCTGCTTGGCGTTGAGCACTTCGTGCGGCACGCCGGCCTTGTTGAGGAAGTCGGACAGCATTTCCGACGTCTCGATCGAGGTCGTGCCGACCAGCACCGGCTGGCCGCGCTGGTAGCAGTCCTGGATGTCGGCCAGCACCGCCTTGAACTTGCCCTGGCGGTTGAGGAACACCTGGTCGGGTGAATCCTTGCGCACGGTCGGGCGGTTGGTCGGGATGACGATCACTTCCAGGCCGTAGATGCTCTGGAATTCGAAGGCTTCCGTATCGGCGGTGCCGGTCATGCCGGACAGCTTCTTGTACATGCGGAACAGGTTCTGGAACGTCACACTGGCCAGCGTCTGGTTCTCGCGCTGGACCGGCACGCCTTCCTTCGCTTCGACCGCCTGGTGCAGGCCGTCGGACCAGCGACGGCCCGTCAGGGTGCGGCCGGTGAACTCATCGACGATGACCACTTCGCCATCGCGCACGATGTAGTCCACGTCGCGCTGGTAGATGGCATGCGCGCGCAACGCCGCGTTGAGGTGATGCACGACCGACAAGTTGTTGGCGCCATACAGCGGTTCTTCCTCGCTGATGATGCCGGCCTGAAGCAGCAGCTCTTCGGCATGCTCCATGCCTGCTTCGGACAGGTGCACCTGCTTGCCCTTCTCGTCGACCCAGTAGTCGCCTTCGGCCTCCTCGTTCTCCTGCTTGATCAGTTGGGGCACGATGCGGTTGACGCGGATGTACAGCTCGGGCGACTCGTCGGCCGGGCCCGAAATGATCAGCGGGGTACGCGCCTCGTCGATCAGGATGGAGTCGACTTCGTCGACGATGGCGTAGTGCAGGCCGCGCTGGAAGCGGTCGGCACGCGACATCGCCATGTTGTCGCGCAGGTAGTCGAAGCCGAATTCGTTGTTGGTGCCGTAGGTGATGTCGGCGGCATAGGCGGCGCTCTTGTCGCCGTGCGGCATGCCGGGGTAGACGACGCCCACGCTCAGGCCCAGCCAGTTGTACAGGCGGCCCATCCAGGCGGAGTCGCGGCGGGCCAGGTAGTCGTTCACGGTGACGACGTGCACGCCCTTGCCTTCCAGCGCGTTGAGGTAGGTCGGCAGGGTGGCGACCAGCGTCTTGCCTTCGCCGGTGCGCATTTCGGCGATCTTGCCCAGGTGCAGCACCATGCCTCCGATCAGCTGCACGTCGTAGTGGCGCATGCCCAGCACGCGGCGGCTGGCTTCGCGGCAGACCGCGAAGGCTTCGGGCAGGATCTTGTCGAGTGCTTCCCCGCCGGCGATGCGCTGCTGGAACTCCGGCGTCTTCGCCTTCAGCTGCTCGTCGGTGAGCGTCTGCAGCTCCGCTTCCAGCGTGTTGATCTTGTCGACGGTGCGGTGCAGCTGCTTGAGCAGGCGCTCGTTGCGGCTGCCGAAGACGCGGGTAAGCAGGTTGTTGATCATGTAGGGAACCGGAAAGGAAAAGGACACCGGGGCCGCGCGACTTCGGCGGGCCCAAAACGAAACAGGGCGCAAGGCGCCCTGTCTGGCAACACCGTATTGTAGCTTGGGGCGCCGCCCGGGGAATCAAGGCGGGCCGTCAGACCGACTGGACGCCGGATGGTTCCCGGACAACGGCAGTAGCATCGAGCTTGCTAGACACCACACAGCACCGGATGCCGGTCCCGCCCCGAAGAGCGACGGAGCAAGCTCCGCTCCACATCAGGTCGCGGTCAGCCGCGCTTGATCTGCCCCACCGGCGTCGGGCCTTCGCCCAGGAACTTGCGCGGATTGACCACGCGCCCGTTCTCCCACACTTCGAAGTGCACGTGCGCACCGGTGGAGCGACCGGTCGAGCCGGCCTTGGCCACTTCCTGGCCCACGCGAACCAGGTCGCCGGCACGCACGCTGAGGCGAGAATTGTGCGCATAGCGGGTCACGTAGCCGTTGCCATGGTCAACGTCGATGACGTTGCCGTAACCACCCTTCACACCGGCGAAGCTGACCACGCCATCGGCCACCGACAGCACCGGATCACCCACACGGGCCTTGAAGTCGATGCCCTTGTGGTTCTGGCCGCCGCCGCCGAACGGGTCCGCACGACCGCCGAAGCCGGAGGTGATGTAGCTGTTGGCGATGGGCATGCGGCCCGGGGTCGCATTCCTGTCGAGTTCGCGGTTGAACAGCAGCGCTTCCAGCACCGACAGCTGACGGCCGGATTCGGCGAACTGCTTCTCCAGCTTGTCCACGCCCGCGGTCAGATCGGCCGGCTTCATGTCGTAGGACACGTCATTGCCGCCCACACCGACCGGCTCGTTGAAGTCGAACTCGCCGTCCTGCAGCTGGCCCACGCGGGTGAGGCGTTCACCGAGCGCGTTCAGGCGATTGGCCTGCGCCTGCAACTCGCCCAGGCGCGCGGCCATGGCGTTGATTTCCTGCTGGGCGCCACGGCGGACCTGCTCAAGCTCGGTATCGCGCTGCTCGGCCTTGGCCTGCAGCATCGAGACCTGCGCCATGCCGAGGGCGCTGCGCCCCCCCACGCCGGCCACCAGGCCGGCGGCGACAAGCACCGCAGCACTGGCGAGCGGCCGGGCATGGAACGCGAGGCGGATTCTATAGGCACCATGGGCCGATGCATGGGCCCACCAGGTACGCGTATTGTTGACGATGGTTTTAAAGCTCATAGATACCGATGTCTGATTCGAAGTCCAAGCCGCGCCGTACCGGCACCGCGCAACCTGCCCTGCAGGCTGCCTTGACGGATGCCGCCACCGACCCGGTGCGTCGTGCCATATGGCTCGACGCCTTGGAACAGCAGCTTCGCCCCTGCCTGCCGCCTGCCTTGGCGCCGCATTGCCGGTTGGCGAACGTGGCAGGCAAACGGCTCGTTTTTATCGTCGACTCCCCGGTATGGCATGCCAGGCTTCGCCTCGCCGCCCCCGAACTGATCAACGCGGCCCAATCCATCGGACTGACGGTCACCGAAGTCACCGCCAAGACGAGCCTCGCGCCGCTCCATCCCGTGAAGCCTGCGCAAGATCCGGTCGTACCTGTATCGGAGGCCTCCCGCAAAGGGCTGCAAGCGGCCCTCGACCTCCTGTCCACCCCGGACTCCGCGGGTGCTCCCACCCCGCGGGGTGGGCATCGTGGAAGGCGAAAAATTTGATTCGGCCTTCACGAGGGACGGGGCATGGTACCGGCCACCGCCCGTCGGGGCGTTAGCCTGAAGTTAGAAAAGTGTTATTTCTGGCCAGATTTTCTGACCCAGTTCACACTTTCGGCAAGGCGTAACCATTCGCACACCACTGCGTGATGGTGGTGGGAAACCGGTCGACAGCGGGGTCACCGTCCGCAGAGGACGGGCGTCTCAGATCGCCAGGGCAGGCGTTGCATAGATGACCGGGGACGGCATGGCGCGGTCCTCGAACGTCACTTCTTCCCAGGCAGTGGTCTCGGCCAGCAGGGCGCGGACCAGCTTGTTGTTCAGGGCGTGACCCGATTTGAAGCCTTCGTAAGCCCCAAGGATCGGGTGCCCGGCGAGGTACAGGTCGCCGATGGCATCCAGGATCTTGTGGCGGACGAATTCATCCGTGTAGCGCAGGCCGTCCTCGTTCAACACCCGGAACTCGTCCAGCACGATGGCATTGTCCATCGAGCCACCCAGGCCGAGGTTGCGCTCGCGCATGTACTCCAGATCGCGCATGAAACCGAACGTGCGCGCGCGGGCGACCTCCTTGATGTAAGCACCCGTGGAGAAATCCACTTCGGCCCGCGACTGCGACGTCGGGATCATCGGGTGGTCGAACTTCACCGTGAAGCCCAGCTTGAAGCCGTCATACGGCTCGAAGCGCGCCACTTTGTCGCCCTCGGTCACTTCGATGGGACGGGTAATGCGGATGAAACGCTTGGGCGCGTCCTGCTCGGCGATGCCGGCGGACTGGATCAGGAACACGAACGGACCTGCGGAACCGTCCATGATCGGCAGTTCCGCGGAAGACAGTTCCACGTAGGCATTGTCTACCCCGAGGCCGGCCATCGCCGACATCAGGTGCTCGACGGTCTGCACCTTGGCGCCTTCGCAGGTCAGCCCGGTGCACAGCGTGGTCTCGGTGACGAGTCCCGCGCTGGCGGGAATCTCCACCACGGGCTCCAGGTCGACGCGCCGGAACACGATACCGGTGTTCACGGGGGCCGGGCGCAGGGTCATGTAGACCTTTTCGCCACTGTGCAGCCCCACGCCCGTCGCGCGGATCACGTTCTTGAGGGTGCGTTGCTGGGCCATTCGAAGGAATCGCAGGTAGGGGGGACCTGAGCGGGCAGCGAGAATATCACGCAGGCCACTGAATCTTAACGGAAGAACCGGTGTGTCCCGTTCCTGCAACAACGACCTGATAGGGACGTCGTGAAAGGGCTGCCGGACCGGCGAAGGTCCGGCAGCGAAGGGACATGGCAGTGCACAGCCCCTTCCCCCGCATGCGGGGGAAGGTTGGGATGGGGGCGTCGAAGACCGCTTACTCGAACCCACGGGATGGCATTCGCGTCGACCGACTCCGCTTGCCCCCACCCTGCCCTCCCCCGCAAGCGGAGGAGGGTTCCACTTCTACGCGATCAGTCCGCCTGGCGGCGCAGGAACGCCGGGATGTCCAGGTAGTCCGGCGGCAGGTCGGCCGCGATCGGGGCCGACGCCGGTGCGGACGATGCCGGTGCGGCCGAACCACGACGCAGGCCCATGCCGCTGGTGGCGGCGCTGATCGGGTCCACGGTGAAGCCGTCGTCGATCGGCATGCCGGTGGTGGCGTCGCGGACCAGCTTGATCGGCGCACGCATCGGCTCGCGCAGGTCGCCGCCACGGCCGACCGGCTGGCGAGCGGCGTTGCGGTTCAGGCCGGTCGCCACCACGGTCACGCGCACTTCGTCCTGCATGTCCGGGTCCAGCACGGTGCCGACCACCACGGTGGCGTCTTCCGAAGCGAAGCCTTCGATGGTGCGGCCCACTTCGTCGAACTCGGCCATGGTGAAGTCCGGACCGGCGGTGATGTTGACCAGGATGCCGTTGGCACCGTTGAGGTTGACGTCGTCCAGCAGCGGGTTCTGGATCGCGGCTTCGGCGGCGGCCTGCGCGCGGTCGTCGCCGCGTGCCGAACCGGTGCCCATCATGGCCAGGCCCATTTCGCTCATCACGGTGCGCACGTCGGCGAAGTCGACGTTGATCAGGCCCGGGCGGACGATCAGGTCGGCGATGCCCTGCACGGCGCCCAGCAGCACGTCGTTGGCGGCGCGGAAGGCCTGGATCATCGTGGCGTTGCGGCCCAGCACGGTGATCAGCTTCTCGTTCGGAATCGTGATCAGCGAATCGCAGTGGTGGCTCAGTTCCTCGATGCCCTTCAGCGCGACCTGCATGCGGCGGCGGCCTTCGAACGGGAACGGCTTGGTGACCACGGCCACGGTCAGGATGCCCATCTCCTTAGCCAGTTGCGCCACGACCGGCGCCGCGCCGGTGCCGGTGCCGCCGCCCATGCCGGCAGTGATGAACACCATGTCGGCGCCGTCCAGCGCATCGATGATGCGCTCGCGATCTTCCAGCGCGGCCTGGCGGCCGACTTCCGGATTCGCGCCCGCACCCAGGCCCTTGGTGACGTTGCTGCCGAGCTGCAGCTGCAGCTTGGCGCCGCAGTTCTTGATCGCCTGCGAATCGGTGTTGGCGGTGATGAACTCCACGCCATCCACGCTGCCATTGACCATGTGCGCCACGGCGTTGCCGCCGCCGCCGCCCACGCCAACGACCTTGATCACCGCATTCGGGGCCATCTTCTCAACCAGTTCGAAATGTGCCATGTCCTTGTCCTCGTTTATTTAGTTATGTGTTGCTGGGTGGAACGAACGTCGTGATGCCTTCAACTTCGCGGTAGGTGTCGCCTCACTCAGAACTCGCCGCGATACCAGTTCTGCAGTTTCTTGAACCAGCTGCCCGCCTTGCCCGTGGGCAGCGACGGACGCCGGGGATGTTCGATCTGGCTGCCCATCAGCAGCAGGCCCACGCCTGTGGCATGCACCGGGTTGCCGACCACTTCGCCCAGTCCGGTGACGTGTTGCGGAATACCGACGCGCACGGGCATCTGCAGCATTTCCTCGGCCAGTTCGACCACGCCTTCCATCTTCGACGCGCCGCCCGTCAGCACCATGCCGGCGCGCACGCGCTCCTCGAAACCGGAGCGGCGCAGTTCCGCCTGCACCATCTCGAAGATTTCCTCGTAACGCTGCTGCACCGCCTGCGCCAGCGCATGGCGCGGCAGGCGGCGCGGCGGACGGTCGCCCACGCTGGGCACCTGGATGCTTTCTTCCGCCGTCGCCAGCTGCGCGAGCGCGCAGGCGTAGCGCACCTTGATCTGCTCGGCTTCCGGCGTGGGCGTGCGCAGCATATGCGCGATGTCGTTGGTGACCTGGTCACCGGCGATGGGCAGCGAGGCGGTGTGGCAGATCGCGCCCTGCACAAACACCGCCAGATCAGTCGTACCCGCGCCCATGTCGACCAGCACCACGCCCAGCTCGCGCTCGTCGCTGGTCAGCACGGCGACGCTGGAGGCCAGCGAGGAGAAGATCAGATCATCGATCTGCAGGCCGCAGCGCTGCACGCACTTGCTGATGTTCGCGGCGGCCGACTGCGCACAGAACACCAGGTGCGCATCCACTTCCAGGCGCACGCCGGTCATGCCGACCGGATTGCGGATGCCTTCCTGCGAATTGTCCAGCTTGTACTCGCGTGGGATGGCATGGAGGATCTTCTGGTCGGCCGGGATGGCGACCGCCTTCGCCGCTTCCAGCACGCGGTCCAGGTCGCCCCAGGTCACTTCGCCGTCGCGGATCGGCACGATCCCGGGCGAGTTGCGGCACTGCACGTGGTTGCCGGAGATCGAGGCGTAGACCGAGCGGATCTCGCAGCCAGCCATCAGCTCGGCTTCCTCGATCGCGCGCTGGATCGACTGCACCGTGGATTCGATGTCCACCACGACGCCGCGCTTGAGACCGCGCGATTCGTGCGAGCCGATACCGATCACTTCGATCGGATTGCCCGGTGCGTACTCGCCGACCAGCGCCGTCACCTTGGAGGTGCCGATGTCCAGCCCGACGATCAGCGATTTGTCACCCTTGCGATTCATGTAATGCCCTGCAGAAGACGACCCGCGGCCGCGATCGGCGCAGGCAATGGAGACGGTGTGGAAGCCGGTGGCGGCGCCTTGGGCGCTTCGCCCCAGCTGAGTGCGAACCCATTGGTGTAGCGCAGGTCCGCGCGCACCAGCGGCTGTGCCTGCGCAGCCGCCAGCAGCTGCGGCAGCATCCGCGCGAAGCGGCCCAGGCGTGGACGCGCATCGGTGCGGCCGACGACCACCTGGGTGCCGTTGCCCAGCAGCAGCGACCAGCTGCCGCGTGCATCCATCACCAGCGTGGTGACGTCCAGGCCCATCGGCGCGAACAGCTGGCGGGATTCGTTGTAGAGCGCGGTCACTTCCTGCACCTGCGACGCCGGTCCGCCCAATTGCGGCAGATCCAGGCCGGCAAGCTCCTTCGGCACCGGAAACAGGCGGCCATGCTCGGACAGCAGCTTGTCGTTGCCCCAGCGCGCGAACGGCTTGTGCTCGGTGATGCGCACTTCCAGGACGTCCGGCCAGCGTTTACGCACGTCGGCGCGCTCAACCCACGGCAGCCGCTCGACCGCATGCTTGGCATCTTCCAGTTGGACGGCGAAGAAGCCGCGTTTCGCGTAGGGCAGCACGGCGGCCTGCAACTGCACCGCGTCCACGCGTTCGAACTCGCCCTGCACGCGCAGCCTGGACAACGGCCACCGCTCGGCGCCGATCCAGCCATTGACCACGGCCACGACCGGCAGCGCGACCAGCGCCAGCGCCAGCAACCAGGCCATGATGCGCAGAGCGGCATTCATCAGCCGGCGACCTCCGGCACGGTCTGCTCCAGGATGCGCCAGCACAGTTCCTCGAAACCGATGCCGACCTGCGCCGCTTCCTTGGGTACCAGCGAATGACTCGTCATGCCCGGGGCGGTGTTCACCTCCATCAGCAGGAAACGCCCGTCCGCGTGACGCATCACGTCGACCCGCCCCCAGCCACTGCAGCCGGCGGCGCGGAAGCCCTCGAGCGCCAGTGCACGGATCTGTGTTTCCTCGGCCGCGTCATCCAGGCCGGGACAGAGGTATTGCGTATCGTCGGCGATGTACTTGGCGTGGTAGTCGTACCAGCCCTGCGCCGGCACGATACGCACTGACGGCAGTGCGAGGTCGCCCAGGATGGCGACGGTGAACTCGCCGCCGGTCAGCATCTGCTCTGCCAGCAGTTCCCCGGGATAGGTGGACGCGAACGTCGCGGCCGGCACGAGGTCTTCTTCGCCCAGGATGCGGAACACGCCGACACTGGACCCTTCCGCGCTCGGCTTGACGAACACGGGGAAGCCCAGCGTTCGCACCGCGGCCGCGAGGTCTCCGCCCGGCGCAATCCGCACGAAGCCCGCGGTCGGCAAACCGGCCGCCTGCCACACCTGCTTGGTGCGGATCTTGTCCATGGTCAGCGCAGAACCCAGCACGCCCGGGCCCGTGTACGGCACCCCGAGCGACTGCAGCAGGCCCTGCAGCACGCCGTTCTCGCCGTCGCCGCCGTGCAGGATGTTGAACACCCTGTCCACCTTGCCCGCGCGGATCGCTTCGATGAGGGCCGGCACGCCGTCGACGGCAAACGCCTGCACGCCACGCGACAGCAGCGCGGCCAGCACGTTCTGGCCCGAGTTCAACGACACTTCGCGCTCGCTGGACACGCCGCCCATCAGCACGGCGACGCGACCGAAACGGGCCGGATCCTTGAAGCGCGGCGGTTGCACGGTCACGGTGGTCATGCCGGGTCCTTCGCAGTGAAGCCATGCGCCGCGATGTGTTGCGACATGTGGCCGATGTCACCTGCCCCCATCAGCAGCAACAAGTCGCCGTCCTGCAGCACGTCCGGCAGCACGTCGACCAGGTCCGCGACCTGACTGACCACCACGGGCTCGTTGCGGCCGCGCGCACGGATGGCGCGCGCCAGCGACTTCGAGTCGGCACCTGCGATCGGCTGCTCACCGGCGGGGTACACCTCGCTCAGCACCAGCGCATCGACCTCCGACAAGACTGCGGCAAACGCGTCGAACTGGTCGCGCGTGCGGCTGTAACGGTGCGGCTGGAAGGCCACCACCAGCCGCTTGTGCGGCCAACCGCCGCGTGCGGCGGCGAACACGGCCGCCAGTTCCTTCGGATGATGGCCGTAGTCATCGACGAGCTGCACGTGCGCGCCCTGCGGCGTGACGATCTCGCCCAGATCGTTGAAACGGCGGCCGATGCCGGCGAACTTCTCCAGCGCCGCGGCGATATTTTCCGGCGACACGCCGAGCTGCCACCCGATGGCCGCCGCGGCAAGCGCGTTCTGCACGTTGTGGCGCCCCGGCAACGCCAGGCTGACGCGGATGCTCGCGTCCTCCGGCAGGCGCAGGGTGAAATGCATGCGGCCGCCGTCCTGCTCCACGTCTTCGGCCCGCACATCGGCGCTCTCGGCGAAGCCGTAGCTCATCACGTGCCGCGGCGTCTCCGCGGCAATGGCGGCGACTTCCGGATCGTCGATGCACAGTACCGCCAGGCCATAGAACGGCAGGCGCTGCAGGAACTCGGCGAAGGCCGCCTTCACACGTTCGAAGTCGTTGCCGTAGTTCTCCAGATGATCCGCATCGATGTTGGTGACGATGGAGATCAACGGATTCAGACGCAGGAAGCTGCCGTCGCTCTCATCGGCCTCGGCCACCAGCCACTGGCCGTCGCCAAGCTTGGCGTTCGCGCCGGCAGCAAGCAGCTGGCCACCGATGACGAAGGTCGGGTCCAGCCCGCCTTCGCTCAGCACGGCGGCCGTGAGACTCGTCGTGGTCGTCTTGCCATGCGTACCGGCGACCGCGATGCCGCGGCGGAACCGCATCAGCTCGGCCAGCATGGCCGCGCGCGGAACAATGGGGATGCGCTGACTGCGCGCTTCCATCAGTTCGGGGTTGTCGTGCTTGATGGCGCTGGAGACGACCACGCAGTCGGTGCCCAGCACGTTGGACGCATTGTGGCCGCGCATCACGCGCGCGCCGAGCGACGCCAGGCGACGGGTCGCGGCGTTATCGGCGTTGTCCGAACCGGATACTTCATAGCCCAGCGTGCACAGCACTTCCGCGATGCCGCTCATGCCGGAGCCGCCGATGCCGACGAAGTGCACGCGACGGAACTCCTTCGCCAGGTTGCCGGTGTGTTGCAGGCGGCGCTCGCGTGCAGCAGCCATCATCATGCCTGCGTCCTCATGTTCGTTGTTTCCTCGAGAATGATGTCGGCGATGCGATCGGCCGCATCGGTCTTCGCCAGCGCGCGTGCGGCCTGCGCCATGGCCAGGCGCTTGTCGCTGTCGCCAGCCAGCTGGCGCAGGGTGGTGGCCAGCGCATCGGCCAGCGCGTCGTCCTGCTTCAGCAGCACGGCTGCGCCACGCTCGACCAGGTATTCGGCATTGCGTGTCTGGTGGTCATCGACGGCCTGCGCGAAGGGCACCAGGACGCTGCCCACGCCGACCGCGCACAGCTCGGCCAGGGTCGAGGCGCCGGAGCGGCAGACCACCAGGTCAGCCCATGCGTACGCGCCCGCCATATCGGTGATGAAGGCTTCCACGCTCGCGGCCACGGCGGCATCCGTGTAGGCCCGGGCGGCTTCGTCCCGCAGCTTCTCGCCGCATTGGTGACGCACCTCGATGCTGCCTGCCGGCAGCGTCGCGATGGCCAACGGAACCGCGAGATTCAGCGCACGCGCGCCCTGGCTGCCGCCCAACACGAGCACGCGAAGCGGGCCGGTGCGGCCAGTCATGCGTTCGGCCGGCGGCGGCAGCACCGCGATCTCGTCCCGCACCGGATTGCCGACCACTTCCTCGCGCGACGGGAATGCACCGGGGAAACCGGTCATCACGCGGCGCGCGACCTTCACCAGCATGCGGTTGGTGAAGCCCGCCGCGCGGTTCTGTTCGTGCACCAGCAGCGGCACGCCCATCAGGCGCGCGGCGACACCGCCGGGACCGGCAGCGAAACCTCCGAAACTAACCACCGACCGCGGCGCGCGGCGGCGCAGCACGAAGCCGGCGGCGCGGATCGCGCGCAGCACGCGTACGGGCGCGCCCAGCAACGCCAACTTGCCTTTGCCGCGCAGGCCGGTGATGGCCAGCGTATCCAGCGGAATGTCGTGCGGCGGCACCAGTCGCGTTTCCATGGCCCCGTCCGCGCCCAGCCAGACCACCGGCACGCCGCGCGCGCGCAGCACCTTCGCCACGGCCAGCGCGGGGAAGATATGGCCGCCGGTACCACCGGCCATGATCATGACGGGAGCGCCCGCACTGCTCATGCGATCCTCTCGAACGTGGGCTCGACGCGTTGCTGCAGGCGGCTGGTGCCGCGCAGCGTCTGCGGGAACGAGGCGGTCGCGGCGGGCACCGGACGCGGATCGACCGACGCAGGCGAATCGCCCGCGCCCTGGATCACTTCCCCGCGCAGCGCGACCTGGCGCTGCGTGCGCTCCAGCTCGTAGGACACGCGCAGCAGCAGGCCCATCGCCACGCAGGTCATCAGGATGCTGGAGCCGCCCGACGAGATCAGCGGCAGGGTCAGGCCCTTGGTCGGCAGCAGACCCAGGTTCACGCCCATCGACACGAAGCTCTGCATGCCGATCCACAGCGCGACACCGAATGCGATGTAACCCGCGAAGTGCCTGCGCATTTCCACGCAGCGCAGGCCGATGACGAAGGCGCGCCCCACCAGCAGCGCGTACAGCGCCACCACCAGGCAAACGCCCACGAAGCCAAGTTCTTCGCCGATCACCGAGAAGATGAAATCGGTGTGCACTTCCGGCAGATAGTTGAGCTTCAGCACCGAACCGCCGAGGCCGATGCCGCCCCACTCGCCGCGACCAATCGCCATCAGTGCGTTGGTCAGCTGGTAGCCACTGCCGAACGGGTCGGCCCAGGGATCGGAGAACGAGGTCAGCCGGCGCATGCGGTACGGCTCGGCGATGGCGATCACCGCAAGGATCGGCAAGCCCACCAGCACCGGTCCGAACATGCGCGGCATGTTGACGCCACCGAGCACCAGCATGCCGGCGGTGATCGCCAGCAGCAGCGAGGACGAACCGAAGTCCGGCTGCATCAGCAGCAGCGCGACCAGCACCACCACCACGCCCAGCGGCTTGAGCATCGCCGCCCAGGTCGCGTTGACCTCGTCGCGGAACCGCACCAGGTAGCTGGCCAGCCAGACGATGAAGAACACCTTCACCGCTTCCACGACCTGGAAATTGGACACGCCCAGGTTGATCCAGCGGTGCGCACCCTTGACGCTCACGCCCAGCCCGGGCACGAACACCAGCAGCAGCAACACCATGCACCCCAACAGCAGCAGGTGGTTGCGCGCCTCGATGCTCTTCAGCTCGGTACGCGTCACCCACCACGCCAGTCCCGCGCCGGCGACGAGGAACATGCCATGGCGGACCAGGTAGTAGAACGGATTGCCGTGCTGGTAGATCGACGCCGACGCCACCATCACCACGCCCAACGACGCCAGCGCCAGCATGGCGCCGAGCAACCAGGGGTCGAAGCGGCCCCCGATGGCTTCAAGACGTGTGGCCTGGCGCGGCGTGTCGTTCATCAGCGCACCTTCAACGTGGCCAGGCCAACGAGGACGAGCACGACGGAGATGATCCAGAAGCGCACGATCACGCGCGGCTCCGGCCAGCCCTTCAGTTCGAAGTGGTGGTGGATCGGCGCCATGCGGAATACGCGTTTGCCGGTCAGCTTGAACGACGCCACCTGGATCATCACCGACAGCGTCTCGATGACGAAGATGCCACCCATGATCACCAGCACCAGTTCCTGGCGCACGATCACCGCGATGGTCCCCAGCACCGCACCCAGCGCCAGCGCGCCGATGTCGCCCATGAACACCATGGCCGGATAGGTGTTGAACCACAGGAAGCCCAGGCCCGCGCCCGCGATGGCCGCGCAGATGATCGTCAGCTCGCCCGCGCCCGGTACCTGCGGGATCTGCAGGTAGCTGGAAAACACCGCGTTGCCCGAGGCATACGCGAATACGCCCAGCGCACAGGCCACCAGCACCGTCGGCATGATCGCCAGACCATCCAGCCCATCGGTCAGGTTGACGGCGTTGGAGAAGCCCACGATCCAGAAGTACGCGATGGCGACGAAGCTGATGCCGGCCAGCGGCAATGCAATCGACTTGAAGAACGGCACGTAGAAGGTCGTGGCCGCCGGCACATCGGCGTACAGGTACAGGTAGAGGCCGGCGGCCAGGCCGAAGATCGACTGCAACAGGTACTTCCAGCGCGACTTCAGCCCATTCGGGTCGCGCTTCACGATCTTGATCCAGTCGTCGTACCAGCCGATGGCGCCGAATGTCGCCATCACCAGCAGCACCACCCACACGTACTTGTTGCGCAGGTCGCCCCACAACAGCACCGACAGCAGTACCGTCACCAGGATCAGCGCGCCGCCCATCGTCGGCGTGCCGGCCTTGGAGAAGTGCGACTGCGGGCCGTCCTTGCGGATCGGCTGCCCGCCCTTCAACTGGCCGAGCTTGCGGATCACCGCCGGGCCGAGCCACAGCGACAGGAACAGCGACGTGAGCGCAGCGAGAATGCCGCGGAACGTCAGGTAGCCGAACAGGCCGAAGAAATTCTCCAGGCTCTGCAACCAGCGAGCCAGTTCAAGCAACATGCGATGTGTCCTCCCCGGTGGACAGCAAGATGGCGACGATCCGGTCCATCGCGCTGCCACGCGACCCCTTGACCAGGCAGCGCACGCCGGGCCGCAGCTCGACGCCCAGGGCGTCGGCCAGCGCAGCGTGGCTGTCGAACGGATGCGCGCCTTCACCGAAGGCGGTGGCAGCGGCGGCACTGAGCGGACCCAGCGTGTACAGGCGACGGATCCCGGCGGCCTTGGCGCGACGACCGGCATCGGCATGCAGCGCCTCGGCATCGTCGCCCAGCTCGCGCATGTCCCCGAGTACCAGCCAACCTTCGCCACCGGCCTGCGTACTCGCCGCGGCCAGCGTGTCGATAGCGGCCATCAGCGAGCCAGGATTGGCGTTGTAGCTGTCGTCGATCACCACCGCACCATTGGCGAGCGCGTGCGCCACCTGGCGACCCGCCACCGGCTGCGCGGCCGACAGGCCCTCGGCGATGATGGCGAGTGACACGCCGCAAGCCATCGCGACCCCTGCGGCCGCCAGCGCGTTCAGCACGTTGTGCCGGCCCGGCAGGTGCAGGCTCACGCCCACCTCGCCGTGCGGAGCGACCAGTACGAAATCCGAACCCTCCGCCGTCGCGCGGATATCGCGCGCGGAAAGGTCGGCCGTGGTCTCCAGGCCGAAGCGCAGGATCCGGCGATCCGGCACGCGGCTGGCGAAGTACTCGGCAAAGGCATCGTCGGCGTTGATCACCGCGGTACCGTCGGCGGGCAAGGCGTCGTAGATGGCGCCCTTGGTCTCCGCCACGCCCATCAACGAGCCCATGCGCTCCAGATGGGCGGCCGCGATGTTGTTCACCAGCGCCACTTCCGGCGTGACGATGTCGGTCAGGTAGGCGATGTCGCCCGGCTTGCCCGCGCCCATCTCGTAGACCGAGAAGTCGGCATCGTCGGGCGCGTCGATGACGGCCATCGGCAAGCCGATCTCGTTGTTGCGGTTGCCGGGATTGAAGTAGGTGACGCCGGCGCGCTGCAGGATGGCGACCACCAGTGTCTTCACCGTGGTCTTGCCGTTGCTGCCGGTGATGGCCACGGTCTTCTCCACCCGGTCGCGCTGCAGGCCGGCGGCGATGCGCGCGATCGCCAGCAGCGTGTCCGGCACGACGACCTGTGGTACGTCGACCTTCACCTCATGGTCGACCAGCACGGCGGCAGCGCCCCGCATGGAGGCGTCGTAGGCGAAATCATGGCCATCGAACCGCTCGCCGCGCAGGGCGACGTACAGGCTGCCCGGCACCAGCGTGCGTGTGTCGTGGGTCAGCGAGCCGATCACGAGGTCATCGCCCAGCAGTTCACCGCCCGCCCAGTGCGCCAGCAGGGAAAGAGGAAGGCGCTTCATCGACGCTCCTCCAGTGCCTGGCGCGACACGGCGGTGTCATCGAACGGGTGCTTCACGCCATGGATTTCCTGATAAGGCTCGTGACCCTTGCCCGCGACCAGCACGATGTCGTCGCCGCTGGCCTGCGCGATCGCCTGCGCGATCGCCTGTGCGCGGTCGCGCTGCACTGTGACGGCGCCAGGACGGGAGAAGCCCGCCATGATGTCCGCCACGATGCGGTCGCCATCTTCGGTGCGCGGATTGTCGTCGGTGACCACCACCACGTCCGCCAGGCGCTCGGCAATCGCGGCCATCTGCGGACGCTTGCCCGCGTCGCGATCGCCGCCGCAGCCGAACACGCAGAACAGCCTTCCCTGCACGTGGTCGCGCAGGCTGGCCAGTGCCTGTTCCAGCGCGTCCGGCGTGTGCGCGTAGTCGATCACGACCAGCGGGCGAAGGTTGCCTGCGGCATCGCTGTCGCCGCCGAGCCGGTTCATCCGGCCATGGATCGGCGCCAGGCGCGACAGCGTGCGCGCGATGTCGGCCGTGGTATCGCCCAGCGCATGCAACGCGCCGGCGACCGCCAGCAGATTGTCCACGTTGAAGCGCCCCAGCAGGCGCGACTGCACAGGCTGCACGTCGTCGCCAACGACCAGTTCGAACGCGATGCCGTTGCCATCCAGGCGCAGAGCATCCGCGCGCACGCTGGCCTCGGCCTGCCCGCGCGAGCTCACGCCGATGCGCTGCACGCCATGCGGCAGGCGCGCGAACAGGTCGCGTCCGTAGGCATCGTCGAGATTGACCACGCCAGCCTTCAGGCCGGTACGGAAGAACAGCAGCGACTTCGCGGCGCCGTAGCGTTCCATGTCGCCGTGGTAGTCCAGATGGTCGCGGGTGAGGTTGGTGAATACGCCGACATCGAAATGCACGGCATCCACGCGACCCTGGTCCAGCGCATGCGAACTGACTTCCATCGCGACGGCCTTGGCTCCGGCGTCGCGGAACTGCGCCAGCAGCGCATGCATCTGCAGCACCAGCGGCGTGGTGAAGCCGGTGGGCACCACTTCGCCGTACATGCCGGCGCCCAGGGTACCCACGGTCGCGCAGCGCACGCCGCGCAGGTGCCACGCCTGCGCCAGCAGCTGCACGGTCGATGTCTTCCCGTTGGTGCCGGTGACGCCGACCATCTTCATGTCGTGCGACGGCGCCGCGTGGAAGCGGTCGGCCATGACGCCCATGCGCGATCGCAGGCCGGGCACCGCGATCGCATCGCGCGGCGCCTCCAGTCCGTCCGGCACCGGCGGCTCGAACAGGATCGCGCTGGCGCCGTTTTCCTTCGCCTGTGCGGCGAAGTTCAGGCCATGCGCGCCGAACCCGGCGATGGCGACGAAGGCATCGCCCGGCTGCACGCTGCGGCTGTCCAGCGTCAGGCCACGCACGACGATGTCGCGCGGCACCTCCACGTCGGGCAGCAGTTCGGCCAGCGCCATCATCCGCCTCATCGCGTCGCCCCCGTCGCAGGCACCGTGGCCCGCAGGGCGTCGAACGCGGACGGGTCCATCGTGTCGACGGCGTCGTCGACGAGGGCCGCCGGCACAGGTGCGTTGCCTCCGTTGGGCTTCTGCGTGTTCCTGGCCTGCGCGGCGAGCCACGCCTCGATGTCATCCGGCGGCACGTCCATCAGGCGCAACGTTCCGTCCATCACGTCATGGAATACGGGGGCGGCGACCAGGCCGCCGTAATAGCCGCCTTCCTGCGAGTCGTTGATCACCACGACGGCGGCGAAACGCGGATTGCTGGCCGGCACCAGGCCGGCGAAGAATGAAGCGTATCGGCCTTTCGCGTAGCCGCCGCCGGAGGCGATGCGGGCCGTACCGGTCTTTCCCGCCACCCGGTAGCCCAGTACGCCGGCACGCTTGGCGCCGCCTTGCGTCACCACCGTTTCCATCATGCCGACGACTTCTCGCGCGATCGCCGGATCCAGCACCTGCGGCGCTTCGCCCCGCTGGCCTTTTACGAAGGTCGGCGTCACCAGCCTGCCACCATTGCCCAGCGCCGAGTAAGCGCGCGCGATCTGCAACGGCGTCACTGCGAGACCATAGCCATACGACATCGTGGCCTTCTGCAGGCCATTCCAGCGATCCGGCGGCGCCAGCATGCCGGCGGACTCGCCCGGGAAGCCGCTGCCAGGCTTCTGGCCGTAGCCGAGACTCTGGATGCTCTCGTAGAAGTAGGCGTTCGGCAGCTTCTCTGCGATCTTGATCGAGCCGATGTTCGAGCTCTTGGTGATGACGCCGGTGACGGTCAGCACACCATTGTTCCGCGGAACGTCCTTGATGGTGTAGCGGCTGTTCAACGCCAGGTAGCCCGGATTGGTGTTGATCAGCGTCGCCGGCGTGACCACGCCGGCCTTCAGTGCGGTCAGCACGGTCAGGGGCTTCATCGTCGAGCCCGGCTCGATCATGTCGGTCAGCGCGCGGTTGCGGCGCGCGTCCGGCTTCACGCGATCGATCGCATTCGGGTTGTAGGTCGGCAGGTTGACCATGGCGAGCACTTCGCCCGTGGCCACATCCATGATCACGATCGAACCGCTGCTGGCCTGGTGCTCCAGCAACGCGTTGCGCAGCTCGCGATGCGCGAGGTACTGGATGCGGCGATCGATGCTGAGCGTCAGGTCCTTGCCTGGCTGCGCGGAGCGGATCAGGTCGACGTTCTCGACGATGCGGCCGCGATTGTCGCGGATCACCTTCTGGGCACCGGGCGTGCCGCTGAGCCATTCGTCGAACGCCAGCTCCAGGCCTTCCTGGCCGCGGTCGTCGATGTTGGTGAAGCCCAGCACGTGGGCCATCGCCGGCCCCTGGGGATAGAAGCGGCGGAATTCGCGCTGCGAGAACACGCCGGGAATCCTGTGCGCCAGGATCCGCTGCGCCTCATCCGGATTGATCCGGCGCTTGAGGTACAGGAACTCCTTGTCGGCACGCTGCGACAGGCGATGGGTCAGGTGCTCGACCGGCACGCCCAGCGCCTTCGCCAGCTCGGGCAGGCGATCCGGCGCCTTCAACAGCTCCTGCGGATTACCCCATACCGATTCCACCGGGGACGACACCGCAACCGGCTCGCCATTGCGGTCGGTGATCATGCCGCGCGAGGTGGGGATGGGGATCTCGCGCAGGAAGCGCGCATCGCCCTGCCGCTGGTAGAAGTCGTGGTTGATCAGCTGCACATAGGCTGCGCGACCGACCAGGCTGATCGAGCACAGACCCATAGCACCCAGCACCAGCGCGAGGCGTCCGCGCAGGTTGAACCGGGCGCGGTTGCGGTTCTTCGTGGGTGCGGCGTTCATGGCCTGATCACCACCACGTCGGCCGTCTCCGGGAACTTCATGCCCAGTCGGACGCGCGCCACCTGGTCGATCCGCGTGGCCTCGGCCACGGTGGCCTGCTCCAGCTGCAGGCGGCCGAACTCGACGTTCAGTTCGTCGCGGGCACGCTCCAGCCGCGTCACTTCATCGAACAGCACGCGGTGGCGATGGCGCGCGTACACCACGCTGATCGCCGAGGCGATGCTGGCCAGCACCAGCAAGATCAGCAGGAAGCGCGTCATGCCGCCACCTCCAGCTTCTCCGCCACGCGCAACACCGCGCTGCGCGCGCGCGGGTTGGAGGAGACTTCGTCGGGTTCGCCCTTCTGCCCGCTGCCGATCGCGCGCAGCGTGGGCACGAACGTCTCCGCCACGGGCAGGCGGCGATTGGCCGGCGGCGCCTTCGCATGCCGGTTGATGAACTGCTTGACGATGCGGTCTTCCAGCGAATGGAAGCTGATCACCACCAACCGGCCGCCCACCTTGAGCCGCGCCAACGCGGCGTCCAGCCCTGCCTCGAGGTCGGCCAGCTCGCGATTGATGTGGATGCGGATGGCCTGGAAGCTGCGCGTGGCCGGATGGATCTTGTCGCCGCGCGGCATCACGGACGCGATAGCGGCCGCGAGGTCGGCGGTGCGCAGGAACGGCTGGGTGGCGCGGCGCGCGACAAGGGCGCGCGCGATGCGGCGGCTCTGCTTCTCCTCGCCATAGGTCCACAGGATGTCGGCGATCTCGCGTTCCTCGGCGCGGGCTATCCAGTCGGCGGCACTCTCGCCCGCGTCGGGATCCATGCGCATGTCCAGCGGACCGTCCTTGCCGAAGCTGAAGCCGCGCTCGGCGACATCGAGCTGGGGCGATGACACGCCCAGATCGAGCAGCACGCCATCCAGGCCCGCGGCGGTTTCATCCCACAGGGCCATCGACGCGAAGCTCCCGCGCCGGATCGCCACGCGCGCGTCGCCCGCGAACATCTGTTCGGCATGCGCGATCGCGTCGGGATCCTTGTCCATCAACAGCAGCCGGCCTCCCGGGCCGAGTCGTTGCAGCACGCCGCGCGCGTGGCCTCCGCGCCCGAAGGTGCCGTCCAGGTATGTTCCGTCCTCTTTCACCTGCAGCCCTTCCATGACCTGCGTGTACAACACCGGCAAGTGCAGCGCTGGGAGGTGACCGGCCGGCGCGGACTGCCGCATGCCGTCACCCTTGCTCACAAGCGCAGCTCGAGCATGTGCGCGCTCAGATCGTCGTCAGTGAGGGTCTGACGGATCTGCGCGTGGTGCGCCTGTTCGCTCCAGAGTTCGAACTTCTCGCCCATGCCCAGCAGCACGGCCTTCTTCTCGATGCCCACCGCACTGCGATGGCTGGCCGGGATGCTGATGCGCCCATTGCCGTCCAGTTCCACGGGCGAGGCGGCACCGACCAGCTTCAGTTGCAGGTTGCGGTGCGCGCGCTGGGTGCTGGGCAGCTTGTTGACGTCATCGCGTACGCGCTGCCAGACCTGTTCCGGGTAGAGATAGAGGCTGCCGGCTTCGAAGGGGTTGTAGGTGATGACCAGGCGATTGCCGCACTCGCGCGCGACGAGGTCGCGGTACGCGGTGGGCACCGCGAGCCGTCCCTTGTCGTCCACTGTGATGGCGGTCTCACCCTGAAACACAGCCCCTGCCTTCCCGGTTCGCTAAAAGAGCGATCAATTGAACCACGGAAAACCACTAAAAACCCGGTTTTCCCTCTGCTACCCACCTTAGCACTGCGCACAAGGTTGTCAACAGGGAGGCAGACGGGAAATCGCTTGACGGATCAATGGCTTGGAGCGAACTTCAGAGACTTGTTCAAGCCTTATCCACAAGTTGCTGTTTCGTCTCAAATTTTGAGATTGAGGAAGGATTCAGTGAGGTGATCGTCGTTTCACATATCGGCTGACGGTGACGCCGGGGCCGGAGTGGAACTGCGCAAACCGCCGGTCCAGAATCCCCCCCAATGTGTCTTGTCGCGCTCGCCTGGAACGTCCATCCCCGCTGGCGGCTGCTGTTGGCGGGCAACCGTGATGAGTTCCATGGGCGCCCGACCGCGGCGCTGGCCGCCTGGGCCGAAGCGCCCGGCATTCTGGCGGGCCGCGACCTCCAGTCGGGCGGCACCTGGGCCGGCGTGGACCAGCGGGGTCGGATGGCGGTGGTGACCAATGTGCGCGACCCGGCCATCCAGGTGCCGGGGGCGCCCTCCCGGGGCCAACTGGCGGCGGGATTCCTGGGCTCGCCCGACGGCGCCGACCACCGCACGGCAGGCCTGTTGGCGGCAGCGGAGGGATTCGCCCCGTTCAATCTGGTGCTGGCCGATGCGGTCGCATGCGAATACCTCAGCAACTATCCCACGCCGCGCAGGATTCCCCTGGCACCCGGCCTGCACGCCGTCTCCAATGGGGACCTGGACGAGCCTTGGCCCAAGACGATGGCGCTGAAGGAGCGTCTCGCCGCTTGGGTGGCCTCGGCGGAAGATGACGTGACGCCCTTGTGGCAGGCCCTGTCGGACGAGACCCGCGCTCCGGATACACGCCTGCCTGACACGGGTGTTGGGCGGGACCTGGAGCGAATGCTCTCGTCCGCCTTCATCCGCGACGCCCGCTACGGCACCCGCGCCAGCACCCTGATCGCCATCGACCACGGCGGACATGGCTGGATAAGCGAGCGCCGGTTCGGTCCGGAGGGGGTGTTCGAGGGGGAGACGACGTTGCGGATAGGAACGGGCGCGTAGTCAACCCTTCCACATCTGAAGTCGTGCGGTCGCGACTGACGTCGCTCCTGCAAGGAAAAACAGCGAGCACCTGCTTACCAGCCCCCTGAGTCAGGGGGCGGCGAGCGCAAAGCGCGAGCGGGGGTCTGGAGGCCAATGGCCTGGGGCCCAAGGTTTGCGCCGCAAACCTTGGGGCTTTCCAAGGCGCCGGTGGCGCTTTGGAAAGCGGCGGAGCCGGCCGGTAAGCCGGGTTCTGTCGTGGACAGTCATTCCTCTAGGCGCAACGTCACCGTTACGCTCAAGCAACCTACCCGGACCCGACGCGGGCCGCGCCATGAGGTCCCTATTTGGTCTTGCTCCCGGTGGGGTTTGCCGTGCCGGTCCGTTGCCGGACTCGCGGTGCGCTCTTACCGCACCATTTCACCCTTGCCGTCCTGTCGAAACAGTCTTAGGCGGTATCTTTCTGTTGCACTTTCCGTCGGCTCGCGCCGCCCAGGCGTTACCTGGCACCGTGCCCTGTGGAGCCCGGACTTTCCTCGGCATTGTTTCCAATGACGCGACTGTCTGGCCGGCTCCGCCGCATGCATTGTCGCACAGCTGCCGCCCTGGCCGTCGCGAATGATCATGGAGATGCAAGCAGCAGCATGCCCAAGAGAGGCATCCCCAGCACGACCCACGCCACCGGCACGCGCATCGCCAGCGCGGCGATGCCCGCAACCACGGCCACCACATCCCATGCCCCGGACACCGCCTCCGTCCAGAGCGGATCGTAAAGCGCTGAAAGCAGGAGGCCCACGACGGCCGCATTGATGCCCGCCAGGACGCCACGCATGCGCGGCAACGCCACGATGCGGTGCCAGAACGGCAGCACGCCGACGACCAGCAAGAACGAGGGCAGGAAGATGGCGACCAACGCGAGCAAACCGCCGGTCCACCCGCCGGATCCAGCGCTCATGGACGCGCCCAGGTAGCCGGCAAAAGTGAACATCGGTCCAGGCACCGCCTGCACCGCGCCGTAGCCCGCAATGAAGGCGTCCTGCGCCAACCAGTCCGGCGCAACTACACCCGATTGCAACAACGGCATCACCACGTGTCCGCCGCCGAACACGAGCGCGCCCGCACGATAGAAAAGACCGAACATGTCGGCGGAAGAACCTGGCCCGAACAGCCACCAGGGCAGCATCAACAGCGCAATGAACGCCACCAGTGCGAAGACCCCCACCCGGCGCGAGGGCACGCCACGCATCGATAGCGTCGGCGCTCTCTTCAGTTCCCGCCGCAAAGCCAGCCCCGCCAGCGCACCCGAGAAGATCACAACCAGTTGCATCCATGCCACCGGCCACGCGACCAGCATCGCCGCGCACCCCAACATCAGCAGCCACGTGGCCGCCTCCCGGCAGAACGCACGCGCCATTCCCCATACCGCATGCGCAACCACGGCCACCGCCAGCAGCTTGAGTCCATGAACCAGGCCCTCAGGGACCTCGCCCCATCCACGCGACATACCGGCCCCCAGGCCGATCATCAGCAATGCGGAAGGAAGGGTGAAACCACACCAGGCCGCGAAGGCACCGGGAAGACCCGCACGGCCCAAGCCGACCATCATGCCAACCTGGCTGCTGGCCGGCCCTGGCAAGAGTTGGCACAGCGCGACGATGTCCGCGTACCCGGCCTCGTCCAGCCAGCGACGACGCACCACGAACGCCTCGCGGAAGTAGCCAAGATGGGCGATCGGCCCGCCGAACGAGGTCAGCCCGAGACGCAGGAAAACGAGGAAGACGCGCCACGCTTCCATGGCGTCAGCGAGGCTTGCGCGATGCCATCAGTCTTCCGCCTTCATTCCGTACAGCGCCTTGCGCGGCGCGCCGGTGATCTCGGCTGCGAGCTTGGCGGCGGCGGACGGCGGCAGGTGCGCGTTGAGCAGGGCATAGACGCGGCGTCCTTCCACGAGTTGCGCACTTTCATCGTTCGCGGCGCCCTGCACCATCACCACGAACTCACCCTTGCGCTGGTTGTCATCGGCATCGACCCGCGCCTGCAGCTCGGCGAGCGTGCCATCCAGTACGGTCTCGAACAGTTTGGTCAGCTCACGCGCGATCACGGCGGGACGGTCGGCGCCAAAGGCCATGCCCATGTCCGCGAGGGATTCGGCGATGCGATGCGAGGATTCGTAGAACACCAGCGTGCGCGCCTCGCCCGCCAAGCGCTGCAGCTGCTCCCGCCGCGCGGACGTTTTGGCAGGCAGGAAACCTTCAAACGTGAACCGATCACTCGGCAGCCCGGCCACGCTCAACGCCGCGATGGCCGCGCACGCGCCCGGCAATGGACTGACCTTGATGCCCGCCGCGCGCGCCGCGCGCACCAGACGGAACCCCGGATCGCTGACGAGTGGCGTACCGGCATCGCTGACCAGCGCCAGCGAGTCGCCGGTCAGCAAACGCTCGACAACGCGCTGCGACAGCACGTCCTCGTTGTGTTCGTGCAGTGCGACCAGGGGGGTGGAAACGCCGAAATGCGACAGCAACTGGCCGCTGCGCCGGGTATCTTCCGCGCAGATCGCCGCGACGCTGCGCAGCGTCTCCAGCGCGCGTGGCGTGAGGTCGCCGAGATTGCCGATCGGGGTGGCAACGATGAACAAGGTTCCGGCAGGCATTCCAGTGAGGCTCGATGGCTGAGGGTAGAATCGTAGCCGGTTCCCCTGCCCGAACGCCGATGCCGCCCATGAACCCGCCTGTTGCAAGCATGCTTTCCGTACGCATCCGCCCCGCAAGGGCCCTGCTCGCGCTGCTGCTGACCGCGTTGCTGGCCAGTTGTGCCACCACGCCCGGCGCCGGACCCACTCCATCCGCGGTGCGCTTCGCCCCGGCCTTCGGCAACGCCGCGACACTGGCCCGGCAGGACGCCATCCTGAGCGGGCAGGCGCGCAGCGACAACGCGCGCGAGATCGACCGCTTGCTCGCCACGCTGGACGACGCCACGCTCGCTCGCGACGCTGCCGCGTTGCAAGCCGGCGATCCGCTGTACAACTTCGCCGGTCGTGCGTTGCAACGCCGTGGCCTGCCGCTGCCGCGCCCGTTCGACCGCGGCACGCAATGGCATTTCGATGCGGGCAACCGCCCGCCTGCGGAATCCGACGGCTACCGGCCCCCAATGAAGGTGGCCGTCCTGCTCCCGCTTTCCGGCAACCTCGCCACCGCCGCGGCGCCGGTCCGCGACGGCTTGCTGGCCGGTTACTACGGCGAACACCGCCGCCGCCCCGACGTGCAGTTCTACGACACCACCGGCACAGCGGCCGGTGCGACCGCCGCCTACGCGCGCGCGGCGGCCGAAGGTGCCGATTTCGTGGTCGGCCCGCTCGGCCGTGACGAAGTCAGCGCGCTCTTCCAGCAACCGCAGCTCGCTGTCCCGATGCTGGTGCTGAATCGCGGCGCGGTAGCACCGCCCGACGGCAAGGCGGGTTTCTCGCTGGCCCCTGAAGACGATGGCCTGGCCGCAGCGGAGTATCTGCTGGCGCGTGAGCGCCGCATGACGCTGATCATCGAGGGCAGCGACGACAACGGACGCCGCGCATCCCAGGCGTTTCGCGAGCGTTTCAGCGAACGCGGCGGCAAGGTCACGCGGGTGATCAGCGTGGCGGAAACCCCCGGCGACCTGTCGGCCATCCTTGCGACCGCTTCGCAGGAGGGAGTCGATTCGGTTTTCCTGGCAGTACGCGGCGGCACGGCGCGCGCCCTGACCCCGCAACTGGCACTGGCAGGCCTGGGGGGCAAGACGCGCGTAGGCACCTCGCAGTTGACCTCGGGCACCGGCAAGCCGGTGGAAGACATGGCGCTGGACGGCATCGCCTTCCCGACCGAAACCTGGACCTCGCGCGGGGTGCCGGCACTGCCCGCCGCCAGCGTGACCGGCGAACGCGTGCCGACCGCACGGGGTCCCGCCGCGCGGCTGTTCGCGTTCGGCTATGACGCCTGGCTGCTGACAGCCTATCTGGAGAAGTTGGCGCTTGGGGCGAACACCGAGATCCGCGGCGCCACGGGACGCCTGCAACTGGACGGCTTCGGCAACGTGGTGCGCACGCCCTCGTGGTCGGTGTTCAGTGGTGGCCAGGCCGTGCCCGTGGCGGATGGCGGTTGACCGCAGGAAACGCGGGCAAGCCGTCGAAGCCGCGGCGCGCGAGTTGCTGCGCCGCGCCGGCCTGACCGATCTGGCTGCCAACGCCCTTTACCGCGGCGGTGAACTGGATCTGGTGATGCGGGACGCCACGCGCCCCGGCACGCCGACAGTAGTATTCGTGGAAGTGCGCTACCGCCAATCGCAGCTCTTCGGTGGAGGCGCGGCATCGGTCGATGCCGGCAAGCGCCGCCGCCTGGTGCATGCGGCCCTGCGCTTCCTCCAGGACCATCCCGCTCTCGCAGATACCCCCTGCCGGTTCGACGTGATCGACGCGCAAGGCGATCCTGCCGCACCCCGGCTCACCTGGATCCGCGACGCGTTCCGCGCCGACGAAACCTGAGCCGTGCACGCCGCGCCTACAATGACGGCGTGAATCCATCCCTGCCCACCGAACTGCACGAAGCCCTGTCCACGCGCCTGGGGGACAGCTGGCTCACCGGCGATGCCTGCCGTCCTTATGGTGGCGACGATTCGCGCCAGTGGGCCATGCCGTGGGCCGTTGCCCTGCCGCGCACGCACGAAGACGTACTGGCCCTGGTGCGCGCATGCCGTGCACATCGCGTTCCCATCGTTGCGCGTGGTGCAGGCACGGGCACCACCGGCGCCGCAGTGCCTGCACAGGGCGGCGTGGTGGTCTCGTTCTCGCGCATGGACCGGATCATCGAAATGCGCGCTGCCGACCGGTGCGTGGTAGTGGAACCCGGCGTGCTCAACGGCAACCTGCAACAGGCACTCGCACCCCACGGCCTGTTCTGGCCACCCGATCCGTCCAGTGCCGACCTGTGCAGCGTGGGCGGCAACCTTGCCACGAATGCCGGCGGACCGCGCGCGGTGAAGTACGGCACCGCACGCGACAACGTGCTGGGGCTGGTCGCCGTGACCGGTGCGGGTGAACTGATCCGCTGCGGTGGCGCCTACACCAAGGACGCAACGGGTTACGACCTCACTCACCTGCTCGTCGGCAGCGAGGGCACCCTGGCGCTGATCGTGGAAGCAACCCTGAAGCTGGCGCCGCGACCACCTGCGCAGGCCGGACTCCGCGTGCTCTACCGCGACGCCGCCACGGCCGCGGCGGCGGTGTCGCGCATCATGGCGCGCCCGGCGACGCCGACCATGCTGGAATTCATGGACCACAGCGCCATCGCGTTGATCCGGCGCAACGGCAGCGATGTGCCCGAGGCGGGTGCGATGCTGCTGGTCGAAGCCGACGGCGATGACGACACGCTGCCGTATTCGCTGCAGGCATTGGCCGACGCCGCCGAAGGCGATGGCATGCTCACGCTGGATGTCGCGCAGGACGGTACCGCACGCGACCGGTTATGGGCCGCGCGGCGCGCCCTGTCGCCGGCGCTGCGCACCATCAAACCCGGCAAGATCAACGAGGACGTGGTGGTGCCGGTGTCGCGCATTCCGGATCTGGTGGCGGCCATGGAGGCACTGTCGGTCGAGGCAGCGCTGCCGATCGTCGTGTTCGGCCACGCCGGCAACGGCAACCTGCACGTCAACATCATGTACGACGACGGTGACGCCTCAGAGACGGCACGCGCGCATGCGGCCTTGCCGAAGGTCTTCGCGCACGTGCTGGCGCTGGGCGGCACGCTGTCCGGCGAACACGGCATCGGCCTGAGCAAGCGGGATTTCATGGCGGATGCCTTCAACGTGGCGACGCTCGACGCGATGCGTGCGATCAAAGCCGCGCTCGACCCCGACGACATCCTGAACCCCGGCAAGGTCCTGCCACCGCGGAAGCCCATGTAGGAGCGACGTGAGTCGCGACCGCGCGCCATGCGCGCCGGGAAAGCCACCGACAGACGTCTGCCGTTCCCTCTTGCGTTTGATGCCGGGCCACGAACGCCGACGACGTGCGGTCGCGACTCACGTCGCTCCTACAACAGCCTCAGGGCTTCGCGAAGTGGTCGTAACCGCGCCGCGACGGCGACCATGGCCGGCCATCGGCGCGCACCGCCTGCACACCCTCACCTGCCGCAATGCGACCGATGCGGGTGATCCGCAGGCCGAGTTGGAATGACACGGCGTCGACGCCTGCGCGCGCATCCGTCGGTGCGGTGAAGCAGAGTTCGTAGTCATCGCCACCGCTCGCCTGCAACGGCACGCGCGTCGCTTCATCGAACGTCGCCATCAACGTATCCGACGCCGGCAACGCGTCGATGTCGACCTGCGCGCCCACATCGCTCCGCGACGAGATATGGCCGAGATCGGCCAGCAGTCCATCGGAGACATCGACGCAGGCAGTGGCGATGCCCCGCAGCGCGCGACCCGCTTCCACACGTGGCGTGGGACGATCCAGGCGCGCACGCAGCGCATGAGCCGGTTCGCGGTCGAGCAGCGCCAGGCCGCCCGCCGCATCGCCGAGCGTGCCGGTGACCCAGACGTCATCGCCAACGCGCGCGCCGTCGCGGCGCAAGGCGCGACCGGGCTCGACCAGACCCATCGCCGTCACCGAGATCGAAAGTGGGCCCCGCGTGGTGTCTCCCCCGACCAGCGCGATGCCGTGGCGCCCTGCCAGATCCAGGAAGCCATCGAGAAAGCCGTCGATCCACGCCGCATCGGACCGGGGCAGCGACAGCGACAACGTGCACCATGCGGGCTCGGCACCCATCGCGGCGAGATCGGACAGGTTCACCGCCAGCGCCTTCCAGCCGATGTCGGCCGCCGCGCTGTCGTCGGGAAAATGGACGCCGGCATTCAAGGTGTCGGCGGTGACGACGAGCTGCAGGCCCGGCGGCGGCGCCAACAGCGCAGCGTCGTCGCCGATGCCGAGCACGATGTCGGCGCGCGTCCCCGCGCGGGCACGGATGCGGGCGATCAGGTCGAACTCGCCGGCACTCATGGCGGCGTCAGGCCCGCGAGCGGGCGAAATCCACGGCCGACTGGATGGCCGCGCGCGCCTGCGGACTGTTCTTCCAGCAGGTGGAGCCGGTCAGCCCGGCCGCGCTGGCGACGATCTCCGACGGCTCGGCGGCGGCCAGTTGCCGCAACGAGGCGATGCCCATTTGCTCCAGCCGTTGCACGACGGTGGGACCAACGCCCTTCAGCGCGAGCAACGCGTCGCGCTCTTCCACAGGAAACCGTGCGTCGCCACCCGACACGTCAGCGTCGCGCCTGCGCCTCGGCGGGCCGCCATTCGACGGCGGCGTGGTCGAGCACGCCGTTGATGTACGTGTGACCGTGTTCGGAACCGAAACGCTTGGCGGTCTCGATGGCCTCGTTCAGCACCACACGGTAAGGCACATCGAGGCGATGGATCAGTTCGTAGGCGGCGATGCGCAGTACCGCGCGTTCGATGGGATCGACCTCTTCCACCGTGCGGTCGAGGAACGGCAGCAGTGTCTCGTCCAGCGAAGCGCGATGCCTCACCACGCCACGCACCAGGTCCTCGAAATACTCCAGGTCGGCGATCTCGTGCGCCTGCTCGTGCGCGAACTGCGCGATCACCTGGCCCACTTCGCCGCCCGACATCTGCCACGCGTAGACGGCCTGCAGCGCACGCCGACGCGCGCGCGCGCGCGTGACCGGATCGACGCCGTCCTTGCGGTGGGGATGATGTTGTCGGCTCACGTCGGCTCCTGCGGTTCTTGGGTTACGGCAACTGTTCCAGCAACTGGGCCATCTCGATGGCGGCCAGCGCGGCTTCTTCGCCCTTGTTGCCATGGCTGCCGCCGGCGCGGGCCTCGGCATCCTCGATACGCTCGACGGCCAGCACGCCGTTCAGCACCGGCACGCCGGTGTCCAACTGCACGCGCATCAGGCCTTCGGCGCACCGGTCGGCGACGTGCTCGTAGTGACGGGTGTCGCCACGGATCACGCAACCCAGCGCAATGATCGCGGCATGGTCGCCGGCGGCGGCGAGCCGCGCGGCAGCCAGCGGGATCTCCCACGCGCCGGGCACGCGCACCACGTCGATCGCTTCTTCGCCCACGCCGTTGCCGGCTAGGCTCTGGCGCGCGCCGGCCACCAGCACATCGGTGATGCGGGGGTTCCAGCGGCTGGCGATGATCGCGAAGCGGGCGCCGTCGGGCGCGCGCAGATCGCCTTCGTAGTGGGACATGGCGGGTTCCTTGGGGTGGGAAAGTCTAACAGCCGGGCGCCGTGACGGGTCCGCCCGGCGGGGATCAAGGCTGGACGTACTCCACCACGTCCAGCCCGAAGCCGGCCAGCCCGACTTGCCGGCGCGGCGTGCCCAGCACCCGCAACCTGCCCAGGCCCAGGTCGGCCAGGATCTGCGCACCGGCACCGTTGCGGCGCCACTGGCCCACGTCCTTGGCGTTGGCGCGCACTTCGGGCTGCTTGCGAAGCCGCGCCAGCAGTGCCTCGGCGCTGCGGGGTTCGGCCAGCACCACCATCACGCCCTGCCCTTCGGCGGCGATCGCCCGCAGTGCGTCGGTGGCGTGCACGCCGAAATCGTCGCGACGCCAGTGCAGCAGGTCGCTCAACGGGTTCTCCACCTGCACCCGTACCAGCGTGGGCGTGGCCGCATCGGGCGTGCCGCGCACCAGGGCGAAATGCAGGTCGTGGGCGATGCGGTCGCGGTAGGTGACCAGCCGGAACGGGCCGAACTCGGTCTCGATGTCGCGCTCGTCGATGCGCTCCACGGTGTGCTCGGTGGCCAGCCGATAAGCGATCAGGTCGGCGATCGAGCCCATCTTCAGGCCATGCTCGCGCGCGAACACTTCCAGTTGCGGGCGACGCGCCATGCTGCCGTCGGGATTCAGCACTTCCACCAGTACGCCGGCCGGCTCCAGTCCGGCGAGCATCGGCAGGTCACTGGCGGCCTCTGTGTGGCCGGCACGCGTCAGCACGCCACCGGGCTGGGCGATCAGCGGGAAGATGTGGCCGGGCTGGCTGAGGTCGGCCGGCTTGGCATCCGGCCGCACCGCCGTGCGTACGGTATGGGCGCGGTCATACGCGGAAATGCCGGTGGTGACACCCTCGGCCGCCTCGATGCTGACGGTGAAGTTGGTGTGGAACTGCGCGGTGTTGTGCTGGACCATCGGCGCCAGACCGAGCTGCGTGCAACGCTCGCGCGTCAGCGACAGGCAGACCAGACCGCGCGCATGCGTGACCATGAAGTTGATGTCGGTCGGCTTCACCAGCTCGGCCGCCATGATCAGGTCGCCCTCGTTCTCGCGGTCCTCGTCGTCGACGATGACGACCATGCGGCCGTTGCGGATCTCTTCCAGCAGTTCGGGGATCGGAGCGAAGTTCATGCGCCGCTCCTTTCGCCCAGCAGGCGCTCGACATAGCGCGCCACCAGGTCGATCTCCAGGTTCACCGCATCGCCCACCGCGGTCTGCGAGAACGCGGTGTGCGACACGGTGTGCGGGATCAGCGCGACCTCGAAGCCTTCTCCGTCCACCTCGTTGACGGTCAGGCTCACGCCGTCCACGCAGATCGAGCCCTTCCTGGCGATGTACTTCAGCAGCGGCGCCGGTGCGGCGAAACGCCAGCGCTGCGCGCGCGCGTCCTCGTGCACCGACAGCACGCGGCCGACGCCATCCACATGGCCGCTGACCAGATGACCGCCCAGACGGTCGGTCGGGCGCATGGCGCGCTCCAGGTTCACCAGCGCCCCTTCGCCCAGATGGCCGAGCGTGGTGAGCGAGAGGGTTTCGTTGGATGCATCGGCCTGGAAGCTGGACGCATCGAACGCGATCACGGTCAGGCATACGCCATTCACCGCGATGCTCTCGCCGAGTTGAACGGCATCGAACGGCAGCGTGCCGACGGTAACGGTCAGGCGGATGTCGCCGCCCACGGGTTGCAGCGCGGCGATGCGGCCCACGCCCTCGATGATGCCGGTGAACATCAGCAGGCCTCCGGGAGGAGGACGGGGAAAGCACGGATCGTGGAAGGCATGGCACGTCTCTCGCGGAAGCAAAGCGGAGACGCCCCCGGGGCGCGAAGGCAGGCGCACGACGCCGCGCTTCCGCGCGGTTCGGCGATGCCGTCTTCTTTCATCCGGACTATGACCGTCGGCTCCGGCATCTGACCGGATCTGCTGACCCTTCGGCAGGACCGAAGGCGCTCGCGGGCTTGTCGCTGGGCGACCTACCGCCGGTGGGGAATTGCACCCCGCCCTGAAGACGTCGTTGGTGGTGTGCCGGCGAACCGGCGGGGGCATTCTACCGCCTCGATCCGGCGAAGGCCCTGAACGCAGCGTTCCGCATCGCTGCGGGAGTGGCTTCAGCCCCAATGCTTCCGGCTGCGCTACGGACGGAAAACCGCCGGTCGGGGCTGAAGCCCCTCCTACACGGGCTTCCTGCGCAGGTGCAGGATCAGCGGCCAGCGCATGGTGCGGATGCGCTGCGGATCGCCCCAGACTTCGGCCAGGGCCGGGGTATGTGCGTAGACCGGATCCTCGCCGGTGGCGGCGCGATAGCTGCCGGTCGCTGACAGGCTGCCGAAATAGCCCAGCAGCGTGGGCAGGTTCCATTCGGCGGTCAGCCACAACCGAGGCGTCGGGATGACCTCGAACGGCCACACGTAATCGCCATAGCCCATGTCCACGTCGGCACGCTCGGGCGGCCAGTAGGGATCGATGTCGTCGCGGACCTTCTCGGCCACCTCGGCCAGGTCGTCCTCGAAAATGATGTCCTGGTAGGTCCAGGCCGCCAGCACGCCGCCCGGCCGCAGCACGCGCTCGCAGGTGGCGAAGAAGCGATAGCGGTCGAACCAGTGCAGCGCCTGCGCGACGGCAACCAGGTCGACGCTGAGATCCGGCAACAGGGTGTCTTCGGCAGGTTCGACCGCCAGGCTGACGTTGCTGCCGGCCTGGCCCTGCGCCCAGTGGCGTTCGATCTGCGCTGCGCTGGGGTCGGTGGCGTGCACGTGGGCGAAGCGCGCGGCCAGTCCGCGCGTGGCCTGGCCGCTGCCCGCGCCCGGCTCCCACACCTGCGCGTTGGCCGGCACAGCCGAGGCAATCACGTCGTACAGCGCCTCCGGATAGGTGGGGCGCGAGGTGAGATAGACGTCGGCGACGCCGGAAAAATGATCCTTGAAAGCCATTCTGGCGGTCGGTCAGCGGGCAGGTTGCAGCAGGAGGCGGTGATCTTCGCCAATCATGCGGCTGTCGACAATCTCCAGCTTCAGGTGCTCCGCCATCGTCTGGATGCCCAGCCCGCCGAACAGAGGCCGGGCCTGGTCGCCCAGCAGCATCGGCGCAACGTACAGCAGCACCTCGTCTGCCAGCCCGGCGGCGAGGAAAGCGCCTGCGAGCGTAGCGCCGGCCTCGGCATGCACCTCGTTGATGCCGCGCTGGGCAAGCAGCTCCAGGACTGCCTTCAGGTCGAAATTGCTGCCGGTCGCGGGCGCCACCACGCGCGGCACGTCGACATCGCGGGGGGGTTTGGCGTCAGCCGCATGGATGTAAAGCGTCGGTGCCTCGCCCTGCCGCACATTGCCGCGCGCCACGGTGGCGAGCCCGGGATCGAGCACCACCCGCAGCGGCGGCTCGAATGCCGTGTCGTCGCCGAAGCGCACGGTCAGCGACGGATCATCCGCCAGCACAGTGCCGGCACCGGTCAGGATGGCGCCGGCACGGGCGCGCCAGCGCATCACGTCGCGGCGGGAGGCTTCGCCACTTATCCACTTGGAGTCGCCGTTCGCCATCGCGGTGCGGCCATCCAGGCTGGTCGCCAGCTTTACCCGCATCCACGGCCGGCCACGCTCCATGCGCGACAGGAAACCCCGGTTCAACCGGCGCGCCTGCGCCTCCATCAACCCGGCCTGCACGTCGATGCCGGCCGCGCGCAACCGGTCGAAACCGGCTCCGTCGACTTGCGGGAAGGGGTCGCGCATCGCGGCAACTACGCGCGTCACGCCAGCAGCGACCAACGCCTCCGCACAGGGTCCGGTGCGGCCGGTATGCGCGCATGGCTCCAGCGTGACGTAGGCCGTCGCGCCCTTTGCGCGCTCGCCCGCCGCCTGCAGCGCGAACACTTCCGCGTGCGGGCCTCCGGCCTTCTGGTGCCAGCCTTCACCGACGATTTCATTGCCCTGCACGATGACGCTGCCGACCATCGGGTTCGGCCGGGTCGTGTGCGCACCCCGCTCGGCCAGTCGCAATGCACGCGCCATGCACTGGTGATCGAACGCAGAGAAAGCGGTATCAGTCATGCGTCGCCCACGCGGCATCGGAAGGAGCGCCAGTATGCGCCACGCGCCGTGCGGGACGGATCGACATGATCACCACCGGTGTCCCGTGCAGTTGCGTGCGCTCCTCGACCTGCCACCCCAGCGACGCGTAGAACTCCTCGTGCCACAGGGTGAACAGGCGCAGCACAGCGACGCCTTCGTGCGCCGCATGCGCGACCGCCGCCTCGACGAGGATGCGCCCGCCCCCGCGGCCGCGCGCATCCGGCAGCACGAACAGGCTGCCCAGCCACGGACTGCCGCGATCCTGCAACGCGGGCGCATCTTCGATCAGCAGGCTGACCGAACCCAGCAGATCATCGCCCTCCATCAGCAACAACGTGGTCGGCAGCGACGCGCGCGTGGCGTGATCGTGGAGTTCGGCGCTCGCGGCGTCCAGCGTCCAGTCGTCATAAAGCGCGCTCCACTCCTGGTGGTGCCAGCGTGCGAGCAGTTCGATACACCCGGGGTGCCGTCCGATCCACTCGATACGCACGACTCAGCGCTTCTTGTTCTTGTCCGCGTGCTTGTCGAACGGCACCACATCGCCTCCCAGCAACGAGAGCTGGCCGGCGCCCGGCGGCAGGTCGCGCTCCAGCTTCTCGATTTCCTCGCGGAAATCCGCCACGTCCTCGAAACTGCGGTAGACCGAAGCGAAGCGCACGTAGCCCACATGGTCGAGCTTGCGCAGCTCGTTCATGACGAACTCGCCGATCTTGCGCGAGGCGATCTCGCGCTCGCCACTCATGCGAATGGCGTGGATCACCGCACGTACCGCCGCCTCGATCTGTTCTTCTGAAACCGGCCGCTTCTGCAGCGCACGATCGAAACCGGCACGCAACTTGCGCGCGTCGAACGTGTCGCGGCGGCCATCGCCCTTGATGACCGCCGGCAGCTTGATCTCGATGTTCTCCAACGTGGAGAACCGCTCCCCGCACGCCTCGCACTCACGGCGACGACGGATCGTCGCGCCGTCCTCGGACACGCGCGAATCGATGACGCGCGTGTCGGTGTGCTGGCAGAAGGGACAGTGCATCGTCGATCAGCCGTAAACCGGATACTTCCGGCACTGCGCGGTGACGTTGTCGCGCACCTTCGCCAGTACCGCCTCGTCGGTGGGCGCGTCGAGTACGTCGCAGATCCAGTTGGCCAGGTCGATGCAGTCCTGTTCGCCGTAGCCGCGCGTGGTCACCGCAGGCGTGCCGATGCGCAGGCCCGAGGTCACGAAGGGCTTGCGCGGGTCGTTCGGCACCGAGTTCTTGTTGACGGTGATGTGCGCCTTGCCCAGCGCTTCCTCCGCATCTTTGCCGCTGACGTCCTTGCCGATCATGTCGACCAGCATCAGGTGGTTCTCGGTGCCGCCCGACACGATCTTGTAGCCGCGCGCGATGATCGTCTTCGCCATCGCCTGCGCGTTCTTCACCACCTGCGCCTGGTAGGCCTTGAATTCTGGCTCCAGCGCTTCCTTGAAGGCCACGGCCTTGGCCGCGATGACGTGCATCAGCGGACCGCCCTGGATGCCCGGGAAGACGATGCTCTGCAGCTTCTTCTCGATCTCTTCGCCAGCGCCCTTGGCCACGATGATGCCGCCGCGCGGGCCGCGCAGCGTCTTGTGGGTGGTCGAGGTGACCACGTGGGCATGCGGCAGCGGGTTCGGGTAGACGCCGGCGGCGACCAGGCCCGCCACGTGCGCCATGTCGACGAACAGGTAGGCACCGACCTTGTCGGCGATGGCGCGGAAGCGCGCCCAGTCCACCACCTGTGAGTAGGCGGAGAAACCGGCCACGACCATCTTCGGCTTGTGCTCCAGCGCGAGCTTCTCGACCTCGTCGTAATCGATCAGGCCCTGTTCGTTCACGCCGTACTGGATCGCGTTGAAAAGCTTGCCTGAGGCGTTGACCTTGGCGCCGTGGGTCAGGTGGCCGCCGTGGGCCAGGCTCATGCCCAGGATGGTGTCACCGGGGTTCAGCAGCGCGAAATACACGGCCTGGTTGGCCTGCGAGCCGGAATGCGGCTGCACGTTGGCATAGTCCGCGCCGAACAGCTGCTTCACGCGGTCGATCGCCAGCTGCTCGGCGATGTCCACGTATTCGCAACCGCCGTAATAGCGCTTGTGCGGGTAGCCTTCGGCGTACTTGTTGGTCAGCACGCTGCCCTGGGCCTCCAGCACGCGGGGGCTGGCGTAGTTCTCGCTGGCGATCAGCTCGACGTGATCCTCCTGCCGGCGCGCCTCGTTGGCGATGGCCTGGGCCAGTTCGGGATCGTAGGTTTCGATGCGGGCGTCGCGCGGGAACATCGGGTCTCCGGGGCAGGTCGGGCGGGAGGCCCGATTGTAGCCCGCCGGGGACCCTTCGGACGAAGCCGGGCCAGCCGCCGCCATCCGGCCCCTGAAAGCGAAAAGCGCGCCGGAGCGCGCTTTTCGGGGCATCGGGCCTTGCTGCTCAGTGGTGCAGCAGCAGGTCGGCGATGATGCCGGTGGCGATGGCGACCATCAGCAGGTTGCCGCGATCGTCACGCACCCAGTGGTAACCGCGGGGCGGACGACGCACGTGGTAGTGGCTGTAGTCATTCACCACGTAGACCGGGCCACGGTAGTGATCGCGGTAGCGCTGACCCCTCGCCCAACGGTGGTAGCTGGGGGCCGGGCGATACACGACGCGCGGCGGCGCGTAGTACCGACGGTCGTCGTAACGGCGGCCATCGTGGTAGCCGTGACGGTAGGCCTGGCGCTGGTCGCGGCGGTCGTCACGCCATTCGCGACGGTCATCCCGACGATCGTCCCGGCGGTCATCGCGACGGTCGTAGTGGTGTGAACGGTCCCGGTCCCGACCGCGATCATTGTCGCGTGCAAGCACGGGGGCGGTGACGGCGAAGGCCAGGACGGCACAGGCCAGGCTCTGGAAAAGGCGCTTGGTTTTCATGGGAACCCCTCTGTGTGGCACGTGAGCCCATGATGCCTATCGCATCTGAACCGATTCCCGCTGGAAAACGGTTACGGTCGTGTCAAGGACGGGCTGAAGAAACGTATTCAGCCAGCGGTCGGTCGGGCCGGAACGGCTATAATCGCCGCATTCCCAATTTGCCTCCTCGTCCGCCGTCCCCGGCCGGGCGCCGGGGCCTGCGTACCGGAGCCTGCATGTCCTCGCAATACATCTACACCATGAACCGGGTCAGCAAGGTGGTCCCGCCCAAGCGGCAGATCATCAAGGACATCTCGCTGTCCTTCTATCCGGGCGCGAAGATCGGCCTGCTGGGCCTGAACGGCGCAGGCAAGTCCACCGTGCTGAAGATCATGGCGGGCGTCGACAAGGACTTCGAAGGCGAAGCCCGCCCGCAGCCCGGCATCAAGGTCGGCTACCTGGCGCAGGAACCGGAGCTCAACCCGGAGCACACCGTCCGCCAGGCTGTCGAGGAAGGCGTGGGCGACGTGCTGCAGGCGCAGGCCGCACTGGAAGCGGTGTATGCGGCCTATGCCGAAGAAGGCGCCGACTTCGACGCCCTCGCCAAGGAACAGGAACGCCTCGAAGCCATCCTGGCCGCCGGTGACGCCCACACACTGGAAAACCAGCTGGACGTGGCCGCCGACGCGCTGCGCCTGCCGCCGTGGGATGCCATCGTGGGCAAGCTGTCCGGCGGCGAAAAGCGCCGCGTGGCGCTGTGCCGCCTGCTGCTGCAGAAGCCGGACATGCTGCTGCTCGACGAGCCGACCAACCACCTGGACGCCGAATCCGTCGAATGGCTGGAACAGTTCCTCGCCCGCTACACCGGCACTGTCGTGGCGGTTACCCATGATCGGTACTTCCTCGACAACGCCGCCGAATGGATCCTCGAACTCGACCGTGGCCGCGGCATTCCGTGGAAAGGCAACTACACCGACTGGCTGGTTCAGAAGGACGAGCGCCTGAAGCAGGAAGACAATCAGGAAAAGGCCCGCCAGAAAGCGATCCAGAAGGAACTGGAGTGGTCGCGCCAGAACGCGAAGGGTGGCCGTTCCAAGGGCAAGGCGCGCCTGGCGCGCCTGGAAGAGCTGCAGTCGGTCGACTACCAGCGCCGCAACGAGACCAACGAGATCTTCATCCCGCCGGGCGAGCGCCTGGGCAACAACGTCATCGAGTTCAAGAACGTCTCGAAGAAGTTCGGCGACCGCCTGCTGATCGACAACCTGAGTTTCCTGGTGCCGGGCGGCGCCATCGTCGGCATCATCGGCCCGAACGGCGCGGGCAAGTCGACGCTGTTCAAGATGATCACCGGTCAGGAAAAGCCGGATTCGGGCACCATCACCACCGGCCCGACCGTGCAGCTGGCGTATGTGGACCAGAGCCGTGAAAAGCTCGAAGGCAACCACAACGTCTTCCAGGAGATTTCCGGCGGCCTGGACATCCTCAACATCAACGGCGTCGAGATCCAGTCGCGCGCGTACATCGGCCGCTTCAACTTCAAGGGCCAGGACCAGCAGAAGCTGGTCGGCTCGCTGTCCGGCGGCGAACGCGGCCGCCTGCACATGGCCAAGACGCTGCTGCAGGGCGGCAACGTGCTACTGCTCGACGAGCCGTCGAACGACCTGGACATCGAAACCCTGCGTGCACTGGAAGACGCGCTGCTGGAATTCCCCGGCAACACCTTCGTCATTTCGCATGATCGCTGGTTCCTGGACCGCATCGCCACGCACATCCTCGCCTTCGAGGGCGACTCGCACGTGGAGTTCTTCCAAGGCAACTATCGCGAGTACGAGGAAGACAAGAAGCGTCGCCTGGGTGAAGAAGGCGCGCGTCCCCATCGCTTGCGGTTCAAGGCGCTGAAGTGACGCGGTCGCGCGCAACGGCGCGCGCCCATCTTTGATTCTGCCCAACGAGAACGCCGGCCCTGTGCCGGCGCTCTTGTTTGTGGCCGGCTACCGCGCGCCCCGCGTGCAGGCTCGCAGCCGTCGAATGCAAAACGTCATGGCGGGTGTCGTCATCACCATCACCACTACCACGGCTGCTGTTGTTGCCGCTCGGGCCACCTTCGCAGCGACAACTTCCAGTGCCCATACGGCTGAAACAGCTGCATCAACGAAAGATGCCGCACGCCATCGAGATCAGCACGGACCAGGCAGGCAACCCCGGGACCCCGCATAGCAGCAGCGACGTCATCGACCAGCAGACAAAGGTCCGGACGGCCAGAAATGCGTCTATCACGTGTCGTTCCGGATAGTTCAGCGAGCCGACGCGATGAAAGGCCAGCCGGAACGTCACTAGCTTCCAACGGCAGCGGCACCGTCGCCGCTGCGAAACAGGCGTCCATCCAGCCCACTGATCGACCTGGACGTGGTCGCCCATGCAGACAGCAGTGCTGCGGCCATTGCTGATGCACTTGCTCACGTCGCCCACTGGTCCCCGGAGGGTCTGGGCCAACGCTGGCCACGTGTCCAACGAGAGACATCGCAACCGCCCCATCCCGGGGAGAACACGCACCGCAACGGTGCCGGTTAAAGCGTTCGCCGTGCGCGCCGATAGCGCCTCAACAACGGGAGCGACCTCACGCCATTACAAGCACCTGCGTCGCGCCTGCCCTCCCCTTCCCCACCAGGAGTCCCATGAACGCACGCGCCGCCGCCCTCACCGACGATGCCGGCATCGACGACCACATACAGTCCGTGTCGGGACTGTCGGACGCGCTGCTGAAGCAATTGCGGCAATCGCTGCAGAAGATCGACGAGATCAACCGCATCACTCGCATCATCTCGATGAATGCACGCATCGAGGCGGTGCGCATCGGCACCGCAGGCCGCAGCTTCGGCGTGATCGCCGAAGAGATGGATACGCTGTCCCGCCGGGTCAGCGACACCGCCCAGGAGATCGACCGCATGGCCGACCGCACGAGCACCGACCTGCGCGGGCGGCTGGACCAGTTGCAGACCGATGTGCGCCGTACCCGGCTGACCGACCTGGCGCTGGCCAACATCGACCTGATCGATCGCAACCTGTATGAGCGCAGTTGCGACGTGCGCTGGTGGGCGACCGACGCGGCGATCATCGCTGCCGCGCAGGACCCGCAACCGGCGGCGCTGGCGCAAGCCAGCCAGCGTCTCGGCCAGATACTGGATTCCTACACCGTCTATTTCGATCTCGTGCTCGCCGACCTGCAAGGCAACGTGCTGACGAATGGCCGACCACGCCGGTACCCGTCCGCCGGCCATTCGGTCGCACAACAGGAATGGTTCCAATCCGCCATGGCCACGCGCAATGGCGAAGAGTTCGGCTTCCAGTCCATGCATGCGAGCACGCTCGCGGGCGGTGAGCGCGTGCTGATCTACGCCTGCACGGTGCGCGAAGGCGGTCGCGTACAGGGACGTGTGCTGGGCGTGCTCGGCATCGTGTTCCGCTGGGACGCGCTGGCGCAGACCATCGTGGAACGGACGCCGTTGTCGGAGGCGGAATGGCGCCGCAGCCGGGTCTGCATCGTCGATGCGCACGGCCGGTTGCTGGCCGATACGCAGGCCGGCGCGGCGGCCCCGCGGCTCGATTTCCCGGGCCTTGCGCCGCTGTTTGCCCAGCCCCGCGGGGCGATCGACATACCCATCGACGGCCGCTCGCACTGCGTGGCGCAGGCCGCCTCACCCGGCTATGAAACGTACTGCACCGGCTGGCATTGCGTGATCCTGCAGGGCGTGGACTGACGTCCGCGCAGCAGCAAACTCAGTCCAGCCACACCTCGCCGTCACGCACCTGCACGGCGACGGCATGCAGCGAATCGCCGCGGCAGGGCCCGGCGACGCAATCACCGCGCGCGAGTTCGAACGAAGCCCCATGGGCGGCACAGACAAGGTGGCCGTCCTTGCTCTTGAGGAATCGACCAGGCGCCCAGTCCAGCCGCCTCCCCGCGTGTGGGCAGACATTGAGCCAGGCGCGCACCTCGTCGCCATCGCGATGCAGGATCAACGACTCGGCATCGTCGCCGATCATGGCTTCAACCTCGGCGAAACCGCCATTGGCGATGTCATTCAGTGCGCTCAGTCGCATGTCGCTTAACGAAGTCCTCACACGGTCATGAAACGGTCATCCGATACTGCACGTACCGGCTCCGGCCGCATTCTGTCACGACGCAACGCCATGTACGCACGCCATTTCCAGTTCAACGCCTTCCGCCATGTGTTCGCCCCGCGCAAGCCGCGCCATCCGCTGCTGCGGGTCGGCCTGGGCCTGTTGGGTGTGCTGCTGCTCGGCGTGCTGGTGTTCTTCAGCGTGTTCGTCGGTGCCGCGATGATCGCCGGCGGCCTGGCGTACAAACTCCTGCGCCAGCGCGGTAAGCCCAACGCCCGCGATGCGCGGGTTGTGGATGCGGAATATCGCGTGGTCCGCAAGCCGGTATTGCCCCTCTCGCACTGAGTACCTTGGCGAGGCGCCCGCGTTCCCGCCTAAACTCTGCGGCCACCTCCCACGGGTCGCCGACATGACCGACATCATCCCTGCCCCGCCCGTACCCCGCGTTGCGGTACGCGGTGGCGGCACGTTCCCGGTGCGCCGCATCTTCTGCGTGGGCCGCAATTTCGCCGACCACGCGCGCGAGATGGGCGCGACCGCACCCGCTTCGAAGGCCGAACGCGGCAGCCCCGTGTTCTTCCACAAACCGGGCGACGCGATCGTCACCGGGAATGCGGATATCCCCTACCCGCTGGGCACGCGCGACCTGCACCACGAAGTGGAACTGGTCGTCGCCCTGGGCGCCGACGCGTCGCCCGGCCCACTCGCTCCCGAGGCCGCCTGGGCGCTGGTGATCGCCTATGGCGTCGGCCTGGACCTGACCCGCCGCGACCTGCAGGGCGCGGCCAAGGCCAAGGGCCTGCCCTGGGATACCGGCAAAGGCTTCGATCATTCCGCACCGGTCAGCGAGCTGGTCCCGGCGAGGGATGTCGGGGTGCTGGAAGACCGCACGCTGACCCTGCAGGTGAACGGCGAAGTGCGCCAGCACGGCGCGCTGCACGACCTCATCTGGGACGTGCCCGACATCCTGCACGAACTGTCCAAGCTCTATGCCCTGAAAGCCGGCGATCTGGTCTTCATGGGCACCCCGGCGGGCGTGGCCGCGCTGGTCCCCGGCGATGCGTTCGTCGCCACACTCGATGGCGTGGTGGAGCTGCGCGGCCGCATTACCGGCTGATCGACGGCGCGTGCGATATAGTCGGCGCCGATGGCGTTTCGGCGCCGACTGACGAGGACATGGGATGGGCATGATCAGCGAGTTCAAGGAATTCGTGTCGCGCGGCAACGTGGTCGACCTGGCCGTGGGTGTCGTCATCGGTGCCGCGTTCGGCAAGATCGTCAGCAGTCTGGTGGATGGCATCGTCATGCCACTGGTGGGCATGACGATGGGGGGCGTGAAGTTCAGCGACCTGGCGGTGACGCTGCGCGCCGCCGAAGTGGATGCGGCAGGCAAGGAGGTCGTGCCCGCGCTGCTGCTGAAGTACGGCGCATTCCTGCAGACGGCGATCGACTTCCTGATCATCGCCTTCGTGATCTTCCTGTTCCTTAAGGCCTACAACCGCGTCCGCGCGCCGGCACCGGCACCGGAAACCGCCACGCCCGAAGACATCTTGCTGCTGCGCGAGATCCGCGACGCACTGAAGAAATAGCGGCACACAGCTTTCCCGAGCCGCAACATCGGCAAAGCGATCATGGAGCCGCGGGCTGTTAAGCTCGCGGCTTCGTCATTTCCGGGACACCTCATGCGCCTCGTTCCGTCGTTGCTGGCCTTCGCCCTCACCGTTCCCTCCGTTGCCTTCGCGCGCGAGACGCGCATTCCCGAGCCCTCGCTCGCCACCGCCGCGTCGCTGCGCGAACAGGCGTTGGCCGACGACACGGGCTGGAACGTCGTCGAATCGCTGACCACCGAGATCGGCCCGCGCCTGGCCGGCAGCGACGCAGATGCGAAGGCCGTCGCGTGGGCACAGGCGAAGTTCAAGGCACTGGGTTTCGACAAGGTATGGATCGAGCCGGTGACGTTTCCCAAGTGGGTGCGCCGCAGCGAAAGCGCGGCCGTGCTCGGAACGCACGCACAACCGCTGACGATCACCGCGCTGGGCGGCAGTCCCGCGGGCACGGTGGAAGCGGAGATCGTCCGTTTCGCCGATCTCGCGGCGCTGGAAGCGACGCCGGACGGGGCGCTGACCGGCAAGATCGCGTTCGTCGACTATCCGATGAAGGCCGCGCGTGACGGCAGCGACTATCGCAACGGCGGTGCGATCCGTTCCAAGGGACCCTCGGCCGCGATCCGCAAGGGCGCCATCGCGTTCCTGATGCGTTCGGCCGGCACCGACAACCACCGCGTCGCGCACACGGGCATCACGCGCTTCGACGAAGGCCTGACGCCGGTACCGTCGGCGTCGCTGACCATCCCCGATGCCGACCAGCTGGCGCGGCTGCTGCAGCGCGGTCCGGTCCGCGTGTCGCTAGCGCTGGATTGCGGCTGGGATGGCGAGTACACCTCGCACAATGTCATCGGCGAGATCACCGGGCGCAGCCTGCCGAAGGAAGTCGTGGTGATCGGCGGCCACCTGGATTCGTGGGACCTTGGCACCGGCGCGATCGACGACGGCGCCGGCATCGGCATCACCATGGCAGCCGGCCATCTGATCGGCAAGCTGAAGCAGGCGCCGAAGCGCACGATCCGCGTGATCGCCTTCGCCAACGAGGAGCAGGGCCTCTATGGCGGCAAGGCGTATGCGGAGAAACATCTTGCGGACATCACCCGCCACCAGATCGCGGCCGAGAGCGACTTCGGCGCCGGCCGCATCTACGCCTTCAACACCGGCGCACCGGAACACGCGCGCAAGGCCACCGAACAGATTGCGCAGGCACTGGCGCCGCTGGGCATCGAGTACGCGCCCGGCAAGGGCAGCGCTGGGCCGGACATCAGCCCCTTCGCGGCCAAGGGCATGGCGTGGGCGTGGCTGGCGCAGGATGGCAGCGATTACTTCGACCTGCACCACAACGCCGATGACACGCTGGACAAGATCGATCCGGCGGCGCTGGCACAGAATGTCGCGGCGTACACGGTGTTCGCCTACCTGGCCGCGGAAGCCGAAGGCGATTTCGGCAGCGGGCTGAAAGAGTGAATCCAGCTGTGGGAGCGACGTGAGTCGCGACGGATTATCGGTGCCGCCGCATGACTCAACCGCCTTTATCGCCCATGCTCGGCCGGCACAGATGCCGGCTTCGATCTTCGCGACTCACATCGCTCCCACACCTGATGGCAGGCACTTCGCTCCACCCGGTCAGCGGTTGCGCTGCTTCCACTGCGCCAGGAACACCGCGGTCGCGGCAGCGACGTTGAGGCTCTCTACCGTGCCGGTGCCAGGAATCGACAGGCGTGCATCGCAGGCATCGGCCAGGCGCGCATCCATACCCTCGCCCTCCGCCCCCATCACGTAGACCAGTCGCGACGGCAGCTTCACCGCGAACAGGTCATCGCCACCGCGCACGACCGTGGCGGCCAGCGAAAAGCCCGCGCTCCGCAGCTGGGCGGCCGCATTGTCGGCCTGCCCCATGCGCACCAGCGGCACCTGTTCGGCACCGCCTTCGGCCACGCGCGCCGCCGCGCCGGACAACGCCAGCGTGGACTCGCGCGGAAGCAGGATGCCCCCCACGCCGAAATGCGCGGCCGACCGCAGGATCGCACCGAAGTTGTGCGGATTGCCCACGCCGTCCAGCCATAGCGCCACCACGGGCCTGCCTTCGGGCAACGTGCGCAACCAGTCGGACATCGGCAGCGGTTCGCCCTTCAACACGTCGGCCACCACGCCTTCGTGATGCGTGCTGGCGGCCAGGCGATCGAGGTCGCCCTCTTCCACCACCCGGTAGCCGACGCGCTGCTTGACGCACCACGCCAGCAACGGCTTCAGCGCCGGAATGCGCGATTCGGTCAGGTAGACCTTGCGGATGGCCTCGGGACGGCGTGCGAACACCGCGTGCACGGCATTGAGGCCATACAGCCGCAGCTCGCTGCGGGCCGCGCCTGTGACGCGCTCGTCCCGGGGCGCCTGCTCGCGCACGGGACGCTCATCCTGCGGCCGCTGCGGTCGCCGCCGATCCGGCGCGCCGGGCGGACGTGGGGGCCGGTTGTTCCAGGGGTTGCTCACGTCAGGCCTGCTTCTTCCAGAAGTGCGCGTTGCGGATGCCCAGCGCATCCGGGTCGAAGGTCGGGTCCAGCCCCAGCTTCTTCTGCCGCTCGTAGTCGCGCAACGCGATCAGCGCAGGCTTCTGCAGGATCAGAATGGCGATGACGTTCAACCAAGCCATCAGGCCCACGCCGATGTCGCCCAGCGTCCACGCCATCGCGGCATTGTGGTACGCGCCGAACACCACCATGCCCACGATGCCCAGCCGCAGCAGCAGCGTCGCCAGCGGGTGGGTCTTCTTCACGCCGGCCAGGTAGGTCAGGTTGGTTTCGGCCATGTAGTAGTAGGCCATGATGGTGGTGAAGGCGAAGAAGAACAGCGCCAGCGCCACGAAGCCCGCGCCCCAGCCCGGCAGCACCGATTCCACTGCCGCCTGGGTGAACTGCGCACCCTCGGAGGGCTGCAGGCCGGGTACGCCGGACACGATGGCGACCAGCGTGTCCTTGCCGTTCTCGGTGACGGTCCGGAACGTGTTGTACATGCCCGTGGACAGCAGCAGGAACGCCGTCGAGGTGCACACCAGCATGGTGTCGAAGTAGATGGCGAAGGCCTGCACGTAACCCTGCTTGGCCGGGTGCGAGACCTCGGCGGCCGCCGCGGCGTGCGGACCGGTGCCCTGGCCGGCCTCGTTGGCGTAGATGCCGCGCTTCACGCCCCAGGCGATGGCCTGGCCGATGATCGCCCCGAAGGCCGCGTGCGCGCCGAACGCGCTGGAGAAGATGTCGGCGAACATCGCCGGCACCTTGCCGGCATTGGCGATCATCACGATCACCGCCATCAGGATGAAGGCCAGCGCCATGAACGGCACCACGACCTCGGCGAACGTGGCGATGCGCTTGATGCCGCCGAAGATGATCAGCGCCAGCACCGCCGCCACGCCCAGGCCTATCCACAGCTTCAGCGCGCCGGCGCCGCCGACCGCCTCGCAGGCGCCCGCGCCGCACAGTACGTTGCTGGCGCTGTCGGCGATGGCGTTGGCCTGCACACCCGGCAACAGCAGGCCGGTGGCGATGACGGTGGCCACGGCGAACGTCACCGCGTACCACTTCAGGCCCATCGCCTTCTCGATGTAGTAGGCGGGACCGCCGCGGTAACGGCCCTCGGCATCCTTTTCCTTGTAGATCTGGGCCAGCGTGCATTCGATGTACGAGGTCGACGCGCCCAGGAAGCCCATCACCCACATCCAGAACACCGCCCCCGGGCCACCATAGGCAATCGCAGTGGCGACGCCGGCGATGTTGCCGATGCCCATGCGGCCGGCCATCGAGATGGCCAGGGCCTGGAACGAGGACACGCCGGCATCCGACTTCTGCCCGGTCACCGTCAGCCGGCACATCTCGGTGAAACCGCGCACCTGCATGACGCGGGTGCGGATGGTGAACCACAGGCCGGCACCCAGGCACAGCGCGATCAGCGCGTTGCTCCAGATGATGCCGTTCAACCAGGCAAAAAGGGCTTCCACGGGGATGGGTCTCCGGTCGTTGGTGCAGGGGTACGGGAAAGCGGCGGCCGAGCGCTGCCAAGTCCATGAAAGATACCCGTAACCTGCACCGCTGCGCAGTCCCGGTGTGGATTCAGGGCCAGATCCGGCCAAAAAGCCGGAGGTCGTGCAGCCCGTCGGGCTTGCGCACGGCTGCACGGCGCACGCCTTCCTGCTGGAAACCGTTCTTCTCCAGCACGCATGCCGAGGCGGGATTGACATCCAGCACGTTGGCCTCGACCCGGCGCAGATCCAGCGCAGGCACCACCCAGTCCAGGTAGGCCGCGACGATGCGGGTCATGTGTCCGTGCCCCCAATGGCGGCGCCCCAGCCAGTAGCCCAGCTCGGCGCCGTGCGCCTTCTCGCCTTGCCGCGGGCGCACTGCGATGCCGCCGCAGGCCTCGCCGCTCATCTCGATGGCGAGCACGGGATGGTCGAGGTCGACCACGTGGCCGGCAAGGAAGGCTTCGCCATCCGCACGTGTATAAGGATGCGGGAAGCGATCGCTCAACCCGCGCGGTACCAGCGGGTCGTCCGCATGAAGCACCAGCGCGTCCAGGTCATCGTGCCGCCATGCCCGCAGAACGAATCCATCTCCCTCCAGCCTGACGCCGGCGAACGGACGTCCGCCGGACTCAGCCATGTCCGCCCACGGCGGGGGTTTCCGCCTCCAGCTTGCTGAGCTCGTGCGCGACGGCTTCGGGCGAGCGGGTGTAGGGCGCCAGCAGGGCATAGAACGCCGGGACCACGTACAGCGATAGCAGCGTGGAGAAGGTCACGCCGAAGATCACCACGATGCCGATGGTCGCCCGGCTGGCCGAACCCGGACCACCGGAGAGCACCAGCGGCACCGCCCCCATCACCGTAGCCACCGATGTCATCAGGATGGGGCGCAGGCGCACGCGCGCCGATTCGGCGATGGCGCGTGCCACGTTCGCGCCGTCGTCGCGCAGCTGGTTGGCGAACTCGACGATCAGGATGCCGTTCTTCGCCGCCAGGCCGATCAGCATCACGATGCCGATCTGGCTGAAGAGGTTCAGCGTGCCGCCGGTGACCCAGAGGCCGATCAGCGCGCCGAGCACCGCCAGCGGCACGGTCAGCATGATGACCAGCGGATGGATGAAGCTCTCGAACTGCGCCGCCAGCACCAGATACACGATCAGCAGCGCCAGGGTGAAGGTCAGCAGGATGGCGCCACCGGCTTCCTGGTACTCGCGCGACTCGCCCTTCCAGTCGATCTGCGCGTAATCCGGCAGTTCCTCCTCCACGACCTGGCGCGTCCATTCGAGCGCCTCGCCCATGCTGTACCCGGGTGCCAGACCGGCACTGATGGTGATCGCACGCAGGCGGTTGAACCGGTTGAGGCTGCCGGGTTCGGCGATTTCGCTCAACGTGACCAGGTTGGACAGCGGGATCAGCGCACCATTGCCACCGCGCACGTAGGTCTGCGCCAGATCCTCGGGGTTGGCCCGACGCTCGCGGCCGGCCTGCAGCATGACGTCGTATTCCTCGCCGCTGTCCACGTAGGTGGTCACCTGGCGCGACCCCATCATCGTCTCCAGCGTGCGGCCGATCTCCTGGACCGACACGCCGAGGTCGGCGGCGCGGTCGCGGTCGATGTTCACGCGCATCTGCGGCCGCGTTTCCTTGTAGTCCGAATCCGGATCCTGGATGCCCGGGTTGGTTTCCAGCCGCTGCAGGATGCGGTCGCGCCATTGCGCCAGTTCGGCGTAGTCCGGGCCACCCAGCACCAGCTGGTAGCGCTGGCCACGACTGCCGACCAGGCCACCGGGCACGTTGGCGCGCGCCTGTACGCCGGGCAGCTTGGACAACTCGCCGCGCAGCTGCGCCACCACGTCGTCCGTGGCCACGTCGCGCTCGTGCCAGTCGTGCAGGAACACGATCACCTGGCCGGTGTGCATTTCCTCGCTGCCGCCAAAACCGCGCGGCGTGCGCGAGTTGGCGCGATCGACGGGCTTGTCCCCGCCCACCTGCGCCATGACGATCTTCTCGACCTGCTGCATCTGGCCGACCATGTAATCGAAGCCGGCACCCTCCGGGCCATCGACCATCACGAAGAAACGCCCGCGATCCTCGGCCGGCGCCAGTTCACTGGGAACGCGCAGGCCAAGCGCGACGATGGCGATGCCGCAGACCGCCATCGCCACGAGCACCATGGCGAGGATGCGCTTGCCCGGCAGGGCGACGAGCCGTTCGACATGCCGTGCATAACCGTTACTGACACGGGTGAGCGTGCGGTTGGTCCACGCGTTCAGCCCACGGGGTTCGGTGTGTGGCCGCACCAGCTTGGACGACATCATCGGTGTGAGCGTCAGCGCGACGAAGGCCGAGATGGCGACCGCCGCCGCGAGGGCGACGGAAAGCTCGCGGAACAGGCGCCCCGTGTTGCCCTCCATGAAGCCCACGGGCAGGAACACCGCCACCAGCACCGCCGTGGTAGCCATCACCGCGAATGCCACCTGCGAGGTGCCGCGCCGTGCCGCCACCAGCGGCGGCTCGCCCAGGTCCGCGCGGCGCTGCACGTTCTCCAGCACCACGATGGCATCGTCCACCACCAGGCCGATGCAGAGCACCAGCGCCAGCAGCGTAAGCAGGTTGATTGAGAAGCCGAAGGCGTACAGCGCGATGAAGGAAGCGATCAGGCAGACCGGCACGGTCACTGCGGGAATCAGCGCCGCGCGCAGGCTGCCCAGGAACAGCCAGATGACCAGGAACACCAGCACCATCGCCTCACCCAGCGTCCAGTACACGCGCTCGATGGAGGCTTCGATGAAGGTGGTGCTGTCGTAGGCGATGAAGATCTCGGTGCCTTCGGGCAGGGTCTGCTGGATGACCTCCGCTTCGGCGCGCGCCGCGCGCGCCACGTCGAGCGCGTTTGCGGTAGAGGTGCGTACGATGCCCAGGCCGACGTTCGGCACGGCGTTGCTGCGCAGGTAGGAGCGACGCTCTTCGGCCCCCAGTTCCACCTTGGCGACGTCGCCCAGCCGCACCACGTAACCGTCGTCGCCCTTGCGCAACGGCAACTGCGAGAACTGTTCCGGCCGCTGGTAGCCACGCTCCACACGCAGGGTGAAGTCGCGAGTGGCGGATTCGATGCGGCCGGCCGGCAGTTCGACGTTCTGCGCCCGCAGCGCGGTCTCGACATCGCTGGTGGTCACGCCGCGCGCAGCCATCGCCTCGCGGTCAAGCCAGATACGCATGGCGTAGCGCTGGCCGCCACCCAGTTGCACGCGGGCCACGCCATCGAGCGAGGACAGCCGGTCCAGCACGTAGCGGTCGGCATAGTCGGTCAGCTCCATCGTGTCCATCACGGTGGAGCGCATGTTCAACCAGATGATGACATCGGCGTCGGCTTCGACCTTGGAGATCTCCGGCGGATCGGCCTCGTCGGGCATGCGGTCCATCACCCGGCTGACACGGTCACGCACATCGTTCGCGGCGGCCTCGATGTCGCGGCTGAGGTTGAATTCGATGGTCACGTCGGAGCGGCCGTTGCGGCTGCTGGACTGGATGGTCTTGATGCCCTCGATGCCCGACAGGCCGTCCTCGAGGATCTGGGTGACGCGCGTCTCCACGACGGCAGCCGATGCGCCCGGATAGTTCACTTCCACCGACACGATGGGCGGGTCGATGTTGGGCAGTTCGCGCAGGGTCAGGCGCAGGAACGACATCACGCCCAGGACCACCAGCAGCAGGCTGACCACCACCGCGAAGACGGGGCGCTTGATCGACAGGTCGGAAAGTTTCATGGCGCTCAGCCCTTGCCGTCGGCGGCGGGCGCGTCCTGCTTCGGCGGAGCCGACGGCACAGCGTCTGCCACCTTCACACCCGGACGCAGCTTGCCGGTGCCGTCGATGACGATGCGGTCGCCGGCAGCGACGCCCTTCACGATCTCGACCTGGCCGTCGCGGCGCACGCCGGCCGTCACCGGCGCCTGCTCGACGCTGCCATCCGGCTTGACGCGGTAGACGAACGAATCACGGCCCACCTGCACCACGGCGATCTCGGGGATCACCAGTGCCTGCCGCTCGGGGCGGAACAGGCGCACGTCCAGCAGCATGCCGGGGCGCAACTTGCGCCCGGCATTCGGGAACACCGCGCGTACGGTCACGGCGCGCGTAGTCGCGTCGATGCGCGCATCGATCGTTTCCACCCGTCCTTCGAATGTCTCGCCCGGATACGCCGCAGCCGTGGCCGTCACCGTATTGCCCACGCCGACCGTTGCCAACGCCACCTCGGGTACCTGGAAGTCCACGTACATGCGCGAAATATCGTCGAGCGTGGCGATCGCGCTGTTGGCGGTGATCAACGAACCGGGGCTGACCTGGCGGATGCCCAGCACGCCGGCGAACGGCGCACGCACGCTGCGATCGCCGATGTCGGCGCGCGCCTGGCGCACGCGCGCTGCCGCGGCATCGCGCAAGGCGAGCTGGGTGTCCAGTTGCGAGCGGGCGATCAGCTGCTGGTCGGCCAGTTCCTTCTGCCGGCGGTAAAGACGCTCGGCCTCCGCGTAGGTCGCCTCAGCCTGCACCAGCGCGGCCTGCGCGGCGTCGCCTTTCAATGTGATCAACTTCTGCCCGGCGGCGACATCCTGGCCGCTTTCGAAGTGCACGTCCTGCACGATCTCGCTGACCTTCGCGGTCAGGGTGACCGATTCACGCGCCTTCGCCGTGCCCAGCGCCTGCAGGGTGTCGTTCCACGCGCCCGGCTGGACCACCTGTGTGGTGACCGGGATGGGGCGCTCGCCCGCATTGCCATTGCCCTTCGCCTGCGCGCCCTTGTCACCGCCACAAGCGGCGAGCAGCAGGAAGGGCAGCGCGACCAGCAGGACGCGGGGGGCGAATCGGTTGAGCATGGATCATCCCGTAATTTTCATTATTCACGCAGTCTACCGGCCGTACGTGAAACACGCTGCCGCGGATGCGGCAGTTCGTGCGGGAAACGCGCCAAAGGGCATGCGGTGCACATGCCCGACCATGACCTATGACCCTTGCCGCCGTGACGAGACGGATCCCGGCGCTACTCCAGGCCCAGCTTCGCCAGCACCTGGAGCGCCAGTGCCTGGGGGTCCTGCTCGCCCGCGTGAAGGTGCACGTCGGGGTGCTCCGGAGTCTCGTATGGCGAATCGATGCCGGTGAAATTCGGGATCAACCCCGCGCGGGCCTTGCGGTACAGGCCCTTCACATCGCGCGCCTCGGCAAGAGCGAGGGGCACGTCGACGAAGACCTCGATGAACTCGCCATCAGCGAACCGGTCGCGCGCCATCCGCCGCTCCGCACGGAACGGAGAGATGAAGCTGACCAGCACGATCAGGCCGGCATCAGTCATCAGCTTCGCCACCTCGGCCACGCGGCGGATGTTCTCCACGCGGTCTTCATCGGTGAAGCCCAGGTCGCGGTTCAGCCCGTGGCGCACGTTGTCGCCGTCCAGCAGGAAGCTGTGGTAGCCCAGCGCATGCAGGCGCTTGTCCACCAGGTTGGCGATGGTCGACTTGCCCGCGCCGGACAGGCCGGTGAACCACAGGACCTTCGGCACCTGCCCTTTCTGGCGGGCACGCGCGGCCTTGTCGACATCGACATGCTGCCAGTGCACGTTGCCCGCGCGCCGCAAAGCGAAGTCCAGCGTGCCCGCGGCGGCCGTGCCGTTGTCGTACCGGTCGATCAGGATGAAGCTGCCCAGCGCGCGGTTGCGCGCGTAGGTGTCGAAGGCGACCGGTTCATCCAGGCTGAGGTTGCAGTAGCCCACCTCGTTGAGCTCCAGCCGCTTGGCAGCGAGGTGCTCCTGCGTGTTCACGTCGATGCGGTGCTTGATCTCGGTGACGGTGGCAGAAACGGTCCGCGCACCGATCTTCAGCCAGTACGGCCGGCCGGGCAGCAACGGCGCGTCTGACATCCACAGCAGGTGCGCGGCGAACTGGTCGGCCACTTCCGGCGGGTCGCCTGCGGCCGCGATCACGTCGCCACGGCTGATGTCGATTTCGTCCACCAGGGTCAGCGTCACGGCCTGGCCGGCGTGCGCCGTGGCGACTTCGCCATCAGGGCCAAGTACCTGTCCGACGCGCGAACGGCGCGCGGACGGCAGCACCACCACCTCGTCGCCCGGCTTCACCTCGCCGGCCGCGATGGTGCCTGCATAGCCGCGGAAATTCTGGTGCGGGCGGTTGACCCATTGCACCGGCAGGCGCAGGCCTGCGCCGGTATCGTGCGCGTCGACCTGCACGCTTTCCAGGTGTTCCAGCAAGGCGGGCCCGGTGTACCAGGGCGTGCGCTTGGAGCGCGTGGACAGGTTGTCACCATCCAGCGCCGACAGCGGGATGCAGGTGATCGATGCAATGCCGAGCCGCTCCGCGAGCGCGCGGTAATCCGCGGCGATGCGCTCGAACACGGCCTGGTCGAAATCCACCAGGTCCATCTTGTTCACCGCCAGCACCACGTGCCGGATGCCGAGCAGCGAGACGATGTAGCTGTGGCGGTGGGTCTGTGTCAGCAGGCCCTTGCGGGCATCCACCAGTACCACGGCCAGGTCCGCAGTGGATGCGCCGGTGGCCATGTTGCGCGTGTACTGCTCGTGCCCGGGGCAGTCGGCGACGATGAACTTGCGCTTGTCCGTATCGAAGTAACGGTAAGCCACGTCGATGGTGATGCCCTGCTCGCGCTCGGCAGCCAACCCATCCAGCAGCAGCGCGTAATCGATGCGCTCGCCCTGGGTGCCGTGCTTGCGGCTGTCCTTCTCCAGCGCGGCCAGCTGGTCGTCGAACAGGCGCTTGCTGTCGTACAGCAGGCGACCGATCAGCGTACTCTTGCCATCATCCACACTGCCGCAGGTGATGAAGCGCAGCAGCGGCTTGGATTCGTGCTGCTTGAGGTAGGTTGCGATGTCGCTTGCGGTATTCATGCAGCGGCCACCGACATTATCTTCATGCGTGTCAACTCCAGACCGGCATCGTCATCCCCGTGCATGCTGGCATCCAGCTTGATCTCGCAGGATGCCCCGGCAAGCGTCATCGATCGCGCGAACATCAACATGGGTCCCAGCGTTCGCTGGGACGACGGAATGAGCGCGACCATCAGAAATAGCCCTCCAGCTTCTTCTTCTCCATCGATGCACCGGGATCGTGGTCGATCACCCGCCCCTGCCGCTCCGAGCTGGTGGTCACCAGCATCTCGGCGATGATCTTCTCCAGCGAATCGGCGTCGGAGTCGATGGCGCCGGTCAGCGGGTAGCAGCCCAGTGTGCGGAAGCGCACGCGGCGCTGCTGGGGCACTTCGCCCTCGCGCAGCGGAAGGCGGTCGTCGTCGACCATCAGCAGCGCACCATCGCGCTCGACGACCGGCCGCTCGGCAGCGAAATACAGCGGCACCACCGGGATGTGCTCGCGGTAGATGTAAAGCCAGATGTCCAGCTCGGTCCAGTTCGACAGCGGGAACACGCGCACGCTTTCGCCGCTGTTGATGCGGGCGTTGTAGAGATTCCACAGCTCCGGACGCTGGTTCTTCGGGTCCCAGCGGTGCCTGTCGTTGCGGAACGAGAACACGCGCTCCTTGGCCCGCGATTTCTCCTCGTCGCGGCGGGCACCGCCGATGGCGGCGTCGAAGCGGTAGTGGTCCAGCGCCTGCTTCAGGCCCTGGGTCTTCATGACGTCTGTATGGACGGTGGCGCCGTGGGTGATCGGGCCGATGTCGCGGGCAATGCCGTCGGGATTGATGTGCACGCGCAGGTCCACGCCGGTCTCGGCGGCACGCCGGTCGCGGAAGGCGATCATCTCGCGGAACTTCCAGCGCGTGTCCACGTGCAGCAGCGGGATCGGCGGCCGCGCCGGAGCAAACGCCTTCAGCAGGAGGTGCAGCAGCACCGAGCTGTCTTTGCCCACCGAGTACAGCAGCACCGGGTTGCGGAACTCGGCGGCGACCTCCCGCAGGATATGGATGCTTTCCGCTTCCAGGCGGTCGAGGTGGGACAGGCGGGGTACGGCAGTCATCGAGGCGGGCAAAGGGGGCAGTGGATCCGGACGGGCTAGCCTAGCAGGGCGTCGCCACCGGGTCCGGGAGGCCGGCAGTATTCGGCCGGCTGCTCGTGCAGGCGAAATAAGCTGCGGCCATAAGCCCATAACCACGCGTCCTTTCTGGCGGTCGGCGCCCCTCCCTACCATCGGTCGTCCCAGTCGCGCCCACGGGCCATGCCGATGTCCGCCACCCAGCCTGTCCTCGCCCCCATCCCCCTCGCGGAGGAACGGCGGGCGCTGCTGGCCCAGGCGGTCGCCGGCCTGGACGGCGCCAGCCTGTGGTGGGTTTCCGGCTACGCCGCCGGCCTGGCGCAGGCGCAGCTGGCACCACAGGCCGCATCCGCCGCCACGCCATCCCGGACGATCCTTCCTGCCCAGGGCGTGCAGGCCGCGCAGCGCCTGACCATCGTCTACGGCAGCCAGACCGGCAATGCCCGTCGGGCCGCCGAAGTACTGGCCCAGCAGGCCGAAGCCGCGGGCCTGTCGGTTCGCCTGCTGCGTGCCGATGCCTACCCGCAGCGCGAACTGGCGACGGAACGTCTTCTCTACTTCGTCATCAGTACCCAGGGCGAAGGCGATCCACCCGACGACAGCATCGGCCTGGTCGAATTCCTGCGCGGCAAGCGTGCACCGAAGCTGCCGGAATTGAAGTACGCCGTGCTCGGCCTGGGCGATTCCAGCTATGCCGACTTCTGCGGCATCGCCACCCGGCTGGACGCACGTCTGGCCGAACTCGGCGGCAGCCGGCTGTTCGCCGCCGGCCTGGCCGACCTCGACATCGAGACGGTCGCGACCCCGTGGCGCGAGCAGGCGCTGGCGCATGCGCGCGACCTGCTGAAGACACCGACGGCTGGCGCCGCTCCGCTGGCGACAGTCACGCCGCTGCGCCCCGGCCATGCGGCCGTGTGGTCGCACGAGCATCCCTTCCCCGCCGAGCTGCTGTTCAACCAGCGCATCAGCGGCCGCGATTTCAAGGGCCCGCGCTTCGGCCAGCACGGCGTGGCCGACAAGGACGTGCGCCACATCGAGCTGTCGCTGGAAGGCAGCGGCCTGCACTACGAACCCGGCGACGCGCTGGGCGTGCGCCACCGCAATCCCGCTGCGCTGGTCGATGGCGTGATCGAGGCGCTGCAGCTGGACGGCGAGAGCGCCGTCAGCGAAGGCGGCGATACCCTGCCGCTGCGCGAATGGCTCGCGGCGCGCCGCGAACTGACCCGCGTGTCGCGTCCGTTCCTGGCCACGCATGCCGCACACGCGCAGGCGGAAGAACTCAACACCCTGCTCGGCCCGGCGAACGCGCCGGCGCTGGCGCAGTTGTTCGGCACCCACCAGATCATCGACGTGCTGCGTCGCTGGCCCGCCGACTGGTCCGCACAGGAACTGGTCGCCGCGTTGCGCCCGCTGGCGCCACGCCTGTACTCCATCGCCTCCAGCCGCAAGCGTGTGGGCGAAGAAGCCCACCTGACCGTCGATGTGCTGGGCTACGAGGCCTTCGGTCATGCGCACGGCGGTGCCGCCAGCGGCTTCCTCGCCGCACGCGAAGAAAGCGACCAGGTGCCGGTCTACATCGAGGCCAACGAACGCTTCCGCGTGCCGGCCGACGGCAGTCGCGACATCCTGATGATCGGTCCGGGCACCGGCGTGGCGCCGTTCCGTGGTTTCGTGCAGGAACGCGCCGAAACCGGTGCGCGCGGCCGCAACTGGCTGTTCTTCGGCGCCCAGCACTTCAACCACGGCTTCTTCTACCAGAGCGAGTGGCAGGACGCGCTGCGCAGCGGCGAACTGCATCGCCTGGACCTGGCGTTCTCGCGCGACCAGGCACGCAAGATCTACGTGCAGGACCGCCTGCGCGAACGCGGCCGGGATGTCTACGACTGGCTGCAGAACGGCGCGCACCTTTACGTGTGCGGCGCCATCGCGATGGGCAAGGACGTTCAGGCCGCGCTGCAGGCCATCGTGGTCGAGCATGGCGGGCTGGATGACGATGCGGCGCGCGAATACCTGGTGCAGCTGCAGACGGAGGGGCGCTATAGCCGCGACGTGTACTGACGACCCTTCGCTGTTGCAGGAGCGACGTGAGTCGCGACCTGCAACTTTCCGGTCGCTACTCACGTCGCTCCTACAGTGGAATACACATGAGCAATCACTCCGTCGAAGACATCAAATCCGAGAGCAACCGCCTGCGCGGCAGCCTGCTCGACAGCCTGGCCGATCCGGTCACCGGTGCGCTGCGCGAATCGGATCAGACCCTGATCAAGTACCACGGCAGTTACCAGCAGGACGACCGTGATCTGCGCGACGAGCGCCGCCGCCAGAAGCTGGAGCAGGCGTACCAGTTCATGATCCGCACCCGCACGCCGGGTGGCGTGGTCACGCCGTCGCAGTGGCTGAAGCTGGATGCCATCGCCACGCAGTACGCCAACCACTCGCTGCGCATCACCACGCGCCAGGCGTTCCAGTACCACGGTGTGATCAAGCGCGAACTGAAGGCGACGATGCAGGCCATCAACGCGGCGCTGATCGACACGCTGGCGGCCTGCGGCGACGTCAACCGCAACGTGCTGGTCGCGGCCAACCCGCTGGAGTCGCGCGCGCATGCCGAGGTGCAGGCGTGGGCCGCGAAACTGTCGGAGCACCTGCTGCCCAATACCCGCGCCTACTACGAAATCTGGCTGGACGAGGAGCGCGTGGCCGGCAGCGGCGAGGAAGAAGAGCCGATCTACGGCGCCACCTACCTGCCACGCAAGTTCAAGGTCGGCTTCGCGGTCCCGCCGGTCAACGATGTGGACGTGTTCGCGAACGACCTCGGCTTCATCGCCGTCCTGGACGACGGCGCGCTCGTCGGCTTCAACCTGGTGATCGGGGGCGGCATGGGCGCGACGCATGGCGATGCCGAGACCTACCCGCGCGTCGGCAACGTGATCGGCTTCATCACGCCAGAGCAACTGCTCGACGTCGCCACGGCCGTGGTCACCACCCAGCGCGACCTGGGCAACCGCGAACTGCGCAAGCGCGCGCGCTTCAAGTACACCATCGACGACCACGGCCTGGACACCGTGGTCGGCGAGATCGAACGCCGCAGTGGCGTGACGCTGCAGCCGACGCGCGCGTTCCGCTTCGAGCACAACGGCGATCGTTACGGCTGGGTGGAAGGCGAAGACGGCCGCTGGCACCTCACGCTGCACCTGTTCGCTGGCCGCATCGCCGATACCTCACATGCGACGCACCTGACCGGCCTGCGCGAAATCGCAAACGTGCATCGCGGTGAGTTCCGGATGACGGCGAACCAGAACCTCGTCATCGCCGGCGTGCCGGCCGGCGAGCGCGAGCGCATCGACACGCTGGTGAAGACGCACGGGCTGGACGCCGGCGATCGCCTCGGGACGGCCCTTCAGCGCGCGGCGGTGGCCTGCGTGGCGCTGCCAACCTGCGGCCTGGCGATGGCGGAAGCGGAGCGCTACCTGCCCGACTTCACCGATCGTCTGCAGCCAGTGCTGGAAAAGCACGGCCTGCGTGATGCCCCGATCCTGCTGCGCATCTCCGGCTGCCCGAACGGCTGCTCGCGTCCGTACTTGGCCGAAATCGCGCTCGTCGGCAAGGCACCCGGCCGTTACAACCTGATGCTGGGCGGCGACGCTCGTGGCCAAAGGCTCAACACGTTGTACCGCGAGAACATCGACGAGGCCGCCATCCTCGCCACACTGGACGAGCTGTTCGCACGTTATGCCGGCGAACGCGCCGATGGCGAAGGCTTTGGCGACTTCCTGCACCGCAGTGGCGTGATCGCCCTGCCCGCCTACCCCACCCACCGACAGATCGCACTGGAACTGCACGCATGAGCGCCCTCGCCCTTTCCCTGGACACCGACCAGATCGCCGAGCACAACGCGTGGCTGGAAACCCAGACCGCCGAGCAGCGCGTCGCGTGGGCGCTCAAGCACGGCCCGGCGGAAGCCGCGATGTCCTCCAGCTTCGGAGCGCAGGCGGCCGTGCTTCTGCACATGGTCACCCGCCAGAAGCCGGACATTCCCGTGGTGCTGATCGACACCGGCTATCTGTTCCCCGAAACCTACCGCTTCGCCGACGAACTGACCGAGCGCCTCGCGCTCAACCTGCAGGTGTTCCGTCCGCTTGTCAGTCGCGCCTGGATGGAAGCACGCCACGGCCGCTTGTGGGAACAGGGCCTGGTCGGCATCGAGCAGTACAACAGCCTGCGCAAGGTCGAACCGATGAAGCGCGCCCTGAAGGAACTGGGCGTGGGCACCTGGTTCACCGGCCTGCGCCGCAGCCAGGCCACCAGCCGGGCAAACGCACCCGTGCTGCAGCAACGCGAGGATCGTTGGAAGATCAACCCGATCGTCGACTGGACCGATCGCGACATCTGGCAGTACATGAAGCAGCACGGCCTGCCCTACCATCCGCTATGGGAGCAGGGTTACGTGTCGATCGGCGACTTCCACACCACGCGCCGCTGGGAGCCCGGCATGCGCGAGGAGGACACCCGCTTCAACGGCCTCAAGCGCGAGTGCGGCATCCACATCGACGTCTGATGGCAGCCCCGGCAGCCTGAGGCATTCGCGTCGGGCCAGCCCGGTTTCGTCGCCGCATCGCGGGGTCCGTCGCGCGCCCTCTTCCCTCCCGGGACCGGCGGGCTATCCTCCACGGCACTCCCGAAGCCGTGGTGTCCAACGTGTTCCCAAGCCTGCTCCTGATCGTCCGCATCCTCGTCGCCTGGTTCGGCGCAGTGCTCATGGCGGGCTTCATCTGGAACGGCATCTTCGAACGGACCGTGCTGTCCGGCGCCGCCGAGTGGCTCTTCAACCTCGCCTCGACCCTGGTGATGCTGTCGGTGCTGATCGGCCTGATCAGCCACCTGCGCCGGATCTGGCTGATCACGGGACGACTGGACAGCACCACCTTGGCCAGCCGCCAGCGCCGCCAGATCGAGGTGCCGCTGGACACCGCCGACGCGTTCGCCCTGATCGAAGGTGCGCTGCGTGAACTGCCGCGCGCCGAAGATGCCGAGAGCGCGCCCGACAGCCTGCAGGTGCGGGTCAAGGTGCGCCGCGTGGACAGCTTCGATGGCCCCAGCCAGCCGTCGCGCTTCAACATCATGGCGCGCTTCGCCGTGAAGCGGGACCTGGTGCAGGCCACGGTCACGCCCGGCAACGGCACCAGCAGCATCACCCTGATGGTCGGCCCGGATGCGAGCGCGTGGCTGGACCTGTTCGTGCTGGATGACGGGGTCAACGTGGAGAACGCGGAAGCCGTCACCCGTGCCATCACCCGCCGCGTCGCCGACCAGCGCCGCCAGGAACAGGCCGATGTCGTGAAGACCGTCAGCGAAAAGGAACTGACCGTGGCGCGCCTGAGCCTGCTCAACGCGCAGGTAGAACCGCATTTCCTCTACAACACGCTGGCCAGCGCGCAGGTGCTGACCCGCACCGATCCGCCGCGGGCCGACATCATGCTGGGCCACCTGATCCACTACCTGCGCAGCTCGCTGCCGCGCACCGACGACGCCCTGTCCACGCTGGGCGAGGAACTGGAACGCACGCTGGCCTACCTGGAGATCCTGAAGATCCGCATGGGCACCCGCCTGTCGATGCAGATCGAGGTGCCGGAGACACTGAAGTCCGTGCCGATGCCGTCGATGATGCTGCAGACGCTGGTCGAGAACGCGATCAAGCACGGCCTGGAGCCGAAAACAGGCGGCGGCACCATCTGGATCCTGGCGCGCCAGCACGACGACCATGCGACGCTGACCGTCGCCGACGACGGCCAGGGCTTCGGCGGCCAGAGCACCGGTACCGGCATCGGCCTGAAGAACCTGCGTGAACGCCTGCGCCTGACCTTCGGCAGCGAGGCCTCGTTCGCCATCGTGTCCAACTTCCCCAGTGGCGTCGCCGCCACGCTGACGCTGCCGCTGGCCGGCAAGGCAGGTGCCGCATGAACTTCCGGGGCGTGATCGCCGAAGACGAAGAGCTGCTGCGCACCGCGCTGTCCTCGCTGCTGAAGGACGCCTGGCCGCAGCTGGACATCATCGCCGAATGCGAAGACGGCGCCAGCGCGCTCGAATCTATCGCCGAGCTGCGGCCGGACGTGGCCTTCCTCGACATCCGCATGCCCGGCTTGAGCGGCATCGAAGTCGCCCGTGGACTGACCGAAGCCAGCCCGCGCACGCAGGTGGTGTTCGTCACCGCCTACGACCAGTACGCGATCGATGCGTTCGAACAGGGCGCCATCGACTACCTGCTGAAACCGATCACCCGCGAGCGCCTGCTGGCGACCGTGCAGCGGATCCAGGCGCGCGCCGTGGCGGGGCACCCGGATGGCGCCACGCTGGACGCGCTGCTGCGCCACCTGTCGGCGCGACAAGGCGCATCGAGCAAGCCGCCGCTGGTCTGGATCACCGCCAGCGTCGGCAAGGACACCAAGTTGATCATGGTGGACGACGTGGCCTACTTCCAGGCCGACAACAAGTACACCACGGTGATGACGGCCGAGGGCGAATCGCTGCTGCGCACGCCATTGCGCGAATTACTCGATTCGCTGGACCAGAACACCTTCAAGCAGATCCACCGCTCCACGATCGTCAACATGAAGGCGGTCGCCTCGGTCAGTCGCGACGAGGCCGGCCGCGGCCGCCTGAAGCTGAAGACGCGGCCTGAGGTACTGACCGTCAGCCAGCCCTTCATGACGCTGTTCCGCAACATGTAGCACCGCTCTAAACCCGGCCGCCCTGTGCGGCATCCAACGTGGCATCGCCGGCACGACGCACCCGCGTCGTGGAGGGCCTGCCATTGCCCAATGGAACACCCGAGGAAACCGCCATGCGCATCATCACGTCCCTGATGTCCTGCCTGCTGGCCCTGGCAGGATGCGACGACAAGCCCAGCGTCACCACCATCCACCACAGCAGCGCCAACGGCGTGGATACGCTTTTCAGCAAGAGCACCCTGAAGGAAGGCGTGGCCACCTTCGAGTGTTTCGCCAGCGAAAGCGGACAGTGCCACTACCGCGTCTACATGGAGAAGTGCCCGGCGCCGGCATCGGGCGGGAATCCCGGCGCCTGCGTGCGCACCACGCTGGAGGACTTCGTGCTGACGCCCGGCAAGACGCACGAGATCCGCGGCCTGCCCGACGGCTACCGCGAGTGCGTCGCGCAACGGGCGGTCGGCGGGCGCTGTCCTTCGTGAGCGATCAGGCGGCGGGCTTGACCGCCACGCGCCTTTCCATCACGCAGGCCAGCACGAAGCCGATCACGTAGGCGACCACGTCAAGCCAGTCCGGCGTGCTGCCCAGCACGATGCGCAGCATCGGCGACGCCACCTGCCAGCCCGTCTGCTGACTGACGTATTGCGCCGCCTCGACCGCCAGTCCCACGGCGAGCGCCAGCAGCGGCCGCATCGGCGCACGCATCCACACCACGCTCGCGAGCAGGCAGTGCACCCAGACAACCGCGACGACGTCGCCTGCGAAGCTGCGGATCCAGCCAAGCCCCGCGCCCACTGTCGCCAGCAGGACGAGCAGCACGAACAGGCCCAGTGCCCACGTCGTCGCGACAGGATCGAACCGCCACCTCACGCGCTGCCGCAATGCGCACCTTCCAGTGTCTTGCTCCCACAGGCCAGGCACTTGCGGTACTTCTGCCGCTGCCGGTTGTAGCGCACGCGCGACATCATGCCGCCGCAGGCGCAGCGCAGCTCGCGGCCGCGCGCCCATCGATACAGGCGCCAACTGGAATGCAAAGCCCACGCCATTCCGAGCAGGATGGCCAGCAGGAACGACAGCGAAGCCAGCCGCTGCGGCGTGATGTCGCCGAGTGTACGTTCGGTGCGCGTCACCACTTCCGCCGTGGCGAAGCCGCCGACCGCGAGCACCACGGCCGGGGCATACATGCGGGCGACCATCCGGGAGATGCGGTTCATGGCGGATCAGGCGGGGGCGATGGTACGCAGACTCGCTCCCGCGGGCAGGCCGCGTCAATCACACGATCGGGGGAACCATCAGCTCGTGATCGTCTGCGTCAACGACTGCCAGGTCGGCGGCTCCGGCCAGTCCGGATCCTGGTTGCCATCGATCACCCGGCGCAGGTCGCGGCGGTCGATCTGCGGCGCCAGCGCACGCACCAGGTCCAGCGCGTAGTCGCGCAGCACGCGCTCGCGTGGCAGCACGGCCCAGGCGATGCACTCCTTTACCTCAGGCGGTGCCGGCCAGGCGCGCAGGTCGGTGTCGGATGCATTCACCGCCATCTCGGCCAGCAGGCCCACGCCGAGGCCGGCGCGGACGTAGGTCTTGATCAGGTCGGCATCAAGCGCCGTCAGGGCGATGTTCGGCTCCAGCCCCACCTTGGCGAAGGCACGCTGCAAGGACGAACCCGGGCGAGTGGACGACTCGTAGCTGATCAACGGTTGGTCGGCGAGGTCGGCCATCGCAGGCACGCGACCGAGCTGCTCCAGCGCATGGCCGCGCGGCACAAGCACCAGCCTTCGCCAGCGGTACAGCGGCACGGCGATGCCCGCCTGTGGCGGATCGCCGGCGGTACTGACCACGGCCATGTCGGCATCGCCCTGCGTCAGCAGGTCCAGCGCCGTGCTTTCCGGTGCCTGCTGAAGATGCACGCTGACCTGGGGGAAATCGCGCTTGATCTGCGCAATGGCAGGTGGCAGCACGAAGCGTGCTTGCGTATGGGTGGTGACCAGCACCAGTTGGCCCTGGCTCTCGCGGCGCTGGTTGGCGGCATAGGTGCGGATGTTGTTGGCCTCGCCCAGCACCAGACGGGCCCGGTCGATGACTTCGTGGCCGGCCGGTGTCACGGCTTCCAGGCTGCGACCCTTGCGCACGAACAGCAGGAAGCCGAGTTCGTCTTCCAACTGCTTCAGCTGCTTGGACAGACCGGGCTGGGTGGCATGCACCCGCGCCGCCGCCAGCGTGATGTTGAGGTCGGCGTCGGCGATGGCCACCAGGTAACGAAGTTGGGTCAGCGTCATCGGCGTGGGGGCACGTCGGCCCACCAGGAGGGGGCCTTGGACTGTAGAGGATTTGCCCGGACCGTAGCCGCCATGGCTTATAACCGCAAGCTATATGGTTTTCGTGGGATGTCATTTCCGACCACCCTGACGCGGCAGTACGGTCAGCACCCCAGTCGCCATCTACCCGATGCCCGTGAGCGCTCCGTTGTTTCCCCTGTTCGCCGACCTGAAAGAACGCAGGGTATTGGTCGTGGGCGGCGGGCCGGTGGCGGAGCGGAAGACCGAAGCGCTGCTGCATGCCGGTGCGCGTCCCCGTGTAGGCGCGCCGAACCTGACCCCGCGCCTGCGCGCCTTGCATGAGGAAGGCCGGATCAACTGGATCCCCGGCCACTTCGATGCCCATTGGCTCGCCGGAGCATGGCTGGTGGTCGCCGCGACCGACGACACGGCGGTCAACCGCGCGGTCGCCACCGCCGCCGAAGCGCGCCACGTGTTCGCCAATGTCGTGGACGACGGTGAACTTTCCAGCTTCCACGTGCCCGCCATCGTCGAACGCGGCCCGCTGCAGGTCGCCATCTCCAGCGGCGGTGGTGCGCCGATGCTGGCGCGCCACCTGCGCCGCCAACTGGAAACGTTGCTGGATGATTCCTGGGCCTCGCTGGCCGACCTGTTCACCCGTCAGCGCTATCGTATCCGCCAGCGTTTCCCGCAACCCGGCGAGCGGCGCCGCTTCTTCGAGACGCTGCTGGCGGGCCCCTTGCCCCGCCTGTTCCGCCAGCAGTTGCATGCGCAGGCGGAACAGCATTTCCAGGCCATGCTGGACCAGCGCGCGGCCACGACGCACCCCGGCTCCGTGGTGGTGGTCGGCGCCGGCCCCGGCGATGCTGGACTGCTGACACTCAACGCATTGCGGGCGATGAACGAGGCCGACGTGATCCTGCACGACCGCCTGGTCAGCGAGGATGTGCTGCGCCTTGGCCGTCGCGATGCGACGTACATCGAAGTGGGCAAGTCGGCCACGGGACACAGCACCCGCCAGGACGACATCCATGCGCTGATGCTGGAACACGCGCGTGAGGGAAGGCGCGTGGTGCGACTGAAGGGCGGTGATCCGTTCGTGTTCGGCCGCGGTGGCGAGGAACTTGAATTCCTGCGCGGCCACGGCATTCCCTACGAAGTGGTGCCCGGCATCACCGCCGCCGTGGCCTGCGCCGCCTACGCCGGCATTCCACTGACCCATCGCGACCACGCGCAGTCGGTGAAACTGGTGACCGCGCACTGCAAGGACTCGTTCGACACGCTGGACTGGCACGCGCTGGCGCAGGAGCGGCAGACGCTCGCCGTCTACATGGGCGTGGCCGGGCTGGAAGGGCTGCGGGACCGGCTGATAGCCCACGGTCGCGCGGCCTCCACGCCGTTCGCGCTGGTCGAAAACGGCTCCCGGCGCGACCAGCGGGTGGTGAGCGGCACGCTGGCCGATCTGCCGGAGATCGCGCGTTCCCAGCAAGTACGCTCACCTGCGCTGCTGATCCTGGGCGAAGTCGCCGCGCTCGCCGGCACGCTGCACTGGTTCGGCGCGCCGCCCATCGGTGCAGCCGCCTCCATACATTCCCGCAACCTTCCGGCGCCCACACTGCAGGCCGCCTGATCCACCGCTTACCCACGGAGACCCCATGGCCGTTTACGACAGCATCCTGGACACCATCGGCCGCACCCCGGTCGTCAAGCTGCACCGCATCGCGCCCGAGCACGTCACGCTGTACGCCAAGGTCGAATCGTTCAACCCCGGTGGCTCGGTGAAGGACCGCCTGGCCTTGGCGATCATCCTCGACGCCGAAGCCAAGGGCCTGCTGAAACCCGGCGATACCATTGTGGAAGCGACCTCCGGCAACACCGGCGTCGCACTGGCCATGGTCGCCGCCGCGCGCGGCTACAAATTCGTTGCCACGATGGTCGAAACCTTCTCGATCGAGCGCCGCAAGCTGATGCGCGCCTACGGTGCCAAGGTCATCCTGACGCCCGCCGCCGAGCGCGGCAGCGGCATGGTCCGCCGCGCAGAGGAACTGGCGAAGCAGCACGGCTGGTTCCTTGCCCGCCAGTTCGCCAATCCCGCCAATCCCGCCTATCACCGGCAGACGACGGCGGCGGAAATCCTGCGCGATTTCGCCGGCCAGCGCCTCGACCATTTTGTCACCGGCTGGGGCACGGGCGGCACGCTCACGGGCGTGGGCGAAGTGTTGAAGGTCGCGCGTCCGGAAGTGCGCATTACCGCCTCCGAACCGGCTGGCGCCTCGCTGTTGCAGGGCAAGGAGTGGCAGCCGCACAAAATCCAAGGCTGGACCCCGGACTTCGTGCCGGACGTGCTGAACCGCGAGGTCGCCGACGAAATCCTGCCGGTGACCGACGTGGAATCCATCGCCACCGCGCGCCGCCTGGCGGCCGAGGAAGGCATATTCGTGGGCATTTCCGGCGGCGCCACCGTGGCGGCCGCACTGCAGGTCGCGCAGAAGGCCAAGCCCGGCGACGTGCTGCTGGCGATGCTGCCCGACACCGGCGAGCGTTATTTCTCCACGCCGCTGTTCGAAGGCGTCAACGAAGGGTCGGACGACGACTGGCTGGCCTCGCTGGGCGAGGCCGCGCTGCCGTAAGGTTCAATCGGCCGGCGGCGCGTCGCAGTCGCGCCGCCACGTCCATTCCATCGCCTTGCCGTCGTCGCGGCCATCGTCCACGCGGGCATGCAGCGTGTCGACGTCCCGCCGCTGGTAGATCACACGACGCGGAAAGTCGTGCGCGGGATTGGCGAACACGACACGGTCCTTCTCCACGCTGGCCGCCGGGAACGCGGTGACTGCGCCTCCGCCCGGCTGCGCCAGGAACACCCATTGCCCGTCCTGTTGCGCGATGCGCATGAACTCGAAGCCCGTCGCATTGCCGTCGCGCGAGTCGCGGTGCATGCCGACGAGAAGGCCGCCGCGCGGCGCCATCCAGGTTTCCTCGCTGAAGGTCTTGCCGCGCTGGCCGCACCAGTGACCGGCGAGCCAGTCGAGATCGCCGGCCAGTGCCGGGCTGGCCACCAGTGCTGTGGATACGGCTAGGAAAAACGTCGCCCGGCGTTTCATGGGTATACCCCGCTGCGATAGATCATGTGTCGCGCGACCTTAGCAGGTGCGCGGGCGGACAGGCGATCCGTAAGTCGGTGTGGGAGCGACGTAAGTCGCGATCGTGAATTCCGGGTGCCGGGGATCTTGCTGAAACCCCATGCCTGTCGGTGTGAGAGCCAAGCACGAATCACTGCTGCGGATGGCGTGCGATCGCGACTTACGTCGCTCCCACAACGACCACGTCACTGCTCGTACAGCTCCAGCGGCAAGTCATCGGGATCGGCGAAGAAGGTGAAGCGGCGGCCGGTGTATTCGTCCACGCGTACCGGTTCGGTCGCCACGCCATGCGCGTGCAGGTGGGCGACGGCGGCATCGAGATCGACGACACGCAGCGCCAGGTGCCGCAGGCCGCACGCTTCCGGGCGCGACACGCGCGCTGGCGGCGACGGGAACGAGAACAGCTCTACCTGCGTGCCATCGGGTAATGCGAGATCGAGCTTCCATGAATCGCGTTCGGCGCGGTAATGCTCGGCGATCACGTTCAGCCCCAGCACCTCGGTGTAGAAGCGCTTCGACCGCGCATAGTCCGACGCGATGATCGCGACGTGATGCAGACCTTCGATGCGCATGTCAGTGCGCCGCAGCCGCATCCGCACCGGCATTGCCGCCGGAAGGCGTCTTGCCGCCACGCATCAGCAGCACCAGCGGCATCGACACCAGCGTGAGCAGCATCATCAGCTTGAAGTCGTTGAGGTAACCGATAGCGGCGGCCTGCCGGTTCACTTCCGCGTTGAGCAGGGCCAGTCCCGTCGCAGTAGACGGATCCATCGCCGCCGGTAGCAGCGTGGTTTCCGCACCGAAGGCCGGGATGCGTGCACCGATCTCGGCATGGTTCACCTGAAGCGCGCGCGACAGCATCGTCATCACCACCGAGATGCCGACCGACGAGCCGATGTTGCGCACCAGGCTGAAAAGGCCCGCGGCTTCGGTGCGCTGGTGCGGCTCCAGCGTGGCGTAGGCGACCGTGGAGATCGGTACGAACACCAGGCCCAGGCCCATGCCCTGCACCACGCCCAGCCAGACGATGGAGTGCATGGAGGCATTCGGCCCGAATTGGGTCATGCCATGCAGGGAGAACACCATCAGGGCCATGCCAACCAGGATCGGCCAGCGCGCGTCGATGCGGCCCAGCAGGCGCCCGACGACCATCATGCTGAACATCGTGCCCACGCCGCGTGGTGCCAGCACCAGGCCGATGGTCAGCACCGGGTAGTTCATCAGTGTGCTGAGGTACGGCGGCAGCAGCGCCAGTGTGGCGAACAGTACGATGCCGACGACGAAGATCAGCGCGCAGCCGACGGCGAAGTTCGCGTTCTTCAGCAGGCCCAGGTCGAGCAGCGCGTGCTCGCGCTTGCGCCACCACCACAGGCCGTACATGTAGAGCGCGAGGAACGCGAGCGCAGCCTCGATCTGTATCTCGACGCTGCCGAACCAGTCCTCGCTCTGCCCGCGGTCCAGGAACAGCTGCAGCGCGCCAATGCCCAGCGCCAGCAGGCCCAGCCCGACGCCATCGAGCTTGCGTTCCTGCACCACGTCCTTCTTCACGCTGGCCATGATGCCGACCAGCGCGAGGATGCCGATCGGCAGGTTGATCAGGAACACCCAGTGCCAGCTGTAGTTCTGGGTCAGGAAGCCACCGAGGGGCGGACCGAGGATGGGCCCGACCATGATGCCCATGCCCCACATCGCCATCGCGGCGCCGTGCTTTTCCTTCGGGAAGGCATCGAGCAGCAGCGACTGCGAGATCGGCACCAGTGAGGCGCCGAATACGCCCTGCAGGATGCGGAACAGCACCATTTCGCCGATGCCGCTGGCGATGCCGCACAGCAACGAGGCGACGGTGAAGCCGCTGACCGCGATGATCAGCAGGCGGCGGCGCCCCAATCGGCCCGCCAGCCAACCGGTCACCGGCGTCAGGATGGCGGCGGCGACGATATAGCTGGTCAGCACCCACGACACCTGGTCCTGGGTGGCCGACAGCGAGCCCTGCATGTCGGGCAGCGCGACGTTGGCGATGGTGGTGTCCAGCGCCTGCATCAGCGTGGCCAGCATCACCGAACCGACCAGCAGCGTGCGCTTGCCGGTGTCTTCCTGCGCAGGCGCAGCGGGAACGGCAGTTGTGCTCATGGGGAATTCCGGAAGGGATCGATGCGCGTGATGCACGCCGATCCAGAGGTCACCCGGGGCGCGGCGTAAGCGGGGCCAGGCCCCACCACAGTGCCCTCGCCCGCCTCCGCGCACGCCCGGGATGACATGGAAAACAAACCTCAGCGCGCGGCGGTCGCGCGACTGGAAGCGGTGCCGCCATCGCGCAGTTCGACATGCACGTCCGCGCTCATGCCGGCGCGCAGCTGCGGCGCATCGGCGGCAGCGCTGTCGATCTCGAGGCGCACCGGGATGCGCTGCACGATCTTCACCCAGTTGCCTGTCGCGTTCTGCGGCGGCAGCACGCTGAACTCGGCACCGGAGGCCGGCGCAATGGAGGCCACGTGCGCCTTCCACTTCACGCCGGGGTAGGAGTCGACTTCGATCGTCGCGGCCTGGCCGACCTGCATCTTCGTCAGCTCGGTTTCCTTGAAGTTGGCCTCCACCCAGATCGGCGAGGTGGCGACCAGCGGCATCGCAGACTGGCCGACGTTGATGTACTCGCCCACCTGCAGGTCGTGCAGGCCGACGATGCCGTCGACCGGCGCGCGGACCTCGGCATGCGCCAGGTCCAGCTTCGCCTTCGCGAGCATCGCCATCGCGGCGCGGTATTCCGGCAGGTCCTGCGTCGGCGTGCCCGGGCTGCCGCTCAGCGAGGCGGTGGCCTCGGATTGCGTGGCGATGGCGTCGCCCAGGTCGGTGCGCGCTTCGGCGACCGCGTGGCGCGCGTCGTCCAGCATCTTGCGCGAGACGAGCTGCTGGCCGGCGAGCTGCTGCATGCGCTGGAAATCGCGCTGCGCCCACGCCAGCGTTTCGCGCGCGGCCTGGATCGAGGTGCCGGTACCGACCACCTTGGCGCGACTGGCGCTGGCCGTGTTGGCCATGCGCGCGACCAGCGCTTCGTTCTGCGCCACCGCGATCGTCAGCGGATCGGCGTCGATACGGAACAGCAGGTCGCCCTTCTTCACCGGCTGGTTCTGCTGCACGGCGACTTCGACCACGCGGCCGCCGACCTGCGGCGCGATCAGGATGCGTTCGGCCTTGATGTAGGCGTTGTCGGTGCTGACTTCACGCTGCGAGGCCACGTACTCCCAGCCGAAGAAGCCGGCGACCGCCAGCGGGCCGGCGACCCACAGCCACACCGGCACGCGGCGGCGCTTGGGAGCGGAGGGTTTGGCCGCGCTTTCGCCGGCTTCGTTGATCTTGCTGGTCATGGTGGGGGTCAGTTCTTGCGGAGGGAGGACTCGGCGCGACTGGCGCGGTCGAGCAGGGAGAGGTTTTCGCGAACTTGGCCGAGCACCTTCATCGCCGTCACCAGTTCGTCCGGATCGACGCCGGCCAGGCAGTCCTCGCGGACCGACGTGGCGACGGCTTCGATGTCGTGCATCACCGCGTCGGACTGCGGCAGCAGGTGCAGGCGCCAGACGCGCCGGTCGTCCGGGTCGCTGCGGCGCTCGACGAAGCCGGCCTTCTGCAGGCGATCGATCACGCGGCCGACGGCGATCGGCTCCATGTCGAGCAGATCCGCCAGCTCGGACTGGGTGATGCCTTCGCTCTGGTGGATGCGCTTGAGCGCGCGCCACTGCACGCGGGTCAGGCCCAAGTGGGCGGCGCGACGGTCGAAGACCCGGCCGAACAGCCGGCTGAGGTCCGCGATCAGGTAACCGATGGTGCTCTTGCCGGCTGAGGTCTTCATGGGTGCCTATGATATAGATGCTTAGGCAATTATATTCAAGGCGAAGAACATCTGTTCAGCCGCGCTTTCGCCGCGGGATAAAGGGGAGACCCTGCGACTTTTCGTCGCCGACGCTGAAGGCACTGGGTTCCCGCCTGCGCGGGAATGACGGTTTGATGGAACGGACGCCACCGGGCGCCTGGATTCCGACCCCCGGAAACGACGACGCCGGCACGAGGCCGGCGTCGAAATTACTTCGAGGTGGCGCAGGCGATCAGCCTTCCCACTTGCCCTGCGCAGCCAGGCCATTTTCCTTGGCGCGCTCGTACACCACGGCCTGGGCCTTGGCGAAGTTGCCCACCAGATCCTGCGACCACAGCTTCAGCGCGGCGGATTGCATTGCACGGCCGTAGGAAAAGCTCAGCGGCCACGGCAGGCTGCCCAGCTGGTTCATCGCATTGAGGTGGGCGGTGGACTGTTCGTCGGTCTGGCCGCCGGACAGGAACACCACGCCCGGCAGGATCGCCGGCACCGTGCTCTTCAGGCACATCACGGTGGACTCGGCCACTTCGTCGACATCGGCCTGCTCCTCGCAATCCTTGCCGGCGATGACCATCGAGGCCTTCAGGATGGTGCCTTCCAGCAACACGTTCTGCTCGTACAGCGCACCAAACAGCGAGCGCAGCACGGCTTCGGTCACTTCGTAGCAGACCTCGATGTTGTGGTCGCCGTCCATCAGCACTTCCGGCTCCACCATCGGCACCAGGCCGCACTCCTGGCACAGCGCGGCATAACGGGCCAGTGCGTGGGCATTCGCCTCGATGCAGGTGCCCGAGGGGATGTCTTCGCCGATGGTGATGACCGCACGCCACTTGGCGAAGCGCGCGCCAAGCTTGTAATACTCCTTCAGGCGGTCGCGCAGGCCGTCCAGACCTTCGGTGACCACTTCACCCGGGCAACCGGCCAGGGCGTGCGTGCCCTTGTCGACCTTGATGCCGGGGATGATGCCGTTGTCGCTCATGTACTTGGCGAACGGCACGCCGTCCTTGGTGGACTGGCGCAGGGTTTCGTCGAACAGGATGGCACCGGAAATGTAGTCCGACAGCTTCGGCGTGGTGAGCAGCAGCTCGCGGTAGGCGCGACGATTTTCTTCCGTGTTCTCGATGCCCACGCCCTGGAACCGCTTGGCGATGGTGGTGGTGGACTCGTCGATCGCGATGATGCCCTTGCCCGCGGCCACCATGGCCTGGGCGGTTTCGGCAAGCTGTTCGATACTCATGGGGTTCCTGGGGAAGCGGCGGGAAAGATACCAATTGTAGCCCGCGTCACCACCCGAGCGGGCGAACGCGGCAAAGAACGCGCTGAGGCGCGCCTGCGTGAGCAGCACGCGTCAATGCATGGAACCGGTTCCATGCGTCACCGGCTCACGCGGGATCCGACGGCTCTGCTTTGAGATCACCATAGCGCCAGCGATGGATCATGTTGGAGATGCCGCGGCCGCGCAGCAGGAACACCATCGCGAGCACGGCTTCGAACACCGTGGCAACGGCATCCGGCAGCAATTGGTCCAGTCCGTTGTCCAACGTCAGGGAGCCTGGCAGCGCGCGCGACAAGATCACCCAGCGCACCAGCAGGTAGGCCGCGTCCTTCAAGGCGACGAACAGGAACCAGGCGCCGATGACGGAAATTGCGAGGCCCAGCCATACGCGCGGCTCCAGGTCGCTCTCGAACACCTGCTCCTTCGGGCTCGACAAGGCAAGTCGCGCCAGTTTGTCGGCGAAGAGCCACGCCAGCGCCAGGAGGCCGAGCACGGTCGCCATGATCGCCAGCGACGTGCCTGCGCTGCCCAGTGGCATCTCGCCGCGCCGGATCGCGAACAGGAGCGAAGGAACGCCGACCAGGGAGTTCGCCGCGACCCACACGATGACGGCGCGGATCGCGATGCACAGCAGCGTGTAGGCGTTCGTCCTTGTCACGCGTCAACCTCCCGGTGTTTACAGCTCGCCCAGCCCCTCGGCCTTGCCGCGCTCGCCCATCTGCAGCAGGCGCAAGGTATTGGTGGCGCCGTGCTTTTCCATGTGGTCGCCGCTGGTGAAGATCACGCGATCGCCCTCGGCCAGCAATTCGCGGTCATGCAGCACGCGCATCGCATCGCGCGCGGCTTCGCGCGGCGCAAGTCCACGGCTGTCGAAGGCGATGGGGAACACATCGCGGATCATCGCCATCTTGCGGCGCGCGCCGTCGTGGCGCGAGAACGCGTAGATCGGCGCATTGGAACGGAAGCGCGACAGGAAGCGCGCCGTGCCGCCGGATTCGGTCATCGCCACGATCGCGCGCACGCCGATGTGCTCTGACAGGAACATCGTCGCCATCGCGATGGCCTGGTCGGCGCGCTCGAGATTGCGCGGCGCCTTCTCGAAATCAGTATCCATCTCGAACTGCTTCTCGGCGCCCAAGCAGATGCGTGCCATCGCCTCGACCGCGCGCACGGGATAGCTGCCCGCGGCGGTTTCTGCCGACAGCATCACCGCGTCGGTGCCATCGATGACGGCGTTCGCCACGTCCAGCACTTCGGCACGTGTCGGGATCGGGCTGTCCACCATAGACTGCAGCATCTGGGTGGCGGTGATCACCACCTTGTTGCGCGCCAGCGACTCCCGGATGATCTTCTTCTGCAGGCCAGGCAGTTCGGCATCGCCGATCTCCACGCCCAGGTCGCCGCGCGCCACCATCACCACGTCGCTGGCATCGACGATCTCGGCCAGGTTCTCGATGGCCTCGGTGCGTTCGATCTTGGAGACCAGCGCTGCGTCGCAGCCGTGTTCGCGCGCGATGCGGCGCGCTTCGTTCATGTCGTCGGCATTGCGGCAGAACGACACGGCGATGAAGTCCACGCCGATGTTCTCGGCCACGTAAGCGATCAGCTCGCGGTCGCGCTCGGTCAACGCGCCCAGCGAGAGGCCGCCACCCTGCTTGTTCAGACCCTTGCGGTCGGACAACACGCCGTCGTTGAGCACGGTGCAGACGATGCGCTCGCCGTCGACCTTCACCACCTGCAACTGCATCAGGCCGTCGTCCAGCAGGAGGACATCACCGGCTTCCACGTCGCCCGGCAGACCGAGATAGCTGACGCCCACCTGCGAGGCATCGCCCGGGGGCGCGTCGACACGGGCCACCAGGTCGAAGCGGTCGCCGGTCTTCAGCACCACCTTGCCTTCGGCAAACCGCTCGACGCGGATCTTCGGCCCTGGCAGGTCGGCGAGGATGCCGACCTCCGCGCCCACGCGCTGCGCCGCCAGACGCACCGCCGCGGCGCGCTTGGCCTGACCCGACGGATCACCGTGGGAGAAGTTCAGGCGCACCACGTTGACGCCGGCACGGAACAATTCTTCGAGCACGCCGGGCGGGTCCGTCGCCGGTCCGAGGGTGGCGAGGATCTTGGTGCGGCGCTGGCGTTCGGTCATGGTGCGGATTCCCTGTGATCGCGCAAACGCTACCACAGCGAAACTTCTTCGGAACGACTGACATTCCCCGCGTCATGCCGCTGTCCCGGGACAGCCCTCCGCGCACAGGGCGTGTCGCGGGGAAAGCGCTGTTTCAAAGCACTTTCCTGATGCTCCACGCATTCGTGCGACTGGTATTTTTTTGGTCTCTGCGCACAGGCAGCATGCTGCGCACGCACACCCGAGTGCGCAAAAAAAGGCGATGAAACGCGCGTTTGATCGCGCGCTTGACCTCAGGCGAACAGTGGCCGCAACTGGTCGGGCGTGCCCGCGAGATGGTGCGCGCCTGCATCGCGCAGCTCCTGCTCGTCGCCGAACCCCCACAGTACGCCCACGCTGCGCATGCCATGGTGGCGCGCGCCGTCGATGTCCATGTGCCGGTCGCCGATCATGACGCATGCCTCCGGCGCCAACGACAGGCGCTGGAGCGCTTCGCCAATCAGGTCCTTCTTGTGGCTCAACCGGCCATCCGCGGTGGCGCCGATGATGTCCTCGAAGCGATGACCGAACGGCAGGTGGGCGAGGATCTTCCGCGCATGCGGTTCGTTCTTGGCGGTGACGACGGCAAGCCGGTGCCCGGCCGCGTGGAGCACTTCGATGGCCTCGCCGATGCCGGCGTACACCTGGTGCTCCAGCCACCCGTGCGACTCGAAACGCTCGAGGTACAGCTCGACCGCCGCTTCGACCTTCGCCGAGTCACCCAGCAGCGGCATGAAACTGGTCCGCAGCGACGGGCCGATCCAGCCGCGCAGTTCGGCGTCCGTCGGTACCGGATGGTCCAGCTGCGCCAGGGCATGCGTGATGCAGCGCGTGATCCCGACGGCCGAATCGATCAGCGTGCCGTCGAGATCGAAGAACAGCGTGGCGCGGCTCACTGGCCGCGGGCTTCCAGCGCCGCCACGGCCGGCAGCGTCTTGCCTTCCAGGAATTCCAGGAACGCGCCGCCGCCGGTGGAGATATAGCTGACCTCGTCGGCGATGCCGTACTTGTCCACCGCCGCCAGCGTGTCGCCGCCACCCGCGATGGAGAACGCCTTCGACTGCGCGATGGCATGCGCCAGCGTTTCGGTGCCCTTGCCGAAGGCGTCGAACTCGAACACACCCACTGGTCCGTTCCACACCACCGTGCCGGCCGACCTGATCAGTTCGGCATAGCGCTGCGCGGTCTGCGGACCGATGTCGAGGATCAACTCGTCGGCAGCGACCGCATCGACGGCCTTCACCATCGCCGGTGCGTCGGCGGCGAACGCGGTGGCGACCACGACGTCGGTCGGCAGCGGGATCTCGGCACCGCGTGCCTTCGCATCGGCGTCGATCTTCTTCGCCGTGTTGATGAGGTCCGCTTCGTACAGCGACTTGCCCACGGCATGGCCTTCCGCTGCGATGAACGTGTTGGCGATACCGCCACCGACGATCAGCTGGTCGACCTTGCCGACCAGGCTGGTCAGCAGTTCCAGTTTGGTGGAGACCTTGCTGCCGGCGACGATGGCCAGCAGCGGACGCGCCGGGTTGGCCAGCGCCTTGTCAAGCGCATCCAGCTCGGCCATCAGCAGCGGACCGCCTGCGGCGACCGGCGCGAAGCGGATCACGCCATGCGTGGACGCCTGCGCGCGGTGTGCGGTGCCGAAGGCGTCCATGACGAACACGTCGCACAGCGACGCGTACTGCTTCGACAGCGCTTCGTCATCCTTGCCCTCGCCCACGTTCATGCGGCAGTTCTCGAGCAGGACGATCTGGCCGGGCGCCACGTCGACACCGTCGACCCAATCCTTCACCAGCGGCACGTCGACGCCGAGCAGTTCCGACAGGCGGGCGGCGACAGGCGCCAGCGAATCGGCCTCGCTCCAGACGCCTTCCTTCGGACGGCCGAGGTGCGAGGTCACCATGACCGCCGCGCCCTTCTGCAGCGCCAGCTTCAGCGTCGGCAGGGACGCGGTGATGCGCTGCTCGGAGGTGATGCGGCCACCGTCGATCGGCACGTTCAGATCCTGGCGGATCAGTACGCGCTTGCCGGCGAGGTCGAGGTCGGTCATGCGGACGATGGGCATGGGAGGTCCTGGGCAGCGGGAAAGACGCCTATTGTCCCGCCTGCCCCCACATGCCGCAAACGACAGTGGCCTATGCCGGAGGCCGGCTACGCAACAGGCTGAAGGCGAAGGCCGCCACCAGCGCGGCGCCGGCGATCAGCAACCCCCAAAGCAGCCAGGTCTTCCAGTCGCGCGGCGTGGGCGGCGCGACCAGCGCCGCGTCGCCGGCCAATACCGCGGACGCGGACAGGTAGGCGGGCGCGGGCTGCCATTCCTCGCCACGGTCGCGGCGCAGCGCATCGACCAGCGCCGGCATCGGTACGGCCGCGCGGCGCGCGCTCGCGCTGCCCGCGACCAAGGCGTAAGGCGGCGTGCCCTGCGCAAGAAACACCACCACCTCCGGCCGGTATCCGAGTCGCAGCGTCGGCGCCTGGTCCGGCAAGGCCCCCCGGTTGCTCAACCGCCAGTAGCGGTCGCGCGCCGGTCCGCTCGACAACGGTTGCGCCGGTGAGGCGCTGGCCTGTTCGCCGGCCACGCGATACGCCACCCACGGCCCGGCACGGAGCCGCCACGGTGCGTCCGTGCTGTCGCGACTCTCGAGTGTCCACTCACCGACGGCGTAGTCGTCCATCGCCAGGTCGGCCAATGCCACGGGATAGCGTCCATCGCTTTCGTAGGTATAGCTGTCCACGCCCTGTGCAGAAATGCGACGTCCCTGCAGTTCCGACCACTGCACTTCCTGCCGCTGGTGCACGGCATCCAGGCGCACGCGCACTTCTCGGATCGGCAATGCCGGCGAGGCATCGAGAGGCACGAAGCGGATGTAACGAAGCCCTCCGCGGATCGGCGCCTCGTCGCGCAACAGGCGCTGCGATCCGCGCTGCAATTCCACCAACGTCACGCGATCCTGCACCACCTCCCAGTGCTCCAGGTCGAGACTGCCGTCGACCCGGTAGCGCGATTCTCGCGGCGTGCCGGTGTCCCAAGTGAATTCCAGCGCTTCGGCGTTGTCACGGATGCGGCTCAGGTCGACCAGGAAGGCACGCGCAGGGCCCGATGCACCCGCGCTGCCCCCATCCGCCTCGATGCGGACGATGCGACCGTTCTCACCGAACTGCGCCGACACGCGCGACGGACCCGCTGCATCGGGCTGCTGGGTGGGCAGCGGGAACCACGGCACCACGATGCGCCGCGCCGGCAGGGCCGTCGGCTGCTCCGGGCCGAACAGCGCGGCGGCCACCGGCTTGCCGTGCGCATCCAGCACGTCGATGTCGCGCAGGTCGGGCCACGCCGTGGTGGTGTAGATCTCGCGATCGAGCACCACGCGGTACGCGCCCGCCTGTTCGGCCGACAACACCAGCGGCCAGCGCTTCGCATACGGTGCGGGCGCCTGCGCGCCGGCAAGCGCGGGCAGCAGGCACAGGACCATCAGCCACTTCTTCATGCGGGTGCCTCCTCGTTTTCGATGCGACGCGGTGGTGCCGGCGCCAGATAGCCCACCACGGTGCACAGCAGGCCGTAGCCGATGAACGAGCCGATGCCGAGCAGGTTGCCCAGGTGCTGGCGATCGACGAACACCAGCTTGGCCAGCACCACGCCCATCAGCACCGCGCCCCCCAGCCACAGCATGCGCTGGCCACGGCGCGACCCGATCACCCAGCCGAGCACGCCCAGTACGCTCCAGGTGATGGTCAGGCTGGTCTGCGCCAGGCTGCCGGACAGCAGACTGTCGTTCCACGGCACGCCACCCCAATGATGCACGGCGTGCAGCACGACGGAGGTGATCCACACGAAGGCCAGCGACGAAAGCAGCACGATGCGCGCCGGTGGCAGCACGCGCGTATCCGGCATCCACCAGCGAAGCAGCAGGACCAGCGTGGCGAGCTGCGCCAATTCCAGCGGGTTCAGCACGGGGAGCCAGGGCAGCGGCCTGGCATGACCTGCCAGGAACAACGAAACGAGCCACCACAGACCCAGCGCGGTAAACAGGACGCCCAGAAGGGGCGTGCGCCAGCCATCGAAGCGCTCGCCGAGCGGTGCCGCCAGCCAACGCCAGTGGAACAGCGCCAACGCCACGACGACAAGCCACGGCAACGCGATGAGACCCGCTTGCCAGCCGTCGCCCATGCCTTCGACATGGCCCGGCAGCCACGCCAGCAGCAGGCTGGCGACCAGCGGCCACACCAGCCACCACACGAACTGGGCCGCACCGGCGAGTCGATGCTCGCTGTCGCGCAGGCACATCAGGCTGCGGACGCCCAGTACCGCATAGGCGAGCCACGCCCATGCGCCATGACCGGCGAACGGCTGCTGGTGCGCATCGGTTTGCCACAGCGCCAGGGGGACGGCCGAGGCCAGGGCGACCAGCGTGGTCCACGCCAGCGCAGTAGCCGGACGCCGGCGATGGACCTCCGCCGCCAGCCAGCCGGTCAGCGCGGCAAAGGCCAGCATCGCGTCGGGTTCATCGCGTCGGCCAAGGTAGGCATCGATCTCGACCATGCCGTTGCCGAGCCACCAGGCGAGCGCCCACAGGTAGTACACCAGCGCCACGCCACGACCGCTCATTCGATAAGCCCAGGCACTGGCGAAGCCAGCGACGGCGATCAGCAATGCACTCATGAACGCCGCATTGGCGAACATCGGCACGACCGCCGTCGTTCCATGCCACGACGCTGCATCGGCGCGCGAGATGAAGAATGCAGCTGCTGCCGCGAGTTGCAGGCCTGCGCCCGTCAGCTGCGGCAGAAGCCGCGACTGCCGCAGGCCCAGCCAGGCCAGCGCCGCACCTTCCAGCGCGAACACGCAGGCCGTGGCCTGCGCCGACAGCGCCAGCGGCACTGACAGCGTGGCGAAGCCGACCGCGAGCAGCGCGTACGATTGCGCGAGCGCGTCGTAGTTCGTACGGCGGCGCAAGGTCCACGACAGCGCGGCATAAAGGACGCCGAGTCCCAGCGCGCAGAAGGCCAGCGGCAGGCGGCTGTCTTCGAACGTTCCGCCCTGCATCAGGCCCGCCTGCAGCGAGAACGCCACCAGCGGCATGCCGAACACGAGGCAGCCATCGATGAAGTCGCGGCGGCTGGCCGGCTGGCGACGCGCGAACAACAGCGGGATCAGCAGGTAGAAGGCGAAGAACAGCACCAGGAACGGCTGCGTGGTCGCATACTTCTCCGGCGCGTAGTCGAACAGTCCCCATGCGGTGCCAATGCCGAAGGTGAAGACGAACCCGAGCAGGTTCAGCACGCGCCACGACTTGTACCAGGCGATGCCGACGATGGCGGCATTGAGCACCGCGTAATACGAGAACAGCGCGACGTGGTTGCCACTGCCGGTCGAAAGCCAGATCGGCGCGAGGAAGCCCGCCAGCAGCGCGAAGACGGCGAGCGACTTCGCGTCCTGCAGGACCGCGAGCATGCCCGCACCAGCGACCAGCGCGATGCTCAGCGCGAAGGCCGCACCGGCCGGCATCACGGTGAAGACCTTGAACGCGGCGAACACCACCAGCAGCAATATGCCGATGGCACCCCCTTGCAGGCTCAGCGCGAAAGTGCGGTTGCTTTCGCGCTTGCGCCACGCGAACACAAGTGCACCCAGCGCCGCCGCCGCGATACCGGCCAAGCGCAGTTCCGGTGGCAGCGAGAACCAGCCCTGGTCGGCACCGTACTTCAACAGCGCCGCGACGCCGGCGAACAGCACCAGTACGCCGATCTTGACCGGCACGTTGCCGACCGTGAACCAGCGTTGCACCGCGCGGACTGCAACGGTGAAGACATCGGGCGTAACGGGTCGCGACGGTGTTTCGGGGCGCGGCGGACGCGGCGGCAGCGCGGGCGCGGGCTCCAGCTGCGCGGGCGTCGGCGCAACACGCGGCGGGGGGATAGGCGGCGGCATGGCCGCATGCTCAGGCGGCGGTGTCTCGACGCGGGACGGCGGCGATCGCACGAGTTCCGCCAGCGTGCGCTCGGCATCGGCCGGCTTGGATGCAGGGGCATCGGCCTGCGCCCGCGGCGTCGCGGATGCCGCAGGCGCCGCTTGCGGGCTGCGCAACTGGCCCACCTGCCGCTCCAGCTCGCCCACCCGGCGCTTCAGTCCGCTGATCGCGACCAGCGCCACGATCAGCAACACCGGCACGGCCAGCACCGCCAGGCCGAGCAACACCAACACTCCCGCCAGATCATCCATCGCCCAACCCGCCTTTGCGTATTCGGTGCAGGAACGGACTGGTCCGTTCCCCGGCCGTCCATTCAGCCTCGGGGCAGCCTCGGGCAAGGCGGCAGGATTTGCAAGATTCGATGCGCAGGTGGCGTGATCCCGGCCGCCCCGTATCACTTCGCGATACCTGGAAACGACACGGGCGCCCCGTGGGACGCCCGTGCGGTACAGCAGAAGCGGCGCGGCTTACTTGCCGGCGACCACGCGGACCATTTCCAGGCACTTGTTGGAGTAGCCCCACTCGTTGTCGTACCAGCTGACGATCTTGACGAAGGTCGGGTCCAGCGCGATGCCGGCTTCGGCGTCGAAGATCGAGGTGCGGGTATCGCCGCGGAAGTCGGTGGCGACCACCTTGTCCTCGGTGTAGCCCAGGATGCCCTTCAACGCGCCCTGACTCTGCGCCTTCATCTCGGCCTTGATCTCTTCGTACGTGGCCGGGTTCTCGAGTTCGGCGGTCAGGTCGACCACGGACACGTCGCTGGTCGGCACGCGGAACGACATGCCGGTCAGCTTCTTGTTGAGCGAGGGGATCACCACGCCGACGGCCTTCGCCGCGCCGGTGGACGACGGAATGATGTTCTCCAGGATGCCGCGGCCGCCGCGCCAGTCCTTGTTGCTCGGGCCGTCGACGGTCTTCTGGGTGGCGGTCGCCGCGTGCACGGTGGTCATCAGGCCGCGCTTGATGCCCCACTTGTCGTGCAGCACCTTGGCGATCGGCGCCAGGCAGTTGGTCGTGCACGAGGCGTTGGAGATGATCGCCTCGCCGTTGTAGGTCTTGTCGTTCACACCGTAGACGAACATCGGCGTGTCGTCCTTCGACGGTGCCGACAGGATCACCTTCTTCGCGCCGGCATCCAGGTGCTTCTGCGCGGTGGCCTTGTCGAGGAAGAGGCCGGTGGATTCGATGACGACCTCGGCACCCACTTCGTCCCATTTCAGGTTGGCGGGGTCGCGTTCCTGGGTCAGGCGGATCGGCTTGCCGTTGATCACCAGCGTGTTGCCCTCGACCTTCACGTCGCCGTCGAAGCGGCCATGCACGGAGTCGTACTGCAGCATGTACGCCAGGTAGTCCGGCTCCAGCAGATCGTTGATGGCGACGATCTCGATGTCGTTGCCGAAGTTCTGCACGGCGGAACGCAGCACGTTGCGCCCGATGCGGCCGAAGCCGTTGATACCCACCTTGATCGACATTGCTCAGGACTCCTGCGGCCACGCGCGCGGCGCGGCGGGGTTGACGGGGGCCGCCATTCTAACAGGCCGCCCCCGTGACGCCGCCTCACGGGCATTGATCAGGATCAAGGCGGTGCCGGATACGCGGGCGGAGACTGGCACCACATTCCAACGAGCGTCACCATCATGAAGAAGACCCTGATCCCGATTGCCATCGCCCTCGCACTGGGCGCCGCTGCTCCCGCCTTTGCCCAGTCCAAGGGCGAGTGGACGCTGGGCGTGGGCGCGCACCAGGTAAACCCCAAGTCCGACAATGGCTCGCTGGCCGGCGGCACGCTGCCGCTGGACATCGACAGTGACGTCAAGCCGACCATCACCTTCGAATACTTCCTGCGCGACAACCTGGGCCTGGAAGTGCTGGCCGCGCTGCCGTTCAAGCACGACATCGCCGTCGACGGCGTCGGCACGGTGGGCAGCACCAAGCATCTGCCGCCGACCGTTTCGCTGCAGTACCACTTCAACAGCAAGGGCAAGGTCTCGCCGTTCCTCGGCGCCGGCCTGAACTACACCACGTTCTTCAGCGAGGACACCAAGGGCGCGCTGGCAGGCACCGACCTGAAGCTGGACGACTCCTGGGGCCTGGCCGCGCATGCGGGCATCGACATCAAGGTCAGCGAGCGCGGCGCCGTGCGCGTGGATGCGCGCTGGATCGACATCGACACCGACGTCAAGGTCGATGGCGCCAAGCTCGGCACCGCCAACATCGACCCGCTGGTCTACGGCGTGGCGTATGTCGTGAAGTTCTGAGCAGATAGCCGCATCGCCTGACGAGGTCAAATGGGGACGGCCCGTGTCGGTTAAAGTACCGGCATGGTCCGTCCTCTCTTTCTTGTCGTCTCCCTCGCCCTCTCCTTTGCTCTCGCGCTGCTTCCCATGCCTGCGCATGCGTGGGGGCCCCTAGGCCATCGGCTGGTGGCGCTGCTGGCATGGGATGAACTGGCGCCGGATACGCGACGCCAGGTCGAAGCCCTTCTGCAGGGCGAACCGGACCCGACGCTGGCCGGCGTCGCCAGCTGGGCCGACGACCTGCGCGAGAACGATCCTGTCCTCGGCCGCAAAACCGCACGCTGGCACTTCGTCAACCTCGGCGAACACGACTGCGTCTACGTGCAGTCGCGCGACTGCCCGGGCGGCAACTGCGTGGTGGACGCCATCAGGGCGCAGACTGCGATCCTCGCCGACACCCGGCGCACGCGCGCCGAACGCGTCCAGGCGCTGAAGTTCGTGGTGCATTTCGTGGGCGACGTGCACCAGCCGCTGCATGCCGGCTATGCACATGACAAGGGCGGCAACGATGTGCAGGTGAACTGGAACGGACGCGGCACCAACCTGCACACCCTCTGGGACAGTCGCATGCTGGTGTCTACGGGTCGCAGCGAAGCCGACTACCTGCGCCATCTTCGCGCGTTGCCGAAGCCCTCCGTCGGCGCCATCACGCTGCCCCCTCCCTCGTCCGCCTGGGCCGAGCAATCGTGTCGCGTGGCCACCCAGCCGGACTTCTATCCACGTCGCGCGAAGCTCGAGCAGCGCTACGTCGACAGGCACCTGCCGGTGGCCGAGCGCCAGCTCAGGGCGGGGGGCGCGGCATTGGCGGCCGTATTGAACGAGGCGCTTGATCGCCACTGACCTGCCGGTACCCGCATTCCCGCTCCGCGCCAAAGATCATCGAATCGCCCGTTCCACCAGGAGTCGTTCGCATGAACCTGCCCACGCCGCTCCGTCGAGTGTTCACCGCACTGGCCATGCTCGCGGTCTCCTTCGCCGCCCCTGCCGCGCCGGCGGACGACGACGCGCCGCTCACTGTCTTCGCCGCCGCCAGCCTGAAGGAATCGCTGGACGAAGCCGCAGCGGCTTACCAGAGGCAGACGGGGGTATCGGTCCGCGTGTCCTACGCTGCCAGTTCCGCGCTCGCGCGCCAGATCGAACAGGGTGCGCCGGCAGACGTGTTCCTCTCCGCCGATCTGGAATGGATGGACTATCTGCAGCAGCGCGGCAAGCTGCAGGTCGCGACGCGACGGGACCTGCTGGGCAACCAGCTGGTGCTGGTCGCACCGAGAGCCCGCCAGGCAAGCGTGGACCTGAAACGACCGGTGACACTGCTGGCCGCACTGGGCCAGGGCCGCCTCGCCGTGGGGCAGACCGCGACGGTCCCGGCAGGCAAATACGCCCGCGCATCACTGGAGTCGCTGTCACTGTGGAACGGCGTCAAGGCGCGCCTGGCCGAATCGGAAAGCGTGCGCGCGGCATTGATGCTGGTGGCGCGCGGCGAGACACCGCTCGGCATCGTGTATGCCTCCGATGCGAAGGCCGAGCCGGCCGTGCGCGTGCTCGCGACATTTCCGGCGGATTCGCATCCCCGCATCGTGTATCCCGTGGCTGCGCTGCGGGGGCCGCGCACGGCACGGGCGACGCCATTCGTGCACTGGCTGGCGTCACCCGCTGCCGACACCATCTTCGCGCGGCATGGCTTCACGGTGAAGGACTGACGCCGACGTGTTCGACGCCTTCAGTCCGGAAGAACTCACCGCGATCCAGCTCAGCCTGAAGGTGGCGCTGGTGGCATCACTCGCGAGCCTGCCCTTCGGCGTCCTCGTCGGCTGGCTGCTGGCGCGCACGCGCTTTCCCGGCAAGGCACTCCTGGACGCCGTCGTGCACCTGCCGCTGGTGTTGCCGCCGGTGGTGATGGGTTACGCGTTGCTGGTGACGCTGGGCACGCAGGGAACTCTCGGCCGCTTTCTGCAGGAACAGCTCGGCGTCGTGTTCGCGTTCCGGTGGACCGGCGCGGCACTGGCGTGCGCCGTGATGGGATTTCCATTGATGGTGCGTTCGATCCGGCTCTCGCTGGAAGCCACCGACCGCCGGCTGGAGCAGGCAGCCTCCACACTCGGCGCCGGCCCGTGGCGCGTGTTCTTCACCATTACCCTCCCGCTGGCCTGGCCCGGGCTGGTCGCCGGCAGCGTGCTGGCCTTCGCCAAGGCGCTGGGGGAGTTCGGCGCCACCATCACCTTCGTGTCGAACATTCCCGGCGAAACACAGACGCTGTCGTCGGCGATCTACGGCCTGATGCAGGTACCCGGCGGCGAAGCCGGCATCTGGCGCTTGGCGGCCGTGGCCGTGGTGATCTCGCTGGCTGCGCTGCTGTTCTCCGAATGGCTGGTGCGGCGCCACCACACACGGCAGGGAGAGGACAGCTGATGCTGAGGCTGGACATCGAACTGCGTCGCGGCAATTTCCAACGTCGCATCCATATCGACGACGATGCTCGCGTGATCGCGCTGGTCGGCCCGTCGGGCGCGGGCAAGACCTCGGTGCTCAACGCCATCGCGGGACTGCTGACGCCGGTGGCCGGCCGCATCGACGTGGATGGCCATTGCCTGTTCGACAGCGCGCGCCACGTCGACGTGCCCGTGCATCGCCGTCGCGTGGGCTACGTTTTCCAGGATGCGCGCCTGTTCCCCCATCTCGATGTGCGCCGGAACCTGCAATACGGCCGTCACGGCGGACAGGGCGCGCCGCAGTTCGGTTTCGACACCGTCGTGGACCTGCTCGGCATCGCACCCCTGCTCGCCCGCCGTACGCGCAACCTGTCGGGCGGCGAAGCGCAGCGGGTGGCGATTGGCCGTGCCCTGCTCTCGCAACCGTCGCTGCTGCTGTTCGACGAGCCGCTGTCCGCACTGGACCAGGCCCGGCGCGAGGAACTGATCCCCTACCTGCAGCGCGTGCGCGACGAGATCCGCCTGCCCATCGTCTACGTCAGCCACCATCCGGACGAAGTGCGGCGCGTCGCCGATTCTGTACACGTTCTCGACTGAGCGGCGCGTATCCTGCCGCCACGATACTGGAGCGGCACCATGACCAGGCAGAAGCGCTGGAAGGAGTTGCCGGTGGACCAGGTACGACGCTACCTGGAACCCGGTCCCGTCGTGCTGCTCAGCACGGCACACAAGAGCGAACGCGCCATCATGACGCTGGGCTGGCACATGATGCTGGGCTACGACCTGGTGGGCACCTACATCTGGGACGCCAACCGCAGCCACGCGCTGGCACGCGCCAGCCGCGAGTGCGTGATCAACCTGCCGACCGAAGACCTGCTGGACACCGTCGTGCGCATCGGCAACTGCAGCAGCGCCGAGCAGGACAAGTTCGACCGCTTCGGCCTCACCGCCCTGCCCTCGCGCGAGGTGGATGCGCCGCGGATCGCCGAATGCCACGCGCAGTTCGAATGCCGATTGCACGAGACCCGCATCACCGCCGACTACCCGTTGTTCGTGTGGCGCGTGATGCATGCGCGCGTCGCCGCCTCGCCGCGCATCCCCCGCACCCTGCACTACCGCGGCGACGGCCGTTTCACGGTGTCGGGCCGCGAGGTATCGCGGCGGCGCCTGTTCCGTCCGGACATGCTGGAGCAATGAGGCCATGGCCGATCAACGCGCGGCTCGTTACGCTGGCACCATGACACAGCACCTCACTACGCTCGACGAAGCCGTCGACCTGATCCTGTCCCGGACGCCGAGCCCGTTGCGCATGGGCGCCCCGCTGGGCATCGGCAAGCCGCATCGCCTGTTGAATGCCCTGTACGCGCGCATCGCACGCGATCCGGCACGCTCGTGGTCGCTCTACACCGCGCTGTCGCTGGACCCGCCCGCCGGCGGCAAGGGCCTGGAGGGCCGCTTCGTGGCGCCGTTCGCCGCGCGCCACTTCGGCGGGGACTTCCCGCGCCTGGACTACGTGCAGGCGATGAAACGCGACGCGCTGCCGCCGAACATCGAGGTGGAAGAGTTCTACATGCAGGGCGGCGCCCTGCTGCGTTCGAGCACCGCGCAACGCCATTACGCCAGCCTCAACTACACCCACGTCGCGCGGGCACTGGCCGACCGCGCGCTCAACGTGATCGTGCAGAAGGTCGCGCGCGAACCCGGTGGCACGCGACTTTCGATGTCGTGCAACAACGACCTGACCCAGGACACCGTGGACGCTGTCATGGCCCGCGGCCTGCCCCGCCCCTTGCTGGTGGCCGAAATCGATCCGCAGCTGCCCTGGATCGGCGGAACGGCGGCGGTGGACGAAGCGTACTTCGACATCGTGGTCACGCCACCGGGGCCCTATCCGATGCTGTTCGGCCTGCCGCGCCAGCCGGTGTCGGATGTGGATTACGCCATCGGGCTGTATGCCAGCACGCTGGTGCGCGACGGCGGCACGCTGCAGATCGGCATCGGTGCGCTGGCCGACGCACTGAGCCATGCCCTGGTGCTGCGCCATACCGACAACGCCACGTACCGGCGTGTGCTGGCGGCCCTGGATCCGGAACTGGAGCGGCATCCCGCCGTCCTCGCCAGCGGCGGGCTCGACCCGTTCGCCATCGGCCTGTATGGCTGCAGCGAGATGGTCAACGAAGGCTTCAAGCGGCTGGTGGAAACCGGCGTGATCCGGCGCAAGGTCGCGGACGACGAGGCACTGATGCAGCGCATCGCCGACGGCAGCGCTAACCTGGGCGACCATGCGCGACTGGAGCGCGATGGCGAATACCTGCACGGCGCCTTCTACCTTGGCTCGCCCGCATTCTACGACTGGCTGCGCGAACTGCCGGACGACCAGCGACGCGCCATCGGCATGCGCCGGATAAGTATGATCAACGAACTGCAGCACGGGCAGGAAACCCTCGCACGCCTGCAGCGCCGCGATGCGCGCTTCTTCAATTCCTGCATGATGGCGACGGTACTGGGCGCGGCCGTCTCCGACGGCCTCGACGACGGACGGGTGGTGTCCGGCGTGGGCGGGCAATACAACTTCGTCGACATGTCGAACGCCCTGGACGGCGCGCGCAGCGTGCTGATGTTCCGCGCGGTACGCGAGGATGCCGGCAGCGCCGGATCGAACGTGCGCTGGAACTACGGCCACACGACCATCCCGCGCCACCTGCGCGACCTGTACGTCAACGAGTACGGCATCGCCGACCTGCGCGGAAAGAACGACGAGGACTGCATCATCGCCATGGGCGGCATCACCGACACGCGTTTCCAGCGGGGACTGATGGAACAGGCGCAGCGCGCGGGCAAGTTGCGCGGTGGCTTCCACCCGCCTGCGCACTGGATCGACAACACGCCGGTGCACCTGTCGGCGCGCCTGCGCGCCTTCCGCCATGACGGCACGCTGCCGGACTACCCGCTGGGCAGTGATTTCACCGAAGTCGAACAGCGGATCGTCAAGGCGCTCAGCTGGCTGAAAGCGAATACCGCCACGCCTTGGAAGAAGATCGCGACGGTAGCGAAATCACTGGCGGCGCGGCCGGACGACGAAGCTGCGATGGCGCGCATGGCGTTGTCGCAGCCGGCGACATTCGGCGAACGCATCGAAGCGAAGCTGTTGGCACACGGACTGCGCGAGACGCGCTGACCGTTGACAAGAAAAAAGCCGGGCGTCGCCCGGCTTTTCTCGCTTCCGCGTTACGGCCCGCTCAGAGCGACTTCGCAGCCTCGACCACCGCGTCAACGGTGATGCCGAAGTGCTTGTACAGCGCGTCCGCCGGCGCGGAGGCACCGAACGTGGTCATGCCGATCACCGCCCCGTCCAGGCCCACGTACTTGCGCCAGAAATCGCTGATGGCCGCTTCTACCGCCACGCGCTTGCGCACGGCCTTCGGCAGCACAGTCTCGCGGTAAGCCGCATCCTGGCGGTCGAACACATCGGTCGACGGCATCGATACCACGCGCGTCTTGATGCCCTGCGCCTCCAGCGTCGCCTTGGCTTGCGTGGCCAGGCCCACTTCCGAACCGGTGGCGATCAGGATGACGTTCGGCGTGCCGTCGGCATCGGCCAGCACGTAGCCGCCGCGCGCGATGTCGCTCACCTGCGCATCGCTGCGCGGCTGGTGCGGCAGGTTCTGGCGCGAGAACACGAGGCAGCTCGGGCCGTCCTGGCGGACGATGGCCTGCTTCCACGCCACCGCCGATTCCACCGCGTCGCAGGGGCGCCATACGTCGTTGTTGGGGATGTAGCGCAGCGATGCCAGATGCTCGACCGGCTGGTGCGTGGGACCGTCTTCGCCCAGGCCGATGGAGTCGTGCGTGTACACGTGGATCGCATGCGCCGGGATCAGCGCGCTCATGCGTACGCCGTTGCGCGCGTAGTCGCTGAATACCAGGAAGGTGGCGTCGAACGGCACGAAGCCGCCGTGCAGCGCCAGGCCGTTCGCAATCGCGGTCATGCCGAACTCGCGCACGCCGTAGTACACGTAGTTGGCATTCGGGTCGGTGGTGGACACCGACTTGCTGGCCTTCCACAGCGTGAGATTGGAGTGCGCCAGGTCGGCCGAGCCGCCCACCAGCTCCGGCAGCAGCGGCGCGAAGGCCTCGATGGTGTTCTGCGAGGCTTTGCGCGAGGCGATGACCGGGCCTTCGGCCTGCACCTTGGCGATGTACGCATCGGCCTGCGCGACGAAGTCGGCGGGCAGTTCACCGGACGCGCGGCGCTTCAGCTCGGCGGCCTGTTCCGGGTACTGCGTGGCATAGGCGTCGAACAGCGCATTCCAGTCGGCTTCCAGCGCCTTGCCGGTCTCGACCTTGTTCCAACCGGCGTAGATGTCGGCGGGAATCTCGAACGGACCGTACGGCCATTCCAGCGCAGCACGCGTGGCCTCCAGCTCGTCCTTGCCCAGCGGCGCGCCGTGGCTGGATTCCTTGCCGGCCTTGTTCGGGGAACCGAAGCCGATCGTGGTGCGGCAGCAGATCAACGTGGGCTTGTCGGCGGCCTTCAACGCGGTGTCGATGGCGGTCTTGATCTCGACCGGGTCATGGCCGTTGACGTTGCGCACCACCTGCCAGCCGTAGGCTTCGAAGCGCGCCGGCGTGTCGTCGGTGAACCAGCCGTCGGTGTTGCCATCGATGGATATCTTGTTGTCGTCCCAGAAGCAGACCAGCTTGCCCAGGCCCCAGGTGCCGGCGAGCGAGGCGGCTTCGTGCGACACGCCTTCCATCAGGCAGCCGTCGCCCATGAACACGAAGGTGCGATGGTCGACGATGGCGTGGCCTTCGCGGTTGAAGCGCTGTGCCAGCAACTTCTCGGCCAGCGCGAAGCCGACCGCGTTGGCGAAACCCTGGCCGAGCGGACCGGTGGTCGTTTCCACGCCCGGCGTCTCATGGCGCTCCGGGTGGCCGGCGGTCTTGCTGTGCAGCTGGCGGAAGTTCTTCAGCTCCTGCAGTGGCAGGTCGTAGCCGGCCAGGTGCAGCAGCGCGTACTGCAGCATCGAGCCATGGCCGTTGGAGAGGATGAAACGGTCGCGGTTGAACCAGTGCGGGTTCGACGGGCTGTGACGGTAGTAGTCGTTCCACAGCACTTCGGCGATGTCGGCCATGCCCATGGGCATGCCGGGATGGCCGGAATTGGCGGCCTGCACCGCGTCGGCGGCGAGGAAACGGATGGCGTTGGCGAGCTGGCGGCGGGTGGGCGTCGTCATGGGGTCGGTACGGAGGGGGCGGCGCCCGGCGGGCTGCGGGCCGCCCATTGTCCCACCCCCCGCCCGCCCTGTCGCGGTTGCGAGGGCCTGCGCGGGGTGTTAGCCCGGCTGGCCCGGCAGCTTCACGTCGACGCGTTCACCCTTGGCCACCAGCGACGCGAGGGTCAGGTCACCGGTGACGTTGAGGGTGGTGCGGCACATGTCGAGGAAGTGGTTCACGCCCAGGATCAGGCCGATGCCGATGGGGTTCACACCGACCATGGCGCAGATCAGCGCCACCACCGGCAGCGAGCCGGATGGTACGCCGGCCGTGCCGATGCCGCCCAGGATACAGACCAGCATCACCATGAACTGCTGGCCCAGCGACAGGTCCACGCCGAAGAACTGGGCCAGAAAGATCACCGTCACGCCCTCGAACAGCGCGGTGCCGTTCTGGTTGGCGGTGGCGCCCACCGTCAGCACGAAGCGCGACACCGTGCGCGGCAGGCCCAGCTTTTCGTCGGCCACGCGCAGTGCGGTGGGCAGGGTCGCGTTGCTGGACGCGGTGGAGAACGCCATCACCATCGCTTCCTGCGCGCCGCGGAAGAACGTCAGGGGCGAGTACCCGGCCAGCTTCAACGCCACCGAGTAGCTGACCAGCAGGTGCAGCGCGAGCGCCAGCACCACCACGCCCACGTAGGCGCCGAGACGCACGAGCAGGTCGAAACCGAAGATCGCGGCCAGGTTGAACATGAAGCAGGCCACCGCGTACGGCGCCAGGCGGATCACCAGGCCGATCAGCGTCATCGAGATCTCGAACACGCCTTCGATCCCGCGCTTGAGGATGCCGGTGTTCTCCGACGGCGTCAGCACCAGGCCGACGCCGAACATCACTGCGAAGAACATCAGCGACAGGATGGCGGCATTGCTCGACGCCGCACCGATCACGTTGTCCGGCACGATGGACAGCAGCATGTCCATGCCGGTCGGCTGGCTGCCGACACTGGCGACGATTTCCTTCGTGCGCTCGGCATTCTCCGCGATCAGCTGCTGCGCCAGCGCGGGCTCCACGCCCACGCCAGGCTTGAACAGGTTGACCAGCACCAGACCCAGAAGCACCGCCACCGCCGACAGCAGCACGGTGTAGGCCAGCGTCTTCCAGCCGATGCGGCCGAGCGCGCGGATGTCGCCCATCTCGGCAATGCCGCAGACCAGCGCCGAAAACAGCAGCGGCACGATCAGCATGAAAATCAGGTTGAGGAAGATCTTGCTGAAAGGTGTGGTGACGTACTTGGTGACGTCCTGCACCCAGCCTGCATCGCCCTGACCGGAGGCATGCACGATGAGCCCGATGACCAGACCGATGCCGAAGCCGATGGCCATCTTCCAGTGCAACGGGAGCTTGGCGCGGTTGGCGGGCGTGGCGTCGGTCATCGGCGGGTCCTGCAGCGACAAAGTCGGGAGCTTAGCAAACCCGGCATGGTGGCCCGTCCACGCATGGCTGAGCGCGTGGGTGCCGCCAGAAGGGCATCACTTACGGCAGAGGGATGACGAACATCGGTCCGGTTTCCCCTACCGGGGATACAACGGCGGCAGCGGTTCGTCCGCCACGCCGACGTCTCCTGCCTGCCACTGCGGCCCTCCACGGAAGGCTTCGCGCAGCGCAAGGCGGGCCTGTGCCGGATCGCCGCCTGCCCAGCGGGCGCGGCGCAGCAGGTCCACTGCGGCACGCTGCGCCGGCATGACGAGGCGACGCTGCAGGTCGTCCAGGTCGATGACCGCGGGGCGCGCCATACCGCAGAGCACGGCTTCCATATCGTCGAGATCGCCAGCATCGAGCACGCGTTTCAGGTCGGCCGCCGTATGGGTCGCGGAGGATATCGTCGGGTGGGTGGGCTCCGTCGCATGTCCGCGGATCCGGGCCACGTTCGCGCCACCCGGCCGACGCGACAACCCCCACACCAGCGTGGCCAACCACAACAACGCAAAACCGGCGGCCAGCCACGGCCACAGGTGGGCCGGCAGGCGTCGGTCGCCGGACAGCGCCATGACGCCATCGTCCGTGGCGGCCGGCGCCATCGGCACTGCGGCATCCCGTGCCGGCGGATGCGCCGCCTGCCCATTCCCCTGCACGACCGGGATGGCCAGGTCCTGCAGCGTCGCGCGCTTCGCCGTGCCGGTACGCACGTCCCACCACGCCATCGCCACGCCGGGCACCGCCAGCGAGCCCGGCTGCGAGGGTACGACGGAGTAGCGACGCGTCAACTTCACCTGCGGCGTGCCGCCATTGAACGTCTCATCGTATTGCGGTGGTTCCGCGAACACCTGCGCGCCCGGTATCGAGGGCACGGGCAGTTCGGGCAGCTGTGCCTGCGTGGCGCCGATGACGGTGGTCTCGATGGCAAGCGTGGCCGCTTCACCCGTACGCAGCTGGTCTGGCACTGCGGTATAGCGCAGGCGAAGGTCGCGTACCGGCAACCAGGGCTGGGGTGCGTTCGCCGGCTGCGCGCGCACCTGCAGCGTGCGCGGCGCGCCGGTGATGTTCACTTCGCGACTGTTGCCGCCGAGCAGGTCGTCCATCCAGCCACCTGCACCACGGCCGCTGAAACGGGGGCCAGGCAACGTCAATGCGCCGCTGCGCTCCGGCACCAGCAGGAAGCGGCGCTCGGCCGTGCTGTAACGCCGTCCGTCGATCTCGCGGCTGGACTGCACTATGTCGCCGACGCGCTGCAGCAGCGCGCCATCCGGCGGATCCAGGTCGAGCTGGCCGGAGACCAGCGGCGTGGCGTAATAGAGCCGTACGGTGACGCCTACCGACTGCTGCACGTAAGGGCTTGGGTCGTCGATCTCGGTTTCCACGAATACGAGACCGTTCGATGCCGCGCTGGCGGTCGGGGTCGCGGTCACCTCGAGCATCAGCGGGGCGGTGCGTTCGCCGCCGACCTGCAACGCCGGGATCGCCAGCGTGCCTGCGCGTCGCGGACGCAGCGTCAGCGCGAACGTCGTGCTGCTGCGCACGCGCCCGTTCACCAGTCCGACGCTGCGGCTGTCGGACTGCCCTTCCACCTCGAAATCGCGCATCAGCGGGGTGAGGTCGGGCGTGGCGGACACCGCATCGGTTTCCACATTCAGCGTGACTGCCTGTCCGAGCGCGACGGTGGGTTGTTCCAGCCACGCGCGGGTGGCGGCCATCAACGAGACCGGCCATGCCACCAGCAGGCACAACAGGATCAACACCCGATGTTTCATCGCCCTTCCCTCTGCCGGCGTTCGTGTTCGAGCCGGAACTTTGCCTTTAGCAGCGAACCGGGCTCGTCCGGCACGCGCTTCAGCCACGCATCGACCGCCTGGCGCCGTTCGCGCTGCTCCGCGGTTTCGGCCTGGACAGCAGGCGTGTTCCCGGCTGCATCCTTCCCATCTCCGGATTCGCGTGCCATCGCCGCGCGCATGCGTTCACGCTGTGCCGCATCGGCAGCTGCCTGCGCGGCGGCATCCGGCGTGGATGATGGTGGCGCGCCGGTGCGCGATGGATCCGCATCGGGCGACGGCTTGCGCGCATCGCGCGATGCCGATGAGGCGGAAGGCTGGTCAGCAGTCGATGGCGATGCACTCTTCTGTGCCCCTGGATCGGGCTTGGACTGGTCCTGCGACGCTCCGGATGCATTGCTGCCGTCGCCCTGCTGTCCTGGCTTGCCTTGCCCCTCTCCCGGCGACGGCGGGCGCTTGCGTGCCGCATCCACGGCCGCGCGGTTCGCCAGTGCATCGGCCATGCCCGGCTGTGCGCGCAGCGCGCGGTCGTACGCCGCGATGGCATCGTCATAACGTTGCTGCTTCGCCAGCGCGTTGCCGAGGTTGTACCAGCCCTCGGCGGTATCGATGCCGGTGAACGCCTGCTCGGCGGCAGCGAAGTCGCCCTGCCGGTACGCATCGGCGCCTTCGGCGATGCGCGCGTGTTCGGCTTGGTCCGGGCGCTGCCACCACTCGATGCCAGCCGCATGCGCGGGCTGCGCGAGCGGGAACCAGAGCGCCCCCGCCAGTACCAGCGCCGCCCCACGGCGGAACCACAGCAATGCCAGCAGCAGAATCGGAATCAACAACCAATAGCCTTCGTCACGCCACGCTTTGCCGCCGCCGGGCATCGTCGACGTGCCCACGGTCTCCAGTCCCGACGAAGCCACGCCGAGCGCTGCAAGATCGCCGTTGTCGGCCGTGGCCGACTCGTAACGTCCGCCGCCGGCTGTGGCCAATGCGCGCAGCGATGAAGCGTCCAGCGCCGCATGGCCGATCGTCCCGTCGTTGCCGCGATACGCCGCACCTGCGGCTGTGCCCAGACCGAGCACCGAGACCAGGTAGCCTTGCGCGCGCGCGTCGGCGGCGGCTTTCGCTGCGCCACCGCCTGCGTGATCCGTGAGCACCAGGATGTCGCCGTTACGGAAATCCGCCTGAGCCAATAGACGCGCCGCCCAAGCGATACCGCGATCGGTGCGCTGCCCGTCCACCGGCATGATCTCCGGCGCCAGCTCATCGAGGTACAACCGGATGTTGGCCGTGTCGTCGGTCATCGGCGCGACCGTGAACGCGTCGTCCGCGAAGGCGACCAACGCGACCGGACTGCCGGCGCGTGCGTCGAGCAGGCGCGCCAGCTTCGCCCGCGCCTGCAGCAGTCGCGAAGGCGGCAGGTCAGTCGTCATGATACGGCTGGAAAGATCCAGCACCACCACCAGCGGACGCTGGGCTTGCCACAACGGCTGGTCGCCCTGCCGCCAGCTCGGCCCTGCGAGCGCGAGCACCGCGAGCGCGTACGCCAACGCGGCCACGATCATGCCCGCGCGCGCCGCGCCACCGCCCCGCACCAGCAGATGCCGCAGCAGATGCGCGTCCACATGGCCCTGCCAGGCATTCAGGCGGTGCCGCTGCACGCGCCACCACCACGCCAGCAGCGGCAGCACCAGCAAGGCCCACAACCAGTGCGGGCGCAGGAAATGCAGTGCGCTCCAGAAGGCACTCATGCGCGCCTCCGCGGCCACACGAAACTCAACAGCGCGAAGCCCAGCGCCGCGGCCAAGGGCCAGTGATAGCGCTCGATGCGCGGGCGCACGGCCTTGCCCGCCTGCTGCACCGGTTCGAGGCGATCCAGCTCGGCGTAGATGCCGGCCAGTTCGTTGGTATCGCGCGCGCGGTAGAACCGTCCGCCGGTCTGCGCGGCGACATCGCGCAGGGTCGCCTCGTCGATGTCTTCCGGCGAACTGGCCGGCATCGGCAACGGAATGCCGAACAAGCTCATCCCCCCATCGCTGCCGAAGGCGATGGTATGGATGCGCACGCGCTCCTCCTTCGCCAGTTCCGCTGCCTTCTGCGGCGTCAGTACACCGGCAGAGTTCACGCCATCGGTCAGCAGGATCAGGACGCGCTGGCCCTCCTCCTGCGTGCGCAGCCGACGCACCGCGAGCGCGATGGCATCACCGATCGCGGTTTCGCGGCCGGCGAGCCCGGCCACGGCATCGCGCAACTGCTCGCGTACGGTCTGCAGGTCGCGCGTCAGTGGCGTCATCGCATAGGCGCGCTGACCGAATACCAGCAGGCCGACGCGATCACCGTCGCGGCGGTCGAGGAAGTCGGCGAGCACGGCTTTCGCTGCGGTCAGGCGATCGACGACGGCACCGCCCAGCTCCATATCGGGCTCGGTCATGCTGCCGGACAGGTCGACCGCGAGCATCAGGTCGCGCCCGCTCACCGGCGGCGTGACGGCATCGCCAAACTGTTGCGGACGCGCGGCGGCGGCGCAGAGCAGGAACCACACGAGCCACGCCAGCGCGGCGCCCCGCCCCGGCATGCCGCGCCCACCGCGCTGCGCGATGGATTGCACCGAACGACCGTAGGGCACCCTCAGCGCATCGGCTTGGGTACGGCGCGCGGGCAGTAGCCAGCGCACCAGCCAAGGCAAGGGAAACGCCAGCCAGAACCATGGCCATGCGAAGCCGGCATAGCCATCCTGCAGCAGCTGCAGCATGGGCAGTGACCCACTCATCGCGAACCCGCCATCAGTTCGAGGAAGCGCGCGCGCGCGACGACGCGCGCTGCGGCCAACTCGACTGCATCCACCTCGCGACGATATCCGCCATCCAACAGCAGTCGGCCGGGCCCTTGCGTGAACGCATGGCCTTTCCCACCATCGAGGAATCGCAGCCACGCTTCGCCTTCCAGCCGGTCGGCGGAGGCATCCCGCTGTCGCGCAGCACGGCGCAGCAGTTCCGACATCGCGGCCACCCGCGCGGCCGGTGTGTTTTCTTCGCTCGTCGCATCGAACCAGCGTTGCCATGCCTGGCGGCGCCGATGGCGATGCAGTCGCCATGCGGTCACGCCGACAATGACCAGGACGATGGCGGCGATCAACAACCACCAGCCCGGCGCCAGCGGCCACCAGGATGGCGATGGCGGAACATGCACGTCGCGCAGCACCAGCGTCGCCATGGTCATGCTCAGGCCACCTGCGGCTGCGCGCGGCCCAGCGCGACGAGCCACGCGTCGCTGTCCGCATCCGTGGACAAGGTGCGGACTTCCACGCCGCGTGCAGGCAGCCGATCAAGCGCGCGATCCAGGGGTTGCTGGAACTCGGCACGCCACGCCTCGCGTTGCGCGGGGCTGGCGAGATCAAGTTCCACGCGCTGGCTTCCAACGGAGAAGGGAAGTCGCTGCGTTGGAGGATCCGTCTCCAGCGGATCCGTCAGCAAGAGCACGACCACATCATGATGCGCGGCGAGTGCCGGCCACCGCGTCTCCGGAATGGTGGCCAGGCTGTGGGGATCGGCCAGCACCAGCAGACGCGACCCGGGGCGCAGCAGGCGTGCTGCGTGATCGAGCGCGAACGCCAACCCCAGATCCTCCGGTGGTGGCGCCGTATACCAGCGCACCAGCGCATCGAGAACACGCAGTACCCCGCGGGTACCCGATGCGGGCGGAACAGGCGCTTCCGTCATGCTGCCACGCAGGATCGCCAGGCGATCGCCTTCACGCACGGCCTGCCAAGCCGCCACCGCGCCGGCACGCGCGGCCTGCACCGACTTGAACCTCACGCGCGTACCGAAGTACAGCAATGGCGACGTGTCGGCGACCAGCAACGTCAGCCGTTCACGCTCGGCCTGGAACAGCTTGGTATGCGTGCGCCCGCTGCGCGCCGTCAGTCGCCAGTCGATGTGGCGGACATCGTCGCCCGCCACGTACTCGCGGGATTCCGCATATTCCATGCCGCGCCCTCGCAAGGGCGAGGAGGACGGCCCCGTGACGGAATGCCGGCCGCGTCGCGCGGGTGGGCGCCGCTGGGCGCTCGCCCGCAAGGCGATCAGCTCGGTGAGGGTGGGTACGATGCCTTCGCTCATGGGCATGCCGTGCGGACGTTCGCGCAGGCGCTCAGGGCAGCGGGACCACGTCGAGCAACGCTTTCACCAGACGATCGCCATCCCAGCCCTCGGCCGTGGCCTCGTAGCTGGGCAGCACGCGGTGGCGCAACACGTCGGGGGCGATGGCGCGGATGTCGTCGGGCGTCACATAGTCGCGACCTGCCAGCCAGGCGCGCGCACGTGCGCAGCGCTCCAGGGCAATGGAACCGCGTGGGCTCGCGCCCCAGGCGATCCGCCGCGCCAGCGTCGCGTCGTAGCGTGCAGCGTCGCGCGAAGCGAGGACCAGCTCGATCAGATAGCGTTCCAGCGCCGGCGCGAGATGCAGGTCCAGCACCTGTGTGCGCGCACTGAAGACATCCTCCAATGGCATGCGCTCGACCGCCGCCGGGACGGACTGCATCTGTTCGCGGGCACGATCACGCGCCAGCCGCAGGATGTTGGCTTCCGCGGCTGCCTCGGGGTATCCGATCTTCACGTGCATGAGGAACCGGTCCAACTGCGCCTCCGGCAACGGGAAGGTGCCTTCCTGTTCGATCGGATTCTGCGTGGCCATCACCAGGAACAAGGCCGGCAATGGATACGTATGCCGGCCCACCGTCACCTGGCGTTCGCCCATCGCTTCCAGCAACGCCGATTGCACCTTGGCCGGCGCCCGATTGATTTCATCGGCCAGCAACAACGGATGGAACACCGGCCCGGGCTGAAATTCGAACCGGCCATCCTGTGGCCGCCAGACCTCGGTGCCGGTAAGGTCGGCAGGCAGCAGGTCCGGCGTGAACTGCACGCGTGCGAACTCCGCCTGCAGCCGCGACGCCAGCGCACGGATCGCCGTGGTCTTCGCCAGCCCGGGCGCGCCTTCCACCAGAAGATGGCCATCGGCAAGCAATGCGATCAGCAGCCTTTCGACCAGCGCGGACTGGCCGACGATGGTCCGGGAAAGGTCGTCACGCAGCGCACTGAAGCGGTCAAACAGCGTTCGTGTGTTCAGTGGCGTGGAATCCATGGGCGCTCCGGAAGGCGTGGCGTGCCTGTGACCGCAGTTTGCCATGGCGGTTCCCGCAGGGAACGACGAATCGGAGCCGGATTCAGCCCCAGGCGAAAGAAACGAAACGGGCCGCTATCGCGGCCCGTTCGATGATGCGCTGAGCGCTACACCTCAGCGCTTGGAGACCGACAGCACCTTCGGCGTGATGAAGATCAGCAGTTCGGCCTTTTCCTTGCTGCGTCCCTTCTTCTTGAACAGGTTGCCCAGGAAGGGGATGTCGCCGAGGAAAGGCACCTTGGCCACACTGCTGCGATCGGCGAACTCGTACACGCCGCCGATCACGACGGTCTGACCGTCATCGACCAGCACCGCGGTATTGATTTCACGCTTGTCGATGGTCGGCACGCTGCCATAGCCTTCCAGCGTGATGAACTCCGCCACTTCGTCCTTCTTGACATTCAGGTTCAGGAACACCCGGTTGTCATTGGTGATTGTGGGCATCACCTTCAGTTCCAGCAGGGCTTCCTTGAACTGCACGTTGGGCGTCGCAACACCGCCCTGGCCTGCAGTAATGGTGACGTAACCGACTTCCTTGCCCTGACGGATGACGCCTTCACGCTGGTTGGCGGTGACGATGCGCGGATTCGAGATCACTTCGCCACGACCTTCTTCCTGCATGGCGGAAAGTTCGAGGTCGATGGCGAAATTGCGGCCCAGCAGCGTATAGGCAAGAGCGCCCGCCGCTGCGTCAGTGAACCCGTCTGCAGGCAGGTTGACATTCAGGCCACCCGGGGTGATCGGCTGGGTCGGGTTGCTGATGTTGCCGGCGTTGCCGCCCAGCGAACCGCCGATGCCCTGGCTACGGTCCCCGATACGACGCCCCTGGATGCCGAAACGGGCACCCAGGTCGCGCGCGAAGGTATCGCTGGCGATCACGATGCGGCCTTCGATCAGCACCTGGTCGACGGGCCGGTCGATCATCGAGATCAGTTCGCGCATCTGCGCGACCTTCTTCGGGATGTCGCTGATCATCAGCATGTTGGTGCGCTCGTCCGCAACCAAGCGTCCGCGCGGGGAGAGGAATCCGTTCTCCTGCTCCCTGCCACCACCACCACCACCGCCACTGTTCTGGTTGCCGATGCCCTTGGCCTCGGTCAGTGCCTTGAAGATAGCGGCGGCGCTGTGATAGTTGATCTGGACGTAGTCGGTGACCATGTCCTCGCGGTTCTCGATCGCGATGCGCGCGTCTTCCTTGTCCTGCTCGAACTTGGCCAGTTCGGGCTGCGGGGCGACCCAGACCACCGCGCCATCGCGGCGTTTGTCCAGGCCCTTGGCGCGCAGGACGATGTCGAGCGCCTGGTCCCACGGCACGTTGACCAGACGCAACGTGACGTTGCCCTGCACCGTATCCGACGCGACGATGTTGAGATTCGACTCTTCCGCGATCAGCTGCAGCACCGTGCGTACCGGCACGTCCTGGAAGTTGAAGGTCACCGGGCGGCCACTGTAGCGGCGGGCCTCGGTGGCCACCTTCTGCGCTGCCGCCACCACGGCGGAGGCACTGGTACCGGAGGTGGCATTTGCTCCGCCCATCGCCTTCTGTCCGGCGCGCGGCACGATCTCCACCACGTATTCGTTGCCCGACTGGTATGCCAGCGATTCGAAATCGCCACGGGTGCTGAGCACCAGCTGGGTTCCGCCGCCCTTGCTCTGTGCCTCGACACGCTGCACGGGCGTGGCGAAATCGACCACATTGAGCGGACGCTGCAGCGAGGCGGGCAACGTCGCATTGCCGACACTCACCACCACGCTGTCGCCCTGGTTGCGCAGGTCCGGAGCAGCGCCCTGCCCGTCGAACTTGACGATCAGCCGTCCCGAACCATCCTCACCGCGACGGAAGTCGATGTTCGACACCGAGACCGCGGACGCAGGCGTCGCGACGGTTACGGGGGACGAGGCCGGTGGCGTTGGCGAGGCGGCGCCTGCGGCATTGGCCGCCGCAAGCAGGCCGATGGCCAGCCCAAGAGAGCAGACCCGGAAAGTAGCCAGGCGCCGGGACGGCCGCGGGCGGTGGGCATTCGTAGCGGTCATCGTGTATCCCCCAATCATTGATCTTCAAGCGCAATCGACGCCGGCCGTTCCAGCCATCCGCCTGCGCCATCCGGCACTAGTTCGACAAGTTCCAAGCCATCTTCGCGGACCGAGGTGACACGGCCATCGCTCTGCCCCAGGTAGTTCCCCGGACGTACCCGGTAGGTGACCTTGTCGGGTCCCATCACCAGTGCCACCAGACCTGCCCCCTTGCCGAGCGTGCCGACCATGTCCAGGCTGTCCAGCGGGTACTGCTCCAGTGTTTCCTTGCGCCGGTCAGGATCCGGCCGCAGCCCGCCCCCGTCGGTATTGCTCCAGGCGTTGCTGAACGGATCCCGGAGCGTCTGTGCCGCATATTCGAACGTTTCGAACTGCTGCATCACCGGCAGCGGTTCGAGTGGTGGCGCTGGGCGCGCACGCACGTCTTCCACCCAGGCGCGCAGGTTCGGCGCATCCCCGGGCGTGCTGGTGATGCCGCGGGCGCAACCGGACGTCAGCACGGCCGCCGCCAGGATCATAAGGTGCCAATTGCTGCGCATCATTGCTTCCCTCCCGACGCGGGCGCCTTGCCCTTGCCGCTCGCCTTGGCAGCTTCAGCCGCCGCGGCCTCCTGCTCCGCAACCTCGGTCTCGTCCAGGTAGCGATACGTCTTGACCGTGCCTGAGAGCTCCAGGGCGCCGCGGTTGATGCCGCCCTTGCCTTCCTTCGGCTGCAGCGAGATGTCGTGCATGGTCAGGATCACCACCCGCGGCAGGGATGCAACGCCACTGACGAAAGCACCGAACTGGTGGTAGTTGCCCACCATGCGCAGCTGGATCGGCTTCTCGGCGTAGAACTCCTTCAGCGTTTCGGGCTCCGGCTGGAACAACTCGTTGGTCAGGCCGCTGGACAACGCGGTCTGCGAGATGTCGATGATCAGGTCGGGCATTTCCGTCTTGCTAGGCAACTGGCGCAGCATCTGCTGGAGCACCTGCTCCATCTGGGCGAGCTGCTGCTTCAGGGGTTCGAGGTTGGCGGCCTTGGCCTGTTCCTTCTCGAAGTCCTGGCGCAGGCGCACCTCTTCCTGCTCGAGCGAATCCAGTGTCTCCACCTTCCCCTTGACGAAGAGGAAGTAGGACAGGACCAGAATGAACACGGCGAGCACGGCGCAGAATCCGATCTTGGCGTTCTGCGGCCACGCGCCGATGTTGTTGATGTCCAGGTTCTTGAGCGACGTCTTCTGGCTCATGTGTTGCTCCCGGAAGCCTGGGGCGAACTGCCTGCGGGCGCCGTCGGTGTCGGGGTGGTGGGCGCAGGTGTGGCGGGTGCGGGTGCGGGTGCCGAAGGCTGCCCTTCCAGCGGCGCTGCCGGGACAGGCGTGGTGGCCGGGGCGTTCGGATCGGCGGGCGTGGCGCCTGCAGCGGCCGTTTCCGCTTCCTGTTCCGCGGTGGGATTCGCCAGCCGTACCTGGAGCGTGAACACGTAGGGCAGCGCGCTGCCTGCACCGGTGTTGGTCAGCGTTTTGACCTCTTCCGGCTTGGCTTCGATGATCGACAGCTCTGGCTTGGTCATCCACCCGGACGTTTCCAGGTTGCGCATGTAGGTACTGACACGGGCGTTGGATTGCGCGCGCCCCTGCAGCGTCAGCACTTCGCCTTCCTGCTTGATGTTGGCCAGCATCACGCCGTCCGGAATGGTCCGCACCAGCGAGTCGAACAGGTGCACCATTTGCGAACGGTTGGCTTGCAGTTTCTCGATCACGTCCTTGCGGGCCAGCAAGCGGCGCTTCTGCTCGTCGAGGCGCTCGATTTCCTTGTTCTGCGCCTGGACCTTGGCGATTTCATCCTTGAGGAAGTCGTTGCGCTCGGTCTGGCCGGACACCTGGCCGTCATAGTGGAACCACAGCAGGAAGGACAGCAGCAGACCCGCGATCGCCGCTGCACCCAGCATCACGTAGAACTCGCGCTGTCGCTGGACGCGGCGCTCGGCACGCCACGGGAGTAGGTTGATTCTTGCCATCAGTCGAAGCTCCTCAAAGCCAGGCCGGTGGCGATCATCAGCGCGGGAGCGTCCTGTGCCAGCGCATGCGCCTGCACGCGCGGGCCGAGGGTCATCTGCGCCAGCGGGTTGGCGACCACGGTGGGCACGCCCAGCTGCTCTTCCACCATTTCCGGCAAGCCGGCCAGCGCGGCGCATCCGCCCGCCAGGACGATCTGGTCGACGCGGTTGAATTCACTGCCCGCGTAGAAGAACTGCAGCAGGCGGCTGATCTGCTGGACCGTCGCCTCTTTGAAAGGCTCCAGCACTTCGACTTCGTAGCTTTCCGGCAAGCCGCCCTGACGCTTGGCCAGACCGGCCTCTTCATAAGTCAGTCCGTACCGCCGCATCACTTCGTCGGTCAGCTGCTTGCCGCCGAACACCTGTTCGCGGCTGTAGAGGCTGCGGCCACGGCGCAGGACGTTCAGCGTGGTCATCGTGGCGCCGATATCGACCAGCGCCACCACGCCGTCCTGCGGGACGGGCAGATCGTTGGCCATCAGCGCGAAGGCGTTCTCCACGGCAAAGGCTTCCACGTCCATGACCTTGGCGGTCAGGCCGCCGAGCTCGAGTGCGGACTGCCGCAGTTCCACGTTCTCCGAGCGCGAGGCAGCCAGGAGCACCTGCACCATCTCCGGGTTGTTGGGCATCGGGCCCAGCACCTCGAAGTCGATGTTCACTTCCTCGATGGGATACGGGATGTAATTGACGGCCTCTAGCTCGACCTGGGCCTCCAGATCGTTCTCGTCCAGGTCGGCAGGCATCGGGATGATCTTGGTGATCACCGCCGATCCGGCCACCGCGGCGGCGGCGTGCTTGGCCTTGCTGCCGGCACGGTTCACCGCGCGACGGATGGCCTCGCCGACGGCTTCCACCTCGACGATGTTCTTCTCGACCACGGCATTGGGCGGCAGCGGCTCGACGGCGTAGTGCTCAACCCGGTAACGGTTGCCCACACGCGAGAGCTGCAGCAGCTTCACCGCAGTCGAACTGATATCGACGCCGATCAGCGACGACTGGCTTTTTGGGATTAGCCCCACGGTCTTTCCCCTTCCGACGGGCACTGGGCGCACGACACGCGCCGACATTAATAACCAAGTTTTTACTCTTGGCAACCGACGTTGACGTGGCTGTGCGGCTTGTCACGTTTCACGAGGGTTGTTCCCCAAGTCCCTGTTCCCCTTGGGATCACCTGTGGTGATCCCGGCGGTCATCTATACTCTGCCGTTACGAATTCTGCAATCGGAAAGCACTGGATGTCCCGTTTCCGTCGTCTTCTCCGTTGGACCCTCATCACGTTCCTGATACTTGCCCTCGCCGGCCTGGTCGGCTTGGGGGTGCTGTACTACACGGTTTCGTCCAAAGTCCCGGACGTCCAGTCCCTGCGGAGCGTGGAACTACAGGAACCCCTCTATATCTACGCCAGCGACGGCCGGCTGATGGGGCTCTACGGCGAGATCCGGCGCTATCCCGTCCAGATCGAGAAGGTCCCGGCCCGGGTCAAGCAGGCCTTCGTCGCGGCCGAGGACAGCAAGTTCTACGAACACAACGGCATCGACCCCACGGGTATCGCCCGAGCCGTCTGGCAGATCGTCAGCCGCAAGGAAGGCCGCGTGGCCGGCGGCAGCACCATCACCCAGCAGGTGGCCCGGCAGTGGTTCCTCAGCTCCGAGTACAGCTACACCCGCAAGCTGGTGGAGATGATGCTGGCCATCCGCATCGAGAAGATGCTGACCAAGGACGAGATCCTGGAGCTGTACCTCAACAAGAGCTTCTTCGGGAACCGCTCCTATGGCGTGGCGGCCGCCGCCGAGTATTACTACGGCAAGACGCTGGACCAGCTGACCCTGGCCGAGACCGCTACCCTGGTCAGTGCGCTGAAATTCCCTTCCAGCGGCAATCCCATCAGCAATCCCGGCCGCAATCAGCAGCGCAGCGCCTATGTCGTAGAGCGCATGCGCGAGGATGGTTACGTCACTGCAGCCGATGCCGCCCAGGCCAAGGCCGAGCCCATGCACGCCAAACCGCATGAGCGCCCGATCGAGGTGCATGCGCCCTATGTGACCGAGATGGTGCGCCAGGAGATGATTGCGCGCTTCGGGCCCGAGGCGCTGACCAAGGGCTACCACGTGACCACCACGCTGGACGCCGCACTGCAGACCGCCGCCAACGACGCGGTACGGGACGGCCTGGGCCTGTACGACCACCGCCATGGCTGGAACGGAATTGAACAGCATTTCGACGTGGGCGCCGACGCGGATGCGACCGCGCTGGCCGCGCACCTGCGGGGCGTGCCCGCGCAGAACGGCATGATCCCCGTGGTGGTGGCGGGTACCGCCGCTGACGGCAGTGCGACGGTGGTGATGGCCGATGGCAAGGAACTCATCCTGCCTGCCGCCGCCAGCAAGTGGACCGGTCGCACGCCCGCCAAACTGTTCAAACGCGGCGACATGGCCCGCATCAAGGCCGGCAAGGAAGAAGGCGCGTATGTGGTCGACCAGATCCCGCGCGCGCAGGCCGCGCTGGTATCGCTGGACGCGAACAACGGCGCCCTGCGCGCGCTCGTCGGTGGCTACAGCTTCGCTGGCAACAAGTTCAACCGTGCCACCCAGGCGCGGCGCCAGCCGGGCTCCAGCTTCAAGCCGTTCGTGTATGCGGCAGCGTTCGAGAAGGGCTTCAATCCCGCGTCCATCGTGCTGGACGCACCGGTCGTGTTCCGCGACCGCCGCGGCCACATGTGGCGCCCGCAGAACGACGGCGGCGGCTTCCGTGGCCCGATGCGGCTGCGCGAAGCGCTCGTGCAGTCGCGCAACCTGGTGTCGGTGCGCCTGCTGGACGGCATGGGAGTGCCGTTCGCGCGCAGCTATATCAGCCAGTTCGGCTTCGAGGAAGCCGAACTGCCGCCTAACCTGTCGATGTCGCTGGGTACCGCCTCGCTGACCCCGCTCTCCGTAGCTCGCGGGTACGCCGTGTTCGCCAATGGCGGTTCGCGGGTGACACCGTGGTTCATCGATGAAGTGAAGGACCGCGAAGGCAACGTGGTGTTCAAGGAGAACCCCGCCGTCGCCTGCCGCAGTTGCGGCCAGGGTCAGCACGGCGGCAGTACGCCGGCCAGCCAGGTGGTGGATGGCTTCAACTTCGGTCCTGCCGATGCCGCCAAGCCTGTCGCTGCCGCCAGCGCGCAGAAGCCCAGGGAAGAAGCAAAGCCGGCCGACCCGAATGCCGTCACCGCGCCGCGCGCCATCGACGAGCGCACCGCGTACCAGTTGGTATCGATGATGCGCGATGTGGTCCAGCGCGGCACCGGCACTGCAGCAAAGGTACTGGGACGCGAGGACGTGGGCGGAAAGACCGGGTCCACCAATGACCACCGGGACGCATGGTTCGGCGGGTTCGGCGGCACCTACGCCACCGTGGTCTGGGTGGGGCGCGACAACTTCCAGTCGCTGGGCTACCGCGAATACGGCGGCAAGGCCGCCCTGCCGATCTGGATCGACTACATGCGCGCGGCATTGAAGGACAAGCCGGTCGCGCTCAACGATCCGCCCGACGGCATGGTGCAGGCCACGCTGAACGGCGTGACCGAATGGGTGAAGGTCGAAGACATGGATCGCATCCAGGACTACGACCTGTACGGCCCCGAAGACGCGGTGCCGGACGAGGAAGCGTTCGACATCTTCTGACGGCCCGCCGGGTCGATGAAGACGGCATGACGGCGCATCGGCGCCGTCATGGACACGTCGGGTGCATGGTGTACATTCGCGGTCAGTTTCGACGCGGAGGCACTCCATGCACCACGCTCGTCAGCACGCCGAAACACGCACCCGCGAACGCCGCCAGCGGCTCGCCCACGAGGCCGCCCGGCTGATGGCCGAAGGCGGCATTCGTGACTTCCACCAGGCCAAGCTCAAGGCAGCCAACCGGCTCGGCATCCACGATGACGCGTCGTTGCCCCGCAACCGCGAGATCGAGGACGCGCTACGCGAGTACCAGCGCCTGTTCGTCGGCGAGGCGCATGCGGTGGGCCTGAGGCAGCGGCGCGAAGCCGCGCTGCGCGCGATGGAGTTCCTGTCGGGCTTCTCGCCACGCCTGGTGGGCCCGGTGCTGGAAGGCACGGCCGATGCGAACACGCCCGTCCACCTGCACGTGCATAGCGACGACCCGGATGCAGTCACCCGCTTCCTCGAAGAGCATCGCATTCCAGCGGAACCGCGCGAACGCCGTCTGCGCATCGACCGCGAGCGCGTGGCGGACCTGCCGGTGTGGATTTTCAGCGCCGAGGAGCTGAGCTTCGACCTCACCGTGCTACCGCACGATGCATTGCGCCAGGCGCCCCTCTCCAGCGTGGACGAGAAGCCGATGAAGCGGGCCTCCGCTACGCAGTTGCGGCAGTTGCTGGCGGATGACGAGATCGCGAGCTACGAACTGGAAGCCGCGAGCCGCTGAGGCGGGCGCTTACGGCTTCACCCTCCGCATCTCGCTGGCGACCTCGTGGCAGCCATAGCGCAGCAGCGCCTGCATGCACGCATCTAGGTCCGCGCGTCGCCCGAGGGACAGGATCACGTGGCAGCAGCTTCGCTGGTGATCTTCCTGACGCTATCCACGTCCGCATGCGACTGCAGGAACGCCTCGAGCGCGTCGAACTGCGGCGTGTCCCTGACCACGGTGATGAAAGTAGCGCCGCAGGTCGCCGCGCAGCACCTTGAACCCCGGATTACGCCCTCATCCACCATTTGCTGCACGGGCGTCGCGACCGTCTGTCCATCAGGTGCCCTTGACGACCCACGGCCTGCCAGGTCATACGCCCATCGTGCGCCAGGGCCGTGGGTATGGTCCGATCCATCTATCAAGGGAAATGTCTTTCGATCCTAAGGAGAGCGACGCGGCTTCTTGCGGGTCGCAATTACTGCAGGCGCGGCCCGTCAATTGGCTGGCGCCGACCCTCCCTTCCAAGGTAACGCATGACCACCGCCCTGCTCATCACCGACGTCCAGAACAACCACTTTGCCAAGGGCGGATTTCCCGCTCTGGATTGCCAAGACCACCCTCGACGCCATCTACCAAACCCGCTCACGCCACGAACCCGTGGCCCTGGTCCAGCATGTCGCCACCCCACAGACAACCGCCTGTTCAAATGGGGCACGGACAATACCGGTATTGATATCCGCATCCTGGCCGCCGCCGGTGCGGCCGTCATAGTGAAACACCAGGCGGACAGCTTTCACCAGACCAAACTCTCCCACTTGCTGGCAGGTCTCGGTGCCACCCGCTTTCGGATCATCGGGACGACGACGCAGAACTGCGTGGTCTTTAGCGCCCTGTCAGAAGAGGCCGAATCCTACTGGATGAACGTTTTGCCGGACTGCTGCGCCACGCCCGATGAGAGCAACGACCGATTCGCCATCCATGCACTGTCCAGTCAAGTATCCGTCGAACCAGACAGAGATTTATGCCCCCTGAGCAAGCGACCGCGCTACTAAGGCAACCGGTACCCCCGATTGCGACTGCCCTTTCATAGCTTCTGGCTGGCCATGCCTGTCCTTTCTTCCTTGCCTTGTGCGTATCGGGATAAGGACCCCATCCAAAAGGCCAGTCGTATGTCGACTCATTCCCGCCCGCCTCGGTCTCTGCTCTGGCCGCTTGCAGTCGTGACCGGTCTGGCTTTCGGATTGGGGATGGCTACTACCGCACTTGTGATGAAACGTAGAGCGGATTCGACGTCGGCGAACGCAGCGACTGCGACACCTCCAGCACAACGCGCGAGCGCCCCTCCCCCATCCGCCTTCCTCACGCCGCCGAGGACGACGCCGGTGAGTGAACCCGTTCCGCGCGCCTCCGCCTCTGAAGCCAACGGCCACGATACACAGGCCCGGGAATTCAGCAACTACGAATCTCTCTTCCTGGCCGAGACACGCGTAGACCTGTCATGGGCAGAACCCGCCGAGCGTTCACTGGTCGAGGCCGCGACGGAGGAGCCGCTGGTGGCTTTTGGAGTTCCCTCGGAGTTCAACGCACGGTGCGTACGCCGATTGTGCAAAGTACAGATGGCATTCAACGACGTCGCGCAGGCAAATGACTGGTCGGAAATCTACGTCTTGGGAATGGCGGACGCGGTGACCATGGTGCGCAGCATAACGTTCACGCGGCATGACGGACGAACGGAATTGATTCTTTACGGGACGCGTAAGGGCTCCGAAAACCTGCTCAGTGAGTCCACCATATCTTCATCTCGTCACTGATGGCGCTGTTATTTGGGTGAGACGGATCCAGGCCCCCAAAAAAAGGCCTCCTTCGTTTCCCATGCAGAGGATTTCCTCGAAGACTGTCCGGCCGCCTTCAAAATCTGCGTAGAAGCGGAATGTGGACGGGACACTCCACGCACATGGACAGCCGGCGGTTCGATTCGGGCCGCTGAAAGCTTGTTGCTTGAGCGCAGCTGCACCGACTGTCACTCAACCATCGCAATGCACAGCAACCACAAGGGAAAAATGATCATGAAGATGCGTTTCTTCCTCCGCACGACCATCGCTCTGACGTTCTGCAGTCCTCTTCTTCTCGCGTTGAACGCAACAGCCGCCACTTCCACTCGGGGCGAAGTACAGATGGCCGCGGGCCTCTGCCAACCGTTCGTTCCAACCAATGAAATACGCTACTCGGCCACAGGCATGCGCAATGCAGGTACCAGCACCGTGTACGCAATCTGCTCGTTGGCCGGCACTTGGTATGCGGACAGTGAAAACGGGGGCGCCAGCTACATCAGCCTGAAGGTTCGCAACACCGCGACGGCACCGCAATCCGTAAGCTGCACTGCGCGCCCCGGCTACGCCTACGGCGCAACAAACAACCAGCTTTCCATGCCCCTGACCCTGACCATCCAGCCGGGCGGCTTTCAGTCATTCAGTTGGAACTCGACAACTGCAGGCGGAAGGATGCGCAATCCGAATTTCACCTGTGCGTTGAAGCCGGGTATCGAGATTCAGTATGCAGAACGTACCTACTCAGAGGACGTGGGCACCTGAGCGCCATCGCCCGTACTGAATATGGCGGATAGAAGAATCCCCGCAGTGGCGGGGATTCTTTTTCTTGTCATTCGACTTGCAGGCCCTCAGCGCTTGTCGGGCGACACGTAGTCGCGCGGCGCGTAGCCGGTGTAGATCTGGCGCGGACGGCCGATCTTGGCTTCCGGATCGACCTGCTGTTCCAGCCAGTGCGACACCCAGCCAGCGGTGCGGCCGATGGCGAACATGACGGTGAACATCTCGGTCGGGATCTTCAGCGCCTTGTAGATGATGCCGCTGTAGAAATCGACGTTGGGGTACAGCTTGCGCTGGATGAAGTACTCGTCCTTCAGCGCCGCCTCTTCCAGCCTCATCGCCACTTCCAGCAGCGGATCGTCCACGCCCAGTTCGCCCAGCACCTTGTGGGTCATCTCGCGAATGATCTTGGCGCGCGGATCGAAGTTCTTGTACACCCGGTGGCCGAAGCCCATCAGGCGGAAACCCGATTCCTTGTCCTTGGCCTTGGCGACGGCGGAAGCGACGTTCTTCGCATCGCCGATCTCCTCCAGCATCTTCAGCACGGCCTCGTTGGCGCCGCCATGCGCGGGGCCCCACAACGCCGTGATGCCGGCGGCAACCGAGGCGTACGGATTCGCACCGGTCGAACCGACCAGGCGCACGGTCGAGGTCGATGCATTCTGCTCGTGGTCCGCGTGCAGGATGAACAACAGGTCCAGCGCCTTGGCGACCACCGGATTGAGTTCCAGCGGCTCGCTCGGCACTTCGAACATCATGTGCAGGAAGCGGTCGACGTACTCGAGGTTGTTGCGCGGATAGCGGATCGGCCAGCCGATCGAATAGCGGTAGGCCGCGGCGGCCAGGGTCGGCATCTTCGCCAGCAGGCGGATGGCGGCAAGGCGGCGCTGCTCGGGATCTTCCAGGTCCAGGGTGTCGTGGTAGAACGCCGACAGCGAGGCGACCGTGCCGGCCAGCATGGCCATCGGGTGCGCGTCGTAGTGGAAACCGTGCAGGAAGTTCTTCAGCGACTCATGCATCATCGTGTGATGCGTGACTTCGTGCTCGAAACCGGCGAACTCTTCCTTGGTCGGCAGTTCACCGTTCATCAGCAGGTACGACACTTCCAGGAAGCTGGAATGCTGCGCCAGTTGCTCGATGGGGTAGCCGCGGTACAGCAGCACGCCATTGTCGCCATCGATGTAGGTGATGGCCGACTTGCAACTGGCGGTGGCGGTGAAACCGGAGTCGTAGGTGAAAAGACCCGTTTCCTTGGTCAGCTTGGACACATCGACGCAGTCGTTGCCAAGCGTGGGCTTCAGGACTGGCAGGACGACGGATTTGTCGCCGGCATTCAGCGTGACCTGGTCAAGTTCGGACACAGTGTGCGCTCCTTCGTGGGGTAACGCCGCCGGAGGTCCGGTCGGCGCGTGACGGGAGTCCAGGGAATGAACCTTGGATGAGCTGAATTATCGCACAGTGCATTTGGAGCCGTCGCTCGATAGCGCACCAAAGTCAGACCAAAGAATAAGGTCGCGAGCGCAACCCATTGTTCCGGCGAGGCCCACACTGGTGGCGCGCAAACGCGAACGGCCGCGCACTAGGCGCGGCCGCAGGCGGATCAGGCGAACAACGATTCGATCAGCGCGCGTAGCGCTTCTGGAACTTGTCGATGCGGCCGCTGGTGTCGATGACCTTGTGCTTGCCCGTGTAGAACGGGTGCGAAGCCGAGGAGATTTCGACCTTGATCAGCGGGTAGTCGTTGCCGTCTTCCCACTTCGTCGTTTCCTTGCTGCCCAGCGTGGAGCGGGTCAGGAACTTGAAATCGGAGGTCACGTCGTGGAAGACGACTTCGCGGTAATTGGGATGGATGTCGGCCTTCATGGCGGGCACACCGTGTAGCGGGAATGGAAGAGCGGCATTGTAGACCGCCCTCCCGGTCCGGCGCAACCCGCGCGTCAGGCCGCCGCCAGCGCGGCCTGGATCAACGCCTCGAACCGATCCTGGTCGTAGCGCAGCAGGATGTTGGCGCTGTCCGGCCGGCCGCCTTCCCGGCGCCAGTCCACGATGGATGCGCCACGGGCGTGGGCACCCGTCAGCTCGATGGCCAGCGGTCGTTCGGCCAGTTCCAGCGCACCTTCGGGCGCGAGCACAAAGGCCATGGCCAGGGCGTCGGCCGCGTACCAGTGGTCGCCACGGCGATCGGCGGACCACAGGCGGGTCTTCTCGGAGATGCGGTCGTAGAAGCGGGCGCGGTCGGCATCGGCCCGCAGCCAGTCCGCCACCCGCTCATGATGGAGACCGTGGGCGATGGTCGCCTCCCAGTCGGCCAGGTCGTAGCGCTCGAACGCCTCGAGCACCAAGTGCGCCGCCTCCGGATCGAAGTAGAAATTGAACTCGGCAGCCGGCGTGATGTTGCCGTGGCAGGTCACCGCGCCCCCCATCACCACGAAGCGTGCGATCCGCCGGGGCAGCGTCGGGTCCAGCTTGAGCGCGAGCGCGATGTTGGTCAGCGGCCCCAGTGCGACCAGCACCAGCCGGCCGGCGTGCTCGTGCGACAGGCGCAGGATCGCCAGCGCCGCGTGTTCGGCTTCCGCCTGGCGCGCGGCCGACGGGTAGCCGACATCGCCGAAGCCATCCTGCCCGTGCACATAGCCCGCATCCGGCGATGGATGCAGCAGCGGCGCGGGCGCGCCGGCGAACACGGGAATGTCATCGCGACCCGCGACTTCGCACAGCTTCAGCGCATTGCGCACGGTGTGCTGCAGGCCCACGTTGCCGGCCGCGATGGTCAAGCCGACGATGTCGTGGCGCGCATCGTTGAACGCCATCAGCAATGCCAACGCATCGTCGACGCCGGGATCGGTGTCGATCAACAAGGGAATCCTGTCCGTCATCTTCTTCTCTTCGTCTTCTCGGCCGCCGAGTCTCGCACCGCAGGCGGTGCCATGGAAGCATGCGTGTCATGTAGGAGGGGCTTCAGCCCGAGGTTCTTCGGTCAGCCAATTGAAGCCTGATCGAAAGGCATCGGGGCTGAAGCCCCTCCTACAAGAGACGACCTACGCGGACGCGTACCGCGCCGCGCCGCCGACCCAGCGCTGGATCACGCAATCCGCGGCCACAGGATCGTCCGCGAGCAATCGCTCAGCCAGCGCATGTACCTGTGGCAGCAGGGCCGCATCCCGCGCCAGGTCGGCGACTCGGAAGGCCGCCAGTCCCGTCTGTCGCGTACCGAGCAGTTCGCCCGGGCCACGCAGCTCCAGATCCTTCTCGGCGATGACGAAGCCATCATTGGTTTCCCGCATCGTCGCCAGCCGATGCTTGGCCATCATCGACAGCGGAGGCTGGTACATCAGCACGCAGGTCGACGCGGTGGCGCCACGGCCGACCCGCCCACGCAGCTGGTGCAACTGGGCCAGCCCCAACCGCTCCGCGTTCTCGATGATCATCAGCGAGGCATTGGGCACGTCCACACCGACTTCGATCACCGTGGTCGCCACCAGCAGGTCGACCTCACCCTGTTTGAAGCGGCGCATCGTGCCCTGCTTGTCGGCCGCCTTCATGCGCCCGTGCACCAGTGCCACACGGGCTTCCGACAATGATGCGGAGAGGGCTTCGAACGTCGTCTGCGCCGCCTGCGCGACCACCTCGTCGCTGTCGTCGATCAAGGTGCAGACCCAGTACGCCTGCCGCCCTTCCGCACAGGCGGTGCGGATGCGTTCGACCAGATCCGGCCGGCGCTCCGCGCTCAGCGCGACCGTCTGCACGGGCGTGCGACCCGGCGGCAGCTCGTCGATGGCCGACACGTCCAGGTCCGCATAGGCCGCCATCGCCAGCGTGCGTGGAATCGGCGTGGCGGTCATGACCAACTGGTGCGGCACGCGTTCGCTCCCCGCCCCCTTGTCGCGCAGTGCCAATCGCTGGTGCACACCGAAACGATGTTGCTCGTCGACGATGGCAAGGCCGAGATCGTGGAACGTCACCGCCTCCTGCATCAGCGCGTGGGTACCGACCACCACCTGCGCTTCGCCCGACGCCACCTGTGCCAGTACGGTCGCGCGCGCCTTGCCGGTGACCTTGCCGGCCAGCCACGCCACGCGCACGCCCAGGGGCTCGAGCCACGCGCGCAGGTTGACGAGGTGCTGCTCGGCCAACAACTCGGTCGGGGCCGCCAGCGCCACCTGCTTGCCGGCTTCGACTGCGAGCATGCCCGCCAGCGCGGCCACCACCGTCTTGCCGCTGCCGACATCACCCTGCACCAGCCGCAGCATCGGCGACGGCTTGGCGATGTCCTCGCGGATCTGCGCGAACACGCGTTGCTGCGCCCCTGTCAACGTGAACGGCAACGCCTTGACCAGCGCCTTCACCAGGGCCCCCTTCCCCTTCAGCGCGGGCGCGCGGTGCTGCTGCAACGCGAGTCGTTGCCGACGCAGGCTCAGGTGGTGGGCCAGCAGTTCTTCGATCGCCAGCCGGCGCTGCGCGGGGTGCGTGCCCAGTGCGAGTGCAGCGACATCCGCATCGCGGGGCGGACGATGCATGGTCAGCAGAGCCTGCCGCAGCGAAGGCAGGCCCAACCCGTCCAGCAGGGAGGCCGGCAGCAGTTCCAGGCGGTCATCTTCCGGTAGCCGCTCCAGCGCCTGGCCGACCAGCTTGCGGATGCTCGCAGGCCCCAGCCCCTCGATCGCGGGATAGACCGGATCCAGCGCCTCGCCCAGGGCCGCTTCATCATCGTCGCCCAACATGCGGTAACTGGGATGGACGATCTCCAGCCCATGCTGCCCCGGCTTCGGCGTGCCGTAGCAGCGGATGCGCGTACCCACGGTGAACTGTGCGACCTGGGCGGCGCGGAAATGGAAGAAACGCAACACCAGCGTGCCATGCGATTCATCGCCCACGGCCACGCGCAGCACGGGCCGGTACCGGAAACCGCGCTCGACGGCCTCGACCCGCCCTTCGACCTGTGCAGGCACGCCAGGCTGCAGTTGCCTGATCGGCGTGAGCGCGGTGCGGTCTTCGTAGCGCAGCGGCAGGTGCAGCCACAGGTCCTGCATGGTCAGCAGGCCGCGGGCGGCGAGCTTCTCCGCCACGCGCGGACCTACGCCTGGCAGGCGACTCAGCGGTTCGGCGGAAAGTTCGATGGGCGGCGTGTCGCGACGTGCAGGCATCGCACAAGGATGCCGGGAACGGCCCGAAACAAAAACCCCGGCACCTCGCGATGCCGGGGCCCACGTCCAGCGCGTCTCCGCGCGGCTCAGAACTTCACGACCACTTCCATGCCGTAGGTGCGCGGTTCGCTGATGGTGGCACCCACCACGCCCAGCGGTCCGCGCCCGTAGGTGTTCAAGCCTTTCACGTACTGGTTGTCGAACACGTTGTTGCCATAGATCGCCCAGCTCCAATGGCCGTTCGGAGCCGTCCAGCCGATCCGCATGTCGGTGCGGTCGCGCGCCTCGCCGATGTCGAGCAGCGCATTGACGCCGCAGTCGCCCTGCAGGTCCGACCCGGCATTGCAGCGGCTGCGCCCGCGGTAGGCATGGCGTGCGGAGAAGCGCAGATCGCCGTGTCCGGCAAGTTCCACGCGGTACGCCGCGCCGATCGAGGCAGTAAACCGCGGCTCACCGGTCGGTTCGCCATCCAGGTCGATGCCTTCGGGCGTCACGTAGTCCTTGTACTTGGAATCGATCCATTCGGCCTGCGCATCCAGCGAGAATGCATCCGTTACCTTCCAGCGCATGTCGAAGTCGATGCCGGTCGCCTCGAGGTCGCCCGTATCGAACACGAAGCGCGGGATGTCGACCGGGTTGTTCGGATCGGGATCGATCAACCGGATCGACTGGCGGTTGTCGTAGCGATAATGGAACAGCGATGCGTTGTACGAAAAGCGGCCGAAGGACTGCTTGATGCCGGCCTCCAGGTTCCATACATCCTCGTTCTCGAACGCAGGACCGATCTGCAGCGCATTGAAGCCGCCGGCCTTGTAGCCCTTGGCCAGCGAACCGAACACCATCGTCCTGTCATTGACGTGGTAGTCCACGACGAAGCGCGGACTGACATCGCTCCAGCTGCGCTTGTCGCGCACCAGCACGCCCTTGTTCACCATGGCCGGCGGATCGATGAAAGCCATGTCGAAGGTCAGCAGTTCACGCGTGATCGGAATTCCCATCTGCTCCAGCGCAGCGAAGAACCCGAGCGACTCCAGCAGATCCAGCTTGCCTTCCAGCTCGGGTGCATTGCGCGGCGTGTTGAGCCAGGTGAAGTCCTTCTCGTCGCGCGTGTAGCGCAGGCCGAAAGTCAGGTTGAGCTTGTCGGAGGCGCGCCAGATCACGTCACCGAAGGCCGCGTATGCGGTGGTCGACAACGTATTGGTGAAACGCTCGTTCCAGCGGTCGCCCACCAGCGAGACCGGGATACCCACGCTCTGCGCCAGGAACGAGGTGAATCCGAACAGGCTGCCATCCGGCGTCGGCGCGATGCCAAGGTTTCGCACGATATTGTCCACCGCCTCGGTATTCGTATTGACCTCGCTGGTCTGGTCGGCATCCTCCTTGAAGAAGCTGGCACCGGCCACCCAATCCAGGCGCGCGTTGCTGCCGGCGAACTTGAACTCCTGGTAGAACGTCTCGTTGCTTTCGGTGTTGACCGAATCGATGTACAGGTCGGCCCGGTTGGTGCCGTCCTCCTCGGTCTGGTTCAGCGAATCGTACTGCCGCCAAGACGAGGTCGAGGTCAGGTTGCCCCAGGTGAACGCGTGGTCGACGATCAGGGTGACGCCGTCGAACGTGCGCCACTCGGCGTTCTCCGCATCGCTGTAGGTCGGAACCTCGCGCGGATCGAGGTAGTCGTCCGGATCCACGGGTACCGGGGGGCGCTGCGGGTAGGCCGGCAACGGCACGATCCCGGTGGTCACCCGGCCGTTCTGGTCCAGGCTCTCGTGGTCCCAGCTGACCAGCGCGGTGGTGTTCTCGCCCATGCGGACCTGCCAGGCTGCGCGCGCCGCCCACACATTCTCTCCCCCGAGGTCCTTACCGGTGGCGCCGTCCTGGAACCAGCCATCGCTATGGTTGAACAACGCGTTGACGCGCAGCGCGGAGGTCTCGCTGGTGGGGATGTTCCACATCGCATCGGCGTACTGCTTGCCGTAGTTCCCCAACCGCAACCGCAGGCGCGCCTCGGTTTCGTCCTGCGGCCGGCGCGTCACCAGCGAAATCGCACCCGCCGCCGTGTTGCGGCCGAACAGCGTGCCTTGCGGGCCTTTCAATACCTCGATGCGCTCGACATCGAGGAACGGCAGCAGCACGCCACCGCCGCGGCCGCCGTACACGCCATCCACGAATATCCCGACCGCCGGATCGGTCCCGATGCCGAAGTCGCTGGTCTCCACGCCACGCAGGCGGAACGATGGTTGAGTGGGCTGCACGGCATCCACCACCAGGCCAGGCACGAACGCATCGATGTCGCCGAGGTTCTCGGCCGCCACGTCGTCGAGCAGTTGCTGATCCACTACCTGCAGTGCGATCGGCACGTCCTGGAGCTCCTGCGAACGGCTCTGCGCGGTCACGGTGATGGTGTCCAGGTCGGTCGCCTGCTGCTCACCCTGGGGCGTGGCCTGCGCCCAGGCCGTGCCGCCCGTACCCAGCACCACGCAACCGCCGAACAGCGCGCGACGCAGCCCCACGACCAGATTCCGTTGCATCACTTTCATCACTCCCTCCCGAGAAGCGTTGTGCGGATACCGGCTTCAGACGGCCGGCGGCGGTTGTATGTCTGTTTCATTCGCTGCATCGCAGCTTCCCGGCTGCGCATTGATCCACGCGCGGATCAGTTCGACACCCTCGCGATGGACGACCGACCGGCCCAGCTCCGGCATCATGATCGCGGGATCCTTGCTGTCCATGCGGAAATCGAAGATGGACGCTTCCGCGCGACCCGGCACGATGTCGTGCATCCGGTCGCCGGTGCCCTTGCCCGCGGCGATGGGCTGCTTGCAGAAGCCCAGCTTCAGGCGGTCCTGCGTGCCCGCATCCAGCCACAGGCCGGAAGTGATGGCCGGACCGGTGGCGCTGTGGCAATGCCCGCAGTTGATGTCGAGATAGGCGCGTGCACGCGCGTCGAGGGAAGCACGGGCATCGGCCGCATCCGCCAGCCGCGGCGGTTGCGCGGGCACGCCACTCAGATAGCCGACGCGCGCGAGGTGCGCCAACTGGTTGTCGCGACCGGCCGCATACTCGAAGTCGCGATTGAGGTGGCGCGCCTTCAGCCCGATCGGCAGCAGTTTGCGCGACTTGTTGTCGGTGATGTGGCAGCCGCCGCACTGGTTCTGGTCGGGCACCTGGTAGTTCGCGGCTTCGCGGGCGCCCTGTGCATCGACCAGGTCAAGCGTGACCAGTTCGCCTGTGCGCTTCAGCGTGGCCTCGGTCTGGGCGTCGTTCCACACGTAGGGGAGCGCGACCCAGCCTTCCGCACGGTGCACCAGCAGGCGCGTTTCGATCAGGCGGACCTTCGCCAGGTCCAGCGCTTCGCCTTCGAGCAAAGACGATGACGGCGGCGTACGCGCAACTGATTTCCCATCCCATGCCTTGCCCGCGGGCAGCGGGTAGTAGAAGGTCTTGCTGAGGATCGTGCCCACCGGAAAGTCGAAACTCCGGTCCGGCTGATAGGTGGCCACCGTGCCTACCGGCATCCAGACGGTGCGCAGCTTGTGCGCGTAGTCGCTGAACAACGGCGTGTTGAGGTCATAGGGCACCACGCCCTCATTGAGCCGCAACCAACCGTCTTCCACCCGCAATACGCCCCACTCCGCCAGGGTTGCCGGCTGCCCTTCGGCAATGAAATGCACACGGGATGCAGGCTGGCAGGCCACCAGCACCAGGCTCACTGCCAGCAGCAGGAGGAACGCCGTGCACCAATGCCGCATGCGTCGTCCTCAACCGCGCTTCAGATCGACCGCCGGCAGCCGCGGCAGTTCGCAATCGTGCGCCTTCATGTCCTTGCCGGGGCTCTTGTAACCACCGGGCCCGTCGGCATTCACCACGCCGCTGACATCGCGCAGGCAGATCTGCGGACCGATCTTCTTGCCGTCCACCAGGCGATCCTTGTTGAAGTAGCCGTCCCAGAGTACGTCGGGAAAGCTGCCGCGCAGGCCGTAGACCGCCACCTTCAGCGCCTTGAGGTCGAAGCCGTCGGGCGAATCCCCGCCGCCGGACAGCGTGTTGCCATGGATGAAGATGCGCTCGGGATAAGGATCGAAGTTCGGCGAGGCGCTGCTGTCCTTGTATCCGGTGGAATACACGCTGGACACGATGATGTTGGCCGTCGCGTTGTCGCGGATCTCGTTGGCGAAGACTTCGATGTCGTCGTTGGAGTTGATGACGATGCCCGAGCCCGCCGGCACGCTGGCGACCGGCGTGCCCTTGGCGCCGAAGTTCTCGTGGTTGTTGGCGATAACCTTGTTGTTGTACACGCGGATGTTGCCGCCCTGCTGGGACAGGCCCGGCATGTTGAACACCAGGATGCCGCCGGTGTTGCCAGTGGCCACGTTCTCGTAGACGTCCGCGTTGATCGTGTTCTCGACCTCGATGCCGGCGACGTTCTGTTCGGCGCGGCTTCTGCGTACGATCACTCCGTCGGACTGGCCCACGTAGATCCCCGCATCGGACGCGCCGATGGACACCGTGTCCTCGATCAGCACGTTCTTCGTCAGCACCGGGTAGATGCCGTAGGCGCCGTTCTTGGTGCTCGGCCCACCGGTCCACTGCACTTTAACGCCCCGGATGGTGATGTTCGCGGACTCGCTGATCTTCAAGCCGTCGCCTTTGGAATCCTCGATGGTGAGGTTCTCTATGGTGAAGTCGTTGCCGTTCACCAGCAGGCCTTCCGCGCCCGCCTTCTGCCCCTTGAAGCTCAGCACGCTCTTGTCCATGCCGGCGCCCCGGATCGTCACACCATCGGCACGCAGGCTGAGGCTGCGGTCGAAGCTGTGGCGGCCGGCCGGAATCTCGATGACATCGCCCGGCTTGGCATCCAGCAGGCGCTCCTGCAGGGTGGAGGCGAAACCTGCATCGGCGGCCGCGACCGTGTCGGTCCCGGATGTCGGGGGCTGGCAGCCCACGGCCAGCAACGCCAATGCGCCGGCCATCGCCAAGGAAATGTTGCGTTGCATGAGTCTCCCCTCCCATACGCCTGCGTAGTGCAGGCCAGTCTGGTGGGCGAACATGTGTGACACGGAGGGCGGGAGCGGCATACTAAGGGGGGGAAAGCGGACAAGCTGGAGGGGCTTCGATGCGCTGGAAAACCGGACTGGGCAATCCCCTGTCGATCGCCAATCTGCCCACCAACATGCTTTGCGGGCTGGTGCTGCTGGCCGGCGAATTCGGCGTGAATGCCGAGAGTTGGTTCGCCGGCATGCGCTTGAACGTGCAGGAGATCCACGACCCGCAGGCGCGCGTGTCCTACCGCCAGGCCAGCGAGATCATCCGCCGCGCCTTGCCCACCTTGCCCATCGATGGAGTCGGCCTGGCCATGGGTGGAAAGCAGAACGGCGGCAACTTCGGCCTGCTCGGGCTGGCGATGAAGACCGCGCCCACGTTCGGCGATGCGGTACAGATCGGCCTCGAGTACCAGCGCAACCTGGGGCCGCTGATGGACCTGGAACTGGAAGATCGCGATGAAGGTGCATTGGCCGTGATCGCGACGGCGCCGGAGGAGGCCACCGATCTGCTGCCGTTCCTTTGCGAGGAAATGTTCGCCAGCACGCTGATGCTGGCACGCGAGCTGGCGGGCCCGGAATTCCGTCCGCTGCGGTTGGAACTGGGCTATCCGGCACCGCGCTACGCTGCCCGCTACGACGACCTGTTCGGCTGCGAAGTCCGTTTCAACCAGCCGCGGCACGCCATGGTGGTGGACCGTCGCTGGCTGGAACTGCCGTTCGCCAGCTACAACCCGGTGACGTCACGACAGGCGCTCGCGTTGTGCCAGGCACAGCTGACGGCGATGTCGTTGCGTGGCGAGACCACGGCGGCGGTGGAGCGGCAGTTGCGCCCGCGCCTGCGCGAGAACCCGCAGATGACCGACGTGGCCACTGCGCTGCACCTGAGCGAACGCACGCTGCGCCGCCAGCTCGCCGAGGAAGGCACCAGCTTCAGCGCGGTGCACGACCGCGTGCGCACGGAACGCGCGCTGGAGCTGCTGCATGACGAAGAAACGACCATCGCCACCGTCGGCAGCCAGATAGGATTCAACGACGTGCGGGAGTTCCGCCGCGCGTTCAAGCGCTGGACCGGGCACACACCCAGCGACACGCGACGACGCCCCACATAGAGGGGGGCTTGCTCCGCCGCCTTTCGCTCTCGCGCTACCCCCTGTCAGATGGCATCCGGTGCCGGGCAAGCGCGGCGCTACGGGGTCTCCACGCTCACTCCAGCACCATCACCGCATCGACTTCGAAAGCGGCGCCCTTCGGCAGGCCGGAGACTTCGATCGTCGAGCGCGCGGGGTAAGGCGCGGCGAAATACTCCTGCATTGCCGCATTGACCGCCGCGAACTGCGACAGGTCGGTCAGGTACAGGCCAAGCCGCACGATGCGGTCCAGCGAGCCGCCCGCCGCTTCGGCGACCGCCTTGAGGTTGTCGAAAGCACGGCGGGCCTGCGCGCCGATGTCGCCTTCCACCAGGTTGCCGGTGGCCGGATCCAGCGGAATCTGCCCGGAGAAGTACACGGTACTGCCCGCGCGCACGGCCTGCGAATACGGACCGATGGCAGCGGGGGCGTGATCGGTGTGGATGATCTGTTTGGTCATGGGCGACTCCTCAGTGGATAGCCGATTCTACGTAGGGCGGGCCCAGGCCCGCCATCGCGCGCGACCCGATCACCTTCGCATTGATGGAAACAGACAACCCAAGCAGATCGCCGCCATTGCGAACATGGGCGTCACGACGGCGGGCCTGGGCCCGCCCTACATCACTGCCGGCGCACGCCGTGCACGACGTTGAGGCGCCGCAGCCGCCGCATCACTTCCGCGAGGTGGTTGCGGTCGCGGACCTGGATCGAGAAGCGCAGCACGGCGACGTTGATGTCGCGCTCCAGGTATTCCACGCGCTCGATGTTCGACTGGCTCTTGGCGACCGCCGCGGCGACCTGCGCCAGCACGCCGGGACGATTCTCCACGTCGATCAGCAGGGCGGCGTCGTAGTCGCCGGTGACGCGCGCATCCCAGGCGATCGGCACCCAGCGTTCCGGCGACTTGCGGAACTCGGTGACATTGGGGCAATCCAGCCGGTGCACCACGATGCCCTTGCCGGCCGTGTGGTACCCCATGATCTCGTCGCCCGGGATGGGTTGGCAGCACTGCGCGAAGCTGACCACGCCGCGCTCGCCGCCGGTGATCAGTATCTTTTCCTGCGAGTGCTTGGAGTGGCCGCCGGCGCGCAGCTCGGCGAACGCGGTCAGCGCCTGCGCCGCCTGCGCCGGCATCCAGTTGCCGAGTGCCACGTCCGCCAGGAAGGCTTCCAGGCGCGGATACTTGTGCTCGGTGAGGAAGGCTTCAAGACGCTGCTGCGGCAGCCGCTCGAGCGAACTGTCCAGGTCCTCCAGCGCACGGTCCAGCATGCGGTGGCCCAGTTGCACGGCATCCTCGTGCTCCAGTTGCTTGAGCTGATGCCGGATTGCGGTCCGCGCCTTGCTGGTGACCACGAACTCCAGCCACTGCGGCTTGGGTGCGGCGGACTTGGCGGTGATGATCTCCACGCTCTGCCCGCTGGCAAGCTTGGTGCGCAGCGGCACCAGCTTCTTGTCCACGCGCGAGGCCACGGCCTGGTTGCCCACGTCCGTGTGCACGGCATAGGCGAAATCCAGCGCGGTGGAATTGCGCGGCAGCGACAGGATCTTGCCCTTCGGCGTGAACAGGTAGACCTCGTCCGGGAACAGGTCGACCTTGACGTTCTCCAGGAACTCCAGTGACGAGCCGGCCGCATGCTGGTTGTCGATCAGCTCGACGATCCACGCATGCGCGCGGTTCTGCGCGCTGTTGGGCGTGTCGGTGCCGAACTTGTAGGTCCAGTGCGCCGCGATGCCGCGCTCGGCGATCAGGTCCATCTCGGTGGTGCGGATCTGCACTTCGATCGGCGAGCCGTAGGGTCCGAACAGCACCGTGTGCAGCGACTGGTATCCGTTGGCCTTGGGGATGGCGATGAAGTCGCGGAAGCGTCCATCCAACGGCTTGTACTGCGCATGCACCGCGCCAAGCGCGTGATAGCACGACGGCACCGAATCGACCACGACGCGGAACCCGAACACGTCCATCACCTGGTCGAAGCTTTTTCCTTCGCCCTGCATCTTGTTGTAGATGCTCCAAGGCGTCTTGACCCGGCTGACAAGACGATGCTCGAGGCCTTCCTTCGCCAGCCGCTGCGACAGATGCGCCTCGATCTGGGCCATCGATTCGCGGCGCATCACCGGCTGGCTGCGGATGTGCTTCTCGATCACGGCGTGCCGCCACGGATGCAGCGCGCGGAACCCGAGGTCCTGCAGTTCGGACTTGACCAGGTTCATGCCCAGCCGCTGGGCGATGGGCGCGTAGATCTCCAGGGTCTCGCGCGCGATGCGGCCACGCGCCTCGGCACTCTGCGCGCCGAGGGTCCGCATGTTGTGCAGGCGGTCGGCCAGCTTGATCATGATCACGCGAAGGTCGCGCGACATGGCCAGCAGCATCTTGCGGAAGCTCTCGGCCGCCGCTTCCTGACGGTCGCGGAACTTCAGCTTGTCCAGCTTGGTGACGCCTTCCACCAGCTCGGCGACCGACTCGCCGAACTCGGCCGCGATCTCCGCACCGGTCAGCGGCGTGTCCTCGATGGTGTCGTGCAGGATGGCCGCGATCAGCGTTTCCGCGTCCATGCCCAGTTCGGCCAGCACGCCTGCCACCGCCACCGGATGGGTGATGTAGGGCTCGCCCGACTTGCGGGTCTGCCCGACATGCGCGGCGGCGCCGACTTCCCATGCGCGTCGCAGCAACGGCAGCTGGTCCTTGGGCAGGTAATGCGCGGTCTTCTCGAACTGCGTGACGTACTCCGGCACCGTTTCGTCGCGCGGCGAAGCGGGGTTACGGACTGCCTTGGCGATGCGACCTGAACTCATGCCGCCAGCCTATGCCAGTCACGTCGCAACGGCAACGCACGCGCCTGCCTGATGCACGCCTGCCAGGAACGCAGAAAGCCCGCTTGCGCGGGCTTTCTGGTCATCGCCGGTTTCGATGGAAATCCGGGGCGGGATCGATCTCAGTCGTCGCCCTTGGACAGGTCGTCGTCGGCGACCACTTCGGCGGCGGCCCATTCCAGCGCTTCGCGCTCGGCGCGCTCGCGCTCTGCCTTCTCGACGCGGTCGATCAGGTCGTTGTCGATCCTGCGGGCGGCGATCTCACGCAGCGCCAGCACGGTCGGTTTGTCCTGGTGTTCGCTGTTGTCGATGGTCGGCTCGACACCGTTCGCCAACTGGCGGGCGCGCTTGGCCGCCATCGTGACCAGGTCGAAACGGTTATCGACGACTTCCAGGCAATCTTCAACGGTGATGCGGGCCATGCGGGCTCCCGGCAGCCTGTTGGCCGCCCAGTGAATGGGGAAAGGGCGGCGATTGTAGGCGGGCGGCCCTGGCAATGCAAGCCTTTCCTTGAAAATCAGCTAGTTAGAAGCCAACCCCTGTACAAGGACTTCCGCTCGGACCAGCGGCCAACGAACACCATTGCCTTGCAGTCGGGGCTGAAGCCCCTCCTGCAGCTGGACCGCTATTCGGCCAGAAGGGTGGCAATCAGGCCGGCGTGCCGAACATCCTGGGCCTCCCGGCGCAGCCGGCTGGCGGTGAAGATGGCGTGCATCTGCTCGACGGCGGTCTCGAACACATCATTGACGATCACGTAGTCGAATTCCGCGTAGTGCGACATCTCCTCGCGGGCGGCAGCCAGCCGGCGCCGGATGACCTCCTCGCTGTCCTGTCCGCGCGCACGCATGCGCTGTTCCAGCGCGTCGCGCGATGGCGGCAGGATGAACACACTGACCGCGTCCGGCACCTTCTCGCGCACCTGGCGGGCGCCCTGCCAGTCGATTTCCAGCAGCACGTCCTTGCCTGCCGCGAGCTGCGGCTCCACCGACTGGCGCGCGGTGCCCTTCCAGTCGCCATGCACCTCGGCGTACTCGAAGAAGTCGCCTGCGCGGATCATCGCCTTGAACTCGTCGGCGCTGATGAAGTGGTAGTGCTGCGCATGCCGTTCGCCTGGACGCGCGCCACGCGAAGTGAACGAGATCGACAGCGCGATATCCTCGTCCCGCGCCAGCACGGCGTTGACGATGCTGCTCTTGCCCGCCCCGGAGGGGGCCGCGACGATGTAGAGGGTTCCGCGCTTCATTCGATGTTCTGCGCCTGTTCGCGGATCTGGTCGATCAGCACCTTCAACTCCACGGCGATGTTGGTGGTGCGGACGTCGACCGACTTGGAGCCGAGGGTGTTCGCTTCACGGTTGAATTCCTGCAACAGGAAGTCCAGCCGCCGCCCCTGCGGTTCCTTCTGGGTGAAGACGCGGCGGATCTCCTTGATGTGGCTGTCGAGGCGGTCGAGTTCCTCGTCCACGTCGAGCTTCTGCAACCACAGCACAAGTTCCTGCTCCAGCCGGCCCTGCTCCATGTTCTGAGCCACGTCGGCCAGGCGCAGTTCCAGCTTCTGCCGCTGGCCGGCGCGGATCTGCGGGATCAGGGTCCGTACCTCGGCCGCCAGCGCGGCAATGCCATCCACGCGCTCCAGGATCGCCGCCACCAGCTTGCCGCCCTCGCGTTCGCGCGCCGCGACGAACTGGTCCAGCACGGCGTCCAGCAAGGTCAGGGCCTCGGCCTGCAGCACGTCCATGTCCACGCCCTTGCTCTGCAGCACGCCGGGGAACTGCAGCAGGTCGGTCAGATCGGTGCGCAGGTTGGGCAGGCGCGAGGACAGTTCCAGCGCGAGCTCTGACAGCTGTGCGATGACGCCGGGATTGATCTGCAGGGCACCCCCGCCCTCCGGCGCCCGCAGGCGCAGCGTCAGGTCCAGCTTGCCGCGCGAGACGCGCGAGGCCACCCGTTCGCGCAGCGCCGGTTCGAGCACGCGCAGTTCGTCCGGCAGGCGGACACCCAGTTCCAGGAAACGGTGGTTGACCGCGCGCAGTTCGGCGGCGAGCGAGCCGCCCTCGGTGGCGCGCTCGGCAGTGGCGAACGCCGTCATGCTGCGGATCATGCAGGTGCCCATCGGACCAGTGAGCGGCGCATCTTAGCAGCCCGCGTGGCGCGGACCGGGCGCGGCGGGTCCAACCTGCCCGAATGGCACGGACTGCTAGACTTCGCCCCCCTCATCGCGGATGCCCCCATGTCCTTCTCCCGTCCCAGCACCCGCCTCCCCGACCAGATGCGTGACGTCAGCATCCTGCGCAACTACACCCGTCATGCGGAAGGTTCGGTACTGGTCAGCTTCGGCCACACCCGCGTGCTGTGCACCGCGACGGTGGAAAACAAGGTGCCGGGCTTCCTGCGCGGCAAGGGCGAAGGCTGGGTGACCGCCGAATACGGCATGCTGCCGCGCTCCACCCACACCCGCAGCGACCGCGAGGCCTCGCGCGGCAAGCAGGGCGGGCGCACGCTGGAAATCCAGCGCCTGATCGGCCGCACCCTGCGCGCCTGCGTTGACCGTGGCGCATTGGGTGAACGCACCATCACCCTGGATTGCGACGTCCTGCAAGCCGACGGCGGCACCCGCACCGCCGCCATCACCGGCGCGTACGTGGCATTGGTGGACGCGGTGAACTGGCTGAAGGCGCGCAATGAGATCAAAGGCGCGCGCGACCCGATCCATGGCGCGGTCGCCGCGGTTTCGGTGGGCATCTACCGCGGCGTGCCGGTGCTGGACCTGGATTATGCCGAGGACAGCGACTGCGACACCGACATGAACCTGGTGATGAACGACGGCGGCGGCTTCATCGAGCTGCAGGGCACGGCCGAAGGCCATGCGTTCCGTCGCGATGAATTGGATGCGCTGCTCGCCTTGGGCGAGAAGGGCATCGGCGAGCTGTTCGCCGCGCAGCGGGCGGCGCTGGCGGGCTGAGGTCCGCTGTGGGAGCGACGTCAGTCGCGATGAAGCTTTACCGGTAGGCCAATCGCGACTTGCGTCGCTCCCACAACCGCCTCACTCGAATGCCGATATGCCACAGATCCTCAGCCTGATCACCCTGCTGGTCGACGACTACGACCGTGCCATCGCGCACTACTGTGGCGCGCTGGGCTTCGAACTGCGTGAGGACACGGATCAGGGCCGCAAGCGCTGGGTGCATGTCGCCCCGCCGGGCAGCACCGAAACCGGCCTGCTGCTGGCGTTGGCCAGCACCGACGAACAGCGCGCGCGCATCGGCGACCAGACCGGCGGGCGCGTGGGTTTCTTCCTGCAGACCGACGACTTCTGGCGCGATCACACGCGCATGGTGGCCGCCGGCATCGAGTTCCTCGAAACCCCGCGCGAGGAAAGTTACGCCACCGTCGCCGTGTTCCGCGATGCGTACGGCAACCGCTGGGACCTGCTGCAACCCAAGGACTGATCCGACATGAAGCTCGTTCTCGCCTCCTCCAACCACGGCAAGCTGGAAGAACTGCGCAGCCTGCTGGCCGACACCGGCATCGAACTGATCGCACAGTCCGACCTGGGCGTGGAGGATGCCGACGAAACCGGCGCCACGTTCATCGAGAACGCACTGATCAAGGCGCGCCATGCCAGCCTGCAGACCGGGCTGCCCGCACTGGCCGATGATTCCGGCATCTGCGTGGACGCGCTGAACGGTGCGCCCGGCCTGTATTCGGCACGCTACGCCGGCGAGCACGGCCATGCCGACCGCAACATCGACAAGTTGCTGGACGCATTGAAGGACACGCCCGGCGAACAGCGTGGCGCGCACTTCTATTGCGTCCTGGTGCTGCTGCGCCATGCGCACGATCCGCAACCGCTGATCGTCGAAGGCGAGTGGCAGGGCCGCATCCTGCATGAGCGCCGCGGCACCGGCGGACATGGCTATGACCCGGTGTTCTTCGACCCCCATTTCGGCCAGTCGGCAGCCGAAATGCCGCTGGACGAGAAGAATCACATCAGCCATCGCGGCAAGGCGCTGGCCGGATTGAAGCAGCGGCTGCGGACGATCCTGTAGGCGCACCCTTTTTGCCCCATCGGCGTATTCATGCGCCATCGGGGCAAATGGGCGCGATGTGCTCCCCTGCGTCCATGCACGAAACGTCTCGGGCATGTACCCCATGCGGGGCATGAAGCCCGCTCCTACAATAGACCCATGCTGATCCCGCCTCCCCTGTCGCTGTACGTCCACATGCCGTGGTGCGTGCGCAAGTGCCCTTACTGCGATTTCAACTCGCACCAGGGCAAGGGCGAGCTGCCGTTCGACGCCTATGTCGACGCACTGCTGCGCGATCTGGACCACGACCTGCCGCTGGTCTGGGGGCGCACGGTGCACAGCGTCTTTTTCGGTGGCGGCACGCCCAGCCTGTTCCCGCCGGAGGCCATCGACCGCTTCCTGCAGGCCGCCAGCAGCCGGTTGCGCTTCGCACCGGGGCTGGAAGTGACGCTGGAGACCAATCCGGGCACCGCCGAGCATGGCCGTTTCGAGAGCTACCGCGCGGCCGGCGTGAACCGCATCAGCTTCGGCATCCAGAGCTTCGACGACGGGAGCCTGGAGAAGCTCGGCCGCATCCACGACAGCCGCGAGGCCGAGCAGGCCGTGAAGCTGGCGCAGGATGCCGGCTTCGACAATATCAACCTCGACCTGATGTACGCCCTGCCCGGCCAGACCCTGGCCATGGCCGAACATGACCTGCAACGCGCCTTCGCGCTGCGACCCGCGCACATCTCCCACTACCAGCTGACGCTGGAGCCGAACACGGTGTTCTTCTCGCGGCCGCCCCAGGGCATACCCGACGACGACGACGCCTGGGACATGCAGGAACACTGCCAGGCACTGCTTGCCGCTGCCGGCTATGGCCACTACGAAGTCAGCGCCTACGCGCAGCCCGGCCGCCGTTGCGCGCACAACATGAATTACTGGCGTTACGGCGATTACATCGGCGTCGGCGCCGGCGCACACGGCAAGATCACCGTGGGCGCCACCGCGCAGATCCTGCGCCGCTGGAAGGTGAAGCACCCCACGAGCTACCTGGGGACCGCTGGCACGCCGCAGGCCATCGGCGGCGATGACGACATCACGCCGGAGCGCCGCCCGTTCGAGTTCATGCTCAATGCGCTGCGACTGCAGGAAGGCTTTGCGCTGGCGGATTTCACCGCCACCACCGGACTGCCCGTGGCAACGATCGAGGCGGCGCTGGAACAGGCCCGGCGGAATGGCTGGCTCGACCTGTCCGACACCCACGTGCGGCCCACGGCCCTGGGCCGCCGGTTCACCAACGACGTGATCGAACTGTTCCTCGACGCCTGAAGCCCACGTCCTCTCCGCGTGGCGACGGATGGATGCGCAGGCAACGCCGGGTGTGATAATGATGGGGCTACAGGGGAGTCCACTGCACCGATGACCGCGCCACGATCTCCTTCGCCTGCCGCCGCGCCGACCACCATCGCATCGGCCGCGCTGCCGCCGCGCGTGCGCCGCGTGCTGCAGAACCTGTTCGACCATATTTCGCCGGACTTCATCACCGCGTTGAATGCAATGCTGGTGGAGTTCGAGCAGCAGCTGTTCAAGCAGGCGGAGCATGCCCGCAGCAACCACCTGCAGACACAGATCTTCGTCGACCTGCGCGCCCTGCAGAAGCACCGCACCGAACTGGTCCCGCATTACATGTTCGGCCTGGAAGGCGAACTGGCGGGCCTCCGCGCGCCGCGCGCCGAAGCGAATGCGTCGACGGCGCCCCGCCTTGACTACCAGACACTGACGCTGGTGGAAGATGCGGTGATGGACCAGGAGATCGTGCTGCGCGAAGTCGCGCGGCGGCATGAGCAGCGTGGCAACGCGCAGATCCTGATGCTGGGCCAGCGTTTCGGCGTCCTCGCCCGCTCTCCCGCCTACGAAGCGGACACTCTGCCGCTCGGGCCGAACCGCCTCTGCCACGTGCTGAAGGACGCCGCGACGTGCCTGGAGCTGTCGCTGGATGCGCAGCTGGTGCTTTACCGCACCTTCGACAACAAGGTGATGCTGAACTACAGCGAGTGGGCCGGCACGGTGAACCAGTTCCTGTCGCGCGAGGGCATCCTGCCGGGGCTGGTCTACATGCCGCGCCGGGGCCGCGTGCAGGACACGATCCGGCGGCACCCGCTCGACGAGGGCAGCGCTGAACCACGCCCGATGACCGCCTGGCAGAGCCAGGCCGGTGCTTCGCACTGGGCCACGTTGACGCCGGACCAGCTGCAGGCTGTCGCCGGTGCCATGACCGACGGCAAAGCTCCCGAACCGGGCCACGGCGGGTCATCGCCGCCGGCACCGTCGAGCGCCGCCGCAACACCGGCCGCAGCGGAAACACCGGCGGCGGACAACACCGCAGGTTCGTTCGAAGTGCTGCAGAAGCTGCTCGCCATCCGGCGCGGCGGCCTGCAGGCCGATGCCCATGCCCTCGCCACCTCCGGCGGATACGGAAGCGGTGGTGGCCTCGGCGGCCTGGGTGGCCACGAAGGACAGGCTGGCCCGGGAGGGGGCACTGGCACCGGAGAAGGCAGTGACCAGGGCGGCGGCCAGGGCAGCGCCCCGACGGGCGATGCTACCGGCGCGACCACACCGACCCACCGGCTGCTGCCCACGCCCGATGTGTTGAGCACGTTGCAGGCTCTACAGACGGCACCGCTTCCACCGCGTACGCCCGACCAGCCGCGCCGCACCGTGGCCGACCTGCAGCAGGCCATGCTGGCCGAAGTGCGTGCCAAGCACGGCCCCAACGCCACCCTGGCCAGCGCGGATTCGGACACCTTCGAGCTGCTGGACCTGCTCTACAACGAGATCGAGCGCGAGGTGCAGCACGATGCACCCGCCGCCGACATGCTGGTACGGCTGCAGGTTCCGGTCGTGCAGGCCGCCTTGCGCGACCGCAACTTCTTCCTGCGCGCACAGCACCCGGCGCGCGACCTGCTCAACACGGTGGCCGAATCCGGCGCCACTTGGCTGGGCGACGAGGACGTGGATCCGCAGTTGGTGCAGAAACTGCATCGCGCGGTCGAGGCGGTGGTCGAGACCTACGAAGGCGACGAAGCCGTCTTCGAGGACGCCAACCGCGATGTCCAGCAGCACCTGCAGGCCGCCGCGCGCAAGGCCGAACTGGCCGAGCGCCGGCAGATCGAGGCCGCACGCGGCAAGGACCGGCTGGAAGTCGCCAAGCAGCGTGCCGCGGAGACCATCGAATCCGCGATGGCCGAGGCCAAGCCACAGAAGTTCGTGCAGGCTCTGCTCAGCCAGGCCTGGGCCGACGTGCTCACGCTCACGCAGCTGCGCAACGGCGAATCGTCCACCGAGTGGACCGACCAGCTGCAGACCACGCTGGAGATCGTCGCCGCCACCACCACCTCGCAGGAACCGAGCCCCGCGCTGGCCGACAAGATCGAGAAATCGCTGGTGCAGGTGGGCTACCACGAAGACGAAGCGGCCGCGATCGCGCGCCGCCTGTCGAGTGCCGAGGAGGATGAAACCACGTCGCGCACCGAGCTGACCGCGCGCCTCAAGGCACGTGCGCGGCTGGGTGGCCAGGGCGAGGTCAAGAAGAAGCCGGCGCAGCCGCGCACGCCGCAGGAACAGGAGTGCTACGACTACCTGCGCACGCTGCCGTTCGGCACGTGGTTCGAGTTCACCCGCAACCAGCAGGGCGACCTGCAGCGGCAGCGCCTGTCGTGGTTCAGCCCGGTCACCGGCAATGCGCTGTTCGTCAACCAGCGTGGCCAGCGCGTGGGCGAGCACTCGCTGGACACGCTCGCGCACCTGATGGCCAAGGGCCAGGCGCAGGTGGTCACCGAAGACCGCGGCCGCCTGATCGACCGTGCATGGAACGCCACCCTCAGCGCGCTGCGCAGCCTCACTGGCCGCCGCGGCGAAACCGAAGCCGCAGGAGACGCCGCATGATGCGCGAGTTCCGCCGTGCCCGCCGACGCAGCGTGCCCAAGTCCGTTCCCGTGTTCGACCTGATGACCGAACAGGTCATCGGCCGCCTGGGCAACCTCTCCGAGTCGGGCATGCTGCTGGTCGCCACCGAACCGGTGGTGGACGATGCGCTGTACCAGTTGCGCTTCCACCTGCGCGATGAACGTGGCCAGGACGTGCCGATCGACGTGGGCGCACACCTGCTGTGGTCCGCGCAGGCCAATACGCCCGGGCAGGCCTTCGCCGGCCTGCGCTTCCTGACCATCGACCGCGAGCCATTGGAGCGCCTGCGCCACTGGGTCAATGCCGGGCCCGAGGCCGAGTAAGGACCCACGCCACGGCCTGCGCGGGCCGGATACGGCAAAATGGCGGCTCTTCCGTACGAGCCGCCGCCATGAACGCCCCCGCCTCCTTCGACACCGACCTCGTCCCGCTGTACGCCGACCACCTGGCGACGATGAAGCGGCGTGCCGACGAGGCGCTGGCGCGGGGCGGCTTCGACCACTTGGTCGTGCCCAGCGGCACGCAGCACTGGCAGGTCTTCGACGACCGCGACTATCCGTACGCGGTCAACCCGCAGTTCAAGGCCTGGCTGCCGTTGACGCGCCTGCCTTACAGCTGGCTGGTGTACACGCCGGGTGAACGCCCGAAGGTGATCTTCTACCAGCCGTTCGACTACTGGCATGTGGTACCGGACGCACCTAGCGGCTGGTGGGTAGACCACTTCAACATCCACATCATCCGCAAGCCGGACGAAGCGCTCGCCCTGCTGCCGCCCGCCGCGCGCAGCGCGATCCTTGGCGAGCCGCAGAGCGCGCTGGGCGCAGCGCCTGGCCCGCATTACGCACCGAACAATCCCGAGCCGGTCATCCAGTACCTGGAGTACCAGCGCTCCTACAAGACGCCGTACGAGATCACCCTGATGCGCCAGGCGCAGCGCCTGGCCGTGCGCGGCCATCGCGCCGCCGAGGCGGCGTTCCGCGCGGGCCAGAGCGAGTTCGGCATCCATATGGCCTACTGCACCGCAGTGGGCCAGGACGCGAACGACCTGCCCTACGGCAACATCATCGGCCTGAACGAACATGCGGCCGTGCTGCACTACACCGAACTGCAGCGCGTCGCGCCCGACCCGTTGCGCAGCTTCCTGATCGATGCCGGCGCAAGTTTCCACGGCTATGCCAGCGACATCACCCGCACCTACGCCTACGACACCGGCATCGAGTTCCAGGCGATGATCGATGCGGTGGACGCCGCGCAGCAGGCGATGTGCGCCGGCGTGCGCAGCGGCGTGGACTACAAACACCTGCACGTGGATGCGCACCTCACCCTGATGGGCATCCTGAAGGACTTCGGCGTGATCACCGTGTCACCGGAAGCCGCCGTGGCCACCGGCGTGAGCGCGGCGTTCTTCCCGCACGGCCTGGGCCATCCCATCGGCCTGCAGGTGCACGACGTGGCCGGCTTCGCCGCCAGCGACCGCGGTGGCCGCATCGAACGCCCCGCCGGCCATCCCTACCTGCGCATGACCCGCGTACTGGAGCCGGGCATGGTGGTGACCATCGAACCGGGCCTCTACTTCATCGACCTGCTGCTGGACGAGGTGAAGAAGAACGGCCATGCCCGCAGCGTGGACTGGGCGCGCGTGGATGCCTTCCGCCCCTATGGCGGCATCCGCATCGAGGACGAAGTGCTGTGCACCGGGGGCGACGCCGACAACCTGACCCGGCCGGCGTTCGCGGAGGCGGGCTGAGCCTGCGGACAGGCAGCTGTTTGACGGCGCTACGGCGCGGTCACAGAATCGCGCTGTCCATGGGGAATGGGCATGCCGCAAGGGAACCGCACGCATGATGTTCATGATCGGCCAGGGTGAGCGCACCGTGTCGGTGGGCGAGCCGGAACCGCAGCACTGTCCCCACTGCGATGAGATGCGCGATTTCGAGCCGCAGCTCGCGTACAAGTACGGCCAGTTCGACCTGCTGTTCGGCTTCGTCTATGGCAGGCGCTACCAGCTCGCTTGTCCGGCGTGCAACCACGGCTGGCGATTGGACCGGCGGCAAGCCGAACAACGGTATGGGAAGCCATCCATCCCGTTCCGGCTGCGCTTCGGCTTCATCATCCTGCTGGGACTGTGCGCCGCCCTCGGCGCGGCGTACCTGTCCACCATGCCGGTGTAAGGGACCATGGCCATGGACACGACCCTGCTGCTGCCGATGACGGCGCACGTCACGCTCGCGGCGTTGCTGTACGGGCTGCTGACGGTCGCGCGTGCACCCGCGATCTGGGGCATCGGCCGGCGCGCCGACGGCGGCAATCCCTTCGCGACGATGGAACCCCGCATCAGCGCCAACCTCTCCAACCAGTTCGAGTGGTCGCAGTTCTTCCACGTGGCGTGCGTGCTGCTGATGCTGCTCGGCACCAGCCGCACCGCTGTCGCGCTGGCCTGGCTCTTCGTCGGTGGCCGCCTGCTGCACAGTGGCGTGCAGATACTGACAGCGAACGTCCGCCTGCGCGGCGTCGTGTTCACGTTGAACTTTCTCGCCGTACTTGGCCTGTGGGCGTTCGTGCTGCAGGCAGCGCGGCAACACGCCTGATTCCGCTACCGGAGAGGAGTTCGTTCATGCCGTTGGGGGATATCGCAGGCGAGGCGTTGGGCGGCGTGTTCCGCCTCATCGCACGGATCGTGTTCGAAATCGTGGTCGAATGGCTGCTGCGCGGCACCGGGGCGCTGATCCTGCGCATGCTTCGCCCAAGACATGCGCCTGGCGAGGCCGCAGCGGCGCTGACCGGCCTGCTGTTCTGGGTCGCGATGATCGCGTTGGGTGTGTGGATCTATCGGGAGGCGGGATGACATGACAGGCACCACCTGGTTGATCGTCATCTCGGAACGGGTCGCCGTGGTCCTGTTGGTGAGGATCTCGCGTACTCGGCTCCCCGGGTTCGAGAAGACGGCGCTCACGGTGCTGGCCGTCGTTCCGCTGGTCGGACCGTTCTTCGCCTGGTGGCTCTGCCATCAACCCGCCCCCGCGCTGCCTTCGCTACAGGACAGGCAAAGCATGTCGCTCAACGTCCATGATCGCTGACGCGATGTTTTCGACGAAAAGGGTCCGGACGTCCGCAAGCAGAAAGTGGCGCTGCTGAGGGACATGCATCCAAGCGACTAGGTCCGTGTTGCCGCACCGTCTTCTCCCGGCGTATGCCACGCATTCCACTCCATCTCGCACCCGACAGAGTTCATCGACCATGCCCCAGTCCGACTACCTCCTCATCTCCCGCGGCCAGTGGGACGAAACCGCATCGAAAGAAGACGTGCAGGACGCCATCGACCGTTTCTACGCGTGGTATGAGCGTGGCGTGGCGGAGGGCGTGCTCAAGCCCGGCAGCCGGTTGGAAAACCGCGGCAAACTGGTATCGCGCGATGGAGTCACCGACGGACCGTTCGCTGAGGCGAAAGAACTCGTGGGCGGCTACTGGTTCATCGTCGCCGATTCTCTGGACCACGCCGCAAGGATCGCGGCGGAAAATCCCTGCCTCGTCTACGGCCTGACGCTGGAGATCCGGCCGCTGGAGGCCGTACGTGCCCGCGCGCAGGATGTGACCAACGAGACGCCCCCGGCCTGGCGTCCGGACGAAGGCTGATCCACGCCCATGATCGCGGGACATCCCACGCTTGAAGGCGGCTGTCATTGCGGCGCGATCACTCTCGCCTTCTCCACCGCCCTGACACCGGAGACGACATCGCCGCGCGCGTGCGACTGCGGCTTCTGCCGCGCACACGGCGCCGCATGGATATCCGATCCCGCCGGGCAGCTGGTCATTCGCGCGCAGGCCGATCGCCTTCGCCGGTACCGGCAGGGCTCCCTGGCTGCGCAGTTCCTGCTGTGTGGCGAGTGCGGCGTGCTGGTGGGCGTGCTGCATGAGGACGGTGAACGCGGATATGCGGCTGTGAACACCGCCTGCCTGGACGCACGCGACGCGTTCGCCGCATCCGTTCCCGCATCACCGCAGACCCTGTCTGCGGATGAAAAGACGGCCCGCTGGCGTCAGCTATGGGTCGGCGATGTCCGGTTGCTGGGCTGAGTCCAGCAAGCCTGTCCGCTCGGCAGCGTCGCGCTCACGGTCCGGCAGTCGTGCATACGGGTCTAACGCTGTGGCGTCAGCGAGTAGGCGCCATCGTTGAATGTCAGCGGAAGATAAGCATACGCGCGTCGGCCCTCCGCGTCGGGGATATAAGGCCGCGTCCGCACTCCGCGCGCTTGCGCTTCCAACCCACGCGCGCCAGCGGGATTGGGCAGCGCCTCGATCATCCATACGCCTTCGGCTCGGCCGCCGGCTGGACTGCCGCGGTAGAGGAAGTAGCCCAGCGACGGGCCTATGGGAATCCGCACGTCGCCGCCCATGGTCTTCGTTCGCTGCGCCTCGGTCGCTATCTGCAAGTGCGGACGGCCCTCGCCCTCGCTGCCGCCGGGTGATTGTTCGTCCAGCGCGGTGAACAGCATGCGGTCGAGTTGCGGCCCGTGCGTGCGCGCCAGTTCGTCGAACCAGGTGCGGCCCAGCGATTCGGCATCGCGCGCCGGCGCCATCGCCTTGTAGCAGCGGTCGAGCAGATAGGCGTGGTACGCGGTATGGCGGAACGGAATGTCGATGGTGTTGTCGTGCGGCCGCGGACCGCGCGTGCGCTTTTCCAACTCCCGGTCAAGCACCACCCATGCCTGTCCCCACTGCATGGCGGGTTTGGCATTGCCGGCGGCGAGTTCCAGTTCCGCCAGCGAGGCCAGCGCCACCAGTGGACAGCGGGGAGAGGCCACGCACTTTTCCAGCCAGAATCGCGCGGTCTCCACGTCGCGCTCGACGCGCCTCGCGGGATGGTCCATGCCGTGCCGGTACAGCGCGCCCAGGTAGAACGCCGCATACCCGTCGCCCGCCTGCGCGCTGGCGACGAGTTGCTGCATGGCGCGGTCGCGTGTCGCAGGCGGGGCATCGCGGTCGAGCAGGGCTTCCACGACTTCTGGCTCGATGCTGGCCGGCGAGGGCGGCAACGGAGTGGCCTGCGCCAAGGCAGCCCACATAAAGGCCGCGAAGACAACGATTCCCTTCCGGATGCGCATGCGAGTCCTCCCTGAAGATGGCAACGCTAGCGTGCAGGTGCCTGCCGGGCAAGTCATCCCCAGAACCATAGGCCGGGGTGAGCGCAGCACAGTGAGAATTCGACCCAAAATGGCACGCACGCAGAGCATGGAGCCTCGATGACGAGGCTTTTTTCCTCGGCCGCGAACCTCGAAGGTGGGATGACAAGGAAATTTGCCTCGGCATCGAGATGCTTTCAGGTGAGGCGGCGAGGCAATTCGCCTTACCGTCGCCCCGTTCCGGTTCGGGCAAGTTGCTCTTTGCCTTGGCCTTGAACCATTGAGGTGCGGGCGCGAGGTTCAACGGCTCGGCAGCGAGGCCAAATGTCCTTGGCCACCCCGTGCCCCTCACCCCGCCATCGCCGCCTCGATCTCATCGGCACTGCGTGCCAGCGCGTCGGTCAGCACGACGGGCTCGCCGTCGGTGACCAGCACGTCGTCCTCGGTGCGGATGCCGATGCCGCGCCACTTCGGGTCGACGGTCTCGTCGTCATGGCCGACGTACAGGCCGGGCTCGATGGTGAACACCATGCCCGGCTCCAGCAGGCGCGATTCGCCCTCGATGCGGTAGTCGCCCACGTCGTGCACGTCCAGGCCCAGCCAGTGGCCGGTCTTGTGGCGGTAGAAGCGGCGATAGGTCCCTTCGGCGAGGTTCTTTTCCAGTTTGCCTTTCAGCAGGCCCAGCCTGAGCAGGCCTTCAGTGAGGGTTTCCACGGCCGCGACGTGCCCGGCCTCGTAGGGCACGCCAACGCGTGCGCACGACAACGCGGCGCGCTGGGCATCGCCGACCAGGTCGTGCAGCGCGCGTTGCGCGGCGGTGAAGCGGCCGTTGACCGGAAACGTGCGGGTGATGTCGGCGGCATAGCCACGGTATTCGGCGCCGGCATCGATCAGCACCAGCTCGCCGTCGCGCGCCTGTGCGGTATTGGCGCGGTAATGCAGCACGCACGCATTGCGGCCGGCGCCCACGATGCTGTTGTAGGCCGGCCAGGCGTCGTGGGCACGGAACACGCGCTCCACGTCGGCCTGCAGTTCGTACTCGCGGATGCCGGGTTTCGCGGCGCGATAGGCGGCCTGGTGCGCCAGCACGCTGACGTCGGCGGCGCGCTGCATCAGCTTGATTTCTTCCTTGGACTTGAACAGCCGCAGGTCGTGCAGCAAGTGGCCGAGCTCGAGGAATTCGTGCGGCGGCTGCGCGCCCTGCTTGACGTGCGCGCGCACGTGGCGCACCCAGCCGATCAGCTTGAGGTCGAAATCGGCATCGCGGCCGAAGTGGTAGTAGACGCGCGAGCGCCCTTCCAGCAGGCCGGGCAGGATCTCGTCCAGGTCGTCGATGGGATAGGCATCGTCCATGCCGTAGTCGTTGACCGCGCCCTCCTGGCCGGCGCGCGGGCCATCCCAGCCTTCGCGCTCGGGGTCGCGTTCGCGGCAGAACAGGATGGTCTCGCCGTGCTTGCGGCCCGGCACCAGCACCAGCACGGCATCCGGCTCGGGAAACCCGCACAGGTACCAGAAGTCCGAATCCTGCCGGTACGGATAGTGCGTGTCGTGGCTGCGGACGCGCTCCGGCGCGGCGGGCAGGACGAGGATGGCGTCGTTGCCGGCCAGCCGCATCAACTGCCTGCGGCGGCGGGCGAACTCGGCCGCGCTGATCCCGGCCAGTGCCTTCATCAGTTCAGGCTCCGGCGATGCCGGGGCCCGAGCACGCAATCGCCATGCAGCAACAGGACGGCGACGCGGACGAACTCTTCCAGTTCGGCCAGGGCATCTTCATCTTCATCATCGTCACTGCTTTCGGCCGACGCCTGGGCCAGCCGCGCGAGGTCCTGCAGCGCTTCCTGTCCTTCTTCGGAGAGGGGCGGCGAGGCGCCCGTCGCCAGCCCGAACGCGCCCAGGAAACCCTGGCACCACGAGAACAGCGCTTCGGCACGCTCGTCCAGCGGACGGTCGGCGGCCGGCAACAGCAGGTCGAAGGCGAAGCTGCGGTCTTCGAGCTGCGCCACGGCGGTCTCGCGCAGCTGGTCCAGGGCACTGCCAGCGGCCGGGGCAGGCAGTTGATCGTCGGCCAGCGCGCGGGCCAGCCAGGTGCCATCGGCGGCACCGCCACCGGCCAGCCAGCCGCACAGTGCGCCATGCAGTTCCGGCGCCTCCATGGCCAGTCCCAACTGGCGGGAAGCGGCAGTCACGTCGGCGATATCGGGAAGGTCGGGCATAGAGGAACGCAATCCGCCAAGGGTTTCGGACAACCTCGCAAGTGTAGCAACGAAAACCCGCGCACCGGCTTGTTGTGCGTGTGTACGCATGCCTACACTCCAGCATCGCTCAGGCTCGGCACGGTTCGTCCACCCGCATGCACGCCCCCTCTGTCGTCGCACTCCTCGCAACGGCGTCCCCGCTGTCGTCCCGGGTGCCGGTCATGCTGCTTGCCGGCGTGGTGCTGGCGGGCGTGGTGGCGATCGGCACGCGCCGCTGGTGGCAGGCCTGGCTGGCAGCCCGGCGATTGCCGCAGGAACCCTTGCGCAGCGAATCCCTGCGCAACCGCGACGAGCGCCTGAAGCTGGCGCTATGGGCGTCCGGCGAACAGTTCTGGGACTACGACCTGGTGCAGCGCAGGCTGTACCGGATGCGCGCCGACGAGACCGCCGTGCAGACGGGCGACATCACCGTGCTCACGCGGCAGGGCGAGGTGCCGACCATCCACGAGGAAGACCTGCCCTTGGTGATGGAGCGCCTGCGCCTGCACCTGCAGGGCAAGGCGCCGATCTTCACGTCCGAACACCGCATGGACATGCATGGCAACGGGACGTGGGTGTGGGTGCGCGCACGCGGCCGGGTGGTCGATCGCGACACCGAGGGCCAGCCGATCCGCATCGCCGGCACCGCGCGCGACATCACCGCCAGCCGGAATGCCGAATACGAGCACCGCATCGCCGGCGAGGTGATGCGCAGCATGAACGAGGCCGTCGCGGTGCTGGACTGGGCGCACCAGTTCATCACCATCAACCCGGCGTTCACCCGCATCACCGGCTACGCCGAAGAAGAAATCATCGGCCAGCCGATGACCATGCTGGACAGCGACCAGCACGAGGACGCGTTCTTCGAACGGATGAACCGCGAGCTGCGGCTCACCGGGCGCTGGTCCGGTGAGATCTGGAAGGTGCGCAAGGACGGCGAGGAGATCCTCTGCCGCATCGAGACCAACGTGGTGCCCGATGCCAGCGGCGAACGCCCGCTGTACGTGCAGGTGCTCACCGATATCACCGAACAGAAGCGGGCCGAGCAGGAACTGCGCTACCTGGCCAACTACGACACCCTGACCAGCCTGCCGAACCGTTCGCTGCTGTCCGAGCGCCTGTCGCGTGCCATCGTGCGGGCGCGTCGCGAGCACGGGCACGTGGCGGTGCTGTTCATCGACCTGGACCGGTTCAAGGACATCAACGACTCGCTGGGCCACGCCACCGGCGACCGCATCCTGCGCGCCGCCGCCGCGCGCGTGCAGCAGACGGTGGGCACCCAGCACACGGTGGCGCGCCTGAGCGGCGACGAGTTCACCGTGGTGCTGGAAGACATCAACGGCATGCCCGACGCGGAGGCCGTGGCACAGCGCATCATCCAGGCGTTCCGTGCCCCGCTGAATTTCGGCGAGCGGCTGGAGCTGGCGGTGTCGCCGTCGATTGGCATCAGCCTGTATCCCGAACATGCGCAGGTGCCGACCGAGCTGCTGAAGCATGCCGATACCGCCATGTACCAGGCCAAGGCGATGGGCCGGCATACGTACGAGATGTACTCCGAGTCGATGGACGAGAAGAACCGGCACCGCGCGATCCTCGCCAGCGCACTGCGCCGCGCGATCGACCGCAACGAGTTGTCGCTGGTGTTCCAGCCGCGCCTGTCGATCTCGCGCCAGCGCATCACCGGCGTGGAGGCGCTGCTGCGCTGGGACAGCAAGGAATTCGGCATGGTCTCGCCGGCACAGTTCATTCCCCTGGCCGAAGAATCCGGGATGATCCTGGAGATCGGCGCCTGGGCGTTGCGCGAAGCGTGCCTGACCCTGCGCAACTGGCACGACGAAGGCATGGAAGAACTTTCGATGGCGGTGAACGTGTCCGCCACCCAGCTCCAGCGCGGCGACCTGCAGGCGGTGGTGGCGCGCACGCTCCAGGAGACGGGCGTTCCCGCCAGCAGGCTGGAGCTCGAACTGACCGAAAGCGTGGTGATGGCCAGCCCCGAACAGAACGCGGACACGCTGCGCGCCTGCCGCCGGCTGGGCATTTCGCTGGCGATCGATGATTTCGGCACCGGCTACTCGTCGCTGGCGTACCTGAAGCGCCTGCCATTGACGACGCTGAAGATCGACCGCGAGTTCATCAGCGACCTCACCCACGATACCGACGACGAAGCGATCACCAGCACCATCATCACCATGGGCCAGTCGCTGGCGCTGAAGGTGGTGGCCGAGGGCGTGGAAACGTGGGACCAGTACGAGTTCCTGCGCAACCACGGCTGCGACGAAGTCCAGGGCCACTGGGTCTCGCAGGCGCTGAGCCCGGACCAGTGCCTGCGCTTCATCCGCGACTACTACCCCGGCTCGGGCATGCGCGTCGCCTCCTGAGTTCCCTTTTGGGGGCGGCGCCAGTGGCGATCAGGGGTCGGGTGTCGAGACTGACCTCGCTCCCACAACCCCGGTCGCCCTTGACCGCCCGCCAAGCGCATGCCTAATGTGCCCGCCATGGACAACGCCGACCTGCTCGACCAGCTTCGCGCACTCAGCACGCGCATCCAGGACCTGGCGGACCGCTGCCATCGCCTGGCGGACGAGAACCGCAGCCTGCGCCAGCAGCAGGAACAGCTCGTCGGCGAACGCTCGCAGCTGCTGGCCAAGAACGAACAGGCGCGTTCACGGGTGGAAGCGATGATCAGCCGCCTGAAATCCCTGGAGCAGCACACGTGAGCGCCAACGAACCGGTCAGCGTCCACCTCCTGGACCGCGAGTACACCGTCGGCGTCGCGCCTGACGAACGCTCCAGCCTGATGGCCGCCGCCAAGCTGCTCGACAGCCGCATGCGCGAAGTGCGCGGCAGCAACCGCATGGCCGCGGTCGACCGCATCGCCGTGCTGGCCGCGCTGAACCTGGCACACGAATTGCAACAGTTGCGCGATGAACAGCACGCACGCAACCGCGATGTCGAACGCACGCTGCAGGACCTGCACCGCAAGCTCGACGGCGTGCTGGGTACGCCGTAACAGCGTGTGCATGTCGCCGACCGCGCACTGAATCGGCCGACGAACGGGCTAGGCAAAAAGTCTTCAATCGCTATACTGGCCAAGCGTCCTCTGCTGTACTCGACAGTGAGCGCAAACATTCGCCTTGTCCCTTAATTACGACCACGGGATGGTGACGGTTACCGGGAGTGCAGGTCTGCCTCGCAGCGGAAAGCCCGATGGTTGCCCAACCTTCCCACTTGAACCCCGGGTTCAAGGTCGTTTCGCGAACATCGTGCATGGCGGAGGACGTATTTTTCCCGCGGCAGCGGCATCAGCCGCGACCCGGCCGGTCCTGTTGCACCCGCCCTTGAGCGGGATGACTTCGAAACGAAGCCGATTGCACTAGGGATCCGACGCCCAGGGCCGTGACTGACGCCGCTCCCGCGGATCCACCGGCAACGCCGGTGCGCATGCCGTAAAATTCGCGCATGCCCGACTCCCCGTCTTTCGCCATGGCCGCCGAGCGCAATGCGCTGCGCCGTGAGCTTCGCGTGCGCCGCCGCGCCCTGCCCGCCGCCGAGCGCATTGCCGGCGCCGATGCACTCGCCACGCGCCTGTTCGCCCTGCCCTTTTTCCCTGCCACCGGTTATGTCGCCGGCTATTGGGCGATGGACGGCGAAATCGGCCTGCACAGCTGGCAGCTGCGCCTGCCGCCCGGCCTGGTCTATTGCCTGCCCGTATTGGCCGATGACGAGACGCTGCGCTTCGCCCCTTGGCGACCCGGCGATGAGCTGGTGACCAACCGCTACGGCATTCCCGAACCGGATGTCGATCCACGCACCGGCCTGACCGCCACCGAGATGGCCTTGATCGTCGTGCCGCTGGTTGGGTTCGACGCCGCGGGCCACCGTCTCGGCATGGGGGGTGGCTGGTACGACCGCACGCTGGCGCCACGCCTGCAACGCCCCGCGCCGCCGTGGCTGGTCGGGGTCGGCTTCGAGGCGCAGCGCATCGACACGGTCGGTGCGCAGGCCTGGGACGTACCGCTGGATGCCATCTGCACCGAGCGCGACACGCTGCTTCCTTCCTCCTCTTTGCCGGACGCCCCACCATGACCGCCCGCAAGCGCTACTGGCTGATGAAGTCGGAACCGGATGCTTTCTCCATCGATGACCTGAAAAAGGTCGGCACCGAGCCGTGGAACGGCGTGCGCAACTACCAGGCGCGCAACTTCATGCGCAGCATGCAGGTAGGCGATGGCGTGCTGTTCTACCACTCCAACTGCAAGGAGCCGGGCATCGTCGGCACCGCCACCGTGTCCAGCACCGCGTATCCGGACGAAACGCAATTCGATCCGAAGTCCGACTACCACGACCCCAAAAGCACGCGCGAAGATCCGCGCTGGTCGCTGGTGGACGTGACGTTCGAACGCAAGCTTACGCGCACCATCACGCTGGACGAGGTCAAGCAGCATGCCGATGCGCTGGGGGAAGGCTTCGCGCTGACCCAGCGCGGCAGCCGCCTTTCCGTATCGCCGGTGACGGCCGCACAGTGGAAATACCTGCTGGCGCTGGAATAACCGCAGTCCCTGTAGGAGCGACGTCAGTCGCGACCGTGTGCCTTGGAAGACCGGAAAGCCGCAGCACGGTGAACTTCTCCTCCCTGTCGCACCGGGTTTCCCCGATGCTCCAGCTTCCCGGTCGCGACTGACGTCGCTCCTACAACGCCCCTCCTCCTTTACACGAGTGTTGAACCCATGAGCGAAGCAAAGCGCCTGGCCGGCGAGAAGGCCATCGAATTCGTCGAGGACGGCATGATCGTCGGCGTGGGCACCGGTTCCACCGTCGCTTTCTTCATCGACGCACTAGGCGGCATCAAGGACCGCATCAAGGGCGCGGTGTCCAGCTCCGAGCAGAGCACCGCGCGGCTGAGGCAGCACGGCATCGAAGTGCTCGACCTCAACCACACCGGCACGCTGTCGCTGTACGTGGACGGCGCCGATGAATGCGATCCGCACAAGCGCCTGATCAAGGGTGGCGGCGCGGCGCTGACGCGCGAGAAGATCATCGCCGAGGCCAGCAAGCAGTTCGTCTGCATCGTCGACCCCAGCAAGCAGGTGCCGGTGCTGGGCAGGTTCCCGCTGCCGGTGGAGGTGATTCCGATGGCGCGCAGCCTGGTGGCGCGCGAGATCCTCGCCCTGACCGGCGGCCAGCCGGTGTGGCGCGACGGCGTGACCACCGACAACGGCAACGTGGTGCTGGACATCCACAACCTGTCGATCACCGACCCGGTGGCGATGGAGCGCGAGATCAACCAGATCCCCGGGGTGGTCAGCGTGGGCCTGTTCGCCCGCCGTCCTGCGGATATCGTCATCGTCGGCGGCGAACCGCCGGTCGTGCTGCGCTAGGCGACGGACACGGGGCGGCCGAGCGCTTCTACGCCTCGTCCGCCAGCGCCTTCACCAGTTCGCCCACGAGTTCGCGCTTCTTGGGAGGCAACCGCAGGAAGGCATCGATCACCTGGCGTTCGCGGCTGCCGGCACCCACAGGCCACGTGGCCCGCGTTTCGGCCACGCGTGAACGAGGGCTCGTGCCGAAGCGCAGAGTATGCGGATCCGCTCCCAGCAGGTCCGCCAGCACCTGCAGCTTGTCCTGCGCGGGAATCGCGCGGCCACCGAGCCAGCGCGATGTGGTCTGGAAAGTGACAGAGCGGCCGCGATAGCGGGTGTTGAACAGATGGAACAAAACCGTTGGGCGTGGCTCATAGCCGGCCTGCTGCATGGCATGCGCCAGTCGCTGTGAGAATTTTTCCCGCTCGTTGCCCATGCGGGGAACGTTAGCGGCGGCGAATCACACTTATTAACCAGTTAAGTTAATTGACGTGAACTTATCGAGTTCATAAAGTCGATCCCGATCGCGTGGCGACGTTCCTGCCAACGGAAAGCCGGGCCATCGCGAGCACTCCCACAGACACAAGGAGATGTCGATGCCACTGATGGACGCCAATGGGCCCGAAGCGCCCGCCACTGATACGTGTGATATGGCGATGTCCGCGCCGTCCCACATTCCGCTGGATGACGCATTGCACGTGCTGCAGGCCGATCCTGGACACAGCCTGGCAGACCCGGGCCTCGCCAGGCTGCCGCCGGCGGGGCTCGACAGGCTGTTCCTTGCGGCACGCAGGCAGGCCGAACGCAACCATGACGGCATCCTGCTGCTGCTCGACCTGCTGCAGGTCGCGCAGCGTGCGGACAGCGCAAGCCATCGCCAGCTGATGCCCAGCGTCGTCCGCCAGCTGCGCCATCACGTGGAAGACCAGCAGCGCTGGCACGCGCTGGCGGAGAACGCCGCCTACTATCGCGACAACCGGCTCGCGGCGGAGAAGATCGCCGCGAAGCTGCGCACGGACTGAACCCGCTGCGGCGCGCGCGCATCACCGCAGACCGACAGGCTCCGGGCACGGCGCTACACTACGGCCCTCCTCGAACAGCGGACTTCGACATGCGCCTTCCCCAGCTGACCGTGCTCGCTTTTGCCCTTTTCCTCAGCGGCTGCGCCAACGGCGGGCCATGGGTCGAAGTGGGCGGCGAGCGCTTCACGGTGGAGATCGCCGATGACGATGCCGAGCGTGCGCGCGGGTTGATGTTCCGCGACGAACTGGCCACCGGCACCGGCATGCTCTTCATCCACGACGCCGAAGAGCCGCAGGCGTACTGGATGAAGAACACCCGCATCGCACTGGATATCCTCTACTTCGACAACGGCCGCAAGCTGGTGTCGCAGCAGCGCAACGTGCCGCCCTGTTCCGGCGGCAATGCCTGCCCGTCCTACCCCAGCGCCCGGCCGGCCCGTTACGTGCTTGAACTCAATGCAGGCGAAGCGGAGCGGCTGAAGCTCCAGGACGGCGCGGAACTGGGCCTCGGCGATGGCATTCCACCCGTCCGCTGAGGCTTGATTGTCGGCGCGAACGGCCCCAATCTGTGCCCATGGGGGATCGACTGACATTGCCGGAATGGAATGCGTTGGCCAGCCAGGCGGATGAAACCGTGCCGCTGCTGGAAACCGCGCTGCTGATCGCGCGCGACGAGTACCCCGACCTGGATGCCGATCTGTACGACACGCTTGTCCAGAGCCACGCCGAGCACCTGCGCCACGAGATCGACACCATCGAACCGTGGCCGCTGAAGATGGCCGCCATCAACCGGCACCTGTTCGACGAACTGGGCTATACCGGCAACCACGACGAGTACTACGACCCGCGCAACAGCTACCTCAACCAGGTCTTCGAGCGCCGGCTGGGCAACCCGGTATCGCTGGCGATGGTGCAGATCGAAGTGGCCCACCGGCTGGGCGTGCCGCTGGACGGCGTGTCCTTCCCCGGCCATTTCCTGGTGCGCCTGCCGGTGGACGACGGCCTGCTGGTGATGGACCCCTTCAACGGTGGCCGCCCGCTGGGCGTGGACGAACTGCGCGAACGCGCCAAGCCGCACCTCGGCGGCGATGTCCCCGATGATGCGGCGCTGCTGCACATCCTCAACCCTGCCTCACCGCGCGCGATCCTGGTGCGCACGCTGCGCAACCTGCACGGCGTGTACGCCGAGCGCGAGGAGTGGGACCGCGCCGCGCGCAGCGTCGATCGCGTGCTCAAACTGACGCCCGACCAGCCCGATGCCCTGCGCGACCGCGGCCTGGCGTACCTCAAGATGGACCACCGCCATGGCGCCCAGCGCGACCTGACGCGCTACCTGCAGCTGGCGCCGGAGGCGAACGACACGTCCGCGATCCGCGAGCAGCTGGTGGAGCTAAACGCGGTGCGTTCGTCGCGGATGCATTGAGCGTCAGGAGCAGGCCACTTCCTGCGTCCCCTGTAGGAGCGACGTGAGTCGCGACCGCACAATTTGAACTCCATCGTCTCGGCTTCGCGCGCGTTGCCTCACGCTGTTTCGCCGTAAACAACCATCCCCTGCCGGGGTCGCATTACGGACATCCGACGCCTCCGGTCGCGACTCACGTCGCTCCTACAAGGGGTGCAGGCAGCACGTCAGTCCAATTCCACCATCTCGAAATCGTCCTTGCCCACGCCGCAGTCGGGACAGGTCCAGTCGTCCGGGATGTCTTCCCAGCGCGTGCCCGGGGCGATGCCTTCTTCCGGCAGGCCGTCGGCCTCGGCATAGATGAAGCCGCAGACCACGCACATCCAAGTGCGGAAGATGGTGGCGGTGGCGTCGGTCATCGGATAATGCACACTGGAAGGAGCGGCCATTGTCCCACTGCCGCCCGTGCACCGGAAGTTCACCCATGACAGCCCCGCCGCCGCCCGTCCGCACTGCCCGCGGGCTGTACCTGATCACGCCGGAAGAACCCGACACTGCGCGCCTGCTGGCGCGCGTGGCTGCGGTACTTCCCTATGCCACGTGGCTGCAATACCGGCAGAAGGGCGCCGATGCCGGCCTTCGCCACATGCACGCCGTGGCCCTGCAAGCGCTTTGCACGCAGGCGAACGTGCCGCTGATCATCAACGATGACGTCGCGCTGGCGGAGGCCGTTGGCGCCGCCGGCGTCCATCTGGGGGAAGACGACGGCGATCTCGCCGCCGCACGCAGCCGCCTGGGCGTGCACGCCATCGTCGGCGCCTCGTGCTACGACGATGCCGCGCTGGCCAAGCGCGCGGTGGCCGCGGGCGCCAGCTACGTCGCGTTCGGGGCCTTCTTTCCCACCGCCAGCAAAGTGACAACGCGACGCGCCACGCCGGCCTTGCTGGCCGGCGCCGCAGCGCTGGGCGTCCCGCGGGTGGCGATAGGCGGCATTACCCCGGACAATATGGGGCCGCTGGTGGCGGCCGGTGCGGATCTGGTCGCCGTCATCGGCGGCGTGTTCGAGGCCGCCGATCCCGTTGCCGCCGCGCGGGCTTACCGGAAGGGTTTTGGCGGCGCCTGATGCTCCTGTGGGAGCGACGTCAGTCGCGATGAGGCGTCATGGCCATTCCATCGCGACTGACGTCGCTCCCACAGACGACTTCCTCTCTTCCGGACCATTCCATGAACCACGACACCTCCCACGCCCTGTTCGCCCGCGCCCAGGAACTTCTTCCCGGTGGCGTCAATTCGCCAGTGCGCGCGTTCAAGTCCGTGGGCGGTGAACCGTTCTTCGTGCAGCGTGCGGACGGCGCCTGGTTGCATGACGTGGATGGCAACCGCTACATCGACTACGTCGGCTCCTGGGGCCCGATGATCGTCGGCCACAACCATCCGGCCGTTCGCGAGGCGGTGCAGGCGGCCATCCAGAACGGCCTGTCGTACGGCGCGCCCTGCCCGGCCGAAGTGACGATGGCGGAGACCATCACCCGCCTGGTGCCGTCGTGCGAGATGGTGCGCATGGTCAACTCCGGCACCGAGGCCACGCTGTCGGCGATCCGGCTGGCGCGCGGCGCCACCGGGCGCAACCGCATCGTCAAGTTCGAAGGCTGCTACCACGGCCACGGCGACTCGTTCCTGGTGAAAGCCGGCAGCGGCATGCTGACGCTGGGCGTGCCGACCTCGCCGGGCGTGCCGGCGGGACTGAGCGAGCTTACGCTGACGCTGAGCTACAACGATTTCGAAGGCGCCACCGCCATGTTCGAGCAGTACGGCGGCGAGATCGCCTGCCTGATCATCGAACCCGTGGTCGGCAACGCCAACTGCCTGCCGCCGCGCGAAGGCTACCTGCAGCACCTGCGCGCGTTGTGCACGCAGCACGGCGCGCTGCTGATCTTCGACGAAGTGATGACCGGCTTCCGCGTGGCCCTCGGCGGCGCGCAGGCGCATTACGGCATCACGCCCGACCTCACCACGTTCGGCAAGATCATCGGCGGCGGCATGCCGGTGGGGGCCTACGGTGGCCGGCGCGACCTGATGCAGCAGATCGCGCCGGCCGGCCCGATCTACCAGGCCGGCACGCTGAGCGGCAATCCGGTAGCGATGGCCGCGGGTCTGGCGATGCTGGAGCTGATCCAGGCCCCGGGTTTCCACGACGGGCTTGCTGCCGCGACGGTAGCGCTGTGCGAAGGGATGGAAGCCGCCGCGCGTGCTGCCGGCGTGCCGCTCACGACGACCCGCGTCGGCGCGATGTTCGGCCTGTTCTTCACGGATCAGCAGGTGGATACCTACGCACAGGCCGTGGCCTGCGACACCGCGGCGTTCAACCGCTTCTTCCACGCCATGCTGGAGCGCGGCGTGTACCTGGCGCCGTCGGCGTTCGAGGCCGGCTTCATGTCCAGCGCGCACACGCCCGAGGTGATCGAGGCGACGCTCGTCGCCGCGCGCGAGGCCTTCAAGGTAGTCGCGGCTGGATGAAGCCGCGCATCCATCAGGTGCTGTTCGATTTCGACGGCGTCCTGGCGCACTACCGCCACGAAGTCCGGATCGCTCACCTCGCCGCGCATGCCGGCTGCGAACACGAGCGCGTGCGCGAGGTGCTGTTCGTATCGGGGCTGGAAACCGAGTACGACAGCGGCAGTGTCGACACGGACACTTACCTGCAGCGGCTCGGCGAAGGGATCGGCGCTGCCGTTGACGAGGACGCATGGATCGCGTCGCGGCTGGCCGGCAGCACGGCCATGGACGACGTGCTGACCCGTGTCACTGCGCTGCACGCGGACGTGGCGATGGGCGTGCTGACCAACAACGGCGCGATGATGACGCAGGCCATCCCGCGTATCGTCGCGCCGCTGGCGGCGCGGATCGAGGGCCGCGTACTGACCAGTGGTGGCCTGCAGCGCCGCAAGCCGGCACCTGCCACCTTCACGCATGCGCTGGAGCTGCTCGGCTGGGACGCCACCAGCACACTGTTCGTCGACGACAAGTTCACCAACGTGCAGGGCGCGCGCGAAGCCGGCCTGCACGCGGAGACCGTGACCGACGGGCGCACGCTCGGCAAGGCGCTGAAACGCTACGCCTTCGGCCCCCAGACCGGCTGGTGACCGGCCTGGTTTGAACCTTGATTGATCCGGCGACAGGACACTGGTGCCCACCCACCGGAGAATCGTCCTCATGCGCTTCATTCCCCTTACGTTCCACTTGGCCTGCGCACTCCTGCTGGCCACCCTCGCCGCACCGCTGCACGCGACGGATGCAGGCAGGATCCTGATCGTCGTCAGCGGCGAAGGCCGTGACCAGGGCAAGACCCGCCCGGGCTACGAGTTCGACGAGCTGTCGCAGGCGTGGCTGATCTTCAAGGCGAACGGCTTCGCCATCGAGGTCGCCAGTCCGCAAGGGGGTGCCGTGGAAGCCGACAAGTACAACCCGCAGGAGTCGTTCAATGCGGCCCTGCTCGCCGATGCGGATGCCACACGCGTGCTCGCCGACACACGGAAAACCCGGGACGTGAAGGCGAGTGATTACGCCGCCATCTACGTGGTCGGCGGCAAGGGCGCGATGTTCGACCTGCCGCGCGATGCTGCGCTGGCATCGCTGCTGGCAGATGCGTACGAACACGGCGCCGTGATCGGCGCGGTCTGCCACGGACCGGCCGCGCTCGTCGACGTCCGCCTGCGCAATGGCGCGTCGCTCGTGGACGGCAAGACCCTGACCGGCTTCACCAACGAGGAGGAAGCCCTGTTCGGCAAGCGCTGGGCGAAGGAGTTTCCCTGGTTGCTGGAAGACAGGCTGCGCGAGCGCGGCGCACGCTGGGAAGAGGCGCCGCTGATGATGCCGAAGGTCGTCGTCGATGGCCGTCTCGTCACGGGGCAGAACCCCTACTCAACCCCAGGTGTCGCCGAGGCCATCGTACGCGCCACGGGCCGTACGCCGGTCGCGCGCACGGCGTGGCGCGACGAACTGACGATGGCACTTGCAGCACAGGCACGCGAAGGCGACACCAAGAGCGCTGCGGCCGCCCTGGCCGCCGAGACCGCGCGCTACCACGTCGACCTGCTCGGCCTGCTCGGCTACTACCAGGCGCAGGCCGCCTCCCGCGATGACGACATCCGCCACGCGCTGCAGCTGATGCAGCTGGCGATGCCGTACATGGCGCAACCGGAGCTGAAACTCGGTGCCGCCGAAGCGCACCTGCGGCTGGGCGAACATGCGCAAGCCAGGGCACTGGTGCAGCGTGTGCTGGAAGGCAAGCCCGACATGGAAGAAGCTAGGGCCCTCCTGCAACGCATCGACGGTTGAACCGATGAAGGCCACCGCGCTCCGCATCCTGGTGATCGAGGACAACCCGTTGCTGCGCGCGCAACTCGATGGCCTGTTCACGGCGGAAGGCATCCATGCCGAATTCGCCGGCGACGGACTGAGCGGACTGCAGATGGCGCTGGCTTCGCCGCCGGACGTGCTGGTACTGGACCTGGGTCTGCCCGGGCTTGATGGCGTCCGTCTCTGCGAGCGCCTGCGGGCGGAGGCCGACCGGCATGTCCCCGTGCTGATGCTGACCGCGCGCGATGCGCTGGAGGACAAGCTGCACGGCTTCCGCGCCGGCGCCGACGACTACCTTGTGAAGCCGTTCGCAGGCGCGGAACTGCTGGCGCGCTGCATCGCCCTGTCGCAACGCCATCGCACCGGGAAGACACACGTGCTGCGGATCGGCACACTGGAGGTCGACCGCCGCCACGGCCATGCGCGCCGCGAGGGCCGCGAGTTGGACCTCCACGCCACCAGCTACCAGATCCTGCTGGCGCTGGCCGAGGCTTGGCCGCGCACGCTGACGCGCAGCGACCTGGTCCAGCGACTGTGGGATGACGCTCCGCCCGAGTCCGATCCCCTCCGCACGCATCTTTACCTGCTGCGGCAGGCGCTGGACAAACCGTTCGCCACGCCGATGCTGAAGACCGTGCATGGTGTCGGTTTCCGGCTGGAGGCCGACGCATGATGCCTTACAGCCCGCCGCGCCGACGCCTGCGCAACCGCCTGATGCTGGCATTCGCCGGCTTCACCGCGCTGGTCGCTGCCGTGTTCGCGCTGTACGTCGTGCTGTTCGTGTATGCGGTGGAAGACCAGCTCTTCGAGACGATGCTGGACCGCGAGGCTGCCGCGCAGCAGGCACACCACGAGGAACATGGGGACTGGACCACGCCACGCGACGGCTTCATGTCGATCGCGACAACGGCGTCGGCCCTGCCCGACGGCATCGCCGACGTATTGCGCGAGGAGCCGCGACGACGCGAATTCGCCGGCGCGGAGGGCCGCCACTACCACCTGCGCACGCTGCCATCACGCGATGCGGGCGAACCCGCCGCGTGGCTGGTCGCCGAAGTCAGCTCCCTGCTTGTCGTGCGGCCGATGCGTGCGCAGATCGTGCGATTGCTGGTGTGGTCCGGGGTCGCCATGGTGGCGCTCGCCCTGCTGCTGGGCGGCTGGCTGGCGGGGCGCATCACTGCACCGCTATCGCGACTGGCGGATGCCGTGGGCGATGCGACACCGGAACGGCTGCCGCCCGGTTTCGCCGCCGGTTTCCCGGACGATGAAGTGGGCGTGGTCGCCCGCCGGCTGGACGACCTGATCGCGCGCGTCCGGGACTTCGTCGAGCGCGAACGGGAGTTCACCCGTGACGCCAGCCACGAATTGCGCACGCCGTTGACGGTGATCCGGACCGCGACTGAACGGTTGGACCTGGAAGCCGGTTTGTCCGACGCGGCACGACGCCATCTGGACCACATCGCGCAATCATCGCGCCAGCTCGAACAGACCGTCGCGCTGCTGCTTTCGCTGGCGCGGGAGCAGGCATCGCCCGAATCGGAGATCAGGACGCCGGTGCTGCCGCTGCTGGAACGCGTCATCGTCGAGCAGTCTCCGCTGCTGGAGCACAAGCCGGTCGAGGTGCAGGTCGATGTCGCAACCCACGTCTTCACGACACTGCCGGCGACCGTGCTGAACATCCTGCTGTCGAATCTCGTCGGCAACGCCTTCGCGCACACCCGCGCCGGTCACATCGTCATCGACATGCAAGACAGCGCGTTGCGCATCGCCAATCCCGGTGGCGACGTGCGCGATGTCGACTTCGAACCGTTCGTGAAAGGCCACGACAGCAGCGGCTTCGGCCTTGGACTGTCGATCGTGCAGCGGCTCTGCGAGCGCCACGGCATCGTGCTGCGGATCGATAGCAGAGCGGGCCAGACGATCGCGCGGCTCATACTGCCTGCGGGCTGATCACGCCACTCTTCGGCCCGCGAACGCGCGCAGCGCGGCATGCAGGCGCTGCAGGCCATCGGCCACTTCCGCATCGGTGATGTTGAGCGAAGGCACGAAACGCAGCACGTCGGGGCCGGCCTGCAGCATCAGCAGGCCCTGCGCGGCGGCCAGGTCGAGCACCTCACCGGCGCGCCCCGCGTACTTCGCATTGAGCACCGCGCCCAGCATCAGGCCACGACCGCGCACCTGCGAGAACAGGCCGAGTTCCGCATTCATCGCGTCCAGTCCCTTGCGCAACGCGGCCGCCTGACGGGCGACATTGTTGGCGATCTGCGGCGAAGCCAGCTTGCGCAGCGCCACGCGCGCCACCGCGGCCGCCAGCGGATTGCCGCCGAAGGTGGTGCCGTGCGCACCGAACTGCATCACCTCGGCCACCTTGGGGCCGGCCAGCATCGCGCCGATCGGGAAGCCTCCGCCCAGCGCCTTGGCCAGCGTCACGATGTCCGGCACCACGCCGTCCTGCCAGTGTGCGAACAGCGTGCCCGTGCGCCCCATGCCCGCCTGGATTTCGTCCAGCACGAGCAGCGCACCATGGTGATCGCACAGCGCGCGCACGCCAGCCAGGAAGCCGGGCGCGGCCGGCATCACGCCACCCTCACCCTGTACCGGCTCCAGCATCACGGCAGCTACGTCGCCGCAGGACATGGCGATTTCCAGTTGGGTCAGGTCGTTGAAATCGACGTAGCGGAAACCAGCGGGCAGTGGCTCGTAGCCCTCCTGGTATTTCGGTTGCGCCGTCGCCGTCACGGCAGCCAGCGTGCGGCCATGGAAGCTGCCACGGAACGTCACGATCACACGCTGGTCCGGCGCGCGGCCCTGCGAGGCGGCCCACTTGCGCACCAGCTTGATCGCCGCTTCATTGGCTTCCGCGCCGGAGTTGCACAGGAACACGCGCTCGGCGAAACGCGACGCGGTGACCAGTTCCTCGGCCAGGCGCAGCGGTGGCTCGCTGTAGAAGACATTACTGGTATGCCACAGCCTGCCCGCCTGCTCGGTCAGGGCCGCGACCAGGTCGGGATCGTTGTGGCCCAGCCCGCAGACGGCGATGCCGGCGGACAGGTCGATGAATTCGCGCCCCTCGCTGTCCCAGACGCGCGCGCCCTGGCCGCGCTCCAGCACGAGTTCGCGCGGGCGATAGACCGGGACGTAGTAACGCTGGCCATTGGCCAGCAGGTCGGCGGTGGGCGTGCTGCTCATGGGCGTGATCCGGAACGACGGTACAGTCGGTTATTGTGGCGCATGTGCGGCGGCAGGACAGCCCGCACCGCGGCAACGACGCTCACGCCCCTCGCGCTGCCGGCCGTGGCGAGGGGCTACGGGATCCACGATGCGCCTGTTCTCCGATCCTCAACTCAACCCGGCGGCGGAACACGGCTGGCGGCGGCGCTGGTTCGACATCATTTATCGGCACGACACCCCACCCGCGCGCAACTTCGATCTGGTGCTGGTGGTCGCCATCCTCGCCAGCGTGGGCGTGATCATGCTGGACAGCGTGGCGGCCTTCCATGCGCGCCACGCCCGCACGCTGTACGCGCTGGAATGGGGTTTCACCGTACTGTTCACGCTGGAGTACCTGCTGCGCCTGGCCACCGTGCGGCGGCCACTGCGCTACGCGCTGAGCATCTGGGGGATGATCGACCTGCTGTCGATCCTGCCGACCTATCTTTCACTGCTGGTGCCCGGCAGCCAGAGCCTGCTCGTGGTGCGCATCCTGCGCATCCTGCGGCTGTTCCGCATCCTCAAGCTGACCCGCTACGTGGAAGAGAGCGGCATCCTGCTGGGTGCCCTGTGGCGCAGCCGTCGCAAGATCCTGCTGTTCTTCAGCAGCGTCATGACGCTGGTCGTCATCTTCGGTGCGCTGATGTACGTCGTCGAAGGTCCCGAGCACGGCTTCGCCAGCATTCCCACCAGCATGTACTGGGCCATCGTCACCATGGCGACCGTGGGCTTCGGGGACATCGCGCCGCAGACCCCGCTGGGCCGTGCCATCACCTCGGTGCTCATCCTGATCGGCTACAGCATCATCGCCGTGCCCACCGGCATCTACACGGCGGAACTGGCCACCAGCCTGCGCGACGCCTCGCATGACCGGGGGCCGCTGGACCGCCGCGGTTGCCCGGAGTGCGGACTGGAAGGCCACGATGCGGGCGCCCTGCATTGCCGGGGCTGCGGCTGCCGGCTGCCGGAGCCGATGAACTGACGATGGCGGTCGCGGCTCAGCCCGCGAACGCGATCTCCGCCGCCGGCAATGCACGGATGCCAACGCCGAAGCTGCGGATCGCCGGCAGCGTGGCATTGTGGTGCGTGCGGATCTGGTCGGCCGTCGCGTGCGCCTTGTCGTGGGTGGTGTGCGCGTCGGCGGCCAGCACCACGTGGTACCCGTGCGCCGCCGCACTGCGCGTGGTGGTGTCCACGCAGAACTCCGTCGCGTAGCCGCACAGCACCACGCCTTCCACCCCGCAGAACGACAGCACCTCGTCCAGTCCGGTGCGCAGGAACGAGTCCGGCGTGCTCTTGCGGATGCGATGGTCACCCTCGGCCACCGACAACGCGGGATGCAGCGCCCAGCCCGTGGATTGGGGCTCCAGGTCACCCGTGCGTTCATGCTGCACGAAAACCACGGGCATGCCGGCATCGCGGGCTTTCGCCGACAGCGCATTGATGCGCTCGATCACGCCATCGGCATCGACCGGCGACGGCTCCGGCTCGAACAGGCCACGCTGCACATCGATCACGACCAGGGCAAGGTTCATCTGTCGGGCTCCTTCTTGCGGATGCGTCACCAGCTTCCCGTATTCGGCATCGAAAGCCAAGGCTCCTGCGGCGGCAGCGCGGCACCCTTCTGCAACAATTCGATCGAGATCAGGTCCGGCGTCCGGACGAATGCCATGCGGCCATCGCGCGGCGGGCGGTTGATGGTGACGCCCAGCGACTGCAAGTGCGCGCAGGTCGCATGGATGTCATCGACCTCGAATGCGAGATGGCCGAAGTTGCGCGCGCTGCCATAGTCCTCGGCGGGCGATCCGTCTTCCGGCGGCCAGTTGTAGGTCAGTTCGATCTCCGCCTCCGGATTGGCCGGCGCGCCGAAATAGACCAGGGTGAAACGCCCCTGCGGGCTCTCCATGCGCCGGGTTTCCACCAGGCCCAGGCCTTCGGTGAGGAAGCGGCCGGTGGCCTCGAGATCGTGGACGCGGATCATCGCGTGCAGGTATTTCATGACAGCCTCATGCAGGAACGGAAGAACGGGGACAGTGCGCCCACGCATGGGCCAGCAGGCAGGCGATGATCAGCACGCTGTACTCGGCGCCATTGCGGCCAAGCCCCACCACGAACCAGCCCGCCGGCGCGTGCACCAGCCAGATGCCGCAGGCATAGATGGCGCTGAACACCAGCGCGATCGGCGTGATCCATCGGCCCACCGCGAACACCGGTGCCGCGACCAGTTCGAACACCGTCACGAACCATGCGATCCCCAGTCCGAACGGAAATCCGCGCGACTCCAGGAATACACCGAAGGGAGTCACGCCATCGGCCAGCACGCGCGCGATGCCATGGACGAAAAGCAGCGTGGCCAGGGCCATGCGGATGAACGCCAGCGCCTGGCGTCCCGCGGTTTCAGATGGCGACATCGTCGTGGCTCCTCTTCATGACTGGCATCGAAGGCAGGTTGCGCGGCACGCGGGGCCGCACCTGCCTGCTACTACAGGAACAGATCCGGCAACGGCGATTGCGACGGATCAACGGCATACGGCGCGAAATCCGTGACGCCCGCTTCGCGCAGCACATCCTCATCGATCAGGAACTGGCCGTGGAAACCGCGCGCATCGCGGGCGAGCACGGCGTGCGCGGCGTCCGCCACGATCTGGGGCGTGCGGCAGCGCGGGATCTCCACGCCGGGAATCATGTTCAACGCATCGGTGGCGATGATGGTGCGCGGCCACAGGGCATTCACTGCGATGCCCTGCGGACCGAACTCGCCGGCCAACCCCAGGGTCACGAAGCTCATGCCCATCTTCGCCAACGTGTAACCGGTGTGTGGCGCCCACCACTTCGGGTCCAGCGTGGGTGGCGGCGCGAGCGTCAGGATGTGCGGATTGGCGGCCTGCTTCAGGTAGGGAAGCGCGGCCTGCGCGCACAGGAAGCTGCCACGCGCATTGACCTGCTGCATCAGGTCGAAGCGCTTCATCGGCGTGTCCAGCACACCGGCCAGCCAGATGGCGCTGGCATTGTTGACCAGGATGTCGATGCCGCCAAAGGTATCGGCGGTGGCCGCCATCGCGGCCTTCACGTCGTCCTCTTCGCGGATGTCGCACTTCAGCGCCAGTCCGCGCCCCCCGGCGTCGTTGACCGCCTGCGCGGCCGTGTGGATGGTGCCGGGCAGTTTCGGATTGGGCACCGATGATTTGGCCGCGATCGCCACGTTGGCGCCATCGCGCGCCGCACGCAGGGCGATGGCCAGGCCGATGCCGCGCGAGGCGCCGGTGATGAACAGGGTTTTGCCTGCGAGGTTCATGTCGTTTCCTGGTCTCTAAAAACCGTCATTGCAGGAGCGCCCGTGGGGCGCTCCTGCAGGTCCGGAAGCTGCAACTCCGGGCATCACGGCTTCGGCCCCTGCCCTTCGTTGTCTTCCCACTTCAACAGCCGACGCGTGATGAAACGATAGACCGGCTTGCCGGTGCGGAACCACAGATCGCGCAGCCACGACGTGCGCTTGAGCACGCGTTTCTCGACCGGCGTCAGCGAGGCGCCGCAGTACATGCGCTTGTGCTTGAGCAGATGCCGCAGGTCCTGCCGCGCCAGCAGGCGCATCCAGCGCGAGCGCGGATCGCCTCGGGTGGCGAGCTGGAAATCGATGATCGCCGGGCGGCCGTCTTCCAGCACCAGCCAGTTCGCCTCCTTGGCGAGATCGTTGTGGGCGATGCCCCGGCGGTGCAATTGCTGCAGCAACCGGCGCGCGGCGCGGAAGTAGGCCAGGTCGCCACGCGGCGGCCGCTGGTACATCGCTGCGCCCTCCATGTAGCTGCGGTCGAGCCGGCGACCGGTCCAGTCGAGCAGCTGGGGGACATCGGCCATGCCGGCGACCTTGCGCAATGCAAGCGCCTCGCGCCGCGCCAGCCACCAGGCCGGCAACCGCAGCCACAGCGGGACGTGTGCAAGGTCACGGCGTACGAATGCCCCGCCGCCGCCCCGCATCAACGAGATGCGGCCGAAGCTGTCGGCCTTGAGTGCAGCGATTTCGGAGGGCGAGCGCAAGTCCACGACGTCATTCTATCGTCCATAGGTCGCAGACGCCGGTCATGTGCCGCCGCCTATAATCCGGCGATGGAGTCCTCCTGGTTCGACAACCTGCTGGCCTGGATCAGCGCGCATCCCATGGCCGCGGGGCTGGTGATCTTCGCCATCGCCTTCTGCGATGCGGTGATCATCATGGGCGCCATCGTGCCGGCCCTGCCGTTGCTGTTCGCGGTCGGCGTGCTGATCGGCCTGGGCGAAATCTCGGGTCCGTACGCCGTCCTCTGCGCCACGCTGGGCGCGCTTCTGGGCGACGCGACGAGTTACTGGGTCGGTCATCGCTGGGGTCAGCAGCTGCGCACGGTGTGGCCGTTCCGCAAGTATCCGCAGTTGCTCGACCGCGGCGAACTGCTGTTCCGCCGCAACGCGTGGAAGAGCCTCTTCATCGCGCGCTTCGTCGGTCCCATCCGGCCGTTCGTGCCGGCGGTCGCCGGCATCTCGCGCATGCCGCTGCGGCGCTACGCCGTGGCCAGCGGGGCGGCGTGCATCGCATGGGCGGCCGCATTCCTGCTGCCCGGCTGGGTGCTGGGCCACGCGTACGATGCCGTGGCCGCCGTGGCCGGCCGACTGGCGCTGGTCCTGGGACTGCTGGTGCTGGTGATCGCGCTGGCATGGGCCATGGTGCTGTACACCTATCGTTGGTTTGCCGCCCACGCCGATGCCCTGCTGGCGCGTGCACTGGCGTGGTCGCACGCGCATCCGGTACTGGGGCGCTACACCGCGGCGGTCTTCGAGCCTGCGCGGCGCGAATCCGTGCCCCTGGCCCTGCTGGCCATCCTGTTGCTGGCGATCGTATGGGTCTGGTTCGCCTTCCTCGTCATCGTGATCGGCCACGGCGAACCGCTGGCGGCGGACCTGTGGGTGTACGAACTGATGCGTGCGCTGCGCAACCCGCTGGCGGACCATCCCCTCGCCGCGATCGCCTCGCTCGGCGACGAGCAGGTGCTGGCCCCGGCATCGCTGCTGGTCCTTGGCTACCTGTGCTGGCGCAAGCGTTGGATGGCGGCCGCACACTGGCTGGCCGCCATCGCCTTCGGCCTCGCCTTGACGGCATGGCTCGGTGCATCGGTGGACATCCCCAAGCCACCCAGCGTCAGCAGCGGGTTCGGCTTCCCGTCCATCGCGGTGACGATGTCGACGATCACCTTCGGCTTCTTCGCCGTGCTGATCGCACGCGAACTGCCGGGCCGCACGCGCGTGTGGCCCTACCTGGTGTCGGGCATCGTGGTGGCGCTCATCGGCTTCGCGCGCATCTACCTGGGTGCGCACTGGCTCAGCGACATCATCGGCGGCATGTTGTTCGGCCTGGTCTGGCTGCTGGTGCTGGGCATCGCCTATCGCCGCCGCATGGTGCGCTCGTTCTGGATCAAGCCGATCGCGTGGCTGTTCTACGGCAGCTTCGTGCTGGCCGGACTGTGGCATGCGCCGCGCAACGTGGAGCACATGCTGGCGCAGTTCCAGACACCGGTGATCGAACGGACGGTCGCGCTGCAGGACTGGTGGCAGCGCGACTGGCAGGCATTGCCGGCGCGCCGCAACGAGTTCGACGACGAACAGCGCTGGCCGCTGGACGTGCAGGTCGCCGGTCCGCTCGCGCCGCTGAAGGCCAGCCTGACAGCCGCCGGTTGGCGCGAACAGCCGCAGGCCGGATGGGAGGAAGCGCTGAATCTGCTCGACAGCGACCTGCCCGACGACGAGCAACCCGTGCTCCCCGCCACGCTCGACACGCGTGCTGAAAGCCTGCTGATGCTGCGCAAGGGCGACCAGCCTGGCGAAGTGTTCGTACTGCGCCTGTGGCCGGCGGACACGCGGCTGCAGCCCAGCGACGTACCACTATGGATCGGCAGTGCGCAGGTGCTGCAGCAGCAGCGCGCCTTCAATCTGGTGCGCCTGTGGCGGCCACTGCGCGAAGCGCGCACGGCGCTCGACGCGGTGACACAGGCCACGCCGGATCTCGCTCACGTGATCGCACCGCATCCGGACTCCGGGCTGCCGGTACTGCGCCTGCGCACCGATGACGAAGCGGTCTCGCCCTGACTCACCGGAAAGGTTCCTGCAGGAGGGGCTGACCCGCCGTGCGGCTGTTGAAAGCCAGCCCCGATGCCCTCCCCTCGGGCATCCCGGAACTTGAAACGCGCGATCGGGGCCGAAGCCCCTCCTACCGGGCCGGTGTCAGTCGATCCACTCCAGCAGGCGCTGCAGGCGCGCGTGCACGTCGTCTTCCTGCAGGATCGACACGCGCTGCTCCGGCGTGATCGGCAGCACCTGCGCCAATCGCCATCCCACCCAGGCGGCGTGCTCGAAGATGCGCGGCGGCAAGCCGTTCAGATCGGTACCCACCTTTTCCATCATGGTCTGCAGCAAGGTGCCGAGCAGTGCGTGCTCGGGACGGATCTCCCAGTCCTCGTCGGCGCACAGCCATTCCACATCCGCCATCACCAGCCCGTTGTCGCGAACACGCGTGCGGACCGCGTGGAAGCGCCGGTGCCCGCGCACACGCAGCGACAGCAGTCCGTCCTCGCCCATGTCGAAGTTCTCGATGCGCGCTTCGACGCCGTAGGCCGCCGGCGTCGCAGGCGCCCCCGCTTCGCTGCCCTCCAGGATCAGGCAGACCCCGAATCCGCCACCGGAACGCCCGCAGTCACGGACCAGATCCAGGTAGCGCCGCTCGAAGATGCGCAGATCCATTGCAGCACCGGGCAGCAGCACCTTGTGCAGCGGAAACAGCGGCAGCGACTCGTGCGCCATGCCGGCCACCTCAGCCTTGCAGTGACGCCAGGAAGCGTCGCGGCGCACCGTCGAAACCGCCGTTGGACATGAACACCACGTGGTCGCCGGACCGAACCTGCGTCTTCAACGCCGCGATCAGCGTATCGGCGTCAGGCACGGTGCGCGCGTCGCCACGGATGGCAGCGACGATCTTGCCGGCGTCCCATGCGAGTTCCGGCCGGTGCAGGAAGACGACCGCATCAGCGATGTCGAGCGACGGCGCGAGCGCCCCGGCATGCGCACCGGACCGCATCGAATTGCTGCGCGGCTCCATCGCCACCAGGATGCGCGCATCGCCGACACGCGCACGCAGACCTTCCAGGGTGGTGTGGATGGCAGTCGGATGGTGCGCGAAATCGTCGTAGACGGTGATGCCGTCATGCTGGCCGATCACTTCCAGCCGCCGCTTCACGCTGCGGAACGCCGCCAGCGCCGGCAGCACGGTGGCGATGTCGACGCCCACCGCATGGCACGCGGCCAGTGCGGCCAGGCCATTGAGCACGTTGTGGCGGCCGAGCATCGGCCAGTGCACCTCGCCGATCTCCGCGCCGTTGTGGCGCACCGCGAACGCGCTGCCGTCCTCGCGGATCAGGCGCGCGCTCCACTCCAGCGAGGCGTCGAAGCCGAAGCGCTCGACCGGTGTCCAGCAGCCCATCGCCAGCACTTCCGCCAGGCGCGCATCCTCGCCGTTGACGATCAGGCGGCCGCGGCGCGGCACCGTGCGCACGAGATGGTGGAACTGGCGCTGGATCGCGGCCACGTCCGGGAAGATGTCGGCGTGGTCGTATTCCAGGTTGTTGAGGATGGCGACCAGCGGGCGGTAGTGGACGAACTTGCTGCGCTTGTCGAAGAAGGCGGTGTCGTACTCGTCGGCCTCGACCACGAACTCGCGGCCGCCGCCGATGCGCGCCGACACGCCGAAGTCCTCGGCCACGCCGCCGATCAGGAAGCCCGGCGAACGCCCGGCCGCGTCCAGCAGGTAGGTCAGGATGGTCGTCGTGGTGGTCTTGCCATGCGTGCCGGCGACGGCCAGCGTGTCGCGGCCGGGCAGCACGCGTTCGGACAGCCATTGCGCGCCGGAGATGTAGCGCCGGCCCTGGTCCAGCACCGCCTCGACCGCGGGATTCCCGCGCGACAGCGCGTTGCCGATCACGATCTCGTCGCAGTCCGGCGCGATGTTCTGCGGCTGGTAGCCCTGCGCCAGCGCGATGCCGAGCTGCTCGAGCTGGGTCGACATGGGCGGGTAGATGGCCTGGTCGCTGCCTTCGACGGTGTGGCCGAGTTCGCGGGCCAGGGCGGCCACGCCGCCCATGAAGGTGCCGGCGATGCCGAGGATGTGGATCTTCAAGACTGCAGTTCCGGGATGAGTCCGCGAACTTTAGCCGAGCGCGCCGGGTTCGGCACGTCCTGCAAGGCGTGGGCGTGACGAGGGTTCAGCGGGAAAAATGCAGGGCCTGCAGATCCAGACCGTCGCTCTCGGCCTTCACTACCAGCGTGTTGCGCCCGGGCGCGAGTCGCAGCGCACGGAATCCGCGGGCGCGTTCGGCGGCCTTCACCGGTACCCCGTTGAGCACCAGCGAGACACGCCCCGTGCCGCGCCCGTCCAGCGCCAGCCGATAACGGCCGCCGGCACCGGCATCGAGGGTGTACTTGAGCCACTCGCCGCGTCGCATGCCCGCGACACGGAGTGCACCGTCGTCGCCCTTGCCCAGGTCGACACCGTCGTTGCGGTAGGTCATGGCCGGGTTCCACACCACGCGCTCGCCACCGTCGGAGATATGGTGATTGGCCGGCGTGAGATCGTGGTAGGCCACGCCGTTGCGGCCCATGTCGAAATCGACCGCCGCGATGATGCCGCCCTGCGCACCGATCGCGTGCGCCTTGAACGGCACCGACTGGTCCGAATGCGGCGCGCGGAACAACGCATCGATCACGTCCGGATGCTGCACGTTGTTTTCGTAGCGCACGTCCTCGCGGGCGAGGCGCATCAGCGCCGCTTCTGCCTCTTCCGAGGACGGACGCGGACCCTCGCCCTTCCAGTACGCAAGCACCCGGCGATAACCGTCGTTCGGCACCACCTGCAGCGGGTTGTTGTAGCGGATCTTCTTCAGCGGCCACCACGCCCAGCCAATGCCCTCGCCTTCGACAAGGGCCACGGTGCGGGCGAACCAGTCGTTGGAGTTCTCGCCGGTCTCGCCCAGCCACAGCGGCATGCGGTGCCTGTCGCGCAGCGCCAGCAGGTCGGCGATGCTGTCGCGCGTGGTGACGTTCCAGTACTTGTGGAAGCTGATCACCAGATTGTCGTCCCACGGACCGTCGTCGAGCACGCCGCGGTAGTTGTTGCCCCAGCAGTTGCCCTCGATGACGATGATGTGCCGTGTGTCCACTTCGCGGATCGCGCGCGTCGTACGCACCAGCAGGTCCTTCAACGGCGCGTTGCCGTCTTCCTTGCAGCCGTTGCTGTCGGCCTTGTCGGCGAAGCCCCAGTTGGGCTCGTTGATGATGTCGTACGCGGCGATGTACGGCTCGTCCCTGTAGCGCTGCGCCAGCTTCTTCCACAGCGCCACCATCTTGTCTTGGTGGCGCGGGTCGTCCCAAAGCGAGGGCTGCGAGGGATCGCGGTCGGCGATGTTGTTGTCGTTGCCCTGCCCGCCTGGCGCGGCGTGCAGGTCGAGGATCAGGTACAGATCATTGGCCTTGGCCCAGGCCAGCAGTTCGTCGGTACGGCGGAAGCCTTCTTCCACCCAGGTCTGCCGGCTGGCGACCGGCTCCTGCTCCACCGGCAGCGTGTACAGGGCGTAGTGCATCGGCAGGCGCACGGAGTTGAAACCCCAGCGCGCCATCGCGTCGATGTCGGCCTTGGTGGTGTGGTTGTCGCGCCAGGCCTGATAGAAGGCATCCGCCTTCTCCGGCCCGATCAGCTCGGCGATGCGCGCGTGGATGCTGCGTTGGGTGCCTACGCCGTCGATGTCGAGCATGTAGCCTTCCTGCAGCATCCAGCCGCCCAAGCCCATGCCGCGCAGGATCACCGGCTTGCCCGCTTCGTCGACGATCTGCGTGCCCTGCGTGCGCAGGAAGTCCCTGGCTTCGGCGGCGGATACGGCGAGCAGGCTGGCAAGCAGCAGGCTGGCGATGCGCTTCATCGACGACTCCGGGCGACCCCTCGGGACCCGGACCATAACAGCCGGCCCCCACAGCCCGCGATGCCCGCCATTACGGCCCTCAACGAGGAAGCCCCGCACTGGGCGGGGCTTCGCGGCGTCATGCGCTGAGGCGCAGGGACGTCAGCCCACTTCCTTGGCCGGCGCCAGCGCCTCGGTGATGCGGGTGAACACCTCGTCCAGCGAACCCACGCCGTCCACCACGGTCAGCTGGCCGTGCTGGCGGTAGTAATCGATCACCGGAGCGGTCTGGGTGGTGTACTTGTCCAGTCGGTTGCGTACCACCTCGGGCGTGTCATCGTCGCGGCCTTCCGCGGCGGCACGGCCGGCGATGCGCTCGACCAGCAGGTCGGCCGGCACTTCCAGTTGCACCGCATAGTCCATGGGCTGGCCAAGCCGGGCCAGCAACGTGCCCAGTGCATCGGCCTGGGCCTGGTTGCGCGGATAGCCGTCCAGGATGAAACCGTTGGCGGTGTCGGGGCGGGCGAAGCGGTCTTCCAGCATGCCGAGCAGGATGTCGTCGCTGACGAAGTCGCCGCGCGCCATGATTTCCTTGGCCTGCAGGCCCAGCGGGCTGCCGGCGGCCACTTCGGCGCGCAGCAGGTCGCCGGTGGAGATGTGCGGTACCTGCAGGTAGTCCTTCAGGCGCGCTGCCTGAGTGCCCTTGCCCGACCCGGGTGGGCCCAGTAGAACCAATCGCATGCTGTAACTCCCAAACTGGAATACTGCGGGCGGTGGATCGCGCCGGGCGCCGGGCGCCGCGCTGCACCGCGTCATCTGTGTGAAGCTTACCGCATCCCGGCAACCCGGAACGAACCCCACATGGCATCTGGCACCCTACTTTATGCGCAGTCCGGCGGTGTCACCGCCGTCATCAACGCCTCCGCATCGGCGGTCATCACCGAAGCGCGGGTCCGGAAAATCAAGGTCTTGGCGGCGCGCAACGGCATCCTCGGCGCGCTTCGCGAAGACCTGATCGACACCAGCAAGGAGTCGGCAGCCGCCATCCGCGCCCTGGCCCACACCCCGGGCGGCGCCTTCGGCAGCTGCCGCGTGAAACTGAAATCGCTGGAGGCCGACCGCGCGAAGTACGAGCGCCTGCTGGCGGTGCTGAAGGCGCACGACGTGCGTTACTTCCTCTACAACGGCGGCAACGATTCGGCCGACACCGCGTGGAAGGTCTCGCAACTGGCGCAGGCCTTCGACTACCCGCTGACCTGCATCGGCGTGCCGAAGACGGTCGACAACGACCTGGCCGTCACCGACACCTGCCCCGGCTTCGGCTCGGCGGCCAAGTACACGGCGGTCTCCGTGCGCGAAGCCGCGCTGGACGTGGCGGCCATGGCGGAAACCTCCACCAAGGTCTTCGTCTACGAGGCCATGGGCCGGCACGCCGGCTGGCTGGCCGCGGCGGCGGGCATGGCCGGGCAGACGCCCGACGAGGCGCCGCACATCATCCTGTTCCCTGAGCGCGCCTACGACGAGACGCAGTTCCTCGCGCAGGTGAAGAAGGTCGTCGACCGCGTGGGCTGGTGCGTGGTGGTGGCCAGCGAAGGCATCCAGCATGCCGATGGCCGCTTCGTCGCCGATGCCGGCGGCGGCAAGGACTCGTTCGGCCACACCCAGCTGGGTGGCGTGGCCTCGTATCTGGCCGGCCGGGTGAAGGACCAGCTGGGCCTGAAAGTGCACTGGACCCTGCCCGACTACCTGCAGCGCTCCGCGCGCCACATCGCCTCTAAGACCGACTGGGAGCAGGCGCAGGCCGTCGGCAAGGCGGCCGTGCAGTTCGCGCTGAAGGGACAGAACGCGGTGATGCCGGTGATCGTGCGCACCTCCGATGCGCCATTCCGCTGGAAGATCGAGGCCGCACCGCTGTCGAAGGTGGCCAACCACGAGAAGAAATTTCCGCCCGGTTTCATCCGCAAGGATGGCTACGGCATCACCCCGGCCGCGCGGAAGTACCTGCAGCCGCTGATCCGCGGCGAAGCCTATCCGCCCTATGGCACCGACGGCCTGCCCAAGTACGTCGCACTGAAGAACGTGGCGGTGAAGAAGAAACTGCCGGCCTGGGAAGGCTGACGCGCGCGTGACGCTCCGCATCGTCCGGCTCGGCAGTCCGCGCGCGAAGGACGAAGGCCTGCGCATCGGCACGGTGCGCAGGCCGCCACGTGGCGTGCCGAAGGCGGAGTTCGCGGCGCAGGACTGGTACGACGTCTGGTATCCCAATCTCGCGCCCAGCACGGAGCTGGTGAAGCAAGCGCAGGAGGCGACGACACCCAAGGACTGGGCTGCCTTCGCCAGGAAGTATCGCGCCGAGATGGCCGCGCCCGACAATGCCCGCACGCTGGACCTGCTCGCTGCGCTGTCGCACGGCAGCGACTTCTCGGTCGGCTGCTACTGCGAGGACGAAGCACACTGCCACCGGTCGGTGCTGCGCGCGCTGCTGGCCGAACGCGGCGCCATCATCAAGGCAGGATGACTTCAGGCACCGTCGCGGCATGCGCGGCGGTGCTAGCGTGGGCTCATCGCCAAGCCACCGGATGCTCCCATGTTCCGCAAAGTGCTCTTCGGACTGCTTGCCGTCGCCATCGGGCTCGCTGTAGCAGGCGCCGGCTACCGTTTCGGGCAATACCTCGCGCACAAGGACGCGGCAAGCTCCACCCAGCGCGCAACGTCCTGACCGCCGTCCTCTCGCGCTAGCATGGCCCGATGGATGATCTGCTCGCCGAACTGTCGGCCCTCGAATCCGAACTCCATCATCCCGGCGTGACCTGCACGCGCGAACGGCTGGAGCGCCTGTTGCACGCCGACTTCCATGAGGTCGGCCGTTCGGGCACGCGCTACACGCGGCAGACCGTCATCGACTTTCTCGCCGATCACCCGTCTCCGCCCCGCGTCGTCGCCTACGATCACCGCATCGAGCGGCTCGCGGATGGTGTGGCGTTGTTGCACTTCGCCTCGCACGGAATCGCTGGCGACGGCACACGGCACAGTGCCGCGCTGCGCATGTCGGTGTGGCGACGTACCGCGCTCGGCTGGCAGCTGTCCTATCACCAGGGTACCCCTGCCGCTTCGTAGCGGACGCCTCCGGCACCGGGCCCCGGCCACGGAATGGCCGCTTCCCCCGCTTGGCGCCCCCCTTCTGTTGCGCTAGCGTTGCCACCAGGGGGGAACATGCAAAGACAATGGACATGCGTGGGCGCGGGCCTGCTCGCGGTACTGTGCGCCTTGCCGTGCGGCGCGCAGGACGCGCTGGTGCCGCCTGCTCCCGTTAGCGGTGAAACAGCCCCGCCTGGGCAGCCTGCGTGCTGCGTACTGCCCGATGGCATGCTTCTCGTCATCGAGATACTCGACCCCATCAGTTCCGCGCACGCCCACCGCGGCGACGCCTTCCGTCTGCGCCTGAAGGAACCGGTGGTCGTGGACGATGCGATCGTGCTCCCCGCCGGCATCGAAGGCACCGGCGAGATCGTGCACGCCGAGCCCTCGCGCGGTGGAGGCAAACCCGGCGAACTCATCCTCGCGGCGCGTCGCCTCCAGATCGGCGACCAAACCATCCGGCTGCGCGGCTTCAAGCTGGGAGGTGCCGGACGCGACACCAGCGGCGCCGCACTGGGCGCGTCGCTTGGCATCGGACCCTTCGCGCACTTCATCCACGGCAAGGAAATCGAAATACCCGCGCTGACGACCGCGACAGCCAAGCTGGCCGGCTCCTTTTCCACGGAAGCCACCACGAGCGGCATCGCGCCAGACGCGGAGGCTCCAACGTTCTCTACGCCCGACATCCCATCCACCCCGAAACCACCCGACACACAGGAGTAACCCATGCGTCATTCACTGAACCGTTCGCTGCTCTGCCTCGCCCTGCTGCTGCCGATGGCGACCGGCCATGCCCAGTCCCAGGAGGCCGCTGCGCCTGCCGCCACGGAAGCACTCGAGGCAGCGACCGCGCCTGCACCGGGAGCGGGCGACAGCCTGATCGGCACACCGTCCGAAGGCATGGGCCAGATCGTGTTCTTCCGCGAGAAGAAATTCGCCGGCGCCGCCGTTAAGTACAAGGTCCGCGAAGGCGAAACCGAACTCGGCAAACTCAGCAGCGGCACGTACTTCGTCGCCTCCGTCACGCCGGGCACGCATCAGTACACCGTGCACTCCGAAGCCAAGGATGTGCTGACGCTCGAAGTAGAAGCGGGCGAGACGTACTACGTGCTCGGCTCGATCACGATGGGTTTCATGGCAGGACGCCCGAACCTGTCGCCTTCCGACGAGGCCGCCTTCAACGGCATGGCGAAAGAACTCAAACCCGCGAAGAAGTAAGCCCGGGCAAACAGGCTTGGCGGCGGCGACTTCCGGAGCGAAGCCGTCGCTGCCTTCATTCGCAGGCTTTGCCTTCGATATCGAGTTTCGCCGCGAACAGGGTCAGCGATGGTGCTTGCGCGGCTCCCGCGGCCTGCTGCTTCGCGTCCTGCAGGTAGATGCGTGACTGGCCCTGGCCGTCCAGCGGGGGCGGCGTGGCGCTGCCGGGCTTGCGCCACACGCGCACGACCGCCTGTTGCGAAGGACACGTCGCGTTCGGCACGCGGATCACGTCGTTGAGTTTCCAGCCGGCCGCGACGGATGGCTTTGCCTTGTCGAAATCCACGAAACGTGCGCGCGGCTGACACTGCGGGCTGGTACGCACCGGGGCATAGCGATAAGGCTGCGCCGCGTCGCCGGTGAAGGCGCCTTCCAGCCGAGCGCAGGCCTCGGGGATCTGGCGCAGGCTGTGCACCGCGCCGACAGCCTGCGGTGCACCTGCGGGCCGTTGGATCTCGGGCGCCGGATCGGCCGCCCACGCGGGCAACGCCATCACCAGGCATGCGGCAAACAGCGGTAGTGCGACGGTCTGGCGCATGGCAACTCCTTGAAACGGATGCGAAAACAGGATCGGGGGCGAAAGGCTGGCATGGAATGCCTGAACCGGCCCGTCACCGCTGGCGGCATGGTTCGCATCCGGTCATACTCGGGCCAGCTCCAGGGATGTCTGAACAAGGGTTTCGTGCTGCAGTCCATCGCAGCGGTCGAGTGCGCTCAATCGTTCAACAGGCTCCATCAGGATTGGGTTGCGTGTTCATGCGTTTCGCTGGACGACATCCATCAACCTTGGGAGGGGTCATGCTGGAACAATACGGTTTGACGCTGGCGCTGATCTGCGCCGGCGTGGCGATCATCTACGGCGTGGTGGCTGCGCGCTGGATCATGAAACAGCCCGCGGGCAATGCCCGCATGCAGGAAATCGCGGCGGCCGTGCAGGAAGGCGCCAGCGCCTATCTCAACCGCCAATACACCACCATCGGCATTGCCGGCATCGTGCTGCTCGTGCTGATCGGCTTCTTCGTTTCGTGGGCCAGCGCCATCGGTTTCCTGATCGGCGCGGTGCTGTCGGGCGCCGCCGGCTACATCGGCATGAACGTCTCGGTGCGCGCCAACGTGCGCACCGCCGAAGCCGCCAGCAAAGGGATGAGCGCGGCGATGGACGTGGCCTTCAAGGGTGGCGCCATCACCGGCATGCTGGTCGTCGGCCTGGGTCTGCTGGGCGTGGCCGGCTACTTCGCCGTGCTCCACCTGCACATGGGCTATACCGAAGCCGACGCGCTGCACGCGCTGGTCGGCCTAGCGTTCGGCTCTTCGTTGATCTCGATCTTCGCGCGCCTGGGCGGCGGCATCTTCACCAAGGGCGCCGACGTCGGCGCTGACCTGGTGGGCAAGGTCGAAGCTGGCATTCCCGAGGATGATCCGCGCAATCCGGCGGTCATCGCCGACAACGTGGGCGACAACGTCGGCGACTGCGCCGGCATGGCAGCCGACCTGTTCGAAACCTATGCGGTCACCATCATCGCGACCATGCTGCTGGGCAGCCTGATGGTCGCGCAGGCGGGCGAGCACGCGGTGCTGTACCCGCTGGTGCTCGGCGGCGTGTCGATCATCGCGTCGATCATCGGTGCGATGTTCGTCAAGGTAAAGGCGGGCGGCTCCATCATGGGCGCGCTGTACAAGGGCGTGATCGTGTCGGCGGTGCTGGCGGCGATCGCGTTCTATCCGATCACCACGCAGCTGATGGCGGACTCGTCGTATGGTGCGCTTAACCTGTACTTCTGCGCGCTGGTCGGCCTGGTGCTGACCGGCGTGATCGTGTGGATCACCGAGTACTACACCGGCACCCAGTACGCACCAGTCAAGCACGTCGCGGCTGCATCGACGACCGGCCACGGCACCAACATCATCGCCGGTCTGGGCGTGTCGATGCGCTCCACCGCATGGCCCGTCGTCGCGGTATGCATCGCGATCCTCGGTGCCTACGCGCTGGGCGGCCTGTACGGCATCGCCATCGCCGCCACGGCCATGCTGTCGATGGCCGGCATGATCGTGGCGCTCGACGCCTACGGTCCGATCACCGACAACGCCGGCGGTATCGCGGAAATGGCGGAACTGCCGCCGGAGATCCGCAACATCACCGACCCGCTGGACGCGGTGGGCAACACCACCAAGGCGGTGACCAAGGGCTACGCCATCGGTTCGGCCGCGTTGGCCGCGCTGGTGCTGTTCGCTGACTACACCCACAACCTGCAGACCGCGCATCCGGACACGGTGTTCACCTTCGACCTGTCCAACCATCTGGTGATCGTCGGCCTGCTGATCGGCGGCCTGATTCCCTACCTGTTCGGCGCGATGGCGATGGAAGCCGTCGGCCGCGCCGCGGGCAGCGTGGTGGAGGAAGTGCGCCGGCAGTTCCGTGAGATCCCCGGGATCATGGCGGGCACCGCCAAGCCGGATTACAGCCGCGCTGTCGACATGCTGACCAAGTCGGCGATCAAGGAAATGATCGTGCCTTCGCTGCTGCCGGTGGTCGTGCCGATCATCGTCGGGCTGCTGCTTGGCCCGCAGGCGCTGGGTGGCTTGCTGATAGGTACCATCGTCACCGGCCTGTTCGTGGCCATCTCGATGACCACCGGCGGCGGCGCGTGGGACAACGCCAAGAAGTACATCGAGGACGGCCACCACGGCGGCAAGGGCAGCGAGGCGCACAAGGCCGCGGTGACCGGCGACACCGTCGGCGATCCCTACAAGGACACTGCCGGCCCGGCGATCAACCCGCTGATCAAGATCATCAACATCGTCGCGCTGCTGCTGGTACCGGTGCTGCCGGTGAACGGCTGGCTGGGCAGTGCGACATCGGTCGAGGCCGCCGCGCACGTCGCCCCGATGGCGGCCGGCGACGTAGTGGATGGACGCCAGGCACGCATCCTGTTCGACAGCGGCTCGGCCGTGGTGCCGGCCGACACCAGCGCGCGCCTGTCCGGCGTGCTGGGCACGCTGGGCGCCGATCAGGGCAAGCGCGTCCGCGTCTCCGGCTTCCACGATGCCAGCGGCGATGCCGCCGCGAATGAAGCGCTGGCGAAGCAGCGTGCCGAGGCCATCCAGCAATGGCTGGTGGTCAACGGCGTGGCGGTGGAGCGCATTTCGCTGGACAAGCCCGTGCAGACCATCGGCAGCGGCGATGCGGACCAGGCGCGGCGCGTGGATGTGATGGTGGAGTAGTCAGTCCTGCGGGATGCACTGCGAAAAGGGCGGCCATGGGCCGCCCTTTTCTTTGCTTGTTGTAGGAGCGACGTGAGTCGCGACCGCATGCTATCCGTTTACTGAAAGGGGATTTCCAGAGACAAGCAGAAAGAGGCCCACCCGACGCTCTCCATTCGCACGACGCTTCCGAGCATGCACGCCGTGCGGTCGCGACTCACGTCGCTCCTACAGCAGGAAGATCAGGACGTCGGCTGCAGCGCCACCACGCGCACGTCGACATCCTTGCACGCGTCATCCTTGCAGATGCCGTTCACCCAGGCTTCGCCGTTGCCGAACATCACGCCCTTGTAGTTGACCATCAACTGCGAGTACTTCTGCCGCGTGATGGCCTCGGCAATGGCCGGCAGCATGATCCGGTCGTAGTCGCGCACGAACGCGTCGGCATCGGCCACTTCCAGCGGCTGCCCTTCCCGCACGGTGGAGAATGGATAGTCAACCAGCGCGGCAACGGCGACCGCATCGTTCGCCGCGACCGCCTGCTGCAATTGGCGGATTACGGCTTCATAGCGCGCGTGGTCGCCCAGCACTTCGTCGATCGCCTGGTTGACTGCTGCGGGATCGTCCGCAACCTCAGGGGTAGGTGTCGCCGTCTTGACCACCGCCGCCTGCGCGGGCGCTGCAGGAATGGCCTTGTTATCCGCCTCGGGCGCGGAGGGCGCGCAGGCCGCAAGGCACAGCATCATCGATGCTGTCATCAGCTTCTTCATCGTTCGGATTCCTGGTCGGGTGACAGACGCGGTGCGGTGGTCCATCCATGGCGCGACAACCCAGCTCCGGCGATGCGCCTCCATCCTAGCCAGCCGCACGCCGGCTTGCGTTCGGGAATCGTTAGCCGGCGCCCGGCCGCATCGACCGTCGTCAACTCAACACGTCGGCCAACACCTTGCGTCCCACCGCTGCCGCGGCTTCGGCCTCGGGCGCCGTCCCGGCGGCGGCGCGCGCTTCGGCCTGCTGCTTCAGGTAGACCGGGCAGTGTTCCATCATGTAGTCCACGTCGAACTTCATCCGCTCGACCAGGAAATCGACGAACGCGCGCACCTTCGGCGACTGCACGTGGCCGCGCGGGAAGACCGCGTTGAACTCGTACTCCTGCCCGGTCCAGCCGGCCAGGACACGCTGCAGGTGGCCCTGCTCCAGGTACGACTTCACCATGACATCGGCGCCCAGCATCAATCCTTCCCCGCACAGCAATGCGCCCTTGAGCGCGGCCGGGTCGTTCGCGACCAGGATGGGATTGATCGGGTAGTCGCGCTCGCCGCTCGCATCACTGAGCGTCATCGCCCACCCGTTACCGCGGCGGTGCTTCTGCATGGCCAGCACGCGATGGTGCTGCAGGTCATCCGGATGCAGGGGCTCGCCATACCGCGCCAGGTACTTCGGGCTGGCATACACCTGCGTGCGCAGGGTGCTGAGCCGGCGCGCCACGAGGTTGGAATCCGGCAGGCTGCCGATGCGCAGCGCCACGTCGATCTCGCCGGAAATCAGGTCGAGCGTGTCGTTGGCCAGCAGCATCTCCACCCGGATCTCGGGGTACTGCGCATGGAACTCGCCGAGCAGCGGCGAGATCTTGTCGATGCCGATCGAGTACGGCGCGGTGAAACGCAGCCAGCCGCGCGGGCCGGCATGCAACTGGCTGACCGCGCTCGCCGCTTCGTTCAACTCGCGCGCGATGCGCTGGCAATGTTCGTAGTAGACGTTGCCGGCTTCGGTGAGGCCCAGCTTGCGCGTGGTCCGGTGCAACAGTTGCGCGCCGAGGCGCGTCTCCAGCTCCTGCACCTTGCGGCTGACCGTGGTCTTGGGCAGGCGCAGTAGGTTGGCGGCGGCGATGAAGCTGCCCTGCTCCACCACTTTCACGAAGATCAGGGTGTCGTTGAGATCGTGGCTCATCGTATGACTCCAGGGGAACGAAGGGCGCATTGGCCCGCTGACGGGATGATTATTCCCCTAAATCAGGACTAATCAAGTCCTCATTGGGGGCGTAACGTGGCGTCCATCGTCCTCCACCGGGTACCGCCCCCATGCTGTTCACCCGCCTTTTCCAATCCCTGGAACACCCCCAGGAACCACAGGAAGCCGCGGCACCACGCGCTTTCCGTCGCGGCAAAAGCTTACTGTTACAAGACCTCTCCGGTCACGTCGCCGCGCCACGTTCGCAGCGCGGGGGCGTCCTGGGCGGTGGTCGGCGCATGGGTGGGCTTGGCATGCTGAGTGGGATTATCCCAGTCGCGGGAGGATTCATCCCATGAGCGGGACACTTGCCCGTTGCCTTCCGACAAACGGCATCGCCGCCAATGCCGATGGCCGCAGCGCGCCCGCCCTGCGCCTTGGCACCTGCAAGGCCTTCGTGGCCACCGCCATCGAGGGCGTGCAGGATCAGGCAATCGCGCAACAGGATCCGGATATCGCGATCACCGCACCGGTCGCCAGACTGTCGCCCATGCCCTTTTCCCTACCGAGTGCCGCCGCGCGCTGGCTCCGTGCCGTTGCGCGCGCGCTGGCCGAACGCTTCCGCAGGCCGACCGGCCCGTCGTCATCCTCCCCCGCGACGGGTCGGTCCGCCGTGCGCCTGCCGTTCGCAAGCAAGGCCACCGGCTTCCGCGAGTTCACGCTGCCCCGCCATCTGGCGGATGGCGGCCGTCTGCGCCTGCGGGTGAAAGCGGCCGGTGCCAGCGCGCGCATCGCGCCGCTTTCGCTGCGGAGCAAGCAGTGAACACGATGAAGGACAGCCTCACCCCGGGCGCACTGGTGCTGGGCGCAGGCGGCAACGTTGGATTCGGCGTGGTCGGTGCGCTGCTGGAAGCCGGCAGCCCGGTGCTGGCGGTCGGTCGTGACGGCCCGCGCATGAGCGCGCTGGCGGAGCACTTCGAGGACGAACCCGGGCTGGAGCTGATCCATTCCCCCTGCATCCACGACGACCGCGATGCCGCACGCTTGGCCGAGCAGGTACGCGAACGTGGTCGCCCGCTGCGTGCGGTGTTCGCCAGCATGGGCACGCCGCTGCAGAGCGGACGCCTGCTGGATCGCCCGGCGTCGTTCCTGCTGGAAAAGCTGGAAGCCGACCTGATCCCGCACCTTGCCGCCGCCCGCCACCTGCTGCCGGTGCTGGCCGAAAGCCAGACCGCTGCCAACTACGTGCTTATCGGCGGGCCGTATGCGGAGCGCGGCTGGTCGGGCTATGGCCATGCCTCGGTCACCGGCGCGGCGATACGCATGCTGGCGCAAGTGCTGCACGAAGAAGCACATGCACTCGGCGTGCGCGTACAACTGCTTTCCGTGGACAAGCCGGTATGTACGCCGGAGAACGCGATCAACGCCTGCGCGGAATGGCCCGATGCGCTGGCCGTGGGACGCAGCGCAGTGTCGCTGCTGACGCGTACTGGCCGCTCTTCGCAATCCATCGTCACCTGGTCCGCACGCGACGCCAAGCCGCCGGAGCAGACCGTGGCCTGCGACTTCGAGGATGCGTTGTGGGCCGTCGCCGGTGCCCGACGCAATGGCCGCGCTTCCGCCTGACTGTCACGCCACACCGCATCGCCCCGTCTCCACCTGCATCGACCCGATCCGCCGCTTGACCTCAACCTGACTTCAGGTAGCAGTCTTGGCCCCCGTTTCCTCCTCTCCCCCAAGAGACCACCACCCATGAACACGAATCTCTCCACTTCCCCGCGCCCCCGTCGCCTGTTGGCGCTGGGCGCGCTCAGTGCGCTCGCCCTCGCCGTGCTGGCCGGTTGCAGCGGGCAGGCCGCCGAGCACGGCGCACCGCCTCCGCCGCAGGTCAGCGTCGCAGCCGTACCCGTGAAGTCGGTCAGCCAATGGGACGAATTCAGTGGCCGCGTCGAGGCCATCGAGCATGTCGACCTGCGTCCGCGCGTGTCGGGCTACATCGATCGCGTCAACTACACCGAAGGCCAGGAAGTGAAGAAGGGCGACGTCCTCTTCACCATCGACGCGCGCAGCTACCGTGCTGAGCTGGCGCGCGCGCAGGCTGAGCTGGCACGTGCACGCACGCTGGCCGAACTCGGCCGCAGCGAGGCTTCGCGCGCCAAGCGCCTGTCCGACCTGCAGGCGCTATCCACCGAGGAGTACGAGCAGCGCCGCGCCAACGCCGACCAGGCACAGGCGAATGTCGCCGCCGCGCAGGCCGCGCTGGAAAGCGCGCGCCTGAACCTGGAATGGACCCAGGTGCGCGCACCCATCAATGGTCGCGCCGGTCGTGCGCTGGTCACCGCGGGCAACCTGGTCAGCGCCGGCGATGCCGCCAGCGTACTGACGACCGTCGTCTCGCTGGACAAGGTGCACGTGCACTTCGATGCCGACGAACGCGCCTTCCTGCGCTACGCCGAGATGGCGCGCAAGGGCGAACGCCCGAGCGAACGCGACGGCAAGGTGCCGGTGCAGGTGGCGCTGGCCGACGAAACCGACTTCCCGCATGCGGGCGTGGTCGACTTCCTCGACAACCAGGTCGACCGCAGCACCGGCACCATCCGCGCCCGCGCGCTGCTGGACAACGCCGATCGCGTCTTCACCCCCGGCCTGTATGCCCGCGTACGCCTGCTGGGCAGCGGTGAATTCAAGGCCGCGCTGGTGGACGACAAGGCGGTACTGACCGATCAGGACCGCAAGTACGTCTACGTGGTGGACAAGGAAGGCAAGGCCCAGCGCCGCGACGTGCAGGTCGGCCGCATGGCCGATGGTCTGCGCATCGTAGAGAAGGGCCTGTCGGCCGGCGACCGCGTGATCGTCAGCGGCGTGCAGAAGGTGTTCTTCCCCGGCATGCCGGTGCAGGCCAAGGCCGTGGTGATGGGCGCGGCCGAAGCGCCGCCGACCCAGGCCGTCGCCAAGAACTGACGTTCCGCGCACCGCCCTGATTGACCCCACGCCTGCCACTCCCCTGGCAGGCGACGGGGACGCTCTTTCTTCTTTCCAGGAAATCCACCCATGGACTTCTCAAGATTCTTCATCGACCGGCCAATCTTTGCCGCTGTGTTGTCGATCGTGATCTTCGCCGCCGGCCTGATTTCGATCCCATTGCTGCCGATCGGCGAATACCCCGAAGTGGTACCGCCGTCGGTCGTTGTCCGCACCGTGTATCCGGGCGCCAACCCCAAGGTGATCGCCGAAACCGTCGCCACACCGCTGGAAGAAGCCATCAACGGCGTCGAGGACATGATGTACGTCAAGTCCGTCGCCGGCTCCGATGGCGTGCTGTCGCTGACGGTGACCTTCAAGCCGGGCACCGATCCCGACGAAGCCGCCGTACGCGTGCAGAACCGCGTGGCGCAGGCGCAGGCGCGCCTGCCCGAGGACGTGCGCCGGCAGGGCGTCACCACCCAGAAGCAGTCGCCCGTGTTCCTGATGGTCGTGCACCTGACCTCGAAGGACGGCAAGTACGATTCGCTGTACCTGCGCAACTACATGCGCCTGCACGTCAAGGATGAGCTGGCACGCATCCAGGGCGTCGGCGATGCGCAGCAGTTCGGCGGCGGCGACTACGCGATGCGCCTGTGGCTCGACCCCGACAAGGTGGCCGCCCGCGGCATGACCGCCGGCGACGTACTGCGCGCCGTGCGCGAACAGAACGTGCAGGTCTCGGCCGGCCAGCTCGGTGCCGAGCCGATGCCGAACGGCAGCGACTTCCTGCTGCCGATCAATGCCAAGGGCCGGCTGGAGACCACCGAGGAATTCGGCAACATCGTGCTGAAGAGCGGCACCGACGGCGAGATCGTCCGGCTGGCCGACGTGGCCCGCATCGAACTGGCGGCCGGCGACTACACCCTGCGCGCCCGTCTAGACGGCAAGAACGCCTCGGCAATCGGCATCTTCCAGGCCCCCGGCGCCAACGCGCTGGAGATCCGCGACGCGGTGGTCGCCAAGATGGACGAGATCCGCCCCACGCTGCCGCCGGGCGTGGAGATCCAGTCGATCTACGACACCACCATCTTCGTCCGCGACTCCATCAAGTCCGTCGTCATGACCCTGCTGGAGGCCACCCTGCTGGTGGTGCTGGTGGTGATCCTGTTCCTGCAGACCTGGCGCGCCTCCATCATCCCGTTGCTGGCGGTGCCGGTCTCGGTGGTCGGTACGTTCGCCGTGCTGTACCTGCTGGGCTACTCGATCAATACCTTGACCCTGTTCGGTCTGGTGCTGGCCATCGGCATCGTGGTGGACGACGCCATCGTGGTGGTGGAGAACGTCGAGCGCCACATCGAACTCGGCGCCACGCCGCTGGAAGCGGCCCACCTGGCGATGAAGGAAGTCTCCGGCCCGATCATCGCCATCGCGCTGGTGCTCTGTGCGGTGTTCGTGCCGATGGCCTTCCTGACCGGCGTGACCGGCCAGTTCTACAAGCAGTTCGCCGTCACCATCGCCATCTCCACGGTCATCTCGGCGATCAACTCGCTGACCCTGTCGCCGGCGCTGGCCGCCAAGCTGCTGAAATCGCACCATGCGCCGAAGGACGGGCCGTCGCGGCTGATCGACCGCCTGTTCGGCTGGCTGTTCCGTCCGTTCAACCGCTTCTTCAACCGCAGCTCGCAGGGCTACGAAGGCGCGGTGTCGCGCGCGCTCGGCAAGCGCGGTGCGGTGTTCGCGGTCTACATGGTGCTGCTGCTCGGCGCGGGCCTCATGTTCAAGGCGGTGCCGGCGGGCTTCATTCCCGTGCAGGACAAGCTGTACGTGATCGCCGGCGTGAAGATGCCGGAAGGCGCCTCGATCGAACGTACCGACACCGTGCTCAAGAAGATGGCGGCACTCGCCAACGAAGTCGACGGCGTCGCCAGCGAGATCGCGTTCCCGGGCCTCAACCCGCTGCAGTTCACCAACACACCCAACAACGGTGTGATCTTCTTCACCCTCGACCCCTTCGGTGAGCGCTCGCGTTCGGCTGAGGAGATCACCGCCGAACTCAACCAGAAGTTCTCCACCATCGAGGAAGGCTTCACTTTCGCCTTCATGCCGCCGCCCATCCAGGGCCTGGGCAATGGCTCCGGCTGGTCGCTCTTCATCGAGGACCGCACGCGGCTGGGCTATGGCGAATTGCAGAACGCCGTGCAGGCCTTCCAGGGTGCGGCGTCGCAGACGCCGGGCCTGGGCTTCCCGATCAGCAGCTATCAGGCCAACGTGCCGCAGCTGGATGCCGAGGTCGACCGGGTGAAGGCGAAGGCGCAGGGCGTGCCGCTGACCGAGCTGTTCGACACGCTGCAGACCTATCTCGGTTCGGCGTACGTCAACGACTTCAACATGTTCGGCCGTACCTGGCAGGTGATCGCCCAGGCCGACGGTCCGTTCCGCGACAACGTCGAGGACATCGCCAACCTGCGTACCCGCAACGGCAACGGCGAGATGGTGCCGATCGGCAGCATGGTCAGCGTCAAGCAGACCTACGGCCCGGACCCGGTGATCCGCTTCAACGGGTATCCCGCCGCGGACCTGCTGGGCGACGCCGATCCGCGCGTGCTGTCCTCCGGCGAAGCCATGGCCAAGGTCACCGAGCTGGCGCAGCAGGTGCTGCCGACCGGCATGGGCATCGGCTGGAGCGATCTGAGCTACCAGCAGATGACGCAGGGCGGCGCGGCGCTGGTGGTGTTCCCGCTGGCCGTGCTGCTGGCGTTCCTGGTGCTGGCCGCGCTGTACGAAAGCTGGACGCTGCCGCTGGCGGTGATCCTGATCGTGCCCATGACATTGCTGTCCGCCCTGTTCGGCGTGTGGCTGGCCGGTGGCGACAACAACGTGTTCGTGCAGGTGGGCCTGGTGGTGCTGATGGGCCTGGCGTGCAAGAACGCCATCCTGATCGTCGAGTTCGCCCGCGAGCTGGAGCTGCAGGGCAAGGGCATCGTGGAATCAGCACTGGAATCCTGTCGCCTGCGCCTGCGTCCGATCATCATGACGTCGGTGGCCTTCATCGCCGGCACCGTGCCGCTGGTGCTGTCCAGCGGTGCCGGCGCCGAAGTCCGCTCGATCACCGGCATCACGGTGTTCGCCGGCATGCTGGGCGTCACCCTGTTCGGCCTGTTCCTGACGCCGGTGTTCTACGTCGCCCTGCGCAAGCTGGCCAACCGTCCGCTCGTTTCCCATGCGCCGGCCAACGCCGATGCACATGCCCATTCCTGATCCTTCCCCCCATCACGAGGCAAAGCCATGAACACGTCATCCAAGATCGCGCTGGTCACCGGCGCCACCCGCGGCATCGGCCGTGAAACCGTCCGCCAGCTGGCCGAAGCCGGCGTGCATACCATCCTCGCCGGCCGCAACCGCGACAAGGCCGTCGAAGCCACGCTCGACCTGCAGGCCCAGGGTCTGCCGGTGGAAGCCATCGCGCTGGACGTCACCGACGCGGCCAGCATCGCCGCGGCCGTGAAGGAAATCGAACAGCGCCACGGCAAGCTCGACATCCTGGTCAACAACGCCGGCATCATGATCGACGACATGACCAAGGGCGTGTCCGGCCAGTCGCTCGACACTTGGCGCACCACGTTCGACACCAACGTGTTCGGTCTGATCGAAACCACCCAGGCCTTCCTGCCGCTGCTGCGCAAGTCCGACGCCGGCCGCATCGTCAACGTGTCCAGCCTGCTGGGCTCGCTGTCCGAGCACCAGAACCCGGAGTCCTTCATCTACGGGTTCAAGGGCATCCCGGCGTACAACGTGTCCAAGAGCGCGGTCAACGCGTGGACCATCCACCTGGCGCACGAGCTGAAGGACACCGGCATCAAGGTCAACACCATCCACCCGGGCTACGTGCAGACCGACATGAACAAGTCGGGCGACCAGCAGAACGGTGAGCTGTCCGTGCCGGAAGGCGCGCGCACCAGCGTGCAGCTGGCCCTGATCGGCAACGACGGCCCGACCGGCGGCTATTACTACTTCGACCAGGTGCTGCCATGGTGATCCGTTCCCTCACGCTCGGCTTAGCAGCCGCGCTGCTCGCCGGCTGCGTCACCGTGGGGCCCGACTACACCGCACCGCAGACCGCACCGGCGGCACTGCAGCATGCGGCATCGGCCGGCTACGTGGCGGACCATCCGGTCGCCACGTGGTGGGGCCAGTTCGACGACCCGGTGCTGGACCAGCTGGTGCGCGATTCGCTGCTGGCCAATCCCGACGTACGCATCGCGATATCGCGCGTCAACGAAGCGCGCGCGGTATTCTCCGAACGCCGCCTGGACCTGGCTCCGCATGTCACTGCCGGCGTGGAAGGCACGCGCACCAAGCAGCCTGTGGAAGGACAGGGCCGCGTGGAGACCGATAGCTACTCCGCCGGCTTCGACGCCGCGTGGGAGCTGGACCTGTTCGGTCGCGTGCGTCGCAATACCGAAGCCGCGCACGCGGACCTGCAGGCGCAGCGCAATGACCTGCAGGCCGCGCAGGTGAGCGTGGCTGCGGAGGTGGCGCGCAACTACTTCGAACTGCGCGGCACGCAGAAGCGGCTGGAGGTGGCGCGCCGGATCCTGCAGACGCTGGGCGACACCCAGCGCCTGACCGAATCGCGCTTCGACCTGGGCGCCGGCAGCCAGCTGGAAGTACAAAGCAGCCTCGCGCGCGTGCGTGCGGTGGAAGCCGACGTGCCCGCACTGGAAGCGAGCGAAGGCCAATCGCGGCATCGCCTCGCCGTGCTGGTGGGCAAGCGCCCCGGTGAACTGGACGCATTGCTCGCCCCACGCGAGGCGCCGGCGTTCGCCAAGGCCCTGCCGATCGGCGACACCACCGAATTGCTGCGCCAGCGCCCCGACGTGCGCGCGGCCGAACGTCGCCTGGCGGCGGCCACGGCACGCGTCGGCGTGGCAACGGCCGACCTGTTCCCGCGGGTCAGCCTGCGTGGCTTCATCGGCTTCCTGTCCGGCGGCTGGGGCAACCTGGTGAGCGGCGACAACCGGGCCTGGCAGGTCACGCCCTCGATCAGCTGGGCCGCGTTCGACATGGGCAGCGTGCGCGCTCGCCTGCGTGCCAGCGAAGCCCAGGCCGATGGCGTGGCGGCGCAGTACGAAAAGACCGTGCTGGGTGCCCTGGAGGAAACGGAAAACGCACTGCTGTCCTATGCCAAGCAACAGGCACAGCTGAAATTCCGGCTGGAACAATCAGTTGCCGCACGCCGTGCAGCAGAACTGGCCGAAGTCCGGTATCGTGCCGGCTCGTCCGACTTCCTCACCCTGCTTGACGCGCAGCGTACCCAGCTGGCCGCCGATGACGCGCTGGCACAGGCAGAGGCAGGCGTGAATGTCGGGGTGGTGGCGATCTACAAATCGCTGGGCGGCTGGGGCGAACAGGACGTTGCCCCCGCGTTGGCGGCGCAGCCCTGAGCCTGCCGCGTCGCCCTCGCTCGCCCTGACCCAATCCGGAAACTGTACCGCCGCGCCCACGGGCGCGGCTTGTTCCCCTTGATCGAGTGTGTCCGTGTCCAACCAGAACCTTGCCGTCACCCCACCCCGCACCCGTCGCCCTTCCTCCCTTCCCTTGCTGAGCCGCTGGTCCCTGGCCGGCCTGCTGGCGCTTGCCACCGGTACGGCCACCGCCGCCGAGCCGCGCGCGGCCTGGTTCGTGCAGGGCGGCGTCGCCGAAGACGCGCACGCGCTGACCGTCGGCGCGAGCCGCGACTGGCGCTGGGAAAAGCAGTACCGCTACGGCCATGTCACCGGCCAGTGGCAGGGCGAGGTCGGCCGCTGGCACAGCGACAGCGACAACAGCACGCAGGTCGGCTTCACGCCCGCCCTGCGCTGGCGCCCGAATGGCTGGAGCGAAGGCTGGTTCGTCGAAGGCGGCATCGGCGTGAACGTGATCTTCCCCAAGTACAACACGCGGAAGAAAGAGTTCGGCACCACCTTCAACTTCGGCGACCACATCGCCGTGGGCAAGGCCTTCGGCGCGGATCGCCAGCACGAATGGTCGCTGCGCTTCCAGCATTTCTCCAACGCACGCATCGAGAAGCCGAACCCGGGCGAGAACTTCCTGCAGTTCCGCTATACGCACCGGCGTTGACGTTTCGGCTTCCGTAGGAGCGACGTGAATCGCGACCGCGAGAACTGAGTCTCCAGGGAACCCGCTGCAAGCGCGGCGGATACTGGCGCTGCAAGGACCATCACACCGTGCGGTTGCGACTTACGTCGCTCCTACAACGGCAACATGCATTCTCTATTTCAGCGGCGCCGCCATGATCAACGGCGCCAAGTCATAACCCATCGCCTCGGCCTTCGCCTTCAGCGCCTCGAATTGGGTACGCTCCATCGATGGTTCGCGCGACAGGATCCACAGGTAGTCGCGGCCGGGTTCGCCCACCATCGCCCACTGGTACTCCGGGTCGAGCGCGATCACCCAGTAGTCCGCCCATACCCAGGGCAGCCATGACAGCCATTCGGGGGCGAAGCGGACCTCCAGCCGACCCGGATGACCTTCCACCGGACGCGCCACGCCCTGGGCCTGGTCGATGCTGCCGTCCTTCGTCCTGCACGCATTGAGCACACCGATCTTCCCCGGCGCATCCAGCGAATAGCGCGCGGTGATGTCGCCCACGCACTGCTTCTGGAACGTCATCGGCAGGTGCGCGATCTCATGCCATTGGCCGGCATAGCGCGAGATGTCCAGCTGTGGCACCGAGGTGACGGGCGCGGCGGCCTGTACGGAGAACATGCTGCACGCCAGCAGCGCCGCAACGGCGATCGGGCCCAGGTATCGGCGGTTCATCGGTCACTCCCTGGATGGATGAGAAAAGTGCAAGGCTTACGCCAGAAACAGAGGAGCGGATGCACCCTACGCTGGAGTACATCCGCTCCGTGCCACACCTCGGAACCGCGGCTTACTTCGCGGCGAGTGTCAGGCCACTGGCGTCGACCTTGGAAACGCCCTTGATCTGCTTGGCCACCGCGATGGCCTTGTCCTTCTGCGCCTGGTTGGAAACGGCGCCAGTGAGCGTCACCACGCCATTGACGGTCTCGACCTTGATGTCGAGGCCGGACACGTTTTCCGTGGCCAGCAAGTCGGCTTTCACCTTGGTGGTGATCCAGGTGTCGTTGACGGGCTGCGAGGAGTCGTTCTGCGTGTTCTCCTCGGGCTCGTTGGGGGGATTGTCGGCCAGCACGTGGGCGCTGGAGAACAACAGGGCCGTCGACAGAGCGGCGGTCAACATCGAACGTGTGCGTACAGGGTTCATGGTTCTTTCTCCTTTCGTAGTGCGTTCGGAGTGTCGGGGCGTGGAGGTACAGCGCACGTGAAGAGAATCCGTGCCGTTCAGTTAAGCGTTGAGTGACGTTCATGCAGGTGGACGCGTGATCAACGCGCGCGTTGCACCTACCATGTCCATTGGCTCCTGGAACTACCTGCATGACTGACACACTCAACGTCGCACTGGTCGGCTATGGCTTCGTGGGCAAGGTGTTCCACGCGCCCCTGATCCAGGCCACGCCCGGCCTCGCACTGCATACGGTGGTTTCGCGCGACGCCGGCAAGGTGCACGGCGACTGGCCCCGCACGCATGTCACTGCCGATGCACACGCTGCCTTCGCGGATCCCGCCGTGGACCTGGTGGTCATCGCCTCGCCGAACGACTCGCACGCGCCGCTGGCCATCACGGCGCTGGGCCTGGGCAAGCACGTGGTGGTGGACAAACCGTTCACCCTCACGTTGCGGGAGGCGCGTGAGGTCGTGGCGGCCGCAGCGCACGCGGGGCGCGTGGTCAGCGTGTTCCAGAACCGTCGCTGGGATGCGGATTTCCTGACCGTGCAGCGCTTGATCGAAGAAGGTGCGATCGGGCGCGTAGCCGAATTCCACTCGCACTTCGACCGCTTCCGCCCCGCCGTGCAGGACCGCTGGCGCGAGCGCGACGAACCCGGCGGCGGGCTGTGGTACGACCTGGGCCCGCACCTGCTGGACCAGGCATTGCAGCTGTTCGGTGTTCCCGCGGCGATCACCGCCGACATCGCCCGCCTGCGCGATGGCGCGCGCGCACCGGACTACTTCGACGTCACGCTCCGCTACCCGCACCATCGCGTCATCCTCCATGCGTCCACGCTCGTGGCCGGCAACGGCCTGCGCTTCGCGGTGCATGGCACACGCGGCAGCTATCTCAAGCACGGACTGGACGCGCAGGAAGACCAGCTGCGCGCGGGCGTGGTGCCGGGCGCGCCGGGCTGGGGTGTGGACACACGTGCGGGCGAGATAGTGACCGAACGCGACGGCCGCCTGGTCACCGAAGTCGCGCAGGCCGAGGCTGGCGACTATCGCCGCTACTATGCCGGCATCCGTGACGCGATCCTGCATGGCACCGCGCCCCCGGTGACGACCCAGGAAGCGCTGGACGTGATGCGCCTGATCGAGTCGGGCGTGCAGAGCAGCGAGGAGCAGCGCGCGATCCCGCTGGGCTGACTGCTTCCCTGTAGGAGCGACGTAAGTCGCGACCGCAAGGCCGGAACAACCGAAGCACGAGACATCAAGTGTATTGCGCCCATCCAGACGACATGTCGGGACCGGCCCCGTGATCCTGTGTCGCGGATGGTGTGCGTTCGCGACTTACGTCGCTCCTACAGGAACTGGAAGGCGGATTCAGTCCACCGCCTTGCCGCGATACATCCGATGGTGCGCCATCGCCAGCATGGCCTGGTCTTCAGGCGTATCGCCGTAGGCGTGGATGGCGGCATACGCCCGTGGATCGCACAGCGCGTGCACACGGCGCACCTTTTCTTCGCCGACGCATTGCGGCCCCGCATAGCCGGTAATGCGTCCATTCCGTTCGGCCAGCACCGAGCACAGCAGGTCGACGCCGTGTGTCGCGCACCACGGGGCGAGATACACGTCCAGCCCGCCCGAGACGACCACGATGCGGTCGCCACGCTCGCGGTGCCACGCCAGTCGCGCCATCGCCTCCGGCCGCAGCACACCGGGCAGCACGTCATGTGCGAAGGCTGCGCCCTTCGCCCGCAGGCGTTCCGCATCCACGCCACGCAGGCCCACCTGCACGATGCTGGCCCGGGTGGGATTGCCCGCCACCCAGCCACGCCGGTAGCCGAACACCACCGGCGCGAGCAGCACGCTGCCGACCAGCAGCCGCGAACGCGCGACGGCATGGCGCATGAAATCCGGAAACGTCTCGCGCGTGGTCAGCGTGCCGTCGAAGTCGAACAGCGCAAGGTCCCGTCCGCCCGTGTGCTCAGTGGCCACCATGCGGTGCCGTCTCGGGTTCGGCCTGGGCATTTTCCAGCTCCTCGGCCAGCAGCTTCTGCATCTCGGGCATCAGGCTGCCCATGCGCGACTGCATCGCCTCCATCGAGTGCTGCATGACCACCGGCATCTTGTCGACCACGGCCTGCCCGGCTGGCGTCCGGTAGAACGCGAGCATGCCCTGCACCTCGTCCTCGGTGAACGACTTGCCGTAGATGTCGACGTACATCGGCGCCAGCACCTCCCACGACAACTCCTTCTTCATCAACGCCATCATGCGCGTGCTGAGCCGGTCGACGCGCGCCTGCTGTTCGGCGGACAACGTACCCCCGAACGCCTGGCGCATCGAACCCGCGTACATGGCATCCATCTGGGCATAGACCTGGTCCAGCATCTGGCGCGTCTTCGTGACGTCCAGCAGCTCGCGTACCGAGGCTTCGCTGGCCGGCGCGGCAGCGGCAGTGAACACGGGCGACACCACGACAAGCAACAAGCACAGCATCCACTTCTTCATGCGTCCTCCTTTTCTGCGCCGACCTTGGCGCCCGCGCAGGATAGGACATCTCCCGTCCCGCCTACCCGCCCGCTTCCAGCAACCGGGCGCCGGGGCCCTCCTCGCCCAGTTCGTCCCACGGATTGCGCAACGGGCACGCCTTCAACGACAGGCAGCCGCAGCCGATGCAGCCGTCGAGCTGGTCGCGCAAGCGGGTGAGGCTGGCAATGCGGGCCTCAAGTGCAGCGTGCCAGCGCGCAGACAGCTTCTTCCAGTCGGCCGCGGTGGGCGTGCGGTTGTCGGGCAATGAGGACAACGCGGACTGGATCTCCGCCAGCGGAATGCCGGTGCGCTGCGCGACCTTGATGACGGCCACGCGGCGCAGCACCTCGCGTGGATAGCGGCGCTGGTTGCCCGCATTGCGCCAGCTGTGGATCAGCCCCTTCGCTTCGTAGAAGTGCAGGGTGGAGACGGCGACGCCGGAACGTGCGGCCACTTGGCCGACGGTGAGTTCCGTTTCGATGGGCGGATGCTGTTTTCCAGGCATGGCGGGTTGACCTCAAGATTGCTTGAGGTTCTACCCTGCCCGCCTCTCCCTTGGCAATACGTGGACCGGCATGACGCCTCCCCTCAACCTCGCCCTGCTGTACGGCAGCACGCGTGAAGGCCGCTTCTGCGACATCGTGGCCGACTGGCTGCGCGGCCTGCTGGCGCAGCGCCGCGACTACGCCGTCGACGCGATCGATCCGGCCATGCTCGACCTGCCGCATCGGCACGGGGGCGCGCCGAGCGTGGACCTGGTGAATCTGCAACAACGCATCTGGCGCGCCGACGCCTTCGTCGTGGTCACGCCGGAGTACAATCACGGCTACCCCGCCGCGCTCAAGCACATGATCGACCTGGTGGCCTCGCACTGGCATGCGAAACCGGTCGGCTTCGTCGCGTATGGCGGGCTCAGCGGCGGCTCGCGTGCGGTGGAGCAGTTGCGACAGGTCTTCAGCGGGCTGCACGCAACGCCGGTCCGCGACGGCGTGTATTTCAACCAGGCCTGGAACCGCTTCGACTCCGGTGGCCGACCGCACGATGCTGACGCCAGCGAACATGCTGCGCGGCGCATGCTGGACCAACTGGCGTGGTACGGGCATGCGCTGCGGCAGGCACGCGCTGCCTGGCCATATCCCGCGGGCTGAGCACGCACCCCCCAATCACCGGTGCGCCGTGACGGCGGCACCTGCCATGGACCGACCCGATGTTCCGATTCTTCGAAACCCGCATCAACCCGTATCCCAAGGGCGAACCCGCCACCCCGCCCCGCAAGCTGCTGCCGTTCCTGCTGCACTATTCGCGGCCGCTGCTGCCGTGGCTGATCGCGATGTCGGTGCTGACCGGCGTGATCTCCGCGCTGGAGATCACCTTCTTCGACTACATGGGCCAGCTGGTCGACTGGATGGGCAATACGGGCCGCGACAGCTTCCTGCAGGTGCACGGGCAGAAGCTGCTGTGGATGGGCCTGCTGGTGGTGGTGGCTTACCCGCTGCTGGTGCTGGTGCAGTCGCTGATCATCCACCAGACCATCTTCGGCAACTACCCGATGATCGCCCGCTGGCTGTCGCACCGTTATCTGCTGCGGCAGAGCGTGGGCTTCTTCCAGGACGAGTTCGCCGGCCGCATTTCGCAGAAGGTCATGCAGACCGCGCTGTCGATCCGCGAGACGGTGATGAAGCTGATGGACGTGTTCGTCTACGTCGTCGTCTACTTCGTCGGCACCGTGGTGCTGGTGGCACAGGCCGACGTGTGGCTGGTGCTGCCGCTGGTCGTCTGGCTGGCCAGCTATCTGGTGCTGGTGTTCCACTTCGTTCCGCGCCTGCAGAAGGTGTCGATGGCGCAGTCGGACGCGCGCGCGCAGATGACCGGCCGCATCGTCGACAGCTACACCAACATCCAGACCATCAAGCTGTTCGCCCACACCATGCGCGAGCAGGACTACGCGCGCGGCGCGATGGACGAGTTCATGGTCACCGTGCATGCGCAGATGCGGCTGGTGACCCAGCTGACCGTCGCCCTGCATACGCTCAATGCGTTCCTGCTGGCCAGCGTGGCCGGCGTGGCGATCTGGGCGTGGCTGCAGGCGTCGATCTCGATGGGCGCAATCGCGGTGGCCATCGCGCTGGTGATGCGCATCCGCTCGATGTCGGACTGGATCCTGTGGGAAGTGGCGGGCCTGTTCGAGAACATCGGCACCGTCGAGGACGGGATGGGCACGCTGGCGCAGCCGCTGGCCATCGCCGATGCGAAGGACGCGAAGGACCTGGACGTTGCGCACGGCGAGATCCGCTTCGACCACGTGAAGTTCCACTACGGCCGCGAGGCCAAGGTGATCGACGACCTGTCGCTGGTGATCAAGCCGGGCGAGAAGGTCGGCATCGTCGGCCGCTCCGGCGCCGGCAAGTCCACGCTGGTGAACCTGCTGCTGCGCTTCTACGACGTGGAAGGCGGGCGCATCCTGATCGACGGCCAGGACGTGGCGCACGTCACCCAGGAATCGCTGCGCCGGAACATCGGCATGGTCACCCAGGACACCTCGCTGCTGCACCGTTCGATCCGCGACAACATCCGCTACGGCCGCCCGGACGCGACCGAGGAGGAACTGCTGCAGGCCTCGGAGCGCGCGCATGCGGACGAGTTCATCCGCGGGCTCACCGATGCCAAAGGCCGCAGCGGCTACGACACCCAGGTGGGCGAGCGCGGCGTGAAGCTGTCCGGCGGCCAGCGCCAGCGTGTGGCGATCGCGCGCGTGCTGCTGAAGGATGCACCGATCCTGGTACTGGACGAAGCGACGTCCGCGCTGGATTCGGAAGTCGAAGCCGCCATCCAGGAACAGTTGTACGCACTGATGGAAGGCAAGACCGTCATCGCCATCGCGCACCGCCTGTCCACCATCGCCGTCCTCGATCGCTTGATCGTGATGGATGGTGGCCGCGTCATCGAAAGCGGCAGCCACGAGGAACTGCTGCTGCAGGACGGCCTGTATGCCGCACTGTGGCGCCGACAGTCGGGTGGTTTCATCGGCGTGGATCTGGAAGAGGCCGAAGCCTAGCCTTTTCCCTTCTCCCCGCACGGCGGGGAGAAGGTGGCCGGAGGCCGGATGAGAGGCGAGCGCGGTAGCCAGCCGCCGCGCGTTGTGCGTCGACGTTGGAAACGGTCCGGCCGCATCGACGATACAGGCTTCGTCACCCCTCACCCGCCTTCGGCACCCTCTCCCCGCTGCGCAGGGAGAGGGGAAAACACGTCAGGACAACCAGCCGCGCGCCTGCGCCTTGTTGGCATACCACAGCAGGAACAGCGCGATCACCAGCAGTACCGCCGGCATCACCAGCCCCACGGGACCATAGGCGGACCACGCTGGCGTCACCACGTACGCAGCGATCATCTGCACCAGCAGGGCGATCAGCGACAGCAGGAACATCGTGCCTGCCCAGCGCTTCTTCAGCAGCAGTCCCAGCGCGCCCAGCACGCCGGCGAACACCGCCACGGCGAAGGCGATGTTGAGCCAGCCGGGTGTCGCTTCGTAGACCTGGCGTTGTGGCTCGGTCATCGCCGCCAGCTGCTCGGCGGACATGTTCACCTGCATGTACCACATGGCCACGCCGATCAGATTCCACACCAGCGCGAACGCGCCGATGATCCAGAAGCCGAGCGGACGCTTGGGTGCAACGGTGGTGGTCGTGTTCATCTCCCCTCCCCAGGGTTGGTTATCGGACCGAGGCGGAGCATACGCCCGCCCGCCGCGATACGCGCGTTACGGTCGCGCGGCCGGGGCCACGCGCCAGACCACGTTGCCTACGTCGTCGGCCAGCAGCACGCCACCGCGCGCGTCCACGGCGACACCCACGGGCCGGCCACGCGCATTGCTATTGGCGTCGAGGAAGCCGGTCAGCACATCGACCGGTGCGCCGTGCGGGCGCCCGTTGGCGAAACGCACGAACACCAGCCGGTAACCGGCCGGCTCGCGCCGGTTCCAGGACCCGTGCTCGCCGATGAAGGCACCACCCCGCAGCGCCGCCGGCCAGCCCGCCCCATCATGGAAGGCCAGTCCCAGCGCGGCGACATGCGCGCCCAGCGCGTAGTCCGGCGCAATCGCCCGTGCCACAAGGTCCGGGCGCGGCGGCTGCACGCGCGCGTCGACATGGTCGCCGTAGTAGCTGTAAGGCCAACCGTAGAACGCGCCTTCGCGCACCGAAGTCAGGTAGTCCGGCACCAGCGCGTCGCCGAGTTCGTCGCGCTCGTTGACGACGGTCCACAGCGCGCCGCCTTGCGGTTCCCATGCCAGGCCCACCGGATTGCGCAAGCCCGAGGCGAACACGCGGCGCGCGCCGGTTGCCACCTCCACCTGCAGGATCGCGGCACGATCGGTTTCCATCGCCCCGCCGTTCTCGCCGACATTGCTGTTGGAGCCCACGCCGACATACAGGCGGCGCCCGTCCACGCTGGCCAGCAGGCTCTTGGTCCAGTGATGGTTGAGCGGCCCGCCGGGCAGGTCGACGAGTTTCACCGGCGTCGCGTCGCTGGCCGTCTGTCCCTCGCGGTACGGCACGCTGACGATCGCATCGGCGTTGGCGATGTAGAGCCTTCCATCGACGAGCGCCATGCCGAACGGCGAGAACAGGCCGGTGAGAAAAGCCGTGCGCAGTTCCGCCACGCCATCGCCGTCGGCATCGCGCAGCAGGGTGATGCGGTTGGCGCTGGGCGCGGCTGCACCTGCCTTCTTCATGGCGCGCTGCATGAACCAGGTGCGCAGGCCCTTCTTCTGCGCCGGCTTGGGGGGCGCATTGGTCTCGGCAACCAGCACGTCGCCGTTCGGCAGCACGTAAAGCCAGCGAGGATGATCCAGCCCACGCGCGAAGGCGGTGACGTCCAGGCCGGGCGCGGCCGTCGGCGCAGTACCCTCCGGCCAGCCCACGGCCGGGGCCACGTTCACCGTGGGAATCCAGCGCTCCTGCGATGCCGGCAGCGTGGGCTGCGGCCCGGTTTCGGTCGGCGATTGCGCGCGCCCGGTGCAGCAGAGGCAGCCCAGCAGCAGTACCGGCAACAGGCAGCGGATCGGCACCATGGCACGCACTCCTGACGGCATGCTGCGAGCCTAGGCGCGACGGTGCGAACACTGCGTCAACGGCTCAGGCCTCGTCCTGCCCCCATGCGTCGATCTCGACCACGCCATCGTCGTCGACGCTCACCCGCACTTCGATGGGCTTGCAGCAGACGTGGCAGTCCTCGATGTAGCGCTGGTCGCCGGCCGAATCATCCACGACCAGCGTGATGACTTCCCCGCAGTACGGGCAGGCGATGTCGACGGACGGCAGCTGCGGCATCACGCCGACCCCAGCGCCGTCACCGACGCGATACGGTCCAGCCACAGGTAATGCGCCACCTCCGAGCGCTTGCCGTCGTCGATGCGCACCACGGCGTTGAAGCCTTCATGGCCTTCGCTGTCGCGGAACACCTGCACACTGGGGCGCACCGGCACGATGCCGGTGATCGAGCCGCCATCGGTAAGCTTCAATTCCACCTTCGCCTCGTCCGGCAGTTGAAGGATCAATGCCTCCATGCGGGCGATATCGTCCTGTCGGGTGTAGAGATGCTGCGGCGCCTGCGTCATGGTCCAACTCCGTGCGAATGCGTCCCCAACCCTAGTCCCGGCGCGGTAAGCGGCCGTGAACACGTCAGCGCAGCAGGCGCAACACGTCCTCGGCCGCCGCTTCGGACGACGCGGGATTCTGCCCCGTCACCAGCCTGCCATCGGTCACCACGTACGACTGCCACACTGCGCCGCGCTCGTAGCGCCCACCGTTCTTCTTCAGCACGTCTTCCAGCGAGAACGGCACCACTTCGGCCAGCCCGACCGCCGCTTCTTCCTCGTTGGAGAAACCGGTCACGCGCTTGTCCTTCACCAGCGGCTCGCCCAGCGCGCCGCGCGTGTGCCGGAACACCGCCGGCCCATGGCACACCGCCGCCACCGGCCTGCCGGCGGAGAACGCCTGCTCGATGAGCCGTATGGAATCGGCATCCTCGGCCAGGTCCCACAGCGGACCGTGCCCGCCCGGATAGAACACGGCATCGAACTCGCCATCCACCACGTCCTTCAGGCGCAGCGTGCCGGCCAGCGCGGACAGTGCGTCCGCATCCTCGTTGAAGCGCACGGTGGCGGCGGTCTGCGCATCGGGCGCATCGCTCTTCGGGTCCAGCGGAGGCTGCCCGCCCTTCGGCGACGCCAGCACGACCTCCGCGCCCGCATCCTTGAACACGTAGTAGGGCGCAGCGAATTCCTCCAGCCAGAAGCCGGTCTTGTGCCCGGTATCGCCCAGGCGATCATGGGACGTCAGCACCATCAGGATCTTCATCGGCGTTTCCCTCGTGTCGATGCGGCCAGACTAGCGCCGCCTTCGATAAGGCCAGGTGAGCCTAGCCCTGCTTCACCGCATGCCCGCCGAACTCGTTGCGCATCGCCGCCAGCAGCTTGTCGGCGTAGGAATCATCATCGCGCGAGCGCAGGCGCTCCAGCAGGGACAGCGTGATCACCGGCGCGGAGACGTTGAGGTCGATGGCCTCGGCCACGGTCCAGCGGCCTTCGCCCGAATCGGCCACGTAGGGCGCTATGCCCTGCATCTCCGGATTCTTCTTCAGCGCATCGGCGGTCAGGTCCAGCAGCCACGAGCGCACCACGCTGCCGTCGCGCCAGATGTCGGCCAGGGCTCCCAGGTCGAACGCCATCTCCTGCTTTTTCTTCAGGATGGCGAAGCCCTCGGCGTACGCCTGCATCATTCCGTACTCGATGCCGTTGTGGACCATCTTGGCGAAGTGGCCCGCACCGCTGGGACCCACCCGGCCCCAGCCACTGTCCGGCGCAGGCGCCAGCGTGGCGAACACGGCGCGCAGCTGCTCCACCGCGCCGGCGTCGCCGCCGATCATCAGGCTGTAGCCTTCCGCCAGACCCCACACACCACCGCTCGTGCCGCAGTCGAGATAGTGGATGCCGGCATCGCCCAGTTGTGCGGCACGGCGCTGGGTGTCCTTGTAGTTGGAATTGCCGCCATCGATCACCGTGTCGCCCGCCGACAGCAGCGGCCGCAACGGGTCCAGCGTGTCGTCGACCACGTGCCCGGCCGGCACCATCAGCCACACCACGCGCGGCGTGGGCAGCGCCGACACCGCGTTCTGCAGGCTGGCATGCGCGACGATGCCGCGCGCCCCCGCCTGCTGGCGCGCAGCTTCGCCCGGATCGTAGCCGCGCACCGCGTGGCCGCCGCGTACCAGCCGCTCGGCCATGTTGGCGCCCATGCGCCCCAGCCCGATCATCGCCAGTTCCATGTGTACTCCCGTGTGGTCAGTCAAGAATGAAGAGGTTCCCGTGCATTGTCCGCCCCGCGTACGGCCATGGCGTGCATGTGCGTGCGGCGACTCATGCGGCCAGCAGCCAGTCGCGCAGGACCGCCGATGTTTCCTGCGGGACTTCCATCGGAGGCAGGTGCCCGCAGCGCGCGAACACATGCAGACGCGCGCCCGGAATGCGCTCGTGCAGGATCCGCGCTTCTTCCGGCAGGGTCATGCGGTCGTCCTCGCCCACGCCGACCAGCGTCGGCACGGCGAGGGTGGGCAGCAGCGGCAGCGAATCGGGACGGTCGATGATGGCGCGCTGCTGGCGCAGGAACGCATCGCGGCCGACACGCTGCGCCATGGCCATCACCTCCGCGCCCACGGCGTCGTCCACCCGGCTCTCGTGCACCAGCTGCGGCAGCAGTTTGCGGGTGACCCCCGCAAAGCGCCCGGACTCGGCCATCGCCAGCCCTGCCCGCCGCACGGCGAGCCGCTTCGGCGGATCCAGCCGCGCACTGGTGTCCAGCAACGCCAGCCGCGCGACGCGTTGCGGTGCCTGGCGCAGGATCTCGAACGCGACATAGCCGCCCATCGACAATCCCGCCAATGCGAACACCGGCGGCGCCGTGGCCAGCACGCGCGCCGCCATGCCGGCGACGCTGTCGTCCCGGGTCAGGTCGGCGTGATGCACCGCCGCGACGTTGGCCAGGGCCTCAGCGGGCGCATGCCACAAGCGCTCATCGCACAGCAGACCGGGGAGCAGGAGCAGAGGTAGCGAAGCCATGCCGACAGTGTAATCACCCGCATGCCGGACCATCGTCGATCACCGCCGACGGTCCGTTCCACATCCGCAACACGCACATCTGCGTAAGCTGGTGGTGTCCCTCACGAGTCCCGCTTCATGCGCGTCCTGATCACCGGCGGCACCGGCTTCATCGGCCAGGCCCTCTGCGCCCGCCTGCTGCAGGGCGGCCACACCGTCAGCGTGCTGACACGCGACCCTGCGCGCGCCCGCGCACAGCTGCCGGGCGTGCACGCGCTCGCCACGCTGGAGGAGGCCAGCGGGGTGGAGGCGGTCGTGAACCTGGCCGGGGAGCCGCTCATGGCCGGGCGATGGAACGCGGAGCGCAAGGTGGCGTTCCGGACTTCGCGCATCGGCACCACGCAGGCGCTGATCGCGTGGATGGCGCGCCAGGCCGCGCGCCCGCGCGTGCTGGTATCCGGCTCGGCGATCGGCTACTACGGCCCGCGCGACGACGTGGCGCTGGACGAATCCGCCGCCCCGGGCGACGACTTCGCCGCACGCCTGTGCCTGGACTGGGAAACCGAAGCGATGCAGGCCGAAAGCCTGGATGTCCGCACCTGCCGCGTGCGGACCGGCATCGTGCTCGGTACCGAGGGCGGCGCATTGGCGAAGATGCTGCCCCCGTTCCGCATGGGGGTAGGCGGACCGATGGGCGATGGCCGGCAATGGATGAGCTGGATCCATCGCGACGATCTGGTCAGCCTGTTCCAGTGGCTGCTGGAGCGCGACCAGGCCGGCGGCGCCTACAACGGCACCGCACCCACGCCGGTGACCAACCGCGACTTCGCACGCGCGCTGGGCAAGGCCCTGCATCGCCCCGCCGTATTGCCCACGCCAGCCTTCGCGTTGACCCTCGGCTTCGGTGAAATGGCCCAGCTTCTGCTCACCGGCCAGCGCGTGCTGCCCGCTCACGCCCTGGCAGAAGGCTTCACGTTCCGCTTCCCCACGCTGGAAACGGCGCTTGAGGACCTGCTGCAGAGCCCGGCGAGGTGACCGCGGCTGCCCGCGAGACGTTTTTGCCTGACGCACCTGCCCATGGGTGAGTGGAACGAGGCTTTTCGACTCGTGCGCCAGCCCGGATGAGAGAAGCGCCAGTCTTCTCCACTGACACGCCAGGTCATCGGCGAGGCGAGTTCTGTTTCCGGCCGCGCACGGCGAACGCGACGTGGACGTCGCGTGCAGCCCTGACGACGGCGATCACGACGATCTTCATCGCCTGCCGACGGAGGCGTAACGTCCGCGCACTTAGGGTCGGGACGTTCCTTCCAGGAGTGCGTCATGCCCACCAAGAAGCGCGTCAACCGTCCGCAGACCCAGCGTCGCCAGCCCGGCCGCCAACCGCGGATGCAGCCCGAACCCGAAACCATCCGCCCCGGCTACCGCGGCAGTGGCCGGCTCCACGGCAAGGTGGCGCTGGTGACCGGCGGCGACAGCGGCATCGGGCGCGCGGTGGCGGTGCATTTCGCACACGAGGGTGCCGATGTCGCGATTGCCTACCTGGAAGAAGATCGCGATGCACGGGAAACGCAGCGCTTGATCGAGGCCACGGGGCGGCGCGCCCTGGTAGTGCGCGGTGACCTGGCCACGCCGGCGCGCTGCCGTCGGGTGGTCGCGCGTACTGTGAAGCAGTTCGGTGCGCTGGACGTGCTGGTCAACAACCACGCGCAGCAATACCCCGTGGATGCGCCTGAAGAACTGACGCCCGCGCGCCTGCGGCATACCTTCGAGACCAACCTGTTCTCGTTCTTCCACCTGGTCGATGCTGCGCTGGAACACCTGCCGGAGAAGACCGGCTGCATCATCAACACCGGCTCGGTGACCGGCGTGCGCGGCCACGACACGCTGCTGGACTATGCCGCGACCAAGGGCGCGATCCATGCGATGACGTTCTCGCTGGCCAAGTCGCTGGCGGACCGGGGTATCCGTGTCAACGCGGTCGCACCGGGTCCCATCTGGACGCCGCTGATCCCGGCCTCGTTCACCCGCAAGCAGGTGGCGGAATTCGGCTCGGACACGCTGATGAAGCGCCCCGGCCAGCCGTCGGAAGTCGCGCCGGCGTATGTATTTCTGGCCAGCGAGGATGCGCGCTACATCACCGGCCAGCTGATCCACATCAACGGGGGTGGGCATATCTCGGCGTGAGCCGAGGCGCGGCATACTGACGACGCCGCTCGGGTGTCCTCGTTCTCGTCCATGCCGACGCTCCGTCTCTACCGTCCCGACGACGCTTCCACGCTGGCCGATCTGTACGCCAGATCCGTCGTGCACTACGGCCCGCGCGCCTACACCGCGGTGCAGGTGTCCGCGTGGGCGGCGACGGCGACTCTCGAGGGGACGGAAGCCCGATGCATCGACGGGCGCCACGTGCTGGTCGCGCAGGATGCCGACGGATCGGTGCTGGGCTTCGGCGACATGGAAGACGATGGGCACCTCGACTTCCTCTACATCGCACCGGAAGCCGAAGGCATGCGCTTGGGTTCGCTGCTGTACGCCGCACTGGAGGCGCATGCGCTGCACTTGCACGTGCCGCGCATCTTCGTGGAAGCCAGCGAGCTGTCGCGGCCGTTGTTCGAGCGCCGCGGCTTCCTGATGCTGGGCCGCAACGATCTGTCGCTCGGCGGCGTGGCCATCCACAACTACCGGATGGAGAAGCGGTTGCCGGAGTGATGGGTGCGACGCCGGGGATTCCGCAAGCTACTTTTGCCTGGCCTTCGCTTGCTGCACCTCGCGCGCTTCACGCGCCATCAGCTCGTAGCGCTCGCGCAGGGCATCGAGTTCCTTCTCTTCCATTTCCTCCAGGTCGAGCAATGCGTTGTTGGCGTTGCGCGAGACACGGATCAGCTCGTCCAGTTTGATCTGCATGGCTTCGGTGTCGCGGTTCTGGGTGTTCTGGATCAGGAACACCATCAGGAAGGTGATGATGGTGGTGCCGGTATTGATGACGAGCTGCCAGGTATCGCTGAAGCCGAACATCGGCCCGCTGATCGCCCACGCCAGCAGCACCGCCAGCGCCAGCGCGAAACACGTGGGCCTGCCGGTGAACGTGGAGGCCATCTTGGCCACGCGCGTGAACAGGGAGTGGGACGACATGGCGTGCGATCCTGTGCATGGCAAGGCAGGCAAGGTAATCCCTTGCACGAAGGCGGGCGTGAACAGAGTCCTCTCGCGGACAGCCAATGCCCTCGACTGCGTCGCCACCGGCGCACCGCCAGCGGCGGCGGCGTTAGCATGCCGCATGGATGTCGCCGCCCTCAAACGCCATTGCAGGTCCCTGCCCGGCGCCGTCGAACAACGGTACGACGCACCGGCCAACATCCTGGTGTATGCGGTGGGCGGCAAGCGCTTCGCCTACTTCAAGACCAGTAAACCGGAGCGTTGGCGTTTCAGTTTCAAGGTCACGCCGGAGCGCTTCCTTGAACTGACCGACCAGCCCGGCATCAAGCCTGCGCGCTGGCTGGGGCACCACCGCTGGGTCACGGTGGTGGACGTTTCCACCGTGCCGGCCGACTACTTGAAGGACTTGGTGGCGTGGTCATACCGGTACGCCTGGGACAGGTTGAGCCGGCGGCAGCGTGTCGAGATCCAGGAAGAGGCATCGGCGCCGGACGGAAAGGTCCGCTGAGTGGCGCGCACCCCGAATGAAGAAGTCCGGCCCGGCGTGTCGATTCCAGGCACGCCGGTTCGTCGGAGAAAAGAAGCAGGGCTGGCCAAGCCCGTACCCATCACCCCAAGGAGCGCACCATGAACGTCAATCCCTACCTGATCCTCAATGGCGACTGCGAAGCCGCCTTCACTTTCTACGCCCAGGCTACGGGCGGCACGCTGGGGCCGATGATGCGCTTCGAGGGCACCGAAGGCTGCGAGGACATGCCGGCCGAGTACAAGCAGAAGATCATGCATACGCATGTGATGTTCGGCCAGACCGTGCTGATGGGGTCGGACAACCATCCGGCCTATCCGTACGAAGGCGTGAAGGGCTGTTCGGTGTCGCTGTCGGTGGACAGCATCGCCGATGCGGAACGCATCTTCGCCGCGCTCTCCGATGCCGGCCAGGTGACCATGCCGCTGGCGCAGACCTTCTGGGCGGTACGCTTCGGCATGCTGGTCGACAAGTTCGGCGTGCCGTGGATGATCAACTGCGAGAAGGATGCCTGATGCCCGTGCGGGGACGTCATGCACACGCTGATGCCCCTGTTCGCTGCGCTGCGACTTTCACCGGTCGTGGCGCCGTGGTGTGATGCGCGGCATGTCGACCTCCCCTACCCATCGCGCGATAGATGCCGTCTGGCGCATCGAATCCGCGCGCGTGATCGCCGGTCTCGCCCGCATGCTGCGCGACCTGGACCTGGCCGAAGAGCTGGCGCAGGACGCGCTGGTGTCCGCCCTGGAAACCTGGCCTCGTGACGGCGTGCCGGACAACCCGGGGGCCTGGCTGATGACTACCGCCAAGCGCCGTGCGATCGACCGGTTGCGGCGGCTCCAATTGCTGGACCGCAAGCACGAGGAACTGGCGCGCGAGCTGGAGGACGTGCAGGAAGAACGGCGCGCGCGTGACGAGGACGCGCTGGACCACGACATCGACGACGACCTGCTGCGGCTGGTCTTCGTGTCGTGTCATCCGGTGCTGTCGATGGAGGCCCGCGTGGCGCTGACGCTGCGCCTGCTGTGCGGGCTGACGACGGACGAGATCGCGCGTGCGTTCCTGACCTCGGAACCTACCGTCGCCCAGCGCATCGTGCGCGCCAAGCGCACGCTGGCCGACGCCGACGTGGCGTTCGAGGTGCCTCGCGGGGACGAACTGCAGGAGCGCCTTTCGTCGGTGCTCGGCGTGGTGTACCTGGTCTTCAACGAAGGATATTCGGCTACCAGTGGCGACGGCTGGATGCGCCCCGCGCTGTGCGAGGAAGCGCTGCGGCTGGGCCGCATGCTGGCCGCCCTGGCACCACGCGAACCGGAAGTGCATGGGTTGGTCGCGCTGATGGAGATCCAGGCCTCGCGCTTGCACGCGCGCACCGGCAAGGACGGCGAGCCGGTGCTGCTGCTGGACCAGGATCGCGGCCGTTGGGACCACCTGCTCATCCGGCGCGGCCTGGCCGCGCTGGAGCGTGCCGAGCAGTTGGGCGGTGCATTCGGCCCCTATGCCCTGCAGGCCGCCATCGCCGCCTGCCATGCCCGCGCCGGCACGGCGGACGCGACGGACTGGGCGCGGATCGCGACGCTGTACGCGGCGCTGGCGCAGGTGAATCCGTCACCGGTGGTCGAACTGAACCGCGCGGTCGCCGTGTCGATGGCCGCCGGCCCGGCCAGTGCGTTGCCGCTGGTGGACCGGCTGCGCGACGAGCCGGCGATGAAGCAGTACCACCTGCTGCCCAGCGTGCGCGGGGATCTGCTGTTCAAGCTGGACCGCCGCGACGAAGCACGTGCGGAGTTCGAGCGTGCGGCGGCGATGACCCGCAACGCGCGCGAGCAGGCCCTGCTGCTGGCGCGCGCGCGCGAGTGCGCTGCCGGGTAACAAGCCCCACTACATCCAGCGCGACAGGCGGATCTCGGGCCCTGCCAGGGCGGCGGTCTGGTCGTAGTCCAGTTCGCGCAGTTCCTGCGAGGTGTGTTTCACCAGGTCGCTGACCTTCAGCCGTCGCCGGTCTCCGTGGCCCCCGGCCAGCATGCGGCGCCAGTTCTTCACCAGCGCATAGGTGAACGCGCCATGCTGGACAGCGCCGTGCTCGTATTCGTAGGCGAACTCGCCTTCCTGGCACGCGTACACCAGCAGCGGCATGTACGGCCCCTTGTGGCCGAGCTTCTTGCGCATCTGGCGCGCTTGGCCCAGCGGCAGCGTGCGTACCGGCAATGCGTAGCCCAGGCGGCCGCTCATGTCGCCCAGCGGCATGGTGTCCTGGTCGACGGCCAGCTGCTTGCGCTCGTTGAGTTCCAGTTCGCGCGGTACCCACATCTCCCTGGCGGCGTTCCATTTCATCGCACGATGGCGGATGTCGTCCGGCGGGTTGAGTCCGCGCATGCGCGCCGGACCACCCTTGGCCATGCCGCCGGAATGGCAGCAGTCCAGCAGGATGCTGAAGTCCACGTCGTACGGCAGCTGCACGTAGCGCTCGAACAGCCAGTCGTCGGTGAGCGCGGTGTCTTCCGTCCAGTCGAAGTCGTAGGGCACCAGCGTTTCGTCCATGCGGTCGACACGGTCCCCCAGGCCGTAGCTGGGCAGCTGGGCGCCGTGCCCGCTGTAGTACAGGATGCGCTGGTCGCCACTGCGCACGCCTTCGAGCAGCCAGTCCACGCGCTCGCGGATGCCGTCGGCGGTGGCGCGCTCGTTCAGCACCACGCGGATGTCGCCGGCATCGAAGCCCTGTTCCTGCAGCATCGCGCTCATCAGGAAGACATCGTTGACGCAACCGCCCAGGCGCTGGTCCGGGTCGGGATAGTCGTTGATGCCGATCAGCAGCGCACGCTTGCGCGGTGTCGCCACGCGGCAGGCGACCGGCGTCTGTTCGCGCAGGGCGCGGGTGATGCGCGTGGTTTCATCGTTGAGCACATCGAACCAGAACGTGCTGATGGCCTGCGGATGGCGCAGGTATTCCTCGGCCGCATGGTCGGCGTTGCCGGGAATGTCGAAATGCGTGTCGACCTGGCGGAAGTTGTCGGCGGCAATGGAAACGCGCGCCGTGAACACCGAATCGAAACGGTTGTAGAGGTGGTACCAGAAACGCGCCTTCTCGATCGCGCTCAGACGGCCGGCCTGGTATTCGCCACGCACGAAGGGATTGCCGATCTGCGAGCCGAGCGATGCGAAGTAGCGGCCACTCGCGGTGGCGCGCGTTTCTTCATGGGTGAAGGTGTCGTAGCAGACCAGCGACCCGAGGCTGTGGCCGAGCACCACGTGCGGCTTCATCGCCTCGATGCGCTGTACCAGCCGCGTCCGGGTCTGCTTGCGGAACGTCGCGCTCTCGACCCACTTCACCACCATGCCGGCGGTGTGGCGCAGCTTCGAATCGTCGCCGCGCGCACGCCTGAACGGCGCGGTGATGCCGTTCGCCAGCAGCCGCGCCAGCGCTTCGAGCGTGTCCCCCAGGCTGACCTTGTGCTGGGCGAAGATGTCGTCGTAGTGGCAGTACTGGATGTCGAGCGCGCGCTCGGCATCGACCTGGCGGCAGGCGTCGTGGATCGCCGCCTCCCATTGCTGCTGCCATGCACCGCCTGGCGGATGCTGGCCCACGCCATGCACGCACAGGATACGTAGTGCCGTTGCCATCGTTTCTTCCTCCCTGATGTGGTCCCGGCGTCCGCGCAGGCGAGGTGGCCTCGCATGGCGTGGATGCCCGACCGACAGTATCGGAGCAGCGGGTCGCATGCCGTGAAACGGGCAGCACTCCGTCGCCGCAGGGCAACTGGCTCCTCAGGGAAGCCACCGCACGGCAGGGAGCGCGCGGTTCTTCCTGTCCAACGCCGGGCGGCAACGGGAGCGGACACGCCGCGCCGGCCGGCACGTCAGGCGTCGGGACCCAGGAAATCCAGCTTGCCCAGCGGTACGCCGTTGTGGCGCAGGATCGCGTAGGCGGTGGTGACGTGGAAGAACAGGTTGGGCAGGACGAAGCCCAGCAGGTAGCCGCGGCCGTCGAACTTCAGCTCGCCGCGCGTGCGCGTGGCCAGCGTGATGCTGCGGTCCTGGCTGCCTTCCAGCGCAGCCTCGTCGAAAGTCCGCAGATAGGCGCAGACCGCATCCAGGCGTGCGTAGAGTTCTTCGAACGTGGTTTCGACATCGTCGAAGCGTGGCGACTCCACGCCAGCGAGGCGGGCGACGGCGAACTTCGCCGTATCCGTCGCGAACTGCACCTGGCGCACCAGCGGGAACATGTCCGGCGCCAGCCGCGACTGCAGCAGGATCGTGGGCTCATAGCCCTTGTCCCGCGCATGCGCTTCGCCTTTCGCCAGCACGTGGCGCAGGTTCCCGAGCGCACGGAGAAGAACGGGGACCGAAGCCTGGTACATCGAAAGGGCGTTGCTCATGGGGCATGTCCGGGAGAGGTGGAATGCGAGGATAGCCTCGCGGCGGCACGCTGATTAGCCGCCCGGCGCGGGAGACTGCATCCCAGACCCCGCGGGCTGCGATAGCATCAGCGCCCCACCTGTTGAACTCCACCGCCCATGGCCTGGACCGACCTGCTGCGCGATATCCCCGACTTCCCCATGCCCGGGATCCTGTTCAAGGACATCACGCCGGTGTTGGCCGATGGCGAAGCATTCGCCGAAGCGATCGCCGCGATGGCCGAGCCGTGGCGCGGCGTGGTGCTCGATGCCGTCGTCGGCGTGGAGGCCCGCGGCTTCATCCTGGGGGCGGCGCTGGCGCGCGAACTCGATGTCGGTTTCGTGCCGGTCCGCAAGCCGGGCAAGCTGCCCGGGCATACGCTGTCGCAGGAATACGGACTGGAATACGGACGCGACCGTCTGGAGATCCATGCCGATGCGCTTCCGGCCGGTGCGCGCGTCATCGTCGTCGACGACGTGCTGGCGACGGGTGGCACGCTGAAAGCCGCTCTTGTGCTGGTCGAGCGGCAGGGCGCACAGGTCGTAGGCACGGCCGTCCTGGTCGAACTGGGTTTCCTGGATGCGCGCACAGGCTGGACGCACGCCGCTCCCCTGCACGCCTCTGCCGTCTACTGAAGCCGCTCCAGGGCCGACACCAACGGAACGCTGGCGCCGTGCGTGCGCATCAAGCGAACGCACGGCGCGCTCATTGCGAATCAATACACCTCGAGCTCGTAGATGCGTGCCGCCGGATCGCCGTTCTGGGTCGGCGTGCTGATGTTGAGCCGTACGTAGCGCGCCGTGCGCGGAGTGATTGCGTGCGTGGTCACGCTGGCACTACTGTTGCTCACCGTCGCCACCGTGGTCCATGTGGCGCCGTCGGTGGAGGTCTGCAGCGTGAAGGCCTTGGTATTCCACGCGGTGGCTTCTCCGCCCGCCCCGGCGTGCTTGATCACGAAACTACGGACCGTACGGGACGACCCCAGGTCGACGCGCAGCCATTTCGAGGACGCGAGCGAGCAGAACTTGTCGGTGTTGCCGCCCGAAACGCTGCCGTTGACCGCCTTCGCCGCACTTTCATTGGCATTGCACACGATCGATCCCGTTGCAGTTCTATTGAGCGCCAGGTTGGCACCGACCGTGACCACATTGCTGCGGCTCGCGGTGGCGCCGTCGTCGTCGGTCACCGTCAGCGTGACGGTGTAGGTGCCATTGGCCGCATAGCTGTGGCTGGGGTTGGTCGCCGTGGATGTGGCACCATCGCCGAAGGTCCACTGCCGCGCAACGATGGTCCCGTCGCTGTCGGTGGATGCGTCCGAGAAGGCCACGGTGGACCCTGCGACGCTGGAGCTGAAGTTGGCGACGGGCGGTGCATTGCCGCCGAAAACCGCATTGATGGCGCCAGCGTACTGGGCCGTGGTGCCTTGCGACCAGCATGCCAGGACATCGTCGTACAGCCAGATGAAGCCACCGACGATGCCGGAGGAATTCTTCCAGTTCGTCATCTTGCTCTGGACAGTGGCAGGACTGTCTCCCGCCGTACATCCGCTGCCGTGCTTCGACCAGACGCCCGGGTCGACCGCCATGCCCAGCGTGGTCGACCACGTGGCCGGATTGTTGCCGGCACCTCCGTCGTAGACCTGCAGGTGGATGCCGTCGACCTTGCCGGCGAGATTGTCCGCCAGGCTCTTCCAGTACGTCATGTTGGTGTAGGGCGCCAGCGTGATCGAATAACCCAGGCCCCACAGCATGTTGCCGAATGCGGTTGATGAGCCGAGATCGTAGGTGCTCTCGTCATCGAAGTCGATCGCATCGGCGCCGGTGATCTGCTTCAGTGTCTGGAAGTTCTTGTAGAGAACGCTGGTCGGACCGGTGCCCTGCGCAGCGATCAGATTCTTGATGTTCTGGAAATCGCCCGTGCCCCAGCCGCCGACCGACGCCTCGATGCGGGTAACCGAGGTCGGCGCCGTCTTCAACGTCGCCAGGCGCGCAGGCCAGCCGGGGTCGCCGATGTAGGTGCCGTTGGAAATGATCGGATCGTTATTGAAGTGCAGATCGCCGTTGGTCTGCACATGCACGCCGAACAGGATCACCGTAGTGAAGCCCGATGCGCGCAGGTCATCCATGACTGTCTGCCCTCCGTGATAGAAGGGCCCGCCGCCATAGATGGCCGAGTCGGCAGAAGCGTGGAACGAAACAAGACAGAGAAGCGCAGCGAGCAGCAGAGACCGCTTCGTGCGCCGGATCCGGCGGAATCGATCGAACATCGTGAACTCCTTGCGTCGAGATGGATTGGCTATGCGTGTCGTCGGACTCCTCGCGCACGGGAGCGCCGGAGCATGACGGGCCGGAGCTTCGACGTGCGCTATTGATCGCGTCAAGTTTAGATCGATACAAACGCAAGAAAAACGGCGATTATCGAGTAACAAAAACGCGATGACCCGCGACTTGGTCATGGAAAACAATGCGATAGCGGATATCACACGACGAGTTCGCACCGGCTCGGCGAGCAGTCATCGGAAAAGACTTCGCGTCACGCGCTGCAATGCAACAGACCTCCTGCGCGGAAGGTCCGGAGCGGACCGCTGGAATGTCGGGCTGTCCATTGAAAAAAGGCGATCAGGTCTGCAGCGCATCGAGGGCGCACACAGGTTCGCGCGTACGTACGTTCCCGATATTGCGCTGTAGTCCTTGCCGCGCACCGGCCATTGGATCCGATGCGTCGTCGCGCTGCGTCTCCCGCGGCGGCGGCACCGAACTCCGCGAGCGCCCGAGGATGCTGCGACCGCTTGTACCGATGCGAAGGATGTCCAGGTGCGCTTTCAATCGGCTACGCGCGTGACGTAGGCGCCTGTTCCGATGACCTGGAAGGTGTCGTTGTCGATGCGGCGCACGCGGCTGCCGTCTTCGAGCAAATAGAGCGGATGCGTATCCGTCGCCGTGGGCGACGCCTGTGCGCCCTCTTCGTTGCGGAGGACCTGGATCCGGCAGCGTCGTCCGGAGGCGTCCTGTGCGGTGAAGACATGCGTACTCATCTCGCCTGTTCCCATTGCCGGGAATGCCAGCCTATGCCCCGCCACGTTAAGTCCTGCGTAGCATTGCGTGAGGATTCGAAGAAAAAGCGAGGGGGAGGCATTGCACCTCCCCCTCTGGCGCCGAAGCGCGATGCCTGCCATGTGTCGGGCATGGCAGGCGACAGGGTCGCCCCCCTGGGGAGGGGAGGCGCCCTCTAACTGCCAGACGGGGGAACGTCGGCAGATAGACAGTCGAGGGGCATGGACGGCCTGCGGACACGTTCAACGGCCGGTTCGCCCTCCCCTCTGGATTTCATGGCCGGCATCCCCCGGCCATCGAGGCTCCAGGCGATGTTTCAAGACGCACGCATCGCCCGACTCAGGTGCTTGGTGTTGTTGCGATGCAGATAGCGCTCGACCAGGGCCTGCAGGTCGCGGGCACGCTGGTCTTGCTGGTCGAACCGCGCAAGTACCTCGTTCCAGTTGCCGTCCTGCGCCCAACGGATGAAGCGGACGTAGATGCCGTGCCAGGAGCCGAACTCGCGCGGCAGATCCGACCAGTACGCGCCCGTCTGCGCTACCCAGAGGACGGCCTCGATGAACCGGCGCGCGTTGCCGCCATGGCGCGCACGCGCGCCTACCCGGCCCGGCAGCGCCTGCATCAGGAAATTCCATTCTTCGGTACTGAGCCGCTGCGTGATCGGCCACTGGCTGATGGCACGCGGACCCAGGCCCTGGGGCAGCGGCCAGGTTTGCACTCCCGCGGCGATGCCGGGCTGTCCTGTCACCCGCTCGTCGCCTTCTTCACGCAGCGTGCCGATCAATGCGTCATGCCGCATCCGGGGCGCCTCCATCCACCACCAGGGCGGATCCCCGCACCGTGGTCATGACGGTAGAGCCGCCCACTTCACAGACTCGCTTCAGGTTACGCATGACACCTCTCTCTTGCTGGTCGATCGTTCGCTCTGGAACACCCATGCCTCCGCCCCTTCACCTTCCGGGGAAGACCTCTCCTGCGAAGGCATCACCGCGAATGCGCCGTTACGGCTTGCATGTCGAGGCGCAGCCGGGTGATATATGGGACGAAGTCGTGATGAAAGGCACAGTCCGGACATGAGAGAGAAGCGGGACCCGGATGGCACTGGGCCTGACGTGGGCAGCGCGCTGCGCTCCCAGAACACCGACGATCTGCCACCTCCGGACCAAGCGTCGGTCACCCAGCTGCTGTCCGATGTGGAGAGGGGGCAAGCCGGGGCCTGGAACCAGATCTACGCGTTGCTGTACCGCGACCTGCACCAGATTGCCCGGTCACAGATCCGCCAACAGCGCCGCAGTCATGTGAGATCACCTACCTCGCTGATCAGCGAGACCTGGCTCAAGCTCGCCAGTGCCGATTTCAGCGTCGAGAATCGGGCCCATCTCGTTGCGTTGGTGGCGCGCGCGATGCGTTTCGTGCTGCTGGACGAAGTACGGCGTGCTTTGGCGGAGAAACGCGGCGAAGGCATGGACCTGTTGCCGCTGGACGAGAACACGGAGCCGGCCCAGAGCTCCAGGCTCGAACAATTGCTGATTCTCGATCAAGCGTTGAACGACCTTGCCAAGCTGGATGCCCGGCTGGCGCAGGTGGTGGAGATGCGCTATTTCGGTGGCCTCAGCGAGTTCGAGATCGCCGGCGTGCTCAAGGTGACCGAGCGCACCGTGCGCCGGGATTGGCGCAAGGCGCGTGCCTTCCTGTTCAGCCACCTGGGTGACGGCGACCTGCCTGAACCGATCTGACCGGGCAGGTCCCGTATCTTTCATTACGCCGGACGTCCTGGATCGCGGCCGGAAGGCGAATAATCCCGATGTGAGCAAAAACCTTCCTCTCCCTCAAAGGTCCACGGCCCCGGAAACCGGTGTCGTTCCCGTCATCTGCCCGGGTGGCGATGTGATGAAGACCTGCCTGACCCACGCGCTGCACCTGTTCGACGCCTATTCCGACATGGCGGATGAAGAGCAGTCGGCGGCGCTGGCCGTCCTGAGACGGACCGACCCGACCCTGCATGATGCGCTGGTCCACTTGCTGGTCATCGATGCGCTGGACCACGAGATGGACGTGCCGCCCTGGAGCATCCACGCCCCGGGCAACGCCATGCCGGGAGACGGCGTGCCCGATGGCGCGACGAAGGAACCGGCAGGCGCGCGCACGCGACACGCCTGATGGCGGCGCCAACCCGCGGCTTGTCGCGCACGCCGATGCAATGCGGGGAAAGCCTGCGGCGCGATGCTGCGGCCTCGGACCACCGTCCGCGTCATGAGGGCACGCCGCCATGTCTCCCATGCAGGGCTATCCCGCCGGCCGGACCGCGCTGCTCTTCGTGGACCCTTACAACGACTTCCTCGCGGAAGAGGGAAAACTCTGGCCATTGGTCGCCGACATCGCACGCAGCGTGGATCTGCATGCCCACCTGCGCACCGTGGTTTCCTGCGTCAGGCAGGCAGGGTTGCCCGTGTTCATCGTGCCGCACCATCGCTCGGAACCCGATGATTTCAAGGGTTGGGACCACCCGACGCCTTACCAACTGAGCGCGGCACGCGTGCAGCCCTTCGCGAAGGACAGCTGGGGCGGAGAATGGCATCCGGACTTTGCGCCACAGCCTGGCGACATCATCGCCAAGGAGCACTGGGGTGGCAGTGGATTCTCCAATACCGATCTCGATTACCTGCTGAAGCAGCATCGCATCACCCACGTGATCCTGGTGGGCCTGATCGCCAATACCTGCATCGAAACCACGGGACGGTTCGCCTCGGAGTTGGGCTACCACGTGACACTTGTACGTGATGCCACCGCAGCCGCCAGCGCGGCCGCGATGCATGCCGCGCATGAAATCAACGCACCCACTTATGCGCACGCGATCCTGACCACCGAGGGCCTGGTCGATACCCTGACCGCCCGCGTACGCGGTTGACCGGCGTCCGTTCTACCTCCGCAACGACCACGCCGCGTAATCCGTCGCCGCGATGCGCGCAACACCCGTGGGCAGCAGCGTGTCGTCATCCAGCGACATGCCGAAATACAGGGCGTCGGCCGCGGCCCTGACCTCGCGCGGAGCGCCGCAGGCCCGCAAGTGATCGGCAACGAATGTGGCCATCGGGCGCACCTCCGGCCCGGCGATCTCCACGATGCCCTCCTCCGGTGTCGAATCAACCACCACCGCCAGCATGGCGGCCACATCATCGGCTGCTATCGGTTGCATGCGCGCGCTCGGCAGCAGGATGTCTTCTCCCTGCATGCCAGACTGCGCGATGCCATCCATGAACTCGAAGAACTGCGTCGCACGCACGAGGGTGTAAGGCACCCCGCCCGCCCGGATGCGCTGCTCCTGCGCCCACTTCGCACGGAAATAGCCACTTCCCTGCAGGCGTTCGGTACCCACCACCGACAGCGCCACGTAGTGACGCACGCCGGCGTGAGCTGCGGCTGCCAGCAGGCGTCCGGTGGATGCTTCGAAGAACGCCTTCACCGCGGCGTCCTCGAACGAAGGCGCATTGGCGACATCGACGACCACATGGGCCCCTTCGAGTGCGGCCGCCAGGCCTTCTCCGGTCACTGTATTCACACCGGTGGATGGCGCTGCGGCCACCACCTCATGCCCCTCGGCCGTGAGCAGCGCGACCAGGCGCTTCCCGATCAGACCGGTACCCCCCACAACAACGACTTTCATGGATCGACTCCCTTGGACTGGATGGAATGGCAGCGCTTCGAACTGCCATGCCACCCAGGACGCCGTACCGCGCCATGGCGTGACAGCCCGCCTGTTGCGGCCGCTGTGCGCGTTTCCCGTCCGCATGCTGAGGCATGCGTCGCAATCCGACTCACAGTCACGCCGAACGCCTGCCGCGCTGCCCCGTTCATCATCACGACGGAATGTGGAAGTGCGACGGTGTTAGCAACCGGTCCCCCGGGGGTTGTCGCTAGCATGGCGTGGTCGGGCCGCCACCGGCCCGGTTCTCGCGCAAGGAGCGCACATGACCACTCATGCGGCCGCCGGATTCGCCGGCACCTGGCACTTGCTCCCCGAGCAGTGCGACTACCAACTCGGACGCCCTCCGCGAAGCGGTCTTTATCAACTCGACTGCGCCGCCGACGGCGCGCTGTCGATCGCGTCGGAATGGCTGGGCAAGAACGGCAAGCGGCATCGCGCCGCCTTCGACGGACGCGTCGACGGCACACCGTATCCGTATCACAGCACACCGCATGCCGATGCGCTGAGTTTCGAATCCGTATCCCCCACGCAACTCCACTCCACCACGTGGCGCGACGGTTGCGAAGTGCAATGGTCCGAGCGCGAGCTGGTCGATCCGGACACCCTCGTGATCCGCATGCGCGGCCATCTCAGCGATGGCCGGTGCTATACCAATGTCGGCGTCTACCGGCGCCAGGACAGCTGACGCAACGGCGAAAGCGCAAGGCCTGCCCCACACTACTCAGCAACTGACACAAGAAGGGCGCCCATGGGGCGCCCTTCCTTTGCACGTCGTTCCCGGCCGTTCACGTCCGGGACCGGATGCGGGTCATCGCGTCTGCACGCAGTTCTGCAGCCACAGTACGCGCTTGAAATCGTCATAGCGCAGGAACTGGCCCTTGAACGTCACCTTGTCTCCCTTGCGGAACGTCAGCACGTTGGCCAGCTGGTTGGGACGGAACAGGCAGGCCACGCCGACACGCGGCTCATTGTCGCCCGGCACCTGGATCAGCATCTTGCCCTGGTCGGGGATCTCGAAGGACACGTTGTAGTCCTCGCCATCTTCCTGCACGTAGTCCACCCGGCCACGCAACGCGTAGTTGCGGCCCTTGTGGCGCGCGGTGACGGCCACGGCATTGCCCTTGGCTTCACGCGCGATCTCGCGCGAGAACACGAAGACGTCCTTCACCGTGACATCGGCGTTGTTCTGCGTCTTCGCGCCCTGGGCGGCGGCGGCGCGGCCTTCCTTGCCCCCCTTCAACTTGGCGAACAACGTGCACATGTAGGGACGCATGGCATCCGCCTTGGCGATCTGGCCCTTCTCGGTCTTGACCGTCATCTGCACGGTCGCATCCTTGCCCTCGGCGCTCACGTTGATCAGGGTGGGAATGGCCCGTGTGCTACCGGTGGAGCGCTGTTCGACCAGCATGGAGCCGGTCTCGACATCCTCCGTGATCACGTCCATCTTCTCGGCGATCATGATGCCGCGCAGCTGTCCCATCGCATCCTTGACGGTCGAGTCCGGCACGGTGACGCGGCTGCTGAAATCGGTGCCGGAGAAGATGCTGCCGGACTTGCTGAAGTTGTCCTCGCATTCACCCGCGATGGCCGCGGGCGCCACGCTCGACAGGGCGAGCGCGATGGCGGCAAGTAGCTTGTAGGTCATGTGGTCCTCACATAGTGGAAGTGTCTGGGGTCCGGATACGACGGGCGGTGCTTCCTGCCCGCGCCAGACCCGGCCCCACGGCATTCTTGCAAGGGCCTCCGTGCACCACAAGCCTCCGCTGTCGTTCCCAGGCCTCGCATGCCTTGCCGGATCGATCATGCCCCTGCCATAGAATGCGCAACCCATCTTCAAACGCACATCAAATCCATGACTTCAGGCCCTCGTCGTTCCCTCTGCCACGGTGTTCTCGGCATTCCGGTGATGGCGGGGTCGTTGCTGATGGCGGGCATGGCCTACGGCGACGAGCCGGCTGCTGCGCGTGCGCTCCCGCCAGACGTCCAGGCCGATGTCGCCGCGATCGCCGGGCACCTGGCGCAGGTGAGTGACACCTCGCCGGCCCTGTCATGCGACAAGGCCGTGGAGAACGCCCGCTGGGGCGTGGAGACCATGCTGGAGGTCGGCGAGAAGAACCTGCGCGCCGGCTACATGAGCCAGCCCGCCTACGATGCGGCCACCCCGGCGCTGAAGCGCCTGCTGGCTGCACTGACCGCGGAAGACTGCGCGGCCGCCACCGGCGCGCGGCGCGACTTCTACCAGTGCATGTCCAGCGACTACAACCATGTCTACGCATGCGGCAAGGTCCATCCCTTCGATCCATGAAGCGCGCGCGGTTGACCATCCGCGAGGCGCGGGCCACCCTTCCAGCATGAACATCCAACCCTCACCGACAAGGGCGCCGACGGCGCTTCATGCAACGCGGCAGGAAGGCTGATGGCGTGGCTGCGACTTCCCGACTGGTTGCAGGAATGGGCGAGCCTCGCGATTCCCGTCGCACAGGCGCTCGGGATCCTGCTCGCCGCCTGGCTGCTGTTACGCCTGCTGCGCATCGTGGTGCGTCGGACCTGCGATCACTACCGGTTACCCGCGCAGGTCGCCGTCAGCGCGCGCCGGTTGCTGGGCGTGTTGCTCTACGTTTCAGCGTTCATGCTCGCACTGGGGCGACTCGGCGTATCGGGCAACGTGCTGTGGACCGCGCTGACGGGTTTCACTGCCGTCGCCGCAGTCGCGTTCTTCGCCGCATGGAGCGTGTTGTCGAACATCTTCTGCAGCGTGCTGATCCTGACCACGCGTCCATTCCGCGTGCACGACCACATCGAAGTGCTTGAGAACGGCGACAAGCCCGGCCTGCGCGGGCGTGTGATCGATATCAACCTGCTCTACACCACCCTGCTGGAAGAAGATGCCCTGCGCGGCGACACCGTGCTGCAGATCCCCAACAGCCACTTCTTCCAGCGCACCACGCGGCGCTGGCGGTCGGGTGCGCCGCCCACGACCACCTCGCCCGAATAATCCGCCAGCGCGGGCGCCCGACTAGGCAGCGGCCAGTGCGCGTACACGGCCAGGGGTGAGACCAGGCGACGCACGCGCATCCAGCACGAACACATTGACGGCCCCGATGAGTTCGCGCGCCTGATCTTCCATCGAGCGGGCGGCGGCCGATGCCTCTTCCACCAGCGCCGCATTCTGCTGGGTGGTTTCGTCCATCTGCATGATGGCCTGGTTGACCTGCTCGATGCCGGCACTCTGCTCCTGCGAGGCGGCCGAAATCTCCGCCATGATGTCGGTCACCCGCTGCACGGCGGTGACGATCTCGCCCATCGTCGCGCCGGCCTGGCTCACCAGCGCCGAGCCATCGGCCACCTTGTCCACCGAAGTCTCGATCAGGCCCTTGATCTCCTTGGCCGCGTTGGCACTGCGCTGGGCCAGCGTTCGGACTTCCGAAGCGACCACGGCGAACCCGCGGCCCTGCTCGCCGGCCCGCGCCGCTTCCACCGCGGCATTGAGGGCCAGGATGTTGGTCTGGAAGGCGATGCCGTCGATGACCGAGATGATCTCGGCGATCTTCCGGGAAGACTGCTCGATCTCGGTCATCGTCGTGACTACGCGTGCGACCGTCGTGCCGCCTTCCGACGCCACGCTGGCCGCGCCGATCGCCAGCTGGTTCGCCTGGCGGGCGGACTCGGCATTCTGGCGCACGGTGGAGGTGAGTTCCTCCATCGAGGCGGCGGTTTCCTCCAGGTTGGCCGCCTGCTGCTCGGTGCGACGCGACAGGTCGCTGTTGCCCGCCGCGATCTCGCCTGCGGCCGTGTTGATCGACGACGACGCGCCCTGGATCTGGCGCACGATGGTGCGCAGCTGCGCCACCGTGGCATTGGCATCGTCCCGCATGGAGGCGAACACGCCGTGGAAGTCGCCTTCCATGCGCGCCGTCAGGTCGCCGCGCGCGATGGCCTGCAGCAGCGACGACACATCCGCCAGGTTGCCATCGGTGGTTTCCATCAGGCGGTTCAGGCCATCCACCATGTTGCGGAAATCGTGCTGGTACCGCTGCGTATCACCGCGACGACTGAAATCGCCCGACGCCGCCGCCTGTGCCAGCTGCCTGATCTCGGCATTGATCGCCGAAAGGTTCGCCTTGGTGGTGCGCATGGCGTCCGTCAGCGCGGCCTTCTCACCAGGCAACGCCTCCATGTCGATGGAAAGGTCGCCGACCGCATAGCACTGCATGATCTCCACCAGCCGCTGCATCACCGCGATGTGCGACGCCACCAGGGCGTTGGTGTCGCGCACCATGCGCCCGTACTCGCCGGGGAAGCGCGAATCGTCCATGCGGAAGCTGATCCTGCCTTCGTCATGGCGCAACGCCATTTCGCCCTGCGCGGCGATCACGCCCTGCAGGGTCGCGGTCATGTCGACCATTGCCGTGCCCAGCTGGCCGATCTCGTCGCCACTGCGCACTTCCACGCGCTTGTCCAGGCGACCGGCCGCGACCGCGCGCGCAGCGGCAGCCGCGGCGACCACGGGACGGATCACCGAACGACGTATCCACCACGCCAGCACCAGCACCAGCACGACGGCGGCGACCACCGATAAAGCCGCGCACGCCACCAGCATGCGGCGTGCTTCCTGAGAACGCGCCACCACCGCCGCATCGGCGATCGCCTTGGTGCGCGCCACGAGGGCTTCGAGCGTTTCGCCCAACTGACGGTCCATGCCCTTCACCAGGCGGTCGCCTTCCTGCGTGTCGTAGCCCGCCGCGGCGAACTGCACGAGGGCCGCACGGTAGTTGCCTTCCAGCTCTCGGTGCTGGATGGCGAAATCGGCCGCCAGCCTGCGCGCCTGCGGATCGGCGATGCCGCTGGACAGGGTCTTCGCCAGGGCGGCCACTTCGCGCCCCTTCTGGTCGAAGGCGCCGACATACTTTGTACGCTGCTCCTCGTCGTGCCCGCGGATGAGGATGTTCTTCCACTCCTGCACCTGCACGCGGAAGTCGCGGCTCAGGCGCTCACCCTCCGCAGCCTGGGCCACCTCTTCGGGCACCTCGGTGGAAAGACTGAGCCACGCCGAGCCCAGGCCGGCCAGTGCGCACAACAGGATGACGGCAAGCCCCAGGGTCAGGGCACCCAACAGCTTGGTCTGCAAGCCGAGGGGACGGGAAGCGATACTGGACGACATGGCAATACGGCGTTGGGAAGGAATTCCCCTTCCTTAGCGGCGCGCAGCGTGGCGAATTGACGCGTCGCGGCCCTGCATTCCGCAATCCACGACCGCTATCTCTTTATTTCAGTTTGATGACATCCATGTTGCGCGTGGCAGCGCGCGAGCTTCAGCGCGACGGCTCGCAGGCCAGCGCCGTCGCCTCGGCGCGGGCGGTATGCCGCGCCCACGCATAGACCAGCAGGCCCACCACGGCGGTCGCCGCACCGACGTAACCGGTCGACGTCCAACCGAGGCCGGCGGTGATCGCCATGCCGCCCAGCCAAGGGCCGAGTGCGTTCGCGGTATTGAAAGCGGCATGGTGCGACGCGGCCGCGAGCGTCTGCGCATCGCCCGCCACGTCCATCAGGTGCGACTGCAGGATCGGCCCCAGCGCACCCATCAGGCCGATGGCGACGGTGGCGAGCAGGATCGTCGGCAACGTGGTCGCCAGCCACGGAAACAGCAGCAGCGCCACGATCGCCCACGCCAGCACCATCCATGCCCCGCGCAGCTGGAAACGGTCGAACAGCCAGCCACCGACGAAGTTGCCGATCACGCCGCCCACGCCGAAGCCGGCCAGGCCCAGCGGGATCCAGGCCGGCGACACGCGCGTTACGTCCAGCATCGTCGGTGCGAGGTAGCTGAAGACGCAGAACATGCCCGCGAAACCGATCGCGCCGATGCCCAGCGCCTGCCAGACCGGCACGCGGTTGAAGGCGCGCAGTTCATCCAGCGGCCTGGCCTTCGGCCCATCGATGCCGACGGGCAGCCAGATAGCCAGCAGCAGACCCGTCGCCAGCGCGATGATCGCGACGAAGGCGAACACCCAGCGCCAGTCGATCACCTGGCCCAGCCAGGTCGCCAGCGGATTGCCGATCAGGATGGCCAGCGTCAGGCCCAGCATCACCAGGCTGACCGCGCGCCCGCGTTTGTTGGGCGGACTGATCGCCACCGCCGTCAGTGCGGCCACGCCGAAGTACGCGCCATGCGGCAGCCCGGCGATGAAGCGGAACACCAGCAGGCTTTCGTAGGTCGGTCCGAGCGCGCTGGCCAGGTTGCCCAGCGCATAGAAGCCCATCAGGGCGAGCAGCAGCGTCTTGCGCTTCCAGCTCGCGCCCAGGATCGCCAGCAGCGGTGCGCCGACCACCACGCCCAGCGCGTAGGCGCTGATCAGATGCCCCACCTGCGGTTCGGTAACGCCGAGCGAGGCCACCATGTTCGGCATCAGCCCCATGCTGGCGAACTCGCTGGTGCCGATGGCGAAGCCGCCCAGCGTCAGCGCGAACAGGATCAGGCCGATCTGGCGCGCAGTGAGCTGGTCGGCAACGGAGGGAAAGGAAACCGGCGGCGTAACGTCCATGACGCATTATGCTGCGGCGCAGCAGCCCCAGTCGACCCCATGACTGGAACGCTGTCCGCCATCCGCTCTCAGGCCCGGCGACGCCTTACTTGGCGACGAACTTCAGCGGTCCCGTGTACTGCGGCCAGGCGATCGAGGCGGGGCCACGCGTGTTGAGCGCGGTTTCCGGCGTTTCGCCGGCCTCGGTCGTGATGCGCGTCATCAGCGTGGGCATCCAGAAGTTGACCGCGAAGGTCGCGTCGCGACGGATCACCGGATTCACCGACAGCGTGGTGGTCTTGCCCGGCTCGATCCGGAACGCCACCACGTCCTCGTTCACGAACGCGCCCCGTTCCAGCACCTTTTTCACGCTGAAGGCCGTGGTCATTTCCAAGCCGATGCCGGTGACGCGGTACTCGCCCGCCGGCAACGACAGGGTCTCCTGCTGGCCGTAGCGGGTCATGTGGTTGAGCGGGAAATCGATGAACTGCTTGTTGACCAGCGAGAACACCACCTGGCCGTCGCGCACGCCCCATTCCAGCGCGCCGCTCTTCAGCTGCTCGTCCACCTTCTTCGGCAGTTCCTTCTCGCTGGTGAACGGCTTCACGTCCACCACCAGGGTGCCGGTCTCCACCATCGCCGCCTGCGGTGCCTGCTCCTGCGCCGACACGGACACCGCCACGCCTGCCTGCAGCAGCAGGCCCATCATCAAGTTCCGCATGTAGTCCCCTTGGAGGCGCCCCCCGGCGCGCATGCGCTATTCCATCGCAGTCCGGTCAGACGCGCAATCCTGCGGTTCGGCTCAGCGTTCCGACACGCGGAACGGCAGGTTGGCGTATGCCGCATGGCCCTGCCCATCGAGCACGTCCACGAACAGCCGGTACGCACCGGGCTTGTCAGGGGCAGCGAAACGCACCCCGCCCTTGCCGTCGTCCTGCATCGCCAGCACCACCTCCGGCGGCACGTCCTCGCGATCGCCGCCGATGCTGGTGGCCGTGGTTTCGTGCAGCACCGTCCAGCGATAACGCAGCGTGTCGCCATCGGCGTCGCGCGCATCGACCTGCGCCGCGTATCCCTTGCCCGGTTCCAGCGTGATGCTGTCGATGGCGACCCGACTGTCCAGCGTCAACGGCTGGATCGATGGCGCACGATTGGATGGCCACGCCCCGGTCCACACGTACTGCATCGCATCCACGGCCGGCGTGCTCTCCCCACTCGGCAGGAACAGGCCGTACCACGTGGGCGTGCGCTCCTGCTTGTTGCCCCACAGGAACACGTACGAGCCCAGGCCCTGCTTCGTGTCTGCGGCGATCACCTGCTCGTAGCGTTGCTGCAGCAGCATCGCCTTGCGCGAGGCGTCGTCCTCGATCGGCGCCTTCCATGTCGTCAGCGGACTTTCCCAGTGCCCGGTCGGGCCCCATTCGGTCACCACGTATGGGCCGGTCCAGCCGCTGGTCGCCAGCTTCTCCGGCAATGCGCCGATGTCGCCGTAAAGCTGGATGCCGATCAGGTCCAGCGACGGCGCGCGCGACTTCAGCAGATCGATCAGCTTCCGGTCGAAGCCGGCCAGCGTGGTCATCACCGGATGATGCGGATCTTCGCGATGGATCATGTCCGCGATCTGTCCAACCGCATTCCACACCTTCGGGTTGCTGTAATGCAGGTTCAGTTCGTTGCCCACCACCCACATCAGCACAGCGGGATGGTCGCTGTAGAGACCCACTTCCCGACGGATGCGTTCGAGCTGTTCCGCCACCGCGGCGTCGTTGTCGTAGTCGAAGCCGTGGCGCTCGTTGCCCACCTCGATGCCCATCGCCACCTTCAGCCCGTTGCGCTGCGCGTGGTCCAGCATCGCGCGCACCTGGACGTGGTCGGTTCCCGTGCTCCAGGTGCGGAAGCTGTTGCCTCCGCGCGCGGCCAGCGCTTCCTGGCCGCCACCGGCCATGCCCGCACCTTTCACGTGGAAGGGCTTTCCATCCACCAGCAACACGTACGCCCCCTCCTGCTGCACGATGCGGACCTGCGACGGCGCCGCGAGTGCCCACGAGGGCGCGGCCAGGGCGAGGATCAACACGAACAGGCGCTGCAGCATGCGGGCGTTCTCCGGCCATGGACGACGGGGCATCATGCCACGCAGCCCGTCGCGGCACGGGTGGGCGCTAGAATGCAGGCATGAACACCATCCTGATCCCCGTCTCCATCGGCGAACTGGCCGACAAGATTTCCATCCTCGAGATCAAGGCCGAGCGTATCGATGACGCAGGCAAGCGCGCGCACGTGCACGTGGAACTGGAGGGCCTGAATGCCCTGTGGAACGGACTCGCGGCCGCGCAGCCGGAACTGGCCGCCCTGAAGGCGGACCTGCGCACCATCAACGAACTGATGTGGGACGTGCAGGATGCGTTGCGTGCCAAGGAAGCGGCGCAGGCCTTCGACGCCGGCTTCATCACGCTCGCACGCGCGGTGGCGCAGCACAACGGCAAGCGCATCGAAGTGAAGAACGCCATCAACCGCCTGGCCGGCTCGCGCTTCATCGAAGAGAAGCAGTACCAGGCCTGACGGCGGTACTCACGCCGCGCCGTGGCGCTCGCGGATCACCTGCAACCGTTCGCGGTAGTACAACGCATCGGCGGCAACCTTCGGTGGATTGTCCGCCAGCCACTCCAGCGCGTCGCGCAGGATCGCCGCCTTGTCGGCTTCGGGGGCTTCCAGCGCGGTGTCCACGCGGTCCAGTTGCAGGATGACGTCTTCGCGGGTGGTCTGTGCCATGGCCATGCTCCTTGGGGATGGTCACAGCGTAGGACGGCGCGCGTCATCACCACGTCATGGCGTGCCCCGCGCGCGTCCGCAGAGGCCGGTTCCCTCGCCTCTGCCGTCCGGCTCACGCCCTGAGACACGAATCCTGATCATATCCCGATTGATCCGGAGTCCTGTCCCATGTGCGGCTACTGCACGGAACACAGCGCGTTCGCCGCGCACTTGGTCGCGCTGGAAGCGCGCGTACCGCTTGTGCCCGATCCCCTCCTCCTGCCCGTCCACCTGCAGGAAGCCAACGACTGGCAGCAGACCTGGTTGCGCGCGGCGGCGCCGGACGATCCCGTCGCCGCCATCGTGATGCTGTGTCGCGCGTGGACCGACCGGCTGGACGGGAAGACCGGGACGCTGCTTCGCGATGTCCTGGGACCTGCGCAGCACGAGCGCCTGCAGCAATGGCTCGTCGCGTGCGACCTGCCCGATGCCTGGGCGTGGCTCCGGCACACGGAGGGCGCCCCACCCCATCCCCTGCCCCTCGACGACGCGCGCGATGCGCTGGATGCGTACCTGGCCGGCTGGCTGCTCGTGCAGGAAGGAACGTCTCCGGCATGGGACGAAGTCCTGCTGCACGAACGACTGCCGCAACTCTCGGTGGCACTGGACATCCTCCGGCGTGAGGCGCCCGACGATGAACGCATCCACCGGCTCGCACTCTCGTCACCCGGCACCGGATCGCCTTTCAGCGCCATCGACCTGTGGCTGCAGCGCCGTGCCGTGCGTGCGCTGGTCGCACGCCAGGGCATGGCATCCGTCGCCACGCTGGTGGACCGTCTGCGCAGCCCCACCCTTCTTGCCACCGTGCTGCACGGCGAGATGGAACAGCATGATCTTCTGCACCTGCAAGCCGCACTGCAGGGCCATCCGGACACCGGATCTGAAGGCGCGGTCAACCTGCATACGGCGGTCGCGCTGTTGCTGGAATCGGGAATGGCCGCCGCGTAAAGCAGGCCTTGCATGTGCCTGCGGTGTCGTCCGCGCTACAGCGTGCGCATGAGATTGGCCGCGACGAACCACAGGAACCAGCCCACCACCATCAGGAACAGCGCTTCAACACCCTTGCTGCGCCGGCCCGACAGGGCGTAACCAAGCGCCACGAAGATCGCGATGCCGGGAAGCAGGACGCACAGCACTTTCATGAAGGCGGGAAGGGCTTCCTTCGCCACGGTCGTGGATGCTGGCATCGGCGATGTCGCGGAAGGCTTCCTGCCGAAGCGCGCATCATGGATGCCACGCCGTTCGAGCTCCTCGCGCGCGAGGAGGATCGCTTCCTCGGTGTAGGCATCTGTTGCCGACAGCGCGATGAGCATCACCCTGTCGGCATCCAGTTCGCGATAGCGCTGCTGCACGGCGTTCGCGTCGAAGTAGATGCTCATGCCATCACGCTCCTTGCCGGGCGCGGGCCGGATGCGGTGCCATGCCGAACTGCCCACGTTCCACGCCATCGCTCCATCTATCCGGCAACGGCTGCCAGGGACCCTCACCCAACACCGCTTCCACAAGATGCGCGAGTGGGAAGCCCAAGTGGTGTTCAGCGGCCAGCCCCCCATCCTGCAGATGTGCGTGCGCGACGAACAGCCGGAACGCAGCTTCGTCGCCGGCGGCGAGGCGGGTGATTTTCTTCGCCAGGTCGTACGACAGGCGATTGCCCTCGTCGGTGCGCAGGAAGGACTTGCCGGACCAGAAGGCCTGGATGCTGTCTGCGTCCCAGTACGCGGCGTGCTGCGCGGCGATCTCGTGCGGGAAGTAGAGCTGCGCGTGCGGCGCTGCCAATTGCGGAAACAGGGTGTGTTCGGTGTTCACCGCCAGGCCTTCGTTGAGCCAGGCGGGAATCGGCAGGTGAGTCAGCAGGCAGTGCGTGAGTTCATGCGCAATGACAGGCTCCATCGCATCGATCTGCTCCAGCGGCATGACGAAGTGTCCGTAGCCCGCCTGTATGAACATGCCGGAGGACATCGCGTACTCGCCGCCTTCCGGATAGTAGTGGCTGACATAGGCGTAGTAGTCGTCGGGGTCTTCGAACACCATGACGACATGCCTGCCCCAGCCACCGTCGTCGGCCAGTTCGCCCAAGCTCCGGGTGATGCGTGCGCGCATGCGCTGGCAGGTGGCCAGGAAGACCTGTGCGGGCCGGTCCTCCAGCGGAGACAGCAGCAGGAAATCGTGCGTTCCCGTGATCCTGTAGTGGGTGCCCAGCGCGTCGCGCAGCGTCTCCAGCCATGTCTGCGCCGCGGAATCCCAGTAGGCATGCGCCGCCTCGCCGTCGAGCCCCGCTGCGTCGCCTTCGTGCATCGATGCCCAGTCGGGAATCGGCAACTGCGTGTCAGCGAACCAGTGCATCTGCACGTTCACGCGCACCGGTGTCGGCGCGGCCGTGGATGGGGGACGGACGAAGAGGCGGGCGAGCTGACGGATCATGCGTCGATGCGTTCCTGCACGGCAGATATGGGTCGAGTGGATGAGCATGGCGCCCCTGCCATGGCATTCCCCTGTCTGCACGGGCGGATGCCACGATAGCAGTGATGCCGGAGGTTGCGCGATGCGCTCGCCGCAGCCTTTCGCTGCCTGCTGCCAACACCGCATGAGGTATGCATGCATCAAGCGGAGGGACCGTTCGTCCACATGCCGGCGCAAGCGTAAGCTACCCACCGCACGTCGCCGGAATTTCGCCATGGCTCTCATCCCGTCCCTGCCGGGCATCGACCTTCCGCTCATCCAGGCGCCCATGGCGGGCGTGCAGGATGAAGCGCTCGCACTGGCCGTGGCCGACGCGGGCGGCCTCGGTTCGCTGCCATGCGCGCTGCTCAGCGCCACGCAGCTGGAAGCGGCATTGCGGACGTTTGCCACGCTGGAACGTCCCATCAATCTCAACTTCTTCTGCCACGCGATGGCGGATCCCGATCCGGCGGATGAGCAGCAATGGCGGAACGCGCTCGCGCCGTACTTCCATGCGTTCGGCGTTGAACCTCCCCCGTCTTCCACGGCCGGTGCACGCCGGCCCATCGATGCGGCTACCGTGGATCTGCTGGAACCGTTCCAACCGAAGGTCCTCAGCTTCCACTTCGGCCTGCCCGATACCGCCCTGCTGGCGCGCATGAAGGCGTGGGGCGCGCGGGTGATGGCGTCCGCCACCACGGTGGAGGAAGGACACTGGCTGCAGCAGCGCGGTGTCGACCTGGTGATCGCGCAGGGGATCGAAGCGGGCGGCCATCGCGGGCATTTCCTTGCCGACGACCTCACCGCGCAACCGACCACCCTCGACCTCGTCACCGCGCTGTCGAAGGTGCTGACGGTGCCGGTCATCGCGGCAGGCGGCGTCGGCGACCGTGCCGATGTGCAGCGGTTGCTGGCGGCAGGCGCCAGCGCGGTGCAGGCCGGTACCGCCTATCTGTTGTGCCCGGAAGCCACCACGTCGGCCGTGCATCGCGCCGCGCTCCAGCAGGGGGATCGCGACAGCGCGATCACCAACCTGTTCAGCGGCCGCCCCGCGCGCGGCCTGGTCAATCGCCTGATGCGCGACCTCGGCGCGATCTCCACGCTGCCACCCGCCTTCCCCTGGGCATCGCAGACCCTCGCCCCCCTGCGCGCGGCGGCGGAAGCGCGCGGGCTGGATGACTTCTCGCCGCTATGGTCAGGTACACGCCCCGGCCGGTTCCGCGGCCTCGATGCGGCCGCGGTGACGCATGCGCTGACGGGCGTCGGTTGACCGGTGCCGCTGGCGGAACACCCGGGGCGATGGAAACCGTCAGAAACGCGCCGGAAACGTCCTGACGCTCCACTCCGCGTTCTTCTCGTCCAGCGTCGCGGCCAGCAGGGTCTCGCCATCCGTGCGCACGTTGACCAGACCGTAGACCAGGCCCGACACCACGTAGGCCCCCCGCGCCTTGCGCGACCCCTTCTTCGGACGCAGATCGCCCGCCTTGGTGGTGCGGTAATGCAGCGTGGTGCGGGCAAGATCGTCGCCCTCGACGGCCGCACCGCCGGGCACCTCGATCCTGTCCAGCTTGCCGACCGCGTAGGAGCGGGCGAGCTCGGTGGAGTACACCAGCGGCGTCACGATCTCGTCCTTGACCACCGTCAGATGGCCGGTCGCGCCGCTGGCGGCCACGATGGCCGGCCGCGGGTGATCGTGCCCCTCCGCGTCTCCTGACGAAATGATGGTCGCCGAGGGCGCCATCGCCTGGAGGAAGGCCAGCGATACATCCGCGCTTCCATGGTGGCAGGCCTTGGCCACGTCGCACTGCAGTTCCAGCAGGCTGCCGGCCATCGCATGCAGGATGTCCTGCTGCGCGCCCTTGTTTAGATCGCCCGTCAACAGGGTGCGCGTGCGCCCGTAATCGACCCGCAGCAGGATGCTGTGGCCGTTGGTGTTCAGCTCGCTCCGGCCGAGGTTGCGCAGCGCCGCGCGTCCCTGCACCTCGGCCTCGATGGGCGCCAGCACGCGGATGGACACGTCGCTGGCATCGGGATCGAAGCCGGGGAGCCAGGGCGTCTCGTCGCTGAGCCTGGCGAATTCGCAATGGCCGCCATCCGCGGTGGTGGTATCGGCCACGCGCCGGATGAACTTCGCCCACTCGCCCTGCAACGGCCGGGTGCTTGCGGCATCCAGGCCCTGCAGCGCGGAATCGCGGTCATCCAGCAGGTCGACCAGGTAGCGCTCGCCATCATGCTCCACCACTTCGCCGAGCGACCGCTTCCCGCCCACCGTCCACCATGAAACACCGGCGTGATAGAAGCGGTCGACGTGGATGGCGTCCGCATCCAGTTCCTCGGTCACGTCGACGCCCAGCAGATCGGAAAGGCCGCCGTAGTGGTCCTCGTCGTTGTGCGACGAGATCAGGGCGTCCAGTTCCACGCTCGACAATCCGTAGTCCTTCACGAACTTCCAGTCGATGAAATCCGCCGCCGATTTTCCGCTGGGCTGCTTGTCGCGCGGAAATCCCCCGTCGATGAGGATGTGCTGGAAGGAGGGAGTCTTCACCAGCACGCCATCGCCCTGCCCCACGTCGATGAAGTAGAACTCCAGCAGCGATGTTCCATCGAGTGCGGACGCCAGCACCCATCCCGTCCTGCCGCGCACGGTGACCTTGCGCCGGCTGCCGGTGCCCGGCGCGCCTTCGAATTTCACCCCGTCGCCCCACAGCAGGTACGCGAAGGCCTTCCCTTCCTCGGCTGCGTCGTACATCGGCACGGGCTTCCTGGAGCCAACGAACGCGTCGAATGGATTGTCGATCATGGAGTTCCTCACGTGACCGTGGCGAAGGAGGGACGCGACCCGGGCAATGGCCATGTTCGCGCTCATCCATGTCAACGCCATGACCATGCACACAAGGTCATCCATCGGTCGGGCCGTCTCGCTCGAAGCATCCCCGGTGTCGGCGCATCCCTGCAGGCGGGCTTGAGCCCGCCCTACACCGGCCTGCGGATGCCGCGGAAGCCGGACCAGAACAGGACCGCGGCGAACGACAGGAGGGTCGCGGCGATGACGGCTTCGCCTCCCTCCAGGGGGAGTCCCAGCGCGCGCGTGGGCAGGGAGGCATCGTAAAGACTGGCGGCGGCGAGCACCGCTCCGCCGATGAGGGACAGGGTGGAGCGCAGGTTCTTCATGCGATGGCGCCGTTGCGGCCTGATGACGGAGGAGCAGGGTCATGCGCACGCCGGGTCATGTGCAACACGCGCGCGACCAGTCCGCCGGAGGCCCGACGAAACGGGGAATCGGATGACGGGTTTCGCCAGCGTGGGCCGGCCGTGGAAGTGGTAGCGTTGCACCCGTAACGCTGCAGGCCACCATCCGGGGGGATGCCACGATGAAACTGTTCTTGTCGAGTCCGATGACGCTGCTGCTCTCCCTGCTGATCAGCTTTTTCTTGCTGCGATCGGACACCCTGCAGGCGGTGCAGACACCCGGCGTGCGCGCAGATGCCGCATCCCCCGCAACCCGGGTGAGCACGCCGCACGTTGCACGGCTGGCGGAAACGTCACCCCCGCGTCCAGTGCGGGCAGACAGGGAGGAAACCGCAGCAGCCACGGCGCCGCGGCAGACCGACCCGTTCGCACCGGTGTACATCGTGACCTCCCGCGAGACCTGGCAGGGGATCCGCGGCCTGACCCGTGCCCCGGTCGCGCGGCGCGACAGCACCGGCGCCCCCGTGCTGATTTCCGAAACCCGGGCCGATCGCCTGGGCGAGATCAGCCACTACGTGCATGTCAACGAGCGCCGGTGCGGCGGCTATTTCGCATTCCCCAGCCGCGCGCAGGCCGAGGCCTTCGTCAGTGCGGACCGCGCGAAGCAGGCGATGACGAAATCGCTGCTCGCCGGCTACACGCTCGACAACCAGGCCACCGTGAGCCGCTGGTTGCCGCAGGTGCAGGAACAGCGCCTCTACGACACCATCAACCACCTCTCCAGCTATCGCAACCGCTACTTCGCCAGCAGCCACGGCAAGACATCGGCCGAATGGATCCGGGACCACTGGCAATCGCTCGCTGCGGGCCGCAGCGATGTCACCACCGAGTTGTTCACCGCCTGCACGAACTGCGCCACGCAGCCCTCCGTCATCCTCACCATCCGGGGCTGGGACCTGCCCAACGACGTCGTGGTGCTGGGCGCGCACCTGGATTCGATCAACGGCAGCAACCCCTACGATCCCAACCAGCACGCGCCCGGCGCCGACGATGATGCGTCGGGCATCGCCACGCTCACCGAGACGCTGCGCATCGCACTGGCCGACGGCTGGCAGCCGCGGCGCACGGTGAAGTTCATGGGCTATGCCGCGGAGGAAGTCGGCCTGCGCGGCTCCAACGCCATCGCGCAGTCGTTCCGCGCCAGCGGCGTCAACGTGGTCAGTGTGCTGCAGGTGGACATGACCAACTACAAGTCCGGCGCGGTCACGGACATGAAGCTGATCAGCGATTACTCCAACACGAATCTGAAGAACTTCTTCATCACGCTGTTCGACACCTACCTGGCGCCGATGGGCCTGACGCGCGGCAGCGTCGCGTGTGGTTACGCGTGTTCCGACCATGCGTCGTGGACCAACGCAGGCTATCCCGCCGCGATGATGTTCGAGGCCGGCGATCCGGGGGGCAGCTTCCCCTACATCCACACGCCCTACGACACGCTGGCGACGATGGGCGAATCGGCGCAGCACAGCGTCAAGTTCACCCAGTTCGCCCTGGCCTACCTGGGCGAAACCGCCAAGACGCGCGGAAAGGTCACAGGCGGGCCGGCGCAGGTGTTGCCGGCGCAGTGAACCCGTGCACGGCGGGATGAGGACGGTGGCAGCGGCAGTTGCCGCGAGTGCCGGTGTCGTTGATCACCGCGCCGGTGCGGCTCGTCACCGGCTGGTTGAGCCGGTCCGAAGCCGGGTCCGATGATGGCGTCACGCCTTCGGCCACCCTCGCACGGCGGACCGCAGGCACCCGCCTCTTCATAGGAACCCGGATGAATACCCAGCACTTCCTCATCAGCGCGCTGGTGGTCACCTCGCTCGCCGGCTGCTCGGCCGTGGCCACCAAGACCAACACCCTGTCCGACGAGCGCATCCTGTCCGAAACCGGCGGCGTGCTGGGTCTGTCGCCTTCGGAGCTGACCTTGGTCGAACGCCGCACCGAAGGCGTCAACACCTACGTCACCCTCAAGGCCAGCAACGGCAAGACCTATGCCTGCACCGTCAATGGCGGCAACCTGTTCTCGTTCGGCATGACCAACCCGCCCGTCTGCAACCCGCGCTGAGCCCCCTCGCGCCGCGCACCGCCCGCACATCGACACCGCCGTGCAAGCGCAGCGTCGCGGCCTGACCTTCGCCCCATCGCCGGAAGCAATTCGCCACACGGCATCGGCCGCCCGCGCCGCCGATGCGCGCGGCTGCCCTGTCCCGCACAATGCCGGCGGCCTGTCGGAAGGCCGGGGACTGACGCACGCCATGCACGACCACGCTGACATCGCCTTTCCGCGCACGCACGCGACACCGCGCCGCGGGCGCGTGCGCTTCGCCGTGCTGGTCGCGGTCGTTACCGGGTGGTGGGCGCTGTACGGACTGATGCTGGCCCGCCAGTTGGTCGACATGCGGTCCGCCGACGGCGAGGTGTACGGCTGGACAGGCGCGCTGACGTACGCCGTCGGCAGCACGTGGGCCTGGGTACCGATGACCGTGGTGGCGTACCTGGTGGTGTCGCGCTTCCCATTGGGTGGCCGGCACCTCGGAAGGAACGTCGCGATCAACGCAGGCCTGGTGGCCGGCTTCATCGTGGCAAAGGCGGTGTACGCCTGGCTGTCCAATCCTCTTTTCGCTTGGTATCCGGCGCTACCGCCCATGCTCGACCTGCTGGGCACCAGCGTCAGCAACAACCTGATCCTCGGCATCATGGTGGTGGCCATGGTCCACGGCCTCGTCTATTTCGAACACACCGAAGACCGCGACCACCGGGTGACGGCCCTCGAGAAAAGCCTGGCGCTGGCGAGGCTGGAGGCGGTGCGTGCACAGCTGAACCCGCACTTCCTGTTCAACGCGCTCAACTCGGTGGCCGAGCTGATGCAGACCGACGTGGACCAGGCCGACCGCATGCTGGTCGCCATCTGCGAGATGCTGCGCGACGGGCTGCGTGCCGACACCTTGCAGGAACGGCCACTGCGCGACGAGCTGAAACACGTCCGCAACTACCTGATGATCGAACAGATCCGGCTGGGCCAACGGGTCAACGCCAGCGTGCGTGTGGACGACGCGTGTCTGGATATCCCGGTTCCCACGCTGTCCCTGCAGCCGCTGGTGGAGAACGCCATCGTCCATGCGATCGCGCGATCGCGCGCCCCGGGCTGGGTGACCGTGGCCGCTTGGCAGGCGGGACAGACGCTGCACCTGTCGGTGGAGAACTCGCGCGCCATCGAAGGCGCGCGCAAGGACGGCAATGGCATGGGGCAACGCGCGGTGGAAGAACGGTTGCGCCTGCTCTACGGCGAACGCGGCCAGCTGCACCGCAGCGAAAGCGACCCGGACGTCTACCGGGTCGAGTTGCAGGTGCCAGTGCCCGCTCCCCTTCCGCTGCACGACGCCCCTGCCGCGAGGGAAGCCGCGTGCTGACGGCCGTCATCGTCGACGACGAACCGCTGGCACGGCAGCGATTGCGACGCCTGTTGGGCAAGGTCGCCGGCACGGTCATCCAGGTGGTGGCCGAGTGCACCGATGTGGATGAACTCATGCGCCTGGCGCGGCGCACGCAGGTGGACGTGCTCTTCCTCGACATCGAGCTGCCGGGCGGCAACGGGTTCACCGCGCTGCGCCGGTGGAACGGCCCGCCACCCAGGGTGGTGTTCGTCAGCGCCTACGACCAGCACGGTGTACGGGCATTCGAGGACAGGGCGGTCGATTACCTGCTCAAGCCGGTCTCGGCGGAGCGGCTGCGGGAAACCGTATCGCGCCTAGTGTCGCTGCCCGACACGCCGCCGCGCATGCTGCCGGCCAGCGGGCGCCAGCTGTCGCTGCAGCTGGGCCGCCGCATCATGCGCGTGGACGAGGCGGATATCCAGGTCGTGCGCGCGCAGGGCAACTACCTGGACATCGAAACGAAACGGGGCACGTTCACGTACCGGCGTCCGCTGGGGGAGTTCATCAAGGAACTCGATGCCACCGCATTCCTGCGCGCACACCGGTCCTCGGTGGTCCGCATCGCCGCCGTCACGGAAATCCTGACCCTGGGCTCCGGCCGCTACCGCCTGACGCTGGACTGCGGACGGGTGATCGTGACCGGACGCCGCTATCGGGACGATGTCCAGCGGCTCCTGGCGACCCCGCCGTCCGCATCCGCATCGGCCTGAGGTCGTCAGACGTGTCCGTCAGTTCTCCGGGGTATTGAGGAGGGCCCGGCACATGCCGCCCGCCGGTCCTTCGGAACGGATGCGGATGTCCGCGACACGCCACGCCTGGGTCTTGTCGGGGACGGTCACGAAGCTGACATCGCACGAGGTGTAGGCGCCGGATTGCGACAGCACACGACCCGATGCCGCGCTCACCACCGCCGACCGGGTATCCGCCTGGTCGCTGTAACTGATGAACCGCATCCCGGAGGCTTCCGTCACCTGCGGATTCGCGCCCAGCCGGGCCAGCGCCAGCGCCTCGGGCTTGCCCAGCCACACCATCAGCATCGACCCCTCCAGTTCGGTGACCTTCCTGCCTGCCTGGACCTTCCTGGCAATCGCGAGGAACTCCTGCTCGGCCCGGTCCGCGTCGAGGATGGGTTGCGCGAACGCCTGCGCTTGCGCGTCCAGCGTCTCCATCTTCGCGCCCACCGCCGCCAGTTCGCGCCGGTTCTTCGCCATCTCCGCGTCGGACAACCGCCTGTCCCTCGCCCCTGCGGGCTTCTGCGCCTTCCAGATATCCCGCCAGACGAAGCTCCCCACGGTGACGATGCTGGTTGCCTGGGCGACCGAGATGACCTCGCCGATCCCGAGCGGCGCCAGGCCCGCATTGAGCTTGACCGGATCCATCGCCTCCCATCCTCCTGCGGCATGCAGGGCGGAACGCGCCAGCAACTCATTGCAGGCCAGCACGCCGGCCTTCCTGTAGGCGGGGTTCGACAGGGATTGCCACGGCGTGGGCGGCAGCGGCACGTTGTCCGCGTCGCGCGTGAACTGGTAACTGCGCTCGCCCATCCGCCACCGCAGCGGCGCCGCGACCGCGAGCCCCGTCGCGCGCCTGGGCTTCGCCGACGGCAACGGATCGGCCGGGCATTCGAACTGCAGCTTCAGCACGGTCCAGTCCGGCTTGCCCGCATTTTCGTAAAGACCGAAGACCTCGATCTCGCGGATCGACGTGGACCCCAGCATTGCGTCCATCGGGGTGCGGTCGGCCATCATGAGGTTGGTGAAGAACAGCTCCCTGTCTCCGGGATCGCCTTGCGCGTGCAGCATCAGCATGTTGGCCGATGCCATGCCCGGCAAGGCCGCCAATGCCATCGCGGCCAGCGCGCACGCCGTGCGAAGCACCCCTGTTCTCATCCTGGTTGTTTCCACACCCTTCCTCCATCCAGCGTCGATCACGATTGAGCCGTTGTCGGCAGCGACGCGCATGGTATCCGGCCCATGTGGGGGATGTCCGCGGGGCGCGTCCCCGGCATGACAAGCCTTGCATGGCATGGGACGAAACGCCGGTCATCCGCACCCTCCCGGATGTCGTTGATCACAGGCGACACCATGCGAAGCGCAGGGCACGTCAGCCGATGCAGGGGTTGCCGGTGCCGTAGGGTGGGCCCTGGCCCACCGTTGGAGGGAGGCGGATACCGTGCGAAGGTGGGCTTGAGCCCACCCTACGGGCTACGCAGCCCCTCTTTGGAGATCGACATGAGACACGCGTTCGCGAACATCGCCTTCACCCCCGCGGTCCGCGACGTACAGGCACGGGACGGCAGCCGCGCGCAGTACGCGCGGGCCTTCGAATCCGGCGACGAGGTACGCAATGCCGAACTCGGAGCCGACGAGGCCGCCTTCATCCACGCGCAGCGCAGTTTCTACATGGCGACGGTGTCGGAAACGGGCTGGCCGTACGTGCAGCACCGCGGCGGCGCGCCGGGTTTCCTGCGCGTGGTCGATGCGAAGACGCTGACCTTCACCGACCTGCCCGGCAACCGCCAGTTCATCAGCGTGGGCAACGTCGCGAACGACGACCGCGTGGCGTTGATCCTGATGGACTACACGCATCGGCAACGGCTGAAGCTGCTGGGCCGCTTGAGCGTGGAGGAATCACCGGGCGCGGGACGTACCGAACGCGCGATGACGATCCATGTGGAAGCGTTCGACTGGAACTGTCCGAAGTACATCCCGGTGCGCTTCGAAGCTGAAGATGTGCAGCGTGTACTGGACGAGCGCGACCGGCGGATTGCGGCGTTGGAGGCACAGGTGGCGGAGTTGCGCGGGACGCCCAACACGTAGCCCGGGTAAGGCCAACGGCCGCACCCCGGGGGAACGGGAACGATGCGCATCAATCCACGTAGCCCGGGTAAGCGAAGCGCACCCGGGGCCGACGGACGACTACCGTTCGCCCAACCCTGCCTTCACCTCGCCGCCGGCAGCCCAGTCCTGCGGCAGCACGCCCCGCGACACATCCCGGTGGAAGCTGGAATGCGGCCATGCGGCTGCGTTCTCAACCAGACCATGCTTGACGGGATTGATATGCACGTAATCGACAAGCGCCTGCAGTTCGACCTCGTCGCGCACCGTGCGTTCCCAGTAGCGCGACTGCCACGGCGATGGTCCGCCAGCAGGAACGACACGGCGCGTGAACCCCTTCTTGATGTCCTGCCACAACCGCGGATAGTCGGCGGTCGCATCGGTCATGCGGATCACGGCATGCAGGTGATCGGGAAGCACGACGGCGGCGATCACCACGTGAGGTATGCGCTTGGCGGCAGCACGCCAGGCGGCGCGCAACGCATCGATCTCGCGAACGAGAAGATCACTCCTGCGGTCCCGCAACGTGACGGTGAAGAAGTACGTTGCGCCTGCAATCCGATTGCGGCGATACCTGACCATGCCGCGACCATAACGGAAACCCGTAGCCCGGGTAAGGCCAACGGCCGCACCCGGGGATCGGAATGACTACGTGTAGTGCATCCCGGGTGCGCTGCGCTTACCCGGGCTACGCGGGTCGCAGAACCCCCGACCAAATCCCGTAGCCCGGGTAAGGCCAACGACCGCACCTGGGGATCGGAATGGTTACGTGTAGTGCGCCCGGGTGCACTGCACTTACCCGGACTACGCGGGTCGCTTGGCTCAGGTGCCCAGCAGTTCGACGTCGAACTTCAGCGTGGCGTTGGGCGGGATGACGCCGCCGGCACCGCGGGCACCGTAGCCGAGGGTGGCGGGGATGATGAGAGTGCGCTGGCCACCGACCTTCATGCCCTGCACGCCTTCGTCCCAGCCCTTGATGACCATGCCGCCGCCGAGGGGAAAGATGAAGGGCTCGCCACGGTCCTTGCTGGAATCGAACTTGGCGCCCTGCTCGCCGTTCTCGTACAGCCAGCCGGTGTAGTGCACGGTGACATTGCTGCCGGGCTTGGCCTCGACGCCGCTGCCGACGACGGTGTCTCCGAATTGCAGGCCGGAGGTTGTGGTGGTGAATGCCATTGGGGTGTTCCTTGTGGGGATCGGGAGGTTGATGGCCGTAGTTTATCCACCGTGCGACCAAGAAGCGTGGCGCAGCCCGGGTGAGGCCGAAGGTCGCACCCGGGGCGTCGGACACAGAACGTGTCCTGCATGCAGCCTCCGGGTTCGCTTCGCTTACCCGGCCTGCGCTGGCTCACCCCAACGCGGGCCTGGCACTCGCCCGCTCGTCAGATACATGCATTAACCGAACAATTCATGGCCGTCGCATTCGAACAGCGGCGTTGTGCGTGGTGAGATCGCTTCCTGGACAGCGGCCTGGGCTCAGCGCCAAGGGCACTGTCTACCGACGGTACATGACGACGGTCACCCTACTTTTTATTTGCCTCTGAGTTGCTGACACGCATTCGTACGCTCGCCCGGTCTACCTGCTGCAGTTGGTAGCCATCGCCGTCCAGGTCCCGCCCCTTTTCGATCTGGTGCACCCGCCTCGCCTGTCCCCAGCCATCCAGGAATACCACCATGTCGATTGCATCCGTGATCCACGCACACGGCAAGCTGGCGACCGTCTCCTTCACCAGGTGCTCCAAGCGCAGTAGCCCGTCGAGCGCCGAGTCGCCATGTATCCATGCAACGCCACCAAGACACCCGAGGCCGCAGGCCTTCAGCAGACCCAATGACTTGCAGGATTCTGTCAGAGAAGATCCTCCGGGGAGGAAATCATGATGACGCACATCCGATCCGCGCACTCGTCTTCCCACACCGCGGCAACGTTTCGGTGCCTCGCGTCGCTGGGCATGCTGGCTCTGGCCGCTACGCTCACCAGTTGCGACTTGCAAGGGAAAGACAGCAAGCAAGCGACGGCCACCTCAGAAGCAATCAACGACAAGGATCCACGCTGGATCCATCGCGCGGAACCGCAGAAGAGGGTCGCGGTGGTATTCGTCCACGGCATCTTCGGCGACACCATCACCACTTGGACGCACCCCAGCGGGACGACGTTCTTCGACCTGCTCAAGGCATCGCCGCGAGTCGGAGAAGAGGTCGATGTATTCGCATTCGGCTTCACGTCCCGGATGTTCAAGGACGGCTCACTAAGCGTGAGCGAGGCGGCGCGCAGCCTGCATCAGTACCTCCAGTTCAACGATGTGTGGGAGTACGACAATGTGGTCTTCGTCACCCACAGCATGGGTGGGCTGGTCACGATGCGTCAGCTGACTGCACAACGCGACCTCGCTCACAAGGTACCGCTGATCGTGCAGTTCGCCACGCCGCAAGGGGGCTCGCAGATCACCGGGATCGCCCAACACGTGGTCAATAACGAGGCCATCAAGCAGATGCTGCTGGTCGACCACAACGAGTTCCTGCGTGAGCTCAACAACGATTGGGTCGAGATGCGCCGCGCTGGCCAAGCGCCGACGGTAATCTGCGCCTACGAGACCAAACCGACCAAAGGCGTGCTGATCGTGCCATGGTCGGCCAGCACCCGCCTGTGCGACGAGGCTGCCCCCGCGATCCAGGATGCCGACCATCTGTCGATCGTCAAACCCGACCGCGCCACGCATCCGTCCGTGGTGGTGCTGGTGAACGCACTGCGCAACTACGTGATGCCGCGCCTGGACGCGAATGCATGGCAGACGCCGAACTTCGAGGTCGACCAAGACCGCTGGATGTTTCGGCTTGGCGACGTCAATGACTTCAGCGTTGCCAAGATCGAGAACAAGAGCAAACTATGGCTGGATTACCGGATCCACCGGCCGGGCGGACTGACGCTGTACATCGCCCCCGAGGGCGAACGACGCAAGGTTGGCCCGTCGTCCAGCGATGACCTTCGGATGTTCCCGATCGGCGTGCTCAAGGAGGAGTACGAGTTCGAACTGCAGCTCGGATCGACCAAGCCCCGCAAGGTCCGTGCGTTCGTGCCCAACATCCAGGTTGCGCAGGAGCAGCGTGCGTCACGTGCGCGTGGACTGATGCAAGCGATCAGCGACGACATGGGATCAGGCGATGACCTTGTCGCCTTCCAGGCACTGCCAGAGGACGCCAAAGCCGAGCGCATCGCGGACGTGGCGCGCCGGACGCTGGCCGACGACCTGTCCGGGCTGCCCGAGGGCACGGCTTGGCTCGTGGTCGCCGACAACCTGTCGCAGATCAACCTCTCGCCTGCCGCGGCGGTCGCGATACGCCGTGTAGAAGAGCAGTCGCCGGCAACCGCGCAAGCTCCGGCCGTGCGCAGTCTCGCCGCGGTGATCTCCGACCAGTCCGGCAAGGGTGTCATCTTCCGACACAGTCCGACGCCCGATGCGACAGGCGCGCAGTTGCCGTTCCTGCCCGCCCAGACCCGGCTGACGACCGTACAGGACCAGAAGCTATGGACCGAACTGGCCACAAAAATGACTTCCGATCCCGATCTGAAGCGCGAAGGGCTTCTGATCCAGGGCGACCTGCTCCGTGAGCAGGGCAACTATGAGGAAGCGATCCGGCGCTACCAGGAAGTGCGGGCCGGGCACGAATCGAAAGTGCTGGATGCGCGACTACAAGCCCTGAAGAAGTTCGATGAAACCCAAGGTTGACAGCAGACGACGGTGACCACATGACGCTTATCAGCGTGATCGAGCGTGCGCGACTAGCCAAAACCACAAGCGATTCGATCTTCGCCACGGCACGGCAGAAGCAACATGGGGCAGAGTACATTCCTCTGCAGCGTCATTCACTGGAAATGCACTCTGACCCCTGTTTCCGAAGGATGACGTGCAAGGCGCCCCGGGTGCGCTGCGCTCACCCGGGCTACGCTGGCTACACAAGGACCGCTGGGGCAGCGGGAGCGCCTGCTGGCCCCACACGGCCCGTTGGTACAGGCGGCCCGCAGGAAGCCGCGTGATCGACGCAGCGTTGCACGACCGCCCTGTGGTTCATCCCTGTATTGCCATGCGCGCGTTGCGCATTACATGCGCATGACGGGTCCTTGCTGGGCCTGGCCTCGTTGCTGCTCTTCCGACAACTGCTGCTGGGCCAGCATCTGGTCGCTCACCTGCGCCAAGCGCTGCCCCTCTGGCGATCGGGAAAACTCGGCGACGATACGATCCAGTTCCTTGTCGTCGCCGGCCAACAGAGCGGAATACATGCTGTTGAGAAAGGGATCGTCGAACACGGCACGCGCCGGGTCGTGGCCGCTTTGGCGATCACCGACCTCAGGAGCGGAGGCCGAGGGAAGCGGGACGGCAATGCCAATTCCACGCGCTTCCTTGACCGGAGGGTGCGGGTCTGCCGGCGCTCGTGCGACGCCGCCGGGTTCGTTCAGGGTGATTCCCAAATGGCCGCTCTGGAAATTCTCGATCACCACCGGCTCGCGGTCCGCCTGATCCGACGCCAACGCGTCGGTAACCGTGAGCGTAGTGTTCTGCAGGGCGTAGATGAAGCGTCCATCTTCGCTGCGGTAGGTATCGGCAGGATCGGACGCGATGCGGGCGCCACCCGTCAGCGGCTGCCCGCCCCAGCGCACTTCGCCCACACCGTCGCTGTCCCGCAGGGTGTCGCCGGCATCGATCACGTAGGTGTCGTGGCCTTCACCGCCTTCCATCCGGTCCCGGCCCTGCCCACCAATCAGGATGTCATCACCACGATGGGATCGCAGCGTGTCGTTACCGCCTTCACCGATCAGCAGGTCGTTTCTTGCGATCTCCTGTGGATTCCGCCCGCGCGACATCCGCTGCGAATCGATAGTTGCACCGTGGTTCTGGTCAACATCTGATGTAGTGGTGCTGTGCTGCTCACGCCTCAACGCGACGTTGCGGTTGTTGACGCGATTACTGTTGGTGTCTATCGGATACTGGCGGTCGACTTCACCACGGTCGCGCAAGTCTCTGCCGGGATCGAGGTAAATGTGCCCGGCGTTGAAATTGGCATCGGTCAATCGATCGGCCAGATCCGGATGTTCCTGTCGAAGCTCTCGCAAGAGCACAGTACGAGCCGGTCCTAGCGCATCCGCTATGGTAGGTACGTTTCCGTATTCATCGACAAGCACAGGATAATCGCGGTTCGCCTGCGCGATACGATTTCGCTGGGCGGCCTCACCCTCAACGGTGACCCCGAAACCACGCTCCACCCGGGCGATCTCGTCGCGATGAAGCTGATACATGCGGTATACATTGCGGGCTTCGTCAGGTGTGACGTTGTTGGGATCGTCATACAAGCCAAACACTTGCGCTTCGGCAAACCGACGCTTTCTTAGGCCAGCTTCTGCCTCGTTGTTGCTTCCCCAGCAGTTGTAGCGCATCTGGAACCACACCTCTGCGCGATCGCCCTCTCGAACCGCGTCCATGATCGCGTGCTCTGGCACATTGCTTCGAGGCATGCCATTCAACATACCTACGCCGCGATTGTAGGCAAGCGAAACGAGGGCGATCCGCTCATCGGAGAGTGGCATCTGCAGACGGTTGGCCGGTCCTTCGTATTCCGCCATGGAAGCCCTCAGCAATTGGTCGGACTCGGCTGCATTCAGTTGTCGCGAAAATGTCAGACCAACTCTGGTCCTGTCGTCGGCGGAAGCGGCATCGACAGCAGCCAATGTTTGCCACTGCTGCTGGGTCAGCTCGATACCACTCTCTCGCCAGATCGCAACGTTGTTGTCTCGGTTGAGGGTATAACCCCAACCTATCGTCGCGCGGTTGTCACCAATGTCTTGTGCGTGCGCATGCAGGCTCTCGGACTCAACTATTACCATGCGAAGTTTGCGATCGTACTCCGCCTGGCCAAGTTCCCTGTAATCCATGTCGGTTACCTCAGCGATGTGGCTTTATGGTCGTCATCCATGCATCAATCCGGTGTTCTTATCGGCATGCCGCGGCAGTCAATCTTCTGCTTTGCTTCACTGCTCGACGAAGGATTGCTCGCCTTTGTCAGTACATCCTCTCCTGCAATGATGTCGATGTCCCGTTCGCTTCTACGAATCGTATCCCGCATCTTCCAATGCATGCAGCGACCTTCGATGGTTGCCTCGACGAGATAGATGCCGCCGCTACGCAGGCTTTCTATGGTAAGGACGGCCGTATTTCCGATCGCGATGCCGTGAACAATCCCGCCTTCGTCGATCTGGGCAAGCCGCGCTCTCGCGCCGAAGGATTCGCCGCTGATCTTGTCGCCTACCTGGGCAAGATCGACGTCGAACCCGCCACAGTCCGCATCCGGATCGGTCTTGTCGCACCACTGCACTGACCAACTGCCATTGAAATCTGCTTCGACAGGTTGCGCGGGTGGGTTGGACGCGCAGCCAACCAACCCAGCGCAGGAAGCGATCAGAGAAAGCGCAAACGATTTGACTGCAAATCTTGGGATTGCCATGAGGTCCTCCTGACCTTTGTCTTACAGGCGAAAGCCTGCCGAGGATGATACGTGTCACGGTGATCTGCCGTACCGGAGATCGTATTGATTCTGGGCACGACACTTTGGGTGCGCTGCGCCCTGAATCAGGGTTCGTCAGGCGGAATCTCATCCGGCCATCGACACGGAAGCGCCTTTAGATCATGCAACGCCGACAGTGCCTGCTCTGACTTGTCTTCGCTCAGCGTCCGGCGCCGTACTGTCCGGCCAGGCCGGCGGCCTGGGCCGGCATCGGAAGGCTCTGTGTAGCGCGCTCCCGGGTGCGCTGCGCTTACCCGGGCTACGTCCGACGGCGACCTGACAGGAAAGGCGAGCCGAAGCTCGCCTTTCTTGCATCGTGCCGCACTCACACCGCCGGCTCAGGCTCCTGCCGACGCTTGCGATTGAACCGGGCACCCAGTGCCTCCTTCAACGTGTCCAGGCCATCGCCGCGGCCGGCCACCTTGAGGTGGGCGTAGCCTTCCAGGGAGGCGACCATCAGGTCGCTGCCGAGGGCCATTTCGCTGTCGACCATGCGGTCGTAGACGCGTTGCAGGCGGGTGAGCAGTGGGCGCAGGGCGTCGAGGGCGGCCAGGTCGGCGCGGTATTCGTCCACGTCGAAATTGCGCGGCAGTACGTCGGGGTGTTTGCCCAGGGTGATGACGGCCTGGCGGCAGAAGGCTTCGGACTTGTCGCCCATCTTGGTCAGTTCGCGGCGCTCGTCGGGGGTCAGGCCGATCAGGCCGGTGAGGTGCTGCTCCAGGGTGGCGATGGCGCCTTCGACGGCGGCCAGGTCGTCGTCGTTGAAGCGCAGGGAGATGCGGTTCTGGGTCATGTTCACTCCATTGATCACATTGAAAGGACGACGTCCCCCCTATTTTGAGTAGCGATGCGATTTGGAGTCCAATCCCACCTGACCAGGAGATTGGACGTGAAGAAGCGATTTTCCGAAGAACAG
>NZ_VFPB01000004.1:141525-482193 GCF_006716465.1 Pseudoxanthomonas sp. 3HH-4 | reverse complement strand
AAGCGCAGGTGCTCCTGCATGGTCTTGCCGCCGATGGTCTTCTGCGCGTCGTAGACCTTGAACGCCAGCGGGTTGTCCGAGCCACGGCCTTCGAACGGGATGCGGCCGATGCCGGGGAAGTATTCCTGGGCGCCGATGAAGGGCTGGGTGCTCATGGTGCGGGGTCCTGTGGTTGTGCGTGATGTACGTGGGGGACGTCAGCCGCGCTGCAGCGGCGTAAGGGCATCGAGGTGCTGCAGGAAGCGGCGGTAGGCCGCGGCATAGGCCTGCGTGCGGGTGGGATCGGGGGTGACGGACAAGGCCGGGTCGGTGGCGACATGGGCGCGTGCGATGTCCGCGATGGACGCGGCATCGTCATTGACACGGCCGACCGCCCACAACGCCTGCAGTGCCGCACCGAAGGCCGCACCCTCGGCCTGCACGGGCACATCGACCGGCAGGCCGAACACGTCGGCCACCAGCTGGCGCCAGGCCGCGCTGTTGCTGCCGCCGCCGGTCAGCACGATGCGCTCGAAGCGCATGCCAGCGCGCACGAAGGCATCGAAGCCGTACTTCAGGCTGTAGGTGGCGCCCTCCATGGCCGCGCGGTAGACATGGGCCGGGGTGAAGTTGCTCGTATCCAGGCCGGCCAGCACGCCCTTGCCCCGCGGCAGGTCCGGGGTGCGCTCGCCGTTGAGGAAGGGCAGCATCACCAGCCCGTCCGCACCGGGCGACGTGGCGTGCAGGTGCGCATCGCCGTCACGCGTGCTGAAGCCGAACAGCATGCCCACCTGTTCGGTCGCCACGGTGCAGTTCATCGTGCAGATCAGCGGCAGCCAGCCGCCGGTGGAGGAGCAGAACGCGGCCCAGGCACCGTCCGGGTCGACCACGGGAGTGTTGGAGTAGGCGAACAGCGTGCCGGAGGTGCCCAGGCTCATCGCAAGCCTGCCCTCTTCCACGCAGCCGGTGCCGATGGCCGCCATCATGTTGTCGCCGCCACCGACGGCGACCTTCGCCGTCGCCGGAAGGCCCAGTCGCGTGGCTGCGGTGGGATCGATGTCGAACAGCGCATCAGGCGCGGCGAACGGCGGCAGGCAGGTGGCCAAGTCGCGATCCGCATCGGTCGCGCGCAGGAGTTCTTTCGACCACGTGCGCGTGCGCACATCGAGCCAGCCGGTGCCGGAGGCATCGCCGTACTCGCAGAAGCGCTCGCCGGTCAGCACGAAGTTGAGGTAGTCGTGCGGCAGCAGGATGGTCGCCAACTGCGCGTAGGCGTCGGGACGATGTGCCTTCGTCCATGGCAGCTTCGAGGCGGTGTAGCCGGCGAGGATGGGATTGCCCGCAAGCGCGATCGTCGCTGCCGAACCGCCCACGGCGTCCATGATCTGCGTGCACTCGGCCGTGGTGCTGGTATCGCACCATAGCTTGGCGGGAGCGAGTACTTCGCCCCGCGCATCCACCGGCACGAAGCCATGCTGCTGGCCCGATACCGATAGCGCGACGATGCGTGCACGCACGGCGGGATCGATGCGGTCGAAGCAGGCCTGCATCGCCGCAACCCAATCGGCCGGGTGCTGCTCGCGGCTGCCATCTTCGCCACTGATGAGGTCCAGCGCTGCACTGGCCGTAGCCACGAGGGTGCGCGCGGCGGGGTCGTAGACCACCACCTTCAGGCTCTGCGTGCCTGCGTCAATACCGGCAGTAACAGCCATCTCCCCCGACCTCCAACACATGAAAAGTTAGCGCTAACATTCTGTTCGCTAAAAAAAGGGAACCGCTCAACCGCTCCCTCTTCCTCCACGGCAACGTCGCCCGTTGCCGTGACGGCGCCACTGTAACCAGCACCTGAAAAAAAAGCGTGCTGCACCGCAAAATCCCATTCGAAACAACGATTTGGACCCGAGACAGCAACCTCGCTCAGGTCGCCACATCGATGAAGGCGTTGATCGACAGTCGCCCCTGCAGCGGGTCCGCGGGCAACACCCGGTCGTCGCCGATCCTGCCCGAGTGCAGCGCGTTCCTCCGGTACACGATGAGCCGGTTGAACACGCCCTCCACACTGGCGACCCGCTCGAACAACGGCGTGTCCCCGTCGATGTAGCCAACTCCCGGCATGGCGTCCTGATCGCTTTCCTGCGCCAGTCGATCGAAGTACGCCGCATGGCGGCCCTCGTCGACATACTCGAACCCGGTATGGCGATGCCGGTAGAAATCCGTACCGCCCCACGCGCCGCGGAACAGGTAGTGCACTGTCGCAAGACCTCCGCTGCTCACCGAATCGATGTGCGGCACGCGCTGCAGGAAGTGCAACGTGGCCGGCGGCTGCGTGACCAGCGAGAAATGGCACATCGGAAACACGAAGCGACCCGGCGCCAGATCGAAACATTCACGCAACAGAGGATTGAGCGTCGCCTCCAGAAACGATTGGTAGGAAACCGGCGCGGGCGCACGGATGCCGGGAAACATCGACGATTGCTTCACGTACTGCCGCGTGGCCGCTTTCCGCAGCATCCGCTCCGGATCGGCCAGCAGATTGTCGATGATCAGCAGTGGCGTACCCTCGCGCCCGACCATCTGGCGGGTTACCCGGATATCCGGATGGTGGGCCAACAGCATCGCCGTCCCTGCGTCCGGCTAGCGCGGCACGGGCCGGTTTCCCCACACCTCGGGACCGGCCTTGCAGTAGCGATCGATGAAGGCTTGCTGCGATGGCATCCCGGCAACCGCGCGCTCGATCGGCTGGCGGATGGAATCCAGCAGTTTGCGCAGGTCGTCGTCCGCGAGCGCGCGCGCCAACGGATGCGGTGGCCCCGGCTGGATGCCCTGCCCCAGCATTACATGGGTCCACGAATCGACACGGAACAGTTCGTCAGGATCCTGCCAGGCATGCGCGCGCTCGCGCCATGCGCGCAGGCGGATTTCCAGCGAATCCGGCAAGGGCATCTCGCGGCACGCCTTCCACATCGGTTCGTCGCGCTGCGTGGCGTGGTAGTGGAGGATGATGAAGTCGCGCACGTGCTCCATCTCCGCGCGACTCACCTCGTTGTACAACTCGACCAGCGACGAGGCGATGCCGTCGAAGGGAAACAGCTGGACCAGCCGCACCACTGCGCTGATGGCCAAGTGGATGCTGGTCGATTCGAGCGGCTCGATGAAACCGCTGGCCAGGCCCAGCGCAACCACATTCTTGTTCCACGCCTTCAACCGGCGTCCGGTACGGAAGGGCACCAGCCAAGGATCGCGGATCGCCGGTGCTCCGACATCGCGCAGCAGCTTGGCGCGTGCCTCGTCGTCGGACATGTGGCGACTGGAGAATACGAGGCCACACCCCACGCGATGCTGCAGCGGGATATGCCAACGCCAGCCGGCCTCGTGCGCAATGGCGCGGGTGTATGGCACGGGCGGCCCGACGGATTCGGTCTGCACGGCGACCGCCCGGTCACTGGGCAGCCATTCGTTCCAGTCTTCGTAGCCCGTACCCAGCGTCTGCTCGATCAGCAGCCCGCGGAAGCCGGTGCAATCGATGAAAAGGTCTCCTTCGATGACCTGCCCGTCTTCCAGCACCAGTGCCTGCACCGCACCGTCGTCCGCGCGCTGCCGGACTTCGCGGATCTTGCCTTCCACACGTCTGAGACCGTAGCCCTCTGCGATGCGGCGCAGGTATTTCGCGTAGAGGCCGGCATCGAAGTGGTACGCATAGTTGACCTGCGGTTGGCTCTGCAGCGAGAACTGGTCGCCTCGCGAGGCGAGCGTCTCCAGGCAGAAGTCGCCGAGCTCCGATGGCATGCCGCGACGCAGACTGTCCAGCCAGAAGTGGTGGAACGCCGCCGCCCACGTGCCTTGCCCGGTGATGCCGAAGGGATGGATGTAGCGCTCGCCGGGACGGCGCCAGTTCTCGAACGAGATCGAGAGCTTGAATGTGCCGGCCACTGCACGCAGGAACTCCTGCTCGTCGATCTGCAGGAAGCGATGGAAAGTGCGGATGGGCGGCACGGTGGATTCACCCACGCCCACGGTGCCGATCTGCTCGGATTCCACCAGGGTGATGTCCAGCCGGTCGCGGAACTGGTTCGATAGCGCGCAGGCGGCCAGCCAGCCTGCGGTACCACCACCGGCGATGACCACCTTGCGGATCTGTGCTGCTGGCGTGTTGGGAGAGTCCACTGTGGTTGCTCCAGGTTTCAGCGGTTGAGGCGGCCGATCAGCATGGCGCGGATGCGCCGCGCCTGCGTCTCGTCGATGGGTCCCAGCATGTCGCGCGCCTGCGCGGGCAGATGTTCCCCCGCTTGCCCGGCGGGACCAAACACGTAGTACGCGAAGACCTTCGCCCACGCCCGCTTCTCGCGTTCCGGGAGGTCGCGCAGCGTCCACAACGCATGGTGCAGCGCCGGCAAGGGCGAAGACAGGAACGCAGGCGAGCTGCGCCACCAGTAGTTCACCAGCACGTTGAAGGGTGCGAGGCTGCGCACGTGGTGCCACCACATGCTGGGGATGAAGATGGCGTCGCCGGGTTCCAGGAGGGCGGTCTGCGCGGCGGCCAGCGCCCGGCCGAATCGCGGATAGCGCTCAAGGTCGGGATGATCGAAATCGACCACGCTGACGACCTGCCCGCCTGGCGTGGGCTCGAATGGGCCCGGGTAGAGATTCTCGATCTGCTCGGGTGGGAACAGGGTGAACTGCCGCCGGCCCACCGCGCAGCAGGCCAGGTTGTCGGGTGCGTCGAAATGGCAGGACGCAACCACCCGGTTGCCGATCCAGATGCCGGGTGGCGCGTCGATCCCGTATCCGGCCAACCGCAGATCATTGTCCTGCGCGAAACCCGGAAGCGCGCGATCGACCAGCAGCGATGCCACGTAGTAGGTCGGCGGTCGCGCATCCTCCAGGTGGTGTGCAATCTCGTCCAGCACCTGCGCGAGCAGGCCGCGCCGGACTTCGACGTTGAGCTGCGTGAAGTCCTCGTTGTAGAAGGGACGGCCTGCGATGTCCGGGTCGCCGAACGAATACTGCACGGGAACACCGGCATCGAAGCCGCGCAGATAGTCCATCGCCTCGTGGGTGGACCGCAATCCGGCGTGCACCAGTCCCCAGTCGCGCGCAATGCCCTTCAGCACCACGGGCTGGCCATCGGCCATCAACGCGTCCAGCGGCAGCGCATCGGCGCTGAGGTTCTCCAGCGTGCGCATCGCCGTGCCGTCGGCCATGGCGTCAGTTCTTGCCGGCCGGAACGGCGGCGTCCTGCGCGCGCAGGCGACGCTGCTTTTCGGCCATCAGGCGACGCACGTTGTGCAGCGATGCCAGCATCAGGTACGCACCTTCCAGATAGCCCGCGCGGTTCAGTTCCAGCAATGCATGCCCGTCCAGCACGGCCAGACGCTCCCGGTCGATCCCGTGCAGTCCGTTGACGGACACGCGATGCCGCTCATCCAGTTGCACATCGAGATTGACGGGCTGTATCAGGCCTTTTGCCTCCAGCGCGGCAAACATCGCCGCACCGTAGGTGCTGCCGTCGCGGATGCCGCGCAGGACGTTCGCAACGTGTTCGAGGTAGGGCGTATTGCCGCCCTGCGGCAGGAAGACGGGCTCGCCCGCAGCGAAGTTGACGCGCGGATGATCCAGGTCCACGTGCATCACCGCTTCCTGCACGAGTTCGCCATCGATGCGCTGCTCCTGGAAACCGATCAGGAACGGCCCCCTGGCGGCCGCACCCGGGAGATAGGACGCATTCCACCGGCCGTCCCGCAGGAACAGATTCTCGCGCTGCTCGAAGCCCAGCAGCGCGACGGACTGCCACTCCCCCGTATCCGGGTCTTTCCGCAGGAAGATCGGATACTCCCGCTGCAATTCCGAGAACTCGCTCGGGAACGCCGGCACCATGCCCACGTCATCGCCGTACTCGGGGCCGAAGCCGGTGGCGATGCGCATGTCCTTGTGTGAAACGTTGTTGAGAAGTTCGTAGCGGGCCATCTTCTCGCTCGGGTCGGTCGGGAGCCATCCCACAATATAGCGCTGGCGGAAGCTCTTCGAGACACCTCTTCGGGCTGCACGCCTCGATAAAAAGGACCGCTGCTCACGCAGCGGTCCCGCTCGGCGACATCCGGAGAGGGCGGCTATCGCCAAGGTCAGAACTTGTAGCGGACACCCACCATGTAGCGCGGACTCTGGTCGGCCAGCTTGACGATCATCTGATCGGTGCGGGCGTGCCAGCGCACGTCCTCGCCCGTCAGGTTGATCGCCTCCAGGCCGAACGACCAGTGGTCGTTGAGCGTGTAGTTCACGCTCAGGTCCCACTGCTCGTACTCTTCCACGTAGTACGGATTGCGGCTGGCGCCCTGGTTGGCGAGGATCAGGTACTCGTCGCGCCAGTTCCAGGCCAGGCGCACCGACCAGCCGTACTTCTCGAACATGAACATCGCGTTCGCCGTGTCGCTGAGGCCGGTGAGCGCGAACTGGTCGATGCCCGGATCGCCGGCGTTGTTGTATCCCACATCGCCGTTGACGACCGTGTAGTTGGCCAGGATGCCGAAACCGCTGTCGCCGAAGAAGTATTGCCCACCGATCTCCCAACCGCTCAACTTCGCCTGGTTCTGGTTGACCGGACGGTTGACGTTGAACAGGTACAGCGGGTCATCGGCTTCGCCCACCAGGTTGTAGGCCGCTTCCGTCGCCAGCGCCTGCGCTCCCGTACCGTCGAACGCAGCCAATCCGGCAGGATCATTGCGCAACAGCGCCAACGCGGTGAACAGCGAGGTGTCGTTGCCTGAGCAGGCGGCCGCATTGGCCGGGCCCACCTGGACTGCACAGGCGGCGCTCTGGAGGAAGGCCAGTGCCGCTTGGGCATCCGGGCCGGACGTCGGGTCGGTCAGGCCATACAGCGATTGCTGGTTCACGCCATTGCCGATGAAGTTGGCGACCGACTTGTTCCAGTACGTCACCGACAGGTAGCTCGCATCCGCGAAGTACCACTCCAGCGCCAGATCCAGGTTGTCCGATTCCAACGGCTTCAGCATGGGATTCTGATCGTTGCCGCTGGCGCGAACCGAGGGGTCGAGCAGCACCGATCCGAACGGCTGCTGGGCGGTGCCGGGGCCGGCATAGAGGTTGCCGTACGGCGCGCGTGCGATGCTCTTGCCGAACGAAGCACGGCCCTTCAGTTCGTCAGTGAAGTCGATGCTGAAATCCAGATTGGGCAGCACGTAGCTGTAACTGGCCCTTTCGCTGAATGGCTGCTTCTCATCGGACAGGACGATGCGGAAGTCATTGTTGGCCGACCACTCGATGGCCTCGGGAATGGCGATGACCGAGCTCGATACCACCTTGGTCGTCTCGTAACGCACGCCCACGCGGGTATTGGTACGCATGCCACCCAGTTCGCCCTCGAACTCCACCTGCACGTATGCGGACTTGGTGTCTTCCTCAACCCGGTCATCGGCCGAGTTCTGCGGACTCACGCCGATACCCGCGCCATAGTTGTCGGCGGCCCACTGCGCCAGTTCACCGGCGTCGCCCCGCCATGCACCATTGCTGCTCCCGACGCTGTAGTCGTCGAACAGCCCGGCGATGTCGTAAGGCTTGATCAGATCCATCAGCCCGTCGGCGACATCGCCATTCACGTTGCCTACGCCCCAGTCGCCCAGGGTCGAGTAGTTCTCTGCGGCCTGCAGCCGGTGCGTCGAGGACTTGGAGCTATCGACACCGAACTGGAAACGGCCGCTGTCGAAGTTCCATTCGCCGTCTATGCGGCCCTGCTTGATCTCGCTGACCTGGGTCTGCGCGTTGATGCGCAGCACCTGCGAGCCGATCTCGCCTTCGACGAAGCCCGGATTCACCACGCCGTTGGTCCCGGCGATGGCATCGGCGTTGGTCGGATACCAGGTTTGCGTGCCGAACGGCAGGCCGTTGTTGAACTGCAACTCCTGCACCCAAGTGCCGCCGCAATGCGGCCCGGTGGTGCAGTTGTTGGTGCCCGCGATGCTCATGAAGATCGAACCACCACCGGTCAGCGGATCGTTCGGCCGACTCTCGTTCTTCGAATTGTGCGCGTCGAAGCTGAGGCGGAACCGGTCGTTGACGTCCCACACCGCGTTGAGGCCCAGCGAACCCAGCTTGTACTTCTGCATGGTGCGCTGCTGCTCGAGGCCGAAATCCTTGGTCCCGGCGATTTCCCGGATGTAGATCGGCGTGGCGACCGCACCGCTGGTGTCGAACTCGACGTCGGTGTAGTTGCTGTTCTGCAGCCACATCGCCTGCTCGCCGCGGTTCTCGGTGATCTCGTTGGTCGAGTAGGTGTAGTCCAGGGTCAGGGTCAGGCTGTCGGTCGGGGCGAACTGCACCACGGCCTGGCCGTTGACGCGGTCGCGCTCGAACTCGGAAAAGGCATAGCGCAGGTCGTTCGGTCTCGCATACAGATCGCCGACGCCAGGCGCGTTGACCACGGTCGGGTTGCCCGGCATCGTCCCGGTCCACGGCTGCACGTTCCAGTAGTTCTCGGTCGCCTGCACCGAACCGCCCTTGCGCTTCTGCTGGCTCGCGCTGAGGCTGACACCGAACGTCTTGTCCGGGTTGGTGTAGCTGAAGATGCCGGAAAGCTCGGGCGTCAGATCGTTCTCGAACGGTTGGCTCCGGTCGGAGACCAGCTTGGCCCCGGCGTTGGCGACGAAGCCGTCGTAATTGAACGGTCGTGCGGTCAGGATGTTGATGGTGGCGCCGATGCCGCCACTCGGAACCTGCGCCTGGCTGGTCTTGTAGACCTCGATGCCATTGATCGCCTCAGCCGCGAGCTGTGCGAAGTTGAATGCCCGCGTGCCACCATCCACGCCACCGATGGCGACCTGTCCGGAAGCACCGAACGCATCCGCGCCCGGCATCTGCCGGCCGTTGAGCGTGACCATGTTGAACTGGGGACCGAAGCCACGCGCCGTGACTTGCGCGCCTTCGCCGTCGCGGCGCTCGATCGAGATGCCGGTGATGCGCTGCAGGGATTCGGCGAGGTTGGTATCCGGGAACTTGCCGATGTCTTCGGCACTGATCGCATCCACGACGCCTGCAGAATCGCGCTTGATGTCCATCGCCTGGCTGAGGCTGTTGCGCAATCCCGTGACCACGACGGTGTCCAGCGTTGTCGCGTCCGGCGCGGTCTGCTCCTGTGCCTGTTGGGCGGCTTGCGCCTGCGTTTCCTGCCCGAAGGCGGGGTTGATGACCAGTACGCCACCCACGAAGGTGAACATGGCCGTTGACTTGAACCTCGCCAACTTGCGACTCATCAGCATGTCCTCAGGTCTGGAATTGAAGGGCCAACGGCAACGCGGAATTCATGTGGTCGCGCTTCCGCAACTGCTTGGGCCTCGCTCGGTGCGCGGCATCGGAACCTGCACTCTTTCATGTGGTCTCCCCTCTCACGTTCGATCAGTGGATGTATCGCCCTCCCCAAGGGCCCCTCGCGGGCGCAGACCCGCGCTTCCTGCCGGGCGCGGTGGCAGCGCCCGTACTGCATTGCCGTTGGAAACGCCTTTCCAGGCGGGTTCCAGAGTCGCAAGGCGACAAAGCGTTCAATCAACTTCCAGGACAGGATCGATGGCGAACCGAGCAAATGTGGTAGCGCTACCATCGAGTTCGGCGCAGACTAATCACGCGGCCCCGTGCTTGTCACCATGCACCGCAGCAATCCCGGGCGGGCCAGGGTGTGCACCACCCGATGCGGGCAATGCGGCAAGACGATGGAAGCGATTTCAGCGGCAGTTGAAGGGGAAGCGCTATGCAATCGCGATTCCGGCGCGGCGTATTGGCTGGCACATCGCAGGTGCTTTGTTTGCCCTTGCATGCGACGCTCGGCGCGCATGCGGCATCCACCCACCCCGGACGATGGGGATCGGAGGAGACAGGACAGAATGGACAAATCGAGCAGGTCATTCCGGCGAAAAGGCGGCGCAATCACGATAGACGAGGTCGCGATCCGCGCAGGTGTTTCGCCGATGACGGTATCGCGCGTGATCAACGGGCATGGCGGGGTACGTGACGCTACCCGGGAGCGCGTCATGCTGACGGTGCGTGAACTCGGGTACAGGCCCAATCTGGCGGCGAGTTCGCTCGCCGCGGCACAGCACACGTGCATCGCACTGATCTACACCAATCCCAGCTCAAGCTACTTGCGTGAACTACTGGTGGGTGCCCTGCGCGGTTCGGCGCGTGCGGCGGCACAGTTGGTCATCGCGACCTGGGATACGCTGGATGCGGACAGCCAACGCAGCGCGGCGCGCGAGCTGACGAAAAGCGTGGCGGGCGTGATCCTGCCACCACCGCTGTGCGAGTCCAAGGCGATTGTCATGGAATTCATCAACGCCGACGTGCCCGTCGTCTCGATCGCCTCGGCCCGCTTCAGCGACATGATCTCCTGCGTCCGCATCGATGACCATCGTGCCAGCCACGACATCACGGCACATCTGATCACCCACGGACATGTACGGATCGGCTATATCAAGGGCGATCCAAACCAGACTGCCAGCGCCCATCGTCTTCAGGGCTACCAGGATGCATTGGCAGAGGCAGGCCTGGCATACGACGAAGCACTCGTCCAGCCGGGCTACTTCACCTACCGCTCGGGCCTGGATGCGGCGGAAAGCCTGCTGGCGTTGCCCCAGCCACCTACCGCGATTTTCGCCAGCAATGACGACATGGCCTCAGCCGTGGTCTCGGTCGCGCATCGCCGCGGCCTGGACGTGCCGCGGGACCTGTCCGTTGTCGGCTTCGACGATACGTCAGCGGCCACCATGGTCTGGCCGGAGCTCACGACCATCCATCAGCCGATCGCCGCCATGGCTGATGCCGCGATTGATATCCTGCAGCGGGAAATCCGGCGCCCCCACGCGTCCGCGCGGGGCGTCGTCAACCATATCGTCCCGCACAAACTGGTGACACGCGCCTCGGTCGCGGTCAAACGGCAGGGAAGATCCAAACGCCGGTAGCGTGAGTGTTCGCCCGGGATGGATGCCGGAACCCTGCACCGCCAGCGCAGGCGGCTACTCGCAGAGCGGGACGGCATTCCCGGCCGACTACGGCTGACGCACGCGTACCGTTTGCTCTTGTCCAGCAGGCCTTGCATCGTTCCTGCGGCAAACTTCCTTGAATCGCACCCTTGGCAGTCCGAGGAAACAGCCGTTCGCTCAAGCTGGTTCAAGCCGCCACGGATGGCTGTAGACCACGTGCCTGCTGCCACGAAGAAAGCCCACCAATGTCAGCCCGCACGTTCCTGCCAGGTCCACCGCCAACGCAGTTGGCGCCGACATCGCCGCCAACAGCGGCATGCCCGCGACTGCAGCCTTCGCCGCCATCTCGTAACTCGCGCGGCTGGTGATCAGTGCGAAGCCAGCTCCAGCATCAACGCCTTCGCGTTGCATCACGCCGATCAGCTTGTCGAGCGCGTTGTGTCGTCCGACATCCTCTCGCACCAGCATCACCTTCCCGTCCGCCCTCGCCCATGCCGCCGCGTGTATCGCGCCGGTACCCGCATTCAATGGCTGTCGCTGTTCGAGTTCCAACAATGCGGCATGCAAGGCGGACGAGGCGATGGGACCTCCATGCCCGACGGACGCTGGCTGCTTGATGACGTCTTCCAGACTCCGGTTGCCGCAGATGCCACATCCACTTCGCCCTGGCAGCCAGCGTTGATGGCCCGTGGCACGTGCAGGCAAAGGATGGCGCGTGCGAAGGTCGAGCTGGATGCCTTCCAACAATGTCTGCACAGCTATCGACACAAGCTCGTCGGCGGCAAGACCCAGCTCAGTCAGCGCAAATCCATACGCGAAGTCGTCCAGGTCGCACGGCGACACCATCATCACCGCCAGCGGTTCGCCGTTGCAGTGGATCGCCAGCGGGATTTCCTCCGCCAGCTGATCCTGCCGCACCGTCGATACACCACCGTCCACATCGACGACCTCGCGCTCCGCCACGCCTTCGATGCGTTCAGCCGGCATGGGTATCCGGATCGCACAGCTTCCGCACGACGATGGGAATCGACTTGTAAGCCGGCGTCCCCGATTGCGGATCGTGGCTGTCCAGTGGCACCAGCCGATTGCCTTCCGGGTAGTACATCGCGGCCGAACCGCGCGGCAGGTCGTACTCGACCGCGATGAAGCCTGAGACCTTGCGCGTCGCAGCGCCCTCGCCAGGCATCCGCGATGCCACCTCGATCCTGTCGCCCTGCTCCAGTCCGCGCGATCGCATGTCCTCGCGATTCAGGAACACCACATCGCGCCGGCCACTGATGCCCCGGTAGCGATCATCGAAACCGTAGATGGTGGTGTTGTATTGATCGTGCGAACGGATCGTCGTCAGCGTCAGCAGTTCGCGCCGGTCGATGCCCGGATCTTCGTCGAGGCCGGGGGCGACCAGGAAGCGCGCCTTTCTGCCGAGACCCCAGTCGCGTTCGGATGCGCCGATGTACAGGCGGAATCCTCCCGGCTCGCGCACACGGCGGTTGAAATCCCTGAAGATGGGGAACACCGCTTCGATGTCGTCGCGGATGCGGTTGTAGTCGCCGACCAGCCCGTCCCAGTCCACCTTCGTCTGCGGCAGCGTCGCCTTGGCGATGCCGGCCACAATGGCGGGTTCCGACAGCAGGTGTTCCGATGCCGGGGGCAGTCCGCCCTGCGATGCGTGCACCATCGACATCGAATCCTCTACCGTCACCGACTGCAGGCCGCTGGCCTGCACATCGCGCTCGGTGCGGCCCAGGCATGGCAGCAGGAAGGCCTGCTTGGCCGGAATCAGGTGCGAGCGGTTCAACTTGGTGGCGATATGCACGGCCAGATCCAGGCTGCGCATCGCGGGGATCGTCGTGTCCGGGTCGGGCATGGCCACGGCGAGGTTTCCACCCATGCACACCAGCGCCCGTGAACGGCCGTCGCGAATGGCCCGCACCGCTTCCAACGCATCGTGTCCGTGCGTGAGCGGGAACTCGAACCCGTAGGTCTGCTTGATCGCATCGACCAATGCCTGAGTGGGCTTCTCGGTGATGCCGACCGTACGGTCTCCCTGCACATTGGAATGGCCGCGGATCGGTGCGATGCCGGCGCCGGGCTTGCCGATGTTCCCGCGCAGCAAAAGAAGATTGGCCATCTGCTGCACGTTCTGCGTGCCACGGCGATGCTGGGTCATGCCCATGCCGTAGCAGAGGATCACGCGCTCGGCCTGGGCATAGAGCTCCGCGGCGGCGGCGATGTCATCGCGCGACAATCCGGAATGTTCGACGATCTCGTCCCACGTCGTACGTGCAAGATCCTCGCGCAAGGCATCCAGCCCTTCGGTGTGTTCGGCGATGAAGGCGTGATCGAGTACACCCTGCCCACCGGCGGCAAGATCCGCCGCATCGGCGTCCACCAACCATTTCATCATGCCTTTCAGCAACGCCAGGTCACCGCCGATCCTGACCTGGTAGTAGGTCTGCGCGATCGGCGTGGCGGTGTTGGTCAACATCTCCGCCGGATGCTGTGGCGAGGTGAACCGCTCCAGCCCGCGTTCGCGCAACGGATTCACCGCCACGATCGGCACGCCACGTTTCGAGACCTCGCGCAGCGTGGACAGCATGCGCGGGTGATTGGTACCCGGATTGTGGCCGAAGCTGAAGAGCGCGTCGCAGTGCGCGAAGTCGTCCAGCGTCACCGTGCCCTTGCCCACGCCGATGGATTCCGGCAGGCCGACGCTGGTCGCCTCGTGGCACATGTTCGAACAATCGGGGAAGTTGTTGGTGCCGTATTCGCGCACCATCAGCTGGTAGAGGAAGGCGGCTTCGTTCGATGTGCGACCGGAGGTGTAGAACTCGGCCATGTCGGGATGCGGCAAGGCTTGCAGCGCCTGGCCGATGCGCGCGAATGCTTCGTCCCAGCTGATCGGGACATAGCGATCCGCATCAGCATCGTAGGCCATCGGATGCGTCAGGCGGCCTTCGTCCTCCAGCGCGTGGTCGCTCCACTCCCAAAGTTCGGACAGGGTGCGCTGCGCGAAGAACGCCGGCGTCGCGCGCTTGCCCGTGGCCTCCCACGACACCGCCTTGGCGCCGTTCTCGCAGAACTCGAAGGACGACGTATGGCGCGGATCGGGCCACGCACAGCCGGGGCAGTCGAAGCCGGCGGGCTGGTTGACGCGACGCAGGGCCGAGGTCTCGCGGCCGACGGCCATCTGGCTCTTCACTGCGCGTGCGACGGCAGCCAGGGCCCCCCACCCGCCCGCCGCGCCCTCGTAGTCGTCGATGCCCGGGACCTTGCGCTCACTCATCGAAGAACCTGCCCTTGTCGTGCCGCAGACGTACCTGGGCAGGATACCCGATGGCATGACGCGACACGGACAGGGCGCACCCACAGCGCGTGATGCAGGCGTGTGAAACGGACGCTCAGTATCGGGTTGCTAGCATGCAGGGCATTCCCTTTCCGGTACCGCGCGCGCCCTGTGTTCCGCATCCTGCTTCCCCTCACCGCCCTGCTCGCCAGCATCGCGCTGCTACTGGGCGGCAACGGACTGTTGGGCACGCTGCTGGCCGTGCGCAGCCAGGTGGAAGGTTGGGGCGAGCGCACGACCGGGCTGGTGATGTCGGGGTATTTCGTCGGCTTCTTCCTGGGCACGTTCACAGCGCCACCACTGATACGGCGCGTGGGCCACATCCGCGCATTCGCATTCCACGCCGCACTCGCGGCGGCCGCTGTGCTGGTTTATCCGCTGTGGATGGAACCGGTCGGCTGGATGCTGTTGCGCGTGGTCACCGGCATGGCGCTGGTCGGGTTGTGCACGGTAATCGAGAGCTGGTTGAACGCACAGGCCGCGCCGGAACATCGCAGCCGCGTGTTCGGGGTGTACATGGTGGTGTCCCTGCTGGCCCTGGCCGCCGGCCAGTTTCTGCTGGACCTGCAGCCGCCGCGCAGCCCGGTACTGTTCAGCGTGGTGGCGATCCTGTTCGCGCTGGCCATCCTGCCCGTCAGCGCCACGCGACTGACGCCGCCAGTGATGACCGTGGCACCGAAAGTCCATCTGCTGCAGATCTGCCGCGCCGCACCGAGTGCGGCGGCCGGCGCACTGCTCGCGGGCCTCGCGCTGGGGGCGTTCTGGGGCATGGGTGCAGTGTATGCCGCATCGCTCGGCCTGGATCGTGCGGGCATCGGCACGTTCATGGCGGCGACCATCATTGGCGGTGCCGCGCTGCAACTGCCGATCGGCCGTCTGTCCGACCGGGGCGACAGGCGCAGCACGCTGGCGCTGGTGGCGGCATGCGGCGCCGCGACGGCACTGGTGGCGCTGCGCTTCGACCCGCAATCGCATACCGGGGCGCACGCGCTGTTCTTCCTGTTCGGCGGCCTGGCGTTCGCGCTGTATCCGCTGGCGGTCGCGCACCTGCTCGACCGGCTGCCGGCCGATCAACTGCTGGCCGGATGCAGCGCGTTGCTGCTGCTGAACGGTGTCGGCGCCGCCATCGGGCCTGCCGCGGCTGGCGTACTGATGCAGGCGTTCGGCCCGGTGGCGCTGCCGCTGTTCTTCGCGGCCACGCTCGCGCTGCTGGCCCTGGTGGCGGGCGGACGGCGTCTGTTCAAGGCACACCGGCTGCTGCACCCGGCGCGCTTCCACCCCATGCTGCGCACCACGCCTGCCGCACTGGAAATGCTGCCGGAGATTCCGGATCCGCCCGAGGCGGCGAGTCATGATCCTGGGGTGAATTGATCCCGATCAATGCGGTGCCGGCCGACGGACCCTAGCCTGTGCGCCATGGGCATCGTCTCCCCTTCCCCGCTGTTCGATGCGGACCTGCTGCGGCGCTACGACACGCCGGGGCCGCGCTATACCTCGTACCCGACGGCACCGCAGTTCAGCGCCCGCTTCGGCGCGGATCAGCTTCGCGAACATGCCAGTGCGACCAACCGGCAGGACCACGCGCGCCCGCTGTCGCTGTACGTGCATGTTCCGTTCTGCACCAGCCCGTGCTTCTACTGCGGCTGCAACCGGGTGATCACGCGCGACAAGGCGCGTGGCGAGCTGTACCTGGACTACCTGTACCGCGAGATCGCGCGGATGGCGCCACTGTTCGACAGCGGTCGGCCGGTGGTGCAACTGCATTTCGGCGGGGGCACGCCGAACTTCCTGTCTCCGTCGCAGATCGCCGATTGCGTGGCGGAGCTGCGCAGCCAGTTCAGCTTCGCCGCGACCGGCACGATGGATTTCTCCATCGAGCTGGACCCGCGCTTCGTCACGCCTGCGGATATCGGCGAGCTGGCGCGGGTCGGGTTCAATCGCGCCAGCCTAGGGGTGCAGGATTTCGATCCTGCGGTGCAGAAGGCGGTCAACCGCGTGCAGAGCGTCGAGGAAACGCTTGCCATCGTGGCTGCGTGCCGCGAGCACGGCATGCGGTCGGTCAACATCGATCTGATCTACGGCCTGCCGAAGCAGACGCGCGAAGGCTTCGAGCGCACGCTGGACATCGTGGTCGACGCACGGCCGGACCGCATCGCGGTATACAGCTACGCCCACCTGCCGCAGCTGTTCAAGCCGCAGCAGCGCATCGCGCTGGAAGACCTGCCCGATCGGGAAGCAAAGCTCGCGTTGCTGCAGTGCGCGATAGAACGCCTGGTCGCAGCTGGCTACGTCTACATCGGCATGGACCATTTCGCCCTGCCCGGCGACGAACTGGCACGCGCGCAGGAACGCGGCGACCTGCATCGCAACTTCATGGGCTACACCACGCATGCCGAGAGCGACCTGATTGGTCTGGGCGTCAGTGCGATCAGCCATATCGGGGACAGCTTCAGCCAGAACCCACGCGACATCGCCAGCTGGGAGCGCGCCATCGACGATGGCCGGATGCCGGTCTGGCGAGGCATGCCGCTGGACCGCGACGACGTGCTGCGGGCCGAAATCATCCAGGAACTCATGTGCCATGGCCGATTGGACTACGCCCGCATCGGAAAGCGCTTCGGCATCGAGTTCACCGAATATTTCGCCGATGCCCTGCCCCGTCTGCAGGCCCTCGCTGACGATGGGTTGCTGGCCTTCACGCGGGTCGGTTTCCAGGCCACGCCGAAGGGCCGGCTGCTGTTGCGGGTGATCGCGATGTGCTTCGACCGCTACCTACCCGCGACGCCTGAGCCTGACGCACACCGCTTTTCGCGCACGATCTGACGCCCTGCTCTCAGCGGCAGGCGTCGTTGACACGGTCGTCCAGTTTGCGGCTCGCCGCGAAGTCGCGCTTCAGCCCCAGCCGCGCGTAGGCCTGGTCGCGGGCTTTCTTCGCACGTTCGCAGGCGGCAGCATTGCGATGCATCGAGATAACCGCGCCCTGCGCGGCGGTCTTCTGCCGGCGTGCTGCCGTACGTGCGCGCGGACGGGAACTGTCCTTCGCTGGCGCCGCGGAGGTCGCGGATGTCGCGGGGCTGGCGGCAGACGGTGGATCCGGCGGATAGTCCCGTACCCATTCCGTGCGTTGCGCCGATGGACACGGCGTGGCCTGGTAATGCGGCTGTCCGTCCGCGCCCCGGCATTTGTAGACGGGGTCGCTGCCCCAGGTGGACGTGCCACCAGCGACGAGGACGCAGGCCAGCAGGATGCGCCATGCGCACGACGAAGACCGGTACATGGCAGGCTCCTGTGGGTGGGAGTCTGCAGCATCCGCCGATGCGCCATCCCTGGGGATCGGCCCATGTCGCGTCGTCACGTCGGATTTCCCCCACCTTCACCGCGTCATCACCGGCTACCCTGCAAGAACGACGTTCCACTTCCCGGAGATGCGCGATGACGTCGGCCTATCTGTACCTCAATGCGGTGGCCTACCTGTTGCTCGCAGGCTGGTGCACGCTGGCGCCGGCGCGCACCGCCGCGGCGGTAGGGTATGCCTCGCTCACCCGATCCGGGCAGACGGAGTACCTGACGATCTACGGCGGCCTGCAGTTGGGCCTGGCGTTCCTGTTCGCGTGGTTCGCCTGGACGCAGCAGACGCGCACGGGGCTGGTGCTGGCGATTGCGCTGTACTTGCCCATCGTGCTGTACCGCAGCGTCGCGCTGCTGCGCTGGTGGCCGGTGGAAACCACCACCCTTGCGCTGGCGGTGACCGAGTGGCTGATGCTGGCGGCGGCCGTGTGGCTGTGGTGGCAGGGCCGCGCCGGCTGACGCGGGGTGATCAGAAGTTGATCGGCAAGCGCGCCGTGAAGGTCACGTCCGGCGTGTCACGGGTGACGCCCACGCCCAGCGCTACGTTCAGCGACATACGGTCGCTGAAGCGGTAGGTCCCGCCCAGCAGCAGGGTCCCCAGTGTCGTGCGTACTGCACCGGCGACCTCTTCCCCATCCTGCTCGGTCTTGTCGACGATGCTCTGGTCGTAGCCGATGCTGATGGCCGCCTTTTCGTTTAGCGCCAGGCCCATGCCGAGGTTGAAGCCAAGGATGTCGCCGGCCTTGATATCACCCAGGAATTCGGTCTGCCCGCCCAGCACGCGACGTGATACGTCACTTCGCTTGAAATTGTGCAGGTAGCTGAGGCTGCCGAAGAACACGACAGGATCCGAAGGGTACAGCCAGGTCACGCCGGGCTGCAGCGAATTGAAACCGCTGCCGGTGGGCAGGTCGAGCGGCAGGCCGGTACCGGTGGTATTGGCTACGCAGCGCGTCACGCAGTCGGTGACGACCTCGAACAGGTCGCGGCCCGTGCGGCTCTTGTAGCGCAGCCATGCGATGTAGAACGGTTTGTCGGCGGCGCCCCGGTTGAGCTGGTAGCGGCCGGTGAGTTCCACATCGCCCATCCCGCTGCCGCGCGCATTGAACACACGGTCCTGGGCGGAGCCCGTGAAGATTTCGCGGCTGACCGTATCGCTATGGATATAGACGTAGGGCAGTTTTGCTTCGACTTCCATGCGTCGGCTGAGGCCGTAGCGCCCGGTGAGCGTGGCGACAGCGGTGGTGGTTTTCACCTGCCGCACATCGATCAGACCGATCAGGATGGCGGGAATGATGGTGTAGCCCACCAGCGCGACACGGTCGTTGGCCGAGTAGCCGTACTGCAGCGACGGCTCCAGTACCATCTTGCCCTTCGGTGTCAGCACACCGGGCTGATCGAATATCTGCGCGACCTCGGGCGGCCGCGAATCGCTTTCCGGTGCCCGTCCTACGCGTTGCGGCGCCTGCGTTTCTGCCTGCTGCGCCTGTTGGTTTGCAGGCGGTGAAGTGCCCTGTGCGGAGCCGGACTGCGCGACCTGCGTGCCTGTGTGCGCGCCGTCGGTACCCGACGGCAGCTGCGGGGATGCCTGCGGTGTCGGACCGGTCACGATGTAGGTCTGCGCCGGCGGAGGGGAATCGCGGAAGGTCGGCGCCTGGTTCAGCGCAGGCACGATCACCGGTGCGGGCGCGCCACGGGCACGCGCATTGGCGAGGATTTCTTCGTTGAGCGCATTCTGCAGATTGAAGATCTGTTGCTCCTGCGCCTGCATGGCATCACGCATGGCCTGCAGCCGCTGTGTCTGCTCATTGAGTTGGCGCTGCAACGTATCCAAACGCGCATCGGCCGTGATCTCATAAGGCTGCGCCGGCACCGGCGGCGGCACCGGCATCACCGACTCCTGTGCCCGCGCCTGCCCCGCATGCACCCCCAGGCTGACTGCAAGTGCCAGCGGCGCAACTTCTATCAGTGACGTCCCTTTCATGCTGTTCCCCTTGTCTTGTGCGTGGGCGCGGTGATCCCGGTCCTGCGTCGATGTCATGGGTTGCCGGGTGCGCGGATCAACGCGTCCGTGAGCGCGCCGTTCGCATTGAGGGCCTGGTAGGCCCCGAGCGTGTCGACACCCACGTCGATGCGGGTGACTGTGCGGATATCCTGATCATCCAGCGTGTTCTGGATCACCAGGCCGCCGGCGGTCTGTGTGGGATCGAAGCGATTGCCCTCGCCGATCTGGATCACCAGTCCGCGATTGAAGTCGGCCAGCGCCTGCGCTTGGTCTGGCGTGATGCGCGCCACGTCCGGAACCCGCACGGCGATGCGCGCCGTCAGCTCACCGTTGAGGAAGACCACGCGCTCGATGCCGAACGACAGCATCATGCCCGAGGGCATCTGGAAGCCACCGCGCATCTCTGCGAGGCGCGCGGGATCGACGGGTTGCCATTCCGTGCCCAACTCTCCGCCCTGCCCCCGCGCGCCAACTGGCGCCAGCAGCACGGCCAGCATGACTGTGCCGCGGCAGACGCCCTGCCTGATCCTGTCCATGTCAGATGTCTCCCGAACCGCGCCTGGGCACGGTGACGTTGCGCAGGCCGTCGCGCTGGATTCCCATGTCGAGCGGCGCCGGAGGTGCGGTCTGCCAATCGCGGGCCTGGTTGAAGCGGGCGCGTTCCCGCTGGTTGTGCACGACGAACATCACCCGGTTGTCCCACAACGCCTCGAAGCGCGAGCGCGGCATCGCGCGCGTGCCGCGCGCGGGATCGCCCAGCAGCACGCGACCATTGCGCAGGCCCTTGACGACGACGAAGTGCCGGTAACCGCGATCATTGAGCAGTACGATCGCGGGCACGTTCTCCTGCTGCAGCTTGTCCAGCGGCAGTTCGAAACCATCGGCTTCATACCCTTTTGAGCGCAGGTAGCGGCGCATGTCCAGCAGCGAGAAGCCTTCCTTGCGGATACGCGCCTGGTCGCCGTTGTTGTACATCTGCACGAACACATCCACTTCGCTCACGGCGTGGCCGTACTGGTGCGTCAGCAGCGTCGCCGTCGCCGCGGAGCCGCAGCTGAAGTCGTACTGCTGCGGCAGCGTGGTCTTGAAACGTGCTTCCTTCAGACTGGTCACGCGGACGCTGTAGGCACTGCCCGGCACGCGGACGTCACTGGTCGCCGCCGACGCGCCACCCAGCGCGACCAATGCGCAAGCGAGCGCGGCACATCGCGACCACCGACGCTGCCGGACACGGTGTTTCATTGCGGTCCGCCGGTGAAGTCGATGGTCACGATCATCGCGTTCTGGATCAGCACGTTGCTGCCAGTGTTCTGGATGACGGTATTGATGCCGTTGGCGTTGCCGAACGCGCCGTCAGCGATGCTGTTGGTTCCACTGGTGATGTGGTGCGCCGTGTTGCCATCCACGGAACCGTCCACATCGATGAGGTTCTCGGTCTGGCTGCTGTCGCCACCTCGCAAACCGGACAACCGGTCCACCGCGATCGCGCGTCCCAGTTCGCTGACGGCCACGACCGGCACGTCCGGAACCGATGTCTCGAAAGTGATGGCGGGCGTCCATCCGGCGCGGGCAAAGGCGTTGTCTTCCGCCGCGGCCCCGAACGCGAGAATGAGCAGTCCCCAGGTTGCGATGCGCAACCCGGCCTGTTGGTGCGTGTGCATGGTCAGTCTCCCTTGCCATGCGTCCATCGCGCAGCCGTGGGGCGTCCCGCCGTGAAGCGGGACGCCTGCGTCCACGCGGAGTGCCTGGCCGGCTGGGCCATGACACTGCGGAACGCTTATGGGCCTACGGTCAGGTTGGCTTGAACGGTGATGCCCTGCTGGATCAGCGAGGCCATGCCGCTGTTCTGGGCCGCGACCATGATGCCGGCCGCCGACTGCCCGACGCTCGTCATGTTGTTCGACATGTCGAACGCACCTGCATCGACCGCAACGGAACCGCCTGCGCCGCCGGCACCACCGGTTGCACCGTTGCCGACGCCACCATTGCCGTCACCGCCATTGCCGTCGCCTCCGTTGCCGACGCCACCCGCACCACCGGTCGCACCGACCGCGCCGCTGGCGCCGTTGCCGGCCGTCGCATCGCCATTGCTGGCGGTGGAGGACGCACTACCGTTGCTGGCGTCGCCATTGCTGGCATCGCCACCGTCGCCGCCGTCGCCTGCGGTCGCCGTCAGCGTGCCGCCTGCGCCGCCCATGCCGGAGCCTGCGCCGCCCGTGGCGGTCGCGTCGCCGCCCGTCCCGGAGCCAGCGCCGCCCGTGCCGGAGCCGTCACCGCCGGTACCGGTCGCGTCACCCGACATGCCTGCACCTGCAGTGGCGCTGCTTGCTCCGCCCGTTGCAGTCGCGTCACCTGACGTGCCTGCGCCACCGGTTGCCGTGCCGTCGCCGCTGGTACCGTCGCCTGCGCCACGTTCGCGCACGTTGCCGCTGCCTGCTCCGGCGTCGCCGCCGGAAGCACCCGCGATCGAACCGGTGTCGCCGCTCGCGCTTCCGGCATCGCCGCCGGAGGCGCCCGTGGCACCGCCACCATCGCCGCCCCAGCCGCCGGCGTCACCGCCCCGGCCACGTCCGTTGCCGGCCGTCGCGTTGCCGTCGCCGCCCCAACCATTGCCGTCGCCGCCGTTGGCGCCGCGTGTATCGTTGGCGTTTCCGCCACGACCACCGTTGCCCGCCGTGGCGTCGCCGATGGTCGCGCTGCCATTGGACGAATCGCCCGCCGTCGCGCTGCCGTTGTTCGCGTTTCCGCCGCTACCGCCATCGCCACCGTTGCCGCCATCACCACCGTCGCCACCGTTGCCGGTACCGCCCGCAGCGCTGCCGCCGTAGCCCTTGCCGCCATAGCCCGCGCCACCCTTGCCACCGTCACCGCCGTTCGCATCGCCCCAGTTCTTGGCGACGTTGCCGATGTCGTGCACGGTCACACCCGAAACGGCGCCGATCAGCTTCGTTTCAGCCACGGCCTTGCTGTGGTTGAATGAGTTGGAGAACGTTGAAGTCGCGGTGCTGCCGTTGTTGGCGGCTGTCGAGCCAAAGCCTTCCGCGGTCGCCCTGCCGCGATTGTCGCGGTTGTCGCCGTCGTGAGTGCTGTTGTCGCTGTGGTCGGAATTGTCAGAGTTGTCCGAATTGTCCGAGTTGTCGCTGTTGTCCGTGTTGGTGCTGTTGTTGCTCATGTCCGCGGCGAGGTTGACCAGGATGTCGTCCCCACGTCCGCTCTCGTTGTTGGTCTGTTGCGCGAATGCCTGTCCCGTCGTGCCGAGCGCCAGCAATACCGCCGATGCGATCAGTGTCTTGCGAATGCACATGTTGAGTCTCCTTGTAGTCGCTCCGGGACCCAGGGGAAGCCCCTAAAAAGCGACGCGAGTCACATTTGCACGGCAATCGTTATCCGCATCCGGGCACAAGGTTAAGAATTTGTTCGCACATGCACCGTTCGTCCGCATGCGCGCGGTGCTGTCATGTCCGCGCGCGCGATGTCCGCCCGCCGCTTCGCCGGACGTTGTGCGGCTACCAGGCCTGTGGGCGGATCGCGCCGGCAACGCGCGCACCCAGCCATACGAGCAGCAGTCCCAGCACCAGAGTGACGGCAAGATAGCCCAGCGCGTTGCCCTGCCGGTCAGATCGCGTGAACAACAGGCATTCGACCATCAGGGCCGAATACGTGGTCAAAGCGCCGAGCACGCCGACCATCAGGAACGCGCGCCAGTAGACCGCCGACGGACCGCGCGCTTCCAGCCAGATCGCGAGGAAACCCGCGGCGAACGAACCGATCATGTTCACCGCGAACGTGCCCCACGGGAATCCGCTGCCCAACTGGCGCAGCAGGACGCCGCCAAGCCAGAAGCGCGCCGCCGCACCCACCGCGCCGCCCGCCATCACCAGCGCCAACTGCTGCCACCACATCCAGGCTTGTACCGGCATGCGTCGTGTCCCGTCGAAAGATTCAGTCGTTGCCGCCGGCCGGTTGGCGCGCCTGCCGGCGCGCCTCGCGCAGGCGGTCAAGCTTTTCCTTCAGCTTGATCTCCAACCCGCGCTCGACCGGCACGTAGTAGGTCCGCTCGCCCATGGCATCGGGAAATGCGGTCTGGTCCAAGGCGATGCCACCCTCCGCATCGTGGTCGTACTGGTAACCGGTGCCGTAGCCCAGCGACTTCATCAGCTTGGTCGGCGCGTTGCGCAGATGCATCGGCACGTCCTGAGTGCCGTATTCCCGCACATCGGCCTTGGCTGCATTGAAGGCCATGTATCCGGCGTTCGACTTGGCGGTGCTTGCGAGGTAGATCACCAACTGTGCCAGCGCCAGGTCGCCTTCCGGACTGCCCAAGCGTTCGTAGGTATCCCAGGCATCGATGGCCATCTGCAAGGCGCGTGGATCGGCCAGGCCGATGTCTTCCACCGCCATCCGTGTCATCCGCCGCGCGAGGTACGCAGGATCGCAGCCCCCGTCGAGCATGCGGGCGAGCCAGTACACCGCGCCGTCGGGATTGGAACTGCGCACCGACTTGTGAAGGGCGGAAATCTGGTCGTAGAACTGTTCGCCACCCTTGTCGAAGCGGCGCGTGCGGTCCGCCAGCACCTGCGCCAGCGTATGCGGCGTGATGTGCCCGCCTTCGTCGGCGGCCAGTTCCGCGGCGATCTCCAGCAGGGTCAGCCCGCGACGCACGTCGCCGTCGGCAGCGGTGGCGATCTCGAGCAGCGACTCGCCGTCGACCTGCACCGCCAGCCCGCCAAGCCCGCGTTCCCCATCATCCAGTGCAGCGCGCAGCGCCTGCCGGATGTCTTCGGGCGAAACGGCCTCCATCACGTGCACGCGGCAGCGCGACAACAGCGCGGAGTTCAGTTCGAACGACGGATTCTCGGTGGTCGCGCCGACGAAGATGATCGTGCCGCGCTCGATGTGCGGCAGGAAAGCATCCTGCTGCGCCTTGTTGAAGCGGTGCACCTCGTCCACGAACAGCACGGTGCGGCGACCGCCCGCGAAACGCTGCGCCGCTTCGGCCAGCACCTGGCGCACCTCGGGCAGTCCTGACAGCACCGCGGAGATCGCCTTGAACTCGGCGTCCGCATAACGCGCCAGCAACAGGGACAGCGTCGTCTTGCCACACCCGGGCGGCCCCCACAGGATCATCGAGTGCACATGGCCGGACTCTACCGCGCGACGCAGCGCGCTGCCCGGCGCCAGCAGTCGGCGCTGGCCGACCATCTCATCCAGGCTGCGCGGCCGGATGCGCTCGGCCAACGGCCTCAGCGCATCGGTGTCGGTACTCAGCAGGTCGGCCTGCGCTTCAAGGGGGGTACGTGTCCTGGCCACGCGTCATTGTAACGTCGCGGCCAATCGGAACTCGCCTGATGGAACGGTCAGGGACCCCCGACCACGTCCACGCCCTTTGCGGGTGCGTACTTGAAGGTCCCGGCTGCGAACGCGGGATTGCGCTTCCAGCCGGAGAAGTCGATCTCGGTGCGCTGGCCGACGGCGTCCTTCACTTCCATCTTCACCAGCGTGCCGCCGGTGAAGGCCAGGCGCGCGGTCTGGAAGCTGGCATCGCCCTCGTTCTTCGGCGTGAGGGTCAGCCACTGCAGGCCGCCCTGCCCGGCCGCCTCGGCTACCTTGAATTGCTGGTCGAGCTTGCCGGGGTCGATCAAGGCGGCGAGCGGGCTGTTCTCTTCCTCGATGCCCTGCTCGCGCACGGTGGCCTGCTGCAGATCGGGGTCGTAGACCCACACCTGCTTGCCGTCGGCCACGATCAACTGTTCGTAAGGCTTGTTGTACTCCCAACGGAACAGTCGCGGCGCCGACAGCGCGACGCGCCCATTCGAGGTCTCCTTGAGCTTGCCGCCACCGTCGTAAACCTTCTGCGTGAACTGGCCATCCAGGCCCTTCAGCCCGGTGGTGAAAGTCTTCAGTTCGTCACGCGCGCCGGCGAAGGCGCTGGTGGCAAGCAAGGTGGTGGCGAGGACGGCGTAGCGTGCGGTACGGAGCATGGTGCGTTCCGGGGTGAGGGACGTTGGGCCGGAGTGTGGCCGGGTGAAACTGAACGGGGGGTGGGCACCCGACTGTTGTGGGAGCGACGTCAGTCGTGATCGACCTCCAACGCATCATCGCGACTGACGTCGCTCCCACAGAAGAAGCCTCAGCGCGGCGGAGGCGGTGCGAGAACCTGGCGGTCCCCGTTGTGCTCGGGTGGCGTCACCACGCCGGCCGCCTCCATCGCTTCGATCAGGCGCGCGGCGCGGTTGTAGCCGATCTTCAGGCGGCGCTGCACGCCGGAGATCGACGCACGCCGGCTCTCGGTGACGATCTTGACCGCTTCGTCGTACAGCGGATCGGATTCGTCGCCGCCACCGCCGCCGGATTCCGGCAGACCGGTCGGCCCGACGACGATGCCATCGCCCATGGTCTGGATTTCCTCCAGCACGCCTTCGATGTAGTCGGCGCTGCCACTGGCCTTCAGGTGTTCCACAACGCGGTGCACTTCCTCGTCGCTGACGAAGGCGCCATGGATGCGCTCCGGCATCGCCGTGCCCGGTGGCAGGTACAGCATGTCGCCGTGGCCGAGCAGCGTTTCCGCACCGGACTGATCCAGGATGGTGCGCGAGTCGATCTTCGAGCTGACCTGGAAGGCGATGCGGGTGGGAATATTGGCCTTGATCAGGCCGGTGATGACGTCCACCGAAGGCCGCTGCGTGGCCAGGATCAGGTGGATGCCGGCGGCGCGCGCCTTCTGCGCCAGCCGGGCGATGAGTTCCTCGACCTTCTTGCCGACGATCATCATCATGTCGGCGAATTCGTCGATGAAGATGACGATGAATGGCATCGGTTCCAGCGGGCGCGGTGCCTCGGCCAGGTCCGGGTTGGGCTTGAACAGCGGATCCATCAAGGGCTGGCCCGCGTCCATCGCGTCCTTGACCTTCTTGTTGAAGCCGGCCAGGTTGCGCACGCCGACCGCGCTCATCAGCTTGTAGCGGCGCTCCATCTCCGCCACGCACCAGCGCAGGCCGTTGGCGGCCTCCTTCATGTCGGTGACCACCGGCGCCAGCAGGTGCGGGATGCCCTGGTAGACACTGAGTTCCAGCATCTTCGGGTCGATCATCAGCATGCGCAGGTCTTTCGGCGAGGCCTTGTACAGCAGGCTCAGCACCATGGCGTTGACCGCCACCGACTTGCCCGAGCCGGTGGTGCCGGCGACCAGCAGGTGAGGCATGCGCGCCAGGTCGGCCACGGTGGGGCGACCGGCGATGTCCTTGCCCAGTGCCAGGGTCAGCGGACTGCCGGACTTGTCGTATTCCTTCGAACGCAGCAGTTCGGAGAGGAAGATCATCTCGCGGCTGGTGTTGGGGATCTCCAGGCCGATCACCGACTTGCCCGGGATCACGTCCACCACGCGCACCGACTTCACCGACAGGCCGCGGGCAATGTCCTTGTCCAGCGAGCTGATCTGGCTGACCTTCACGCCGGGCGCCGGCTCCATTTCGAAGCGGGTGATCACGGGACCCGGATAGGCGCCGACCACCTGCACGTCGATGCGGAAGTCCTTGAGCTTGAACTCGATCTGGCGCGACAGGGTTTCCAGGGTTTCTTCCGAATAGCCCTTGGTCTGCGGCTTCGGGTCATCCAGCAAGGACAGCGGCGGCAGGCCGGAGTCGTCGCCACCCGTGCCGTGGAACAGCGGGATCTGCTGCTCGCGCTTGGCGCGTTCGCTTTTCTCGACCACGGCAGGCGCGGGCGGCTCGATCTTCACCGGCTCGCGCTTGGCGCGTGCCACGGCATCGGTCTTGCGGACGACTTCGCGTTCTTCGCGCATCGCCCGGGTCTGCTGCCATTCGTTGGCCTGCTGGCTGCCCCGGCGGAACAGGTCGGGCAGCATCAGCACGTACTTGCCGATGCGCTCCATCACGGCGAACCAGGACAGGCCCGTGGCCAGCGTCACCGAGGTCAGGAACAGCACCAGCAGGAACAGGTTGCCGCCCAGCCCGCCGAACAGTTTCAGCAGCGACTTGCCCACCAGCGTGCCGAGGATGCCGCCGGCGCCATCCGTGAGGGCCTCGGCCGGTACGCCCCGCATGAACAGCAGACCCGTGGCCGAGATGAGGAACGCCACCATGCCGATCAGGCGCAACGCAGGTCCGAGGTCCGCCTGTCCATCACCGTCCGTGTCGAGTCCGAACAGGGCGATCCAGGCGATGGCGCCCAGGATGAAGGGCAGCAGGAACGCCACGTAGCCGAACAGCGACAACAGCAGGGCCGACAGATACGCGCCCGCCAGCCCGCCCATGTTGTGCACCGGTGCGGTGATGCTGCCGGACTGCGACCAGCTCTGGTCCTGCGGCGAAAACGTGAAGAGGCTGGCCAGCAGATACAGCAGCAGCGGTGCGATGGCGATCAGGGCCAGATCACGCCAGAGACGTTGCCTGCGCGGATTCGGAGGCGACGCCTGCTTGCGCGCAGGCGTGTTGCCGCCCTTGGATTTGCCGTTGTCCGGGAGCTGCTTCGCCACCTTTGGACCAGACCTTAGGAAATTTCTGTTAGTGATTGATAGTAAACGAATCATGTCCGCGGCAACAGCCCAGCCATCTCACCGCGACGAACGATTGCCCGACCCCAGACAGCAAAAAACGCCACGTGGCTGCGCAGCGTCTTCATTCGATCCGTCCGGGCTTGCGCATGCACCACCGCATTCCACCCGCGCGCCTTGATTCGCCGGATACGCACCGCCACTCTATGGGCCTGCGGACGATATGCGATAGCGTCGTTGCCAGCCCGAAAACCCCTCACGCGAGTATACATGAGCACTTCCAAGCACTGCCGCCTGTTGATCCTGGGCTCCGGCCCAGCCGGCTGGACCGCTGCCGTCTACGCCGCCCGCGCCAATCTGAAGCCCGTGGTGGTCACCGGTCTGCAGCAGGGCGGTCAGCTGATGACGACCACGGAGGTCGACAACTGGCCCGGCGATACCCACGGCCTGATGGGCCCGGACCTGATGGCGCGCATGCAGGCGCACGCGGAGCGCTTCGAGACCGAAGTGATCTTCGACCACATCCACACCGCCGACCTGTCCAAGCGTCCGTTCAAGCTGATCGGCGACAGCGGCGAATACACCGCCGACGCGCTGATCATCGCCACCGGCGCAACCGCGAAGTACCTGGGCCTGCCGTCGGAAGAAGCCTTCAAGGGCCGCGGCGTGTCCGCCTGCGCGACCTGCGACGGCTTCTTCTACCGCGACCAGGACGTGGCCGTGATCGGCGGCGGCAACACCGCCGTGGAAGAAGCGCTTTACCTGTCCAACATCGCCCGCAAGGTCTATCTGGTGCATCGCCGCGACACCCTGCGCGCCGAGAAGATCATGCAGGACAAGCTGTTCGCCAAGATCCAGGCCGGCAAGATCGAGCCGGTGTGGCACCACACCGTTGATGAGGTACTGGGCAACGATGCCGGCGTCACCGGCATCCGCGTGAAGTCGATGCAGGACGGCAGCACGCGCGACATCGACGTGCATGGCTTCTTCGTCGCCATCGGCCACACACCGAACACCGGCCTGTTCGAAGGCCAGCTGGACATGAGCAACGGCTATCTGAAGATCCGCTCCGGTATCGAGGGCAACGCCACCGCGACGACGATCCCGGGCGTGTTTGCCGCCGGCGACGTGACCGACCAGCACTACCGCCAGGCCATCACCTCGGCAGGCTTCGGCTGCATGGCGGCACTGGATGCGGAGCGCTTCCTGGACAAGGACGGCTGATCCGGGCGACGACCTCTTCCACGGATGGACAAGCTGCTGATCAAGCAATGTCTGTTCTACGGCAGCTGGCTGGTCTGGCCGTTCGTGGCATGGCTGTTGTGGCGGCTGCATGAGCGCAGTGGCCGCTGGCTGATCGTCCTGTTGCTGGCGGGCTGCCTGCTGTTCGCATGGGCCCGCTTCGTCGAGCCGCAGCGCATCCGGGTGCAGGAGACCATACTGACGGGCACCGGCGCGCGGGCCAGGCTGGTATTGGTCATCGACATCCATCTGGGCGTCTACAAAAACAGGGGGTACCTGCAGCGGTTGGTGGATCGGATCAATACCCGGCAGGCCGACGCGGTGGTGATCGCCGGGGATTTCACCTACGAGCCAGATGGCAAGTCGCTGCAGGAGATGTTCGCGCCGCTCGCGGAGCTCCATCTGCCGGTGTATGCGGTGCTCGGCAATCATGACCAGCAGGCCCCGGGCCCCGATATCGATGCAGAGCTCCGCTCCGCTCTGGCAACGCACAAGGTCAACGTGATCGAAGGCGAAACCGTCACCGTGCGCGGATTCCGTCTTGCCGGACTGGGCGACCGCTGGGCGAACAAGGACGATCCCGGCTTCCTGTCCGCCCTGCCCTCGACCTCCCCCACCCTGGTGCTGACCCACAATCCCGACAGCGCGATCGACCTCGATCCGGCCCAGGCGGCGCTGGTGCTTGCCGGCCATACGCATGGTGGGCAGATCCGCATTCCGTGGCTCTACAAACGCGTGATTCCCAGCCAGTACGGCTTCGATCGCGGCGAGCAGTTCCTGCGCACGCCCCATGGCCGCGTGCGCGTGTATACCACCGTCGGTACCGGCGAGATCGGCCTGCCGATGCGCTTGTTCAATCCTCCGACCATCGACGTGCTGGACCTGCGTCCGTAGCATCGCTGCCGATGACTGCAGTCCGTTTCTTCTCCTCTCTCGCCAACGTGCCTGCGCTCGCGTGGGATGCGCTGCACGATGGTCGCAACCCTTTTGTTTCCCATGCGTTCCTGCATGGGCTCGAAGCCCAAGGCTGTCTGCGCGAGGAATGGGGCTGGACGCCGCATCACGCAACGTTGTGGGAGGGAGACCTGCTGGTCGCCGCAGCGCCGGGCTACCTCAAGGAAAACTCGCACGGCGAGTTCGTGTTCGACCACGCCTGGGCGCACGCGTACGCGCAGCACGGACTGGACTACTACCCCAAGTGGCTGGGCGGCGTGCCCTACTCGCCTGTCACGGGGCCACGACTGCTGGCATTGGATCATGGCCATCGCGCGTTGCTGCTGACGTCGATCCAGGACGAGGCGCTGCGGCTGAACCTGTCGTCGGCCCACATCAACTTCCCGACACCCGCCGAGGATGCAGGCTTTCCAGAGGGCTGGCTGCCCCGCATCGACGTGCAGTACCACTGGCGCAACCCGGGACACTGGCGCGACTTTGACGGCTTCCTTGCGGATTTCGACCACAAGCACCGCAAGAACATCCGCCAGGAGCGCGCTAAGGTGCAGCGCGCCGGTGTGACCTTCCGTGTCGTGCATGGCGACGACGCCAGCGAGACCGACCTGCAGGTGATGTTCGGGTTCTACCTGCGTACCTTCCGCGACTACGGCAACTCGCCGGCACTGACGCTGCAGTTCCTGCAACATCTCGCGACCTCGCTGCCGCGCAACCTGGTGTTGTTCCTGGCCGATCATCAAGGACGCACGATCGCAGGGGCGCTGTGCCTGCGTGGAGGGGACACCCTGTATGGCCGTTACTGGGGCGCGGAGAGCGCGCTGCCGGGACTGCATTTCGAGACCTGTTACTACCAGGGCATCGATTATTGCTTGCGCGAGGGATTGAAGATCTTCGAACCCGGCGCCCAGGGCGAGCACAAGATCGCGCGCGGCTTCCTGCCCACTTTCGTGTACTCGCGTCACTGGATCGCCCGTCCGGACTTCTCCGCCGCCCTGGCCGCCTGGTCCAGGGAAGAAACCTTGGCCGTACGCCGCTATGCCCGCAGCCTGCAGGAACATACACCGTTCAAGCATCGCGATTGAACCCGGCGCGTCGCGTCATGAATGCCCCCTACAATCGCGGCATGCGCCAACGGCCGTTTGTCCTGTCTTCCGACCCCCACGCCCCCTTCCCCCACGCGGGCGCCGCCATGCGCGAACCGGACGGGTTGCTGGCGATCGGCGGCGACCTTTCCCTGCCGCGCTTGCTCAACGCCTACCGGCACGGCATTTTCCCGTGGTTTTCAGACGGCCAGCCGCCGCTGTGGTGGTCGCCCGATCCCCGCATGGTGTTTCATACGGACGGCGTGCGACTGCCTTCGCGGTTCCGCCGCGAACTGAAGCGGAGCGCATGGCAGGCCCACGCGGATACCTGCTTCGAGCAGGTCATCACGGCCTGCGCGCAATCGCCGCGGCCGGGACAACGCGGCACCTGGATCACGTCGGGCATGCGGCAGGCCTACATCGACCTGCACCGGCAGGGGCATGCGCATTCGGTGGAAGTATTCGATGGCGACCGTCTGGCCGGCGGCATCTACGGCGTGGCGATCGGCCGGATGTTCTTTGGCGAAAGCATGTTCAGCCACCGATCCGGCGCGTCGAAGGTCGCACTTGCCGCACTGGCGACTCGCTTGCGGGAGTGGGGCTGGCCGTTGATCGACGCGCAGGTGGAAAACGACCACCTTCATTCCCTGGGAGGCTGCCTCGTGCCTCGCGAGACCTTTCTGGAACAGATCGCCGGCCTGGTCGACCTGCCGACGCAGGAAGGTGCCTGGACCACGCGGTTCGGTGTGCTGCCCGCCGCCCTGCTGTCGCAACCCTCGGTGCCATAACGGAATTTTTGCACCAAGAGCCTGGCTGGCGTACAATGCCCGGCTTCATGGCACCCGCCATCTCCTCGCGGCACAGCACAGGCATACATGTCGAAAGACGATTCCATTGAATTCGAAGGCACCGTTGCCGAGACGCTGCCCAACACCATGTTCCGGGTCAAGCTGGAAAACGGCCACGAAATCATCGCCCACATCTCCGGCCGCATGCGCAAGAACTACATCCGCATCCTGACCGGCGACAAGGTGAAGGTCGAAATGACCCCGTATGACCTCACCAAGGGTCGAATCACGTACCGCATGAAGTAATACGCGCAACTATTTGATTTGAAAGCGGCCAATGGCCGCTTTCTGCGTTTATGCGTCCGCGCGGAACACGGGATGCCATGACCTCCGGCACCGGGTCGCTGGTAACGACCACCAACGGCAGATTTGAAACCGGGGACCGATGCGTAGCGTGGCCGTAGCCAATTCCGGCTGCCAACGCTTCGAGCGGTGCCATGAACCCACGTCTTGTTCCCTCCATCCTGTTCGTTGCGAGCTTGGCCCCCTTGGCGGCACTGGCGGGCGAGCAGGTCACCACGTGCGTGAGCTTGGGCAACGATCAGGAAATCATCCGAGCCGGCGGCGGTGAGCAGTTCTATCTGCGTGACGGCCAGAGCCACTACCGGATCGCATTCCGGAACAGCTGTGCCGCCATCACCATGACGCCCACCGTGGAAATCTCCACGAATGGCCAAGTGGGCCAACTATGCCCGCAGGACACCAAGGTGATGACGAAGCGCGGGAACTGCCGCGTCAGCGCCGTGGAGCAGATCACGGCCGATGAGTTCGCTGCCCGCAAGCGACGTGCGCGACAGTAAGGACGCCGCAAGGAAAAGGCGGCCCGGAGGCCGCCTTTTCTGACCTGGTCGCGTGAGCGTCCGGCCGACTACACCGTCGCGGGCAACAGCCGCTCCGGTTCAGCCTGCGCATCGACCACCAGTTCGCCATCGCGCACGTCGATACTGACCCGGCCACCCTCCACCAGCTTGCCGAACAGTAGCTCGTCGGCCAGCGGACGCTTCACCTTGTCCTGGATCAGGCGGGCCATCGGGCGCGCGCCCATCAGCGGATCGAAGCCGTGCTGGGCCAGCCAGTCGCGTGCCGCCGGGGTGGCGGAAAGGCTGACGTGCTTCTCCTGCAGCAGCATTTCCAGCTCGATGACGAACTTGTCCACCACGCGCAGGATGTGCTCGAAGCCCAACCCCTGGAACTGCACGATGGCATCCAGCCGGTTGCGGAATTCAGGGGTGAAACTGCGACGGATCACTTCCATCGCGTCCGTCGAATGATCCTGCTGCATGAAGCCGATGGTCCGGCGCGACGCCTGCGCCGCACCGGCGTTGGTCGTCATCACCAGGATGACGTTCTTGAAGTTGGCCTCGCGCCCATTGGTATCCGTCAACACCCCGCGGTCCATGACCTGCAGCAGGATGTTGAAGATGTCGGGATGCGCCTTCTCCACTTCGTCCAGCAGCAGCACGCAGTGCGGTGTCTTGACGATCTTCTCGGTCAGCAGGCCGCCCTGGTCGAAGCCGACATAGCCCGGGGGCGCACCGATCAGGCGGCTGACCGAATGCGGCTCCATGTATTCGGACATGTCGAAGCGCACCAGCTCGATACCCAGCTGCAGCGCCAGTTGCTTGGTGACCTCGGTCTTGCCGACGCCGGTCGGACCGGCGAACAGGAAGTTGCCGATCGGCTTCTCCGGATTGGCCAGGCCGCTGCGCGCCAGCTTGATGGACGATGCCAGCGTCTCGATGGCGGGGTCTTGCCCGAAGATCACCATCTTCAGGTTGCGCTCCAGGTGCTGCAGCACGTCCTTGTCGGACGAGGACACCTGCTTGGCCGGGATGCGCGCCATCTTGGCGACGATGGTCTCGATCTCCTCGACGTCGATCAGTTCCTTGCGTGTTTCCATTGGCAGAAGGCGCTGGCGTGCGCCGGCCTCGTCGATGACGTCGATGGCCTTGTCCGGCAGCAGGCGGTCTCCGATGTGCTTGACCGACAGATCGACGGCCGCCTGCAGCGCATCATCCGCGTAGGTCACGCCATGGTGCGCTTCGTACTTGGGCTTCAGCCCCTGCAGGATTTCATAGGTCTCGCCCACCGTCGGCTCGACGATGTCGATCTTCTGGAAGCGGCGCGCCAGCGCCCGGTCCTTCTCGAAGATGCCGCGGTACTCCTGGAACGTGGTCGAGCCGATGCAGCGCAGCTCGCCCGAAGCCAGCGCCGGCTTGATAAGGTTCGACGCATCCATCGTGCCGCCACTGGCCGAGCCGGCGCCAATGATGGTGTGGATCTCGTCGACGAACAGGATGGCGCCGGGGATCTTCTTGATCGAAGCCAGTACGCCCTTCAGGCGCTTCTCGAAGTCGCCGCGGTACTTGGTGCCGGCGACCAGCGCGCCGAGGTCCAGCGAGTAGATGACGGCGTCCAGCAGGACCTCGGGCACTTCGCCTTCGACGATGCGCTTGGCCAGACCCTCGGCGAGCGCGGTCTTGCCCACGCCTGCTTCGCCGACGTAGAGCGGATTGTTCTTGCGGCGGCGGCACAGCACCTGGATGGTCCGCTCGATCTCGTCGCCACGGCCGACCAGCGGATCGATCCTGCCCTGGCGCGCCATGTCGTTGAGGTTGCTGGCGAACTCGGTCAGGGCGTCGCCCTTGCCTTCACCTTCGCCCGCCTCGGCCTTGCCCTCGCCTTCCGGCTGGCCTGTCCCTTCGTTGTCCTCGCCCTGTTTGGCGATGCCGTGGGACAGGTAGTTGACGATATCCAGCCGCGTCACGTCCTGCTGATTGAGGAAATAGACTGCGTGCGAGTCCTTTTCGCCGAAGATGGCGACCAGCACGTTGGCGCCGGTGACTTCTTTCTTGCCCGACGACTGCACATGGTAGACCGCGCGCTGCAGCACGCGCTGGAATCCGAGGGTCGGTTGGGTGTCGCGGCCGTCGTCTTCGGCCAGCCGCGAAACGGAGGCTTCGATGGCCTGCTCCAGATCGGCTCGCAGGCGATTGGCGTCCGCGCCAGTGGCCTTGAGGACGGCCTGCGCCGACGGGTTTTCGAGCAGCGCGAGCAACAGGTGCTCGACCGTCATGAATTCGTGCCGTGCTTCGCGGGCGCGCTTGTAGCACTGGCCGATGGTTTGCTCGAGGTCTTTACTGAACATGATTGCCTCCGGGGCCTATGCCGACAATATGCGGCTTGGCGGGCGGTTTTCCATCACCCTACCGGATTTCAGTGTTCAGGGATCGTTGCCTTGTACTCCTCAGCGGCGCCCCCACACCGTTTCCGTCCCGGCAAGCCCACGCCGGACCCCTCAGGACTTCTCCATCGTGCACAGCAGGGGATGCTGGTTCATACGGGAAAACTCGTTGACCTGGGCCACCTTGGATTCGGCCACCTCACGGGTGTATACGCCGCAGACTCCACGTCCACGGGTATGCACGTGCAGCATCACCTGGGTCGCCTTCTCCAGGTCCATGGCAAAGAACTGTTGCAGGACGGTCACCACGAAGTCCATCGGCGTGTAGTCGTCGTTGAGCAACAATACCTGGTATAGGGGCGGTGGCGCGACCTCGGGCCGGCTGGTCTCCACCATCAGGCCATGGTCGCGTTCGTTTTCGTTCTTTCGGGACATGAGCGAATTATAGGCGTGGAAGCCGGCCCTCGCCGCCCGCATGGACGCCATGCGTGGCCCCGGCCACAATGCGCCTTCCAAATACTGCCGAGCCGACCATGAAACCTGCGCTGTCCCGATTGTCCTCCGCCGCCCTGCTGTGCGCCACCGCGATCGCGACACCCGTGCTCGCGGCCGACGCCTCGGTGGACGCCCGGCTGACGGCGCGCGGGATCCAGTTCGAAGTGGACGCCGACGGCGACTACAAGGTCACCTACTCCTACAAGCAGGAGAATCGGACCCAGCTGGTCTTCGTCTCCGGCCGCACCGAACACGTCAACGGCATCAGCATCCGCGAGGTGTTTTCCCCGGCCGGCCGCGTCGCCGCTGACGGCATCGATGGCGCCAAGGCGCTCACACTGATGGCGGACAGCCGCGCCAAGAAGCTGGGCAGCTGGGAGCTGTCGGGGGACGTGCTGTACTTCGTCATCAAGCTGCCCGACAGCGTGGACGGCGCGGCGCTGGAAGCCGCGATGGACATCGCGGCGGAAACGGCTGACAACGAGGAAATCGAGCTCTCTGGCGAGAAGGACGAACTGTAAGTGAGCTATCGCGAGGGACGCTTCTGGCAGCCTGACGTGACCGTGGCCACGGTGGTGGTCCGCGACGGCAGGCTGTTGATGGTGGAAGAGCGTGCGCAGGGTCGCCTTGTGTTCAACCAGCCCGCTGGCCACCTGGAACCCGACGAAAGCCTGCTGGAGGCCGCCCGCCGCGAGACCCTTGAGGAAACCGGCTGGGAGGTCGAACTGACCGCCTTCGTGGGTGCCTACCAATGGAAAGCGGAGACAGGTCGGCACTACCTGCGCTTCGCCTTCGCCGCAGAGCCGGTGCGCCATCTCCCAGACCACCCGCTAGACGACGGCATCGTGCAGGCCGTGTGGCTGACACCGGCCGAACTGCAGGCGCGATCCGACCGCCACCGTAGCCCGCTGGTGTGGCAGGTCGTGCAGGACTTCCTCTCGGGACGGCGCTCGCCCCTGTCCACGCTGCAACAGATCGCATGAACCCGCCACGCGTCATCGTGGGCGTCTCGGGCGGCGTGGATTCGTCCGTCGCTGCTCTTCAACTGGTGCGTCAGGGCGAATCCGTCGCGGGCTTGTTCATGCAGAACTGGGCCGATGATGGCTCCGGCGATTGTCGCGCCGAGGACGACCGGCGCGACGCGGTCGCCGTCTGTGGCCGCCTCGGCATTCCGTTCCACTTCCGCGATTTTTCGAGCGAATACTGGAAAGGCGTCTTCGAGCACTTCCTGGCCGAGTACGCCGCAGGCCGGACGCCCAACCCCGATGTGCTGTGCAATCGCGAAGTGAAGTTCAAACACTTCCTGGATGCCGCACGCGACCTGGGCGCCGAGAAGATCGCCACCGGCCACTATGCACGCGTGCACCAGCGGGATGGACGCTGGCGCCTGCTGCGCGGTGTCGACCGCGGCAAGGACCAGAGCTATTTCCTGCATCAGCTCGGCCAGGCACAACTGTCGGCTACGCTGTTTCCGATCGGCGAGCTGCAGAAATCGGACCTGCGCCGCATCGCACGCGACGCCGGCCTGCAGACGCACGACAAGAAGGATTCCACCGGCATCTGCTTCATCGGCGAGCGCGACTTCCGCGAGTTCCTCGGCCGCTACCTGCCCGCCAGGCGCGGCGAAATGCGCGATCCGCAGGGCCAGATAATCGGCGAGCACCCCGGCGTATTCTATTTCACACTCGGTCAGCGTGAAGGCCTGCAGATCGGCGGTGTTCGCGGTCGCCCGCAGGCACCCTGGTATGTCGTGGGCAAGGACGTCGCCCACAATGTCCTGTATGTCGACCAGGACACCCAAAGCCCGTACCTGATGTCCACGCGCCTGTGGACAGAATCGGCGCACTGGGTCGCCGGCAACCCGCCCGCCGGCCGCTTCACCTGCACGGCGCAGACCCGGTACCGGCAGCCGGACGAATCTTGCGAAGTGCTGGTGCTCGACGACGGCACGGTCGCGGTGGAATTCACGGCGCCACAGCGCGCCGTCACGCCCGGACAATCGCTGGTGCTGTATGCCGGCGACGAATGCCTGGGCGGCGCGGTCATCGCGCGCACCGACGCACCTCTTGAAATGAAACTCGCGGAGCAAGCAGCTTGAGCAATAGATATTCCGACCGCGTCCTCGCCCTCGCCGGGTTGGCGCAGGCGCTCCATCAGGTGCGACGCATCGCCGAAACCGGTCAGTCCGAGGGATCTGCCGTGCAGGCCGCACTGGACAGCGTGTTCCGCATCGATGCCGCGTCGCCTGCAGAGGTCTACGGCAGCGTGTCCGGGGTCACGCCCGGCCTGCGCGTCCTGCGCAGCTATCTGGCGAAGGATGCCCACGACGAAGCCCTGCCCCGCCTGGCGATGGCGGTGCTGCAACTGGAGCGTCGCTTTGTGCGCGAGAACGACACGGTGCATGCGGTCACGCGCGGACTGGGCGAGATCGCGCCCCGCGCCGGACAGCAGGGCAGCACGCATCCGGATGTGCTGTCCGCGCTGGGTGGGCTGTACGCCGACACCATCAGCCACCTGCGCCCGCGCGTGATGGTCCAGGGCAACCCGCATTATCTGGGCCAACCCGGCGTGGTGGCCGAGATCCGCGCGATCCTGCTGGCCGCGGTGCGCTCGGCCGTGCTGTGGCGGCAGTTGGGCGGGTCGATGTGGGATTTCGTACTTGGCCGTCGGCAGATGCTGGAGGCGGTGGAGGACTGGCTGGCCTGACCCTGTGGACCGCGCAAGAAAAAGGCCCGGCATTGCCGGGCCTTTTTTGTGTGCCGATCAGGCCGCGACGGTCTTGGCCACGTCCTGATATTCCTCGATCTGATCGAAGTTCATGTAGCGGTAGATCTCGGCACCCTTCTCGTTGATCACGCCGATGTCGGCCATGTACTCGGCCTTGGTCGGGATCCTGCCCAGGCGCGAACAGATCGCGGCCAGCTCGGCCGACCCCAGGAACACATTGGAGTTGCGGCCCAGGCGGTTGGGGAAGTTGCGGGTCGAGGTGGAGAACACCGTCGCACCCTCGCGCACCTGCGCCTGATTGCCCATGCACAGCGAGCAGCCCGGCATCTCCATGCGCGCGCCGGCGGTGCCGAACGTGCCGTAGTGGCCTTCCTTGGTCAGCTCGGACGCATCCATCTTGGTCGGCGGCGCGACCCACAGGCGGGTCGGGATGTCGCGCTTGCCTTCCAGCAGCTTGGCAGCCGCGCGGAAATGGCCGATGTTGGTCATGCACGAACCGATGAAGACCTCATCGATCTGGGTGCCGGCGACATCGGACAGCGTCTTCACATCGTCCGGATCGTTCGGGCAGGCCAGCAGCGGCTCGTGCACCTCGGCCAGATCGATGTCGATGACGGCGGCGTACTCGGCGTCGGCATCCGGCTCCAGCAGCTGCGGATCGACCAGCCACTCCTCCATCTTCTTGATGCGACGGGCCAGCGAACGCGCGTCGGCGTAGCCTTCGGCAATCATCCACTTCAGCAGCGTGATGTTACTGGTCAGATACTCGATGATCGGTTCCTTGTTCAAGCGCACGGTGCAGCCGGCGGCGGAACGCTCGGCCGAGGCGTCGGACAGCTCGAACGCCTGCTCCACCTTCAGGTCCGGCAAGCCTTCGATTTCGAGGATGCGGCCGGAGAAGATGTTCTTCTTGCCCTGCTTGGCCACCGTCAGCAAGCCCGACTTGATGGCGTAGTACGGGATGGCGTTGACCAGGTCGCGTAGCGTGACGCCAGGCTGCATTTCGCCCTTGAAGCGGACCAGCACCGATTCCGGCATGTCCAGCGGCATCACGCCGGTGGCGGCGGCGAAGGCGACCAGACCCGAGCCGGCCGGGAACGAGATGCCCACCGGGAAGCGCGTGTGCGAGTCGCCGCCGGTGCCGACGGTGTCGGGCATCAACATGCGGTTGAGCCAGCTGTGGATCACGCCGTCACCCGGGCGCAGCGAGATGCCGCCGCGGGTGGAGATGAATTCCGGCAGCGTGTGGTGGGTCTTCACGTCCACCGGCTTCGGATAGGCCGCCGTATGGCAGAACGACTGCATGACCAGGTCGGCCGAGAAGCCCAGGCAGGCCAGGTCCTTCAGCTCGTCGCGGGTCATCGGACCGGTGGTGTCCTGCGAACCCACCGAGGTCATCTTCGGTTCGCAGTACGCGCCCGGACGCACGCCCTGGCCTTCCGGCAGGCCGCAGGCGCGACCCACCATCTTCTGCGCCAGCGAGAAGCCCTTGCCGCTGTCGGCCGGCTGCTGCGGCTGGCGGAACAGATCCGTCGCCGGGAGCTTCAGCGCTTCGCGCGCCTTCGCGGTCAGGCCGCGGCCGATGATCAGCGGGATGCGGCCACCGGCGCGCACTTCGTCGAACAGCACGTCGGACTTCACCTGGAACTCGGCGATCACTTCACCGTTCTTCAACGCCTTGCCGTCGTACGGACGCAGCTCGACCACATCGCCGTGGCTCATCTGCGACACGTCGAGTTCGATCGGCAGCGCGCCGGCATCCTCCATGGTGTTGTAGAAGATCGGGGCGATCTTGGAACCCAGGCAGACGCCGCCGAAGCGCTTGTTCGGAATGAACGGGATGTCCTCGCCAGTGAACCACAGCACGCTGTTGGTCGCCGATTTGCGCGAGGAACCGGTGCCGACCACATCGCCGACGTAGGCGACCAGGTGGCCCTTGTTCTTCAGCGACAGGATTTCCTGGATCGGACCGCGCTTGCCGTCTTCTTCCGGCACGAACGGCGCGTCGGGGCGCTTGTTCTTCAGCATCGCCAGCGCGTGCAACGGAATGTCCGGGCGCGTGGTCGCGTCGGGCGCCGGCGACAGGTCGTCGGTGTTGGTCTCGCCGGGCACCTTGAAGACCGTGATGGTCAGGCTCTGCGGCACTTCCGGCTTGCTGGTGAACCACTCGGCGTCGGCCCAGCTCTTCAGCACGGCCTGTGCGTGGGCGTTGCCCTGCTCCGCCTTCTCCTGCACGTCGTGGAAGCTGTCGAACATCAGCAGCGTGTGCTTCAGGCCTTCGGCGGCGGTCGCACCCAGCTCTGCGTTGTCGAGCAGCTCGATCAGCGGGTGGATGTTGTAGCCGCCCAGCATCGTGCCCAGCAGCTCGGTGGCGCGCTGCGGGGTGATCAGCGGGGTCTTCTCGGTGCCGAAGGCCACGGCGGCCAGGTAGGACGCCTTGACCTTGGCGGCATCGTCGACGCCGGCGGGCACGCGGTGGGTGATCAGCTCGACCAGGAAGTCTTCTTCACCAGCCGGCGGGTTCTTCAGCAGTTCGATGACCTCGGCCGTCTGCTGGGCCGTCAGCGGCAGCGGCGGGATGCCCAGCGCGGCGCGCTCGGCTACGTGGTGGCGATAGGCTTCCAACATGGATGACTCCGGTCGTTCGATGGTGCGGTGGAAAGGGAAAATGGGGTGCTGCTTATTCGTTCGCGGGCACGATCAGTTTCAGGCCCTTGAAATAGTCGCGATGGAAGGCGGTGTCGAAGGTGATCAGGCCGTCGCACTGCAACAGCGCATGTGCACCGACCAGGAAGTCGGCGATCGGTCGCGCCTCGCCGGAACGCTGGCGGTGTCGGCGCTGCATCTCGCCTGCCCGCACGGCGGATTTGGCTTCGACAGCATTGAAGTGGACGCCCATTTCCTCGATGGCGGCCAGGGCATCCGCACCGTTGCGCAGGGACGCGCACAGCTGCGCCAGCGCGGCATCGCAGACCACCACCCGGCCGCTGCCCAGACTCTGGCGCAGGCCGGCCTCCACGGCGTCCGCGCGCGGGCCGTCGGTCAGCAGTTCGATCAGGACGGGGGCGTCAACGGCGATCATTCGCTGGGCGTGTCCTTGGCGGCTTCGCTGTCAAGGGCGAACTTGCCGCGCACGCGCGAGATCGCGTCGTCGACGCTCTTCCGCAACACGATGCGACTACCTTCCAGTTCGACCTTCAGCACGCTGCCCTTGGTCAGGCCCAGCGCGTCCCGCACAGCCTTCGGGAGGGTGATCTGTCCACGCTCGGCAACGGTGGCTTCCATCGTCACGCCCTCTTGAGTATGGACGAATTATACATACTTTCTCTGGCATACCCCAGCACAGGAGTTCGCCCCGCCCCCCCGTCACCGCCCGTCCCGCCCTTCGGCTTTGGTCGGGTCACGACCGTCTCAGTCTTGGCGGATAATCCGGGCAAGCATCGACAAGACGCGAAGGAACGGCGGCCTATGCTGCTCCTGCGCCCCTTCCCCATAGCTACAGGAGCCTCTGCGATGAGCGATTCCTTCGCCACCCGCCGTTCCCTGGACGTCAACGGCACGTCCTACACCTATTTCAGCCTCCCGGCCCTTGCCGAGCGACTGGACCCGGCGGGCGGCTTTGCCCGCCTGCCCTACTCGCTGAAGATCCTGCTGGAGAACCTGCTGCGCTGCGAGGACGGCGTGACCGTGCTGCCGGAACACATCCAGGCGATTGCGCAGTGGGAGGCGACCCGCGAACCGGACACCGAAATCGCCTTCATGCCTGCGCGCGTCGTGCTGCAGGACTTCACTGGGGTTCCCTGCGTCGTCGACTTGGCGGCCATGCGCGACGCCGTAGTGAAACTGGGCGGCAATGCCGACCAGATCAACCCACTGATCCCCTCCGAACTGGTCATCGACCACTCGGTGCAGGTGGACTTGTTCGGTAGCGCCGACGCGCTGGACCTCAACGGCAAGATCGAGTTCGACCGCAACAAGGAGCGCTACAGTTTCCTGCGCTGGGGCCAGAAGGCGTTCGACAATTTCAAGGTGGTGCCGCCCAACACCGGCATCGTCCACCAGGTGAACCTGGAGAACCTCGCACGCGTCGTGATGACGGGCGAGAAGGACGGCCAGGCCATCGCCTATCCCGACACCGTCTTCGGCACCGACAGCCACACCACCATGATCAATGGCATCGGCGTGCTTGGCTGGGGTGTGGGCGGCATCGAGGCCGAGGCCGCGATGCTGGGCCAGCCGTCGTCGATGCTGATCCCCCAGGTGGTCGGCTTCAAGCTGACCGGCAAGCTGCCCGAAGGCGCCACCGCCACCGACCTGGTACTGACCGTCACCCAGATGCTGCGCAAGCTGGGCGTGGTGGGCAAGTTCGTCGAGTTCTATGGCGACGGCCTGCAGCACCTGCCGCTGGCGGATCGAGCCACCATCGGCAACATGGCGCCGGAATACGGTGCGACCTGCGGCATTTTCCCGATCGACACCGAGTCGTTGACCTACCTGCGCCTGTCCGGACGCAGCGAGGAGCAGATCGCGCTGGTCGAGGCCTATGCCAAGGCGCAGGGGTTGTGGCACGACGCCAATAGTCCGCACGCCGAGTACAGCGCCACGCTGCACTTGGACATGGGCGATGTAAGGCCGTCGCTGGCTGGCCCCAAGCGTCCGCAGGACCGCGTGCTGTTGCAGGACATGAAGCAGAACTTCCGCGACAACCTGACGCCCTTCGTCGACGCGCGCCGCAAGCGCATCGACCTGGTACAGGAGGATCGCCTGAAGAATGAAGGCGGCGGCGGCACCGCCGTCGGTGCACACGAAGCTGCGCATGAATCCTCGCCGGACAGCGGCGGCGGCTGGAGGCTGCAGGATGGGTCGGTCGTCATCGCCGCCATCACGTCCTGCACCAACACTTCCAATCCCGCCGTCATGCTGGGGGCCGGACTGCTGGCCCGCAATGCCGTGGCCAAGGGATTGAAAGCGCAACCCTGGGTCAAGACATCGCTGGGCCCGGGTTCGCGCGTAGTCACCGACTACCTGGAAAAAGCCGGTGTGCTGTCCGACCTGGAGAAGCTCGGCTTCTACGTGGTCGGCTATGGCTGCACTACCTGCATCGGCAATTCAGGCCCGTTGCCCGACGACGTGTCGGCCGCCATCGCCAAGGACGACCTGGTCGTGGCGTCGGTGCTGTCGGGCAACCGCAACTTCGAGGGTCGCGTGCATCCCGAAGTGAAGATGAACTACCTCGCAAGCCCACCCCTGGTAGTGGCCTACGCCATCGCCGGCACCACCGATATCGATCTCACCACCCAGCCGCTGGGCACCGGCAGCGATGGCCAGCCGGTCTACCTGAAGGACATCTGGCCCACCAACAAGGAAATCGGCGACTTCATCGCGCGTACGGTGGGGCCTGAGATGTTCGCGAAAAACTACGCCGACGTGTTCAAGGGCGACAGCCGGTGGAACATGATCGCGTCGCCGGATGGCGCGCTTTATGCATGGGACGGCGGCTCCACCTACATCAAGAATCCGCCCTACTTCGATGGCATGTCGATGGACGTGGGCAGCATCGACGACGTGCATGGCGCACGCGTGCTCGGACTGTTCGGCGATTCCATCACCACCGACCACATTTCGCCGGCAGGCAACATCAAGAAGGACTCGCCGGCGGGCCGCTTCCTGCAGCAGCGTGGCGTGCAGCCTGTGGATTTCAACAGCTACGGCAGCCGTCGCGGCAACGATGACGTGATGGTGCGCGGCACCTTCGCCAACATCCGCATCAAGAACCTGATGTTCGGCGGCGAGGAAGGCGGCAACACGCTGTACTTCGGCAGCACGCCGCCCGAGAAGATGTCCATCTACGACGCCGCAATGAAATACAAGGCCCATGGCGTGCCGCTGGTGGTGATCGCAGGCAAGGAATACGGCACAGGCTCCTCGCGCGACTGGGCCGCGAAGGGCACCAATCTGCTGGGCGTGAAAGCGGTGATCGCGGAGAGCTTCGAGCGCATCCATCGCTCCAACCTGGTCGGCATGGGCGTACTCCCGCTGCAGTTCGTCGATGGACAGAACGCGCAGTCGCTCGGCCTGGATGGTTCGGAGACGTTCGATGTCACCGGTTTGCAGGACGGCGCCGCCAAGGTCGCCACGGTCAGCGCACGCAAGCTCGACGGTACCGAGCTGAAGTTCCAGGCCAAGGTCCTGCTGCTGACGCCCAAGGAAGTGGAGTACTTCCGCCATGGCGGGCTGCTGCATTACGTCCTGCGCCAGTTGGCTGCACGCAAGGCTGCCTGACGCACCATCGACGGGTTCCAGCGACAGAGAAACGGGGCCGCCCTGAGGCGGCCCTGTTCATGAGCAGGAGCGCCTTCGGACGGGACTTCGCGTCCCTGTCCCCTTGCTCGAATCTGTCCGGCGTGGACCTCGCCTCCGCATGCGCTTCGGCAACGGCGTTCGACACGTTGCCGGTCGCACACGCGGGTTGCGTTGAACCGGAGAGAGCCTTCGTTCGACGTCGGGAGCCAGCGACATGAACATCATGATCCTTCGCCTGTGTGTGTTGCTGGCGTCTACCTGCCTGGCAGGAGCCACGGCGCCCATCGTGCTGGCAGCATCGCCTGACGCCGAACAAGCCAGGCGCATCGCCGAGCAGTACGTCACCGGCAAGCAGTCGGCAGGCGGAAATCCACAGGAAGGCTATGAGGCGGGCGATGTCGTGGTGACAGACCTCGACGGCGATGGCCAGGACGAAATCGTCGTTCTGTGGACCATGTACGGCCCCACCTACTGGAACCATGGCGTTGCAGTGCTGGCAAAAAACGGAGCGCGCTACATGCCGGCAGGAGAAACGCTGGAGCCCTTGGGCAGCGTCGAAGCCATGACGGTCCGCCAAGGCGTGGTGGAACTCAAGACGAAGTGGCCTGGTCCGGATGATCCACGCTGCTGTCCCAGCGTCGCCAAGACGCTCCGCTACCGATGGACACCTGGAAAACTCACGCCTGTGAAGTGATCACCGGGCGTCCTCCCACTGCGCGTGGTAGACGCGCCAGTCTCCGTCCTCGCGATGCCAGGCCGTCGTTACCTCGTAGGTGCTGGCCTGCCCGGGCAGCAATCGACCGTTCCCGCCCGTCAGCAATACATGGAATGCAACCGAAGCACTTTCGCCATCCACCCGTACATCGAGCGGACCCGTGGTAGCGCCGATGCGCGCATTCGCCAACGTGTGCATCTTCAGGAGGTTGTGCAGCGCAGCATGATCCATGCCGCCATCACCACTGAAGTCTCGACTCACACCGTCCATGAAATCGCCGACACGGCCCTCTTCCGCGGCCGCCTGCATGTCGTCGAACCGTTGCCGCAGCTGCGCCTCGGGAGTATCGGTCGTGCACGCGACCAGGCCCATCATCAGCGCCAGGAGACACCCGACTCCCTTCCACCTCAATGTCGACATCGAAACCTTCGCCTTTTCCATCCGGAACGGTATGCTCCCGACAGGCGCCCGTGACCGGGCGCTTGCCCACAGTTCGCCGCAAGGCAGCCCGAAGACCCTGGGGAGGGAGCAGAACGATGAGTCAGGAACGTCCGTGGTTCAAGAGTTACCCGCAAGGCGTGCCGCAGGAAGTGGACCTGGAGCAGTACCGCTCCATCGTGTCCGTCTTCGATGAGGCGATCAGCAAGTACCGCGACCGCCCCGCGTTTCGCAATTTCGGCAAGACCCTGACCTACGGCGAGATCGACAAGCTCAGCCGCCAGTTCGCGGCTTACCTGCTCGGCGAACTGAAGCTCAAGAAGGGCGACCGTGTCGCCATCATGATGCCGAACTGCCTGCAGTACCCCATCGCCATCTTCGGCGTGCTTCGCGCGGGACTGACGGTCGTCAACGTCAATCCGATGTACACCCCGCGCGAACTGAAGCACCAGCTTGTGGACTCGGGCGCCAGCGTGCTGCTGGTCGTGGACAACTTCGGCAAGACCGCGCAGGAAGCCCTGACCGGCACGCAGGTCAAGCAGGTCATCACCACGGCACTGGGCGACCTGGTCGGTTTCCCCAAGGGTGCCATCGTCAACTTCGTGCTGAAGTACGTGAAGAAGATGGTGCCGGATTACGACATCCCCGGCACCGTACGCTTCAAGGACACGCTGACACTGGGGCAGTTGCATACACTGCCCGAGGTCGACATCGATTCCGGCGACATCGCCTTCCTGCAGTACACCGGTGGTACCACCGGCGTGGCCAAGGGCGCGATGCTCACGCACCGCAATCTCGTGGCCAATATGCAGCAGGCAGGTGTATGGGTCGGAACCGGCCTCGACTACGGCAACGAAGTGATCATCACCGCGTTGCCGCTGTACCACATCTTCGCGCTGACGGCGAACTGCCTGGTCTTCATGAAGCTCGGCGGACTGAATCACCTGATCACGAATCCTCGCGACATGCCGGGCTTCGTCAAGGAACTCAAGGCCAACCGCTTCACCGCGATAACCGGCGTCAACACGCTGTTCAATGGCTTGCTCAACACGCCCGGTTTCGATGAAGTCGATTTTTCCAATCTCAAGATGACGCTCGGTGGCGGCATGGCCGTGCAGCGTGCGGTGGCCGAGAAATGGAAGAAGGTCACCGGTGTAACGCTGGTCGAGGCCTACGGCCTGACCGAAACGTCGCCTGCGGCCTGCATCAACCCGATGAACCTGCACGATTACAACGGCGCCATCGGCCTGCCGGTGCCCTCGACCGATGCCTGTCTGAAGGACGACGATGGCAACATCGTGCCCGTCGGCGAGGTCGGTGAACTGTGCATCAAGGGCCCGCAGGTGATGAAGGGCTACTGGCAGCGTCCTGAGGAAACCGCGAACGTCATGGACGCCGATGGCTGGCTGCATACCGGCGACATGGCGAAGATGGACGAGAACGGCTTCTTCTACATCGTCGACCGGAAGAAGGACATGATCCTGGTCTCCGGCTTCAACGTGTATCCGAATGAGGTCGAGGACGTCATCGCCGGGCTGGAAGGGGTGCTGGAAGTCGCTGCGATCGGCGTGCCGGATGACAAGTCGGGTGAGGCCGTGAAGGTCTTCATCGTGAAGAAGGATCCCAACCTCACTGCCGAACAAGTGAAGGCGTACTGTCGCGACAACCTGACCGGTTACAAGCAACCGCGCCACATCGAGTTCCGCACGGAACTGCCCAAGACCAACGTCGGCAAGATCCTGCGCAAGGAATTGCGGGAGCCCGCCAAGGCATCCTGAACCCTGTTCATGTATCTGAAGAAGGCCGGCCTTGTGTCGGCCTTTTTCTTTTTGTTCAGGACTTTAGAGGCAGATTCTAGACGCGCATCACAAATTTCGATGCTGGTATGCCATTAGCGCGCTTTCCCTCGCACAAGCGCGCGCGTGCACTGGATTTTAATTATTCGTTCAGGTGTAGGATCGGCGCGTGATGCCACCTGCGTCACATAAATCCGTCACCCGCTTCCCCTGCCGCGCGGGCAAGAAACCCTCCATGGAGCTCCTCATGAACAACGTCGAAAAACTGCAGCGCACCCGTGCCTTCCCGACCATCCGCGTCGAATCCGAACCCAGCGGTGATGCCCACTGGCTGTACATGCATTCCGATGCGGCACCCGGCGTGCGTCCTTGCTTCCGAAGCCAGATGCTCGACGACGTGCTCAGCTTCACCAACTCGATCACCTTGCGCGAATCGCAGCGCCAGCCCGGCAAGCTGCGTCATCTGGTGATCGCATCCGATGCGAATGCGTTCAACCTTGGCGGCGACCTGGAACTGTTCTCGCAACTGATCCGCGAGAACAACCGCGACCGCCTGCTGAGCTACGCGCGTCGCTGCATCGATGGTGTCCACCACCTCAACACCGGCCTCGGCGGCGACGTCCGCACCATCGCATTGATCCAGGGCGATGCCTTGGGTGGCGGCCTTGAGATCGCGTTGTCCTGCCACACCATCGTGGCCGAAGAAGGCGTGGACATGGGACTGCCGGAAGTACTGTTCGGCCTGTTCCCGGGCATGGGCGCCTACTCCTTCCTGTGCAAGCGCGTGTCGCCGCAGGTCGCCGAGAAGATCATCCTGGAAGGCAACATCTACACCAGCGACGAGCTGTACAGGATGGGCGTGGTCGATGTGCTGGTGCCGAAGGGCCAGGGCGCCGCCGCCGTGCAGACCATCATCGACAAGCAGCGTCGTTCACCGCACGCGCACCTGGCGCTGAATGCCTGCCGCAACCTGGCCCAGCCGGTTGGTTACGACGAACTGATGGGCATCACCGAAGTGTGGGTGGATACCGCGCTGACCCTGGGCGACAAATCGTTGAAGATGATGGAACGCATCGTCCGCGCGCAGGAGAAGCGGTCCATCCGCGCCGCCTGAAAGCACCACCCGTAGACTGCTGCGAACCGGCAGGGAGAATCAGGGGGTTGAAGCGCGCCTGCGCGTCTTCAAGGGCGAGTCCGGGTCACCGTACTCGCCAGGGACCATCCATCCCGTGGATGTCCGAGGTCTTGCGCTTCACCACTGCATGCCGCCGCATGAGCTGCGGCGGATCCGCGCGTCACGACGAAGTGCCCTCGCCGCCTTTCTCGACGGCACCACGCACGCGTTGCCGCGCATCCAGCGCCGCGCGACCATGGCTCAGATGCGAGTTGAGCGCCGCCAGACGGTGCCGCCATTCACGCGTGATCTGCCAGTCGGCCAGGCTCATCATTTCGCCCGCGGCGGCCGCAAGTTTTACCAGCCCAAGGTTGCTGGCCACGCCTTTCAGCGCATGCGCGTGTTCGCGCAGGTGTTCGCCATCGCCCCGCTCCATCGCATGGGCCATGGCGCCGATGCATCCATCCGCATCGTTGAGACACTGCTCGATGAATTCGCGTTCGAAAGCTTCGCCCATGCCGAGCGCGGTGAGTTCGTCCAGCACGCTGACATCGAGCACACCGTCAGACACTTCAGCACGTGCGGGCGTGGCCACCGTCGCGGTCGCGGAGACACGACCCGACGTGGCGATGTCCGCCAGCGCGTCCAGCAGTCGGGTGGCGACCACCGGCTTGGCCAGGAAAGCACGGGCACCGGCCTGTTCGCAGCGCTGGATCGACTCCGGCGTGACATCGGCGCTGAGGATGAGTACCGGCGTGCGACTGCCACTGCCGGCTTCCATCACGCGAAGTTGCTTGAGTAGATCCAGACCGCTCAGGCCAGGCATGTGCAGGTCGCAGATCACCGCGTCGTAGGATGCCGATTCCAATGCGTCGAGCACTTCTTCGCCGCCATTGACGCAGGTGATGCGATGCCCCGCCTTCTGCAGCAGGCGTTGCACGACCATGCGGTTGGCCTCATGGTCGTCGGCCACGAGGATCTGCATGCTGCGCACGCGCGCACGATGGCGCAGGAACGGATCGGAGAACGCAATGATGTTCTCTGCACTGGATGCTTCGGGTTCCTCCTGCAGCCATTCGGCATGGCCGTGCACCGCCGGCACCATGACGCGCTCCGGCACCGCTTCGAACGGCAACTCGACCCAGAAGCAGCTGCCGCGCTGTTCATTGCTCTCGAAGCCGATGGTGCCCCCCATCGCTTCGGTCAACCCCTTCGCGATGGTCGTTCCCAAGCCCGTGCCGCCGTAGCGCCGCGACAGGCTGCCGTCCGCCTGTTCAAACGCTTCGAACAACCGTTCGCGCAAGGCCACGGGAACGCCGATACCGGTATCGGTGACGGTGAAGCGCAGGCGCATGTGTTGCCCATCCACCATCATCGGTGTGACCGCCACCCGCACCTCGCCCTCATCGGTGAACTTGACCGCGTTGCCGGCAAGGTTGAGCAGCACCTGGCGCAGGTGGCCAGCATCACCGCGAAGCTTCAGCGGGATGGCATCGTCCACGTGTCCTTCGTAGCGGACCTGCTTGCCACGCGCCTGCGGCATCAGGATCAGCCCGATGCTCTCCACCAGTTCGCGCGGCGCGAACTCGACCACGTTCAGCTTGACCTTGCCCGCCTCGATGGCGGAGATATCCAGCACGTCCTCGACCAGGCCCAGCAGCGTACGCGTGGACGCCTGGATCGTGGACAGGCATTCGCGCTGTTCGGCATCCAGGCGCGTGGTCGCCAGCAGTTCCGACATGCCCGCCAGGCCATTGAGCGGCGTGCGGAATTCGTGGCTCATGTTCGCCAGGAACCGACTCTTCGCCTCGTTGGCGCGGCGCGCCTCGTCGGTGGCACGGGTCAGGTCGCGCAACAGGCCGGAGAGGTACATGGGCACGGCGATCAGGCCCAGCACCAGACCGACACCCAGGGTCATATTGCTGCGCCAGTAGTCATTCATCGCCACTACGGTCGCAAAGGCGGCGCTTGCCATGGCAACAGCGACCACCAGGTAGCGGTTGCCATAGCGCAGGCCATTGCCCACCGTGATCCACATCAGCACGACGTACGCCCACGAAAGCGGCTCGCCCATGCCGATCATGGCAGCGGCAAGCAGTCCGTAGTCGGCGATCATGCCCAGCCCGCGACGGACATGGGACTTGCCCGGCTGCACCAGCAGCCAGGCGAAGATGCCAAGACTGTTGACCAGGCCCGATGTGATGATGGTCAGGACGATGGTGTATTCGTCCGCCTGGAGTGCAGCGCGCGAGGACGGCAGCAGCGCATAGGTCAGGATGATGGAGATCAGTGCGACGCGGATCAGGGCCTGGCCGTGTTCGCTGTCGCCACGATGCGCCAGGCGGGATTTGATCCATGCAAGGACATTGGACATGGCTTACTCCATCCCTGGACGGCTCTGCACCGTCGAGTAGCGTTCGCAGATGTCGTCCAGCCGCGCCCGCCCACGGATCAGCGCGTCGACACATGCGGGATCGAACAGGCGGCCGCGCTGGGCATACAGATAAGCCAGCGCTGCGTCCTTTTCCCAGGCCTTCTTGTACGGGCGCGGCGAGATCAACGCGTCGAAGACATCCGCAACCGCCACTATCCTCGCTTCCAACGGGATCTGCTCACCCACGAGGCCATCGGGGTAGCCGCTGCCGTCGTAGCGCTCATGGTGGCGCAATGCGATCAGGGCACCGGTCTGGATGAAGCGGTTCTGGCTGCCCGACAGCAACTGGTGGCCGATCTTCGGGTGGCGACGCATGACATCGGTTTCTTCCGCCGTCAGCGGGCCGGCTTTCATCAGCACCGAGTCCGGGATGGCGATCTTGCCCATGTCATGCAGCGGGGCGGCCATTTCGATGGTGCGTACTTCGTCTTCGGGCAGGCCGAGCTGTTCGGCGATCAGGCCGGCCACATGGGCCATGCGCTCCAGGTACGCACTGGTGCCGCTGTCGCGATATTCGATGGCACGCGCCAGCCGTGACAGCGTTTCGCGCTCGCGTTCCTCGACCTCATGCATGCTGGACAGCAGGCGCTGCTCCAGCGAGAGCGCACGCTGCTTGACGTTCTCGGATTGCTGGCGGAGCTGCAACAGGTTGCGGCAGCGGGCGCGCAGCTCGCGCGGACGCACCGGCTTGACCAGGAAATCTATGACACCCGCCTCGAGGGCGGCCTGGCGGATGGGTTCATCGCCCACCACGGTAATCAGGATGATCGCGATGTCGCGGTGCATCGGCAGCCGCCGGAAGCGGCGGGCGAATTCCAGCCCGTCCATGCCCGGCATGCGGTAGTCCAGCAGCAGCAGGTCGGTGCGGTTCTTCTCGCACCACTCCAGCGCGGCCAGCGGATCGCCGAAGTCGTGGACGGTCAGTTCGGACGCGATGTCCTCGATGACATGGCGCAGCATGGTGCGCGCAGACGTCTGATCGTCGACGATGACGATATTCAAAGCGTTACCCACCCCTTGAGGCCACATCACGTGGCTGTCGGGCAAGGATACTCCGGCGGTGGCAACGCTCGCATCTAGCATGTCGGCAGTCCTGTTCGGCGGCGCGGACCCGGGCAGGGTCCGTGATCCACGAAGGGAACCGATGCGAATCCCGGGGCCCCCTCCCCTGATCTCTATCGGCGCAGGCGGCGGAAAATTGACCGGCCTGCGCGTGAATCGTCGCAGGAAACGTGCCAGCCGTGGCCAGGGAGTATCAGGACAGAACATAGTGACCTCCGTCACGGAATGAGGCCTTTCCGTCCGTCCTTGACGAGGGGTACAGCAGAGTGAAAGGCCTGATGGCGACTCCATCGCCGGCCCGTGGCCCCGCCGCGTCATGCAGACGGGAGCCCATTCTGCCCCTGAGCGTCACTCTCTTGACGCTTGGGGCGTGCCCATCAGCCTTGGCTTTCCGGGCGCATGTAGGGGAACAGAAGCACGTCACGGATGGAGTCCGAACCGGTCAGCAGCATCACCAGGCGATCGATGCCGATGCCCAACCCGCCGGTCGGTGGCAGGCCGACTTCCAGCGCCCGGATGTAGTCGGCGTCGAAGTGCATGGCCTCGTCGTCTCCGCCCTCCTTCGCTTGGACCTGGGCCATGAAGCGCGCCGCCTGGTCCTCCGGGTCGTTGAGCTCGGAGAAGCCGTTGGCGAGTTCCTTGCCGTTGATGAACAACTCGAAGCGGTCTGTATAGCCGGGGTGGTTGTCGTTGGCGCGGGCCAACGGCGACACCTCGACCGGGTGGTCGGTGATGAAGGTCGGCTGGACCAGGGTGTGTTCCACGGTCTTCTCGAAGATCTCCAGCAGCAGCTTGCCCCAGCCATAGGACGGCTTGACGTGGATCTTCAGACGCTCGCAATGCCGCGCCAGCGCGTCGCGGTCGGTACAGTCGGCGACGCTGATTTCGGGGTTGTGGTGGCGCACGGCCTCGTCCATGCGCCAGCGGCGGAACGTCGGCTCCAGGTCGATGTCCTGCCCGTCCCACGCCACCTGGCCGGTGCCCAGCACCTCGTGTGCCACGTCCCGGATCACGCCCTCGGTCAGGTCCATGATCTCGGTATACGTGGCGTAGGCCTCGTACAGCTCGAGCATGGTGAACTCCGGGTTGTGCCGCGTGCTGACACCCTCGTTGCGGAAGTTGCGGTTGATCTCGTACACGCGCTCCAGTCCACCGACCACCAGCCGCTTCAGGTACAGCTCGGGCGCGACGCGCAGGTACAGGTCCAGATCCAGCGCGTTGTGATGCGTGGTGAAGGGCTTGGCCGCCGCGCCGCCGGGGATGTAATGCATCATCGGCGTTTCCACCTCCAGGAAGCGGCGCGCATCCAGCCATTCGCGGATCGCGCGGATGATGCGCGAGCGCTTGATGAAGACATCGCGCGCCTCGGGCGTGACGATCAGGTCCACGTAGCGCTGGCGGTAGCGCTGTTCCACGTCGGACAGGCCGTGCCACTTGTCCGGCAACGGGCGCAGCGCCTTGGTCAGCAGGCGGAAGGCGTCGGCCTTCACGGACAGTTCGCCGGTACGGGTCCGCGTCAGGCCGCCTTCAACGCCGACGATGTCGCCGATGTCCCAGCCCTTGAACGCATCGTAGGTCTCGCCCAGCGCATTGGACTGCAGGAACAACTGGATGCGGCCGCTCTCATCCTGGATCTGAACGAAGCTGGCCTTGCCCATCACCCGCTTCGCCATCATGCGTCCCGCGAGCTTCACGCGCCGGCCGCCACGCTCGAGTGTCTCTCCGTTCCACAGCTCAGCGTCCTGGTACTGCACCTGCAGGTCGCCCGCGTAGTCGGTGCGACGGAAGTCGTTCGGGTACGCGATGCCCTGCCCGCGCAAGGCCGTCAGTTTGGCGCGGCGCTCGGCGATGAGGCTGTTCTCGTCCTGCGGAAGCGTGTGGTCTGTCATGGGGTCGTATCGTGTCCTGGGACGTGGGAGCGACGTGAGTCGCGAACGAGTGCCGGAAGAGCTCGCGACTTGCGTCGCTCCCACAAGTGATTCGTGGGCGGATCAGGCGTCGATGCGTTTCGAGCCCGCTTCCAGGCCCGACTTGAGGCTGGCCTCCACGAACTCGTCCAGGTCGCCGTCCAGCACCTTCTGCGTGTCCGTGCGTTCGATGCCGGTACGCAGGTCCTTGATGCGGCTCTGGTCCAGCACATAGTTGCGGATCTGGCTGCCCCAGCCGATGTCGGATTTGGTGGCTTCCACCGCATCGCGCTCGGCGTTGCGCTTCTGGATCTCCAGCTCATACAGCTTGGCGGCCAGCATCTTCATCGCGTTGTCGCGGTTCTGGTGCTGGCTGCGGCCGGTCTGGCAAGCCACGACAATCCCGGTGGGCACGTGGGTGATGCGCACCGCCGATTCGGTCTTGTTGACGTGCTGGCCACCGGCGCCGGAGGAGCGGTAGACGTCGGTTTTGAGGTCGGCCGGATTGATGTCGATGTCGATGTTGTCGTCCACTTCCGGCGACACGAACACCGAGGTGAAGCTTGTGTGGCGGCGGTTGTCGGAGTCGAACGGCGACTTGCGTACCAGCCGGTGCACGCCGGTCTCGGTCTTCAGCCAGCCATAGGCGAAGTCGCCTTCCACGCGCAGCGTGGCGGATTTGATGCCGGCCACGTCGCCGCCGCTGGCTTCCATCAGCTCGGTCTTCCAGCCGCGCGACTCGCACCAGCGCAGGTACATGCGCAGCAGGATTTCCGCCCAGTCCTGCGCCTCGGTGCCGCCGGCACCGGCCTGGATGTCGACGAAGGCATTGGAGCTATCCATCTTGCCGGAGAACATCCGCTGGAATTCCAGCTTGTCCACGTGCGCGGCATAGCGCTCGACGTCGGCCACCACGGCGTGCGCGGTGTCCTCGTCGTTCTCCATCTCCGCCAGTTCGAGCAGCTCGCCCGCGCCGGTCAGGCCTTCCTCGATGTCGCGGATGCCGTTGACCGTCTTGTCCAGCAGTGAGCGCTCGCGACCCAGCTGCTGCGCGTACTCGGCGTTGTTCCAGATGTCCGGGCTTTCCAGCTCGCGGTTTACTTCTTCCAGGCGTTCGCGCTTGGCATCGTAGTCAAAGATACCCCCGGAGCGAGGCCAGCCTGTCCTGCAGGTCGGCGATGCGCTGGCGGATGGGATTGAGCTCGATCATGGGGACTGTGACGGGGGATGGAATCGGTCAGCAAGGATACCAGAGCGGTGCGCCACGCCGTTTCCGGAATGGTTCTTGCATCGCACCCGATGCCCTGCCCAGAGCCACCCACGGCATGACCATCCCCATTGCACCGTCCGCATCGCTGCTGTCCGGCCTGCTCGGCCTGGCGCTGGCGTCCGCCTTCTCCGCGGCCTGCGCGGGCGATGCGCCGACAGCGCCCGTGGCGGGGCGCGCAAGCCAGGTCAGCCAGTGCCTGAAGCTGAGGCGCGACGAACCCGCCAGGGCGGTCGCGCTGGCGGATGCGCTGCTGCAGGCGAAGGACCTAAGCGTCGAGGATGAACTCAAGACGCTGAGTTGCCTGGGCATTGCCGCCAGCCTGAGCGGTGACCCGGCGCGGGCGATCAGCGCCGCCGAGCGGATGGAACGGCGCGTCGATGACACGCCGGACCTCGCACCCGCACTGCAGATGCGGGCCTATTCGCAGATCGGGGCGATCTACCAGGGCGCAGGCCACATCCGCGCCGCGGAGGCCGCTTACCTCCGCGCCTACGACGTCTCTTCGCGGCTCGACGAACACGATGCCGGGCTGGTGCAGGCCGCCACACTCAACAATATCGGGCTGATCCATGCCGATTATCTGGCCTCGCCCGATGTGGCCGACACGTACTACCTCAAAGCCCTGGCCGCAGCGCACGACGTGGGACTGGAAGACCCCCTGATCGTGCACAACCATGCGCTCAACCTGGTCGCGCTGGAGCGCGATGCAGACGCCATGGAAATGATCGACGCGGGTGAAGCCATGGCCCAGCGCCAGCAAGCCCATACCGTGATGCATCGCCTGCGCAGCGAGCGCGCCGGCCTGTGGATCCGGCAGGGGCAATTGGAACTGGCCCGGCCGGTGCTGGCAGCGGCCATCCGCGAACAGGCGAAGAACAGAGACCTGCCCGGGCAGGCGGGCTCGCTTGCGAAACTGTCGGTCCTGCAGCGCAAGGCCGGTGAACACGTGCAGGCGCTGGAGACCGCCCGCGCCGCCTGGGCATTGGTCGACAACCAGCCTCAGCCGCAGAAACAGCGCGAAGTCCTGCTCGCCTGGATGGCGGCGCATGCCGCGCTGGGTGAGGCAGACGAAGCATTGGCGGTGGGTGCCCGCCTGCACGGATTGGAGATGGAAGCGCTGAGGCATCAGCGGCTGGAGTTGCTGGCCGACCTGCAGGCACGCAGCGATAGCGCGAGCGCCCAGCGCGAACTGGAGCAGATGCGCCACCAGGCACAGATCCGCGCGCTGAACGACGAGAAATCCACCCTCCTGCGTCGTACTGGTGTGGCACTGATGACCCTGCTGGTGCTGGCGGGCGTCGGCTTCGGTCTGTTGCAGCGTCGCAAGAACCGGCAGCTGCGCAAGGTCAGTGCCACTGATCCCCTGACCGGCCTGCGCAACCGCCGCGCCGCCACGGAGTCGCTGAAGGCCATGTCGTTGCAGCGCCACGCCGCCGGTACGCGCCATGTGCTGTTCCTCATCGACATCGACCACTTCAAGCAGGTCAACGATGGTCATGGCCACCACGCCGGCGACCAGGTGCTGGTCGCGCTCTCGCGCCAGCTGCGCGCACTGGGGCGCGCGGACGACGTCATCGCCCGTTGGGGGGGCGAGGAGTTCCTGATGGCGTGCGCGGACCTGACCGAGGCCCAGGCCTGCACGGTGGCGGCGCGCGTGCAGGAAACACTGTGCGATGTGCACGAGTTGGCGCCCGGCCAGCGCTGGCCATTGACCGTCTCGCTGGGCTTCGCCCCTTTCCCGTTCTTCGACAACGCCACAGGCGGTTGGGATTACGCGCTGCGCATGGCCGATCGCGCCCTGTATGCGGCCAAGGACCGGCGCAACGCATGGGCCGGTCTGTGGGGGCGGACGCTCCCGCCCGGCATCGCCCTTCAAACGCTGCTGGAGGAGCCTGAAGGCGCGGTCCGCAGCGGCGCCATCGAACTGGTGGCCAGTTACGCCGTGGAACGTCTGCCGCGCGTGCCGGCGACCCGCGCCGCCTAGGCGGCCTCGGCCCCGGTCCGCTGACGCAGGTCTTGCCGGTAGCGGCGGCTGCAGGGTAGCGCGCTGCCATCCTTCATGTGCACGCGCGCATCACCGGTGTCCAGCGGCTCGATCGAGGCCACCTGGTCCAGGCTGACGATGTAGCTGCGGTGGATGCGGGTGAAACGGCGAGGATCCAGGCGGGTCTCGATGCCGGCGATCGTGCTCCGCAGTGGGTAGTCGTGACCGCGTACCCGCAGGTTGACGTAGTTGCCTGCGGCCTGCAGCCATTCGATGTCGTTGGCCGCCACCAGGAACTCGCGGCCCAGCTTGCGCACCAGGAAGCGCTCCGGACGATCCACCGGCTCCAGCGGCGGACCTTCGTCCGGCTCGGCCAGCAGGCTCGCTTCGCCCTGCCAGCGCCGCAGCAGGAAGCGGTAGCCTTCCACCAGCACGACGATCGTGGCAAAGCTGCGGATATCCTTCAGGTACTCGTAGACCAGTTCGCGAGGCCAGGGGCCGAACTCGTAGGTCATGCCCTGGCTACGGTAGGCCAAGACGCGCAACGCGACCATGCCGACCACGTGGATGATGCAGACCACGATGCTCGCCAGCAGGTACTCGGGTATCCGCCGGCGCCAGTTTTCCCAGTGCAGGGGGAAGCGTCGGGTGTACCAGGCGATCGCCGGGATCAGGACCAGCAGCCATACCAGCGCACTGCTCACCTCCCAGACGGCCGGCTCCCAGGCCTCCACGCCGGAGCCCTGCCGCCGCATGTCGATCAGCGTGGTCATGCTGTTGCCGATGCAGTTGGCGCCGATCATCGCCACCCAGAACCCGATCTCCACCCATCGCCGCCAGGGCAGGTAGCGTTCGTAAGTCGGCGGGGCCCGTTCCGTCATGCGCGCATTCTAGCCCGCGGCTCCCGCATCACCGCCGCAACTCGTCCCTTGCTTCCCTCGACTGGCCCCTGCCCGTCCACCACGCGTCCCCTCGCAATGGCGCGGACACGCACGGCGCCCGACGCTGGCCGTCTTGTTGACGAAGGAGACGATCATGCAACGCCGCCACGATCTGGACTGGGTCCGCGTCTGTGCCTTCGGGCTGCTGGTGCTGTACCACGTGGGCATGTACTACGTGACCTGGGACTGGCACGTGAAAAGCCCCGGCGCCAGCCACGCGCTGGAACCGTTCATGATGCTCAGCTCCCCCTGGCGACTGTCGCTGCTGTTCCTGGTGTCCGGCTGCGCCACGGCATTCCTGCTCGGCAAGGCGCGGCGGGCCGCCGATGCTCCGGGGGGGCGGATGCGCTTTCTTGGGAGCCGTTCATGGCGGCTGCTGGTGCCGCTAGTCTTCGGCATGCTGGTGATCGTGCCGCCGCAGTCCTACTACGAGGTGGTCGAACAGTTGCCTGGCGGCTACCACGAGGGCTACCTGGCGTTCTACGCGCGCTACCTGACCGGTCATGACGGCTTCTGCGATGCCGACGGCTGCCTGGACGTCCCGACATGGAACCATCTGTGGTTCGTCGCTTACCTGTGGGTCTACACCGTCGCGCTGTGGCTGCTCTGGAAGCTCGTGCCCCGCGGCATCAATGCAGCGGAGCGCCAGCTGGGTCGTTGGCTTTCCGGCATCGGCGTACTGGCCGGTCCCGTCCTGTTCCTCGGCGTGGCGCGCGTGCTGATGATCGGCCGCTTCGAGCAGACGCACGCCCTGGTGGACGACTGGTACAACCACGTGCAGTACTTCGGCGTGTTCCTGCTCGGCTTCCTCATCGCCCGTACGGACGGGGTGTGGGATGCCATCGAACGCCAGCGCTGGCCAGCCCTGGTCGCCTGGCTGCTGAGCTGGGCCGGGCTGGTCGCCTACTTCGCGCATTTTGCGGACGCGGCACCGCCCGACTGGGCACGCATGGGGATGCGGCTGGCCTGGGGGCTGAACCAGTGGTGCGCCATCGTGGCGGTACTGGGTTTCGCCCGGCACTGGCGTCCTGCCGACAATCGTGCGCTGCGCTATCTGGTGCCGGCGGTGTTTCCCGTCTACATCCTGCACCAGACGGTGACCGTGGTCGTCGCCCACCATCTGAAACCGTTGGCGATACCGCCGACGGTGGAGGGCCCCTTGCTGGTAGCGATCACCTTCGCCGCGTGCTTCGCCGGCTATGAAGTGATCCGCCGCGTGGGATGGCTGCGGCCCTTGTTCGGATTGAAACGTGCCGGGGAAGTGCCGTCCCGCAGTCCGGAGCCCCTGGCCTGGTCGGAGCGCTGACCGGCGCCCTCAAGCGGCCGGTTGCCAGTGCCGGACCAGCAACTGGATGCCGCGACGGTTCTGCCAGTCGTCGGTGTCCAGTTGATAGGCGGCCTGTATGCGGGAAGGCGGTGGCTGGTCGTGCCAGCCGTTGAACTGGATCGCGTTCAACGGTGCCGCATGCCCGGGCAGGCGCAACGAGAACTTCAGGTGCTTCTCGCCCACCACGCGCCAGTCCAGCACGTCGAACACGCCATCGAACATGGGCTCCGGGAATCCCTGCCCCCATGGCCCCGCGCCACGCAGCGCTTCCGCGTGCACGCGGTCCAGTTCGCCGGGCTGGAGTTCGCCGTCACTCAGGAGTTCTTCCTGCAGCAAGGCGTCGTCGAGCATCGCGGCGGCATGGCGGTGGAAGGCATCACGGAACACGGGCAGTGCACTTTCATCGAGCGACAGCCCCGCCGCCATCGCATGGCCGCCGAAGCGCTGCATCAGGCCGGGGTTCGCAGTGTCGATGGCCGCAAGCGCGTCGCGGATGTGGAAGCCGGGAATCGAGCGCGCCGACCCGCGCAGCGTGGCGCTGCCCGGCTCTGCGGGCGCGAAGGCCACCACCGGGCGATGCAGGCGCTCCTTCATCTTCGAGGCGACCAGACCCACCACGCCGGGATGCCATTCCGGATCGAACAGGCACGGGGCGAGCGGCGCCTGCCCGCCCTCCGCGACATCAATGCGCGCGAGCGCAGCCTGCGCCTCATCCACCATCTGTTGCTGCACGCCACGACGCTCGGCATTGATGCCTTCCAGCACACGCGCCATCTCTTCGGCCTGCGTGGCATCGTCGGTCAGCAGGCAGGCGATGCCAAGGGCCATGTCCTCCAGCCGTCCGGCCGCATTCAACCGTGGCGCGATGGCAAAACCTATGTCGGCTGCGGTCAGGCGCGCCGGCTCGCGGCCTGCCACACGCATCAATGCCTGCAGGCCCGCACATGCCTGCCCGGCCCGCAGCCGGCGCAAGCCTGCGCCGACGAGGGCGCGGTTGTTCGCATCCAGCGGCACGAGATCGGCCACGGTGCCCACGGCGACCAGATCCAGCAGCGTGGAGAGATCCGGCCCCGCGCCGTCGAACGTGCCCCGTTCGCGCAGGAGTCGTCGCAACGCCAGCAACACGTAGAACATCACCCCGACGCCGGCCAGCACCTTGCTGGGAAACGGGTCATCGCGCAGGTTCGGATTGACGATGGCGTCGGCCGGCGGCAACGTTTCGCCGGGCAGATGGTGGTCGGTGACAAGCACTTGCCAGCCCCGCGACTTCGCCGCCGCGATGCCGGCGTGGCATGCGATGCCGTGATCGACCGTGACGAGCAGGTCGGGTTGCAGCGCGGCGAGTTCATCCACCAGCGAAGGCGACAATCCATAGCCATGCACCATGCGGTTGGGCACCGCTGGCGTCACGTGCCGCGCGCCCAGCAGGCGCAGGCCACGCACGCCGACCGCGCACGCCGTGGCGCCATCGCAATCGAAGTCACCCACGATGACGATGTGCCGGTCCTGCGCGATCGCATCGGCGAGCAACGCGGTGGCGCCGCCAAGGCCGCCGAGCTGGTCGGGCGGCAGCAACTGCGCCAGGCGTGGTTGAGCCTGGTCCATCGAAAGCGCACCGCGGGCTTCGTAGAGGCGTTGCAGCAGCACCGGCACGCCTTCGGGCCACTGACCATTCGCCGCGATGGTCCGACGGCGGATCCTGGGCGAGGTCATGCCGGAACGTGGTCCGGGCGTAGCGTGTCCAGGCGCTGCATCGGGCGGCGCCAGAGGCGCCAGCGTTGCTCGCGGCGCAGCGCGAACAGCGCGCCATCCTCGAAGTCCAGGGTCAGCCCATCCAACTCGCGCTTGTGCAGGGCGTCCAGCAGAGGCTGCAACGCGTCACGGCACAGCAGATCCAGATTGCGCAGATGACGCAGGTCGATCAGCGCATCCACGCCGCCCTCCCCGTTCGCGTGCACGGGTTCCACCCCGGCCGCATGCGCCAGCGACTGCAACAGCACATCGTTGCCTTTGACCTGGCGGAAACCAGTGCGTACGAAGTCCGGCAGCACGCCGCCGCCCCAGAACCAAAGCGAGTTCACCGGCGGCTTGCCCTGCGCGACGCGCTGTGCGTTCCAAGGGTGGTTGTGCAGCAGCACCTGCGCTTCGCTGAGCAGGGCACGCCAACGGCGGCCCGCTTCGCCTTCCGGCAGGTGCGCGAAGAGATCGTCGCCCAGCACGTCATTCACCGGCGCGAACACCGGAAGTTTCGCGTCGGGCGGCAGGCGCAGGTACCAGCGGGCGGGATCCGGCGCGTCCAGCAGCATGCCGGCATCGCCGAACAGCGGCTTCAGTGCCGGCAGCAACTCCGCGATGTCTTCGCCGCCCAGCGCCAGCGCCTCGCCATACGCCAGCATGCGCGCGCCATTCATGTCGGGCGACACGCGCGCAGGATCGGCACGCAGCCACAACGCGCCGGCGGCATCCCTTGCGTCGCGCTGGCGCGTCAGGGCTGCGACCGGCCAATGGTCCGGCACCAGTTGGAAGTGGCGCCGCAGCTGCGCATGCTCGCCTGCCTCACCGGCCGCGCGATCCGCGCGCCCCAACGCCCGCGCCACATCGGCCGGCAGTGCCTGTCCCACCAGGCGGGTACGCGGAGGCAACAGCAGCGTGGCCTGCGCCATCGGCTCAGTCTGCGTAGGAAACGCTGACGATTTCGTATTCGCGCTGGCCGGCAGGCGCGTCGATCGTGACGCTGTCGCCTTCGTGCTTGCCGATCAGCGCCCGGGCCAGCGGCGAGGAGATCGCGATCAGGCCCAGCTTGATGTCCGCCTCCAGGTCGCCGACCACCTGATAGCGCTTCTCCTCGTCGGTGTCGACATCGGCCAGCACCACGCGGGCGCCGAACACGATGCGCGTGCCGGCGTTGAGCTTGCTGACATCGATGATCTCGGCGTGCGACAGCTCGCCTTCCAGCTGCTTGATGCGGCCTTCGATGAAACCCTGCTGCTCGCGGGCAGCATGGTATTCCGCGTTTTCCTTCAGGTCACCGTGCGCGCGCGCTTCGGCGATGGCGGTGATCACTTCCGGCCGCTTAACCGTCTTCAGCAGATCCAGTTCCTGGCGCAGGCGCTGCGCGCCCTGCATGGTCAATGGGGCTCTCACCCTTGAAGCTCCTTGTGCAGTTCCTGCAATGCCAGCACCGGGCCCGTGCCACGGTATTCCAGCGAATGCACCAGCGCCTTGGCGCCGGCAACGGTGGTTGAGTAGGTGACGCGGTGCTGCAAGGCCTCGCGCCGGATCGAGAAGGAGTCGGCAATGGCCTGGCGTCCTTCCGTCGTGTTGACGATATACACGATCTCGCCGTTCTTGATCAGGTCCACCACGTGCGGACGGCCCTCGACCACCTTGTTCACCTGCTCGCAGTCGATGCCGCGCTCACGCAGCCACGCGGCGGTGCCGGCGGTGGCCACGATGCTGAAACCGCGGCCTACCAGCTCCTGCGCCACCGGCAGCACGCGCTTCTTGTCCGGGTCGCGTACCGAGATGAACACCTTGCCGACCGGCGGCGCCTTGATGCCACCGGCTTCCTGCGCGCGCGCCATGGCGGCGCCGAAACTGCGGCCCACGCCCATCACCTCGCCGGTGGAACGCATTTCCGGGCCCAGGATCGGGTCCACGCCCTGGAACTTGGCGAACGGAAAGATCGCCTCCTTCACCGAGTAGTAGTCCGGCACGATCTCCCGGGTAGCGCCCTGCCCTGCCAGCGTCTTGCCGGCCATGCAGCGGGCCGCGATCTTGGCCAGCGGCATGCCGGTGGCCTTGGATACGAACGGCACCGTACGCGAGGCGCGCGGGTTCACTTCCAGCAGGTAGACGATGTCGTCCCCACCATCCTCGGCGGCCTGGATGGCGAACTGGGTGTTCATCAGGCCGACGACCTTCAGTGCCTTGGCCAGTTCCACCACCTGCCGGCGCAGTTCGTCCTGCGTCTTGGCCGACAGCGAGTACGGCGGCAGCGAGCAGGACGAATCGCCCGAATGCACGCCCGCTTCCTCGATGTGCTCCATCACGCCACCGATCAGCACGTTGCCTTCGGGGTCGGCGATGATGTCCACGTCCACTTCCACCGCATTGTCGAGGAAGCGGTCGAGCAGCACCGGCGAATCGTTGGAGACCTTCACCGCGTCGCGCACGTAGCGGGCCAGGTCGGATTCGCCATAGACGATCTCCATCGCGCGTCCGCCCAGCACGTACGACGGACGCACCACCAGCGGATAGCCGATTTCCCGGGCCAGCAGCAGCGCTTCCTGGTCGTTGCGGGCGATGCGGTTCGGCGGCTGCTTCAGACCCAGCCTGTCGACCAGTTGCTGGAAACGCTCGCGGTCTTCGGCCAGGTCGATCGAGTCCGGCGACGTGCCGATGATCGGCACGCCATTGGCTTCCAGGGCCTGCGCCAGCTTCAGCGGGGTCTGCCCGCCGTACTGCACGATCACGCCCTTGGGCTGCTCCAGCTCCACGATGGCCAGCACGTCTTCCAGCGTGAGCGGTTCGAAATACAGGCGGTCCGAGGTGTCGTAGTCGGTGGACACGGTTTCCGGATTGCAGTTGACCATGATGGTCTCGAATCCATCCTCGCGCAGCGCGAGCGCTGCATGCACGCAGCAGTAGTCGAACTCGATGCCCTGCCCGATCCGGTTCGGACCACCGCCCAGGATCATGATCTTGTCGCGGTTGGTCGGCTCGGCCTCGCACTCGTCCTCGTAGGTCGAGTACAGGTAGGCGGTGCTGGTGGCGAACTCGGCCGCGCACGAGTCCACGCGCTTGTAGACCGGCTTCACCCCCAGTGCCTTGCGCAGCACGCGCACGGCGGCTTCATTCGTGTTCGCCAGTTGCGCCAGGCGCGCATCCGAGAAACCCATGCGCTTGAGACGGCGCATGCGCGCCTTGTCCAGCGAGCCGAGCCCATCGGTGGCCAGTTGCTGCTCGGCGGCGATGATCTCTTCCATCTGGTCGAGGAACCACGGATCGATGAACGACAGCGCATGCACCTGCTCCACGGTCATGCCGGCACGGAAGGCGTCGGCGACGTGGAACAGACGCTCCGGGCCGGGCGCCTTCAGTTCGCGGCGCAGCGTGGTCAGGTCGTCTTCGCTGGTGAGGTCCAGGCCGGTCGGGTCGAGGCCGACCTTGCCGGTTTCCAGGCCGCGCAACGCCTTCTGCAGCGATTCCTGGAAGGTGCGGCCCATCGCCATCACCTCGCCCACCGACTTCATCTGCGTGGTCAGGCGTGCATCGGCCTGCGGGAACTTCTCGAACGCGAAGCGCGGGATCTTGGTGACCACGTAGTCGATGGCCGGTTCGAACGAGGCCGGCGTCAGGCCGCCGGTGATCTCGTTCTTCAGCTCATCCAGGGTGTAGCCCACGGCCAGCTTCGCCGCGACCTTGGCGATCGGGAAGCCGGTGGCCTTCGATGCCAGCGCGGACGAACGCGACACGCGCGGATTCATCTCGATGACGACCACGCGCCCGGTCTGCGCATTGATGCCGAACTGCACGTTCGAACCGCCGGTGTCCACGCCGATCTTGCGCAGCACCGCGATGGAGGCATCGCGCAGGCGCTGGTATTCCTTGTCGGTCAGGGTCTGCGCGGGTGCGACCGTGATGCTGTCGCCGGTGTGCACGCCCATCGGGTCGAGGTTCTCGATGGAGCACACGATGATGCAGTTGTCCGCGGTGTCGCGGACCACTTCCATCTCGAATTCCTTCCAGCCCAGCACCGACTCCTCAACCAGCACTTCGGTGGTCGGCGACAGTTCCAGGCCGCGGGTGACGATGTCGATCAGTTCTTCGCGGTTGTAAGCGATCCCGCCACCGCTGCCGCCCAAGGTGAAGCTGGGCCGGATGATGGTGGGATAGCCGACGCGGGTCTGGATCTCCAGCGCTTCTTCCAGCGTGTGGGCCACGGCGGCTTTCGGACATTCCAGTCCGATCTCGCCCATGGCCACGCGGAACAGCTCGCGGTCCTCGGCCATACGGATGGCTTCGCGCTTGGCGCCGATCAGCTCGACCCCGTACTTCTCCAGTACCCCGTTGTCGGCCAGGTCCAGCGCGCAGTTCAGCGCGGTCTGACCCCCCATGGTCGGCAGCAGCGCGTCGGGTTTCTCCTTGGCGATGATCTTCTCGACCGTCTGCCAGTTGATGGGCTCGATGTAGACCGCATCCGCCATCTCCGGGTCGGTCATGATGGTCGCCGGATTGCTGTTGACCAGCACCACCCGGTACCCCTCTTCCCGCAGCGCCTTGCATGCCTGCGCGCCGGAATAATCGAACTCGCAGGCCTGGCCGATGACGATCGGGCCTGCGCCGATGATCAGGATGGTTTTAAGGTCGTTGCGCTTGGGCATGGGAATCTACTTCTCGGATTGTGTGGGGCCGCCGCCCTGGGCATCTGCTCCAGGCGCGCGTCCGACAGGGGCGATGGACGGGCCACGCTCCACCTCTTGTCCCGGCGCGCATGGGCGCGCACGGGTGCACATCACATCAGGGCACCTGGCGACACATCGCACGCCTTCATGCCCTGGAACATCATCTTGATGGCCGCCATCTCGCCCACCGACTTGCCGTCGGCCTTGCCGCCATCGCCGGCGAGCACATCGCCGAAACCACTCAATGCGCGGAAATCGCGGTACCCGGGATCGCGCGCGATGGTGAGCAGCGCCAGCAACTGGTCCGCACTGGCCGTCCGCATCAGGTCGGCGGGATCCAGGTCGGTGTCCGTCTTCGCCGAGGCGATGCCCGCCTGCACGATGCTGCCGAACACCGGCGCCGCCGTGCGCGCCAGTTGCAGTTCTTCGGCGAACCGGCCCGGATGTGCCACTGCGTACTCGACCACTTCTGCCCGCTTCACACGGCGGAAGCCGTCGCGGGAAAGTTCGTTGCGCAGGCAGGCCAACTGCACGGGCGTGACGGCATCAGGCTTGTCCTGCACCGGCCAGGCGGGATTCTCGCCGGCCGCCTCTTCCATGATGGCGCCGACCGGCAGCATGCTGACCAGCAGGTCGGTCATCTCGTCGATCTGCTTTTCACCGGGCGTGGCCGCAGCAGCCGGTAGCGCAAGCGCCATCAGCACAGCGGTGACAGCAAGGCACACGCGCATCAGCGTGTCTCCATCGAGGCCACGAACCGGTCGAACAACGGCGATACATCATGCGGGCCCGGCGATGCCTCCGGATGCCCCTGGAACGAGAAGGCGGGTGCATCCGTCAGTTCGATGCCCTGGTTGGTGCCGTCGAACAGCGAACGATGGATCACGCGCACGTTGGCCGGCAGCGTCGCTTCATCCACCGCGAAGCCGTGGTTCTGCGAGGTGATCATCACGCGACCGCTGTCGAGATCCTGCACCGGGTGATTGGCACCGTGGTGGCCGTGGCCCATCTTCATCGTCTGTGCGCCAGCCGCCAGGGCCAGCAGCTGGTGGCCCAGGCAGATGCCGAACGTCGGAACCTTCTTCGCGATGAACTCGCGTATGGCGGTGATGGCGTAGTCGCACGGCGCGGGGTCGCCCGGGCCGTTGGACAGGAACACGCCATCCGGCTGCAGCGCGAGCACGTCGGCGGCGCTGGTCTGCGCGGGCACCACGGTCACGTCGCAACCGCGTTCGGCCAGCATGCGCAGGATGTTGTGCTTCACGCCGAAATCGTACGCCACGACCTTGAACTTCGCCGGCGCCTGCACGAAGGCGTTGCGGTCCAGGTCCAACTGGCCGTCGCGCCAGGGATACGGTTTGTCGGTGCTGACCACCTTGGCCAGGTCCATGCCTTTCAGGCCGGGGAACTTGCGCGCAGCTTCCAGCGCCATCTCTGCGTTGATGCCCTCGCCCGCCATCAGTGCGCCGTTCTGCGCACCACGCTCGCGCAGGATGCGCGTCAGCTTGCGGGTGTCGATGCCGGCGATGGCGACGATGCCGCGCGACTGCAGCCATTCCGGCAACGCCTGCTGGCTGCGCCAGCTGCTGGGGCGGCGCGGCACGTCGCGCACGATGAGGCCGGCGCACCAGACCCTGGCGGCTTCGTCGTCCTGGTCGGTGCAGCCTGTATTGCCGATATGGGGATAGGTCAGGGTGACCAGTTGGCGGGCGTAGGACGGGTCGGTCAGGATTTCCTGATAACCGGTCATCGCGGTGTTGAACACCACTTCGCCGACCGAAAGGCCGTCGGCGCCTACGGAGTCGCCCTCGAATACGCTGCCGTCTTCGAGTACGAGAATTGCGGGTCGTGTCACGGGGTTCGCCTTGGGGTGGAGGAACCCTGCCCCACCGACTTGCGGCTGCAAGAAACCGCGAACGCGGCATTTATCCGGTCCGTGGCGATGGGTAACAGGCGAGCGGGAATTGTACGGGGATGGCCTGTTCAGCGCCACCGTTTTTTTGCCTGTCCGACGGACAGCACCCGCCCGCGGCGAGGCGTGTTCATATTCCGGCGTCCGTATCAGGACGTCCGGCCAGCCTTCAATCCAGCAGATCCCGCACGTGATAGGCGCCCGGCGGGCGTCCCGACAGCACGCGCGCGACGTGCAGGGCGCCACGTGCGAAGACGTCGCGATGCGTGGCACGGTGCGTCAGCTCGATACGCTCGCCGAGCCCGGCGAACTGCACGGTATGTTCACCGACAATGTCGCCGGCCCGCAGACTGGCGTAGTGCACCTGCGCACCCGCACTGCCGGCGGCCTGTCCCAGCGTCAATGCGGTGCCGGACGGGGCATCCTTCTTGTGGACATGGTGGGACTCCACGATGTCCACGTCCCACCCCGGCAACGCCGCCGCCACGCGTTCGACCATGTCGGCCAGCACCGCCACTCCCAGGCTGAAATTCGTCGCCCACACCAGCGGAATGCGCCCACTGGCCGCGGCCAATGCCTCCTGCTGCACGGGGGATATGCCGGTGGTGCCGGAGACCAGTGCCCGGCCACGGTCGGCACACAGCGCCAGCACCGGGTCGAACCCTTCGGGCAGGCTGAAGTCGATCACCACGTCAAAGTCGGGCACGCCCGCCAGTTCGCTGGCCGCAAAGTGCGGCACGCCGTCGACCACCCGCTGCGTGGGTGCGCGCCGTGTCACGGCCGCCACGGTCTGGTACAGCGCTGGCTGCTCGGCCGCCAGTCGAAGCAAGGCCTGCCCCATCCGGCCGGAGGCACCATGGATCAGGAGACGTATCGGGGAAGTGTCCATGCAGGCATGGTAGCGGGCGCGTGATGCCAACGCGAACCGGCAGTGTCCGGATCAGGGAGCCTGCGGATAGCCCAGGTGGAATCCCTGTGCGAATGGCACCCCCAGCTCCTTCAGCGTCTGCAGTTGCCGCTCGTTCTCGACGCCTTCCGCGATCAGTTCCGCCTGCGTGCCCTGCGCGAATGTCAGGAGCGCCGCCACGAGCGACTGCACGCGCGGACGCTGGTCGATTTCACGCACCAGCGTGATGTCGAGCTTGATGATGTCCGGCGCCAACCTCAGCACGTGGCGCAAGCTGGCGAAACCTGCCCCGGTATCGTCCACGGCGATGCGGACGCCGGCCCGCTGCAGCGAGGACAGGCACTGGCCAAGGCGCGCGTAATCTTCCACGGCGGTGTGTTCGGTGATTTCCAACACCAGCCGTTCCGGGGCGTGGCCGGCGAGCAGGTCCTGGAAGCGTGCGTTGCAGGCGGTTTCGGGCGATACGTTGACGGCGAGGAAGGCGTCATCGGGAAGGGACGGCAAACGCGCCAGGGCGACCGCTGCGGCGGCCAGCTCCAGTTCCACGCTCAAGCCGCTCCTCGCCGCATCCTCGAACCAGCGGCCTGTCGACAGGTCGTACTCCAGCGGAAACCGCGCAAGCGCCTCGTAGCCCACCACCACGCCGTCGGCGAGCCTGACGATCGGCTGCAGGGCTGCCGTGAGCTGCGCCCCGTCCAGCACCTGCAGCAAGCGCTCCCGGGCGTCCTGCGCATGACGCCGCTCGCGTTCGCCCTGACCCATGCGGGCATCCAGCGCTGCGCGCATCTGCGCATGTTCGATGGCCTTGTACATGCTCGCGGCCACGAGGGTACTCAAATGCTCGAGCGTCCTGCAGTCCGTGTCCGCATAGGCGGTGGGCGTGGTCGCCAGGACCTTCAGCACACCCACCACCTGTCCGCGGAAGCTCAGGGGCGCTACCAGCATCGATCGCAACCCCACGCTGCGGCAAGCCTCACGATTGACGCGCGGATCCACTTCGCTGTCATCGCATTTCAACACCCGTTGCTCTTCGATGCAGCGCCCGGACAAGCTGCCGGACACCGGCAGGCTGAAGCCGACCTGCCCTTGCGCGATCCCGCTGGCCGACCAATAGCGCATCACGTCGCCATCACGGATTTCCAGCACCGCGCCGGCTGAGCGCGTGAGTTCCTGCGCACGATGGGTGATCGCGTCCACGACCCCCTGCGGTTCGGGGCCTGCGGCAGCGATCTCGCTTTGCGCCGCGACGATGCGCTTCAGCAAGGCGATATCGTCGGCGGCCGACGAAGCCGCTTCGCCGTCTCGCATGTCAGGCCGCACTGACGACAACGACGTCAATCTGTTATCCCGGCTCATCTCCCCACACTCCCTGCGGATGATGAAAGCGATGCCATGCATGCCGGCACCGGACACATGCGATGCTAGTGGGACGACATCACCCTGTCGAGTAAACGCATGTATCTGGCAGGTGGCCGCTCGCATGAAACGCCGTGCGGTGCTTCATGCGTGCGAAGAAGCGCCCGTCAATCGTTTGCCCCAATCCTCGATGGCGCCCTGCGCAAGGCGGCGTTCGAACAGCGTCCGCCATGACGGCACCAGTGGCAGTAACAACACATCGCGCAGCAGGGCGGGCTCTGGCGATCGCCGGTACAGCAGCTCGATCAGGCGCGCGAGTGGCCACGTCGGATGTGGCCGAGCCTCCAGCGTCATGCGGTCACCTGCCTGCACTTCTCCCTCTTCGAGCACGCGGTAGTACCAGCCGGTCCGCCCCGACTCCTGCACGCGACGGGCCATGTCGGACACGGCGAAACGGTCCGACAGTTTCCAGCACGGCTGTCGGGACTGGGACACTTCAACCAGCGCCGTCCCCAGCCGGAAGCGGTCGCCAAGACAGATCGCGTCCTCGGTCATGCCATGCGTACTGATGTTTTCGCCGAATGCACCGGGAGCATCGAGCAGTGGATGCGCCCCGATATCGTCGCGCCATCGGGCGTAGTGGTCCGCAGGGTAGTGATGGATGGCCTTGTCCGGCCCGCCATGCACGCGCAGGTCGCCCTGCTCGTCACCCAGGATGCCCAGCAGGGTGACCGGCTGCCTGCCCTCAAGCCGTGATTTCGCGATCGCGCTGCGACTGCCGGGACGGGTGAACTCGACAGCCTTCCCCGCGAGCACCCCATCGATGGTCAAGGCCATCACCTCCATCGTCGCGCTCATGCCAACACCTTCCCCAGGCCCGTGTCGTTGATGTCGCCCACCACGCGGGCCAGCGCCAAGGGGTCCACGTCCGCATCGAATCCGATGCGGAAATGCACCTCGCCCTCCGGCGTGCGCGATGAATGGATCGATGACAGGCTGACGGCGTGCCGCTCGAACACGTGCAGCAGGGCGCGCAGAGAGCCCGGCCTGTCTTCCGGCAGGTGCACGCTGAGTGCTTGCGCGCCGGCGAGATCGGCCAGCAGATAGCCGATGCGCTCGTAACTGTAGTTGCCCTCGGCCAAGGTCGTGTCGCCGAACGCTTCGCGGTTCTCGCGCAGGAATTCCTTGCGGAACGCCGCGCGCGCCATGTCCGTCCCCTCGCCCACCAGCGACGCCATCCGGGTGATCTGCGTGCCCAGCGCCCGCAGCGTTTCGCCGGCATAGGGATTCCCGAACTGGATGTCTTCGTAGATGGCCGGATTCAACGACAGGATGCGCGCGATGATCGCCGCATCCATCTCGAAGGATGCGGAGCGGAACGGCATCAACGCGGCCAGGTGGCCGACCCTCGCCGATTGCGCGCGCAGGACGCCCGCCTGGGCCAGATGCGAGGCATGCACCATGGCCTGCACCAGCGCCATGACCCGGTCGTGCTGTTCCGGCGTTGCCTGCACGCACTCGGCTTCCAACGTGGCCAGCAATCCGGCCAGCCACGGCCGCCAACTTTCCAGGCGCGCTTCGCAGACCACCATGACGCGGCCCTTCAGCGTGGGTGCCTTGGGTGGCGCGGTCATCGGGTGCAACCCCACGACTTCGGCTCGTGACTGCAGCATGGCGGCGACGGGGGCCGCCTTGATCGACGTGATGTCCAGCCACAGCTTTCCCGTTTCGCTGCCGTCGGCCAGTTCGATGTAACGTGCAACCAGCGTGGTGGTGTGGCGGATCGGCGCGGAGAACACCAGCACGTCAGCACGCCGCACCAGTTCCGGCTCGTCGACGGAGCCGGGATCGGCGGGATCATGGCCAATGACCTGCAGGCCCATCCGCATGCGGAAGAAGTTCTGCAGCCAGCGGCCGTATGCGCCTGCACTGCCGACGATGCCGATCAGGGGTCCGGACACGAATAGGGCTCCGCCAGGGAGCCCTATTCTAGAAGCAAGCCGGAAGTGCGGGGTGTCAGGACGTCATCCGGTCCCAGAAGCCCTTGACGCCATCCAGGAACGTGGCCGACTTCGGCGAGTGCTTGCGCGCCTCGTCGCCGCTGAAAGTGGCCTCGAATTTCTCCAGCAGTTCCCGCTGCTCGGGGGTCAGGTTGACCGGTGTTTCCACCACCACGCGGCAGTACAGATCGCCCTCGCTGCGGCTGCGCACGGACTTGACGCCCTTGCCGCGCAGACGGAACAGCTTGCCGGTCTGCGTTTCCGCGGGAATGCGGATCTCCGCCTCGCCATGCAACGTGGGAACGCGCACGGTGTCGCCCAGCGCCGCCTGCGAAATGCGGATGGGCACTTCGCAGTGCAGGTCGTCGCCATCGCGCTGGAAGATGTCGTGTTCGCGCACGCGCACTTCCACGTACAGGTCACCGGGCGGCGTGCCCGGCGGGCCGGCTTCACCCTCCCCGGCCAAGCGGATACGGTCACCGTTGTCCACGCCGGCCGGAATCTTGACCGACAGGACCTTTTCTTCTTCCACGCGCCCGGCGCCATGGCATTCCGTGCAGGGATTCCGGATGATCTGGCCGCGACCACCACAGGCCGGACACGCCTGCTGCATGGCGAAGATGCCGCGCTGCATGCGCACGTTGCCGCGCCCACCGCAGGTGCCGCAGGTCTCCACCTTGCCGTCGGCCGAACCCGAGCCCTTGCACGGCGCGCAGGCGACCAGCGAGGGAATGTCTATGCGCTTCTCGACACCAGCGACGGCTTCCTCCAGGTCCAGCTCCATCACGTAGCCGACATCCGCGCCGCGCCGTGCCGCGCGGGCACCGCCTCCGCCGAAGATGTTGCCGAAGATGTCGCCGAAAATATCGCCCATGTCGGGGCCGCCGGGACCACCGCCGCCCATGCCGTGCTCGAACGCGGCGTGTCCATGCGCATCGTAGGTACGGCGCTTGGCGCCGTCCGACAAGACCTCGTAGGCCTCCTTGCACTCCTTGAACGCAGCCTCGGCGGCCGCATCGCCCGGGTTGCGGTCCGGGTGGTGCTTCATCGCACAGCGGCGATAGGCCTTCTTCAGGTCTTCGTCACTGGCGTCGCGGGCCACGCCCAGGACTTCGTAGTAGTCGCGTTTGCTCATGGAGCCGTGATTCGTGAGGGGTTATGGGTGATTCGCAAAAGCAGCTGCCTGTTCGATGTCCTGGATCCGCGATGGAAGAAGTGGAGCTTGCGCTCCACCTTTCCGAATCACGAATCCGAATCACTCATCACGGCTTCTTGTCGTCTTTCACTTCGGTGAACTCCGCATCGACCACGTCGTCGGCGGCATTGCCCTGGCCCGCGTCGGCGGCGCCCGGCTGTTCGGATGCGGCGGCCGCATACAGCGACTGGGCGGCTTCCTCCAATGCCTTGGACTTGGCTTCGATCTGCGCCTTGTCGTCGCCCTTCATGGCGGTGTCGAGGTCGGCGATGGCGGCCTCGACGCGGCCGATCACGTCGCCCGGCACCTTGCTGCCGTGTTCGGTGATCGCGCTGCGGGTGGCGTGCAGCAGGCCGTCGGCCTGGTTGCGAGCCTGCACGAGTTCCTGGAACTTCTTGTCTTCCTCGCGATGCGCTTCGGCATCGGCGACCATGCGCGCGATCTCGTCCTCGGACAGGCCCGAGCCGGCCTTGATCTCGACCTTCTGTTCCTTGTTGGTCTTCTTGTCCTTGGCCGACACGTGCAGGATGCCGTTCGCGTCGATGTCGAACGACACTTCCACCTGCGGCATGCCGCGCGGTGCCGGTTCGATGCCGGACAGGTCGAACTTGGCCAGCGACTTGTTGAAGCGGGCCTGCTCGCGCTCGCCCTGCAGCACGTGCACCGTCACCGCGGACTGGTTGTCCTCGGCGGTGGAGAAGGTCTGCGAGGCCTTGGTCGGGATGGTGGTGTTCTTCTCGATGATCTTGGTGAACACGCCACCCAGCGTTTCGATGCCCAGCGACAGCGGAGTCACGTCGAGCAGCAGCACGTCCTTGACGTCGCCGGCCAGCACGCCGCCCTGGATCGCGGCGCCCAGCGCCACGGCTTCGTCCGGGTTGACGTCCTTGCGCGGTTCCTTGCCGAAGAACTCGGCCACCGCCTGCTGCACCTTCGGCATGCGGGTCTGGCCACCAACCAGGATCACCTCGCCGATGTCGCTGGCGCGCAGCCCGGCGTCGTTCAGCGCGATACGGCACGGCTCAATGGTCTTCTTAACCAGGTCTTCGACCAGCGCTTCCAGCTTGGCGCGGGTCAGCTTGATGTTGAGGTGCTTCGGACCGGAAGCGTCGGCCGTCACGTACGGCAGGTTCACTTCGGTCTGCTGCGAGCTGGACAGCTCGATCTTGGCGCGCTCGGCCGCGTCCTTCAGGCGCTGCAGGGCCAGCGGATCCTTGCGCAGGTCGATGCCCTGGTCCTTCTGGAATTCCTCGACGAGGTAGTCGATGACGCGCTTGTCGAAGTCTTCGCCGCCCAGGAAGGTGTCGCCGTTGGTGGCCAGCACTTCGAACTGCTTCTCGCCGTCGACGTTCGCGATCTCGATGATGGACACGTCGAAGGTGCCGCCGCCCAGGTCATAGACGACGATCTTGCGGTCGGCGCCGCCGTCACCCTTGTCCAGGCCGTAGGCCAGCGCGGCCGCGGTCGGCTCGTTGATGATGCGCTTGACGTCCAGGCCGGCGATCTTGCCGGCGTCCTTGGTGGCCTGGCGCTGGCTGTCGTTGAAGTACGCCGGCACGGTGATCACGGCTTCGGTGACGGTCTCGCCCAGGAAGGCTTCGGCCGTCTTCTTCATCTTTTCCAGGATGCGCGCGGAGATTTCCTGCGCGGACAGCTTCTTGCCGTCCGAGGTCTGCACCCAGGCGTCGCCGTTTTCATGCGGGATGATGGCGTACGGGACCAGGTCCAGGTCCTTCTTCACTTCGGCGTCGGTGAACTTGCGGCCGATCAGGCGCTTCACCGCGTAGAAGGTGTTCTTCGGGTTGGTGACCGCCTGGCGCTTGGCCGAGGCGCCCACCAGCACTTCGCCGTCCTTGGTGTAGGCGACGATGGAGGGCGTGGTGCGGTCGCCTTCCGAGTTCTCGATGACGCGGGCCTTGCCGCCGTCCATGATCGCCACGCACGAGTTGGTCGTGCCGAGGTCGATGCCGATGATCTTGCCCATGGTGGATGCTCCCTAGCAAATTCTGTCTGGATCCGGCCGTGGCCGGGTGGATGGTCTCGATATAGGGGTGCGATGGCGCCGTTCAAGCGCCCCCGCGAGTGCGTTCAGTCGTGTTTCGCCACGACGACCAGGGCCGGACGCAGCAGACGGCCGTTGAGTACATAGCCCTTCTGGAACACCTGCACCACGCTGCCGGGATCGGCGCCGGGGGCGTCCGCCTGGCTGATGGCCTGGTGGTGTTCGGGGTTGAAGGCTTCGCCGGCCGGGTCGAGCAGGGTCAAGCCGTTGTCGCCAGCCACCTTCAGCAGTTGCTTGTATGTCAGCTCAAGTCCGTCGCGCAGCGGACTGGGCTCATTGCCCGCCGCTGCGAGCCCGGCATCCAGACTGTCGAACACCGGTAGCAGATCGCCCAGCAGGCGTTCGTTGGCGAACTTGCGCGCCTGCTCGATATCGCGCGCCACGCGCTTGCGCTGGTTGTCCAGGTCGGCGCGCTCGAGCAGCGATGCCGCGCGAAGCTGGTCCACTTCGTTGCGGAGGGTTTCCAGTTCGGCGATCAGCGCACCTTCGACGTCCTGCGGCTCGTTGCCGCCGCCCAGGTCGGAATCATGTTCGTGTTGGTTCATTTCGGGTCCCATCGCGGCAAGTCCGGCCGCCCAAGCCCCAACCTATGGGGCCGGCGTTTCCGGATTCAAGGCCGCACCGAGTACATCCGCCGCCGCCTGCACCACCGGGATGACCCGGTCATACGCCATCCGGGTAGGCCCGATGACGCCCAGCACGCCCAGCACCTGCCCGCCCGCCATGTAGGGGGCGGTCACCACCGAGACGCCGTCGTGCGGCGCCAGGCCCGTGTCCTCGCCGATGAAGATGCGTACGCCCGGCGCCCGGATCGTGCGTTCCAGCAATTGCAGGATCTCGCGCTTGCGGGCGAAGGCCTCGAACAGGTCCCGCAGCCGTTCCAGGTCGGACAGTTCCTGCACCCCCATCAAGCGGGTCTGCCCTGCCAGCACCACATCGTCGTTGGGTGGCGTCAGGGCCTGCTCCGCGAGTTCGATGGATTCGGCCAGCAGCCCTTCCATTTCGGTCTGCGCCCTGCGCAGGTCGTGCAGCAGGTTCGCGCGGATCTCGGACAAGGGCCGGCCGGCGAACTGGGTGTTCAGGTAATTGGCGATGCGCTCCAGTTCCGGGCGCTCATAGGCACGCCGTGTTTCGATCACCCGGTTCTGCACGTCGTTGTCGGCGAACACCAGGATGGCCATCACCCGCTGGCCATCCAGCGGGACGAAGTCGATGTAGCGGAAGGCGAACTGCTCGCGCCGCGGCACGCTGACCACGCCGACGAAATGGGTCATGGCCGACAGCAGCTCGGAGGCGTTGCCCAGCAGCGCCTGGGTCCCGGCGCCGGCCGGGAGTTCCGAACGCAGCCGGGCCACTTCGCCGTCCCCCAGCGACTTCACCTGCACCAGGCTGTCCACGAACACGCGGTAGCCCTGCGCCGTCGGAATGCGCCCGGCGGAGGTATGCGGCGAACTGAGCAGCCCGACCTCCTCGAGTTCCGAGAGGATGTTGCGGATCGTCGCCGAACTGACTTCCAGCCCGGCGTGCCGGGCCAGCGTCTGCGACCCCACCGGCTCGCCGTCGCGGATATAGCGCGAGATCAGCGTACGCAGCAGCTGGCGGGCGCGCGGATCCAGCGGGGGGGACGGCGAATTCATGTCCGTTAGATAGCGTTGCGCCCGCAGCATTGCAAGTCGAGCGCCCCAGCGTCTCAGAACCTGAGCCGGCACCGCTTACAATCCGCCGCATGCTCAGACACCTCGCCATCAAGGATTTCGCCGTCGTCCGCGCCGCCGAGCTGGAGTTCGGCGATGGCATGACCGTCATTTCGGGTGAAACCGGCGCCGGCAAATCGCTGCTGGTGGACGCCCTAGGATTCCTGTCGGGCCTGCGGGCCGACAGCGGCGTGGTCCGGCATGGCGCCGAACGCGCGGAGCTCTCCGCCGAGTTCTCTGCCAGAGCGGGCTCGCCGGCACAGGCATGGCTGGCGGACAACGAACTGGATGACGACGGCCAATGCCAGTTGCGCCGGGTGATCCGTGCCGATGGCGGCTCGCGCGCCTGGATCAATGGCCGCAGCGTGACGCTGTCGCAGCTTTCCGACCTCGCGGCCCGCCTGGTGGAAATCCACGGCCAGCACGAACACCAGGCCCTGCTCGCCCGCCAGAGCCAGTTGGACCTGCTGGATGCCTTCGCCCGCAATGGCGACCAGCGCAGCGCGGTGCGCGGCGCGGCGCAACAGTGGAGCGCCCTCCTGCGCGAGCGCGAACAATTGTCCGGCCAGGGCGATGTCTCGGACCGGATCAATTATCTGGAGCACCAGCTGGCAGAGCTGCAGCGCGAGGACCTGTCGCCGACGGCGCTGGAGGCATTGGTGGCCAGCCATCGCCGCCAGGCCCACGCCACCGGCCTGATCCAGGCCTGTAACGCGGCGCTGGACCAGTTGGCCGGCGAGGACGCTCCGTCGCTGACCCGCCACCTGCAGCAGACGCGCGCCGACCTCGCCCGCCAGGCCGAACACGAGCCGCGGCTGCGCGACGTGGATGCACTGCTGGATGGCGCGGCGATCCAGATCGAGGAAGCCCTGTCCTTGCTCGGCCAGGTGCGGGACGACCTCGATGGCGAACCCCTGCAGTTCGATGCGCTGGAGCGCAAGCTCGCCCGCGTGCATGACCTGGCGCGCAAGCACCGCGTGCCGCTGGACGGCCTGCAGGAGCAGCATGACCGGCTGGCGGCCGAGCTGGAATCACTGCGCGGCGCCGGCGAACGTCTGCTCCAGCTCACCGGCGACATCGATGCCGCGCGGGCACATTGGCGCGACGCTGCTTCGGCACTGACCCGCACGCGCCAGCATGCGGCGAAGACCCTCGGCGCCACCACGACCACGTTGATCGCCGAGCTGGGGATGGGCGGTGGCCGTTTCGAGATCGCACTGGAGGCCCAGGAGGGAGAGCGTCCGGACCCGACAGGCGCAGAACGCGTTGAATTCCTTGTATCCGCCAACGCTGGCCAGCCGCCGCGCCCACTGCGCAAGGTCGCTTCAGGCGGCGAACTCGCACGCATCTCGCTGGCGATCGAAGTAGCCGCGCTCGGCCTGGATGCCGTTCCCACCATGATCTTCGACGAAGTGGATACCGGCATCGGCGGCGCAGTCGCCGAGATCGTCGGCCAGAAACTGCGCGCACTCGGCGCCCAGCGACAGGTGCTGTGCGTCACCCACCTGCCCCAGGTCGCCGCGCAAGGCCATGCGCACTATCGCGTCAGCAAGGCGCCGGTGGAGGGCATGACCCAGAGCGCGGTCGAGAAGCTGGGTGCGAAGCAGCGCGAGGAAGAGCTGGCCAGGATGCTGGGCGGCGTGGAAGTCAGCAAGGAAGCCCACGCCGCTGCGAAGCGGCTGCTCGCCAACGCGGTCTGATCCACCCTTGTTCGCTCCCACAGTCCGGGATTACAGGGCTATCAGCGCTTCTTGCGCACGTACAGCACCAGCGAGTGCTCTTCCAGCTCGTAGCCGTGCTTGGCGGCGATCTCGCGCTGCAGTTTTTCGATTTCGGTGCTTTCGAACTCGATGATCTTGCCGGTGTCCACGTCCACCATGTGGTCGTGGTGGCCGCCGCGGTCCAGTTCGTAAACGGCCTGGCCGCCCTCGAAGTTGTGCTTCAGTACCAGGCCTGCCGCCTCGAACTGGGTCAGCACGCGATACACCGTCGCCAGCCCGATCTCGTCACCGTGATCCAGCAACTGGCGATAGATGTCTTCCGCGCTCAGGTGATGCTGGGAGTTCTTCTGCTCCAGCAACTCCAGGATGCGCATGCGCGGGTGGGTGACCTTGAGGCCGACTTTGCGAAGGTCCTGCGATTCCATGGCGTCTCCGTTCACTCTCGGTTTAGCGCCAGCTGCCTGAAGCTCGGTTGCGGCGGTGCGCGGGAGTGTATCATCGGCCCGGTTTCCTACCGTACCTGCCCCATGCGCAAATTCCTGCTGGTCGCCGTCCTTGCTTCCGCCACTGCCGGCTGCGGCATTCTCTACAAGCAGCCGATCTACCAGGGCAACCTGCTCGAAAAGACGGCCGTTGACCAGTTGCAGGCGGGCCAGACCAAGCAGCAGGTGCAGTCACTGCTGGGCAGCCCGTCGATCGCCGATCCGTTCCATGCCGACCGCTGGGACTACACCGCCAGCAACCGCACCAATCGCCGTGGCACGACCGAGATCAAGAATCTCACCCTGGTATTCAACGGCGATGTACTTGCCAGTTGGGAAGGCGAATACTTCCCCGAAGCCGACCTCCAGCTGTCGCGCGATGTGCGCAAGTTCGGCCCCAATCTGGCCAAGGAAAAGAAGAAGGGCGGCCGCCGTTGAGGCGCGGCTGACCCGCTATCTGCGCGCCCGTCGACGGCGCGCGTCCTTCGGGTCGATCAACAGCGGCCGCAGCACTTCCACGCGGTCGTTCTCGTTCAACACGGTTCCTGTCGTCGCATTCACGCCGTGAATCGCGATCGCCGCCGATTGCACGCCGTCGAAACCGCTCGCAACCAGCGCATCAGACACGGTAGCGCCGGCTGGCAGATCCAGTTGCACCGACTCGAACCGGTGCGGCCAGGCCCGGATCACCTCGACGCGCATCTCATTCCCCGCGGTCGGCGGCGCGCACGAAGTCGTCCACCATGCGATCCGCCAGGGTCTGGAAGCCGATCGCCATCGCCGGCGCCAGCAGGCGGCTGGACGGCTCGAATTCCAGCGTCAGCGTGACCTTGCAGGCCGATTCATCCAGCACATGGAAATCCCAGCGGCCATGCAGCTTGCGGAACGGGCCATCGACCAGGTTCATGTCGATGCGGTGCGGACGGTCCAGCGTGTTCTCGGTGGTGAACCACGTGCTCAGCGAACCCAGCCCGAGGTCCAGGCGGGCCACCAGGCGGCTTTCATCCTGCTCGATGAGCCGGGCGGCGCTGCACCAGTCGAACCGGCGGGGATAGGCCGCCACGTCATTGACCAGGTCGAACATCCGTGTGGCCGAGTGTTCGACCAGTGCGCTGCGGCGGATCGTGTGCATGTGGCTCGCGTAGGGTTCCGCCTTCGGCGACAATAGGACGGATGGCAAAGAAACCGGACAAGAATAAAGCAACGGGCACGATCGCGCTGAACAAGCGCGCCCGTCACGAGTACCACCTCGAGCAACGCCACGAGGCGGGCCTCGCCCTGCAGGGGTGGGAGCTGAAGGCCATCCGCGCCGGCCGTGCCAACATCACGGAGGCCTACGCCACCATCCGCAATGGCGAGATCTTCCTGTTCGGCGCGCAGATCACCCCGCTGATCCAGGCTTCGAGCCATGTGGTCGCGGACGATCGCCGCACGCGCAAGCTGCTGCTGCACCGGAACGAGATCGACAGCCTGATCGGCAAGGTCGAACGCGACGGCTACACGCTGGTGCCCACCTCGCTGTACTGGAAAGGCAACAAGGTGAAGGCCGAACTGGCGCTGGCCAAGGGCAAGCAGACTCACGACAAGCGCGCCACCGAGAAGGACCGCGACTGGGCCCGCGAGAAGTCGCGCGTCATGCGCCGGCACAACAAGGATGCGTGATTCCATCGCGCGACGCGATGGAACCCCCAAGATTCGCCTTGCGAATCTCGGGCCCCGACGCGCGCTGCCGATCCCCCATTCGCGCTGACGCGCGAATCGCCCCCTTACCAAGGGGGCTTGGTTCGAAAACCACAGTGGCTTGGCTCCAAAGACTGAACGCCGGCACCGACGTGCCTTGTGAAGCGGGGTGCCCGCCCCTACACTGGCCCTTGTCAGGAAGTTTCTGACTCCCGGGGGTGCACTGGCTTCGACGGGGGTTGCGAAGTTGCCTGGTGCATGCCGAGGGGGCAGCTTTCCTCGTAAATCCAGCGGCAAAACTCTAGTTGCCAACGACGACAACTACGCTCTCGCCGCTTAAGGCGTAAGCCCTGAAACTGCTTGTGTCCGTGCTCGCAGCGTAAGGTCATCATCACGGAATCGCCGGGAGTGGTTGCCTGTCAGCACCCGGTTAACCTAAAACAGGCTGGTTCTGCGGTGCGCTTGGCCCACCGTGCTGCTGCAGGACGAGACTCAACGGTGGGATAAGCATGTAGTACCGGGGATGGAGTGCCTTCGGACGGCGGTTCAATTCCGCCCACCTCCACCATTCAGCGAAAAGGCCGGGCCCGAAAGGGTCCGGCCTTTTCGTTTGGTTGATCGAACACAGACGGGGTCCGTCGGTATCTCGCTACAGGATCAGCGTGTTTGCGGCGGCCTGTACTGCATCTGGCTCTGCTGCTGTGGCTGAGCCTGCTGACTAGATGGCTGGTCGAGGTACTTCACAGCTTCAGCTTCGACAACAGTGTGGCGGTCGTTGTTCGAGCGACTACTGCGCACCACCACCGCGTCAGCACCAAGCTTCATACCGGCCTCGCGCAGCTGGGGGACGGCATCGCCGACGGTCGGATCGGTCCAGCCTGGCTTGTAGCGCTTGGCGGAAACCACGCCTATGACCTCGTATGGTCGTGTCGGATAGCTGTAGAGAACCTGGACCACGCCGTTGGCTGGCGCCGTTGTCGCCACGCCAACCGCTCGGTTGTCGTAGATCTGTGTGGTGCTGCACGCCGCGAGCCCGGCCAAAGCAAGGATGATCGTGAGCTTCCGCATAAAAATCCCCCTCAAATATCCCCGTACGCAGTATGCCGTTGTGGAAGCCAGCCTTGACGCGCAACTGACGGACGGCACCAAGTGCCCCCGGCCGGTATGCTGCGCAAAACTTTTTTGGGGGTGCCATGAGCGAGTTGAGCGATAAAGAGTTCTTCGAGTTCCAGCGGGAAACTAACGCCGAGATGTTCAATCACAGCCACGGGTACATTCAGGGCCTCGTGGTGGTCGCGTACGCTGGCTTCTTCGTGCTCTGGGATCAAGCGAAGGAATTCTCGAGCCCTGGCGTGTGGGCGGTTGCCGGGCTGTTACTGACCACCTCGCTTGGGTTCTATGCAGCCTGGGAGGCTTTTGCCTTCCTCTTCAGGCAACGGCTGATGATGAGAATGGCCGAGGCGATCACAGTGTCTGAGCCCAGCCGCGAGACATACCAGATGGCCGCGCGCGAAATGCTCGTCGGGCTACAGCAGTTCGTCCGCAGATTTAGGACTTGGTGGCGCGCTGGTATGTGCTGCATCCTTGTGCCCCTCGCAGCGGCTTGGGTCTTGATCGTCGCGCTGTACTTGATTCGAGTTATCCGCCATCTGACTGCTTGGACTGCCTGACCTGATCTGCCGGTACCCTACTGCGGGTACAAATGGGGGTACCGTCCGCCACGCCGAGGTCAGAAGTTTGCGCAGATCAGGCCCTTGTGCCTTTCTCGGTAGAGCCAACCAGCATTCAGCCGAAAGGCCCCGCCCTTTCCGTTCGCCGGTTTCGTGAGACGGCTCATCGCCCAGCCCCTTCCTGTAAAATCCCCGCTCTTTTGAGCCTCTGTGTGACCACTGTGCAGTACCGGACGCCCACGGCGGCCCCCGCCTTCGTCCGTCTCCTCGCCCGCCTGGGCGGGGCCGACCTGCCCGATGCCGGCCCGGTGCTGTCCGAGCGGCTGGGCCAATGGATCGACTGGAACCGTGCGGTCTCGCTGTCGCGGGCGCTCGATGGCGCCGTTGCGCCTGCGGCTGGCGCCGCGCCGGGCATCGACGCGCATGCCGAGGCCGTCGCCCGGGTCCGCACCTCGCTGACGGACGCGATCCAGCGTGGCGCCCCCGCCGACGCGGACGGCGACGACTTCGCGCCCTTCCGCCGCTACTGCCTGGAACGCCAGCGCGCCATGCTCACCGGCACCGGCCCCCTGCGCGGACGCCTGCGCGATGCCCTCGCCCTGCGCGGCGGCGACCTGGCCCGCCTGGCCGAGGTCGACGCCGTGATGGAAATGACCCTCAGCCCGCGCGAACAGACCCTGCTGGCCCACACCCCCACCCTGCTCAGCCTGCACTTCGAACGCCTGCGCACCGCCGTGGACGGCAGCCCCGACAGCGCCTGGCGGACGCTGTTCCGCCGAGACCTGCAGGACGCCCTGCTGGCCGAACTCGACCTGCGTTTCCACCCCATCGACGCGCTGCTCGCCGCGCTTCGTACCCCGTGATGCCTGGATGCCTTTGATGAAACAGCCCTTCTCCACCGCCCTCTTCCTCGCCGGCCTGGCCATCGTCGGCTGGATCGGCGTCGGCTACGTCGGCACGCACGCATTGGGCGTAGTGGTCACCCTGGTGATCGGCGCGTGCTACGTGGCAGGCGCAGTGGAACTGCAGCGTTATCGCCAGGCCACCGCATCGCTTGCCCGCGCGCTGGACGACACCGCGCCCGCGGGCAACGGCCTGCAAGCCTGGCTGGCACCGCTGCACCCCAGCCTGCGCCAGGCCGTGCGCCTGCGCGCGGAAGGCGAACGCGTCTCCCTGCCCGCGCCTTCGCTCACGCCGTATCTGGTTGGCCTGCTGGTGCTGCTGGGCATGCTGGGCACGCTGCTGGGCATGATGGTGACCCTGCGCGGCACCGGCCTGGCGCTGGAAGGGGCCACCGACATCGACGCGATCCGCGGCTCGCTGGCCGCGCCGGTCAAGGGGCTGGGCTTCGCCTTCGGCACCTCGATCGCCGGTGTGGCCGCGTCGGCCATCCTCGGCCTGCTGTCCGCGCTTAGCCGGCGCGAGCGCGTACTGGTCGCGCAACGGCTGGACGATGCGATCGCCACCTCGCTGCATGTGCATTCGCAGTCGTTCCAGCGGGAGGAATCCTTCCGCCTGCTGCAGCAGCAGGCCGCGCTTATGCCGGAACTGGTCGAACGCCTGCAGGCCATGGTCGCGGGCATCGAGCGCCAGACCACCGACGCCGCCGCGCAGCAGGCCGCGCGTCAGGAAAGCTTCCACGCCCGCACCGAAGCGGCCCAGGCCGAGCTCGCCTCCACGCTGGTGGCCACGATGCAGGCCGGCGTGGACAGCAGCGCACGCGCGGTCGGCGCAGCACTGCAACCCGTGGTGGAGGCCACGCTGGCAGGCGTGGCGCGCGAGACGGGGGCGCTGCAGCAGACCGTCGGCACCGCCGTGCAGCAGCAGTTGGAGGCATTGACGGCCGGCTTCGGCACCGCAACCACGGCGGCGGCCGCGGCATGGCAGGCCGCCCTCGCCCGCCAGCAGGACGCCCACGACGCGCTGGTCGCACGCCTGGAAGACCACGCCCAGCGCCAGGCGACCCAGTTCGACCAGCGCTCGCAGGCCTGGCTCGATGCGGCGGCCGGCCAGCTCGAACACACCGCGACCACGCTGGCGGAGGGCTGGACGCAGGCGCTCAGCCAGCAGGCCAGCACCGCCGACGGCATTGCCACGCGCCACGCGGACGCCCTGTCCGCGGCCGGCGCCGATTTCCGGACGCAGGCCACCGCCCTGGTCGAAGCGGTCGACGCCTCGCATGCCTCGCTGCAGCGCACCCTGGCCGAACAGGACGATGCCCGCCTGGCGGCGTGGGCCGCCCAGCTGGCCACGATGGGCGCCGCCCTGCGCGGCGACTGGGAACGCACCGCCGCCGACGCCGCGCGCCTGCAGCAGGACATCTGCGACGCGCTGGCCCGCAGCGCGAACGACATCACCGCGCAGGCGCAGACGCACGCCCAGCAGACCATCGCCGAGATATCCCAGTTGGTGCAGGTGGCCTCGGAAGCCCCGCGCGCCGCGGCCGACGTGGTGGCCGAACTGCGCCAGAAGCTGTCCGACAGCATGGTGCGCGACACCGCCCTGCTGGAAGAACGCACCCAGATGATGGGCACGCTGCAGACGCTGCTGGATGCGGTGAACCACGCCTCCACCGAACAGCGCACCGCCATCGATGCGCTGGTGGCGACGTCCGCCGATCTGCTGGAACGCGTGGGCACCCGCTTCACCGACCACGTGCAGGCCGAGACCGGCAAGCTGGAACACGTCGCCGCGCAGGTCGCCGCCGGCGCCACCGAAGTCGCCGGCCTGGGCGATGCGCTGGGCAGCGTGGTGGAACGCTTCGGCCAGACCAACGACGCGCTGCTCGAACGCCTGCAGGCCATCGAAGGCGCGCTGGAGCGCTCGCTGGTGCGCAGCGATGAGCAACTGGCCTACTACGTGGCGCAGGCGCGCGAAGTGGTCGACCTCAGCCTCTCCGCACAGCGCCAGATCACCGTCGACCTGCAGCGCCTGGCCGGGGCCGACGCCGCATGAGCGTGGAGACCGGAGACGACGCGGACCTTGGCGCGCCCATCTGGGCCAGCTTCGGCGACCTGATGTCGGTGCTGCTGGGGGCCTTCGTGCTGGTGCTTGTCGGCGTGATCGCCGTGCAGGCGCAACTGTCGCAGCGCCTGGACGAAGAAGTCCGCAGGCGCGAGCTGGAAACACAGCAGCGCGATGCGCTCCAGAAGGCCCTCGCAGTGCCGCTGGCCGAAGGGCGGGTGACGCTGGTGGATGGCCGCATCGGCATCCGCGGCAACGTATTGTTCGCGCTGAACTCGGACCAGTTGCAGCCCGAAGGCCGCGACCTGCTGAAGGGTCTCGCCGCCCCGCTTGCAGGCTACCTGCGCACGCGCGACGAGATCCTGATGGTCAGTGGTTTCACGGATGATCGCCAGGTGCGCGACAGCAATCGCCGCTTCGTCGACAACTGGGAACTCTCGGCGCAGCGTTCGCTGACCGTCACACGCACGCTGATCGCCGAGGGCGTGCCATCGTCGTCGGTGTTCGCTGCTGCGTTCGGTGCCGAGCAACCGGTCAGCGCGAACACCGACGAGGAAGGCCGCGCGCGCAACCGCCGTGTCGAGATCGCACCTATCCCCCGCCCCGCCAAACGCAGCGGTGACGATGGACGGTGACGCGTTGCCGCTGACGGCGCAGCTGCAGGCGTGGCGTGCCCAGGGCGCGGACCGCGCGGACCCGGCGCGCTTCGACATCCTGCAGGCGCTCGCCGCACGGATCAGCGCGCACGAGGGAGAAGCCCGTCGCCTGCTGGAAGCGCGACTGTCCGGGTTGATCCGGGCGTACGAAAAGACCCTGGCGCAACGACCGTCCGCCGCACCCGCAGCGGAGCGCGCGGCCGTGCCGACTTCCGGACTGCGCGAGCTGGTCGCCGCGTTGCAGGCGCGCGCGGAGCACGTTCCAGCCGCTGACACATCCCCCGCCGCGCCTGTGCAACTGACCGAAGCGCGCGATACCTGGGCCCGGATCCGCATCGACAGCCAGCTGCGCGCGTCCTTGCACAACGTGCCCGAAGACGCCGGCCCGTTGAACTCCGGCATGCTGGTGCATCGCGCCCTGCACCTGATGCGTGCGGTGTCGCCGGGCTATCTGCAGCACTTCATCGCCTACGCAGACACCCTGTCGTCACTGGAACAGCTCCAGCAGGCGGTCGCCCCGCTGACCGCGGCACCGGAAGCCCAGCGCACGACCCGACGCACCCCGCGCAAACGGAAAGCAGTGGCGACGTAGCGGCTGCAGCACGCGTGGGCGTCGTCTGGCATGTGGGTGTGGGAGCGACGTCAGTCGCGATGAAGCGTTACCGATAGCCCCTCGCGACTCACGTCGCTCCCACGCCTTTGCCGGTCGCAGGCGTCTTCGTCATTCCGAGCCCTTTTGGCGGCGCTCGATGTGAGAAGGATGCCACTGCGAGCGTGATCGTTCGGGCTGGATGTGAGAAAGATCGGGCTCCGAGCCTCCTCCGCAAGGCGGGGAGCTCCGAGGATCGCTTTCGGAATGCCATCCCATCGATCTCGGAAAACCATCGATGGCTTTCAATGCGAGACAGATCGCATTCCGAGCCCCATCCGCAAGACTCGGAGCTGCGCGGATCGCGATCGCAGTGCCATCTTCATCGCATTCTGAGTGTCATCGACGGCGTTCCGAATCCCATCGCTGGCTCTCAATGTGAGACGGATCGCCCTCGGCGCTCGAACGTTGGGGCCCCGGAGCCCCATCGCTCACGCTTCGAGCTCCGTCGCGGGGGCTCACGGTGAAACGGCCGCGCGCTCAGGGCATCGGATACAGCAGATGCTGCCGGCGCAGCACCTCAAACGCCGCCAGCTCCGGCTGCCAGCGTGCTTCGATGACCTCTAGCGTGTCGCCGCGTTCGATAGCCGCGCGCAGGTCACCCACGCCAGCCAGCCGGTCGAAGAACGGCGGCTCGCCGGGCAGGAAGGCGAACTCCTTCGGATGCTGGTCGTGCAGGGCCTTCAGGACCGCAATGCCGGTACGCACGGGAAGGAACGCCGCGCGATCGGTCACGTGCAGCTGCACACCGCCGCAGACCTTGCCTGCATGCTTCGAGAACGTGGGCGTGAACCACGTGGCACGGAAGCGTACCCCAGGCAGGCCCAGTGCGTTGAGTCGCGCGGCCAGCGCCTGAGCATCCACCCACGGCGCGCCCACGATTTCGAATGGCCGCGTCGTGCCGCGTCCCTCGGACACGTTGGTGCCTTCCAGCAGCCCCATGCCCGGATACACCAGCGCGGTGTCCGGCGTGGGCATGTTGGGCGACGGAGGCACCCACGGCAACGCACCGCGCAGCGGTTCATCGCCACGCTGCCAGCCCTGCATCGTGACCACATGCAGTTCGGCACCGATGCCGAACCCGGTATTGAACAGCGTCGCCAGCTCGCCGATGGTCATGCCATGGCGGATCGGGATGGGGAACATGCCGACGAACGACGCCAGCGCCGGATCCAGCACCGGGCCCTCGACCTGCACCCCACCGAGCGGATCGGGCCGATCCGCCACGATCACGGGAATGCCAGCGCGCTTTGCCGCGCGCATCACGCCCGCCAGCGTGTACGGATACGTGTAGAAGCGCGTGCCCACATCCTGGATGTCGAACACGAGCACGTCGACGCCGGTCAGCATCTCCGGCGTCGGTTCGCGGTGCTCGCCATACAGGCTGTGCACCGGCAACCCGGTGGCGGCATCGCGCGATGAGGCGACCTTGTCGCCGGCCTGCACGTCGCCCCGCACGCCATGCTCCGGCCCGAACAGCGCCACGAGCGTGAAGTCGGTGCGTGCGGCGAAACGGTCCACACTGCTGCGCAACGCATGGTCCATGCCGGTGGCATTCGTCACCAGACCCACGCGCTTGCCACGCAGCAGGTCCAAGCGCGAGGAGAGCAGGACATCGATGCCCAGCAGCGGCGCCGTGGCGGCGCAATCGCAGGCTGCGGGAGCCGGCGGCGGCGTCGCGGCGGATACCCCGCTCGCTCCGCATGCCAGCACCACGCCGAGTGCAAGCATCGCGATGCGCCGGCGCGGGTGGCGCGGCGCGGCATGCAACGGTCGCACGTTCCGGGGCATAGTGTCGCTCTCGTTTGCTATCGTTGTCATGACGATAGCAGCCCGCGTCGGGCGCCGCGCAAGGGGAACATCGCCGGTCTCGACACCGTCTTCCGTTGTCTGATGAGGGATCCGATGTCCCGTACGGCGAAATGCATCATGCGAAGCATGTCCTTCCTTGCCATGGCCGGTGTCCTGGCCCCCGCCACTGCGCAACCTGCGCCGTCGCGCCTGGGCGTGACGCCCTCGGCGCAGTCGCAGGACTTCGTGGCGCACAAGCAGCAGTTCCAGTTGCACAGCCTGCTGACCGAACAGCGCCACCCACGCAGCTTCGACTTGAGCACCCGCATCGCGGCCGACACCACCGACGGACTGGCATCGCTGCTGGCGGTGGACGAGGACATCGCGAAGGCCCTGCAGGGCGTGGCCGACGATCCGGCACGGCGGGCAGCGCTTGAAGCGGCCTCGCACGACATCACCCGCGCGCTGCGCGACGGGCATCGCCTGTACTTCTATGGCACCGGCTCGACCGGACGCCTCGCTGAAACAATCGAAAGCGGATTGTGGCGCCCGTTCTGGCAACGCGCCACCGCATCGCCGGCGATGGCCAAGATCGAGGCGCGCTATCCCGGCCTGGGCGAACGCGTGCGTGGCGAAATCACCGGTGGCGACCGTGCACTGATCGCCTCGCTGGAAGGCTTCGAGGACATCCCCGAGATCGGCCGCCTGCAATTGCAGGACAACGGCATCCAGCGCGATGACTTGGTCTTCGCTGTCACCGAAGGCGGCGAAACCTCGGCCGTGATCGGCACCGCCCTGGCGGCCGCAGACCAGGCCGGCGTGGACGCGCGGCGTACGTGGTTCGTCTACAACAATCCCGACGACGTGCTGCGTCCGTTCGAGCGCAGCCGTCGCGTGCTGGACGATCCGCGGATCACCAAGATCGCGCTGCCTACCGGGCCGCAGGCCATCACCGGCTCCACCCGCATGCAGGCCACCACCACCAGCCTGTACGTGCTGGGCGTGGTGCTGGAGGATGCGACGCGCACGCTGTTGAGCGAGGTGCTGACGGCGGAAGAACTGGCCTCGCTGGGCTTCGGCGAGTCGGGTATCGCCGATCGACTGCGCGGCTTCGCCGGCATCCAGCAGACTGTCGCGGCGGCCGCTCCGAAACTCGCGGCGTGGACCGACCGCGAAGCCGCCGGTTACGCCGCCGGACATCGCGCCACCTACCTGGCCACGCGCGCGTTGATGCCGGTGTTCGTGGATGTCACCGAGCGCGCGCCGACCTTCCGGCTCGGCCCGCTGGACCCCGTGGACGCACCGGAACGGCGTTCGTGGATCCAGGTATGGACGCCAGCAGGCAATGCACAACAGGCCTGGCAGGCACTGCTGCATCGCCCCTTCCATGGACTGGACAAGGCGCTGTACCTGCCACCGTTCGAAACCGGCATCCCGGACCCGTACCTGCGCGAGTCCGCGCTGCGCGGGCTGGCCAACGCAGGCGACGAACAGCAGGCGTTGTACGACCTGTCGTATTCAGACGCCAACATGCGCCGCAGCGGACCGCAGGCGGGCGATTCCGGCGCGCTGATCCTGCTCGGCGATGAAGCGCACGACGAGGCGAACCGGCAGTGGCTGCGGGCTTTCTCTTCAGCAGGCGCGGAACTGGTGCTGGTGTCGGTGTCCGCGCGTCCGCTGGCCTCCGAGGTCGTGCGTGATGCCGCCGCCCTGCCCCGCCCGGTGCCGGTGATCGCGGTGACGGTGCCGCAGCGCGATGCGTTCGAGCTGGACCAGACCATCGCGCTGAAGATGCTGCTCAATGCCCATTCCACCGGCGTCATGGCCAAGCGTGGCCGCGTGGTCGGCAATACCATGACCAGCGTGCAGCCGGGAAACCTGAAACTGATCGGCCGCGCGACCTGGCTGATCCTCTCGCACGTCAATGCGGTGCTGGAGACGCCCGTGTGGCGCAGCGCACACGGCGCGACTGAACCGCTGTCCTACCCCGAAGCCAATGCCGTGCTGTTCGAGGCGATCGAACAGCGCCGCAATGCGCCGGAGGCGAGCGGGCTGCCGGAGGTGGAGTTGTCGGTCGTGGCCGTGCTGGACGCGCTGAAAGCCGGCGCGCCGGTCGACTGGAGCGCGGCCGCCACGCGGTTGCGGGCCGGTGGATTGAGCCACTATCTCGCGCCCTACGCGTCCGCGAGGCAGGACAAGGCGCCGTGATGTGCAGGAGCGATGCAAGTCGTGATCGGTAAGGAAGCCCTCACGCACCTTCTCTTTGCGGTGCCGGCCTGCCGGTAGGCTTTCGCGACTCACGTCGCTCCCACATCACCATGTCGATCAGCCCTGCCCCTTCGCCCGGGCGAACGCAGCAGCCAGCGCATTGTCGGCTGGCGCTCCGCCGGGCTTGGCCGGGGCCGGACCACGTCGGTTGTCGCGGGACGGTCCACGTTCCTGTCCGCGCGACGGACGCGGATCGTTCGCTCGCGCCTCGCGCGGTGTCTGCGGCACAGGCGCATCGTCGAGGCGGCGCGTCAGCGCGATGCGCTTGCGGGCCACGTCGACCTCCAGCACCTTCACCTTGACGATGTCGCCGGCCTTCACCACCTCGCGCGGGTCTTTCACGTAGCGATCGGCCAGCGCGGAGATGTGGATCAGGCCGTCCTGGTGCACGCCGATGTCGACGAAGGCGCCAAAGGCGGCCACATTGCTGACCACGCCCTCCAGGATCATGCCTTCGCGCAGGTCCTTGATGTCTTCCACGCCTTCGGCGAAGCGCGCGGCCTTGAATTCCGGGCGCGGATCGCGGCCGGGCTTTTCCAGTTCCTTCAGGATGTCGCGGATGGTCGGCACACCGAACTTCCCGTCGGTGTACTGCTCAGGCTTCACCGCGCGCAGGAACATGATGTCGCCGACGATCTGCTTCACTTGCCGCCCGCTGCCGGCGAGGATCCGCTCGACCACCGGATAGGCTTCCGGATGCACCGATGAGGCATCCAGCGGTTCGTCGCCATCGGCGATGCGCAGGAAGCCGGCGCACTGTTCGAAGGTTTTCTCGCCCAGGCGCGGCACGCCCAGCAGCGCCTTGCGCGAGCGGAAGGCGCCATGCTCGTCGCGGAAGCGCACGATGTTCTCGGCCACCGTGGACGACAGGCCGGAGACGCGGGTCAGCAGCGCGGCCGAGGCGGTGTTCACGTCTACACCAACCGCGTTGACGCAGTCCTCCACGCGCGCATCCAGCGCACGCGCCAGGCGGAACTGGTCAACGTCGTGCTGGTACTGGCCCACGCCGATCGCCTTGGGTTCGATCTTCACCAGCTCGGCCAGCGGGTCCTGCAGGCGGCGCGCGATGGAGACCGCGCCACGGATGCTGACGTCGAGGTCCGGGAATTCCTTCGATGCGAATTCCGAGGCGGAGTAGACCGATGCCCCGGCTTCGCTGACGACGATCTTCTCCAGCTTCAGGTCCGCGGCCTGTTTGATCAGGTCACCGGCCAGCTTGTCGGTTTCGCGACTGGCGGTGCCATTGCCGATGGCGATCAGCTCCACCTGGTGCTTCGCGCACAGCGCACGCAGCACGTGCAGCGACTGGTCCCATTGGCACTTGGGTTCGTGCGGGTAGATGGTGGCGTGGTCGACCAGCTTGCCGGTGCGATCCACTACCGCGACCTTCACGCCGGTGCGCAGACCCGGATCCAGGCCAAGCACAGCCTTCGGCCCCGCAGGCGCCGCCAGCAGCAGGTCCTTCAGGTTGTCACCGAACACGGCGATGGCCTCGGCTTCGGCCTTCTCGCGCGCCTGGTTGAACAGGTCAAGCAGCAGGTGCATGTGCAGCTTGGCGCGCCAGGTCAGGCGGCAGGCATCCAGCAGCCACTTGTCGGCGGCGCGGCCCTGCGAGGACACACCCGCATGCACCGCCACGCGGCCTTCGGCCTGCAGGTGGCCGGCCTCGGCCTCCATGCCCGGGTCGAGGTCGAGCAGCAGGATTTCTTCACGGCGTGCGCGGAACAGCGCCAGCAGGCGGTGCGAGGGAATCTTCGCCAACGATTCGGCGTGGTCGAAGTAGTCGCGGTATTTGGCGCCTTCGTTCTCCTTGCCCTGTGCCACCTTCGCGCGGATCACGCCGACCTCGGTCATCCACGCGCGCAGCTCGCCGACCAGGGCGGCGTTCTCGCCCCAGCGCTCCATCAGGATGGCGCGCGCGCCGTCGAGCGCGGCCTTGGCGTCGGCGACACCCTTGTCTGCATCGACATATGCCGCGGCGGCGGTTTCGGGCACCTGGGTGGGATCGGCCAGCAGGCCATCGGCCAGCGGTTCGAGTCCGGCCTCGCGGGCGATCTGCGCGCGCGTGCGGCGCTTGGGCTTGTAAGGCAGGTACAGGTCTTCCAGGCGCGCCTTGCTGTCGGCGGCTTCGATGTCCGCACGCAGTTCGTCGGTCAGCTTGCCCTGCTCCTCGATACTGGCCAGCACGGCGGCGCGACGGTCTTCCAGTTCGCGCAGGTAGGTCAGGCGAGTCTCGAGATCGCGCAGCTGGATATCATCCAGCCCGCCGGTGACTTCCTTGCGGTAGCGGGCGATGAAGGGAACGGTGGCGCCTTCGTCCAGCAGCGCGATGGCGGCCTTGGCCTGCGCGGTCTGTGCGCCGATCTCGGCGGCGATGGTGGCGGCGATGTGCTGGGCGATCTGGGGATTGCGGTCTTGCATTGCGTCCGTACTGGAAAACCCGATGGACCGGGTGGGATGCCGATTGTGGCAATGGATGGCGGCGCTGGGAACGGGTTGACAGCGCGAAGCGGAAGCGACAAAGAAAACGGGCCGCTTGCGCGGCCCGTTCTCCACACGCTGCGACGATGGCTTACGAACGCACGGGCAGCACGCGGACTTCGACGCGGCGATTCATTGCACGACCTGCGTCGGTATCGTTGCTGGCGACCGGGTACCGCTTGCCCATGCCGACGATCTCGAAGCGCTCGCGCTGCAGGCCCTGGCCGATCAGGTAATTGCCCACCGCGGCCGCACGCTGCTCGGACAGGCGCTGGTTGACCGCGTCGGAACCGATGCTGTCGGTGTGGCCACTGACTTCCACGATGGTCTGGTTGTACTCGCGCAGCGTGGACGCCACGTTGTTGAGCGCGGGATAGAACTGCGACTTCAGGTCGGCCTTGCCGAAGTCGAAGGTCACGCCATCGGGCAGGTTGAGCTTGATGACGTCGCCGTCACGGCTGACGTCGATGCCGGTGCCCGCGGTCTGTCGGCGCAGTTCGGCTTCCTGGCGATCCTGATAGGCGCCGATGGAGCCACCTGCCAGGCCGCCGACACCGGCACCCACCAGCGCGCGTTGGCGGCGTTCGGTGGCATCGCTGCCGCTCAGCAGCCCGGCCACGGCACCGATACCGGCACCGATCAGGGCGCCCGTGCGGGTACGGTTGGGGTCGTTCGGATCGTTGGTCTGGCCGGTATAGCTGGCGCAACCACCCAGCATGGTGACGGTGAGCGCTGCCAGGGCGCCGGTCTTCAGCATCGTATTCATGGATCCTCCTTGTGGCGTCGGGTGAATACCCGGAACGGTCGCAAGCCTAACCATCGTGCTGTGTAGAACATGCGATTTCCCCCCTGTTCATTCAGGTGGCGGCGGGGATCAGGACAGCAATGCGCTCGCCGTCGGCGCGTCCAGCGTCCGTTCCCAGTCGCCCATCAGCGACAGGTACAGCAGCTTGTCGAACTCCGGTCCGAAACGCCGGATCACCGCGTCCGGGTCCGGGATCAACTTGGCGTCGGCGATCAGTCCGAAGTGCACGCGACCGTTGTAGCTGAGGATGGAGACGCCGATGCCGATGGAACCGGTCTGCGGCACCCAGAACATCATCTCACGCAGCCGCGAGCCACCCATGTAAAGCGGCTGCTGGGGACCGGGCACGTTGGTGGCCACCGCCGTGGCCTTGCGCGAGAACAGCTCGAGCGCGACGCTCTGGATGGCGGAAGGAGCCATGCCAAGCGCCGCCAGAAGTCCAAAGGCAACAATGGCTTGTCGCGAGTTCTTCAAGTCACGCATGCACTCCGCCACACGCTCCAGCCGACGGATCGGATTGTCCTCGCCCACCGGCAGATCCAGGAACACGAGGCCGAAATGGTTGCCCAGCTTGCGGGCGTGTTCCAGCGGCCGCAGGTTGACGGGAACGGTGGCGCGCAGGGTGACCCCATCGATCTGCTCTCCACGCTCCAGCATGTAGCTGCGCAGCGCGCCGGAGGCTGCGGCCATCAGCACATCGTTGACGGTGCAGTCGCAGGCGCGACCGACGGCTTTGACTTCCTCCAGGTCCAGCGGCTCGGCCCAGGCCACCCGCTTGCTGACGCCCAGCTTGCCGCGCAGCAGCGTTGGCGGGTCGTCCGAGAGCGACAGCGCATGCAGCAGTTCGCGACCGATCTCGCCCCCCTCCTTCGCCAGCACCGTGGCCAAGGTGGGATCGCGGTACATCTCCATGCCCTTGCCCAGTACCTTGCCGCCGAGTTGCATATAGCGATCGATGGCGCCGACCCGGCGCACGACCTCCACGCCATCCTTCTTCAGCCAGGCCGAGCGCAGGTCCTTGCCGGCATCCGGCTTGCGACTCGTATCGGTCAGCGACAGCAGCACCTGCACCAGCGCGATGCCGTCGGCATAACTGTGGTGGATGCGCGCGACCAGCGCCGAACCCGTGCCGTAGCGCTCGATCAGGTGGAACTGCCAGAGCGGCTTGGTCTTGTCGAGGGGTGTGGATGCCATCTGGCTGGTGAAGCGTTCCAGCGCCTTCTTCTCTGACGCCGGGTCGTGCCGGCCAGGCAGCGCCGACAGGCGCACGTGCCAATCGAGGTCGAAGTCGGGATCGGTCACCCACGACGCGCCTGCGGGCGTGTCGACCGCCTTCTGCAGGAAGCGTGGATAGGCAAGGAACCGCTTCTTGATGACCTGTTTCAATCGCTCGAGCGTCATCGGCTCGTCGAACATCAGTACACCGGTGATCATCATCGGGTTGGTCGGACGACACATCCGCAACCAGGCGGTATCCACCCGCGACATCGGTTCGCGACGCGGCTTTGCCGGCGCCTTCTTCGTGGCCATGCTTGCCCTCCTCTCCCGCGCCGAGTGAAGCACGCGGCGACGAAAGGCGTCAACGCAGCTCAGCTCACGGTCTGGCGGTAGGCGGCCAATGCGCCGTCGCGACCAGCGGCAAGATCAACGATGGGGTAGCGCGGGTACGCCGGCGCGAGCCTCGCCAGCAGCTCCGGCCTCTGCCACGGTGAAAAGCGCAACGGCACCGGCACCTCTGCCAGTTCCGGCACCCATCGCGCGATATAGCTGCCTTTGGGATCGAACTTCTCCGCCTGCGTGACTGGATTGAAGACGCGAAAGTACGGAGCGGCATCGGCGCCCGTGCCCGCGGTCCATTGCCAGCCTAGCGTGTTGCTGGCGAGATCGGCGTCCACCAGCGTGTCCCAGAACCAGCGTGCGCCGTGCAGCCAGTGGTAGCGCAGGTGCTTGGTCAGGTAGCTGGCCACGACCATGCGCACGCGGTTGTGCATGTAGCCCGTGGCCCAGAGTTCGCGCAGGCCGGCGTCGATGATGGGCACGCCCGTGCGGCCGTGTTGCCAGGCGTCGAGGGCTGCGGGATCGACCTTCGCCCAGTCGAAGTGTTCGAAGCGGGGATTGAGGTTCTGTGTGGTGGTCTGCGGGAAGTGGTGCAGCAGGTGGTAAGCGAACTCGCGCCAGCCCAGCTCGCGGATGTAGCCTTCCATGTCGGCGCTGTTGGCGGCCGTGCGCACGCGCTCCAGTTCCGTCACGATGCGCCACGGTGCGATCTCCCCGAAGTGAAGGTGTGGGGACAGGCGCGAGGTACCGGTGCGGTCCGGGCGGTCGCGGTCGCTGCGGTAGCCATTGAGTGCACCGTCGATGAAGATCTCGAGTGCTTCGCGCGCGCCTGCCTCACCCGGCGTCCACGCGCCCCAGAAGCCTGCATCCCAGCCGGGCGACGGCGCGAGTTTCCAAGCATCCAGCGGCTCGCTCCGGAGCGTGGCGTCGACGGGCGGCAGGAGCGCCGGCGCCGTCGACGGTTCGGGGACCCGCCACTGCGACAGGGCCGCGCGCCAGAACGGGGTGAAGACCTTGTAGGGCGTGCCCTGTTGCGTGGCGAGGTCCCACGGTTCGAACAGCAGCACGCCCTTGAAGCTCTCGACCTGCACGCCGCGTTCGCGCAACGTCTTTTTCAGTGCCGCATCGCGCGGCTGGGTGGCCGGTTCGTACTTGCGGTTCCAGAACACGGCCTGCGCGCCGGTCTCGTCGAGCAGCGCGTCGAACGATGCCGCGCTTGGACCACGCCGCCGCAGCAGACGCGATCCGCGGCGCTGGAGGTCGGCATCCAGCGCGGCCAGCGAGCGATGCAGCCAGGCGTTGGACGCTTCGCCTGGCCTCCACTCGCCCTCCTCGTCCGGCGCATGGAGATACACCGGAACGGGCGTGAACCCCTGCTCCAGCGCGGCCCGCAATGCTGGATTGTCGTCCAGGCGCAGATCGTGGCGGAACCAGACGAGGGCGGTCGGCATGCGGAAAATTCGATGGGACGGTGCGCTTGCTTACGTCGCGGACGCCGAGCCGGATGCGGCACCGACGTATTCGCGCGGGATGCGGGCATTGAGCCCGGTCAGGATCTCGTACGGGATGGTGCCCGCTGCAAGCGCCACGGCTTCGCAGGTAATGCCATCGCCGCCCTGGCGGCCGATCAGCACCACTTCGTCCTCGTTGTAGGCGCTGCCACCCGGACCGAGGTCGACCATGAACTGATCCATGCACACACGCCCGACAATGGGGTGGCGCGCGCCCCGCACCAGCACTTCGCCACGCGATGACAGCGAACGCGGATAGCCGTCGCCGTAGCCGATCGGCACGGTGACGATGCGGGTATCGGTCGGCGCCGTCCAGGTGGCGCCATAACTGACCGTGCGTCCAGCGCCGACCACCTTGAAATAGACCACCTTCGAAACCAGCGACAGCGCGGGCTTCAACGCCACGGTCGGGCGCGAGGCGGGATCAGGCATCACGCCGTACAGCGCGATGCCGGGGCGCACCATGTCCAGGCGGGTTTCGGGGAAATGCAGCACGCCACCCGAGTTGGCCAGGTGGCGGATCGGCATCGGCGCACCGATGCGCTCGAAATGCCGGCAGGCGTCCAGAAAGCGCGCCAGTTGTTCCAGCGTCATCGGCGAGGCCGGGTCATCCGAACATGCAAGATGGGAATAAACGCCCTTCACGGTGCACCAGCGTGAAGCCAGTGCCGCTTCGATCAATGGCCCGGCATTCTCGCTGTGCACGCCGATGCGCTCCATCCCGGTGTCCACCTTCAGATGGATCACCGCGTGGCGTCCCAGCGATTCCGCCGCCAGTTCAACCTGCCGCAGTTTGGCGATCGAAGATACGGTCACTTCAAGATCGCATGCCAGGAACTGGCTGACCTGCGGCGCATGGATGCCGCCCAGCACCAGGATGGGTACCGTCACGCCCGCGCGCCGCAGGGCGATGCCCTCCTCCACCAGCGCCACGCCCAGTTGCCCGATGCCCTGGGCCTGCAGGTGCCGCGCGACCGGCACCAGCCCGTGCCCATAGGCATTGGCCTTGACGATACCCATCACCGGCACGCCCGCGTGCGCCTGCAATGCATGGAGGTTGTGGCTCAACGCGCCCAGGTCCACGCGGATACGCGTGGGACGGTCGTTCGCCTCGGGCCGGAACGAGGCCGCGAAGTCCATTTCCTCGATGTGGTCAGGTCCAGGCATGGGGGGATTGTAGCGGTGCGGACGCGGGTGCCTTCTGCCTCAGTGGCCATCCTTCGCATCACGACGCCAGCGCAGCCAGCGTTGCCACCTGCGGGAGCGCGCGCGGTACGCAAGGGCTGCCGGCACTCGGACCTCCACGCAGGTGCCTCCCGTCGGCAGAGACACGATATCCAGCGTCGCGCCCAGCCGCTCTGCGCGTTCGCGCATGCCGGCCAGCCCCCAGTGCCCGTGCCGGCCTCCGCTCGCCAGCACATCGGGCTCGATGCCACGGCCGTCATCGATGAAGCGGACGCGCACTCCATCCGTTGCCTGTTCGATCACTACCTCGATGCGCTCCGCGTAGGCATGGCGGAACGCATTGAGCAGCGCTTCGCGCCCGATCTGCACCAGTTCGTCCTGCACGATCGGATCCAGCTGCGCGTCTTGTCCTTCCATCGTCACCCGGCAGGAAACATCCGTATCGCTGGCCAGGTCGGCCGCCATCCGGATAAAGACATCCGACAGGCCGCCCGCATGGTGGCTCGCACGCAGATCGAGCACGCGGTCGCGCGCCTCTACCAGCACGTCGTCGGCGCGCTCCAGCACCGACTCGAGGGCCTGGCGCCCCGGCGCGCTCGCCCCCAGCGATCCCGCCACCGCATGGAAGCGCAAGATCAGCCCCTGCACGCTCTGCAGCAGGGTGTCGTGCAACTCGCGGGCGATACGCTCGCGTTCCCGGTGGCGCTCCTGCAGGCGGTCATGGATCTGCCGGGATACGCTCCGAAGACGCATCAGGTAGGCGACCCACAGCAGTCCTGCGACCAGGGCGAGGCACAGCAAGGCGAACCAAGGCGTCTGGTAGTAGCGCGGCGCTATCGAGAAGGCGATGCTGGCGCCCTCCTCGTTCCACACGCCATCGTTGTTGGCGGCAAGCACGCGAAAAACATAGTGCCCCGGCCCGGGATTGTTGTAGTAGGCCACGCGACGCGTGCCGGCTTCTTGCCATTCCTGCTCATAGCCTTCGAGCCGGTAGCGAAACCGGACCCGTTCGGGGATGGCCAGACTCAACGCGGTGTAGCCGATCTGCAGATTGCGCGCGCCGGCAGGCAACGACAGTGATGCGCCTTCGAGGCGATGCATCCGGCCGTCGACGGACAGCGAGCGGACCACCACCGGCGGTGGCAATGGATTGCGCTTGATCGCCTTCGGATCGATCGACACCACGCCGCTGGTGGTGGCGAACCAGAGTTTTCCATCGCCGGCCTGCAGTGCGGTCGGGATGGGCCGGAACTGCGCGGGGACGCCGGGCAGTCCATCGAGGAAGTCGAAGAGATCGTACGCAGCCTGAGGCGCACCCTCGAGCACCGCCTCGATGGCGTTGGCCGGGACCCGCACGATGCCGCGCGCGCCGTTGAGCCAGAGATCACCCTCCGCTGTCTCCACGATGCCGGAAATACCGCGGAACGGGCTGTCCGCTTGCGCATGCAGGCTCTGGATGCGGTCACCGCGCAGGCGCGCGAGACCCTGCTCGCCCCCGATCCAGATAGCGGCACGCCCCTCATGCAGCGCGCTCACGTTGCCCACATCCAGCCCCCTGGACGGACCGAATACCTGCAGGCTGCCCTCCCGCATCCGCGCGATGCGATTGTGCGCGAAGCCCATCCACAACTGCCCTTCCCGGTCGGCAAGCAGGCTCAGCGGCGACGAACCGTCGCGCGTGCCCGCAAGTTCCTGCAAATGGGTCCAGTGGCCGTCACGCAGACGATGGATGCCTGGTGTGTTCAACGACACCCACAGCGTGCCGTCGGTCGTGCGCGCGATCGCCTGCACACCCGAGTACGCCCTGACCGGCAGTGGCGCCGCCGGCGCCAGCGTGTCGTCACGCAATGTCCAAAGTCCTTTGGGGCCGCCCAGCCAGACCACGCCTTCGTCGTCCCTGTACGCGGCGGTCAGCGGGGGAGGCAGGGGCAGCGTCTCGAGCATGCCATCCCGCAAGCGCAACAGGGGCCGGTTGCGACTTCCCGCCAGCACGGACGCTCCCTCACCGGCGACGATGGCGAAGTCGTGCGCGCCATCCGGCAGGCGGGCGAGCACAACATTGGCATGGCGGAAGCGGTCCAGCCCGCGACTGCTGCCCAACCAGATCGTGCCTTCGCGATCCTCCAGCAGCGGCAATGCGTAGTCCGAGCTCAGGCCATCGCGCTGGCGATAGCTCTCGAAGTGCGGCCGCCCTTCGCCGGCCAGCCGGTAGACGCCGTCACCCAGCGTGGTGGCCCACAACGCGCCGTCGCGATCGAACAACAGGCCGGCCGATGGCAGTGGGAGCGCAGCGGTCGACGCCGCAGTATCCGGCAAGGGCAAAGCGCGTACCGCGCGATCCGCCTCGGCAATCCAGATGCCGCCGTCCGGCGCCTGCGAAAACTGGCTGATCCGGCCAACCTTTGCATGCACGCGCTGGAAGGCCCGGGCTCCGCGTGGCAGGAAGGCAACGCCTTGCTCGCTCGCCACCCACAGCGTGCCGGACGCATCGTTGAAAACGGTGCGCGCCTGCCGGCCGGGGAATTTCCATGCCGGCCCCAGCGCGTGCCATCGTCCCCGTTCCAGATAGACCAGCCCGGTGAAGGTGGCTGCCCACAGCCGGCCATCGGCATCGCGCGCGAAACCGAAGACGGTGCCACTGGGCAGGCCTTGTGCCTCACCGTAGTGAGTCAGCGCGCCACGATGGATGTGGCTGACGGCGCCGTAGCGGAACCCCACCCAGAGCCCGCCTTCTGGAGATGCATGCAGGGCCGAAACACTGGTCGCGGGCAGCGCCTCGCCCGCCGGCGGTTCGTAGCGCTCGAACTGCACGCCGTCGAAGCGATACAGGCCGATCTGGGTGGCCAGCCAGAGGTAGCCGTCCGCTGTCTGCGCAAGCGCGGTGATCTGACCCGGCGCACCGTCCTTGACGCTCCAGGCCGTGTGATGGAATTGAGACAGCTGGCGATGGATCTCGAGCGCGGACGCCGTCTGTACGAGCATGAGCAACACCAGACCGACCCATGCTGCCCGCCAGCCACGCCATCGCCTGCTTTTGCCCGCGCCCGACGCACTGGCCACTGGATTCCCCTGGATGTGTTCGCTGGCAGATCGGCTCCCGCCAGAACCATCGCCGCTGCGGCGGACCATCTGCTGGTCATTCGTGATCCGGACCACCACCGTACCGGGCATCTCGTCCGGACGCCCCGCAGCGCCCGTCAATGCCTGATGTCGGCTCCCCCGTGGACCGGTCCTGCCGGATGCAGCGTACTACGCGGCACACACCGACGTGAATATCGACGCGATCACTCGAATGCGCCGATGCTGTCGTGGCTCAGGTTATCGAAGCGTGTGTATTCGCCGAAGAAGCGCAGCTTGCACGAACCGGTCGGGCCCGAACGCTGCTTGCCGATGATGATTTCGGCCAGGCCTTTGTCCGGCGACGTTTCCTTGTTGTAGTAATCGTCGCGGTAGATGAAGACGATCATGTCGGCGTCCTGCTCGATGGCGCCCGATTCGCGCAGGTCCGCCATCACCGGACGCTTGTCGGTACGCGTTTCCAGCGAACGATTGAGCTGCGACAGCGCGAGCACCGGCACATTGAGTTCCTTTGCCAATCCTTTCAGGGACCGCGAGATCTCGGAAATCTCGGTGGCGCGGTTCTCGCTGTTGCCCGGCACGGACATCAGCTGCAGGTAGTCGATGACGATCAGGCCCAGGTCGTGTTCCCGCTTCAACCGGCGCGCCTTCGAGCGCAACACGTCCGGCGAGAGTCCGGGCGTATCGTCGATGAAGACCTTGGCCTGGTCCTTGAGGATGCGGATGGCGCTGGTGACGCGGCTCCAGTCCTCATCCTCCAGCGAACCGGTGCGCAGTCGCGTGGCATTGATGCGGCCGACCGAAGAGATCAGTCGCATCGCCAGCTGCCCGGCCGACATTTCCATCGAGAACACCGCAACGGCCTTCTTCGACTTGATGGCCGCGTACTCGGCGATGTTCAGCGCGAACGTGGTCTTGCCCATCGCCGGACGCGCCGCCAGGATCACCAGGTCTGTGGGCTGCAGGCCCGCGGTCATCATGTCGAACTCGGTGTAGCCGGTCGGCAGGCCGGTGACCGTGCCGCCGCTTTCCGAACGTACGCGCAGGACTTCGAACGCATCCTTCAACGCATCGTTCATCGCCACGAAGTCGGTGCGTCCGCGTGCGCCCTGCTCCGCGATCGCGAACACTTTCTGTTCGGCGACCGCCAGCATCTCGTCGCTTTCCTTGCCCTCCGGCTGGAACGCGTCGTTGACGATCTCGGTGCCGACTTCGATGAGCTGGCGCATCACCGCCTTGTCGCGCACGATCTCCGCATAAGCCGTGATGTTCGCCGCCGAAGGCGTAGTGCTGGCCAGTTCCACCAGGTAGGCGCCGCCAGCGACCAGTTCCATGTGCCCCTGCGACTCGAACCACTCTCCCAGCGTCACCGCATCGAACGGACGGTTCCGTTCCGCGAGTTCGCTGATAGCGCGATAGATCAGCTGATGGTCGCGACGGTAGAAGTCATTCGAAGTGAGCTTGTCGTTGATGCGGTCGTACGCTTCCGGCGCCAGCATCAGGCCGCCCAGCACCGCCTGTTCCGCCTCGATGGAGTTCGGCGGAACGCGCAGCTGTTCGATGCGCGAGTCGTGCGGGTCGGTGCGGAAGCCGGTACGTGCGGGCATGGACAGTACAACCAGGTCGGAATGGGGCCGGACCAGACATCGTAGGAGCCCGGCCTGTGGGCACGCGACGGAACAACCTGTGGATAAGTGCCTGCAGGCTGATCTTTTGTCGTCTCACCCGCTGCGACGGCGCGGGCCACCTGTCGGCATGCACCGACGGCGGAAACAGAACGGGCGCCTTTCGGCGCCCGTCTGTCGGCATCACGGATGATGCGCTTGCTGGATCAGGCTTCCGCCTGCACCACGACCTTGACGGTCGTCTGCACGTCGGCGTGCAGCTTCACGGCGATTTCGTACTCGCCGATGTTGCGCAGCGCGCCTTCGCCCATGATGACTTCGCTCTTCTCGAGCGGCAGGCCGGCAGCGGTGAACGCATCGGCGATGTCGCGCGGACCGACCGAACCGAACAGCTTGCCTTCGGTCGCGGCATTGGCGGTGATCGTGACGCTCGCACCTTCCAGCTTGGCGGCGCGGGCTTCGGCGTCGTCGTGCACGGCCTTGGCCTTGGCTTCGTACTCGGCGCGCTTGGCCTCGAACTCGGCGACGTTGGCGGCGGTGGCCGGCACTGCCTTGCCCTGCGGCACCAGGTAGTTGCGGCCGTAGCCCGGCTTCACGTTGACCTTGTCGCCCAGGATGCCCAGGTTGGTCACTTTCTGCAGAAGAATCAGTTCCATCGTATTGCTCCGTATTCGTTAGCAGGCATGGCCTGCAGCGATTGGCTGTCCGAATGACAGTAGGAAGAAGAACCTCCCCGCACGGGGAGGTCCTGGATCACACGTCGTGGTTGTCCGTGTACGGGATCAGCGCCAGGAAACGGGCACGCTTGACCGCGGTGGACAATTGGCGCTGGTAGCGCGACTTGGTGCCGGTGACGCGGCTCGGCACGATCTTGCCGTTCTCGGTCAGGTACTGGCGCAGGGTGTTGAGATCCTTGTAGTCGATCTCTTTCACGCCTTCGGCGGTGAACTTGCAGAACTTGCGGCGGCGGAAGAACTTGGACATGGGTAGGATCCTCAGGCGGCTTCGGCAGTGTCGGAATCGGTCGAAGCCTCGGTGCTGGCCTCGCCCTCGTCGTCGTCACGGCGACGACGCTCGCCACGCTCGGGCTTGTCGCCCTTCTCGTCCTTGTTCTTCATGATCAGGGACTGCTCGGTATCCGGGCCATCGCGCTTGATGACCAGGTTGCGCAGCACCGCATCGTTGAAACGGAAGCTCTCGACCAGTTCATTCAGGACGGCCTGGTCGGCCTCAATGTTGAGCAGCACGTAGTGGGCCTTCACCAGGTTCTGGATCGGGTAGGCCAGCTGGCGGCGGCCCCAGTCTTCCAGACGGTGGATCTTGCCGTTGCCCGTCTCGATCAGCGACTTGTAGCGCTCGATCATGGCAGGCACCTGCTCGCTCTGGTCCGGGTGGACCAGGAACACGACTTCATAGTGACGCATCGTTTTTACCTTTCGGATGTGGGCCCGGCACGCGGAATGCGCACTGGGCAGGACAGCCCCCCGACCACTCCGCGCGGATGCCGGCGGGGTGCGGTGGGGCAAGGACCCGCGGCCAGCAGGCCATCGGGAGCCGGAAATTATGTCAGGTCAGTGACTTAGGGGCAAGCCGGGCGATTCATGCCGGCGGCGGGGCTGCATCCCCCACCCTGTGCGCTCAGGCTGCGTCGGCCGTGGTGGTGAAGCTCTCGCCGCAGCCGCATTCGGCCGCCGCATTGGGATTGTTGAACAGGAAGGTCTCGCTCAGGCCCTGCTTCGCGAAATCGATCTCGGTGCCATCCACCAGCACCAGGCTGTCGGCATCCACATAGATCCGCACGCCCTGGAACTCGAAGACCGTGTCCCCTTCGCGCTGGTCGCGGGCCAGATCGGCCACATGGCCCCAGCCGGAACAGCCGGTGCGGGTCACTCCGAAACGCAGGCCCAGCGTACCCGGGGTCTGTTCGACGAAACGCTGCACGCGTTCGAGCGCAACCGGGGTGAGGGTGATGGCCATGCGGTGCTCCTGCGGGACAACTGGGGAGGAATTATAGCGGTGGCCACGCAGCGTGGGCCGCGCGGCTCTTGTAAACTCCGCGTTCCATTAATGTGTCTGTTTACGGAAGGATTCAAGCCATGACGGTGGTGAGCGTCGAACATGCGCTGGCGGGCAAGCTCCCGGCCGGTGGCGAAGTCACGGTGCGTGGCTGGGTGCGCACGCGGCGCGATTCCAAAGCGGGCCTGTCCTTCGTCAACGTCAGCGACGGCTCCTGCTTTGCGCCCATCCAGGTGGTGGCGCCCGACTCGCTGTCCAACTACGAATCCGAAATCAAGCATCTGACCACCGGCTGCGCGGTCGTCGCGACCGGCACGCTGGTCGCCTCGCAGGGCCAGGGCCAGAGCTTCGAGATACAGGCCTCATCCATCGAGGTCGTGGGCTGGGTGGAAGATCCCCTCACCTACCCCATGCAGCCCAAGCAGCACTCGCTGGAGTACCTGCGCGAGTTCGCCCACCTGCGTCCGCGCACCAACCTGTTCGGCGCGGTCACCCGCATCCGCAATTCGCTGGCGCAGGCGGTGCACCGGTTCTTCCACGAGAATGGCTACTTCTGGATCAGCACGCCGATCATCACCACCTCCGACGCCGAAGGTGCCGGCCAGATGTTCCGCGTGTCCACGCTGGACCTGGTCAACCTGCCGCGCGACAAGGAAGGCGCGGTGGATTTCTCGCGCGACTTCTTCGGCAAGGAGACCTTCCTGACCGTCTCCGGCCAGCTCAACGCCGAGGCCTATGCGCTGGCGATGAGCAAGGTCTACACCTTCGGCCCGACCTTCCGTGCCGAGAACAGCAACACCACGCGCCACCTGGCCGAGTTCTGGATGATCGAGCCGGAGGTCGCGTTCAACGACCTGGCCGCCAACGCGCAACTGGCCGAGGACTTCCTGAAGTACCTGTTCCGCGCCGTGCTCAGCGAACGCGCCGATGACCTGGCCTTCATCGCGGAACGCGTCGAACCGACCGCGCTGACCCGTCTGGAAGCCTTCGTCAACTCGCCGTTCGAACGCATCGACTACACCGATGCGATCTCGCTGCTGCAGAAGTCCGGGCAGAAATTCGAGTTCCCGGTCGAATGGGGCCTGGACTTGCAGACCGAGCACGAGCGCTGGCTGACCGAGCAGCACGTCGGCCGCCCGGTGGTGGTGACCAACTACCCCGAGCACTTCAAGGCGTTCTACATGCGCCTGAACGACGACGGCAAGACGGTCGCTGCGATGGATGTGCTGGCGCCCGGCATCGGCGAGATCATCGGCGGCAGCCAGCGCGAGGAGCGCCTGGACGTGCTGGACATGCGCATGGCGCAGTTCGGGCTGGACCCGGCGCATTATGGGTGGTACCGCGACTTCCGCCGCTACGGCTCGGTGCCGCATGCCGGCTTCGGCCTCGGCTTCGAGCGGCTGGTCGTGTATGTCTGCGGACTGTCCAATATCCGCGACGCCATCGCCTACCCGCGCGCACCGGGCAACGCGGAGTTCTGATCGATGCTGTTGTTCTTCGCTCTCTGCTTCGTCGGCATCGCCATCGCCGGGTTCTGCGCGTTCGTGATCTTCTGGCCGCTGACACTCGTGCACATCCGTGACCGCCATGCCGCCCTGGGCGCGCAATGGGGCGAAGGTGCCTTCCTCAAGCCGGTCGCGCTGCGCTGGCTGTTGGGCGGTGGCTATCGCCAGATCACCGACAGCTCGCTGTCGGGCCTCGCCACCCCGGCGCGGATCTCGCTGTGCGTGATCTTCATCGGGCTGGGCATGGCCGGGCTGTTGTGGCTGTGGGCGGAGGCCCTGGGATGAGCGACCACATGAGCGAACACTGGTACCTGGCTTCATTGGGCCGCACGCTGATCTGGGCGCGATTGCACGTGCTGGAGGCGGGCACGGCCGAGGTATTGGACAGCGACGGGCATACCCTGCCCTACGACAGCGAGGACACCGCGCGCGCCGCGCTGTTCGATGCCGAATTCGTTGCCTGGGATGGTCTGGACGAAGATGACGCGCTCGCGCGCGGCTTCTCGCTGCATGACGTATCTCCCCCGCATGCGGACAGCGACGACCTGCTGCGACCAATGATGGTGCAGTCGCTGGGCGCCCGCGCCTGAGGCACGCGTCATGTACACCCCGCGCGCGTTCGCTGAAACCGATCTCACCGAACTGGACCGGCTAGTCGCCCACGACGCTTTTGTCACGCTGGTCACGGTCGTCGACGGGCTCCCTTTCGTCAGCCATTTGCCGGTGCTCTACGCGCGCGATGGCGAGCGCATCGTCATCGAAGGCCATTGGGCCCGACCGAACCCGCAGGCGCGCCATGCAGGCCCTGCCCTGCTGATCGTGCACGGCCCGCACGCCTATCTGTCGCCGGGCTGGTATCCGGACAAGGAGGAAGCCGCACGCGTGCCCACGTGGAACTACGCGGTGGCGCACCTTCATGGCGTGCTGGAGACCACCGACGACGCAACCCGATTGGCCTCGATCGTCGATCGGCTCAGCCAGGTCAACGAAGCCCGGGTGGGCAACGATTGGCGCTTCGAGCACGACCGCGACGATCATGTCCGCCAGTTGCGAGGGATCGTCGGGTTCCGTTTCGCCGTCGAACGGGTAGAACTGAAGTTCAAGCTCAGCCAGAACCATCCTGTCGCCAACGTCGAAGGTGCCGCTGGCGCGCTGCGGCAGCTGGGTGGCGAAGACAACATGGCGATCGCCGACCTGATGATCGAGCGCTTGGAACGCAGAAAGGACTGCGCGGGAGCGACGTAGGTCGCGACCGAGCACTTCAGTACGCCGGGTTTACCGGGAAAGCATCGCGACTTGCGTCGCTCCCACTACGTCGCTGCCACACCGCTAAACTCGCACCATTCCTGGTTTGGAGCTCGCATGGACCTCAACCTCATCGGCCGGCACGCCCTGGTCTGCGGCGCTTCCGAAGGCATCGGCCGCGCAGCGGCCCATGAGCTGGCCCTGCTGGGCGCGAATGTCACCGTGCTGGCACGTCGCGCCGATGTCCTGGCGGACGTGTCCGCTGCACTGCCTTGCGTCACCGCTGGACAGCGCCACGGCAGCATCGCCCTCGACGTCGCCGACGCTGCGGCACTCAAGGCCAACGTTGCTGCGCTCGCTGCGGCCAACCCGGTCCATATCCTGGTCAATAACACCGGCGGGCCGCCCGGTGGCCGCGCCATCGACGCCGCGGCCGACGCGTACCTCGCCGCCTTCCAGCGCCACCTGCTCGCCAACCAGGCGTTGGTGCAGGCCACGCTGCTCGGCATGCGCGATGCCGGCTGGGGGCGCATCGTCAACGTCATCTCCACGTCAGTGAAAGAGCCCATCGCCAACCTCGGCGTGTCAAACACCATCCGCGGCGCGGTCGCCAGTTGGGCCAAGACGCTGTCGAGGGAACTGGCCCCGGATGGCATCACGGTCAACAACGTGCTGCCCGGCTACACGCGCACGCAGCGGCTGGAGCAGATCCTGCGCGATCGCGTGCAGGCCTCGGGCAAGGACGAGGCCGCTGTCAGTGCGGCCATGCTCGCCACGGTGCCGGCGGGCAGGTTCGCCGAGCCCGGCGAGATCGCCGCCGCCATCGCCTTCCTTGCCTCGCCTGCCGCCGGCTACATCACCGGGGTCAGCCTGGCGGTGGACGGGGGCCGCATGCAGTCGATCTGAGGTTGCCGGACGGGGGGCTTGCCAGCCGGGTTAAGCTAATGGGCATGGACCGCTTCGGCCACTTCATCGAAGGCGAACCGCGCCCCGGCAGCGCTTGGCGCCCCGTGTTCGAACCGGCGTCCGGCGAGGTCTATGCGGAAGTCGCCGATGGCAGCGAGAACGACGTGCTGCTGGCCGTACAGGCCGCCGAATCCGCCTTTCCCGCCTGGGCGGCGCTGACCACGAGCGAGCGGTCGCGCTGGCTGGAGAAGCTGGCCGACGCGCTGGAACAACGACGCGACGCCTTCGCCGCCGCCGAATCGCGCGACACCGGCAAGCCGCTGTCTCTGGCGCGGGACGTCGAGATTCCGCGAGCCATCGCCAACCTGCGCTTTTTCGCGCATGCGGCCACGCAGTTCGCCAGCGAATCTCACCACGGCGAAGCCGGGTTGAACTACACGCTGCGGCAGCCGCTGGGCGTGGTCGCGGCGATCTCGCCGTGGAACCTGCCGCTCTATCTGTTCACGTGGAAGATCGCGCCGGCGCTGGCGGCCGGCAACACGGTGGTCGCCAAGCCATCGGAGATCACTCCGGCCACCGCCACCCTGCTCGGCGAACTCGCCGCGGAGATCGGCCTGCCACGCGGCGTACTGAACATCGTGCATGGCAGCGGTCCGGTGGTGGGCGAACCGCTGGTGCTGCATCCCACGATCAAGGCCGTGTCGTTCACCGGCAGTACCACGGTGGGCCGGCGCATCGCCGGGCTTGCCGGACCGCTGCTGAAGAAGGTCTCGCTGGAACTGGGCGGCAAGAACGCCACGCTGGTGTTCGCCAACAGCGACTGGCGCGCACACCTGGACACCCTGCTCCGCTCCGCTTTCCAGAACGCCGGGCAGATCTGCCTGTGCGGGTCGCGGTTGCTGGTGCAGCAGGCCATCTACGAAGAGTTCCGCGATGCATTGATCGAGCGCGCGCGGGGACTGAAGGCGGGGCCGCTGGACGACTCCACCACGCGCCTCGGCGCGATGGTGTCGCAGGCGCACTTCGACAAAGTGCTGGTCTGCATCGCGCGGGCGCGAACCGAGGGCGGCCGTGTGCTGCTCGGCGGGCATGCGCTGGAGCGGCCCGGCTGGTTCATCGCGCCCACGGTCATCGAAAGTCTGGGGCCCCAGGCAGCCACCAACCGCGAGGAAATCTTCGGCCCGGTCGTGACCCTGCAGCCGTTCGAGGACGAGGCCCATGCGCTCGCGCTGGCCAATGCCGGCGACTACGGCCTGGCGGCCACCGTGTGGACGCGCGACCTGGACCGGGCCCATCGGCTGGCGTCGCAACTGCGTGCCGGCATCGTCTGGATCAATACCTGGATGACCCGCGACCTGCGTACGCCATTCGGCGGCACGGGCGCGTCCGGCCTGGGCCGCGAAGGCGGTCTCGAGGCCATGCGTTTCTTCACTGAACCCAAGAACGTCTGCATAGCGTTGCGCTGAGGATCACCGAACCGAATGTCCGACCTTTCCGAACTCGAACAACTGTTGCAGAACAACCGCGACTGGGCCGCCCGCATCAAGCAGGAGGATCCCGGCTTCTTCAAACGGCTGTCGCAGCAGCAATCCCCGCGTTACCTGTGGATCGGCTGCTCCGATTCGCGCGTGCCGGCCAACCAGATCCTGGGCCTGGATCCGGGCGAGGTCTTCGTCCACCGCAACATCGCCAACGTGATGTCCCACGGCGACCTCAATGCGCTGTCGGTCGTCCAGTTCGCCGTCGACATCCTGAAGGTCGAACACATCCTGCTGGTCGGTCACTACGGCTGCGGCGGCGTGCACGCCGCCATGACCGGCCTGCGCGTGGGCCTGGCCGACAATTGGCTGCGCCATGTCGCCGATGTCGCGCTCAAGCACAACGATCTGCTGGAACAGGTGGATACTGAATCCCTGCGCCATGCCCGCCTGTGCGAGCTCAACGTGATCGAACAGGTGTTCAACGTGTGCCAGACCACCGTGGTACAGGACGCTTGGGCCCGCGGCCAGCCGCTCGCCATCCACGGCTGGGTGTACAGCCTGTTCGACGGCCGCGTGCGCGAATTGGGCATGGACGTGGCCGCAGCGGACGAGTTGCAGCCCGCGTACCAGCGCGCCCTCGCCGCCGTGCCACCCAAGGGCAAGCGCGATGAGTGAGGTCGTACAGGCCGGCGGCGCGCCGAAGCCCGTGGGTCACTATCCGCACGCGCGACGTGTCGGCGACCTGCTGTTTCTGTCCGGTATCGGCCCGCGCGATCCGTCCAGCAACGCCATCGTCGGCAACGTGCACGACGCGGACGGACGGCTGATCAGCTACGACATCGATGCGCAGTGCCGGGCCGTCTTCAGCAATGTGCGGGCGGTCCTGAAAGCCAGTGGCGCGCGCTGGGAGGACCTGGTGGACGTGACCGTGTACCTCACCGACATGGCGCACGATTTCAAGGTGTACAACCAAGTCTGGGCGGAGCATTTTCCCGACGCAGCCGCCGCGCCCTGCCGCACCACGCTCGGCATCACCGCCTTGCCCACGCCGATCGCCATCGAACTGAAGTGCATCGCGCGCCTGCCGGAGCGCCGCTGAGATGCTGCCGAACCCGCTCAATTTCCAGGCATGGATCGACGAGAACCGCCACCTGCTCAAGCCGCCGGTGGGCAACAAGGTGATCTACGACGGCGACTTCATCGTCATGGTGGTCGGCGGCCCGAACGCGCGCACCGACTACCACTACGACGAGGGTCCGGAATGGTTCTACCAGCTGGAAGGCGAGATGGTGCTGCGTATCCAGGAAGATGGCGCGGTCCGCGACATTCCCATAAGGGCGGGCGAGATCTTCCTGCTGCCGCCGCGCGTGCCGCATTCGCCGCAACGCATGCCGGGCTCGATCGGGCTGGTGATCGAACGCAAGCGCCTGCCGCACGAGGACGACGGCCTGCTGTGGTTCTGCGAGCGCTGCAACGCAAAGGTCTATGAGGAGTACTTCCACCTCAACGACATCGAGCAGGATTTCTTCCGCGTGTTCGAGGCGTTCTACCGCAACGACGACCTGCGCACCTGCAAGGCCTGCGGCCATCTGAACCCCCGCCCGAGCCGCTATGAGATGCAGGCCGATTCGCAAGCCGACATCACCTGAGCTTGCACTTGCCCAATTCGGGCATTATCGTGCCCGATATGGGCATGAACAATGATTCCAAACCTCCCAGAGTCAGTGAAGCGGCGGCACGCTACGCGACGGCCAGCTTGTCGAGCGCGCTGTTCACCACCACCCAGCAGCGCGTGCTGGCCTGCCTGTTCGGCGAATCCCGGCGCAGCTACGCGGTCAACGAACTGATCCAGGCCACGGGCGCCGGCAGTGGCGCCGTCCAGCGCGAACTGGCCCGGCTGGCCGGCAGCGGATTGCTGACCGTCGAGCATGTCGGCAACCAGAAGCGTTATCGCGCCAACCCCGCTGCCCCGATCCACGACGAGCTGGTCTCCATCGTCCGCAAGACCTTCGGCCTGGCCGAGCCGCTGCGCGAGGCACTGGCACCGCTGGCCGGCCGAATCCAGGCTGCCTTCCTTTACGGTTCGGTCGCAAAGGGCAGCGACACCGTCCGCAGCGACATCGACCTGATGCTGATCGCCGACGACGTTGACTACGCCGAGGTGATGCTGGCGCTGCATCCGGTGGCCGAACGGCTTGGTCGGCAGGTCAATCCGACTGTGTACGCGCGCGACGAACTGCGCAGCCGCCTCGACGCCGGCAACGGCTTCGTCACCCGCGTGCTGCAGCAACCGCGGCAATGGCTGATCGGGAGCGACGATGACCTCCCCGCTTGAGAAGCTCGCCACCCACAGCGGCCCGCTCAGCGCAGAGCCTGCGGACAGGAACGAAACCGCCGGCCTGCTGCGCTCAGGGCTGGCCCGGCTCGCCGATGCACACAACGATGCGCTGTCGCTGGAGAGCCGCTTCGACCTGGCCTACAACGCCGCCCATGCACTGAGCCTGGCGGCGCTGCGCCGCGAGGGCTTCCGCGCGCGCCACCGGTACATCGTGTTCCAGGTGCTACCGCATACCCTGGGGCTCGGCCCCGAGGTGTGGCGCGTGCTGGCCAAAGCGCACGATCTGCGCAACCTCGCCGAGTACGAAGGCCACGTGGAGGTGGACCGGCGCCTGGTCAACGACCTGATCGCGGCATGCGAGCGCGTCTCGGACGCGCTGGAACGATGAGCTCCGCTGCTCTGCACGCAAGCCTTCCATCGCGGCACTGCAGCGCGAATCCCCTGCAGGCAGCCCCTACAATCCCATGATGCTGAAGATCGACACCCATGCGCACTTCCTGCCCCGCGACTGGCCCGACCTGGCGGCCAAATACGGTGACCTGCGCTTCCCGGTGATCCACCATGGCGACGACGGCCGCCATCGCATCTACAAGGACGGCAAGTTCTTCCGCGAGATCTGGCCCAAGACCTGGGATCCGGAGGAACGCATCGCCGACTACGCCAAATTCGGCGTGCAGGTGCAGGTCATAAGCACCGTGCCCGTGATGTTCAGCTACTGGGCCAAGGCGCACCACGCGCTGGAACTGCACCAGGCGCTCAACGACCATACGGCCGCCGCCTGCCGCGACTATCCGCGCCACTATGCGGGCATCGGCACGGTGCCGATGCAGTCGCCGCGACTGGCGGTGCAGGAACTGGAGCGCTGCATGGACCAGTTGGGCCTGCAGGGCGTGCAGATCGGCAGCCATGTCAACGACTGGAACCTCGACGCACCGGAACTGTTCGAGTTCTTCCAGGCGGCCAGCGAACTGGGCGCGGCAATCCTCGTGCACCCCTGGGACATGATGGGTGCCGCGTCGATGCCGAAGTACTGGCTACCCTGGCTGGTCGGCATGCCGGCCGAACAATCGCGCGCGGCCTGTTGCCTGATCTTCGGCGGCGTGCTCGAACGGCTACCCGGACTGAAGGTCTGTTTCGCCCACGGGGGCGGCAGCTTCCCTTACACCATCGGCCGCATCGAGCACGGCTTCAACATGCGGCCCGACCTGGTGGCCACCGACAACCATCGCAATCCGCGCGAATACCTTGACCGGGTCTACTTCGATTCCTGGGTCGCCGATCCACGCGCGCTGCATTACCTGCTTGACACGGTCGGCCACGAGCGCGTGATGCTGGGCACCGACTACCCGTTCCCGCTGGGCGAACAGGAACCCGGCGCCGGCATCGCCGCGCTGGGCCTGGACGAGGTGCAGCAGGCGCGCCTGTATCACGGCACCGCGCTGGAATGGCTGGGCTTGCCGGCCGCGAGGTTCCTGTGAGGGTGCTCCCTGTAGGAGCGACGTCAGTCGCGACCGCACGGCACGATCTTGCGAGGACCCTCGGTATTTTCGTGGGAAACCAGCCCATCCAGCGTCATCTCTACCGACACTCCACGGTCGCGACTCACGTCGCTCCTACAACCTACCGACCATCTCCAGCCCGATGACCGACCCGCTGTCCCGCACCCACATCATCGCCCTCGACGCCGCCGACCCGCTGCGTGCGCTGCGCAACGACTTCCTGATCCCGCGCCACAAGCACAACGACCAGGTCTACTTCTGCGGCAACTCGCTCGGCCTGCAGCCGAAGGCCGCGCGCACCTACATCAACGAGGTGCTGGACAAGTGGGCCAACGAAGCCGTCGAAGGCCACTTCACCGGCAATGCGCAATGGATGACGTACCACGAACTGGTGCGCGAACCGCTGGCGCGCCTGGTCGGCGCGGAACCGGCGGAGGTGGTGGCGATGAACACGCTGACCGCCAACCTGCACCTGATGATGGTCAGTTTCTACCGCCCCACCGCGGAGCGCCCTGCGATTCTGATGGAGGCCGGCGCATTCCCGTCCGACCGGCATGCGATGGAATCGCAGGTGCGCTTCCATGGATTCGACCCAGCGACCGATCTGATCGAAGTGGAGCCGGACCTGCCCGATGGCACGCTGTCGATGGCGGCCATCGAGCGCGCCATTGCCGAACACGGCCCACGCCTGGCGCTGGTGCTGTGGCCGGGCATCCAGTACCGCACCGGCCAGGCGTTCGACCTGGCCGAGATCGCACGCCTGGGCCATGCGCAGGGCGCCGTCGTCGGCGTCGACCTGGCGCACGCGGTCGGCAACCTGCCGTTGCAGCTCCACGACAGCGGTGTCGATTTCGCCGTGTGGTGCCACTACAAGTACCTCAACTCCGGTCCCGGCGCGGTGGCGGGCTGCTTCGTGCATGCACGGCATGCGCATACCGACCGTCCTCGCTTCGCCGGCTGGTGGGGCCACGAGAAGGAGACACGTTTCCGCATGGGGCCGGCCTTCGTGCCCACGCCCGGTGCCGAGGGCTGGCAGCTCAGCAACCCGCCGATCCTTGGGCTCGCGCCGCTGCGCGCATCGCTGGAACTGTTCGAGAAGGCCGGCGGCATGGACGCTATCCGGACCAAGTCGCTGAAGATCACCGGGCTGCTGGAAGCGCTGATCCAGGCACGGCTGTCCGACGCACTGCAGATCATCACGCCGGCCGACACCGCCCAGCGCGGTGCGCAGCTGTCATTGCGGGTGATCGGTGGCCGCGAGCGGGGCCGCGAACTGTTCGAATACCTGCTGTCCGTCGGCACCGTCGGCGACTGGCGCGAACCGGACGTGATCCGCATCTCGCCCGCACCGCTCTACAACCGCTACATGGATGTCCACCGCTTCGTCGAGGAAGTCGAGACGTGGCGGGGGTTCTGATCCGGAGAGACGCTCTTGGGCATTGAGCCACAACGACACATCACCATCATCGGCGCCGGCCTCGCCGGCGCGCTGCTGGCCACCCTGATGGCGCGCGCCGGCTGGCGCGTGGAGGTGTTCGAGAAGCGCGGCGACCCGCGTGTGCAGGGCTATGCCGGTGGACGCTCGATCAACCTGGCACTGACCGAACGTGGCCGCCATGCGCTGCGGATGGCGGATGCGGACGATGCGGTAATGCGGCAGGCGGTGATGATGCGCGGGCGCATGGTGCATGCCCTCGACGGACGGCTGCAGTTGCAGCGCTACGGACGCGACGACTCCGAGGTCATCTGGTCGATCCATCGCGGCGACCTGAACATCACGCTGTTGGACCTGGCCGAACGTGCAGGGGCCGTCATCCAGTTCAACCGCCGGTTGGAATCCGTGGATTTCGAAGCGCGCATCGCCCGCTTCGTCGATGAGCGGGATGGTGGCGTCCATCCTGTCGGGTTCACCGCCCTGATCGGTGCCGACGGTGCCGGCTCATCCTTGCGTGGCGCCATGCAGCGACGGGAGGATCTCGGCGAACGCACCGAGTTCCTCGACCACTCCTACAAGGAACTGGAAATTCCCCCCGCCGCCGACGGCAGCTTCATCATGGAGCCGAATGCCCTGCATATCTGGCCGCGCGGCCACTACATGTGCATCGCGTTGCCCAACGACGAGCGCACGTTCACGGTGACGCTGTTCCTGCCCAACGAAGGCGATCCGGGCTTCGACAGCGTGCGCAGCGGTGCGGAAGCGAAGGCCCTGTTCCTGCGTGATTTCGCCGATGCGGTGCCGCTGATCCCGCGACTGGAGCAGGACTGGGACGCCAACCCCACCGGCCTGCTCGCCACGCTGTATCTCGAACGCTGGCACCTGCGGGGCCAGGCCGTGCTGTTGGGCGACGCCGCCCACGCCATGGTGCCGTTCCACGGTCAGGGGATGAACTGCGCTTTCGAGGATTGCGTCGCCCTCGCCCACCACCTGCAATCCACGCAAGACCTCGCGAAGGCTTTCGCCGCCTTCGAAGCCGAGCGCAAGCCAAACGCGCTCGCCATCCAGGAAATGGCGCTGGAGAACTACGTGGAAATGCGCGACAAGGTGGACGACACTGGCTATCTGTTGCAGCGGGAACTGGAGCTGTCGCTGCAGCAACGCCACCCGGACCGCTTCGTGCCGCACTACACGATGGTCAGCTTCATGCGCATCCCGTATGCGGTGGCGCAGCACCGCAGCCACGTGCAGCGCGACCTGCTGGTACGGCATACCGCTGGACGTGAAGCCCTCGATGGGATCGACTGGGCAGCGGTGGACGCCGATGTACTGGCGCGCTTGCCGGTGCTGGAGGAGACGGCCGGGTGAGCGCCAGCTTCCTGTTCTATGATCTGGAGACCTTCGGTGCGGATCCCCGCCGCAGCCGGATCGCGCAGGTCGCAGCCGTGCGCACCACGCCTGCGCTGGAGTTGATGGAGGAGCCGGTCAGCTTCTTCGTACGGCCGGCGGATGACTTGCTGCCTTCGCCCATCGCCACGCTGATCACCGGCATCACGCCGCAGCAGGCGCTGCGCGATGGCGTCAACGAAGCCGAGGCCTTCGCCCGCATTGCCGACGAGATGGGCCGGCCGGAAACCTGCACGCTGGGCTACAACAGCCTGCGCTTCGATGACGAGTTCGTGCGTCACGGCCTGTTCCGCAATTTCCATGAGCCCTACGAGCGCGAATGGCGTGGCGGCAACTCGCGCTGGGACTTGCTGGACGTGATGCGGCTGATGCATGCGCTACGGCCGGACGGCATCGTGTGGCCGAAGCGGGACGATGGCGCAACGTCGTTCAAGCTGGAACACCTGGCGCTGGCCAACCGCGTCCGCGAAGGCGATGCGCACGAGGCCCTGTCGGATGTCTACGCCACCATCGGCCTGGCCCGGCTGATGCGGCAGGCCCAACCCCGCCTGTGGGACTACGCATTGCAACTGCGCGACAAGCGCTTCGCCGCGCGCCTGCTGGACGTGACGGCCATGCAGCCGGTACTGCATGTCTCGCAGCGCTACCCCGCCAGCCGCCTCTGTGCCGCGCCGGTGCTGCCATTGACACGGCATCCGCGTATCGACAATCGCGTGGTGGTGTTCGACTTGGAAAGCGATCCGACCGCGCTGCTGTCCATGGCGCCCGACGAGATCGCCGATCGTCTTTACACCCCGGCCTCCGATCTGCCGGAGGGCGAGCAGCGGATCCCGCTGAAGGAAGTCCATCTGAACCGTGCACCGGCGCTGGTCGCCTGGTCGCATCTGCGTCCTGCCGACATGGACCGGCTGGGCATCGATCCCGCACGCTGCGAGCGCCACGCAGAGGTCCTTCGCGAGGCCGGCCCGACGCTTGCGGAGAAGGTGCGGCAGGTGTTCGCCGGCGAGCGGGAGTTCACTCCCGGGGACGTGGATGCCTCGCTTTACGATGGCTTCCTGGCGGACGCGGACAAACGCCGCTTCACCGAGGTCCGGACCACGCCGCCCGCGCTGCTGGGCCAGCGCGATTTCGGCTTCCGCGATGCCCGCCTGCCTGAACTGTTGTTCCGCTATCGCGCACGCAACTGGCCCGGCTCGCTTTCTCCGGTCGAACGCCAGCGCTGGGACGACTACCGCCGGCAGCGCCTCGCGACCGACAGCGGCATGTCCGAATACAGCTTCACCAGCTTCGATGCCGAACTTGCGGGCCTGCGGGCGGCGCACGCCGCCGATGCGGAACGACTGGCCCTGCTGGACAAGATCCAGCAGTGGCGCGAGGACGTGCAGGCCGGTCTCTAGTGCGAGGTCGACATCGAGGGCAGCCTTGTCGGCCTGATGACGCCGGCTTGTCTAGAATGGCAGCCATGGCCACCTACTTCTCCGATGCCAGCTTCAAGTTCCTGCGCGGGCTGGCCCGCCACAACGACAAGACCTGGTTCAACGATCACAAGACGCAGTACGAGGGTCATGTCCGGCAGCCGTTCCTCCGTTTGCTGACCGATCTCCAACCCGACCTCGCAGCGGTAAGCCTGCATTTCCGCTCGGATCCGAAGACCGTGGGCGGGTCGCTGTTCCGCATCTACCGTGACGCGCGTTTCTCCAACGACAAGTCACCGTACAAGTCCTGGCAGGGCGCGCGCCTGTTCCACGAGCGCCACAAGCAGTTGCCTGCGCCCTCGTTCTACCTGCACCTGCAGCCTGGCGAGTGTTTCGTCGGTGCCGGACTCTGGCATCCCGAGCCGGACACGCAGCGGCGGGTGCGGCAGTTCATCCTGGACAACCCGGGCAGTTGGAAGAAGGCGGCGCACGACGTGCCCTTCCGGCGGCGCTTCGAGTTCGAAGAGAGCGAAAAGCTGGTGCGTCCGCCGCGGGGGTTTCCCGCCGATTTCGAGTTCATCGAAGACCTGAAACACCGCAATTTCGTATTCTGGAGATCGCTGGACGATGCCACCATGACCGGTCCGAAGCTGCGCCAGACCGTGGCGGCCGATCTCAAGGCGCTTGGCCCGTTCGTCGACTACCTGTGCGCTGCGCTGGACCTGGAGTTCTGACCCGGAGGTTTGCCGATGAAGAAGTGGCTCGTGATCGGAGTGCTGGTCGCCCTCCTGCTCGGGTTGGCGGGCTATGTGGCCGCCGGTCCCTACCTGGCCATCCACGGCATCCGTACGGCGCTGGCGGAGCAGGACACCGGCAAACTGCAGAAGCATGTCGATTTCGCTTCGTTGCGGGTGAACCTGCGCGCGCAGGTGGAGGACTCGCTCGCGCGGCGGGCCGGGCCGGAACTCAGCGGCAACCTGTTTGGTGCCGCGGCACTCTCGATCGCCAACAGCGTGCTGGGGCGCGGGGTGGACACGATGGTCACGCCGATGGGCATCGCCGCGATCCTGGAAGGCCGCGCCACATGGAAACGCGCCGTCGGCGACACCGTGGGCGGCGACACCTACGCCCCGCCGACGCCGGCAGATCCACTCAGGCAGGCCAGCCACCGCTACGCGTCGTTGTCCCGTTTCACTGCCACCGTGCACGACGATGATGGCGACCCGGTGGTGTTCGTCTTCACGCGCCAGGGCCTGCGCTGGCGTCTGACCGACATCCGCCTGCCGCTGTAAGGCGGGCCAGCGCACGCCCTACGGGTTCGCCACCCCGTGCGGAACATGACCTGCGGCCACATGGTGGCGTGCGCTGTCGATGTTGTGTTGCGAGTCGTCGAAGAAGATGTCGGCGCCGAAGGCTTCCAGGAACGGCCCCTTGTGGCGGCCGCCGAGGAAGAGCGCCTCGTCCAGACGCACGCCCCATTCGCGCAGCGTGCGGATCACCCGCTCGTGCGCCGGCGCGGAACGCGCGGTGACCAGGGCGGTGCGGATAGGCGAACGCTCATCGGGCGGGAAGACCTGCTGCAACTGGTGCAAAGCCGACAGGAAGTTGCGGAACGGGCCGCCCGACAAGGGCTCGCGTGCACGCTGTTGCTCGTGCCGGCCGAATGCCTCCACGCCCTGTTCGCGGGAAATGCGCTCGCTCTCGTCGCCGAAGATGACCGCGTCGCCATCGAATGCGATGCGCAACTGGTGCTCGTGCCGCTGCTGCGGTGCGCCTGCCGGCAGGATGGTCGCCGCCGCGATGCCGTGCTCCAGTGAGCGCCGCACTGATTCCGGGTTGGCCGACAGGAACAGGTCGGTGCCGAACGGTTTGACGTAGGGCCAGGTTGGCTCGCCGGCCGTGAACGTGGCACGCACGATCCCCAGGCCGTAGTGCTGGATGGAGTTGAAGATGCGCAGGCCGGTATCGGCCGAGTTGCGCGAGAGCAGGATCACTTCGACGCGCGGCGCTTCCGGAGGCGCCCCCACGTTGAGCGCCAGCAGCTTGCGCACGACGGGATAGGCGATGCCCGGCGCCAGCACATCGTCTTCGTGCGTGCGCTGGTAGTCGGAATAGGCCTGTACGCCCTCGCGCTCGTACAGCGCGTGGCTTTCCTCCAGATCGAACAGGGCGCGCGACGTGACCGCGACGGTCAGCAAACGGGGGGTGTTGTCGGCCATGCGTACAGTATCGGCGATCTGTGGCGCACGACGCGAGACGCTGCGCCGCTATCCTCCCGGCGCCGCGGCAATACGTACCTGTGCCGGCGGCCCCCGGCGATTGTCGGGCGTGATGGCGCGCACTTCGACCAGCAGATCGATCGGCGACTGTTCCGAGGGCGGTCCATCGCGCCACAGGAACACGAACTCGCTGCGACGGCCCTCAACGCGCCCCGCCACCGGCTCTCGGGGAAAGATGGCAAGGGCGTCCTCGCCGAGCACGCGAAACTCGAACCCGAGTTCACGCAGCTTGTAGTCCGTGCCGCGAGGCCATTCCAGGCCCAGCGTCAACAATCCGCTGGCATCGCACGACGCGTGCCCGTCCACGCCGCGCGTCAGGCTGACCACCTCCAGCAAGGGCGGCTTCAGGGTACCGTCATCGACCAGCGCCGGCGATGCACCACCGGCTGCGAACGCGGTGGTTCCAGTGGACAGATTGCAGGCCGCCGCATCGGTCACGGCAAGAACGGCGCACAGCGCCAACGCGCACTTCAACTGCATCGTGACCCCTCCCCGGGTGGATGCGAACCGAATCGCCACGGGGCGCTGGATATCATGCGTGGGATGACCCGGCAAGCCGCAATGCGGCGAAATCACGATGTCGCCGGGACAATCCTCAGGTCATGAACTGCTCGCTGAGGATGCGTTCTTCGAGGTTGTGCTCGCGGTCGAACAGCAGCGTGACCGTGTGGTCACGCGACTCGCGGATGGTCACCTCCACCACGTCCCGCACCTCGTGCGAATCGGCGGTGGCGCTGACCGGGCGCTTGTACGGGTCCAGCACGCGGAACCGGATCTCGGTATCGGCCTTGAGGATGGCGCCACGCCAGCGGCGCGGACGGAACGGCGCGATCGGCGTCAGCGCAATGGTGTGCGAACCCAGGGGCAGGATCGGCCCGTGCGCGGAGAAGTTGTACGCGGTGCTGCCTGCTGGCGTCGCAGTCAGCACGCCATCGCAGATCAGCTCGTCCAGGCGGGTTTCGCCGTTGAGATCGATCTGGATATGCGCTGCCTGCCGCGTCTGGCGCAGCAGCGACACTTCGTTGTAGGCCAGCGATGACGTGGACGTGCCGGACTCGGTCAGCGCCTGCATTTCCAGTGGCCGCAGCTTGGCCGGTTCCGCCGCGGCAATCCGGTCGAACAGGCCGTCCGAGCGATAGTGGTTCATCAGGAAGCCCACGGTGCCCAGCTTCATGCCGAACACCGGCTTGCCGAGCGCGCCATGCCGATGCAGCGTCTGCAGCATGAACCCATCGCCGCCCAGCGCGCACAGCACGTCTGCCTGGTCCGGCGCATGCGCGCCGTGCTCGCGCTGCAGGGTCGCCAGCGCCTCCTGTGCCTCAGGCGTGGGACTGGCGAGGAAGGCGATGCGGGGTGTGGACATCCGTGGCTCCATCGTGGCCCGCACAGCGTACAGAAAAAAACGCCGGGAGCGCTTTTTGACAACGCACAGCGTTGGTCCACCGGGTGGCGGCCATGGAGGGCGGCCACAAAAAAAGGCGGCCCGAAGGCCGCCCCGTTTCTCTCGCATGACAGGCAATCAGCCTTGGGACGCCAACTGCCCCAGGCGCTGTACCGCCACTGACGCCGTGGGGTAGTCAAGCGTCTTCTGCGCGGCCAGCTCGTTGAGCATGTTCAGCGTGAAGCGCAGCCCGGCGTCGTCGCGGCCCAGCCAGGCCTTGACCTTGGCGTCGGCGTTGCCGCCCGGCAGCGACAGCAACTGGTTGGTCAACGTGCGCTGGTGCGCTGCCAGCTCATCGCGCAACACACCCCGCGCGACGGCATGCCAGCGGCCATCGACCTTCAACGCTTCGATCTGGTCCTGCAGCCACGGCAGGTGCAGCGCCTCGCCCAGGCGGTAGTGCGCCTTCGACACCTCGACCGGCTTGAGCTTGCGCGCCCGGGCCAGCTCGATGATGTCGCAGGAAGGCTCCAGGTACGGCAGCGCCGCGATCTGGCCGGCCAGCGCAGGCGGCAGACCCTTGTCCTTCCATTCCTGCAGGCTGGCGTTGTACGCCGGACGCAGCGAGTCCGGCAGCACGCCGTCGGCGGCACGGATTTCGTTGAAGCCGTCGTGATACCGCTCCACCGCTGTGGCGATCGCTGGAATCGGCCCCTGGCGGGTCAGCAGCCAGCGGGTGAAGTTGCGCTGCACCTGCCAGATCACCTGCAACGCGTCGATCTGCACCGATTCCGGCACTTTGCCATCCAGCGCGTCGATCTGGTTCCACAGCGCCCGCGCATCCAGCGTCTCGCGGGTGATGGTGAAGGCCTTGGCGACCTCCGCCGGCGAGCGGCCGGTGTCTTCCTGCATGCGCAGCAGGAAGGTGGCGCCCATCCGGTTGATGGTGGTGTTGGTCACAGCCGTGGCGATGATCTCGCGCTTCAGGCGATGCTTCTCCATCTCCGAGGCGTACTTTTTCTGCAGCGGCTGCGGGAAGTAGCGCTGCAACTCCTTGGAGAGGTACGGGTCCTCGGGCACATCGGATTCCAGCAACTGCTGGAACGCCACCAGCTTGGAGTAGGACAGCAACACCGACAGCTCGGGGCGCGTCAGGCCCTGCCCGCGCGCCTTGCGTTCGGCCAGTTCGGCGTCGGACGGCAGGAACTCGATCTGGCGATCCAGCAGGCCCTGCGACTCCAGCGTCTGGATGAAATGCTGCTTGGAGCCCAGGCGCGAGACGCTCATGCGTTCCATCAGGCTGATGGCCTGGTTCTGGCGGTAGTTGTCCCACAGCACCAGGTCGGCCACCTCGCCCGTCATGTCGGCCAGCAGCTTGTTGCGCGCGTCCATGCCCAGCTTCTTGGCCTGCACCACACCGTTGAGCAGGATCTTGATGTTCACCTCATGATCCGAGGTGTCCACGCCGGCGGAGTTGTCGATGAAGTCGGTGTTGAGCAGCACGCCATGCTGCGCGGCTTCGATGCGGCCCAGTTGGGTCAGGCCCAGGTTGCCGCCCTCGCCCACCACCTTGCAGCGCAGGTCGCGGCCATCGACGCGCAGTCCGTTGTTGGCGCGGTCGCCCACGTCGGCGTGAGTCTCGCTGGCGGCCTTGACGTAGGTGCCGATGCCGCCGTTCCACAGCAGGTCGACCGGCGACTTCAGGATGGCGCTCATCAGCTCGTTCGGCGTCATCGACTTCACGCCGTCTGCGATGCCGAGTGCGGCGCGCACTTCCGGGGTGATGTCGATCGACTTCGCACTGCGCGGATGGATGCCGCCGCCCTTGGAAATCAGCTTGGCATCGTAGTCGGCCCAGCTGGAGCGCGGCACCTTGAACATACGGTCGCGTTCCTTGAACGACTTCGCCGCATCGGGGTTCGGGTCCAGGAAGATGTGGCGGTGATCGAATGCGGCCAGCAGGCGGATGTGTTCCGACAGCAGCATGCCGTTGCCGAACACGTCGCCGGACATGTCGCCGATGCCGACGCAGGTGAAGTCTTCGGTCTGGCTGTCGCGGTTCATCGCGCGGAAATGGCGCTTGACCGACTCCCACGCGCCGCGCGCGGTGATGCCCATGCCCTTGTGGTCGTAGCCCACCGAGCCACCGGACGCGAACGCGTCGCCCATCCAGAAACCGTGCGCGATGGCCAGGCCGTTGGCGATGTCGGAGAACGTGGCCGTGCCCTTGTCGGCGGCGACCACCAGGTACGGGTCGTCCTGGTCGTGACGCACCACGTCGACCGGTGGCACGATCTTGTTGCCGACGATGTTGTCGGTGATGTCCAGCAGGCCCTGGATGAACAGCTTGTAGCAGGCGATGCCTTCGGCCAGCACGGCATCACGGTCGCCGCCTACTGGCGGACGCTTGACGAAGAAGCCGCCCTTCGCGCCGACCGGCACGATGACGGTGTTCTTGACCATCTGTGCCTTCACCAGGCCCAGCACCTCGGTGCGGAAATCCTCGCGGCGGTCGGACCAGCGCAGGCCGCCACGCGCCACCGGACCAAAGCGCAGGTGCACGCCTTCCACGCGCGGGCCGTACACGAAGATCTCGCGGTACGGACGCGGCTTGGGCAGGTCCGGCACCTTCGCCGAATCGAACTTGAAGCTGATCGTGTGTGCCGGCTGGCCATCCTTGCCGCGCTGGTAGAAGCTCGTGCGCAGCGTGGCTTCGATCGCGCCCATGAAACCGCGCAGGATCCGGTCGTCGTCCAGGCTGGAGACGCGGTCCATCAACTTGATCAGCGCGCGGTGCGCGGCGTCGATCTGCTGCTCGCGCTTGCCTCCGCGTGCTTCGACCAGCGTGGCCAAGGTCTTCGCTGCGGCTTCGTCATTGCCGGCCAGCGCCTTGAGTTCGGCGGCGAAACGATCCTGGCCCTCCTTGATCTGGGCCTTGCTCTCGCTACCGGTGGCGGGATCGAAACGCGCCTCGAACAGTTCCACCAACAGGCGCGCGAGCAGCGGATACCGGTTGAGCGTTTCTTCGACATAGCTCTGCGAGAACGGCACGCCGGTCTGCAGCAGGTACTTGCAGTAGCCGCGCAGCAGCGCGACCTGGCGCCACGCCAGGCCGGCCCCCAGCACCAGCTTGTTGAACCCGTCGTTCTCGGCATCGCCATGCCATACGCGGGCAAAGGCGTCTTCGAACGCGGGGGCAAGGCGTGCGATATCGAACTCGCCGCCCACCGGCTCCACCTCGAACTCCTGGATGTAGTGCGCGCCGCGCGCGGTCTCCAGGCGGAACGGATGCTCCGAGATCACGCGCAGGCCCATGTTCTCCATCAACGGCAGCGCATCGGACAGGGGAATGTCCGACTCCTGGCGATACAGGTTCAGGCGCAGGCGGCCCTGGCCGGGACGCTTGCGGCGCGATTCGTGCAGGCTCAGGCGCAGGTCATCCGCACCGGACAGCGAGGCGAGGTGTTCGACATCGCGCGCAGCGCCTTCCGGCGATACCACTTCGATGTAACCCGCCGGCAGCGCACGGCCATAACCGCCCGCCAACAGCAAGCCCTTCGACTCGCCGTGGCGCGTGATCAGGGTTTCGCGCAGGTCGTCCTGCCAGTTGCGCAGCAGGTGGGCGATGTCGCCTTCCAGCGCGGAGGTGTCGACCTCGACCTGCTCGCCCGCCTTCGGACGGATGGTGATGTGCAGCTGCGCCAGCGGCGACTCGCCGAGCAGCACGCTGCTGTCGACGTATTCGCCCCGCATGGCATCCTTCAGCAGCGATTCGATGCGCAGGCGCACGTCGGTGTTGAAGCGCTCGCGCGGGATGTAGACCAGTGCCGAATAGAAGCGGCCATAGCGGTCGCGGCGCAGGAACAGCTTGCTGCGCACGCGCTCCTGCAGGCCGAGGATGCCCATCGAGGTACGGAAGAGTTCTTCGTCGCTGGACTGGAACAGTTCCTCGCGCGGCAGCGTCTCCAGGATGTGGCGAAGCGCCTTGCCACTGTGGCCGCTGGGCGACAGCCCGGACTTCTGCATCACGTACTCGTGGCGCTCGCGCACCAGCGGAATTTCCCACGGACGGCGGTTGTAGGCACTGGAGGTGTACAGGCCGATGAAACGCTGCTCCGCGATGGGGTTTCCCTTCGCATCGAACTCGAGCACCCCGATGTAATCCATGTTGCCCGGGCGGTGCACGGTGGAACGGCGATTGGTCTTGGTGAGGATCAGCGCATCCACCGAACCGCCCTGCGGCAGGTAGTGCGCTGCCAGCGTCTTGATGTTGCGCGGTGGCGTGGTATCGCCCTCGCGCAGCAGGCCAAGGCCGCTGTCCTCGACAGCGCCGAGGATGCCGGTGGACTTCTCCACGCGGTACTCGCGGTAGCCGAAGAAGGTGAAGTGGTCGGCAGCGGCCCAGCGCAGGAATTCCTGCGCCTCGCGACGCCCGTCGTCGTCCACCGGCATGCGGCGGGTGGCCATGTCGTCGGCCAGCGACAGCATCTTTTCGCGCATGGCACTCCAGTCGCGGACGATCGCCCGGACTTCCTCCAGCACCGCGCGGATGCGCTTTTCGATGGCCGCCATCTCATCGGGCGGCAGGCGATCGATCTCCAGCAACATCAGCGACTCGGGCTTGCCCTCGCCCACGGCCTGCACCTTGCCCGCCTTGTCGCGCGTGAAGCGCACCAGCGGATGGCCCAGCACGTGTACGCCCACGCCCATCTCGGCCAGCGCCATGCTGACGGAGTCCACCAGGAACGGCATGTCGTCGTTGATGATCTGCAGCACGGTGTGCGGCGATTCCCAGCCGTGCGATTTCTGGCTGGCATTGAATATCCGCACGTTCGCGGTGCCGGGCTTGCGGTTGCGCGCGAATGCAAGCGTGTCCGCGGCGATCGCAGCCCATCCGTCCGCGCTGTGGTGCGGATACTCGTCTTCCTCCATGCGCTTGTAGAACGCTTCCGCGAAGGTCTGCGTTTCGGCCTGCACCGAGGCGCCCGGCACCCGCTTGCGGATCGCTGCCAGGATCGGCGCTAGCGAGAACGGGCCAGCCACCGCCTTCACCTTGCCCTTCTCCCCCGCGGCCTTCGCCGCCTGCACCGGTCGGGCCGCCACCTTCTTGGTGGGGGTCGCCTTCGGGGTCACCGACTTGGTGGCCTTGGAGGCTTCCGGTTTTGGCTTCTGTTTCGAGGCTTTTTTCGGGCTGCGTGCAGCGTTCATGCAGAGAGTGGCTCAACAATTGGTAGTCGAATGGTCATTGTATCCCCCGACGCCATGACAAAACTTGCTGCGAGGCGTCATAAGCAACGCTTGCAATCGCATCCGCGATTGACTAGCCACCCGCGCTTCTCCACCTGACCTGCTCGTACGCCACCGGCAAGAAGTTGCACCGTGCGGCAGCGCATGGAGAAAGCCTGACCTCGTCACGCGATCTTTACCGGCCGGGCAGCCTCTTTGTGCATGGAAATGTCCCGATTTCAAGGCTGTTATATTTCTAAACTGGACGGTATAGTCTAGCCCGCATGCAGCCCGCCACCCCCACCATCGCGCTCGATCAGCGTCGCAGCCGTGTCCATCAGGCTGTGCGCGAGCTCATGGCCGAGCAGGGCTTCCGCATCAGCATGGACGCCGTGGCCGCACGCGCGGGCTGCTCGAAGCAAACGCTGTACGCGCATTTCGGCAGCAAGCAGGAACTGCTGCGCAGCGTGATCGCCGAACACCAGGAACTCGCCACGACCCGCCTGTCGCCCGAGGTCGCGGACCCCCGCCAGGCATTGCTCGCCTTCGCGGAAGAGCATCTGCGGCACCTGTGCGATCCGTCCGTGGTTGCCACGCGCCGGTTGCTGATGGCAGAAGCGCACCAATTTCCGCAGGAAGCGCAGGCGCTCTACCGTGACGCCTGCGATACTCTCGTGCAGCGCCTTGCCGCCTGGCTGCAGCACGCGATGGACCAGGGCAGGCTGAGGCATGACGACCCGCACTACGCCGCGGAGTTGCTGCTCAGCATGATGACGGGACTCGATTTCGACAGGCAGCATTTCGGCGTACCGCATCGCGCCAGCGCGAAGGCGCGCGGCCGCTGGGCCGGATTCGCGGTCGATGCCTTCCTGCGTGGCTTCGCCCCCACGACGCCAGACCACGAAGTTCCCGCGCCTGCCGTGCCCGGCCGACGCCTGCGATCCCTGCATTCCCCTTCCCCGACATCAAGAAAAAGAAACGGAGCTTCCCCATGACCTCCCCCATCCGTTCCCTGGTACTGGCCAGCGCCCTGCTGGCGGCCCTGGCCGCCTGCAGCAAGCCCGAACAGCAGCAGATGCCCCCACCCGAAGTGGTGGTGATGAATGCGACGCCAAAGGACGTGCCGCTGGAGCGTGAACTGGTGGGGCGTCTGTCGCCGTACCGCAGCTCCGACGTCCGCGCCCGGGTGGCGGGCGTGGTGCAGAAGCGCGTGTACCAGGAAGGCAGCGACGTGAAGGAAGGCCAGACCCTCTTCCTGATCGATCCCGCTCCGCTGCAGGCCTCGCTGAGTGCCGCGCAGGCCAATCTCGCGTCGGCGCAGGCCACCTACGCGAATGCGAAGACGTCGGCCGATCGCGCGCGCCAGCTGGCGCCGCAGAAGTTCGTCTCCAGGTCCGACCTGGACAACGCGGAAGCCGCCGAACGCAGCGCCGCCGCGGCCGTACAGCAGGCCCGTGCCAACGTGCAGACCGCGCGCATCAACCTGGGCTATGCCAGCGTCACGGCGCCGATCTCCGGCCGTGCGGGCAAGCAGCAGGTCACGGAGGGCGCCCTGGTCGGCCAAGGCGATGCCACGCTGCTGACCACCATCGACCAGATCGATCCGCTGTATGCGAATTTCTCGATGAGCTCGAGCGAGCTGCAGACGCTGCGCCAGGCGCAGGGCGCAGGCCAGGTGCAACTGGCTGCCGAAGGCCAGCGCACCGTGCAGGTCCTTCTGCCGAACGGCCAGGCCATTGACCAGACCGGTACGCTTGATTTTTCCGACACGGTCGTCGATCCGGCCACGGGCAGCGTCTCGCTGCGCGCCACCGTTCCCAACCCGGACCGCGCGCTGCTGCCGGGCACGTTCGTGACGCTGCGTGCCACGCTGGGCGAACAGAAGGACGCCTTCCTGATCCCGCAGAGTGCGATCCAGCGCGACACCGTCAGCGCTTACGCGATGATCGTCGGCAAGGATGGCAACGTCGTGCGCAAGAACGTGACCACCCAGCAGGCCGTGGGCAACGACTGGCTCATCACCGACGGCCTGGCCGCCGGTGACCAGGTGATCGTCGAAGGACTGCAGAAGGTCAAGGAAGGCGCGCCCGCCAAGGGCATCACCGCCGAGCAGGCCGCAGCCGCCAAGGCGGCGCAGGCCAAGGCCCCCCCGGCGCAAGGCAAGGCCGAGTAAGAAGGACCCTCCCCCATGCCCAAGTTCTTCATCAACCACCCGATCTTCGCCTGGGTCGTGTCGATCCTGATCTCGCTCGCCGGCGTGATCGCGATCCTCAACCTCGGCGTCGAATCCTATCCTTCCATCGCGCCGCCGCAGGTAACGGTCAGCGCGACCTACCCCGGCGCCAGTGCGCAGACCACCGAACGGTCGGTCACCCAGGTGATCGAACAGCAGCTGACCGGCATCGACAACCTGCTGTATTTCAGTTCGAGTTCCAGCTCCTCCGGCCAGGCCTCGATCACGCTGACCTTCGAAACCGGCACCGACGCTGACATCGCCCAGGTGCAGGTGCAGAACAAAGTGTCGCTGGCCACGCCACGACTGCCCAGCGAAGTCACGGCCCAGGGCGTGGTGGTGGCCAAGGCCAACGCCGGCTTCCTGATGGTGGTGGGCCTGCAGTCCGACAATCCCAGCATCGACCGCAACCGCCTGAACGACATCATCGCCTCGCGCGTGCTGGACCAGATCTCGCGCGTGCCCGGCGTGGGCAGTACCCAGCATTTCGGTTCCGAGTACGCCATGAACGTTTGGCTGGACCCGGGCAAGCTGCAGGGCTACAACCTGTCGGCCACCGAAGTGCTTGCAGCGGTTCGCGGACAGAACGTGCAGTTCGCTGCAGGTTCCATCGGTGCGGACCCCGCTCCCGAGGGCCAGGCGTTCACCGCCACGGTGTCGGCGGAAGGCCGCTTCAATTCTCCTGAGCAGTTCGAGCAGATCATCCTGCGCGCCAACAGCGACGGCTCCACCGTGCGCCTGAAGGATGTCGCTCGGGTGGCGTTCGGTGCACAGGGCTATGGTTTCGATACGCAGTACAACGGCAAGCCGGTGGGTGCCTTCGCGGTGCAGCTGCTGCCCGGTGCCAACGCGCTGAACGTGGCCGAGGCCGTGCGCGCCAAGCTGGATGAACTCCAGCCCAGCTTCCCGTCCGGGGTCAGCTGGTTCTCGCCGTACGACACCACCACCTTCGTGAAGATTTCCATCGAGGAAGTAGTCAAGACGCTGATCGAAGCCGTCATCCTGGTGTTCCTGGTGATGCTGGTGTTCCTGCAGAACTTCCGCGCCACCATCATCCCCACCCTGGTCATCCCGGTCGCGCTGCTCGGCACGTTCTGGGGCCTGAGCCTGATCGGCTTCACCATCAACCAGCTGACGATGTTCGCGATGGTGCTCGCCATCGGCATCGTGGTGGACGACGCCATCGTGGTGATCGAGAACGTCGAACGCATCATGGCGGAGGAAAAACTGCCGCCGCGGGAGGCGACGATCAAGGCCATGGACCAGATCACCGGCGCGGTGATCGCGATCACCGTGGTACTGGCAGCGGTATTCATCCCGTCCGCGCTGCAGGGTGGCGCGTCGGGCGAGATCTACAAGCAGTTCGCGCTGACCATCGCCATCTCGATGGCCTTCTCGGCCTTCCTGGCGCTGGGCTTCACGCCGGCCCTGTGCGCGACCTTCCTGAAGCAGCACGAACACGACAGCCACGAGAAGAAGAACATCGTCTTCCGCGTCTTCGAGAAGTACTACGGCAAGGTCGAGAAGACCTACGTGGGCCACATCGGCTCGGCCATCAAGCATGCGCCGCGCTGGATGGTGGTGTTCGCCCTGCTGACCGTACTGTGCGGCTTCCTGTTCACGCGCCTGCCGAGCAGCTTCGTGCCCGAGGAAGACCAGGGTTACGCCCTGGCCATCGTGCAGTTGCCGCCGGGCAACACCCTGCAGAACACCAAGCAGGTGTTCAACCAGGTGCGTGGCACCCTGCAGCAGATGGACGGGTTCGAAGGCGTGATGGAGATCGCGGGCTTCAGTTTCGTCGGCCGCGGCGAGAACGTCGGCATGGCCTTCATCCGGCTCAAGGCCTGGGACGATCGCGACGTGACCGTGCCGGAGTTCATCCAGCAGGCCAACCAGCGCCTGTACGGGATCAAGGGTGCCCAGATCTTCGTGGTGAACCTGCCGACCATCCAGGGCCTGGGCCAGTTCGGCGGCTTCGACATGTGGCTGCAGGACCGAGCGGGCCTGGGCGAGGAAGCGCTGATGGCGGCCCGCAACCAGTTGCTGGGTGCGGCGGCACAGGATCAGAGCCTGATGGCAGTGCGTCCCAACACGCTGGAGAACGCGCCGCAGCTGCAGCTGCACGTGGACCGCGTGCAGGCGCAAGCGATGGGGCTGTCGGTCAGCGACATCTACAACGGCATCCAGCTGATGCTGGCGCCGGTGTACGTCAACGACTTCTTCTACGAAGGCCGCATCAAGCGCGTGAACATGCGCGCCGACGCCGCCTACCGCACCGGCGCCGATTCGCTTTCGCGCATCTACACGCCGAGCAGCCAGCAGACCGATGCCAGCGGCGGTCGCGCGATGATCCCGCTGTCCAACGTGGTGCAGTCGCAATGGGCCTCCGTGCCTCCTTCGCTGTCGCGCTACAACGGTTACTCGGCGGTGAACATCAACGGTTCCGCGGCGCCGGGCGGTTCGTCCGGGCAGGCGATGACCACGATGGAGAACATCGTCACCGACCAGCTGCCGCAGGGCTTCGGTTACGACTGGAGCGGCATGTCCTATCAGGAGATCCTGGCCGGCAACAGCGCCACCCTGCTGATGGTGCTGTCACTGGTGGTGGTATTCCTGTGTCTGGCGGCGCTGTATGAGAGCTGGTCCATCCCGGTGGCGGTACTGCTGGTGGTCCCGCTGGGCGCCCTGGGCGCGCTCGCGTTCACGCTGCTGCGCGGTCTGTCCAACGATCTGTTCTTCAAGATCGGCCTGATCACCATCATCGGGCTGGCGGCGAAGAACGCGATCCTGATCGTCGAGTTCGCGGTGATGGAGCGCAAGCAGGGCAAGACGCTGCGCGAAGCGGTGATCTCGGCCTCGCATCTGCGCTTCCGACCGATCCTGATGACCTCGTTCGCCTTCATCATGGGTGTGGTGCCGATGGCCATCTCGACCGGTGCCGGTGCCAACGCGCGCCATGCGATCGGCACCGGTGTCATCGGCGGCATGTTCTTCGCCACATTCCTTGGCCTGTTGCTGATCCCGGTCTTCTTCATCGCCGTGCGACGCATGCTGGGCGACAAGATGGACGAACCCTCGAAGGAATACCTGCTCGAGCAGGAAAACCCCGCTTCACGCTGAGGGGAATGAAGGAACAGAGAGCCCCGGCCATGCCGGGGCTCTTCCTTTTTGCAGGCCACGACATCGCGGACGCAGAGGTTGCCCGGCTGTCCGCGAAGCCCTCGCCCGGGGCCCGTTGAGCGCCCCTCACGCGCGACGGTCCGTGCCCGCCCACCCGTCATGCCTTCCTGCACTATGTGTGCCGGTCTCAATCCGTGATAATCCGGCGATTGATCATGTCGATCGCGACGCTGCTCGTTCGTCGACCTGACGACTTCCCCCGACTTGACGAAGACCACTCCATGACACGGAAAGATCCGACCGCAAGGAAAACGCCCTCCACCACTCGCCGCATGATCCTGATGCTGATCGCCGTCGTGGTGATCTTCGGCGGCGTGTTCGCCGTCAAGGCGATCATGGGCAAGGGCATGAACGATTTCTTCGACAATATGCCGCAGCCGGCCGCGGCGGTGACCGACTGGACTGCCAAGCAGGAGGACTGGGTCGACGCTCAGCAGGCCGTAGGTACCTTCGTGGCCATCAACGGCACCGACGTGACCACCGAGGCCGGGGGCGTGGTACGCAGCCTGTCCATCGACGTCGGCAAGCCGGTCAAGGCCGGCACCGTGCTGGCCCAGCTCAACACGGCCAACGAACTGGCCGTGATGAAGTCGCTGGAAGCCTCCGCCAAACTGGCGGCGGTGCAGCGCGACCGTTGGCAGGCCCTGGCGCGCGACAAGCTGGTCTCGCAAGCCGAAGCGGAAGAGCGCGCCACCGTGGCCGCCACGTCGCTCGCGCAGGTGGAGGCCCAGCGCGCCCTGATCGCGCAGAAGACCATCCGTGCTCCGTTCGACGGTGTGCTGGGCATCCGCAAGGTCAACCTGGGCCAGTACCTCACGCCGGGCGATGCCATCGTCAGCCTGCAGGCACTGGACCCGATCTACCTCGACTTCACCCTGCCCGAGCAACGCGTGGGCCAGGTGCTGCCGGGTGCGAAGGTCCGTGCAACCGTGGACGCCCTGCCAGGCCAGGTGTTCGAAGGCGAAGTCACGGCGGTGGAACCGCAGGTCGATCCGGCCACGCGCAACTTCAAGGTGCAGGCGACGCTGGCCAACCCGGAGTACAACCTGCGTCCGGGCGCGTTCGCGCACGTCGGCTTCGACACCGGCGACAGCCGGAAGGTGGTGGTGGTGCCGCAGACCGCGATCAGCTTCAACCCCTACGGCAATGCGGTGTACGTGATCCAGGAAGTGCAGCGCGCGGAAGGCGAGAAGGACATGCAAGGCAAGCCGCTGACCGGCAAGAAGCTCGTGGTGCGCCAGCGCTTCGTGAAGACCGGCGCCACCCGCGGCGACCTTATCGCCGTCACCGAGGGCCTGAAGCCAGGCGAACGCGTGGCCACCAGCGGCCTGCTGAAGCTACGCAACGATGCCGAGGTGGTGGTCAACAACAAGGTGCAGCCGGTGACCGAGGCCCAGCCCAAGCCCGAAAACCGTTGACGGAGCGACGGCATGAAATTCACCGACATCTTCATCAACAAGCCGGTGCTGGCGATCGTCGTCAGCCTCTTCATCCTGCTGTTCGGCCTGCGCTCGTTCACCGAATTGAACGTGCGCCAGTACCCGGAACTGCGCAACGCCGTAGTGAACATCAGCACCACCTACTACGGTGCCGACGCCGACCTGATCCAGGGCTTCATCACCACGCCGCTGGAGCGCGAGGTGGCCAGCGCCGAAGGCATCGAGTACCTCAGCTCGACCAGTTCGGCCGGTGCCAGCGTGATCCAGGCTTACATCAAGCTTGACCAGGACCCGAACGAGGCGCTCACCCAGATCGCCGCCAAGGTCAACAAGATGCGCGGCCAGTTGCCGCCGGAATCCGAGGATCCGGTGATCGATCTGCAGCAGGGCCAGCAGATCGCGGCGATGTACGTGTCTTTCGCCAGCGAGACACTGGACAACAACCAGATCACCGACTACCTGACCCGCGTCGTCCAGCCCAAGCTGGTCACCGTGTCCGGCGTGCAGCGCGCCGACATCCTCGGCGCCGGCACGTTCGCCATGCGCGTGTGGCTGAAGCCGGACCGCATGACGGCGCTGCAGGTGACCGCCAGCGATGTGTCCACGGCCTTGTCGTCGAACAACGTGCTGGCGGCGGTGGGCTCGACCAAGGGCCAGATGGTCGCCATCGACATGACCGCGCGCACCGACCTGCGCAATGCCGACGAGTTCCGCCAGCTCATCATCCGCGAGCAGAACGGCGCCATCGTGCGGCTCGGCGACGTGGCGGACGTGCAGCTGGGCTCGGAGAGCTACGGCACATCGGTCCGCATCAACGGCGAAGCCGCCACGTTCATGGGCATCTTCGTGTCGCCGGACGCGAACTCGCTGGACGTCATCAAGGACGTGCGTACGCTGTGGGACAACGAGATCGTCCCCCAGCTGCCGGAAGGCATCAAGGCCACGATCCCCTACGACAGCACCGAGCAGATCCAGGACGCCATCGACGAGGTCGTCAGCACCATCGTGGAAGCGGTGATCATCGTGATCGTGGTGATCTTCCTGTTCCTGGGCTCGCTGCGCAGCGTGCTGATCCCCGCGGTGACGGTGCCGCTGTCGCTGGTGGGCGCGCTGTTCCTGATGCTGTTGATGGGTTTCACCATCAACCTGCTGACCCTGCTGGCGATGGTGCTGGCGATCGGCATCGTGGTGGATGACGCCATCATCGTGCTTGAAAACATCCATCGGCACATCGAGGAAGGCATGTCGCCGTACGAGGCGGCCATCAAGGGCGCACGCGAACTGGCCTGGCCGGTCGTGGCCATGACCACCACGCTGGTGGCGGTGTACCTGCCGATCGGCTTCCAGGGTGGCATGACCGGGGTGCTGTTCACCGAATTCGCTTTCACCCTGGCCGGCTCGGTGCTGTTGTCCGGTGTCATCGCGCTGACGCTGACCCCGATGATGTGCGCCAAGATCCTCAAGCCGCACAGCGAAGGCGGCAAGGGCAAGCTGGAGAAGTGGCTGGACGAGCGCTTCGAGAAGATCAATGCCGGCTACCAGCGCCGCCTGCACGGCACGATGGAAACCAAGTCGGTGATCGGCGTGTTCGGCATCCTGGTGCTGGTGTCGTGCGTGTTCCTGTACATGACCGCGCCCAAGGAGCCGGCGCCGCTGGAGGACGAAGGCTTCATCTTCTCCGTCGCCAGCGCGGACCCCTATTCCACGCTGGACTACGTCGAGCGCTACACCGAGGAAGTGACCGCCATCGCCAAGGGCGTGCCGGAGGTGCAGGACTACTTCCTGTTCAACGGTGGTTTTGGCGGCAGCGGCGGCGGTGCAAGCCCGATGGCAATGGCCGGATTCGTGCTGAAGCCCTGGAGCGAGCGTGATCGTTCGACCAACGCGGTGCTGCAGCAGGAACTGCAGCCCAAGATGAGCCAGGTCAGCGGCCTGAACATCTTCGCCTTGGTCCCGCCCTCCCTGCCCAGCGCGGGCGGCGACGGCGGCGGCGGTGAGTTCGTCATCGGCGGCGTGGGCGACCTGAGCCAGCTGGCGGAACTGGCCGACCAGATCCTGATGAAGGCGATGGAGAGCAAGCGCTTCATCTTCCTGGACAAGGACCTGAAGATCGACAAGCCGCGCATCGAGGTCAACATCGACCGCGACAAGGCCGCCAGCCTGGGCATCGACATGCGTACGCTGGCGGCCGACATGGCGGCGATGCTGTCCGGTGGCTATACCAACCGCTTCGCGATGCAGAACCGCTCGTACCTGGTGATCCCGCAGGTGCAGCGCAGCGACCGCCTCAACGCCAGCGACCTGGAGAACTATTACACCCGCACCCGCGACGGCGAGCTGATTCCGCTGTCCACCCTCGTGACCCTGAAGGAAAGCGCGCAGCCTCAATCACTCAAGCGCTTCCAGCAGCTCAACGCGGTGTCCATCACCTTCGCCCCGCGCCCCGGCGTCAGCAAGGGCGAGGCACTGGCGATCCTCGAACAGGCCGCGAAGGAAGTGCTGCCACAGGGATACTCGGTGGACTACGCGGGCGAGTCGCGGCAGTACAAGCAGGAAGGCGCGGCGATGTTGGTCACGCTGGCACTGGCGCTGATCGTGATCTTCCTGGTGCTGGCGGCCCAGTTCGAGAGCTTCCGCGATGCGCTGATCATGCTGTTGACCGTGCCGATGGCGATCTGCGGCGCGCTGTTGACGGTGAACGTGCTGGCGATCCTCAGCGGCATCCTGGGCATGATGCAGATCGAAGCCTTCCCAGGCATGAGCATCAACATCTACACCCAGGTGGGCCTGGTGACGTTGGTAGGCGTGATCTCCAAGCACGGCATCCTGATCGTGGAGTTCGCCAACAAGCTGCAGATCGAGCGTGGCCTGTCCAAGCGCGAAGCGATCGAGGAAGCGGCCGCCATCCGCCTGCGCCCGGTGCTGATGACCACCGCCGCGCTGGTATTCGCGATGATCCCGCTGCTGATCGCCAGCGGCCCGGGTGCGGCGTCGCGCTTCTCGATGGGCGTGGTGATCGCCTCGGGCATGACCATCGGTACGTTGTTCACCCTGTTCGTGCTGCCGGCGTTCTACCTGTACCTGGCCCGCGACCACGCGCACGACAGCAAGGATGCGGATGATGCGTTGCCATCAGTGGATGCTGAGCCCGTGCACGGGCATTGACCAGGCATGCAGTCGATGGAATGAAGAAGCCCCGGCCATGCCGGGGCTTTTTTTGGAGCAGGGACTTCAGCCCCGACCGTCTACGTGCCGCGTCGGCCTTCCGGGCTGGAGCCCTTCCTGCAAAGCATCTACTTCGGCGCGTTCGCCGCCGGCGCGATGTAGGCCCTGCGCGCAGCGCGGACTTCGTCATGGTGATCGGAGGCCCACTGCGCCAGCATCTCCACCCGCTCGAAGAACGACAGCCCCAGCGACGTCAGCGCGTAATCCACGCGCGGCGGCACCGTCGGGAATACCTCGCGGCTGACCAGCCCGTCCTGTTCCAGGTGCCGCAGCGTCTGGGCCAGCATGCGTGGCGAGATGTCGGCGATGCGCTTGCGAATCTCCGAAAAGCGAAGCGTCCCCGCCGACAGCTCGTGCAGGACCAGAACCGTCCAACGGTCGCCCAGCCGGTCCAGCACATCGCGGATAGGGCAGTTTTCGACGAGGATCAGCGATTGGCGATGCAGGGTCATGGTCCGACTCGAGGGCATGGTTACTGACCGGTAACCCGGTTACTTCAAGCTCCCTGCTTGTGGGTGCGGCAGCCTTTACTACCATATCGTAACCAACGTCCTTTCCGTTACTGAAACAGGAGCCTGTCATGAATGCCCCCGCCCCCACCCTGCTGGTCACCGGCGCTTCCGGACAGCTCGGCAGCGCCGTCGTCCGCCATCTGCTGGATACGCTGCAGATTCCTGCCGACCGACTCATCGTCACCAGTCGCACCCCGGAATCGCTGGCGGACCTGGCGGCGCGCGGCGTGACCGTGCGTTCCGCCGATTTCGACCAGCCGGCCACGCTGGCGGCCGCCTTCGCCGGGGCCGACCGGCTGTTGCTCGTCAGCACCGATGCCTTGATGGAACCGGGCAAGCGCCTCGCCCAGCACCGCGCCGCCGTGCAGACTGCCGCAGACGTGGGCGTCGGGCATGTCGTCTATACCTCGCTGCCGTCGGCCGCCACATCGCACGTGTCATTCGCGCCCGACCACTGGGGCACCGAAGAGGCTCTGTCCGCATCGTCGCTGGGCTGGACGGTGCTCCGCAACGCCTGGTACTTCGAGAACCTCGCCTATTCCGTGCCGGGCGCCTTGGCGTCCGGTGAGTGGGCGACGGCGGCGGGCGAAGGACGCATCGCCTATATCGCGCGCGAAGATCTGGCCCACGCCGCGGCGGTAGCACTGTCATCCGAGGATACGTCGAACCAGATCCTCACCTTGACCGGCGAACAGGCGTGGTCGGCGCGCGACGTCGCCACGCGCGTCTCGGCACTCACCGGCAAGCCGCTTGCCGTCGTCGACATCACGCCAGAGAAGTTGATCGAAGGCCTGAAAGCGCACGGCTTTCCGCCGGTGCTGGCCGACGTGTTCGCCTCGTTCGACGCCGCGACCGCTGCCGGCGATCTCGGCGAGGTCACGGACGACTACCGCCAGCTCACCGGCCGCTCGCCGACCGCACTGGATGCGTGGCTGCCGGCAAACCTCGACCTGCTGACCAAGGCGCACTGAGTCCGAAAACAAGAACCCCGGCGCGACGCCGGGGTTCTTGGTACCACTGGAGATCGACGATCAGGCCGGCTTGGCCGCCTTCTGCTTCGCGATCCACTGATCAACGCGACGCTCCAGCAACGTCAGCGGAAGCGCGCCGCCACCGAGCACGGTGTCGTGGAATCCCTTGATGTCGAACTTGTCGCCGAGTTCGGTTTCCGCCTTCCTGCGCAGGTCCTGGATCTTGATCATGCCGATCTTGTAGGCCGTGGCCTGCCCCGGCATGATCAGGTAGCGCTTCACCTCGGACTCGATCGCCGCCCGCGGCACCGCGCTGTTGGCGTCGAAGTACTCCACCGCCTGCTGCTCGGTCCAGCCCTTGGCATGCAGGCCGGTGTCCACCACTAGGCGGATCGCGCGCCACATCTCGGAACTCAGGCGACCGAACTCGGAGTACGGGTCCTTGTAGGTTCCCGGCATTTCCTTCGCCAGCCATTCCGAATACAGACCCCAGCCTTCCGCATACGCGGTGACGCCGTACTGCGTGCGGAACTTCGGCACGCCGGTCAGCTCCTGCGCGATGGCGATCTGCATGTGGTGACCCGGCAGGCCCTCGTGGTACGCGATGACCTCGAGCTCCGGCTTGGGCATCGCGTTCATGTCGGACAGATGCGCGTAGTACACGCCCGGGCGCGAACCATCGGGCGTGCCCGGGTAGTAGTGCTGCGCCGCGCCGTCCTGCTCACGGAACGGCTCCACGCGCTTGACCACCAGGTCGGCCTTCGGCAACAGACCGAAGTAGTCCGGGAGCACCTTCTTGATGTTGTCGATGGCCGCCGTGGCGTCATCGATATAGGCCTGGCGGCCGGCATCGGTGTTGGGATACTTGAACTGCGCATCGCTGTCGATGAAGGCGAAGAAGGCATCCAGGTCCCCCTTGAAGCCCACCTTGTCCTTCAGCGCCGACATCTCGCCCTTGATGCGCTCCACTTCCTTCAGGCCCAGCGCATGGATCTCCTCGGCCGTCATGCCAGTGGTGGTCATCTGCCGCAGCTGATACTCGTAATACGCCTTGCCGTTCTTGTGCGTGCTGCCGACACCGGTGGCGTTGACGGCGGCCTTCGGCAGTTCTTCCTCGCTCCACGCGATCACGCCCTCGTACGCTGGCTTGAACTGCTCCATCAGCGCCTTGCGCGCTTCATCCTTCAGCGCCGTTGCGCGAGCGGCATCGATCTTGCCGGCCTTGACCAGCGCATCGGCCTTGGCCTGCGCGTCGGCCCAGATCGCGGAGTCCTTGCCGGCCGAGAACGGCGCACCGGTGATGACTTTCTTAGCCTGGTCGATCACGCCTTCGTAGGCGAACTTCGGCGGACGGATGTCCTGCCCGGCGGAGGCGCGCGCGCGATCAAGCAACTGTCCGAAGGCGCGCTGCGTCGCCTTCAGGCGGGCGATGTAGGCTGTGTAGTCCGCCTCTTCATCCACCTTGTGGAAGCTGATCAGGAACGTCGGCCAGAAACCCTGCGCACCGTTCATCTGGTCGAAGGCATAGCCGTCCTGCAGGAACTGCAGGCCATCACGTGCGTTCTCGTACTGCAGCTTCCATAGGTCGTAAGAGAACTTGGTTTCGTCGTCGAGCTTGGCGTAGTCGAAGGTCTTCTCCATCTCCTCGACGCTGGCCTTGGCCCAGGCCACCTGATCGCGCTGCGACTGTTCGGACATGTCGTCCACCTGGTCGTACAGGTCCTTGCGACCCTGGAAGGTCAGCTGGATAGGACTGAACTTCAACTGTTCCTCGTACTTGGTTTCGAACCATGCATTCAGCCGCTGGCTCTCGGCGGCGATGTCGGCGGCGGACGCGGCGACGGCAGGGGTGCCTGCAGCGCCGGTATCCGGCGTAGCGGCGCGGTCGCAGGCGGTCAGGGCAAGTGCGAGGGCACAGGCGATCAGGGTTTTGCGCATCGGGGTCTCCAGGAAGGATACGGAGGACAGACCCCCGCATTCGGACACTTTACCCAACCCGTCCCGCACAGTCCCATGACAAAAGATGGGGGTCGCGATGTGGCCCCGCTCACGGACCTGCGGACAAAAAAACGCCGCCCTTGGGGCGGCGCTCGTTCTCCGGAGGCGCTGGATTCAGCGCAGGCCGGTCTCGTTGCGTGCGATGACCAGGCGCTGGATCTCGCTGGTGCCTTCGTAGATCTCGGTGATCTTGGCATCGCGGAAGTAACGCTCGATCGGCATTTCCTTGGAATAGCCCATGCCACCATGGATCTGCAGGGCCTGGTGGGTGACCCACATGGCGGCCTCGGACGCGGTCAGCTTGGCGATCGCCGCCTCGTTGCTGAAACGCTGGTCCTGGCCCTTCACCCACGCCGCGCGCAGCGTCAGCAGCGTGGCCGCATCCAGCTTGCACTTCATGTCGGCGATCTTGGCCTGGGTCATCTGGAACGTGCCGATCGGCGCGCCGAACGCTTTGCGCTCCTTCACGTAGGCGATGGTGGCCTCGTAGGCAGCGCGGGCGATGCCGATGGCCTGGGACGCAATGCCGATACGGCCGGCATCCAGCACGCCCATGGCGATCTTGAAGCCCTCGCCTTCCTTGCCCAGCACGTCGTCCGCCGTGGCGACGTAGTCGGTGAACTCGATCTCGCAGGTGGCCGAGGCACGGATGCCGAGCTTGGGCTCGGTCTTGCCGCGATGGAAACCGGCCTTGGCGGTATCGATCAGGAAGGCGGTGATGCCACGCGCGCCCTTGTCGGGTTCGCTCATCGCGAACAGTACGATGTACTTGGCCACGGGGCCGGAGGTGATCCAGCTCTTCTTGCCGTTGATGACGAAGCTGCCATCGGCCTGCTTCACCGCGCGGCAACGCATCGCGGTGGCATCGGAGCCAGACTGCGGCTCGGTCAGCGCGAACGCCCCGATCTCGCGGCCTTCGGCGATGGCGCGCACGCAGGTCTGCTTCTGTTCCTCGGTACCGAACTTCAGGATGCCGTTGCAGAACAGCGAATTGTTGACCGACATGATGGTCGAATGGGCTGCATCGCCGGCGGCGATCTCGATCATCGCGAGCACGTAGGCGATCGGGTCCATGCCCGCACCACCGTATTCGGCCGGCACCTCGATGCCCATCAGGCCGTTCTCGCCCAGCAGGCGGATGTTGTCCAGCGGGAACTCGCCGGTCCTGTCGTGGTGCTCCGCGCTGGGCGCGATCTTTTCCTGGGCGATCCGGCGCGCGACGTCCTGGATCATCAACTGCTCTTCGGTGAATGCGAAATCCACGGGTACCCCTCGGCATACGTACTTGAATACCAATTGTAACCCGCGACCATCCGCGGGCGTATGCCGCTGGTTGACCTTGGCGGCGCCGCGGGGGCAGAATATCTCTATATCGCGATAGGAAGATATTTATGGATCTGGAAGCCTGGTCGACCCGGCTGAAAGTGTTTGCCGACGCCACCCGTGTGCGCCTGCTGGCGCTGCTGTCGCGCGAGGAGCTGACCGTCGCCGAGTTGTCGGCTATCACCCAGTTGGCCCAGCCGCGTGTCTCCACCCATCTGGCAAAGCTGAAGGAAGCCGGGCTGGTCCGCGACCGTCGCGCGGGCGTGTCGGCCTACTACCGTTTCGACGAAGACAACCTGGACACGGTACAGCGCGAACTGTGGCGCAGTCTGCGCGACGGCAGCGACGATCCGCTGCTGCGCCAGGATGCCGAGCGCGTGGCCAGCGTGCTCGCCAACCGCGCCTCCGACCAGAACTGGGCCGACAGCGTGGCCGGCGACATGGAGCGCCATTACTCCCCCGGCCGTACCTGGGAGGCGCTTGCCCGCACCGCACTACCGCTGCTGGAAACCGGCGACGTGCTCGACATCGCCTCGGGCGACGGCGTGCTGGCCGAGCTGCTCTCGCCGCATGCCAAGCGGTATGTCTGCATCGACACCAGCACGCGCGTGGTGGCGGCCGCCGGAGAACGCCTGCGCCGCTTCCCGAACGTGGAAGTGCGCGAGGGCGACATGCATGCACTGCCGTTCAAGGACGGCAGTTTCGACCTGGTCGTGCTGATGCATGCACTCACCTATTCCGCCAAGCCAGCCCAAGCCGTCGCCGAAGCGGCCCGCGTCCTGCGCCGCGGCGGCCGCCTGCTGCTCAGCAGCCTGGGCAAGCACGAACACAAGTCGGTCGTAGAGGCCTATGGCCACGTCAATCTGGGCTTCACCGAAAAAGAACTGCGCAGGTTCGCCGAGAAGGCGGGGCTGGACATCGCCAACGCCGAAACCGTCACCCGCGAGCGTCGCCCGCCCCATTTTGAAGTCCTGTCGCTGACCGCTGTGAAGTCATGAAGACCCTTCCCTGGTTGAACCCCACCCGCGCCGGCTTGCTGTCGAAGGCGCTGCAAGAACGCATCCTCATCATCGACGGCGCCATGGGCACCATGATCCAGCGCCACGGCCTGCAGGAAGCGGACTACCGCGGCGAGCGTTTCGCCGAGGGCTGCGACACGCAGCACGCGCATGAACATGGCGCCGGCTGCGGCCACGACCTCAAGGGCAACAACGACCTGCTGTTGCTGAGCAAACCCGAGGTAATCGCCGGCGTGCACACGGCCTACCTCGAGGCAGGCGCCGACCTGATCGAAACCAACACCTTCAACGCCACCTCGATCAGCCAGGCCGATTACCACCTCGAGCACCTGGTCTACGAGTTGAACAAGGCGGGGGCGCACGTCGCGCGCCAGTGCTGCGACGCTATCGAGGCAACCACGCCGGACAAACCCCGCTTCGTCATCGGCGTGCTGGGACCGACCAGCCGCACCGCTTCGATAAGCCCGGACGTGAACGATCCCGGCTACCGCAACACCAGCTTCGACGAGCTGCGCGGGACCTATCGCGAAGCCATCGAAGGCCTGATCGATGGCGGCGCCGATACCCTGATGGTGGAAACCATCTTCGACACCCTCAATGCGAAAGCCGCCCTGTACGCCATCGAGGAAGTGTTCGACACACGTGGCGGGCGCCTGCCGGTGATGATCTCGGGCACCATTACCGACGCCTCGGGCCGTACGCTGTCCGGACAGACTGCGGAAGCTTTCTACGCCTCCGTCGCGCATGGCCGTCCGCTCTCTGTCGGGCTCAACTGCGCACTGGGCGCGAAAGACCTGCGCGAACACGTCGAAACCCTGTCGACCGTCGCCGACGCGTATGTCAGCGCGCACCCCAACGCCGGTTTGCCGAATGCGTTCGGCGAGTACGACGAGACACCGGAGGAAATGGCGGCCACGTTGAAGGAGTTCGCACAGTCCGGCCTGCTCAATCTCGTCGGCGGCTGCTGTGGCACCACGCCGGCACACATCCGGGCCATCGCCGACGCCGTCGCGGGCGTTGCGCCCCGTCGCCTGCCTGCCCTGCTGGAGGCCGCCGCGTGAGTACCCGCGTCCGCCACACCCGCCTGTCCGGCCTTGAACCGCTGGTCATCACCCCGGACCTGCTGTTCGTCAACGTGGGCGAGCGCACCAACGTCACCGGCAGCGCCCAGTTCCGCAAGCTGATCAAGGAAGAGCGCTACGAGGAAGCGGTCGAGGTCGCCCGCCAGCAGGTCGCCAGCGGTGCCCAGATCCTCGACGTCAACATGGATGAAGGCCTGATCGATTCCGAGAAGGCGATGGCGCGCTTCCTCAACCTGATCATGTCCGAGCCCGACATCGCCCGCATTCCGGTGATGGTCGATTCATCCAAGTGGAGCGTCATCGAAGCGGGCTTGAAGTGCCTCCAGGGCAAGAGCGTGGTCAATTCGATCTCGCTGAAGGAAGGCGAGGAAGCCTTTGTCGAGCATGCCCGCAAGGTGCTGCGCTACGGCGCGGCCGCGGTGGTGATGGCCTTCGACGAAACCGGCCAGGCCGACACCTGTGCGCGCAAGGTGGAAATCTGCACCCGTGCCTACCGGATCCTGACCGAGGAAATCGGCTTCCCGCCCGAAGACATCATCTTCGACCCCAACATCTTCGCGGTCGCCACCGGCATCGAGGAACACGACAACTACGCCGTCGACTTCATCGAAGCCACCCGGATCATCAAGCAGACGCTGCCGCATTGCCATGTCTCGGGCGGCGTGTCGAACGTCTCGTTCTCGTTCCGCGGCAACGAGCCCGTGCGTGCCGCGATCCACTCGGTGTTCCTGTACCACGCCATCCAGGCCGGCATGGACATGGGTATCGTCAATGCGGGCGGCCTGCCCGTGTACGACGACCTCGATGCCGAACTGCGCGAGCGGGTGGAGGACGTGATCCTCAACCGCCGCAAGGATTCGACCGAACGGTTGCTGGAGATCGCCGAACGTTACAAGGGCAGGAAAGGCGAAGCGCCGGTGGAGAATCTGGCCTGGCGCGAGAAACCGGTGCGCGAGCGCCTGGCGCACGCGCTGGTGCACGGCATCGACGCCTTCGTCGACCAGGACACCGAGGAGGCCCGTGCGCAGGCGACACGGCCGCTGGACGTGATCGAAGGCCCGCTGATGGACGGCATGAACGTGGTTGGCGACCTGTTCGGCGCCGGCAAGATGTTCCTGCCGCAGGTGGTGAAGTCCGCCCGCGTGATGAAGAAGGCGGTGGCCTACCTGCTGCCCTACATCGAAGCCGAAAAGCTGCGCACCGGCGACGTGGGCAAATCGAACGGCAAGATCGTCATGGCTACCGTCAAGGGCGACGTGCACGACATCGGCAAGAATATCGTCGGCGTGGTGCTGGCCTGCAACAACTTCGACGTGGTGGACCTGGGCGTGATGGTGCCCACGCAGAAGATCCTCGACACCGCGAAGGCCGAGAATGCCGACCTGATCGGCCTGTCCGGCCTGATCACGCCGTCGCTGGAGGAAATGACCCACGTGGCGCGCGAGATGCAGCGGCAAGGCTTCTCCATGCCCCTGCTGATCGGGGGCGCGACCACCTCCCGCGCGCACACCGCGCTGAAGATCGATCCGCACTACGATGCGCCCACCGTGTGGGTGAAGGATGCCTCGCGTGCCGTGGGTGTGGCGCAATCGCTGATCTCCCGCGACATGCGCGCGGCGTTCGTCGCCGCCAACGATGCCGACTACGCGGAAATCCGCGAACGCCACCGCAACCGTGGCGATGCGAAACGGCTGGTCTCGCTGGAAAAGGCGCGAGGCCAGAAGTTCAACGGTGGTTGGGACGACTATTCTCCGCCTGCGCCCAACCAGCCTGGCGTGCATGTCTTCCACGACTACCCGCTGGCGGAACTGGTCGAGCTCATCGATTGGACGCCTTTCTTCCAGGCATGGGAGCTGGCGGGCAAGTATCCCGCCATCCTGACCGACGACGTGGTGGGCTCGCAGGCCAGTGAGCTGTACCAGGACGCGCGGACAATGCTGGGGCGCATCGTTGCCGAGAAATGGTTGACGGCGAAAGCGGTATTCGGCCTGTGGCCGGCCAACAGCGTCGGCGATGACGTCGAACTCCAGCACGAAGGGCGCACCGAACGCCTGTGCTTCCTGCGCCAGCAAGTGGACAAGCCTGCCGAGCGTCCGGACTTCTGCCTGGCGGACTTCATCGCACCGAAGGATTCCGGCAGGCAGGACTGGATCGGCGCCTTTGCCGTCACCGCCGGCATCGGCATCGATGAACATGTCGCCCGCTTCGAGGCCGACCACGACGACTACAACGCCATCCTACTGAAAGCCCTCGCCGACCGGCTTGCCGAAGCCCTCGCCGAGCGGCTGCACCAGCGCGTGCGCAAGGAGTTCTGGGGATTCGCGTCCGACGAAGCACTGGGCAACGAGGCCTTGATCGCCGAACAGTACCGCGGCATCCGTCCGGCGCCGGGCTATCCCGCCTGCCCGGAACATAGCGAGAAAGCCACCCTGTTCCGCCTGCTGGACGCACCCGGCAATGCCGGCATGTCGCTGACGGAGAGTTTCGCGATGCTGCCGACGGCGGCGGTGTCTGGCTACTACTTCAGCCACCCGCAGAGCCAGTACTTCGTCGTAGGCCGGGTGTCGAAGGAGCAGGCGGCCGACTACGCGAAACGCAAGGGCGTGGAGCTGGCGCAGGTGGAAAGATGGCTGGCGTCCAACCTGGACTACGACCCGGAATAAGCGCCATCGCGCGCAGCGGCGAGCCCACCCCCTGTCGACATGCCCGGGAGAGCGGAGCGCAATGCGCGCTCCGCTAGAATGCGTATCCCGCCCGTGCCTGCGTCCCTCATGCCACCCTCGCCCCCTGCCGAAGGCCGGACGTCACCCGTCGCTGCGCATGGAGCAGCGACATGAGGGATGCCATCCCGACGACCGCGTATCCCGCGGCCCGCCTGTCGAGTTTCTACTTTTCGTACTACGCGGTACTGGGCGCCTTTACACCGTACTGGAGCCTGTACCTGGAATCGCGCGGCCTCAGCGTGGCCGCCATCAGTGTGCTGATGAGCCTGTGGTACGCCACACGTATCGTCTCGCCCAGCCTGTGGACCACGCTGGCTGCGCGCTCGCCGAATCCGATCCGCTGGCTGCACCTGGGCTGCGCGCTGGCATTGGGCTGCTTTGCGCTGTTCCTGCTGCCGCTGGAACACGCAGGCCTGTTCGCGGTGATGCTCGGCTTCTGTTTCGCCTACAACGCCGTGATGCCGCAGTTCGAATCGATCACGATGTCGCATCTCGGTACGCGCAGCGACCGCTATGGCCTGATCCGCGTCTGGGGCTCGATCGGCTTCATCCTGGTGGTATCGCTGTTCGGCTGGCTGATCGACGTGCGCCGGCTGGGCGTGGGTGCATTGCCATGGCTGATGCTGCCGGTGCTGACGGGGGTCTTCGCATCCGCTTTGTCGAACCGCTACGCACGCGAGCCGGAACACCACCCGGTCGATCAGCAGGACGGCTTCCGCGCGCGATTGCGCAGGCCACAGGTGATCGCGTTCTTCGTGGCGGCGTTCCTTACCCAGATCTCGTTCGGCCCGTTCTACACGTTCTTCTCGATCTACCTCTCCGAACACGGCTACGCGACCGCGACACAAGGCGTGCTGTGGACGGTGGGCGTGCTGGCCGAGATCGGCGTGTTCTTCCTGGCCAGCCGCATCTTCCGGCGCTGGGATGCCAGCCGCGTGCTCATGGTCGCGCTGTTCAGTGCGTCGGTGCGCTGGCTGGCCACCGCCCTGTTCCCCGACAACACGCCGGTGATGGTGCTGGCGCAGCTGACGCATGCGCTCAACTTCGGCGCCTTCTTCGCGGCCGCCATGCAGTTGCTGGTGCGCTTCTTCCCGGGCCGCATGAATGGACATGGCCAGGGCGTGTTCTATGGTCTGTCGTCCGGCGTGGGCGGCGTAGCGGGCGCGTTGCTGGCAGGCCAGCTGTGGCGCTTCGGGGGCGAGACCGCATTCCTTGCTTCGTCGGTGATCGCGCTGATCGCCGCTTTCATCGTCTGGAACTGGCTGATCCGGCCCGGAACGTCTACGGCGCAGTTGGGCGACGACTGATCGATTCACCTCGGCCTAAGAGCCGTGGCGTGCACCCTCCAGGATGCATACTCTCTTCAGGAATCGCCCGATCTCGTCTGCCGCCGCCACCGGTGCCAACTGGAGCAGGAAGTGCGGTGCATCGATGACGACCTGCTGCGCATTGCGTGCCAGACGAACGATCTCGTCACCTGCCCTTGCTGCTACCAGCCTGTCCCGGCGGGCCTGAAGATGGAGCAGCGGAAGGTCCAGTGCAGCGAGTTGACGACGGACGTCCACGCGCAGCGCCGCCAGTGCCCGTTGGCGCAACACCTCGATCGGGATCGCCTCAAGGACGGCATCCAACTCCCTTCGCAATGGCGCCGGCAGCATGCCACCTGCCAGCACGCGTTCCAGTGCGAACACAGGCAACGATATGGCCGACAATCGATCCAGTACCGCAGCACAAGCGAGGCTGAAAGGGAGCGGTGCGCGGACGAAACTCGCCGCCAGCACCACGGCCCTGACATGGCACGGGTTGCGATGGGCGAGCATCACGGCCAGGGGACCGGCGAAGGACTCGGCAATCAGCACCATATCCGTGTTCCGCCGCAATGCCGGCTCGAGCGCTTCGACCAGCGCCGCATACCCGCTGAAGTACCCGCTGTCATAGGCGAGCACCTCGGCGTCGTGATCGCCCCGGAATGCATCGAGCAAAGGCGTGTAGAGCCGACCGGTGCCATCCAGCCCGGGCAGCAGGCAGAGACGGGGACGACGATCAGTGCGCGTCACCACACCAGGTCGTCGGGCACCTGGTATTGCGGGTCGGCATAGGGATCCTGATCGGCCGGGGCGTCCGGATCGACTTTCAGCGCGACGGCGGGCGCGAAGATCGCTTCGGCTTCTGCGAGCACGGCGGCAGTGACCAGCAGGTAGCGGCCGTTCTGCTGCACCACGCCGAGTTCGCCCGCGTTGAGCGCCTTCAGTTGCGTTGCGTTGACGTAGATGCGCTTGATCTTGCCGCCATACGGGAAGTGGCGCGCGATGTCGGCTTCCGCGTCGTTGAGGCCCTTGTCCTGCAGGAACGCGTCGAGTTTCGCCCTCGCTTCGCGGCGCAAGCGCGCTTCCTCCTGCTTCACACGCTCCGCTTCGATGCGCTCGTCCTTCTCGCGCTGGGCCCGGATGGCGTAGGCCTTGGCGAGGTCGATGTCTTCCTGGCTGCGCTTGGGCCTGGGCTTGCCTCCACTCTGCGGCGGGCGCGGCTTGCCGCCGTGGCCCGGCTTCGGGTGCGCGGTACCCTTGCCGGTCGGCTTCTGCGCATCGCGTCGCTGGTCAGGCCGGCGCTCGGGTTTGCGCTCGGGCTTCGGTGCGGGCTTGAAGCCCAGGCCCAGCAACTGGTCGCGGAGTGAATCGGTCATCGGTCTTTCGTGGGGACTGTTGTGTCCCAAGCGTATCAATAATGCGGCGGTGGCGGTTCGTTGGCAGGATCCTCGAACAGCGAGGTGCGCACCTTTCCCAGCTCCTCCACCATGTGCCGCAGCAGCAGCGCGGTGCGCTGGTTCTCCGCGCGCGCGTCCGCCAGTGCCTCGCTCAGTTCGTTGAGCGAATGCTCCTGGAACGCCAGGCGGGTTTCCATCTCCACCAGGCGGCGTTCAAGCGTGTCGCCCTGCAACGGCAGATCAGTCTGCATGTACGGACCTTCCGCGCCCGATGCCGTAGTAAGCGATACCCATGGCTTCCACCTCGCCCGGCTCGTACAGGTTGCGGCCGTCGAAAATCACCGCGTCACCGAGCGTATCGCGCAGGCGCGCGAAATCCGGGCTGCGGAACTGCTTCCACTCGGTCACCACCACCAGCGCATCCGCACCGTCGACGGCGGCGCGCGCATCATCGCAAAGCACCAGGTCGTCACGTTCACCGAAGATCCTGGCGGCTTCCTCGCCGGCCTCCGGGTCATAGGCGCGGACCTTCGCACCGGCGTCCCACAACTCCGCGAGCAGCCTGCGACTGCTGGCTTCGCGCATGTCGTCGGTATTGGGCTTGAATGACAGCCCCCACACCGCGAATGTCCTGCCACGGATGCCCTCGTCTTCGCCACGGTCATAGTGGCGCTGGATCAGTTCGAACAGATGCGCCTTCTGGCGGTGGTTCACCGCTTCCACCGCCTGCAGCAGTTCGGCCTGGTAACCATGCTGTTGCGCGGTGCGTGCCAGCGCCTGTACGTCCTTGGGGAAGCAGGAGCCGCCGTAGCCTGCACCGGGATAGATGAAATGCCAGCCGATGCGCGGATCGGAACCGATGCCCTGCCGCACATGCTCCACGTCGGCACCGACGCGTTCGGCGATGTTCGCGATCTCGTTCATGAAGCTGATCTTGGTGGCCAGCATCGCGTTGGCGGCGTACTTGGTCAGCTCGGCAGAGCGCACGTCCATGACGACGATGCGCTCATGGTTACGATTGAAGGGTGCGTAGAGACGGCGCAGTTTCTCCACGGCCTGCGGATCCGACGCGCCGATGACGATGCGGTCAGGGCGCATGCAGTCGTTGACCGCATCGCCTTCCTTGAGGAACTCGGGATTGGAGACGACATCGAACGCGATCTCCACGCCGCGCGCCGCGAGTTCGGCGTCGATGGCCGCCCTCACCTTGTCGGCGGTGCCGACCGGCACCGTGGACTTGTTGACCACGATGCAAGGCTGCTGGAGGTTGCGGCCGATGGTGTGGGCCACCGCCAGGACGTACTGCAGGTCGGCGCTGCCGTCCTCATCGGGAGGGGTACCCACGGCGATGAACACCACGTCGCCGTGCGCGATGGCCTCTTCCGCAACGGTGGTGAACCGCAGGCGCCCGGCGGCATGGTTGGCCTTCACCATCGGCGACAGGCCGGGCTCGTAGATGGGGACGATGCCGTGATTGAGGCCATCGACCTTCGCGGGGTCGATGTCCATGCAGACCACGTCATGCCCGACCTCGGCCAGGCAGGTGCCTGTCACCAGCCCGACGTAACCGGTACCGAAGATCGCAACGCGCATGAAAGCACTTCCTGGCCGGGGGAGCCGCGATTACACCAGCGACTTATTGCAGCACGCCCATCAATTCGACGTCGAAGGTCAGCGTCGCATCCGGGCCGATCTTGCCGCCGGGTGCACCATTGGGACCGTAGGCCAGGTTGGACGGAATCCAGAAGCGATACTTGGCACCCACGGGCATCAAGGCCACGCCTTCGGTCCAGCCCGCGATGACCTGGTTCAGGCCGAACTCGGCCGGCTCACCGCGCGCATACGAACTGTCGAAGACCTCGCCGTTGAGCAGCTTGCCTTCATAGTTCACCCGTACACGGCTGGTGGACATCGGCCGCTGTCCGTTGCCCTGGCGCAGCACCATGTACTGCAGCCCCGACGGGGTGGTGACCACGCCGGGCTTGGTCTTGTTGGTGGAGAGGAACTTGGCACCCTCGTCGCGATTGCGCTGCGAAGCACCGGCCTGGCGCTTGGCGATATAGGCCTGCATCTCGGCCTGCGCCTGCTCCACGCTCAGCAGGGGCGTGCCGCTCTTGCTGGTCAGCGTGCGCACAGCCTGGGCGAGCACGGCCGTGTCCAGCTCATCCTTGAACGGCATCAGCGAGGGGCCCACCACATAGGTGCCCAGGAACAGGCCGACCTTGGTCTTGTCGACCGCCGGCGGCGTGCTGCCCGGTGGCATGCCGGGGACCGGCTGGCCATCGGCCACCGCCAGGTTCACCCGCAGCAACTGATCGGTGGCCTGCGCTTCCTGCTCGGAGATCAGCGCGGGCTTGCCGGCGAACGTGTTGATGATCGCGCGCTCGAACGCAGCCACATCGAGGAATGGCCCCACCGGCTGCAGCGAATTACCCACATCCACACCAATCGCGTAGCTCACCTTGTCGCGCTCGGTGACCAGCGCGGTTTTTTCCTGTGCAGACACGCTGCCTCCCAGCATCGAAAACGAGATTGCCAACAACACGGCTGCGCCGCGGACCGACCGCTTCATCCTTTCTGCTCCTGGAACCTGCGCCACGATGGCGGCGCCAAACCCATATTGTGGCATGCCAGCCACCCGCGAAGGCACTGCATCAACGCGCGGCGCGCGGGGCCTTCAATTCGCGCTCGATCGCTTCCACCACGGCGGGGTCTTCAGGCGAGACCTTGCTGGGGAAGTTCGCCACCACGCGACCGTCGCGGCTGATCAGGTACTTGTGGAAGTTCCAGCCAGGCGCGGTACCCGTCGCCTGCGCCAGTGAGCGATAAAGCGGCGTCGCTTGTTCGCCCGTCACCGTCACTTTCTCGAACATCGGAAACTTGACGCCATAGGTCAGCGTGCAGAACTCCTGGATTTCCTTTTCGCTGCCCGGCTCCTGGCCCCTGAAGTCATTGGAAGGAAAGCCGAGCACCGCGAAGCCCTGTCCGGCGTAGCGCTGGTGCAGCGACTCCAGCCCCTCGTACTGCGGCGTGTAGCCGCATTTGCTGGCAGTGTTCACCACCAGCAGCACCTGACCCGCATACTTTTCCTTCAGGTTGACGGGGGCCTTGCCGGCCAGTGGACGGTAGGCGACGTCCAGCAAACCGGCTGCCAGCACGGTCGCGGAGACGCTCACAAGCGCAAGAAATGACAGCATTTTCAATGACTTGAACTTCATGACCTCACCCCACTATTACGAACATGACAAGTATGCCTTCAGTTGGGTGACAAAACCCGCTCACCCCGTTGACGGCCTGTGTTTTGGTGTTATAGTTGAATACAACACCACTCACCCAACTCACGGGGGGATGCCATGAACCAGAAATTGACCCACGCCCTGCCCAGCCTCGCTGTCGGTGGCCTGCTGCTGGCAGTGGGCGCGCTGGCGGCCGTCACCGGCGCACGCACGGCCGAGGTGGAGTCCGTCGCGCTGGTGGGCGCGCTGGAATCCGAAGCCCTCGAGATCGCAGGCGACGACGGCAAGCCCGAAGCCCGGCAGCACAAGCGCCGCGCGCGAGCATCGCTGGCCATGCCCTATTTCTCCTTTGGCCAATCGCTGCGTCCGAGGAGCTGAGCCATGACATCCATCCAATGGAGCGACGGCGCTCCCATCTACCGCCAGCTGAAGGATCGCGTGATCGCGATGATGCTGGACGGCATCCTGAAGCCGGGTGACGCGCTGCCCTCCGTCCGCCAGGTGGCGGCGGAGTACCAGCTCAACCCGATCACCGTTTCGCGTGCCTACCAGGAGCTGGCGGATGAAGCCCTGGTAGAGAAGCGCCGCGGCCTAGGCATGTTCGTCACCGACGAGGCGGCCAAGAAGCTGCGCGGCACCGAGCGCGAGCGGTTCCTGACCGAGGAATGGCCCGCCGTCGCCGAGCGCATCGAGCGCCTGGGCCTGTCCATCGAAGATCTGCTGCAATCCAAGGGGAAGAAGTGATGAATGCCGCAATCGCCAACGCCGTGGTGTCGGCCCACGGCCTGCGCAAGGCCTACAGGAACAAGCTTGCGCTGGACAACACGAGCTTCGAGATCGAAGCGGGCAAGATCATCGGTCTGATCGGTCCCAACGGGGCCGGCAAGACCACCGCGCTCAAGGCCATCCTGGGCCTGACGCCGTTCGAGGGCCAGCTGAAGGTGCTGGGCATGGATCCGCGCAAGGACCGCGACGAGCTGATGAAGGATGTCTGCTTCATCGCCGACGTGGCGGTGCTGCCGCGCTGGATGAAGGTCAAGGAGGCCATCGACTTCGTAGGCGGCGTGCATCCGCGCTTCGATCGCGCCAAATGCGAGCGTTTCCTCGCCAATACCCAGTTGAAGCCCAACCTGCGCGTGCGCGAAATGTCCAAGGGCATGATCGTGCAACTGCACCTGGCGCTGGTGATGGCCATCGACGCGAAGCTGCTGGTGCTAGACGAGCCCACGCTGGGCCTGGACATCCTGTACCGCAAGCAGTTCTACCAGCGCCTGCTGGAGGATTACTTCGACGAACAGAAGACCATCATCGTCACCACCCACCAGGTGGAGGAGATCGAGCACATCCTCACCGACGTCATGTTCATCCGCGACGGCAAGATCGTGCTGACCTCGCAGATGGAGGACATGGCCGAGCGCTACACCGAGGTGCTGGTCAGTGGCGAGGCGGTCGACCAGGCCCGCGCCCTGAAACCCATCGACGAACGCGCCCTGCCCTTCGGCAAGACCGTACTGTTGTTCGACGGCGTGCCGAAAGGACATCTCGCCGCCCTCGGCGAAATCCGTACCCCTGGCCTGGCCGACCTGTTCGTCGCCATCATGAAAGGAACCTACGCATGAACGCCGTGACTTCGACGTTGGGCAAATCCTCCAAGCCGGGCGCGTTCACGTGGTTGCTGAAGCGCGAGTTCTGGGAAAACCGTGGCGGCTTCTTCTGGGCGCCTGTCATCACCGGCGGCATCTTCGTGGTGCTCAACCTGATCCTGGCCGTCATTGGCAGCATCGCCGCACGTGGCCAGATGAACGGCGGTGGCTTCAGCGTCGAGGAGGCGCCGGAAAAAGCCCACCAGATAGTCGGTGGCATCGGCGACGGCATGCTGTTGGGCGGCGTGATCCTGGCCTGCGTGGTCCTGGCCTTCGTGGTCTTCTTCTACGCCTTGGGCACGCTGTACGACGACCGCCGCGACCGCAGCGTGCTGTTCTGGAAGTCCTTGCCGATCTCCGATACGCACATGGTGCTGTCAAAGCTGGCGTGGGCCCTGGTGCTGGCACCGTTGCTGGCGGTGGGGGTCGGCATTCTGATCGGCTTGGCCATGTGGCTGATCTCGGCGCTGACCATTTCCATCAACGGCCTGCCCGCGGGCGGTGCAGTGTTCACCCATTCGCATCCGCTGCGCATCATCGGCGGCGTGCTTGCCTCCCTGCCCGTCTACGTGTTCTGGGCATTGCCGGCGGTGGGCTGGCTGATGTTCTGCTCGGCCTGGTCGCGCAGCAAGCCGTTCCTCTGGGCGGTGCTGGTGCCGGTGCTGGCGTGCGTCATCATCAGCATGACCGACATCCTGCCGGGCCTGGAGGTCCGCCACGATCTGATCTGGTACACCGTGGTCTACCGCGGGTTGGCGAGCGTCATCCCGGGCGCTTGGTTCCCCACCCTGCCGGGGGGAGCCGCCAACCCGCATGCCGACTTCAACTCGCCGGACGAACTGGCCAATGCCATCGACCTGACCCGCAGCTGGCAGGCCTTCGCCACGGCCGATCTTTGGATCGGTGCGGTGATCGGTGTCGCCCTGATCGTCGGTGCGATCTACCTGCGTCGCTGGCGCGAAAGCGAATAAACCTCCCCGGGGCGGCGCCCCAACGCCGCCCGCTTTGATCCGACATGACAAGGGACATCTCCATGCGCAAGAACGCTCTACTGGTCCGCAGCGCCTCCATCGCCGCCGCCCTGTTGCTGGCGGGCTGCCAACCGCCACAGGACAAGCAGGACAACGCGCCCACGGGCATCGCCGCCGAAGCGATGGGCGAAGTGGCCAAGGGCCTGGGCGAGGCCAGCCAGGAAATGGAAAAGGCCCGCGAGGAAATAGCCACCGCGCGCGAACGCCTGGCTCGCGAGAATCTGTCGCTCAACCGCAACGAAAACGAATCCCTGCCCAAGGCCGAGATAACCCCGACCGGCGACCTGTTGATCGAAGGCAAGGCGGTCGCGACCACGCCGGAACAGAAGGCGCTGGTGCTTGCCTATCGCGGCGAGTTGCTGGGCGTGGTCGGCGACGGCATGGCCATCGGCATGGAAGGTGCCCGCGTGGGCATCGATGCCGCGGCCTCGGCCTTGAAGGGCGTACTGGCCGGCCAGTCAGGCGACGAGATCGGCCAGCAGGTCGGTGAACAGGCCAAGGCGAAGATCAAGCCCATGGTGGCGCAGCTGTGCACACGCCTGCCGGGACTGCTCAACGCGCAGCAGGCACTGGCTGCCGCACTGCCCGAGTTCAAGCCTTACGCGGGCATGGACCAGTCCGACGTGGATGACTGCGGCGATGCCAACGGCGACGGCAACTGGAGCTTCTGAGTTTTCCACCGTCGGCCGCATCTCGCGCGGCACGCAATCCCTGAGGGTTTCGCGAATGACGCGTGTATCCCCCATACAAAGGAGAACCGACATGCATTCCACACGCATCCGCCGCGCCCTGATGCCCCTGCTGCTGGCGAGTCTGCTGCCGCTCGCCGCACTGGCAGCGAACACGAAGGAAGGCAGCATCGACCGCGAGATCAGTGCCGACCTGGCGAGCGCGCGCAACGAAGTGCGGGCAGAACTGGCCGTTGCCCGCCGTGAGTTGGAAACCGGCAATCTGCAGCTGGGCGACAACATGCGCTTCGGAGCATCGTCCGGCAACCGCGCCGCCGACAAGGACACATCACTTCCGAAGGCGGAGATAACTCCCCTTGGTGACTTCCTGATCGAAGGCACGCCGGTCGCCATCGACGACCGCCAGCGGCAGGAACTGCTGAGTTATCGCGGCCAGATGATCGACATCGCCAAGGTCGGCATCGACATCGGCGAGCGCAGCGCGCAAGCGGCGTTGGATGTGGTGGACCGGGGCATCTTCAGCCTGGTGTTCGGCGCCATGACCGGCAGCCTGGAGCGCCGCGTGGAAAAGACTGTGAGGGAAACCATCGAGCCGGGCGTTCGGCAGATCTGCCACAGCCTGCCGGCGTTGCGGGACAGCCAGGAGCGCCTGTCCGCCAGCCTGCCGCCATTCCGTCCCTACGCCACGCTGGAAGCGGACGATGTCGAGGACTGCGAGGAGGAAGTCCGCCGCGAGTTTGCCAAGCGGTAACCCCCATCGAGTTCGCCGGGCGCGCCGCCCCTCGCCGCCGGCAGCTTCCGCATGACTGACCTGATTCCGGAGACCCGCCGATGCGTACCGCTCTTATCGCTTCCCCGCTGCTCGCCCTGCTCTCCCTGTCCGCACCCGCGCTGGCGTCGGACAGGTACTGCAAGCACGAAGCGCCACGCCAGCTGACGCTCGACATCGGCGACGCAAAGACCGTGGTGTTCGAGGTCGGCCCGCACGATCTGACGGTGGAGTCGCGCGCCGGTGCGCCTGCCGCGATGGATGGCAGGGCCTGCAGCAGTCACGCCGACCGGCTCGCTCGCCTGAAGATCGAACAGCGGCGTGCCGGCGACAAGCTGATCGTGCGGATGTACCAGGAAGGCGGCTTCAGCGGTCTTTCGTTCGGCAGCAACTACGCCTACATGAACCTGACGGCGACCCTGCCCGACCACCTACCCGTGCAGGTGAAGGTCGGCTCGGGCGAAGCCGAGGTCAGGGGTGCGCCGGTGTTCAGCGCCGATGTCGGGTCCGGCCATGCCGTGGGCCGCGATATCCGCGGACTCGCCGCCACCTCGGTGGGCTCGGGCGACATCGATATCCAGGGTGCCGGCAGCCTGAAAGTTGTGTCGATCGGTTCGGGCGATGTGGAGGCGGACAAGGTGCGTGGCCCGACCCACGTCGGCAGCATCGGGTCGGGCGGCTTCAGCCTGTCGGGCGGCGGTGACGTCGAGATCGGCTCGATCGGCTCCGGCGGCGCGGATCTGCGCGACATCACCGGTGACGTGGTGGTCGGCTCGGTTGGCTCCGGTGGCGTGGAGGTCCGCAACGTCAGCGGTGGCCTGACTGTTCGCTCCGTCGGCAGTGGCGACGTTGACCACGAAGGCGTCAAGGGCGCGCTCGACATTCCCAAGCATCACTGACTTCCAAGGAACGACATGAACCGCATCATTCCGATCGCGTCGGCACTCTCCCTTCTGTTGCTGGCCGCGTGCTCCCGGGGCCCGCAGCCAGGCGACAGCGCCGAAGTATCCGGTGCCTTGTGGGGCCAGAACCTCAAGCTCAACGCCACCGGTCACCCGAAGGCGGAGATCTCGGCCAAGGGCGACTTCATCATCGACGGCAAGACGGTCGAGGTGACCGATGCCCAGCGCGCGCTGCTCGTGGCCTACCATCGTGAACTCGGCGGCATCGCCGATGCGGGCATCGCGACGGGCAAAGAAGGCGCCAAGCTGGCGGGCAAGGCCGTCGGTGCAGCAGTGAAAGGCATCTTCAGCGGCAATCCGGACCAGATCGAGCAGCAGATCGACGCCGAGGCGAAGAAGGTGGAAGCAGAGGCGATGAAGATCTGCGACCGCCTTCCCGGCCTGTACAAGGCGCAGCAGGATCTCGCCGCGGCACTGCCCTCGTTTCAGCCGTACGCGACGATGGACCTGGATGACGTCGAGGATTGTCGCAGCAGCCAGAGCAGCAGCTATGCCGCAGGTGAAGACGTCGGACGCGCGATCGGCGAAACCATCCACGGTGATGCGAAGGACGGCTCGAACGTGAACGCGGCGGCGGAAGCCGATGCGGCCGCAGCCGCTGAGCCGGCGGAATCCCCCTCCCGTTGACGCCTCCCGCGCCGCCCGGGCGGCGCGCCAGCGCCCTAGTGCGCACCAACCCTGCGGGAAACGACATGAAGACGCTATTGCCTATCGCCCTGGCTGTCGCCCTGGGTATCTCCAGCGCGCATGCGGCGGATGTCGCTGATCCAGGGCGGGAACGCGCGTTCCAGGACCACATCGCCTACGTCGCGACGTTCGCGATGCCGGTACTGATCGAGAAATGCGCCACCACCGATGCCACCTACCTGCAGCGTGCGGCGCCGGCGTATTTCCGCTACGTCAACACACACCAGGACCAGATCGAGCGCGGGCGCCTGCTGACACTGGCCGAATTCGAACCCGGCGACACGCTGGCCGGATACCGGGAGCGCACGCTGGCCCAACGACTGGGGCGGCTGGACACCGGCACGCCCGAGCAGAAGCAGCAGATGTGCGAAGGCGCTCTGGCCATGCTGTCGGGGATGAAGATCCCCGGCGAATGGCCGCCGCGCGACTGATCCGCGGCGACACCCTCAACCGCCGCCGCCCCCCGGTTTGCCGTGGATGCCGCCCCTGGCCAGGACGGCCGGGTCCAACAGCGGCTTGAGGGTCTTTTCCGGCAGGCCGGTCACTTCACGCGCCACGTCCAGCACAGGCCGGTTCTGCTTGTAGGCCTGCTTGGCGATGGCGGCGCCCTTTTCGTAACCGATCACCGGGTTCAATGCCGTCACCAGGATCGGATTGCGGTCCAGCGCTTCCTGCACTCGGTCGCCACGCACCTTGAGGCCGGCGATGCAGTCATCCGCCAGCAGCCGCGTCACGTTCGACAGCAGTTGGATGCCGTCCAGCAGGTTGTTCGCGATCAGCGGCAGTGTGACGTTCAACTGGAAGTTGCCGGTCTGGCCGGCCACCGTCACGGCGGTGTGGTAGCCCATCACCTGCGCGCACACCATCACCGTGGCCTCCGGGATCACCGGATTCACCTTGCCCGGCATGATGGAACTGCCCGGTTGCAGTGCCGGCAGCTCCACTTCGCCCAGGCCCGCCAACGGCCCGGAGTTCATCCAGCGCAGGTCGTTGGCGATCTTGGTCAGCGCGACGGCCAGCACGCTGAGCTGGCCGGACAACTCGACCGCATCATCCTGCGCCGCAAGCCCCTCGAACTTGTTCTCCGCGCTCTCGAAGCGCGTGCCGGTCATCGTGGACAACACCTTTGCGACGCGCATACCGAAGCGCGGATCGGCATTGATGCCGGTCCCGATCGCCGTACCGCCCAGCGGGAGGCGGCGCACACGCTTGAGCGTGTCCTCGATGCGCGCCTGTGCCGAGGACAGTTGCGCCGACCATGCGGAGAACTCCTGGCCGAAGGTCAACGGCATCGCATCCATCAGGTGCGTGCGACCGGTCTTGACCACTTTCGCCAGCGCCTTGCCACGCGCGTCGATGGTCTTGCGCAGATGCCTGACGGCCGGCAGCAGGTCCTCCATCACCGCCAGTTGCGCCGCGACGCGCAAGGCGGTCGGGATGACGTCGTTGGAGCTCTGCCCCAGGTTGACGTGGTCGTTCGGGTGCACCGCCGCCTTGCCCGCACGCGTCGCCAGCGTGGCGATCACCTCGTTGGCGTTCATGTTCGACGAGGTGCCCGATCCGGTCTGGTAGACATCGATCGGGAAGTGCGCGTCATGCTCGCCTGACGCTACTTCCGCGGCGGCGGCCTGCACGGCCTTGGCGATGCCCTTGGGCAGCAGGCCCAGACCGGCATTGACGTCGGCTGCCGCGCCCTTCACCAGCCCGAGCGCGCGGATGAACCCGCGCGGCATCGGCCGCCCGGAAATCGGGAAGTTCTGCACGGCACGCTGGGTCTGCGCACCCCACAGAGCGTCAATGGGTACCTGCAGCTCGCCCATGCTGTCGTGCTCGATGCGGGTACGTGCGGTGCGGGCCTTGTCCGCGGTCTTCTTGCTGGTCATCACCGTCTCCTGAAGGGATTCACGGCTTGCACGACGGCAAGGAAGCCGGCGGCTGGCGGGGGCCACAGGATACGCCAGGCCGGATCGCCGCTTTCCCGGGGTAAAATGGAACGCTCCCTTTCAGCCCCTCCCCGCGCCCATGTCGGATTCGTCCCTGCTCGCCCTCTCCCCCCTTGATGGCCGCTACGCCGGCAAGGTCGATGCACTGCGTCCGATCTTCTCCGAGTACGGCCTGATCCGTGCCCGCGTGAAGGTGGAAGTCGAGTGGCTGCTGGCGCTGGGCGCCGAACCGGGCATCGTGGAGCTGCCCGCCTTTTCCGCGGCGGCGACGGCGAAGTTGCGCGCGCTGGCCGACGGCTTCAGCGTTGCCAACGCCGCACGCGTGAAGGAAATCGAGCGCACCACCAACCACGACGTCAAGGCGGTGGAGTACTTCATCAAGGAGCAGCTGAAGGACGATGCCGAACTGGCGCCGGCGCTGGAATTCGTCCACTTCGCCTGCACCAGCGAAGACATCAACAATCTGTCCTACGGGCTGATGCTGGAGCAAGCGCGCCGCGAGGTGCTGCTGCCGACGCTGGACGGCGTCACCGCCACCCTGCGCGCGCTGGCCCATGCGCAGGCCGCACAACCGATGCTCTCGCGCACGCACGGCCAGACGGCGTCCCCGACCACACTGGGCAAGGAGATCGCCAATGTCGTCGCGCGCATCGAGCGCCAGCGCGCCCAGCTTGCAGCCGTCGAACTGACCGGCAAGATCAACGGTGCGGTGGGCAACTACAACGCCCACGTGGCCAGCTACCCCGACGTCGACTGGCCGGCGTTCGCGCAACGTTTCGTCGAAGGCCTCGGCCTGGTGTTCAACCCGTACACCACCCAGATCGAACCGCACGACAACGTCGCCGAAATCGGCGATGCCGCGCGCCGCGCCAACACCATCCTGATCGACCTGGCGCGCGACATCTGGGGCTACATCTCGCTGGGCTACTTCAAGCAGCGCCTGAAGGAAGGCGAAGTCGGTTCGTCGACGATGCCGCACAAGGTCAACCCGATCGATTTCGAGAACGCCGAGGGCAACTTCGGCATCGCCAACGCACTGTTCGAGCATTTCAGTGCCAAGTTGCCGATCAGCCGCTGGCAGCGCGACCTGACCGACTCCACCGTGTTGCGTGCATTGGGCACGGCGTTCGGCCACACGCAGGTGGCGCTGGATTCGCTGGCCAAGGGCCTGGGCAAGCTGGAAGTGAATCCACAGCGCCTGGACGCCGACCTCGATGCCGCCTGGGAAGTGTTGGCCGAAGCTGTGCAGACAGTGATGCGTCGCCACGGCCTGCCGAACCCCTACGAGCAGCTCAAGGCGCTGACGCGGGGCCAGGGCATCACCGCCGAGTCGATGCGCGCTTTCGTCGAATCGCTGGATCTTCCGGCCGAGGACAAGCAGCGCCTGCGCGACATGACGCCGGGCAGCTACACCGGCCTCGCCGAACGGCTTGCCCGGAATATCTGACCTCGAGGCGCGAGGACGCGGCGATGCACGTGCTGATCAACATCGACGTTCCCGATCTGCCTGCGGCGGAAGCGCTCTACATACGCGCCTTCGGACTCAGCACCGGTCGCCGTTTCGGTGAAGATGGCGTCGAACTGCTCGGCGCACAGGCGCCGATCTACCTGCTGCACAACGCGGCCGGTTCTCCGGCCGCAACGGCGGCGCAGCGCGACTACACCCGGCACTGGACGCCCGTGCACCTGGACGTGGTCGTCGAATCCCTTGAACCCGCCCTCGACCGCGCCGTGCAGGCAGGTCTAGTGCAGGAATCCCCCATCCGCGAAACGAACTGGGGCCGCATCGTCCGCCTGGCCGATTCCTTCGGCCACGGCTGGTGCCTGCTGCAGTTCGTCAACCGCGGCTACGACGAGATCGCCATATGATGCTCCGCTCCACCCTGCTCTGCGGTTTGCTTGCCCTCGCGCTTCCGGTCGCCGCGCTCGCCTCCGACACGCCTGCCGCCAAGACCTGCGCCGATGACGCCGGCTGGAACGACCCGGCCACGCCGCTGCAGGTCTACGGCAACACCTGGTACGTCGGCACCTGCGGCATCACCGCATTGCTGGTGACGTCCGACGACGGCCACATCCTGGTCGACGCCGGCACGCCGCAGGCCGGCCCACTGATTCTTGCCAACATCCGCGCACTCGGCTTCAAGCCGGAGGACGTACGCGCCATCGTGTTCTCGCATGAGCACAACGACCATGCCGGCAGCCTGGCCGAGCTGCAGCGCGCCACCGGCGCGCCCGTGTATGCCCGCGCCCCCGCCGTGGGCACGTTGAAGCGCGGCATGCCGGACCGCCGGGACCCGCAGTTGGAGGTCGCGGAACCCATCGCCCCGGTCGAGCGTGTCGTCACGCTTGCCGATGACGGTGTGGTGCGCGTCGGTCCGCTGGCCCTGCAAGCGGTCGCTTCGCCCGGTCACACGCCCGGCGGCACCAGTTGGACCTGGCGGTCCTGTGAAGGCGACACCTGCCACCAGATGGTTTACGCCGACAGCCTGACCGCGATCTCCGACGACGTATACCGCTACAGCGACGACGCAGCGCACCCCGGTTATACGGCCGCGTTCCGCGGGACGCTGGCGCGGGTTGCCGCACTGGACTGCGACATCCTGGTCACCCCGCATCCGTCCGCCAGCGCGCTGTGGACACGGATCGGGCCGAGGGCGAACGCGCCACGGGTGGACCGCGGCGCCTGTCGTGCCTATGCGCAGAAAGCCTCCGGGCGCCTGGACCAGCGGCTGGCCGACGAAGCCGCGATGACCGCACCCTCATCACACCCTTGATTGGCATCAATGCCGCCGGAGCCTCCTTCGGCAACGCTGACCTCCCCTTTCCCTGTACGACGCATTCCTGCGCGGATACGACCCGATGACCAAGAAGACCTCCGCCCGCACCGCGTCGCTTCCGTTCGAGATCGAAGCCACCCACGCGTATCCGCTCGGCATGCCGGTCGAGCGCTTCCTGCGCGATTACTGGCACAAGCGGCCACTGCTGATCCGCAACGCTTTCCCGGACTTCGAAACGCCCGTGCAGCCAGAGGATCTTGCCGGCCTCGCCTGCGAGGAAGGCGTGCTGGCACGCCTGATCAGCCTGGACCGCGACACCGGCACGTGGGATGTCCGCACAGGCCCCTTCCAGGAAGAGGATTTCCCCGGCCTACCGCACCATGACTGGACCCTGCTGGTACAGGACGTGGACAAGTGGGATCCCGACGTGCGCGCACTGCTGGAAAAGTTCCGCTTCCTCCCGCGCTGGCGCGTGGACGACATCATGATCAGCTTCGCCGCCACCGGCGGATCGGTCGGCGCGCACGTGGACCACTACGACGTATTCCTGCTGCAGGCACAGGGCGAGCGGCGCTGGATGATCGATGCCAGCGTCGCGATGGGGAAACCCGCGCCCGATCTCGGCTTCCAGGACGACGTGGCGATCAAGCTGCTTCGCCGGTTCGACCCCACCCATGAGTGGGTGCTCGCGCCGGGCGACATGCTCTACCTGCCGCCGCTGGTGCCCCACCACGGCGTGGCGGAGAACGCGTGCCTGACCTTCTCGGTGGGTATGCGCGCGCCCTCGTCGGCAGAATTGATCGGCGACTACCTCGACACGCTGATCGCCGATGCAGACGACGCCGTCCGCTATCACGACGAAGACCTGACCGCGCCGCACGACCCCAACGAGATCGACGCCCGGGCGATGGAACGCGTGGTCGAAGCGCTGAATGCCCTGCGCATGAACGACCCCGACCTCGTGGGCGACTGGTTCGGCCGCTTCATCACCACGTATCGCGCGTCCGGCGATGTCATGCCCGCACCCGAAACGCCGTCCCGCATCGAGATGGAGTGGGACCTGCAGCAGGGCGCACGCCTGCTGCGTCATCCATTCTCGCGTTTTGCGTGGCGCCGCCGCCGCCAGGGTGCCAGCCTGTTCTGCAATGGCCTGGACTACGCCCTGCCGGTGAAAGACGCCCAGCTGCTGGCAGCGCTGGAAAGACTGGATGGCACCGCTTACGGCGCGCTGAGCGATGCCGGCCGCGACGCGGTGATGGCGCTCGCTGCGCAGGGCCACTACCAGCTGGCATTCGACGACGACGATCCCGACCCGCAGGACGAAGACGCATGAACGCCGCGCAGGCTTACCACGTTGAAGCCGTCGACTATGCCACCGCCTCTGCATCGTTGCACGAGGTGCGGGACGCTGTGTTCGTGCAGGAACAGCAGGTACCGCGCGAGCTGGAACGCGATGCGCTGGACCCGCTCTGCCATCACGTGCTCGCGCGCGACAGCGCGGGTCACGCCATCGGTGCCGCGCGCTTGACGCCTGACCACCGGATCGGCCGCATGGCCGTGCTGCCAACGTGGCGCGGCCAGGGCGTTGGCGAAGCGATGCTGGTCGCGTTGCTGGACGAGGCCCTCCGCCGCCACTGGCCTGACGTGTCGCTGCACGCGCAGGTGAGTGCGGAGGCCTTCTACACCCGTCATGGCTTTCTGCCCGAAGGAGACCGGTTCCTCGAGGCCGGCATCGAGCACCAGGGTATGCGCCGGACGCTGTCCGGGCCGACCACCATCGCCCATCGCGCCGAAGCGGTCGCCATCACCACGGCCATCGTGGCCCAGGCCCGGCGTACGCTGGTGATCTGCAGCCGCGCGCTGGATCCTGGCCTGTGGGATGCCCCACTGGTAATGGACGCAGTCCGCCGTTTCGCCACCCACCAGACAGGCGCACAGGTCCAGGTGCTGCTGCAGGATGCCGGCACCCCCCAGCGCATGCTGGCCCCCCTGATCGGCCTTGGGCAGCGCCTCCCCAGCGTGTTCGCCTTCCGCGAAGTGCAGGACCCGGTGGACCTGCCGTACACCGCCGCCTTCGTTGCCAACGACGACCAGGGCTACTACCACCGGCCATTGGGCCACCGCTTCGACGGTGAAGCAGGCTTGATGCATGCCGGACGCGCCCGCCAGTTGCGGGAAGAGTTCACCCAGATGTGGGAGCGCGCGCGCCCGGTGACGGAGTACCGCGCGCTGGGCCTCTGATCGGGTACCGCCATAACGGCACCGGACAACCTTCATCGGCCCGGGGCCTGCGCCTTTAGTCCAATCCGGTTACGCCCGCTTCCCGGCATGGGGGTATAATTTCCGGGTTTTCGTCCATGCGCGTGACACATAGCGCGATATGGGCCGCAAGCGCCCCCTCGACTACCCACAGCACGCCATCGCCATCGTGGACAATCTCCTGAAGCAGTTCGCGCAATCCTCGCAGCTCAACGGGGGCAACGCCTCCTACGTCGAAGACCTGTACGAGCAATACCTCGTCGCCCCGGACAGCGTGGGGCCCAAATGGAAGGCTTACTTCGACGGATTCAAGGGCCACGAGGCGGGGGATGTCCCGCATTCGGTGGTAATCCAGCAGATCACCGACGCCGCCCGCCAGGCCGCCAACAACGGTCATGTCGTGGCCGCTGGCGGCGATGAGCGCGAGCGCAACGTGGGCCGCCTGATCACGGCATACCGGTCGCGCGGCCACCTGGGGGCGCAGCTCGACCCGCTGGGCCTGACCCCGTCGGTCAATCCACCGGACCTGGACCTGGCTTTCCACAACCTGTCCGAGCGCGACCTCGACAGCGAGTTCAGCACCGGCAACGTGGGCGGCAACACGCGCATGAAGCTGCGTGATCTGTTGGCCCGCCTGAAGGCGGCCTACACCGGCCCCATCGGTGTCGAGTTCATGCATATCCCGGAAGTCGACCAGCGCCAGTGGCTGTACCAGCGCCTGGAGAGCGCCGGCGGTCAATTCGGCCTGTCCGCGGACGCCAAGCGCCGCACACTGGAACGCCTGACGGCCGCCGAGGGCCTGGAACGCTACCTGCACACCAAGTACGTGGGCCAGAAGCGCTTTTCGCTGGAAGGCGGCGACGCGCTGATTCCGCTGCTCGACACCATGATCCGCAGCGCGGGCGAAGGCGGGGTCAAGGACATCGTGGTCGGCATGGCCCACCGCGGCCGCCTCAACGTGCTGGTCAACACCCTGGGCAAGAGCCCGCGCAAGCTGTTCGACGAGTTCGAAGGCAAGTTCGAACACGACAACAGCCTGGCCCATGCCGGCGACGTGAAATACCACATGGGCTTCTCCGCCGATATCGCCACGCCCGGCGGCCCGGTCCACCTCGCGCTGGCATTCAACCCGTCGCACCTGGAAATCGTCGACCCGGTCGTGGCCGGCAGCGTGCGTTCGCGCCAGGAGCGCCGCACCGACGCCGCGCGCCAGACCGTGCTGCCGATCATCATGCATGGCGACGCCGCGTTCGCCGGCCAGGGCGTGGTGATGGAGCTGTTCCAGATGTCGCAGGCGCGCGGCTTCGCCGTCGGCGGCACGCTCCACATCGTGATCAACAACCAGATCGGTTTCACCACCAGCAACAAGGAAGACGCCCGCTCCACGATGTACTGCACGGACGTGGCCAAGATGGTCGGCGCCCCCGTGTTCCATGTGAATGGTGACGATCCGGAAGCGGTGGTCTTCGTGGCGCAGATGGCGTACGACTTCCGCCAGCAGTTCAAGAAGGACGTGGTGATCGATCTGGTGTGCTATCGCCGCCACGGCCACAACGAGGCGGACGAACCCGCTGCCACGCAGCCGGTGATGTACCAGACCATCCGCAAGCACGCGACCACCCGCGAGATGTATGCCGCCAAGCTGGAAAGCGCGGGCATCATCCCCACCGAGGGCGGCAAGGCGCTGGTGGACGAGTACCGCAACAAGCTGGATTCGGGCGAGTACACCACCGAGTTGGCCAAGCAGAAGGGAGACGAGCTGGCGATCGACTGGTCGAAGTACCTGTCGGGCAAGCTCAGCGATCCGGTGGACACCCGGGTCAAGCGCAAATCGCTGGACTCGCTGGCGAAGATCATCACCACCATCCCGGCCGGCGTGGCGCTGCATCCGCGCGTGGCGAAGATCTACGAAGACCGCGTGAAGATGGCCGCAGGCGACCAGCCGGCCGACTGGGGCTTCGCCGAGAACCTGGCCTACGCCACGCTGCTGGCGGAAGGCAACGGCCTGCGCCTGGTCGGCCAGGACGCAGGTCGCGGCACGTTCTTCCACCGCCATGCGATCCTCCACGACCAGAAGACCGACAGCTACTACCTGCCGTTGCGCCAACTGGTGGAACAGCCCGAGCAGGCCACCATCATCGACTCGCTGCTCAGCGAGGAAGCGGTGATGGCGTTCGAGTACGGCTTTTCCACCACCGACCCCAACACGCTGTGCATCTGGGAAGCGCAGTTCGGCGACTTCGCCAATGGCGCCCAAGTGGTGATCGACCAGTTCATCGCCGCCGGCGAAGCCAAGTGGGGCCGCATCAGCGGCTTGACCCTGCTGCTGCCGCACGGCTACGAAGGACAGGGCCCAGAACACAGCTCCGCGCGCCTTGAGCGCTTCCTGCAACTGTGCGCGCTGGAGAACATGCTGGTCTGCGTGCCGACCACACCGGCCCAGTGCTACCACATGCTGCGCCGCCAGATGCGCATGACCACGCGCAAGCCGCTGGTGGTGATGACGCCGAAGTCGCTGCTGCGCCACAAGCTGGCCGTGTCCACGCTGGACGAACTGGCCAATGGCGAATTCCAGCACCTGATCCCGGACGCCGCCGCCGACGCCAAGAAGGTCAAGCGCATCGTCGCGTGCTCGGGCAAGGTCTACTACGACCTGCTGGAAGATGCGCAGAAGCGCGGCCAGGACGATGTCGCCATCCTGCGCGTAGAGCAGTTGTACCCGTTCCCGCGCGCACAGCTCGCCGCCGAGCTCAAGCGCTACGGCAAGGCCACCGAGTTCGTCTGGTGCCAGGAAGAGCCGCAGAACCAGGGCGCGTGGTACCAGATCAAGCATCACCTGCAGGCCTGCCTGTCCGACAAGCAATCGCTGTACTACGCGGGCCGCCCGCGTTCGCCCTCGCCCGCTGCCGGCCATTTCGCCGAGCACGTCGAGGAGCAGCTGAAGCTCGTCGCCGATGCGCTGGTCAACAAGCTCGGCAACGACAACGTTGCCGAATAAGCCCCCATTCCTAGAACAACACCACCAGGACGTCCCATCCCATGGCCACTGAAGTCAAAGTTCCGGTTCTGCCCGAGTCCGTCTCCGATGCCACCATCGCCGCCTGGCACAAGAAGGTGGGCGACGCGGTCAAGCGCGACGAGAACCTGATGGACCTGGAAACCGACAAGGTCGTGCTGGAAGTACCCTCGCCCGTCGATGGCGTGCTGAAGGAAATCAAGTTCAAGGAAGGCGATACGGTGACCAGCCAGCAGTTGCTGGCCATCATCGAGGAAGGCGCCGTGGCCGCCGCCACTCCCGCCGCGGAAGAGAAGCAGCCCGCCGCCGGTGCGCAGGAAGTGCAGCCGAAGGCCGAGGCCGCCAAGGCCGATGCGGCTGCGCCGTCCAGCACCAAGCCGGCCCCGGCTACCGCCAGCACCGACGGCCTGCCGCCGGGTGCACGCTTCACGGCCGTCACCCAGGGCATCGACCCGGCCAACGTCGAAGGCACCGGCCGCAAGGGCGCGGTGACCAAGGAAGACCTGATCAATTACGCCAGCGGCAAGACCGCCGGCGTCAGCGGCGGCGCACGTCCGGAAGAGCGCGTGCCGATGACGCGCATCCGCACGCGAATCGCCGAGCGCCTGATGCAGTCCAAGAACTCCATCGCCATGCTGACATCGTTCAACGAAGTCAACCTGGCCAAGGTCATGGAGATGCGCAAGGAGCTGCAGGATGACTTCGTGAAGGCCAACGGCATCAAGCTGGGCTTCATGAGCTTCTTCGCCAAGGCAGCCGCCAACGCGCTGCAGCGCCACCCGGTCGTCAATGCCTCGGTGGACGGCAACGACATCATCTACCACGGCTACGCCGACATCTCGATCGCCGTCTCCACCGAGAAGGGCCTGGTGACGCCGGTGCTGCGCAATGTCGAGCGCATGGGCTTCGGCGACATCGAGAAGGGCATCGCCGACTACGCCAAGAAGGCGCGCGACGGCAAGCTGGGCCTGGAAGACCTGCAGGGCGGCACCTTCACGATCACCAACGGCGGCACCTTCGGCTCGCTGATGTCCACGCCGATCGTCAACCCGCCGCAGAGCGCCATCCTGGGCATGCACGCCATCAAGGACCGCGCCATCGTCGAGAATGGCCAGGTCGTCGCCGCGCCGATGATGTACATCGCGCTGAGCTACGATCACCGCATCATCGACGGTAAGGACGCTGTGCTGTTCCTGGTGGACATCAAGAACCAGCTGGAAAATCCGCACCGCATGCTGCTGGGCATGTGATGCACCGAGCCCCTCTCCCTGCGGGAGAGGGGTTGGGGTGAGGGGCAACGGAGTCACACCCTCTGGCCTCGCGATAGAACGCGGCAGCCCCACCTCTGATTTGGAGTCTCCCACTCCATCGCCCCTCATCCGCCCTTCGGGCACCTTCTCCCGAGGGGAGAAGGGAAAAGGCAAAGGACACAGAAATGGCAGAACAATTCGACGTCGTCGTCATCGGTGCCGGCCCGGCCGGCTATCACGCCGCCATCCGTGCCGCGCAGCTGGGCATGAAGGTCGCGTGCATCGACGCCGCGCTGGGCAAGGACGGCAAGCCGGCGCTGGGTGGCACCTGCCTGCGCGTGGGCTGCGTGCCGTCCAAGGCGCTGCTGGATTCCTCGCGCCAGTTCTGGAACATGGGCCACCTGTTCGGCGACCACGGCATCAGCTTCAAGGACGCGAAGATCGACGTCGAGGCGATGGTGGGCCGCAAGGACAAGATCGTGAAGCAGTTCACCGGCGGCATCGCGATGCTGTTCAAGGCGAACAAGATCACCCCGTACTACGGCTTCGGCCAGCTGCAGCCCGGCAACGTCGTCAAGGTCAAGCAGCACGACGGCAGCGAAGTCGAGCTCAAGGGCACCAACGTCGTCATCGCCGCCGGTTCGGATTCCATCGAACTGCCGTTCGCCAAGTTCGATAACGAGACCATCGTCGACAACGTCGGCGCGCTGGATTTCACCGAAGTACCGAAGCGCCTGGCCGTGATCGGCGCCGGCGTCATCGGCCTGGAACTGGGCAGCGTCTGGAAGCGCCTGGGCGCCGAGGTCGTGATCCTTGAAGCCCTGCCCGACTTCCTGGCCGCCGCCGACGCGGAAGTGGCCAAGACCGCCGCCAAGGAATTCAAGAAGCAGGGCCTCGACATCCGCTTGGGCGCCAAGGTCAACAAGACGGAAGTCACCGGCAAGGGCAAGAAGAAGGAAGTCGTGGTCACCTACGCCGATGCCGAAGGCGAGAAGACCCTGACGGTCGACAAGCTGCTGGTCGCGGTGGGTCGCAAGGCGGCCAGCAAGGGCCTACTGGCCGACGGTACCGGCGTGAAGCTCAACGAGCGCGGCCAGATCGAAGTGGACGACCACTGCCACACCGGCGTGGATGGCGTGTGGGCCGTGGGCGACTGCGTGCGTGGTCCGATGCTGGCGCACAAGGGCTTTGAGGAAGGCATCGCGGTGGCCGAACTGATCGCCGGCCTGCCCGGCCATGTCAATCTCGACACCGTGCCGTGGGTCATCTACACCGAGCCGGAAATCGCGTGGGTCGGCAAGACCGAGAAGCAGCTCAAGGACGAAGGCATCCCGTACAAGGCGGGCAGCTTCCCGTTCGCGGCGATCGCACGCGCCGTCGCCATGGGCGAGCCGGCCGGCTTCGTGAAGGTGCTCGCGCATGCCGAGACCGACCGCATCCTCGGCCTGCACCTGGTCGGCGTGGGCGTGTCGGAGCTGGTGCACGAAGGCGTCATCACGATGGAGTTCAACGGCTCCGCCGACGACCTGGCCCGCATCTGCCACGCGCATCCCACGCTGTCCGAAGCGATCCACGATGCGGCCATGGCGGTGGACAAGCGCGCGATCCACAAGGCGAATTGAAGCGGTGATTGGGGATTCGTGATGGGTGATTCGTAACAGCGAGCCCTGCACGACCCCAAGCATCACGGCACTGACGCCGGGCACCAGCCCGGCGTTTGCTTTTCACCCATCACGAATCCCCAATCACCGCCATGAAAAGCATCTGCGTCTACTGCGGCTCAAACGCCGGCAACAAGCCCGCCTATACCGAACGCGCCATCGCCTTGGGCGACCGCATCGCGAAGGAGGGCATGCAACTGGTCTATGGCGGCGGCAACGTCGGCCTGATGGGCATCGTCGCCGACGCGGTGCTCGCTGCTGGCGGTGAAGTCATCGGCGTGATTCCCGAACAGTTGGTGGGCTGGGAAGTCGCGCACAAGGGCGTTACCCGGCTGGAAGTGGTCGCCAACATGCACGAACGCAAGAAGCGCATGTTCGATCTGTCGGATGGTTTCGTCGCCCTGCCCGGTGGGTTCGGCACGCTGGACGAGATGTTCGAGATGCTGACCTGGCGCCAGCTCGGCATCGGCGACAAGCCCTGCGCCTTCCTCGACGTGGAAGGCTTCTACACGCCACTGATGGGCATGATCGACCGCATGGTGGAAGAGCGCTTCCTGCACCCTGAGCAGCGCAACGACCTCTGGCATGGCGACGACCTCGATGCGATGGTCGCGTGGATGCGCGCCTATACCCCGGCGCAGGCGGACAAGTGGATGGATGAGAAACGGCGAAAGTCGTTGCGCTGAGCTGCCTCTCCGTCGTCCCCGCGAACGCCGGGACTCTGAAGTCACTGGGTCCCGGGTTTCGCCGGGATGAAGGGTGGGTGGGCTGTGCTGCGTGGTGTAGCCGTCACGGGTATGCAGCAGCGAGGCTCTTCCACCCGCGAATGGATTACATCGTCATCCCGGCGAAAGCCGGGACCCAGCGACTTGGCTTGAAGGTGACACGCACGCAAGAGGAGGATGGCATTGATCTCATCCAGGCAAGGAATGCCCCATGCGAGAACGCACCCCATGCGTCTACATCCTGGCGAGCGAGCGCAATGGAACGCTCTACATTGGCGTCACCTCCCACCTTTCCGCACGCATCTGGCAGCACAAGAACGACCAAGTCTACGGCTTCACTCGCCGCTATCGCGTCCACACGCTGGTCTGGTACGAGGCGCACGAGACGATGGAATCCGCCATCGCACGGGAGAAGGCGCTAAAACAGTGGAAGCGAGGCTGGAAAATCAAGCTTATCGAGGACACGAACCCTTACTGGCATGATCTGTATGGCGAAATCGCATGAACCTGCCTGCCGTACCAATGTCGCGCATCGACGCTTTGGCTTTTATCCCGTGATGACCGCAGAATCCAAGTCACTGGGTCCCGGCTTTCGCCGGGATGACGGAGCAAATGCATGACCCTTTCCACCCCGTTCAACGCCTTCCGCATCCACAACGACGCCGCCGGCTATCGCAGCGGCATTGAGGCGCTGACGCTTGATGCGCTCAACCCGGGCGAAGTGGTCATCAAGACCGCGTACTCGTCGGTCAACTACAAGGACGCGCTCGCCGGCACCGGCGAGGGCAAGATCCTCCGCAAGTTTCCGCTGGTGGGGGGGATCGACGTGGCCGGGCATGTCGTGGCCTCCACCGATCCCGCTTTCCGGGAAGGCGATGCCGTGCTCGTCACCGGCTGCGGCCTGAGCGAGACGCGCGATGGCGGCTATGCCGAATACGCCCGCCTGGAAGCGAAGTGGGTCATCCTCCTGCCCGCCGGCCTCAGCCTGCGCGAGAGCATGATCCTGGGCACCGCTGGATTCACCGCCGCGCTGGCGCTGTTCCGCATGCGCGAGAACCGGCAGACCCCCGACCTCGGTCCGCTCGCCGTGACCGGCGCCACCGGCGGCGTGGGCTCCCTTGCAGTGGACATCTTCAGCAGGGCGGGCTTCGACGTGCACGCGATCAGCGGCAAGCCCGAGAACACGGACTACCTGAAAGCCATCGGCGCCCGCGAAGTGCTGGGGCGCGACGCATTGGCGACGGCGCGACCGATGGAGACCGCGCGCTTCGGCGGCGGCCTGGACAACGTGGGAGGACCGATGCTGGCCAGCCTGCTGGCCCAGACCGTGCCCTATGGCAACGTAGCCACTGCCGGGCTGGCCGCCAGTGCCGACCTGCCCACCACTGTCATGCCCTTCATCATCCGCGGCGTGTCCCTGCTGGGCGTGGCCTCGGCCGGCACCGCGCGCGATATCCGGGACGCGGTCTGGCAGCACCTGGCCAGCGACTGGAAGCCGGCCCACCTGGACACCATCTGCACCCGCGAGACCACCCTGGACGGGCTTCCCGACGTGTTCCGCACCATGCTGGCCGGTGGCTCCTTCGGACGTACGCTCCTGCGAATGGGATGAACGGCAGTGGCGGCACGACAGGCGTCACCGGCTGGCCGTCCCGACCATTTGTCTTGTCCCGAACACGCTCTACAATCGACGGCGGGGACAACTTGGGGAACTCCATGGCAAAAATTCTGATCGTCGACGATTCACCCTCGCAGTTGCTGGGCATCCAGCGCATCGTCGAAAAGCTGGGGCACGAATCCATCACCGCCGAGGACGGCGCCGCGGGCGTGGAAGTCGCCAAGCGCGAGCTGCCGGACATGGTCCTGATGGACGTGGTGATGCCCAATCTCAACGGGTTCCAGGCCACGCGCACGCTCAGCCGCGAAGCCACGACCAAGCACATCCCCGTCATCCTGGTGACCACCAAGGACCAGGACACCGACCGCATGTGGGGCCTGCGCCAAGGCGCCAAGGCCTACCTGACCAAGCCGTTCTCGGAAGACGAACTGGCCGAGGTGATCGAGCGCATCTTCAACGCCCGCGAGCTGCCGTCGCCGCCCTCCGCCTGAACCGGCAGGACATCCACCGACATGCGAAGAGCAGGCCCCGGCCTGCTCTTTCCGTTCCAGCGCTTCATCTCGGCGCCACGTAGCCGCCGGGGACGCCGCGCGGTGACAGCACGACCTGCCAGAGCTGGGACCGGCGGCTGCGGAAGGTGGCCATCGACACTGCAAGATAGAACCGCCACATCCGCCGGAAACGCTCGTCGTAGCGCGCATCCAGTCCATCCCATGCCGACTCGACGTTCTCACGCCACGCCTGCAATGTGCGGTCGTAGTCCGTTCCGAAGTTGTGCCAATCCTCCAGTATGAAGCGCCCTTCGATGGCCTGCGTGATCTGCAGCGCGGAGGGCAACATCGAATTGGGGAAGATATAGCGCGCTATCCAGGGATCGGTGCGGTTGACCGACCGGATTCCGCCGATGGTATGCAGCAGTAACAGGCCTTCCGCCGGCAGGCAACGGCGCACCACATCGAAATAGCCTGCGTAGTTCTTCACGCCGACATGTTCGAACATGCCCAGCGAGAAGGCGGCGTCGAACGACTCGTCCACCTCCCGGTAGTCCTGCAGCCGGATCTCGATCGGCAACCCCGCGCAGAGTGCGGTGGCGTACTCTGCCTGTTCGCGGGAAATAGTGATGCCGACGCCGCCAACGCCGTAACGCTCGGCCGCGAACTTCAACGCCTCGCCCCAACCGCAGCCGATGTCGAGCACGCGCATGCCCGGCTGCAGGCGGAGCTTGCGGCAGACAAGATCCAGTTTGGCTTCCTGGGCAGTATCCAGGTCCTTCGCCCCACGCCAGTAGCCGCAGCTGTAGACCAGTCGGCGGCCCAGCATCGCGCGGTACAGATCGTTGCCCAGGTCGTAGTGGCGTCGCGCCACCTCGCCGCTGCGGCGCGGCGACTGCAGGTTGGTCAGGCGAGCACGCAGCGCATCGAAGACCTCGCCTGCGCGGTGCACGCGTTCGTCCATCCGGGCTGCCAGCAGGCGGAACAGCAGCCCATCCAGCGAGACCGCGTCCCACCAGCCCTCCATGTAGCTTTCACCCAGGCCCAGCGAACCCTGCCCCAGGACGCGCGCATGAAAGCGCGCGTCGTGTACCTGCAGGTCCCAAGGCCGATCCCCTCCGATCAGCACATCCGCTTCGGCCAACAGGTCCGTGATCCTGCGCTGGAAGCGATGATGCGGCATCGTGGCATCAGCGGGCGAACAGCCCCGCGTATTCCGGCGCAACGTGCGGAAGCAGCACGGCAGCCGGCACGTCGACCGCCTGGGTACCGTCCGCGTAAGGGCCCACCTGGTAAGGCGGGAAGACGAACCGCAGCGCCGTGATGCGGCCCGCGGCATCCAGCACGGGTACGAATTCGCTGAAATTGACGGCGTCGGGCTCGGTACCTTCGTCGATCATGCGCGCAGTGCTCTTGATCAGCGCCGCCCGATCCGTCGGCGCCAGTTCGTCCTCATCGGCGCGGGTCACCACGCCGGTGTGGAGCTGCTCCCGCACGTAGTCGCTGATGGCGCGCCAGCCTTCCGGACCGGGCACCAATGCGGCGGCCGTCAGCCTTGCGTCCTGCTGCGGCAGCCACACGAAGCGCGCGATCAGCGGCTGACCGTGCGCACCCCCGGTATAACGGCTGCCGTCCGCCGCGACTGCCACGATCTGCGGCGTATCCACCACCTGCTCGAACGCCAGCGACAATTCATACGGTGCGGTGGGCTTGTCGTTGCCGAAGGCCTCTACCGCTTCCATCAGTTCGGCGCGTTCCGCCGTCGCATAGTCCGACAGCGCCTTGGCCAGGGCCGGATAACGGTTGACCGATGCCGGATAACTGATCCCCACGACATAACGGTCCGTACTTTCGATGACATCCTTCAGCTCGACTGGCAGAGCCGGTGCGTCCACGGGCGTCGCACTGGGCTGGGCTGCCTCTCCTGGGGGTGTGGTCGGGGCGGCGGCGTCCCGCTTGCAGGCGGACAAGGCCAGGATCGCCACCAACAGGAGGCTGGTGTGGCGGAATGGGGGTCGGGAAATGCAGGGGGACACGTTCGGGCTCCTTCCGGGTGTGTGATGGCCGTCATTCTAGGCCGCGCGTTTGCCATCCTCCAGACACATCACGCATCCACCAGATCGGCGTACTCGGGATGCCGCCGAACGTACGCCGCGGAGTACGAACACGCGGGCACGACACGCCACCCCTGCGACCGCGCGTGGTCCAGCGCGGCCTTCACCAGGGCGGCGGCCACACCGCGCCCGCCTATGGCGTCGGGCACGCCGGTATGGTCGATCACCATGCGGCCGTCGCGCAGCGAATACAGCAGTTCGGCTTCCCATCCATCCATCCGGGTGGCGAAGCGACGCGCGCTCGGGTCGTGATGCAGGTCGAGGGAGGGCGGGTCACCGGTCATGGCATCTCCGTGGCGGGGGGCTCAGGGGCATTGTGACCCAATGCCCACCTGCTGCCGCGGCAGAACTGGACGCATCGCGTCACATTCATGCTTGTGAAGGATTTCAAGCCAGCATTAAGCGTGACGGAGTTGGCAAAACACATGTTGGCACGATTGCTGCGTGATACGGCTCAAACGACCCGCAATCCGGAACCCGCCATGAGCCTGACCGAAGAACTGCCCGACGTCTCCAGCGCCAGCGATTTCACCCTGCTGGAAGGCCTGTACCAGCTCACCGTCACCGGCCATACCAAGGACTGGGAGTTCGAGCGCCTGAACAACGCCGTGTACGAGCGCCTGATGTCCACCTACTCCAGCAGCGACACCGCGGGCGTGCATGCCGTTCACTCGCTGGTGGATTGATCGCTCGGCCTTTCTACCGGGTGCTCCGGCGCGGCGCAGGGGTCCGCCTTCGGGTGTGACTGCCGCGCCGGAGTCCCGTCCCGGCTGCATCGTCTGACGCACGCAGCACGGAACTCCCTCCTGACTTTTCTCCTCGCCGTGGCGATCACTCGCCGCGATGGTCGCGCTTGCCCTGATTGCGCCGATCCTGCGTTCCAGAGCTGCCCTGGATGGCTTTCATCCGGCTTTCGGCAGCATGCAGTTCCAACGCCTTGCCCGCAGCTTCAGAAGAGACGAATCCCGCGTCCGGCGCCGCGCCGTGATCATGGTGATCGATCTGTTGCCACGGCGCAGGTTGCCGATCCAGTTCGTGCTTCTGTTCCAGCAACGCGCGTGCCGTTTCCAGCGCTTGCGTCGGCGTGATCCTGCGCGGTGCGCGTTTGCGGGCCGGCGTCTTGCGTGCTGCAGGCTTCCCAGCGGTCCGGGATCCTGCCGCGCTGCCCGCCGTCTTCTTCACGGGTGTTGCTGCGGACTTTCTCGCGACCTTCTTCGCAGCACCCTTGCGCGCGGGCTGGGGGCCGCCAACCTTGCCTGTCGTCTTCTTCGCCGCGACCTTCCTGGTTGCTGCCTTCGTTGTCGTTGCCTTCTTTGTCGCGATCTTCTTCCTGGCGGCGCCCGCCTTCCGGGTACCGACGCGCGGAGTCGCCTGCTTCGTGGCGGCCTTGCCGGTAGTGGTCTTGCGCGTGGCCTTCGTCGTACTGGCGGCGACCTTCGTGGCCACCTTCTTTGCGGTTGCTTTCTTCGCGACCTTCCTGGCGGGCGCTTTCTTCGTGGTGGCCTTGCTCGCGGTCTTGCGGGTTGCCTTGCGTGTCTTTGCGGTTGCCATGCGCTGCTCCACGTGTGAGACGTGGCACCGGGATAACACGCAGAACCTTCAGCGCAGGTGAGCGCTACCGCAATGATGGCTTAACCGAAGCTTGGCTGCGACAACGCTTCCAGGAAATGGCCCAGCACGCGAGGCTCCATCGCCGCGAGGAACAACACGCCGTAAGCAGCACCTGCCAGATGCGCGCCGTGGTTGATGTTGTCGCCGCCACGACGGTCCATCCAGATGCTGTAGGCGATGTAGAGCACGGCAAACACGATGGCGGGCATGGGGATGAAGAACACGCCTATCCGCGCCCACGGGTCGATCAGGATGTAGGAGAACAGCACCGCCGATACCGCACCCGACGCACCTAGGCTGCGGTAGTTGGGGTCGTTCTGGTGCTTCAGGTAGGTCGGCAGGATCGACACCACCAGCGCGGAGAAATAGAACGCCACGAAGGTCAGCCGACTGCCGCTTATCTGGGTGATCACCTGTTCCATCAGTCGCCCGAAGAAGAACAGCGTGAACATGTTGAACAGCAGGTGCCAGAAATCCGCGTGGATGAACCCGTAAGTCACGAGCCGATCGTACTGGCGGTGCCGGTGGATCGCGGGCGGCCACAGGATAAGCCGCATCAACAGTGACGGCGTGCGGAACGCGATGAAGCTGACCACGCAGGTCACTGCGATCAGCAGCAGGGTAATGGGTGCGCTCATCCCTCGTCCTTACGCCGCGGTGCGGTAGTTGTCCTGCATGGGATACGTACGCGCGTACAGCGCGAATGCCAATGCCGCCACGAAAGCGAAACCGGCGAAGAAGAACATCAGGAACGCGTTCTCGGTCCAGCCCTGCGTCTGGATCCAGCCGATCACCGCCGGGTCACGCACGCTGGCGTTGGTCAGCAAGACCCACAGCCCGCCGAAGGTGCTCGTCAGGTACCAGAACGCCATGATCACGCCCTTCATGGCCATCGGTGCCTGGCTGTACGCGAATTCAAGTGCCGTCGCAGACACCAGCACTTCACCGAACGTCAGCAGCAGGTAAGGCAGGGTCTGCCAGGCCAGGGACACCTGTTGACCATCGTCCATCTGCAACTGCAACAGGCCGGCCACGACCCACGACAGCGCGGAGATGGCGATGCCCCATCCCATCCGCCGCAGCGCGGTGACGTTGAAGCCCATCCGGCGCAGCGCCGGATACAGCACCAGGTTGTTGAACGGAATCAGCAGCATGACCATCAACGGATTCAGCGCCTGCATCTGGGTGGCGTCCTTCACCAGCCGGCTCGGCCACCACCACAGGTCATGCGGAATCTGCATCGCCTTGCCCTGGATGACCCAGGTCGATGCCTTCTGGTCGAACAGCGACCAGAACGGCGTCACCAGCGCGAACACGATCAGGATGCGCAGCACGGAACGCACGCCTTCGATGGCCGCGTCAGGGTGCATGCCGCGCGCAGACTCCAGCTGGAGCGATGCACCGAAACCGACGCCGGCGATCACCGCACCCAGCGCCAGGCAGGCGGTGATGACGAACCCCCATGCTTCGGGCCACAGCGCGACACCGGCGAACTTCAGCGCCCACAACAGCAACATCACCCCACCACCGATCACGCCCACAGCGGCCACCAGCGTGCCGATGCCACGCTCGTTGCCCAACAGGGCGCTGCGGACGATGTTGAGGAACGAATCCGGATCGTTGCCGCGTGACGGCGGCACATTGACGTACTTCCTGCGTCCGGCCCAGAAAATCAGCGTGGCGATGAACATCAGGATGCCGGGGATGCCGAAGGCCCACGCCGGACCCCAGCTGTTCAACACCAGCGGCATCAGCAGCGAAGCGAAGAACGAACCGAAGTTGATGATCCAGTAGAACGCATCGAAGACCACCTTCGCCTTGCTCTTGTTGGTCTGGTCGAACTGGTCACCGCAGAACGTCACCACGAGGGGTTTTATCCCACCCGAGCCCAGTGCAATCAGGAACAGGCCGGTGTAGAAGCCGGTCGCGTGGCTTTCGAACATCGCCAGGCAGGCGTGGCCGGCGCAGTAGATCAGCGAGAACCACAGGACGGTGTTGTACTTGCCGAAGTAGCGGTCCGACAGCCAGCCACCGAGCAGCGGGAAGAAGTACACGCCGATGACGAAGCTGTGGAACAGATCCTTCGCCGCGCCTTCGCGCGCCGCCTGGTCCGGCAGGTAGGCCAGCAGCACCGAACTGATCAGGAACGGCACCAGGATGTTGCGCATCCCGTAGAAGCTGAACCGTTCGCACGCCTCGTTGCCGATGATGTAGGGGATCTGGCGGGGCATGCGGCCCTGGCTGGCTTCTGCGGTCGTGCTCATCCGATCTTCCGGTGAAAAAGTCCCGGAAGGTTACCGTATCCGCCCGCGCAGGGTCGAACCACCCGGGTGCCGGGCACGCGGACAACGGGGACTGGGACTGACCGCGATTGCGCGGCATCATTCGCCCCTGCCCTGTTCAGGATTTTTCCATGCTGCGTCCCCTCTACGCCGTGTTGTTGCTGGTCCTTGCACCACTGACGCATGCCACGCCTCCCCTCGCCACCGTTTCAGAGCGCTCGGGGTTCATTGAAACCGGGCGTTACGACGAGGTCATCGCGTTGTGCGACGCGTTTGCGCGCCAGTACCCCAAGGCGGTGCGCTGCCACACCTTCGGCACCTCGCCGGAGGGACGCCCGATGAAAATGCTGGTGGCCACGACCAGTGGCGCGCTGACGCCGGACCTGGCACGCAAGCGCGGACTTCCCGTCGTGCTGGTGCAGGGCGGCATCCATGCCGGCGAGATCGACGGCAAGGACGCCGGCTTCCTGGCGCTGCGCGAGGTGCTCGAAGGCAAGGCAGCGAGCGGTGCGCTGGACAAGCAGGTGTGGCTGTTCGTGCCGGTGTTCAACGTGGACGGCCACGAGCGCTTCGGCGCATGGAACCGTCCCAACCAGCGCGGCCCGAAAGAGATGGGCTGGCGCACCACCGCGCAGAACTTCAACCTCAACCGCGACTACCTGAAAGCCGACACCCCGGAGATGCGGGCGATGCTGCAGCTCGTACAGCGCTGGGATCCGCTGATCACAGTGGACCTGCACGCGACCAATGGCGCGCAGTTCGAGCACGACATCTCCATCCAGGTGGAGCCCGTGCATGCCGGCGACGCAGGGCTGCGGCAGGCAGGCCTGGCCCTCAGGACGTCGGTGATCGGCGATCTCGCCGCGCAGGGTTCGCTGCCCCTCCCCTACTACCCATCCTTCGTCGTCACTGACGATCCGACTTCCGGCTTCGAGGACAGCGTGGCACCGCCCCGCTTCTCGCATGGCTACTTCCTGCTCCGCAACCGGATCGCGATGCTGGTCGAAACGCATTCCTGGAAGGAGTACCCGGTACGGGTGAAGATCACCCGCAACACGGTGGTGTCGGTACTCGAACAAGTGGCCGCGCACGGCAGCGACTGGCTCGCCAGTGCACGGGAAGCCGATGCCGCCGCCGCGCAACTCGCCGGCCACCCCGAACCGCTGACCTATGCGGCCGCGCCCGCCGCACGTACCGTGGATTTTCGCGGATACGCTTACACGCGGACCCGCTCGGATGTATCCGGCGCACTGATGACGCGCTACGACGAAACGACACCGCAGCTCTGGAAGGTGCCGCTGAAGGATGATGTTCGCCCTGCACTCGTCATTTATGCGCCCGGAGCGGGCTACCTGGTGCCTGCCGCGGAAGCCTCCTGGGTTGCCGATGTACTCAAGACGCATGGCGCGGAGTATCGCTTGCTCGGCAGGCCCTGGCAGGGTGACGTGGCCGCGTTTCGCGCCACGAAAACCAGCTTCGGCAGCGGTCCGGTGGAAGCCCGCCAGCGCCTGACGGTGGAAGGCGACTGGAAGCAGGAAGCACGCAGCGTGCCGGCCGGCACGCTGTTCGTGCCCATCGCGCAGGCGAAGTCGCGCCTGGTCATGGCGCTGCTTGAACCACAGGCGCCCGATTCGCTGCTCGCCTGGGGCCGCTTCAACAATGCGTTCGAGCGCAAGGAGTACATGGAAGACTACGTGGCCGAGAGCGTGGCACGCGAGATGTTGCGCGACCCCGCCGTGAAGGCCGAGTTCGAACGCCGGCTGCGTGAAGACAAAGCCTTCTCCGATGATCCCGCTGCACGGCTCGAATTCTTCTACCGCCGACATCCGTCATGGGACGAACGCTATCGGCTCTATCCGGTATTGCGCGTCGATACGAACCCGTGATGCCCCTATGGGATTGCAGGAGCGGGTCGTCACCCCTCGCACCGCTCCTGCAGAAGATGCTGACCGGAGTCCGTCACCCCAGCCGCATCACACCATAGCGCGGCGCCGCATTGCCGCAGGTGGTGTCGGTGAGCGGCGCCCCCATCTCCGCAAGTACCGCACGCTGCTCCGGGAGCGGCGTGCGCAGGGTCCGCTCTTCGTAGGCAGCCAGTGCCAGGAACGGCGGCAACGCCCAGGCACGCGCAAGGAAGGCGGCGGTACGCGGCCATCGCTGGGCATCGACGTGGTACTTCACGAACACCGCATTGCGGAACAGTGCAGCGATGCTGATGTCGGCGATGGAAATGTCACCGAACAGCCAACCGGCGACGGGCAGTCGCGCTTCCAGGTAATCCAGCGCAACCGGCAGTTCCTCGTCCCGGGCCCTCCGGACCACGTCTTCATCGGTGCCTTCGTTGAACAGGAACCGGCGCACGCCCTTCTGGAAGAACATGCGCCAGACGATCACATCGCCCAGGTAGGAATCCGCGTATTCCTCCAGCCAGCGTGCCTGTGCCCGCTTCACGGGATCGGCCGGATACAGCGACGGCTGCGGAAACCTGTCCTGCAGGTACTCGCAGATCACCGTGGAATCGTTGAGCACCAGGTCGCCGTCGCGCAATACGGGAATGCGACGCAAGGGACTGAGGCGGCTGAATTCCGCATCGCCCACGAAGGGCGCGATCGGATCGATCCGGTACGGAATGCCTTTCAGCTCCAGACAGACCAGCACCTTGCGCACGTAGGGCGAGATGTAGTTGCCGATGATCGTCAGCGGTTCGGACATGCCATTCTCCAGCAAGGACAATGGCAGGGTGGGCACGTCGCGCCTTGCGGTCAACCCAATGCCGTGTCCAGCACCATCATCAGGCAGAAGCCAAGCGCGAGCCCGAACGATGCGATGCCGCCGTGGCCATGCCGGTTCGACTCGGGGATCACGCTGTAGCCCACGGCGATCAGCATGGCTCCCGCCGCAAACGCCAGCCCCCACGGCAGCAGCACCGACGAAATGCCGACTGCCCATGCGCTGGGAATCGCGGCCAGGGGTTCGGCCACGCCCGACAGCGCGCCCAGGAAGACCGCCTTGCTCCGCGCCATGCCCGCCGTCGCAAGCACAAGGGCAACCACCAGGCCTTCCGGTACGTCCTGCAGGGCGATCCCGATCGCCAGCCCGGCCGCACCGCTGAGCGCACCACCGGCCGCCACACCCACCGCCATGCCTTCCGGGATGTTGTGCAGCACGATGGCCAGCACGAAGAGCATCACCCGCGAGGGTACGAGGCGACGCTGTGCGTCCAGTGGGTCGTCGACCAGTCCACGGTCGAGCGCGAGCAACGCGAATGCACCCAGCAGGATCCCGACACTCACGAGACCCGCCGCACTCCAAGGCGAGAAACCCTGCGTTTCCGCCGCCGCCAAGCCCGGCAACACCAGCGAGAACGCCGTGGCCGCCAACATCACGCCGGCCCCGAAGCCGAGCAGCCCGTCTGCCAGCCGCTGCGGAATCGTCCGCATCACCAGCACCGGCAACGCACCGATCGCCGTGGCAGCAGCACACAACGCACCGCCGCGCAGCGCGAGTCGCATGCCGCTCCCCTGCCCGGGCGGCACCAGCCACAGCACCCACAACGCCGCACACACCAGCGCGATGACGGCCGCGATGTAGGGCCAGGCCACCGCGGCACGGGTGTAGGCAAAGGGTCGCAGAACGCGATTCATGCCATGGGTCTCCGGCGCGCGCAGGGTCGTGCGCAGTGCGATGACGGGGATTCGCTGGCTTGCGACCGATACTAACCTCCGCAAACCACATCGTCATCGCAATGCTGAATCGCCGCGATGGGGGCGGCCCATGTCGCGCGATGCGGACTCAGCGTGCCTGGTACTTCCAGTGGCGCATCTTGCCTTCCGCCATCCAAGCGACCGCCTGCGTCAGTCTCCGCTCACGCATATCCGTCCGTTTGGCCCCGATGATCCACTCGATGTAGTCGCGCCGGGCGCTGGGGTTGAAGCCATAGAATGTCGCCTTCGCTTCCGGGTCGCCGGCAAGCGCATCGCGGAGATCCGCCGGCGTGCGCAGCACGGGACGCGCAGCGGCCCTGGCTGACGCGGGCGCCGATGACGCCGCAGGAGTATCGATCAGCGCCATCGCCTTGCGCACCCGTGCAATCAGTTCCTGCCTGGGTGGCAGATCTTCCAGCGACACCAGCTCGCCCAGGCTCCCCATGCCGTCGCGCGCCTTGCCGTCCGTGACCTGCGCGTGCTGCCAGAAGCCGAACGATGCGTGCCGCTTGAACGCCGCCATGTTGCACAGGATGCGGCCGCCGTACTGGAACGACGGCATGCTCCACTTGATGGTCTCTTCCACCTGCGGACACGCCTCGTGCACCACGCTCCGCAAGCGGTCGAGGACCGGGCGCGCGAACTCGGCCGCTTTCGCGATGTAGGCATCCACTCTCGGATCGTGCGACGGCATCCCGGCAGCCTGCATGTCCCGGCGCGACGGGCGCGTGGACGCGAACCGGGACCGCACCACGACCATTTCCGCGTTGACGAACCATTACACCGGCCACCGCTAAGCTTGCGGCCAGCCACGACCATCCCTAGGAGCGCGCGATGTTCCGTCCGCTGTTGATCACCGCCTGCCTGCTGGCACTCACTGCCTGCCAGTCGCCGCCCACTGGCAACGCAGCCCCGACCCAGCCCGCTGCTGCGATCCAGGGGCGGGCGATCTATCTCGAACGCATCGCGCCGCCGCCAGGCGCGACGCTCAGCGTGCAACTCGTGGACAACCAGCTGGCCGATACACCCGCCGCAGTGGTCGCGAGCGCCGACTTCAGCGACCTGAAGGGCCCGCCGTTCGCGTTCACCCTCCCCTATGACCCCGCCAAGCTGCGTCCGAACGGCATGTACGGCCTGCACGCTGGCCTTCGGGACGCGCAGGGCAAACTCTGGTTCGTCACCGATACGCGCGTGCCGGTGACGCCCGGCGCGTCTGCACCGGTTGAATTCCGCATGGTGCGGGCTGGTGGAGATCCGGCTCCTCCTGCGACGGGAACACCCTGGGAGCAGGCCAGGGCACGCGGCAGTGTCTTCCGTGGCATCGGAACCGAACCGGGCTGGTCCGTGGAAGTCGGTGCCGGCTCCACGCCGCGCCTGAGCGCCGACCTGGACTACGGCGAACGCAAGATCGATGTCGCACAGTCCCGGAAGACGGCAGAGGGTTATGTCGGCAGCACCGCCGATGGCCTGGCCGTGTCGCTGACGACGAAGAAGGAAGTCTGCAGCGATGGCATGAGCGACAACGAGTACCCGGCCTCTGCGACCCTGACGGTGGGTGGCAAGGTCTACCGCGGCTGCGGCCGCTTCCTGACGGAATGATCCACGCATGAGTCGACGTTCCCGCGCCCGCCGACAGAGTCGGCAGCGTCTCCCCCTGTTCGCCTTCCTCGCGCTACTGGTGCTGGGTGCGGGCGCCTGGTGGTGGTCCCAGCGCGACGAAGCGCCTGCCGCGCCGGCCATCGCGTCGCATGAAACCGCGGATCCCCGCCACACCAGCGCCGAACTTGCGCTGCCACCGGTCGAGCAGACGCGCCCCGGCAAACTCGCGGGTGACGTCCCCGACATCGCGCCACCCGTCGCCGCGCGATCGGGCGGCGACGGGACGGCGCTTCCCGCCTTCCTGCCGGCCGAGGCCCGGCAGACACTGGCGCTGATACAGCGCGGCGGGCCATTCCCGCATCGCCAGGACGGCAGCGTCTTCCAGAACCGAGAGGGACGGCTGCCACGGCAGTCGCGCGGTTATTACCGCGAGTACACGGTCGACACGCCCGGGCTCGACCATCGCGGTACACGCCGCATCGTCACCGGCGGCCAACCACCGCGCGAGTACTACTACACCGACGACCACTATGAGAGCTTCCGCCGGTTCGAGATCGGCAACGGAACCCTGCCATGAGCGAATCCGGTTTCGATCCCGGCCTGGCCGATCCCACGCGCGCGGGCGTCTTCTTCGTTACCGAGGATGATCTCGATCCGCTGGCAGCGGTCGGCCGCGATGCCGGGCTGCTGTCGCGCCGGATCGACCTGTCAGGCTGCGACAGCAAGGGCGCCCTGCTGTTGCGCATCGCCACGGTGCTGGACTTCCCGCAATCCTCCGGGCGCAACTGGGATGCTCTGTCCGACAGCCTGCGCGACCTGTCCTGGCTGGAGGCACCCGGTTACGTCCTGCTCTTCGAACAGGCCCACGAATTGCGCGAACGCACCGAGGCCGATTTCGACACCCTGCTGGACATCCTGGACGAAGTCTCGCAGTTCTGGACGTCCAACGAGGTCCCGTTCTGGTCGTTCATCGCGCTGCCCGAGGAAGATTTCCCCGACCTGCAATAGGTTTTCCCGACGGCAACCGCGCCGATCTGCGAAAATGCCGCATGCTCGATTTCACTTCTCTTCCGCTGGCACCCGGCCTGCAGCAGGGTGTCCAGGCGCTGGGTTACGCCCGGCCGACCCCCATCCAGGCCCGCAGCCTGCCCGCCATCCTCGATGGCCGTGATGTCATCGCGCAGGCACCCACCGGCAGCGGCAAGACCGCTGCCTTCGGCCTGGGCCTGTTGCACCGGCTCGATGTCGCCACGGGGCGCACGCAGGCCCTGGTGCTGTGCCCGACCCGCGAACTCGCCGACCAGGTGGCGCAGCAGGTGCGCAAACTGGCCGTGGGCATCCCCAACCTCAAGGTGCTGACGCTGTGCGGCGGCATGCCGCTGGAACCGCAGCTGCGCTCGCTCGAAGCGCACGACCCGCACGTTGTCGTCGGCACGCCTGGCCGCATCCAGGAACTTTTGCGCAAGAAGGCGCTGCACCTGGGTGGCATCCGCACGCTGGTGCTGGACGAGGCCGACCGCATGCTCGACATGGGCTTCGAGGAGCCGATCCGCGAGATCACCGGCAAGACGCCGAAGGATCGCCAGAGTCTGCTGTTCTCGGCCACCTTCACCGACGCCATCCGCGACATTGCCCGCAACACCTTGCGCGACCCGCTGGAAGTCACGGTGGACGCGCCACAGGAACAGGCGGTCATCGAGCAACGCTTCGTGCGCGTGGAACCGGAGCGCAAGCAGACAGCGCTGGCGGGCCTGCTGGCGCAGCGCGGCGTGGAGTCGTGCGTGGTGTTCTGCAACATGCGCAAGGACGTGGACGAAGTGGCTGGTTCGTTGCAGCACTTCGGCTTCTCCGCGCTCGCCCTGCACGGCGACATGGAACAACGGGACCGCGACGAAGTGCTGGTGCGCTTCGCCAACCGCAGCTGCAACGTGCTGGTCGCCAGCGACGTGGCCGCACGCGGACTGGACATCGAGGATCTGGCGCTGGTCGTCAACTACGACATGCCCAGCGACGCGGATACCTACGTGCACCGCATCGGCCGCACCGGCCGAGCGGGCCGCGATGGCTTGGCGATCAGCCTGTGCACGCCGCGCGAACTGCCGCGCGCCGCCGTGATCGAGGAACGCCTGGGCGCGCCGCTGTTGTGGGACCGCAATGTCCCATCAGCCCCCAAGGCCAATACCGCGCCGCCCGCCGCGATGACCACGCTGCGCATCGACGCCGGCAAGACCGACAAGCTGCGCCCCGGCGACGTGCTCGGCGCGCTGACCGGCGATGCCGGCCTGTCCGCTTCCGTGATCGGCAAGATCAACGTCTTCGCCACGCGTACCTACGTTGCGGTTGCACGCGAGAAGGCCGGCGCGGCGCTGGCGCGACTCAACGCCGGCAAGATCAAGGGCCGCAGCTTCCGCGTACGGAAGCTCTGAACCCGTCGTACGGGCGAAAGCCGGGACCCATCTTGCTGTTGATTTTCCGGCCGAGCGGCCAGAACTGTCTTGCTGATGGTCACTGGATTCCAGCGTGCGCTGGAATGACGACATCGGTTGAAGGTGCACGACCATCCATCGCGCCCGCGTGCATCATCTGGCGAGCACGCAAACAAAAACGCCGGTGCTTGCGCACCGGCGTTTTCTTGAACCGTAGGGTTCAGCGCTGGATTACAGCGGCTGCACCTGGTCGGCCTGCATGCCCTTCTGGCCCTGCACGGCGACGAAGGAGACCGCCTGGCCTTCCTTCAGCGACTTGAAGCCATTGCCCTGGATCGAGCGGAAGTGCACGAACAGGTCGGGGCCGCTCTGCGGGGTGATGAAGCCGAAGCCCTTGGCGTCGTTGAACCACTTGACGGTACCGGTCTGACGATCAGACATCTTTACTAACTCCTGAAACATGGATGAAAGGACCACAACCCCGGGGAAACCGGGACGGGACTGGGTTTGCAGGCGTTGGTAAAGCGGGAAGATGTAGCAGATGTATCTACCGCATCAGGCTCACGATTCACGGTGACCCTGGCAAGCACAGTGCCGGCACTCTACCGGGGTTTCAGGAGAAAAGCGAATCCTTCCCGCCCAAAAGCTGAACAGGGATGTCCGGGCGGTCCGGTTGACCGGCTGCCGGCATTCGGGGGGGGCGCCCCTCCATGCGGCGTATCATGACGCCCCCTTGCCCGAACCCCCACCATGGCCCTCAAGTCCACCGTCGTCAAAGCCGAACTCCAGATCAGCGACATGGACCGTCATTACTACGGTGCCCACGGCCTGACCCTGGCCCAGCACCCGTCGGAGACCGACGAGCGGCTGATGGTGCGCCTGCTCGCCTTTGCGCTGCTGGCCGAAGACCGGCTGGAGTTCGGCAAGGGCCTGAGCAACGAAGAAGAACCCGACCTCTGGCGCAAGGATTACACCAGCCTGATCGAGCAGTGGATCGACCTGGGCCAGCCGGACGAGTCCCGGATCCGCAAGGCCTGCGGACGTGCCCGCGAGGTCGTCGTGGTCAACTACGGCGGCCGCGCGGCCGATCTCTGGTGGGACAGGAACGCGGCGCTGCTGGCACGCCATCGCAACCTGACCGTGCTCGACATAGCGCCCGAGGCGGTAGACGCCCTCACCGCGCTGATGGTGCGCAGCATGCGGTTCAACGTGATGATCCAGGACGGCGAGATGCAGTGGATGACCGACGATCGCGTGGTCAGCGTCATCCCGGCCATTCGCCAGTCGGGGCTCGCGCGGGCCGCCTGAGCGCATGGCGCCCACCCACGACGTACTGGTGATCGGCGGAGGCGCGGCCGGTCTCATGACCGCACTCACGGCGGGCCAGCGTGGCCTGCGCGTGCTGGTCATCGAACATGCCAACAAGGTCGGGAAGAAGATCCTGATGTCCGGTGGCGGGCGCTGCAACTTCACCAATACCGGCACCACGCCTGCCAACTTCCTGTCGGCCAATCCGCATTTCTGCAAGTCGGCGCTGGCGCGCTACAAGCCGGGCGATTTCATCGGAATGGTCCAGCGCCATCGCATTGCCTTCCACGAGAAGGAACTGGGGCAGCTGTTCTGCGACGTGTCGTCCAAGCTCATCGTGAAGATGCTGGTGGACGAATGCGTCGCCGCAGGCGTACGCATCGAGACGGGCTGCAGCGTGCAGCAGGTCCGCCACGACAGCGGCGTGTTCCGCATCGATACGCCACTGGGCCGTTTCGCAGCACCATCGCTGGTGGTGGCCACCGGCGGCCTGTCGATCCCCAGCATGGGCGCCACCGGCTTCGGCTACGAACTGGCGAAGCAGTTCGGACATGCCGTGCTGCCCACGCGTGCGGGGCTGGTGCCGCTGACGCTCAGCGGCAAACACCAGGAGCGGCTGGCCGACCTGAGCGGCGTCGCGCTCCCGGTTGAAGCCCGATGCGGCAAGGCGCGTTTCCGCAACTTCATGCTGCTGACCCACCGCGGTATCAGCGGTCCGTCGATCCTGCAGATCTCCTCGTACTGGCAGCCGGGCGATGACCTGCGACTGGACCTGCTGCCCGACCACGACGCGCTGGACTGGCTGCAGTCGCAGCAGAAACAGCGCCCCGATGCCGAACTGAAGACGGTCCTCTCCGACGCGCTGCCGCGTCGCTTTGCCCAGCGCCTGTGCGAGGTCTGGCTACCCAACCGGCCGATGAAGCAGCTCAACACGCCGCAACTCAAGGAAGCGGCAGCGCTCCTGGCTGGCTGGCCGCTGGTCGCCAGCGGCACCGAAGGCTACCGGACGGCGGAAGTGACCCTCGGAGGTGTCGACACCGATGGCGTGTCCAGCAGCACGATGATGTCGAAGCACGTGCCAGGCCTGTTCTTCGTCGGCGAAGTCCTCGACGTCACCGGCTGGCTGGGCGGGTACAACTTCCAGTGGGCCTGGGCTTCGGGCCACGCGACGGGCATGGCGGTCTGACGCACTGCGGCGTTCCTGTCCCGACCGCCTTTGTTAGCCTTTGGAAACCGGTGTCATCACAGGTATTCCATGCGTCCGTTCCGCCCCGCTCCTTCCTCGCGCCGCGACTTCCTGCGGCAGCTCACCGCTACCTCCGCAATAGCGGGCCTGATCGGCCCCGGGCTGTTCACCGCGCAGGCGGCCTCGCGGTCTTCACGTGCCACTACGCGTAGCGGACGCATTGCCGGTACCGTGGATCGCGGCATCCACGTCTTCCGCGGCGTGCCCTACGGGGCCGACACCGCTATCCGCCGTTTCCAGCGCTCGGTGCGCGAAACCGCGTGGACGGGTACGCGCGATGCCACCCGCTTCGGCGCATCCGCACCCCAGCGCGGCGATGCCGACGGACAGCCCGTCAGCGAGGACTGCCTGTTCCTCAACGTGTACACCCCAGCGCTGCGCGATGGCGGCAAGCGCCCGATCCTGTTCTACATCCACGGCGGCGGCTACAACAACGGTTCCGGCTCCCACCCGCTGTACGACGGGGTGAACCTGTGCCGCCACGGCGATGTGGTCGTGGTGACCGTCAACCACCGGCTCAACGCGTTCGGCTACCTCTACCTGGGCGAGAGCGGCGACGAGCGCCTGCGTGACGCCGGCAACGTGGGCCAGCTCGACCTGATCGACGCCCTGCGCTGGGTGCGCGAACACGCGCACGAGTTCGGCGGCGATGCGGGCAACGTCACCGTGTTCGGCCAGTCCGGGGGCGGCGCCAAGATCGCCACGCTGATGGCGACGCCGGAGGCAGATGGTCTCTTCCACAAAGCAATGACGATGAGCGGCCAGCAGGTCACCGCTGCGGGTCCGCGTGCGGCGGCGCAGCGCACCGCGCTGTTCCTCGCCGAACTGGACCTCGGCCCGCGCGACACCGATGCGCTGCTGGCGATGCCGATGGCACGGCTGCTGGACGCCACGCGCGTGCGCGATCCGTCGCGAGTGGAGAACACCGCGCTCTACTTCGGGCCCGTGCTGGACACCCACAACCTGCCGCGGCATCCGTTCTATCCCGATGCACCTGCGCAGTCGGCGCGCATCCCGATGATCATCGGCAACACGCGCGATGAGACCCGCGCGTTCCTCGGTAACGACGAAGCGAACTTCGCGCTGACCTGGGAGCAGTTGCCGCAGAGGCTGCGCGAGCAGCAGTACGTGGACCTGTCGCCGGACGTGGTGATCGCCGAGTATCGCCGGCTGTATCCGGACTACACGCCGTCCGAGGTGTTCTTCGCAGCCACCACCGCGGGCCGCTCCTGGCGCGGCGCCATCATCGAGGCCGAGGAGCGGGCGAAGCAGGGAGCACCCGCCTGGGTCTACCAGCTGGACTGGCGTTCACCGGCCGAAGGTGGACGCCTGCGCGCCTTCCACACGCTCGACATCCCGCTGGTGTTCGACAACGTGGCGGCTGAGGGGTCGAAGACCGGCGACGACGCGCGTGCGCGCACGATGGCATCGCGCATGAGCGACGCCTTGATCGCCCTCGCCCGCCATGGCGACCCGAACCATGCGGGCCTGCCGGCGTGGGCGCCGTACACCCTGCCGCTGCGGCAGACGATGGTGTTCGACGACAAATCCAGCATGCAGGACGATCCCCGCGGCGCAGAGCGCCGGCTGTACGAGCGCGTGCCGTTCCTCCAGCGAGGCACCTCGTAGGGTGGGCCTTGGCCCACCATCGTGTCGCATCTGCTCGCGCGGAGGATGATCGGCGGCTCGACGCGCGCCGCGTCCGACCCCGTGCGACGGTGGGCCAAGGCCCACCCTACGATTGCATGACTTCCGCAGCGATCTCGAACGAGCGCAAGCGCTTTTCGTGGTCGAAGATGTTGGCCGTCAGCATCAGTTCGTCAGGGCGGTGCCTCTGGATGAATTCGGCGATGCCCTTGCGCACGGTGTCGCGGCTGCCGACGACCGCACAGGCCAGTGCCTGCGCCACGCCGGCTTTTTCGTGCGGCTCCCAGTATGTTTCGATGTCGTCGATCGGCGGTGGCACCAGGCCGGCACGGCCTCGCCGCAGGTTGACGAACGCCTGCTGCTGGGTGGTGAACAGGTATCTGGCCTCCTCGTCCGTTTCCGCAGCGACGACGTTCAGCGCGAGCATCGCGTGAGGTTTCGCCAACCGCTTCGACGGACGGAAGTCGCGGTGATACACCAGCAGCGCCTGGTCCATGGCATCGGGTGCGAAGTGGGAAGCGAACGCGTACGGCAAGCCGAGCGCGGCCGAGAGCTGTGCACCGAACAGGCTGGAGCCCAACAGCCATACCGGCACGTCGAGGCCCGCGCCCGGCACGGCACGCACCGCCTGGCCCTCCTGTACCGGCTCGAAGTAACGCAGCAGTTCCTGCACGTCCTGCGGGAACTGTTCCGCGCTGTCGAAATAGCGGCGCAGCGCACGCGCCGTCGCCTGGTCGGTGCCCGGCGCACGGCCGAGACCAAGATCGATGCGGCCCGGATACAGCGATGCCAGTGTGCCGAACTGCTCGGCCACCTGCAGCGGCGAGTGGTTCGGCAGCATGATGCCGCCGGCACCCAAGCGGATCGTCGACGTTGCACCTGCAACGTGCCCGATCAGCACCGCCGTCGCGGCGCTGGCGATGCCCGGCATGTTGTGGTGTTCGGCCAGCCAGTAGCGGGTATACCCCCAGCGCTCGGCATGCTGCGCCAGATCGCGCATATGCACGAACGCCTGGGTAGTATCGCTGCCCTCGCAGACAGGCGCGAGGTCGAGGAGCGAGTAAGGGATCATGGGGACACCGGCAATGACGATGCCATCGTCATGGGGACGCGGGCGATCCGGTTCCACCCTGTGGCATGGGATGCTGCATCCCGCCTAGCCCAGCAGGTCGAACGGCCCGCCCTGTTCCAGCGCACGCTGGTAGGCAGGCCTGGCGTGGATGCGCTGCAGGAATCCGGCCAGGTTCGGATAGGCCTCCAGTCCGGCGCGTACCGCCGCCGCTTCGACCGGAAAACTCATCTGGATGTCGGTTGCGCTGAACGCGTCCCCGGCGAACCACGGCGCCTTGCCCAGTTCGCTTTCCATGTAGCCCAGGTGGAGTTTCACCTGCGGCCCGACGAACGTCCGCATCGCCTTGTCGGCGATACCGCGCGCGATGGGACGGGCGAAGAACGGCATCGGCGCCTTCTTCAGGCGGGAGAACACCAGGCTGAGCAGCATCGGCGGCATCGCCGAGCCTTCCGCGTAGTGCAGCCAGTAGCGGTAGCGCAGATGCTCGGCGGTGCCCGGCGAGGGCGCGAACCGGCGCGCGGTGTCGTAACGCTCCACGAGGTACTCGAGGATCGCGCCGGATTCGGCCAGCACGTGCTCTCCATCCACCACCACGGGCGACTTACCCAGCGGATGGATCTTCCTCAGCGCCGGCGGCGCGAGCATGGTCTGTGGATCGCGCTGGTAACGCACCACCGTGTAGTCCAGCCCCAGTTCCTCGAGCAGCCAAAGCACACGCTGGGAACGGGAGTTGTTGAGATGGTGGACGGTGATCATGCCGGTGCTCCATGGGGGTGGGCCATGCTACCGCGCCTCTCATCCCTGTTGGAGCGACGTCAGTCGCGACCGCACGGCCAACACTCGCGGGAACGAACACTTAACACCGAGCCCTCGCGCCTGGAGCGGAGTCACGCACGGCCGCTGCATCCGGTCGCGACTGACGTCGCTTCTACAAGGAAACGATGCGACTCAGGAGCTGCACGACAGCATCGAACAACCCGCGCGATCGCGTGCCCAGTCGGGGCGACGCCCGGCATAGCGTTCGCGACCCGGCTGGTCGTCGTACGGCCGGCGCATGACGTCCAGCAGTTCATGGACGCCGGACAGGTCGCCCGCTTCCGCCGTATCGATAGCCTGCTGCGACAGATAGTTGCGCAGCACGTAGCGGGGATTGGCCAGCCGCATGCGCTCGCGGCGCGTGGCGGCGTCGAGCACGTCGTCCGCACGGCGGCGCGCATAAGCGGCAAGCCAGTCGCGCAGCCCAGGCGCGACGGTCTCACGCTTCCTCGCGTTATAGAACGCGTCATCGAAGGCCGACAACGAGGCATCCGACAGGTCCGCATCCATCAGCGCACGGAAGAACAGTGTCATGTCGACTTCGCCTTGCTGCAGCAAGCCCTGCAACACCGTCATGCATTCGATATCGTCGTCACGGCACTCGGCCAATCCCAGCTTGCGCGCGATGGTGTCGTGGTCGGCCCGCGCGTAAGCATCAGCGAAGCGCTGCAACCCTTCCTGCAGGGCCTCCACTCCGTCGAGCAGCGGCGACAGCGCCTGCGCGAAGCGGCTCAGGTTCCAGCCCGCGACGCGGGGCTGCCAGCCGAAGCGATAGCGACGGCCCTGCGCGTCGGTCGTGTTCGGCGTCCAGTCCGGGTCGTAGTCGTCGATCCATCCGTACGGGCCGTAGTCGATGGTCAGGCCGAGCACCGACATGTTGTCGGTGTTCATCACGCCATGGACAAAGCCCACGCGCATCCAGTGCGCCACCATCACCGCCGTGCGTTCGCAGACCTCGGCGAACCACGCGGCGTACAGCGTCTCGCCTTCCCCCGCCAGGTGCGGAAAATCGCGCCGGATCGTGAAGTCCACCAGTGTGCGCAGCAGGTCCGTCTCGCCGCGCGAGGCCGGCAACTGGTAATGGCCGAAGCGCAGGAACGACGGCGCAACGCGGCACACGATCGCGCCAGGCTCGGGTTTCGGATGGCCGTCGTAGAACATGTCGCGCACGACCGGCTCGCCCGTGCCGACTAGGCTCAGGGCCCGCGTGGTCGGGACGCCGAGATGGTGCATCGCCTCGCTGCACAGGAACTCGCGGATCGACGAGCGCAGCACCGCACGACCATCCGCGGTGCGCGAATACGGTGTCGGCCCGGCACCCTTAAGCTGCAGCTCCCAGCGTTCGCCACGCGCACTGACCACCTCGCCCAGGGTGATCGCGCGCCCGTCGCCCAACTGCCCCGCCCAGTTGCCGAACTGGTGACCACCATAGTTGCCGGCATAGGGCTGCATGCCCGGCAGCAACGCGTTGCCGCCGAAGACCCGGGCGAAGTCGGGCGATGCGACATCGGCTTCGCCCAAGCCGACCAGCGCCGCCACTTCCGGCGAATGCGCCAGCAACACCGGCGCGGCAACGGGCGTGGGGTCCACGGCCGACCACAGTGCGCCGCGGACTTCACGGCGTCGCGGGGAGCGTTCCGGATCGCCCGGCAGTTCGTTGACGTAGCGGTTGTCGAAATGCAGCGCGTGCATGCCGCTCACGCGGCGTCGGCCGCGTCGTCCACCAGCGGCGTGAGGTCGGGGCGCACGGCGACGCGCTCATCGAAGACGAAGCACGCACCGTCGTAGCCGAAGCCTCCGACCTGTTCGAAGTAGCCCAGGATGCCGTCGTCCAGCTGCAGCACGTTGTCCATGCCATCAGCCTGCATCCACAGCGCGGCCTTCTCGCAGCGGATGCCGCCGGTGCAGAAGCTGACCACGGTGGCGTCCCTCAGCACTTCGCGATGCGGTTCCAGCGCCGCCGGCAGGTCGGTGAACTTGTCGATGGGCAGCGTCAGCGCACCGGCGAACGTACCGTAGGCGATCTCCTGCTGGTTGCGGGTATCCAGCATCACCACGCGACGGCCGTCATCGTCGTGTCCCTGTTCCAGCCAGCGGGCCAGCGTGGGTGGTTCGACGACGGGGGCCCGCACGTCTTCCGGCGTGGTGCCGGGACGACGGAAGCTGATGATCTCCGGCTTCACCTTGACCTTGAGGCGCGCGAACGGTACCTGCCGGCTGGTGCTGTACTTCACCCGCAGGCCGGTGAAGCGCGCGTCTTCGCGCAGCGGGGCGAGGAAGGATTCGATTGCGTCGGCGTCGCCGGCCAGGAACAGGTTCACACCCTCGCCCGCCACCAACACCGAACCCCGCAGCGAGAGCGCCTCGGCGCGCGCGCGAAGCGTCGAGGCGAATGCCTCGGGATCGTCGATGGGCGTGAAATGGTAGGCCGCGATGTTGGTGATCATGCGCTGATTTTACCGCCCCCCGGCGGCTCGCGCCTCAGAGCAGCATCCAGGGCAGGGCGAGGGTCAGCACGATGATCGCGACCATCGCCGCCAACACCCCCACTACATACAGGGGCCGCGCGCGCACCTGGCCTGCGAAGGTCTCCGCACGCCCTTCGCGCTCCGCTGCAGTGCGGTCCTCACGCGCCTGCGTCCGGCGCCGGGCCTGGTAGTCCGCCATCAGGACCTTGGCCCGCGCCAGCTGGTCGACATCTTCGATCCACAGTCCGCCAGCGGAAATCCCCCACGGACTGGGTTGCGTCTCATAGAAGTCGATCGTGTTCGCGCGCAGCAGGTCGCGCACATCGTCGGCCTCGTCGCCGGGCACGTTGCGCAGATTCAGGAAGAGTTTCGCCATGCTGCCAGTGTAACCGCTGCGATCCAGGCCACCCGGCAGCCGGATGCGTTACCCTGCGCGCCTTTCGCCCCTTGGATGAACCCCCGATGCGTTCCCTGCTGCTCGCCGTTTCGCTGTTCCTGCTCGCTGCCTGCAACGCCCCCGCCCCACCGCCAAGCGGCAGCGTCGCCGAACTGGAACGCATCGACACCCTTGCCGGTACCGGTGCCGTGGCGACCAGCGGCAGTGATGTCACTGTCCACTACACCGGCTGGCTGTATGACGAGAACGCCCCGCAGCGGCGCGGCTTGAAGTTCGACAGTTCCGTGGATCGCGGCCAGCCCTTCACCTTCCTGCTCGGTGCCGGCCAGGTCATCCGGGGCTGGGACGAGGGCGTGGCCGGCATGAAGACCGGTGGCAAGCGCACGCTGCGGATCCCCGCCGACCTCGGCTACGGCAGCAATGGCGCCGGTGGCGTGATTCCGCCCGGCGCATCGCTGGTGTTCGACGTGGAGCTGCTGGACGTGAAACCGCACGAGTGAGCGCCGCGTCATCCCCGTAGGAGCGACGTGAGTCGCGACCGCACGGCTTGACCACCAGGGGCGGGAGTTCGTGCGCGACGTGGAAGGTCTGCTTGCCTTTATTTGTCGCGGTCGCGACTTCCGTCGCTCCTACAGAAACGCGGACTACTCCACCGGTGCCAGCCGCAGGTCGTGGAAATCGAAGCTGAAATCGGTCAGCGGCGAGATCGCTTCCATCCGGGCCTCGTGGATGCCGCCGTCCGGTTCCAGCGAGAACGTCAGGAAGGCGTCGGCGTTGAGCCAGCGCTCGCGCCAGCGCACCACGAAGGTGTCGTGCTGCCACGGCTGCAGGTCGCCCACCAGTTCCGGCGTACGGCTGAAACGCAACACCAGGCCCTCGCCTTCCTGCGTTACCACGACATCGCCATACCACGGGTCGCGCAACGTGCCGGCGTATTTCGCCAACGGCAACGAGGGCTTCGACGTGGCGTCGCGTGCGGCCTGCAGCTTTTGCCAATACTCGTCGGCGTTGCCCTTCGCCTGCGCAACCTGGGCCTGATAGGCAGCCAGCCAGTCGGTGCCACTGTTCGCCAGGTACGCGTCCAGCACCTTCAGCGTGATCGCGTTGAAGGCGGCACCGACTTCCTGGTTGGTGAGAACCACCACGCCCAGCTTCTGCTCCGGCACCAGCGTCACCCGCGAGACCATGCCTGGCCAGCCGCCGGTGTGCCAGACCAGCTTGCGACCCTGGAAGTCGGACACCATCCAGCCTTCACCGTAACCGAGGAAGTTCGGCTTCGCCGCCTTCAGCGCCTCCACCTTCGGCTCGGTGATCGGGATCGGCGTGACCAGCGACCACATCGCCTTCTGGCGGGCGGGCGTGAACAGCGCGTGCTCCCGACCCTGCGCGTCCCGATAGGTGCCGCGGGCGAGCTGCGCGTTCATCCACTTCGCCATGTCGTTGACGCTGGAATAGATGCCGCCCGCGCCGGCGACATTGCGCCACGTCATCCGCGGCGCCGGCTGCAGCGCGGTGAAGTCCGCCTTGGCATGCCCGGTGGCGACGTTGTCGCCCGGCTTCAGTGCGTCGCTGTTGTAGCGCGTCTCGCGCATGCCCAGCGGCTGGAAGAAGCGCGTGCGCAGGAACTGCTCGTAGGACTGGCCACTGGCCTGTTCCACCACCAGCTGGGCCACGCCGTAGAGGATGTTGTCGTAGGCATAGCGCTCGCGGAAACCGCCGTTGAGCGGCACGTCACGCAGGCGTTCGGCTACTTCGCGGTTGCTGTAGGTGGTGGTGGGCCAGTACAGCAGGTCGCCCGCGCCCAGTCCCAGCCCGCTCCGGTGGACCAGCAGATCGCGGATGCGCATCTCGCGGGTGACGTAGGGGTCGGCCATACGGAACCATGGCAGGTGGTCGATGACGCGATCCTCCAGTTCCAGCTTGCCTTCGTCGGCCAGCATCGACAGCGATGCCGAGGTGAAGGCCTTCGTGTTGGAGGCGATGGCGAACATCGTGCGAGCATCGACCTTCGCCGGCTTGCCCATCTCTCGCTCGCCCCAGCCTTTCGCCAGCACGACCTGGCCGTCCTTCACCACCGCCACCGCGATGCCTGGGACATCGAACGCCTGGCGTACGGATTCGACATAGGCGTCCAGGTCCTGCAACGCAGGCGGCGGCGTGGCCTCCTTCGCCACGACGCCGGTGGCCACAAGGCCGAGCAGCCAGAGTGCGCGGCCCGCAGCCGCCATCAGATTCGAACGCATCGCATGCCCCGTATCCAAAGTCCCGCGCGACGATACCGCACGCGGCGCGCGCCATGCGCCTGCCGGAAGCTCCGTGTCGGCGCGGCATACTATGCGGATGCATGCCCCACGCTCCGATGACCCGCCCTCCACACCCTCCGTCGCCGTCATCGGTGGCGGACCCACCGGGCTCATGGCTGCCGAAACCCTGCGTGCCGCCGGTCTGCGGGTGGATCTGTACGACGCCAAGGGGTCGGTGGGGCGCAAGTTCCTGATCGCCGGCAAGGGTGGCATGAACCTGACCCACTCCGATCCGTTCGATGTCTTCGTCGCGCGCTATGGCGACAGACAGGAGGGTGTCACCGCATGGCTGCGCGGCTTCGATGCGGACGCCCTGCGCGACTGGGCGCGCGGGCTGGGCGTGGAGACGTTCGTCGGCACCTCGGGCCGCGTGTTTCCATCCGACCTCAAGGCGGCCCCGCTGCTGCGCGGCTGGGTGCGGCGGCTGCGCGAACAGGGCGTGTGTTTCCATGTGCATCACCGGTGGTCGGGATGGACCGACGACGGCTACCTGCGCTTTGCGACGCCCGACGGCGAGGTCACCGTGTCTGCCGCTGCCACCGTACTGGCGATGGGCGGCGGAAGCTGGCCGGAACTGGGTTCGGACGGCGCGTGGGTGGATACGCTGCGGACGAAAGATGTCGCCATCGCGCCCCTGCAACCTTCCAACTGCGGTTTCGACATCGCGTGGAGCGAGCATCTGGCGACACGGTTCGCCGGCGAGCCCCTCAAGCCGGTCATCGCGCACTGGCAGGATGCGGATGGCATAGCGCGCCAACGCCAGGGCGAGTGCGTGGTCACCACCACCGGCATCGAGGGCAGCCTGGTCTATGCCCTGTCGCCGATGCTGCGTGGCGCCATCGCACGTGATGGCCACGCCACGCTGGTGCTTGACCTGCTTCCCGGCCGCGACGAACAGGATCTTGCGCGGCGACTGGCCAGATCACGCGGCTCGCGCAGCCTGAGCGAACACCTGCGCCGCGAGGCCGGCGTGAGCGGGGTGCGCGCGGCACTGCTGTACGAGGTGCTGGACAAGGCGGCACTGGCGGATCCCGTCAGGATCGCGCGCACGTTGAAGCGTTTCCCGTTCCGGTTGTTGCGTCCGCGCCCGATCGCCGAAGCCATCAGCAGTGCCGGCGGCGTGGCCCTGGCGGCACTGGACGACCGCCTGATGCTGCGCGCCCTTCCGGGCGTGTTCGCCGCCGGCGAGATGCTCGACTGGGAAGCCCCCACCGGTGGCTATCTGCTTACGGCATGCTTCGCCAGCGGCCGCCATGCCGCGCGCGGCGTGATCGACTGGCTGGCGCAACGCAACGCTTGAGTGTGGTCGTCCGCAGGGGCTGCGGCGCGCACCCCGGGAAGTGCGTGCCGCAGCGGCTGCGGAACGTGCGCGCACGATACGCGAGGCATTGTTGAAGTCCGGTTAGCTTTTCGAAGCAGTTTTATTACAGATGCTTACAGCCGGATGTGCATCCTCGCTCTCAAGCGGGGAAACGCACTCACTCCGCCTCGTCACTCGGCCCTTCCGCCGTCGCTCCTTCGCGTTTCGCCTTCGCGGCCACGTACATGTTGTCCACCAGGTTCGGATAGCGCCGGCCTGCCGCGAATGCACGGGCCCTGGCTTCCTGCACCTGTTCGGGCGTTAGTTTCTGGCCGCCCTCGCGACGCTTCGGCGCCGGGCGCCGCCACGGACCGGGTTTGCGCGCCGCCATTGTTCAGACCGCGGCGGTGACCACGATTTCGATCAGCCAGCCGGCACGCGCGAGATGCGCCTGCACGGTCGCACGCGGGGGCGCGTTGCCTTCCGGTACCCAGCTGTCCCAGACGCGGTTCATGCCTTCGAAGTCCTGCAGATCCTTCAGGAATATCTCGGCGCGCAGGATCTTCGATTTGTCGGTGCCCGCGCGCGCCAGCAGTGCATCGATCTCGCTGAGCACCTGTTGCGTCTGTCCGGCGATACCCTGCGTCGCGTCCTCCGCAATCTGGCCGGCGAGGTACACCACGCCGTTGTGGATCGCCATCTCGGACAAACGCGTGCCCACGTCGAACCGCTGGATCATGATGCTCTTCTCCCTGGTTGGAAGCCGCAGCTTAGCGCCGTGCCTGCGTCATCGCACCCGCGCTACGCGCCAGAGCCATGTTCCGGCAAGCAGCATGGCGGTGACGATCAGTGCGATCAGCAGCTTCTGCACCCAGCCCTGCCCAGCGGGTGGCCACAGTGCATGCAGCCATAGCAAGGCCTGGCAGCCGACAGACCACCCCGCCGCGAGGGGGAACCGGGACCGCCAGGCCGGGTCAAGCCGGAACCGCCACGCCTGCAGCACCATGCCACCCGTGACGCAGAGGAAGGCGGTGATCGCGCAGATGTGGTGGAACCAGCGATGGAAATCGGGCGCCACGGACGGCAGCCACGAGTCGCCGATCGCCACGCCTGCCAGCGCGACCGCGCCTGTGCAGAGCAGCAGGAGCGGTGCCGCACTGCGCGCATGTGCTGACAACTGCCGGTAGATGCCCATCGCCAACACCACGATGGTGATCGCCAGCGCGCAGTAGGCAACGCGCAGCAGCAATCCGCCGGGACCGAGCAGGTACTGGCTCATCGTAGCCCGCTGCCACGCAAGATCTGTCCGGACGAACTGCAAGGTGGTGCCTACCATCAGGAACAGCGACGCGCCTGCCATCGCAGCGAGGGCCGCCACGCGAGCGCGTGTTCGGAAATCCGGGGAAACGGGACGGCAGTGGGAATCAGGCATCGAGGCGCCCACGGGAAACAGGCCCCCGATTATCCGACACCGCTTCAAGATTTCCCGGCCGGGGCCGCTGACGTTGGCAGAGCTCCGTGACGTGCCCAGCGTCACGGTTTGGCCTACACTCCGCCTGCCCCCGGCGCACCGGGAATGGCCGTCACGAGCAAGGGGACTCCGCGCGCCAATGCCGTTCACCGCACCGCTTTCCGGCGCCGATCCGGCGCGCCAGAGCCAGCGATTGCCGCGCCGGATCTACCGGCTGCGCATGCTGGGGATGGGGCTGGCTGCGTTGCCGGTGGGGACTGTCCTGCTGGAGAACAATGCCGCCTGGAGCACGTGGGCATGGCTGGTCTTCACCGCAGTGCTGTGGCCGCAACTCGCGCTATGGCTGTCGCTGCGCCACCCCAAGCCTTTTCGGGGTGAGATCCGCAACCTGCTGTTCGATTCCTTGCTGGCCGGCATGTGGGTGCCGCTGATGGCATTCAATCTGCTCCCCAGCGTGCTGCTGGTGACACTGGCCACGGTCGACAAGATCAGCACCGGCATCGATCGTCTCTGGTACTGGTCGCTGCCGTTGATGTTGGCGGGAGCGCTGGTGGCCGGGGCGGCGACGGGATTCGAACTGCGTCCGGCCACCAGCATGCCGGTGATGCTGGCATGCTTGCCGATGCTGCTCATCCACTCCATCGCGGTCAGCCAGGCCAGCTATCACCTGGTCCGCAAGGTGAAGCGGCAGAACCGCCTGCTGGACGAACTGAGCCGACGCGATACGTTGACGGGACTGGACAGCCGCAGGCACTGGCAGGAACAGGCGACGCTGTTGCAGGACCAGTGCGCCGAGACGGGCGAACCGGCCACGCTGATGATGATCGACATCGACCACTTCAAGGCGATCAACGACCGTCACGGCCATGCAGTGGGCGACGACGTGCTGCGCGCGACCGCTGAGGTGATCCGCCACAGCATCCGCGGGCAGGATTGCGCGGGCCGGCTGGGTGGCGACGAGTTCGCCGTGCTGCTGCGCGGAACCGATCTGGTGGCGGCGGAGATCGTCGCCCAGCGCATCCGGGCTGGCGTGGAGGCCTTGCGGGTGCAGTCCGCGCCGGACCTGCGACACACGGTGAGTCTGGGGCTGGCGAAAGCGGACGCCGCGGCAGGCGGCTTGCGGGCCTGGCTGGAAACGGCCGACCGGGCGCTCTATCGGGCGAAGAGCAGTGGGCGCAACCAGCTAGCCATCCACGAAGGACCGCAGCCAGCCCTCGCCGCGCGCTGAGCCAGGCGATGCGGCGCTGCCGCGTCAGGCGCCCAGGTGTTCCGTGCGGCCTTCGCGCTGCGGCAGTTCCAGCACGTTGCTGCCGGCGGCACGCACGTTCTCGTGTTCGTTCTCGTGCACGCAGACGCGGTTGCGGCCCAGGTGCTTGGCGCGGTACAGCTGTTTGTCGGCATGCGACAGCAGCTTGGCCAGGCTGTAGCCGGACTGCATGCTGGAGGTCACGCCGAAACTGCCGGTAATGGCGAAAACATGCCCGGTCTCGCGGGTCTCGATCTGCGCCAGGCGGACGCGGCAGTCTTCGGCCACGCGGGCGGCAGCGCGCAGGTCGCAACCGTACATGAGGATGGCGAACTCCTCGCCACCTAGGCGGCCGAGTACGTCGATGCGGCGGCAGAAGCCCTTGCTGGCTTCGGCCACTTCCTTGAGCGCCCAGTCGCCGGTGCCATGGCCGAAACGGTCGTTGATGTTCTTGAAATGGTCGAGGTCGAACATGATCAGCGCGGCCTGTTCGCCATTGCGGGCGCACTCGGCCAGCGCGCGTTCGGCGCGCAGAGTGAAGTGGTGGCGGTTGCAGATGCCGGTCAGCGCGTCGGTTTCGGCCATCTTCTTCAGCGACAGCTGCACGCGCTTGATCTTGAAAGCCCAGTAGCCGATGGAGGCGACCAGCAGCACCAGCAGGATGACGATCAGCCGCGTGTTCTGCGCGGCCTGCTGGTCGACCGTGCGTTGCAGCTGCAGGACCTGGTTTTCCTGGTCCAGCATGCTGATCTGTTGGGTCTTCTGGAGGATCTGCTGGCGGACGATCTGATAAGCGAGCTGGCGCGTCTTTACGTCGTTGAGGTATGCCTTGTCGGCGTCGGCGTACTGCCGGTAGCGCGACAATGCCGCCTTGGAATCGCCACGCGACTCGGCGATTTCATAAAGTGTCTTGTATGCCACCACAAGTGGCAGCGAGGTCATGCCCACCCCTCGCTCCACCGCTTCGTTGGCGTGCGCATGCGCCGTGCCGATATCGCCCAGCTTCAGATACATGCTGGCCAGCATGGCGTGGTATTCACTGATGACCAAGGGGTAGCCCGTAGCCGTCACGGTGGGGAGGTAACGCTCGAGCAATTCGATCGCCTGATCGACTTTGCCGTCCTCCACCCATTTCCGTGCCAGGTACGTACGCGTCAATCCGCCAAGAATAGGCTCCTTCTGATCTTCGCAGACCTTGATGGTACGAAAGATCATTTCCTCCGAGGGCGCCTTCTTGAGTCCTAGCGCCGCTTCGGCAACCAGGTTGCCGGCGGCGCACTGGTTCCGCCCCTCGGGCGCGTCTGCCAGGACCTGGTTGGCGTACTGCTCGCCGAGCATGTACTCCCCTACCTGGTTGTAAAGCAGACCCGCGACCAGAAGACCCCGGTGACGGACGTCCTTCTTCTCCACCTTGGTGGCAAGTGGAAGGATGTCATTTAGCGTCGTCAGCCCCTGCTCGAACTTCCGCGTCAGTGCGTAGGTATTGACCAGCAGCGAGCCCGTCCAGAACAGCATTTCCGGGTCATCGGTTTCCTGCTGGATCTGGCGGAGTTCGCGTATTGCGGGCTCCGCCCTGCCCTTCATCAGGAAACCATGCGCCCGGAGCAGCCTCAGCTTGAGGCGTTGCTCAGGCGTGGCCTCCTCGACACGCTTTTCGAGGCGTTCCAACACATCATAGAACTTGGCAGGCTGCGACGTCTTGATCGCCTCCGCCTGTTCGATCAGCGCATCGATGCCGGGAGAAACCTGTGCCTGGGCCGGCGCAGCGAGAACGCACGCCAGCGCAGCTGCCACCCACAAGGTACGTCCTTTCCCGAGTCTCATGTCCTTCTCCTGATCAGCCGATGCAGCCGGAGCAAAACGCTCCCGGAGCCTACTCTTTTTCTCCGTGGTCCTCGTCTCCATCCGTCTGCTCGTCGGCCTGGTCGGGCAATTCGTCCTCCTTGCCCTCGTCCGGGGCCAGGATCATGCAAAACATCGTCGGACGGGCGAGCAATAGCCCCGCAAGTGAGGCTGCATCACGGTCGAGCAGTGCGGTCCGCTGAGCCGACTCGACATCGAGCGCCCTCACTGCCGCTTCATAGTCCGACGCCGCACGCAGCGAATCGGACGCCCCCATGGATTCCAGAAAGCGGATTGCATTGGACACGCTGTTTCCCCAAATTGATGAAATACGACACTTCCGCAGCCAGCACCGGGCCCGACAGGCCGGACGAGGCTACCCCCACGCAGGACAATACCCACTTTTCAGCGGCCTTGCCACGACCACCCCCGGGGCCTCATCTGGCACTCTTACCGCCCCATGTCGCGCAACCGCTCTAGCAAGCGCTCGTTGCGACGCAGGGGCCTCGAGGGGGGGATCACCAGCGTGGTCGCCGCCGACAAGACGGCCGTAGGCAGCCGATCGAGCGGCAAACGCTCGATCCGGGGCGACGCAATGGGCAGGGTCGCGGCCTCGTAGGCGACGACCTCATGATCCGGGGGGTAGTCGTCAAGCAGCAGGTCCACCAGCAATTGCTTTGTTCCCGCATTGGTCGACAGGCGCCCCGTCGTGAGGTCGCCGGCCACGCCTATCTGCCAGAGCACCAAGTAGGCCGAAGGATCCACCCTGCGCTGATAGAACATGAACTGGCTTGCCTCGAAATGCTGGCAACCGACGGCGCCAGGATCGATGCCAACATCCGCATACAGGCAATCCTCGGCAGAAACAGCGGCTTCCATGACAGCCTCGTAGCCTTCCTCTCGCGCTTTCATCACGGCGCTGTGCGGTACCTGCGCAAACACCCCGGGATGGCCGTAGAAGGCCCCGCATACCCGGCGCCCTTGACGGACCTCCGCCATCATCAATTCCACCATCTCGCGATAGGTCTCGCGCCGCGGCTTGCCCTCGGCATACAGCGGTTGCAGGCTCCTGACGTCCCGGTTCATGCCTTGGACCCAAAGCTCCACGATCGGATCCGACATGGCACTGAAGACCACATCCGCCTGCTCGATATGGTTGCGCGCGCGCGGCGCTAGGTGGGCCCCCAACGTCATCCCCACACCCACGCATGTGAGCGTACCCCTTCCTGTCATCGCTTCTTCCCGCCCCGTCATTTCATTGCTGGCGGCACCACCGAGTGGCGCTCCTTCCATTCATCACGCACCATCTCCCATCCTCGAAAGCGCGCACCCCCGGGAACAAGCGCCATCTCCCGGAACCCCAACCTGCGCATCACGCCCGCGCCAGCTTCGTTCTCGCGCACGTGCCGACTGAAAGTGCGCAACCAGCCCCCGTACTGGAACAAATAGCCGGACAGGAACCCGATGACCTCTTGGGCAACCTTGCGACCCTGCCACGCCTCGGTAACCATCACCCCAATCTCAGCGGCATCGGGGTGGGGGATCACCGCCAGAAGGCCCACCGTTTCCTGCGCCTCCGCGCCATGGTCGACCACCCAACAACACGCCCGCTGGAGGTCACCGCGCTGATTGGAATGCAGGAAGGCATTGAATGCACGGACTGCATCCTCGTGCGCCATGGGTTCACCCACGAAACGCATCAATGCTTCATTCGTATAGATTGAAACGTACAACGCCTCGTCCTGCTCTACCAGAGGCCGCAGATGAAATCGACGTGTTTCAAGTGCTGGCAGGCTCATACCACCACCGTCCGATGAGCCATGCTCATCAAATTCCAGCCTTGCCAAACTCCGCCCTGCCTGTGCGCGCCCGTCGCTTCCTCACCCCAACAGCCCCCGCGCCCACCTCACGATCGCTTCCGCCGACATCGCCCCGCTCTGCCTGGCGAGCTCGCGGCCGCCCTGCAGCAGCACCATCGTGGGGATGCTGCGGATGCCGAAGCGGTTTCCCAGTCCCGGACACGCTTCCGTGTCCACCTTGGCCAGCCGCATCGCGGGCTCCAGCACGCCCGCCGCCTGCTGGAAATGCGGGGCCATCTGCAGGCAGGGCCCGCACCACGGCGCCCAGAAATCCACCAGCAACGGCAGCGTGCTGCGCAGGGCGTGCCGGTCGAAGTCCGCCTCGCCCAGCGCCAGCGGCAGGCCGGTGAACAAGGGATGGTGGCAGCGCCCGCAGTTGGGCGTCTCGACCAGCCGCGCCGGCGGCACACGGTTCATCGCCGCGCAGTGCGGGCAGGCGATCAGGTGGGCATCGGCGCTCATGCGGGCATCCTACCGCCCGCGCGTCCGGCGCGTCACCGCACCACGTGCCAGACCACCTGGCGCCCCGCCAGATAGACCACCCTCCGGCCATCGAACACGGCCATCTGCTCCAGCTTGACCTGCACGTTCTGCCCGCCCCACTCCGGGACGCGTGCCTTCACGTTGCCCTCGATGGCGTAGACCGTATCGGCATGCAGCGGCCAGTCGCCCTGCCCCGCGGTGGGACCCTGGTTGTCCCACATGCCGACCGTCGGCCCCGGTGCGTGGCCCACGAACCCCACGGGATGCGAATAGGTGGCCGCGCGCAGGTCATGGCGCGCCACCTCGCGCTGCGTCGCCGCCAGGATCTCGTTGCCCGTGCGGCCGGCGACGAACTGGCCGGTCAGCGTGTCCTGCCAGCGGTTGCCCTGTGCCAGCGCCGCACGCAACCCGGCAGGCACCCCGGCTTCGCCCGCATGTGCCACGTAGGCCATTTCCTGCGTATCGGTGCAGAGCTTGAGATAGCACAGCCCCACATCGGTGTGCAGCACATCGCCGGGCTGGATCACGCCTTCTTCGCCACAGAACGGCGCATCGTCGGCGCACGCCGTGCCCGCCCGCTGCAGGTTCACGTCCGGCATGAACCACGGCGCCAGCCCCAACGACTCGAAGCGCTCCCGGATGTACCAGGCCACGTCATTCGTGGTGGTGACGCCGGGCGTGATGACCCGACCCGAGAACGCTTCGGCGATCACGCCGCGTGCGAGCGACACGATATGCGGATACGCCGCGAGCTCTCCCGCCGTGCGGGTTTCCATCCAGCGGACGACCAGCGTCTCCGCCGGCACGAGCCTGGCGTGCAGCGCAGCCGGCAGCACCGACAGCAGGCGCTCGTGCAGCGCGTGCGTCAGGCCATCGGCGACCGCCCACTCGCCGGAGACGTTGATGCCGATCCTGCGCGGGTCGCGCGCAGTGATCAGCGCCCCCAGCGCCTTCCACTGCGCATTGAGGTCTCCGCCGGACCACGCCGTCTCGTAGGGTGCGCCGAACGGGTACCGGTTGATGGACAGCCGCTGCACGCTGCCGTCCGGCTGGCGATGGAACACCAGCATCGTGGTCCGGCGCGCCGCATGGGCCGGTTGCGGCACCAGCGTGAAGTAGACCGGGTCCTCGGCGTACTCGCGCGCGATCACCACCCACATGTCGAGGTCGGCATCACGCATCAACCGTGGCAGCAGGGTGTCGAGCCGCTCGCGGAGCATGCGGTTCTCGGGCTCCACGCGGTCCCGCGGCGACAGCACCGCTCCCACGTCGATCCCGTCCCGCCCCTGCTGCGGCACCGCTGCGGCGTGTCCGCTGGGCGCCGACGCCAGGCCGGCCAGCAACAGGAGCAAGGAATTGGCAACGCGCATGCGGGACGCCTCGGGCGAAAGGGCCCTGACGCTAGCCGTCCCATGATGATCGCGTCAACGCTGCCGGGACGGTTCATGCCGCACTGCGATGCGGGACTACACTCCGGCTACGCGGACGCGTCCCGATGCGGGACCCGGAGGTGGGCAATGTGGACGAAATGGCTCGGCACCCTGCTGCTGGCGTCGTCGGCCCTCTCGGCGCTGGCCCAAGGCGCCCCACTTCCTGCTGCCGCCGACGTGCTGGCAGTACCGGAACCGCTGAAGCAGCAGTTCCGCGAACAGGTCCTCGATCACACCCGCCTCCCGCACGCCCGGCTTGAGCGGATGGTCGACTTCCTCTTCAGCCCCCGGGGGCTGGGCATGAGCTACCACCCCGATGCCAACCACACCGTGGCCGAGGCCTACGCCACGCGCCAGGCAAACTGCATGAGCTTCACCCTGCTGACGGTGGCGCTGGCGCGCGAGGCAGGGCTCGATGCCTACGCGCAGCAGGTCGACGAAACCCTGGCCTGGCGACAGGACCACAACACCCTCTACCGCACCCAGCACGTCAATGCCGGCGTGCGCATTCGCGAGCGTCGCTTCACCGTCGATGTCGCGTGGAACGAGGTCATCACCCGCAAGCCACCGGAACCGATCCACGACGCCCGTCTCATCGCCCACTACTACAACAACCGTGCGGTAGCGTTGCTGGAACACGGCGCGCAGGTCGATGCCTTGCGCCATGCGGAGATGGCCCTGACCCTGGACCCCGGTTACGCCACCAGTTGGAGCAACTTCGGCGTGATCCATCTGCGCGGCGGCGCTGCAGTGCGTGCCGAGCAGGCTTACCGACGTGCGCTCGACCTCGACGCCGACAACCCCGGCGCCCTGTTCAATCTGGTCACGTTCTACCAGCGTGCGGGCGACGTTGAGGCCGCGCGCCCCTTGCAGAAGCGGTTGGATGCCGTGCAGGCCCGCGACCCGTTCCACCATTTCCTGCTGGCCGCCGGCTTCGAGCGCGACGGTGACTTGGTGCGCGCCGCCACCCACTACCGCAAGGCCATCCAGTTGTACGAAGGCGAACACCGCTTCCACTTCGGTCTCGCCCGCGTGTACTTCCTGCAGGGCGACCACCGGCGTGCAGGAAAGGCATTGGCGCGCGCGGGCCAACTCAGCCAGGGCGACACCCGCGCGCTCTACCAGGCCAAGCTGGATACATTGCGCAGGCAGGGGCACTAGGCGCCGGCATAGCGACGCGGGACCACGCCCGAAGGTGCGGACCCGCGCGTGTGGCTACTTCAACTTCAGTTCGCGGACCAGGTTGCTGCCCAGGATCTGGCGCATCTTGCCGCGATCGGCGTAGGCCGTGTTCGCCTGTGCCGTGTTCTGCCCGGTGACCTTGCCGGAGACGGCTTCCGAACGGTCACGCAGGCCATCGAAGGCGGCCATGTTCGGATAGACCACGGTCAGATAGAGGTCCGGCTCATCCGGCCGGCGTGCCTGGGTGGAATAGATCGCGTAGCCGAGGATGATCCCGGCCTCTTTCTGCGCCTCCATGACACGCTTGTACTGGCCCTGCAGGTGCTTCATGTAGTTGTCGAACTGGCCATCCATGATCTTCACGGCCGTGACCTCCATGACCGGGCCCTCGGTATAGCTGCGGTCCTGCGCGGACAGCGGGAAGGACAGCACGCACAGCAGCAGTACCCACAGCAATGGCAAGCGTTTCATGTCAGGTTCCTCGTTCGATGGTCGCCGGATGATTCCGGGTGCCCAGCTGAACGCGGCACAGCGCCCTCCGCCGGCCATGCATTGGGCGGAGTGCGGGGCTGGACCGACGAACGCACGTCGCAGTGACGTGGGATTACATCCGCCGGCCCATGAAGTCGCGCTGCACGGCCTTGCCGGAAGGCTAGCCTGCCAGCGGCCACTCACCCAGGCGTTGGTAGTCCGCCTCACCCTCGATGCTCTGCAGCAGCTGCACCTCCTGCGGATGCAGCACGACAGGCGGCACATCCACCGGTACGGTGCGCGGCGGCACATAAGCCAGCGTCAGGTGCGGCACGAAGCTGCGCCCGACGTGCTGCTTGAAGCCCGCGCGCAGCAGGCGCTGCTGCAGCTCGCGCCAGAAGGCGACCGTCGCGGGCGAAGGGCGCAATGCCGCCAGCGTCAGCGCGGGATTCTTCGGATTGCCCAGGCACAGCAGATGGTCGAGGGTGATGCCAAGGGGCTCCGGCTGCCAGCCCTGCATGGCGTCATGCGCCGTGCGGACCATGTCCTCGCGAGGCCCATCGCTTTCGCCAAGGAAATGCAGCGTCAGGTGGTAGCGTTCCGGCCGCACCCAGCGCGCCTGCGGATACGTCGCCTTGAGATCCTCGGCACGGTGCCGCAGCGCTTCGCATTCGCTCGCAGAGGGCACCAGCGCAAAGAACAGCCGATGCAGCCGGCCCGGTTGCGGGCCGCCGAACAGGTCGCCTTGCGGAGTGGAAGCAGAACGGGATGACATGGCACGCGGGCGTGGAACAATCGCCTCATCATCGGTGCGTGCGTCGGACGATGCAACCCTGCAACGCACTGACAAGGAAGGCGGGAGCACGGGCTCCCACCTTCCCGCAGCGTCATCGGATCACCAGATCCGCACGCGGTCCTGCGGCGCGATGTACAGCGGGTCGCCCTGCTTCACGCCGAAGGCGTCGTACCACGCATCGATGTTGCGCAGCGGGGCGAAGGCGCGGATGTGGCCGGGCGAATGCGTGCCGTTGACCAGCTGCTGGCGCAGGGCGTCGTCGCGCCACAGCGTGCGCCATACCTGGCCCCAACTCATGAAGAAACGCTGGTCGCCGGTGAAGCCATCAATCACCGGCGCCGGCTTGCCGTCCAGCGAACGATGGTAGGCCTCCAGTGCGATGGTCAGGCCACCCAGGTCACCGATGTTCTCGCCCATCGCCACGCGCCCATTGATGTGCATGCCAGGCAGCTGCGGGAACGCATAGGCCTCGTACTGCGCACCCAGCTTGGCGGCCTGCACTTCGAACTTGGCGGCATCGTCGGCCGTCCACCAGTCGCGCAGCAGGCCCTTGCCGTCGGACTTGCGGCCCTGGTCATCGAAGCCGTGGATGATCTCGTGGCCGATCACGCCACCGATGCCACCGTAGTTCACCGCTGGATCGGCGTCCGGATCGAAGAACGGCGGCTGCAGGATGGCGGCCGGGAACACGATCTCGTTCTTCACCGAGTTGTAATAGGCGTTCACCGTCTGCGGGGTCATGCCCCACTCGCCCTTGTCCACCGCCTTGCCGATGCGATTGCGGCGATAGTCCCACTCGAACTGCTGTGAACGCAGGGCATTACCGAACAGGTCGCCGTTTTTCACCACCAGCGCGCTGTAATCGCGGTACGTGTCGGGGTGGCCGATCTTCAAGCCGAAGCCGGCCAGCTTGGCGTGCGCCTCCGCCTTGGTGGCCGGGCTCATCCACGCCAGCGTGTCCAGGCGCGCGCCCATGGCCGCCTTCACGTTGGCCACCAGCGCGTCCATCTTGGCCTTGGCATCCGGCGGGAAATACAGCTTCACGTAATCGCGGCCGATGGCCTCGCCCATCGCGCTCTCCGAGAACGCGACGCCCCGCTTCCAGCGCTCGCGCTGCTGCGGCTGGCCGGACAGGAACTTGTCGCGGAACTCGTACTGAGCGACGGAGAAATCCTTCGACAGCAGCGGCGCGGCGTTGTCGGTCGCGTGGAAGGCTTGCCACGCCTGCAGCGTAGCCACGTCGGTGTCGGCGAAGATCGCGGCGATCTTCGGAATGGCGCTGTCCTGGCGGATCACCGCGCGGCCCGCCCCGTCGACGCCGGCGGCCTTGAAGAAGTCCGCCCACGGGAACCCCGGGGACTTCGTCGCGAACTCGGCCATCGCCAGCGGGTTGTAGGTCTTGTCGCGGTTGCGGCTCTCGGCACGCGTCCAGTGCGCCTCGGCGATACGCGTTTCAAGTGCCAGGATCGCCTTCGCGTTGTCCTGCGGCCTGTCCCAGCCGGCCAGCTGCAGCATCTGCGCGATGTAGGCTTCGTAACGCTCGCGCTGCGGTTTGAAGTTGTCGCGCAGGTACATCTCGCGGTCGCCCAGACCCAGGCCACCCTGGCTCAGGTACAGCGTGTAGCGGTCCGGGTCTTTCTGGTCGTCGGTGACGCTGAGGTTGAAGAAGCTGTCGTTGAAGCTGCCACGGCGGCCCATCAGCCGCGCCAGCGCGTCGTTGTCCTTCGCCGCGCGGATGTCGGCCAGCACCGGCTGCAGGGGCTTCGCGCCCAGTGCCTCGACGGTCTTCTCGTCCATGAACCCCTGGTAGAGCGCGGCGATCTTCGCCGCATCGCCGCCCGTGGACGGGTCACCCAGCGCATAGCCTTCCACCAGCACGCGCAGGCGCGCTTCGGACAGGTCGCGCAGGATGGCGAAGCCGCCATAGCTGGAACGGTCGGCCGGGATCTGCGTGGTATCGGTCCAGGTGCCGCTGACGTAGCGGAAAAAGTCCGCGCCCGGTGCGGCCTTGCGATCCATGCCGGCGGTGTCGATGCCCCAACCGCCGAAGCGCTTGGCGGCGATCGTGGATCCGGCGGCGGGCGTGCCCGTGCTGCCCGCTTCGGCAAACAGCGACCGCACGGTGCAGCCATCGTCCAGGCAACCATCATCTTCGTGCGCAGACAACGGGCCGGCCAGGGACAGCGCCAGCAGGGTGGCGGTAGTCAGCAGGGTCTTCTTCAAGGGCGTTCTCCGGAAACAGGACAGATGCGCGTCGCGCGCAGGCGTGCCCGGGAGCATAGCGGCCCCTTCTGCCATGACGACCGTGCCAGAGGTTGGCCGCAGGTTCGGCAAAGTCCGCGGGCGCCGGACCTGTCCCTGAGCGGCCGCGGAAGGCGGTCCTTGGGCGGCAAAAACGAAACCCGGCGCAAGGCCGGGCTTCGTCTGGATCGGGAGGAGCGTCGGCGGGTCAGCGCGGCGCATCGCCCTGTTCGGGACAGCGGCGACCGCAGCGGCGCCCGGCGTCGCGGGCCATCGTCCCTTCATCGGGCACGAAGCCGCCACTCGACTGACCGCCATACGACAGGCGCAGACCCAGGCTGCTGCCCTGCGTGCTGTTGCTGGCCTGCTCGTGGCCGAACAGCAGCGACAGCAGCCAGCCCGGGCGCAGCTTGATGTCCAGCCCTGCCGACAACGACAGCGCGTCGTCGTTGTAGCTCTGCATGTCCAGGCGATAGTCGGTGGGGTGCGGCCACACGACATAGTTCATCGCGGCCTCTCCCTTGTCCTCCAGCGCCTGGCGATATTCCAGGCTCCAGAACGGACGGTAGCGCCCGTCGTCACCACCGAAGCGGTAGCTGCCCTCCAGGCCCAGCGCGACGGTGCTGTTCTCCACCACCTGGCGCCGATAGGCCAGGTCGTAGATGTCCATCCCGTACTCGCGATAGGCCTCCAGCGTGGTGTGGCTGACATCGAAGCGACCGTAGGTAGTCAGCGCCATGCGCTCGCCACGATGCTCGTAGCCGAAGGCCAGCGAACCGAACCATTGCTTGCCGTCGCGCACCGCCGTGCCCATCGCCCCGGCATCGTCGCTCCAGCGGCGGATGTCGAAGTCCAGGCGCCCTGTGGCCAGCATGCCGTCCACGAACACATGCTCGCCCGCGCGCCACAGACCATAGAGCGCCAGCGAACGCTGGTCGGCCTTCAGGCGCGAAGCCGTGCCGTCCAGATCGCTGTCGTTCCGCGCCAGGCTGCCCGCAACGCCGACCAGCATCTGTTCGCCGATGGCGCGGTCCGCACCCAGCGTGAGGCCATCGGTCTGGAAGTCGTATCCGCCCGCCTGGCCACTCTTGCCGAACGTCGCCGTGCCCGATGCCCACGCCCCCCACCCCTGCGGCAACGCCGGCAGGCTGCCGCCCGTGGCCTGCCCCACGGGCACCGAAAGCCCCTGGCGCTCTTCACCACCGGCATAGGCCAGCGTGACATTGTTGCTCGAACCGTTGGCGCCGCTGCGCACCTGGCGCAGGCGATCGCGGATGTTCGACTGCTGCGCGTTGGCGAAGCGCACGCTCGCATCCACTTGTGCCTGCAACAGGCCGACCACACCCGGGTCCCGGGTCGGATCAGGGCGCACTTCCACCTGCAGGCGCATCTCCACGCTGGCCGCGGAGTAGCTGCCCGCCGCCGCCTGGGTGGCCGTGATGACGGTCGTGCCTTCCGCATGCAGCGTCACCGTGCGGCCGCTGATGCTGGCCACCTCCGGATCGCTGCTGGTGAAGGTGAAGGCACCGCTGCTGGGGCTCTGGGGATTCACCAGGTCGAAGGCGGGCTCGCCGAACACCTTGCGCAGTTCTTCCTGCCATACGAGCGTCGGCACGGCGGCCGCGATGTCCACGTCCAGCCGCACCTGCGGCGCGGCCTCGTGGTTCGCATCACCAGCCTGGTCGGCGGTCAGGCTGCAGCGCCCGGCCGCCAGCATGGTGACGGTCGCACCACTCACCTGGCAGACCTGTGCCGTAGTGCTCGCGAACACCACCGGATTGCCGGAGGCGCCACCGCTGGCCACCAGCGCGAACGTACCGTTCGGCGCGAACACCGGCGTGGCCGGATTCGCACTGAAGCCGGTGATTGCCTGCAGCGCCTGCGCCACGACCAGTTCGTACGCCTGAGCTCCCGTGAAGCCGTTGGCATCACGCGCCTCCACCGTGAAGAAGAAGCGTCCCGACGCCGTCGGCGTTCCCGACAGCACGCCCGCCGCACTCAACGCGACGCCCTGCGGCAGGCTGCCTGCCGTCACCGCGTAGGTGTACGGCGCGGTGCCACCCGTTACCGCCAAGGTCTGGTCGAACGAGCTGGCATGCGTCGCCTGCGGCAACGCGGGCAGCGCGAACGCGATCTGCGGCGCCACCACCTGCAGCGTGTACTGCTGCTGCGCCGTGAAAGGGCCGGTGCCCGTGCTGCTGTCGGTCACCTCCACGGTCAACGTGAAGTTGCCCGCCACCGTCGGCGTGCCAGTGATGCGTCCATCCGTGCCCAGGCTCAGCCCGCTCGGCAAAGCGCCGCCGACAAGCTGGAAGCGGTAAGGCGATGCACCGCCACTGGCAAGGAACGCGTGCGTGTAGGCAGTGCCGCCCGTGCCGTTGCCGGGATTGGCGGCATCCAGCATCACCGTCGGCGCCGTCACGGTGATCGTTACCGTCGCGGTCGCGGTGGTCTGGTAAGCATCGCTGGCCGTATAGGTGAAGCTGTCCGGGCCGGCGTAACCGGCATTGGGCTGGTAGCTGATCGTGGTACCGCTGACCGTCGCGATGCCGTTCACCGGTGCCGTACCCACGGCGACCGACGTCGCGGTACCCGTGATCGACAGCGTCACGGGCGTGGCGCCAGCGCCGTACGGCAACGTGGCGCTCGCCGCCGCGACCGTGAGCGCAGGGATCGGCGTGACCGCATTCGACGGTGCCGAAGGCACGCTGGTGTCCGCTGCATTCTGCGCGGTCACGGTGAACGTATATGCCGTGCCGCTTGCCAGGCCTGTGACGGTGATCGGGCTCCCGGCTCCGGTCGCAGTGGCGCCCCCCGGACTCGCCGTCACCACATAGGCGGTGACCGGAGCACCACCGGTAGACACCGGCGCGGTGAAGGACACCGTGGCCGATGTGGCGGACGCCATCGTCGCCGTACCGATCACGGGCGCATCGGGCGCCACGGCATTCACGGTGAACGTCTGGCTGACCTGAGCCGCCGGCAGATGGCTGGCATCGCCCGCCTGGTCCGCGTTGATCGTGCAGGTGCCGACCGCGATGAAGGCCAGCGTGCCCGTGGGCGTGATGGTGCAGACGGCGGTCGTCGCCGATGCGAAGCTCACCGCAAGCCCGGAATCCGCCGTCGCCGACAGCGTCGGCGCAGTGCCGAAGTCCTGTGCACCGGGATTGGCGAACGTGATCACCTGCGTCACGGCGGTGACGACGGCATTGGACGCGGCCGACGATGCGCCCGTGCCGGCACTGTTGGTCGCGCTGACGGTGAACGAATAGCTCACGCCTGCCGTCAGGCCGGGGAAACGGATGGGACTGCCCACGCCGGTAGTCGTGGCACCGCCGGGGCTGGCCGTCACCGTGTAACCGGTGATGGCGATACCTCCGTTGCTCGCGGGCGCCGCGAAGGCCACATCGACCTCGGTCGGACTGGCGACGGTTGCCGCGCCGATGGTCGGCGCACCCGGCACCACCGGATTGACGGTGAACGTGCGGGTGACCTGCGTGGCGGCGAGGTAGGTGCCGTTCCCCGCCTGATCGGCGTTGATGGTGCAGGTGCCCGCGGTGACGAAGGTCAGCGCGCCGCCGCTCGTGATGGTGCACACGCCGGTCGTGGACGACGTGAACGTGGGTGTCAGGCCGGAATCCGCCGTCGCGGTCAACGTCGGCGTGGTACCGAAGTTCTGCGCACCGGGGTTGCTGAAAGTGATGGTCTGCGTCGCCGCCGGCGTGATGCTGTTGGAGGCGGCTGACGCAGGCCCGGTGCCCGCCACGTTGTCCGCCGTCACCGTGAACGTGTAGGCCACCCCATTGGTCAGGCCGGTGACGACGATGGGAGACGACGCGCCGCTGATCGGTGCCACATCGGCAGGACTGACGGTCACCGTGTAGCTGGTGATGGCCGATCCGCCGATGTTCGTTGGCGCGGTGAACGCGACGCTCGCCTGGGTGTCGCCTGCGATCGCGGTGCCGATGATGGGTGCCGCCGGTACGACGGCATTGACGGAAAACGACCGGCTGACCTGAGACGCGGCCAGGAAGCTGCTGTCGCCCGCCTGGTCGGCATTGATGGTGCAGGTGCCGGCGGCGAGGAAGGTCAGCACCCCTCCGGACGTGGTCGTGCAGACGCCGGGGGTGGATGAGGTGAACGTCACGGCCAGCCCCGAGGTCGATGTCGCGCTGAGCGTCGGCGAGGTACCGAAGTTCTGCGCCCCCGGATTGGCGAAGGTGATCGTCTGCGGCGAGGCCGGCAAGACGCTGTTCGATGCCGCCGATGCTGCGCCCTCGCCGGCCGAGTTCGTCGCGGTCACGGTGAAGGTGTACGCCACGCCATTGGTCAGGCCCGTGACGGTGATCGGCGAACCGGAGCCGGTGCCGGTCGCGCCGCCCGGACTGGCCGTGACCGTATAGCCGCCGGCGATGATCGCGGCACCGCCGGTCGAGGCCGGTGCGGTGAACGTCACGGTGGCCTGGGTGTCGCCCGCCGTCGCGGTACCGATGGTCGGCGCACCGGGCACCACGGCATTGACCGTGAACGTCTGGGTCACCGTGGTCGCCGCGTTCCACGCGGCATCACCCGCCTGGTCGGCGTCGATGGTGCAGCTGCCGGCAGTGACGAAGGTCAGCGTGCCACCGGACGTGATGGTGCATACGCCGGTCGTGGACGAACTGAATGTCGGCGTCAGGCCGGATGTGGCGGAGGCGGTCAACGTCGGCGTGGTGCCGAAATTCTGCGCACCGGGGTTGCCGAACGTGAGGGTCTGGTTGCCCTTGGGCGTGGCTGCGTTCGAGGCTCCCGACGCCACGCTGGTTCCAATGGCGTTGGTGGCGGTCACCGTGAAGGTATACGCCGTGCCGTTGCTGAGCCCGGTCACCGTGGCCGTGCAGGCTGCCGGCCCCGCACAGGTGCCGAATGCGCCGCCGGGACTGGCGGTGGCCGTATACGTGGTGATGGCGGAACCACCATTGCTTGCCGGCGCGGTGAAGGTCACGCTGACCTGGCCGTCACCCGCCGTGGCGGTGCCGATGGTCGGTGCGGCCGGCGCGGTGGGAATGGCGACGGTATGGGTCGAACCGCTGGTGAACGCCGCCGGCCCGCTGTTGCCGGCCGCGTCCGCGATGTCGGTGGACCCGTTGAGATTCACTTCCAGGGTGCCGTTGCCGGCAATGCCGCTAACGGTGACGTCGATCGAGGTACCGCTGCTGGCGGAAACGGCGCTGATCGTGCCCGTGGCCGAACCGGTCGTGACCAGCGTGAAGTCGTCGGTCGAGACGTTGCTGGCCGCTTCGTTGAACGCCACCGTGAAGGTCACGCTGGTGGCGGTGGCCGCGGGCGAACCGCTGACGGTGATGCTGCTGACGGCCGGAGGTGCGCCATCCACCACCAGCGCCTTGTTCGCACCCAGCGAACCGGCGGTGCCCGGCGATGCCAGCGTCAGCGTCGCGTTGTTGGCTGCCCCGTCGCGGATCGTGCCGCCATTGAGGGCGAGCGAACTGGTGGCGACATAATCGAGGTCACTGCTGGCGTCGCCCGACTGCACGGTGTAATTGAATGTCAATGTCCCTGTGCCGCTGCCGGAGGCGTAGTTGACAGCGCGATCGGTGCTGCCGGTCTCCAACGTCAACTGCGGCGTGCCGGTAACGGTCACCGTTTCGCTGAAGTCGACCTGCAGGCTGATCGTGGCGCCCGCTGCGTAGATGCCGTTTGCTGTGGAGGAAGTAACCGACGTGATCGTCGGCACCACGCCATCAATCACCAGGTTCTTGTTGGCGCCAAGCGAGCCCGCCGCACCCGGCGACGGCAGCGTCAATGTGGCGTTGTTGCCGGCCGCATCACGGATCGTGCCGCCATTCAGCGCAAGCGCCGTGGTCGACGTGTAGTCCAAGTCACTGCTGAGGTCCCCAGCCTGTACGGTGTAGGTAAAGGTATGCGTACTGCTGCTGCCGCTGCCGCTGGTGTAATTGACGGTGCGATCCATCGAACCGGTTTCAATCGTCAGCTGAGGGGTACCTATGACGTTGACGTTCTCGCTGAAAGCCACCTGCAGGCTGATGATGTCGCCCACCTTATAGGTGCCGTTGGCCGTACTGGAAGTGACCGAGCTGACGGTGGGAGGCGTGATGTCGGGCGGCACCGCGGGATCGATGACGATGTTGTTCATCGAGTGCCAGCTGCCATCACCCCCGCTGTCGCCGCCCGCGGAGGTGAACATCCTGACGTCGTCCACGTACGAGAACGTTGGGCCCAACGAGACCGTCTGCGGCGTGAAGGTCGGGTCCAGTCCCTGGAAGGTCATGGATGCAACCTGGACACCGTCCCGGTAGCCCACGACGGTATTCGTCATGGGCGACGTCTCGCCCCAGCTGTAATACCGGAACGACGTCAGCTTGAATTCGCTGCCGTCCGCAGAGCGGACCGCCATGCCCTTGGTGATTCCGTTTACGCCATCATCGAAGGTGAGAGCCGAATACCCCGGGTCTCCACTACTGAGAAAGGCGTTGGGTCGCCAGTGGATCACGCCGATATTGCTGCCATTGACGTTGCTGATGTTGTAGATCTGGATGGACAGCCCGGCGATATCGCTCGACCCGCCTTCACCGTCGGCGGCAATACCGTCTCCGAGACCGGTATCGTTTGTGAACGTCAACGTCTCCGCCATTGCGGCGGGGATCGCCATCGCGCTACTGGCGAACACGCTCAGCAGGAACACGCGCGCGAACAGACGTACACGGCGCGTGGCGCCGGAAAGGATAGGCATGTCGAGTCCCCGGAAAACGTGAATGCGTGATGCGTACATCGACCAGCGACACGTCGACAGACGGTCGCCCCCCTCTTGGCCGTGCATGCCAGCCCTCCTCGCGGATGGACTTCCCCGGCATACCCGAATGAGCAGTGTCCCTGGCGACGCCATGGCCAATGCTGATGCGGCATGGTAGCCGCGTAACGCCACTTACTCCAGCGACCGCGACGCCGTCTCCGGTCCTGTCGCCGATGCAAGCCCCGTACCAACCACCCCTAACCCGTCGCGCGTGGCCGCAGCGGCCCTTCCGATGGCGGCATCTGGTGGCGTGGCAGAGAGATGGTGAAGACACAGCCGGTGCCGGGCACATCACGCACGCTCAGCTGCCCCTGGTTGGCCTCCACGCTGCGCTGCGAGATCGACAAGCCCAGCCCAAGGCCACTCTGGTCCGCGCTCTGCTGCACGAAAGGCTGGAACAGGGTCGCGCCATCGCCGGAAGGCAGCCCGCCGCAGCGGTCCTCCACATCGATCAGGATGCGGTCGGCGAGCGCATAGGCGTTCAACGTGATCTCGCTGCCTGGCGCAGAGAACTTGAAGGCGTTCTGCAGCAGATTGCCGGTTGCCGACAGCAACAGGTCGCGGTCGACATCGATGGCCAGCACAGGATCCACCTCGGACACGACCAGTACGCATCCCCTGACCGTGGCCTCCAGCGAGGCTGACAGCCTGATCTCGGCGATGAAATCCGCCAGCGAGTACAGCCGCTTCTGCACCGGCGTGCCGGCCGCCATCCGCACCTCGGCCAGCGAACGATCGATCAGGCTTCCCAGCCCGGCTAGGGCGCGATCCAGGATGCCGGCCGTGGCACCGGACATGCCCACGCTGCCTTCCTTGATGATCGACAGCGCCAGCGTCGCCGTGCACAGCTGGTTGCGCAACTCGTGCGCGAAGAATCCCAGCCGCTCGTTCAACGCCAGGGTTTGCCTGTCGGACTGCACGATCTCGTTCTGGTAGCCGAACTCCGTCACCGCGTGCGCGATGGCGTTGTCCAGGCAGCGGTTGAGCGTGCGGAACTCATCCGTCTCGATCGCCGCACCCCGTTCGAATGCGAGATCGGAAATCGCCTGGCACAGGTCGCCATAGTCGTGCACCACCTGGTCGACGGTGAACCCGTGCGTCAGCAGTTCGCGGCCATGCAGTGCCGCGGACTCGCTGATCTCCGACAGGGCCGGACGACCGCCACCCGCGGGTCCCGATACCTTGCGGCTTCGCATCGGCTCGGCGCCTTCCTCCACCTGCAGTGTCTTGATCAGCTGGTCCAGGAAAACCGTCACGCCGTGGTCCAGTTCCTGGCCAGGCACGCCCGTGGCGGATCGCAGCGCGACCTTGCCACGGCAGCGCGCAATCAGTTCAGCGCGGTTGTCACTGAGGAACCGATGCATCATCCCTCGACCTTACGCGCCTTTTGCCGGCACCGAGGGGTCTTTTGCGCCCGTTCACAGCCGTCCATCGGGCAATCCAGCCTTTTCCGGCCCGACGGCCTGCTTTACCCCGTGACTACACGCGTTACTCATCCCTCCACGTGCACGGTGCACATCCGGCCATCGGCCGGAGGAGACCCGCCATGACATTCCATCCCAAGCCGCCCGCCCGCCACGACGCCTCCAAGGCGATACCCGCGCCCGCCACGCCATCAACCCCATCCCGCCCGCTTCCCAAGGATCATGGGAAGGGCCAATTACCCAATCCCGGCAAGCGCTCCTGATCGCAGGGCACCAAGGACACGGAGCGCGGGAAGGACGGCTCCGCCGCGAATGCGATCGAGCGAACGCGGCGCCTCGGCTCATCCTCGCTCGAGGCGATGGGCCTGGCCTTCAGTCCGTGCGCAGGTGTTTCTCGAACCAGTGGTGCGCGTAAGGGTTGTCGTTATAGGCGGGGATCTCGATATAGCCGTTGCGGTCATACAACGCCCGTGCTTCCACCAGGCTGCTGTTGGTGTCCAGTCGCAACGTGTGCAGTCCCATCGCCACCGCGTGTGCCTCCAGCGCATCCAGCACCCGCTGCGCGATGCCCAGCCCGCGCGCATCCGGCGCCACCCACATGCGCTTGATTTCGCCCGTGCCCTCGGCGATCCGCTTCAATCCTCCACATGCGACCGCAGCGCCCTCCAGCCGCGCGACCACGAAGGCGCCACGGGGCGGCATCAGCTCACCGGGATCGGCCGACACACTGCGGGCGGCGTCGAACCCACCTTCGAAGCGCGCATCGAGTTCATCCAGATAGGCCTGGATGCACGCCTGCGCCTCGACGCTGGCTGGACCCTCCTGCGCGATCTCCGCCGCAGATGCACGCATGAGGCGCTCCACTTCGTCCATCGCTTCGACCAGCCGTTCGCGCTGCCGCGACGACAAGGGCGCCAGCAGGGAATCCGCCAACGCCCGCGAATCCCGGTCGAGCGCATCCACCTCGCGCCGCCCTTTCGCGGTCAGGACCACATGCCGCCTGCGTGCATCAACGGGCGATGCCTGTACCCGCACAAGCCCCTGCGCCTCGAGTGCACGCAACAACCGGCTCGCATAGCCCGAGTCCAACCCGAGGCGGGCACGAAGGTCGCGCACATCTGCCCCTGCATGCCCTGCTTCGAACAGCAGGCGCGACTCGGCCAGCGGACGGCCGTGCCCGAGGTAGTCATCAGTGAGTACCCCGATGCGGCGGGTGACCGTGCGGTTGAAGCGGCGGACCCGCTGGATCTGGTTCTCGTTCATTGCCTGACTTTAGTCAGGTATTCATGCGGAAGCAACCGCGGCCCGCACGATCGGCTCAGGCCGGCTCCCGCCCCGCCTCGCCGCGCGGATCCTCGCCCAGGGGGTACGCGGTACGCAGGGGCTGCCCGTTGGCGCTGAAAAACAGGCCTGGCGCTTGCCCGCGCAGCCTTGCCGCCATGATGCCCATGGCGATACGCGCTCCGGCCGCGAGGAAAGCAAGCGGCGTGCGGCGCACGTCGCCGACGGCGCTGTCGGAGTTCAACACCACGTGGCCCGGCGGGCCGAATGCGGCATCGACGTCGGCCTCCGGCACCAGGCATGCGGCAACCACGCCCACGTAGGCGACTTTTCCATCGCGCGGCGTATTGGCCAGCGGCGTACGGCAACACGCCGCGTACCAGCGCAACAGCCCGCCTTGGCGCAGGCAAAGGCCGGCGATGTGCTCCTCGCCCGCCGTGAAACGCACCGCCAGCGGGTTCATCGCCACGATGTCGGTACCGCCCTGCGCATCCATCACGCCGGGTTGCCCGAGGTGACGCGCATACGCACGGCAATCCCCGCAGTAACACGTTGCACGCGCATACGCCCGGCGGGCATCCACCGTGCCCTGCACCTGCCCGCAGCGGCAACGCAACTCGAGCGTCATCAACGCACCTCCGCTTCAAGACATCTGCGGACAGGGATAACGCACGCGGTATGACTGCAGCGTCAAACCTGGCGTGCCTGCCTGACCCGCAGGCAAACCGATGCGACACCACATGAAGCTCAGGTGACGTACTTCCGCGTGCACGGGCCGCCCCTTGAGATGCATGCTGTAGCATGCGTGCCGCGAGCCAACCGCTTGCTTCGCGCGTTCCGCACGGCCCCCGGCCCTCCGCTTCGCTCCCTTTCCCACGCGACGCATTCCCCACGATGGGATGGTTGCCCCCGGGAGCTTCCATGCCCTGCCCGTCATACCCTCGCCCCGTCGTTGCACATGCCGTGCCTTTCCCTGCTGCAGCGTGCGCTGCCCGGGACCAGCCGATGCAGGTCACGCCGCCATGACCTCATGTTCGCGTTGCGACGCCGTCTGCTGCCGCCTGACCGTGGTCCTGCAACCGGAAGACCACGTTCCCTCACACCTCACCACCCGCACCCCCGCCGGCCTGCACGTGATGGCACGCGACGAGGAAGGCTGGTGCGTGGCACTCGACGGCGCGCGGATGAACTGCGGCATCTACCAGACCCGGCCGGATGTGTGTCGCCGCTTCGTCATGAGCGGGCCCTACTGCCGTGCCGTGCGTACCGATTACCTGGACATGCGCAAGAAGGGCATCCCGCTGACGGTGGAGTGACGCCCGCCGTGCCCGTTACGCGCCCTTGCTAGCGCAACTGGCTGTCCTTGCTGCCCCGCCGGTTGTACAGCCCGGCACCCTGCTCTTCCTGGTCGGCCGCCTCCTGGCATACCACGCACAGGCGCACGCCCGGCACCGCCAGCTGGCGGGCAACCGGGATCGGCTTGTCGCAGGCTTCGCAGTGGGTCAGGCTCGGCCCCTTCGGCAGCGCGCGGCGCGCGCGTTCGATGCCGTCCTTCACGGTCGCATCGATCTGTTCCTGCACGGCGCCATCGCCGGCCCATCCGGTTGCCATGGTCATGTCCTCGCTTCGTGTTGCCGCCGGGACAGCCTACGCCCCGGAAAGCAATCATCTTTCACGAAAGGAAATAGGGCCCCCGCAGGCTCGCTTCAACCCTGCGCCAACGCGTACCCGATCGCCGCCACCACCGCGGCGACCTGCGCATCGTTGCACTGCTGCGGCGTCGCCTTCGGACTGTCGGGATAGACCTCGGTGACGGTGGTGTAGCGTGCCTCGGTGATGCCGGTGCACAGGCCCAGCGACTTCACCGGGTACTGGATGACACCCTCGGCCACCACCGGTGACCCGATGATCTCGCCACGCGCGTCGGCGGGGGCGATATGGGTGACGGCCGCCACCGCCGCGATCACGGCGCGCTGGAAATCGGGCTGTGGATTCGCACTGTCATCCACCAAGTAGAAGCCGTCCGGAATCTCCCCGGGTTCGAATGGCTTTCCGTCGCGCGCGGCAAGTGCAGGACGGAATTCGCTCTCATCACTGTCGGTGGTTTCGTGCAGGTCGATGTGCATCAGTACGCGATCCTTCACCGGCGCGACCAGCGCGATCAACGCGGCGGATTCCTGCGCAGGACTGCCCGCACGGAACGAGCGGTTCGGATCCAGCGCATCGGCGTTCCAGCGGTGGATGCGTTCGTAGCCCCACGGGCTGACGCATGGCACCACCAGCAGGTTGGCCTTGCCGGCATAGTCGGCGGCACGCTCTTCGAGGAACTGCAGCGCGCCATGCACGCCGCTGGTCTCGTAGCCGTGCACGCCGCCCGTGACCAGCATCGTGGGCAGTGCCTCGTTCCAGTCCCGGCTGCGTACCGCCAACAGCGGATAGACCTCGCCCGGACCATAGTCCAGCGTGCCGTACTGCTGCACATCGAAGCGTCCGCGCAGCCCATCGACCACCGCTACCACATCGTCCGCATAACGGCGCTGCACGCGTTGCTGCGCGCGCCATGCGGCTTTCTCCGCCGCCCCCCAGGGCGTACCGGGTGTACCGATGGGATGGAAGCGGGCGGGCGTGTTCATGACGGTGGCAAGACCGGGAATCCGAGGGGTCGGCACTATACCAGCGGGGGCAACATGGCTTCCGCAGACATCCCGGGCTATCGCCCAAGGGGCGGCGGGGGCGAAAATCCCGCTCCTGCGATCACGACGCACTTCAGGACTCCCGCTCCATGCCCCACTACACCGGTCCCCTGCTCACCCGCGACACCGCTGCTGCCCTGCTGGCGGCGCGCGACCGCGGCGACACCGTGTGGCATGGCTCGCTGGACCTTGGACGCACGCTGGCGGACGCGCGGCTGGAAGCCGGAACATGGCAGTGGCGCGATGCGGCGTACCCCTATCCAGGCCGACTGAAGGACCGCACGCTGTACTACTGGGACGGCGAGGACTTCGCGCCGATCTCGCGCTATGCCGGCTCGCTGATCAAGCTCGTGCCCACGGAATGGGGCGTGCCCACGTTCGAGATCGATGGCATCAAGATGCTGCCGACGTCGAAGGAATCGCCGCTGGACGATGCGCGACGCAAGGTCGCGCTGGTCGAGCCGCACGGCAAGGTGGTGCTGGATACGTGCGGTGGGCTGGGTTACTTCGCGGCGTGCTGTCTGGCCGCTGGCGCCGCGCGCATCCTGTCGTTCGAGAAGAACGACGACGTGCTTTGGCTGCGCACGCTCAACCCGTGGTCGCCGGATCCGGACGCACCCGGACACGATGGGCGCCTGCAGCTGACCCACGCCGACATCTCGCAGGCCGTCACGCAGGTGGCGGATGCCTCCGTCGATGCCGTGCTGCACGACCCGCCGCGTTTCGGCATCGCCGGCGAGCTGTATTCGCAGGCCTTCTACGATCAGCTTGCGCGCGTGCTCCGTCGCGGCGGCAAGCTGTTCCACTACACCGGCACGCCCAACAAGCTCACCAGCGGGCGCGATGTGCCCGGCGAGGTGGTGAAGCGGCTGGAGAAGGCCGGGTTCAAGGCGCAGCGGGCGCTGGACGGCGTGGTCGCCGTGCGCCGCTGACCGACCCTCGGCCGACTTTCACGCCGGCTGAGCGCGGCGGGGCGCACAACAGCGCCACCGCCATGCCCGGGAGGGGCCACCATGCAACGCACCACGCTGCTGTCCGTCGCCGTATCAACCCTGCTGCTCGCAGGCCCCGCGTTCGCCCAGGACACGCCGCCGGCGATGACGCCCGAGATGCAGGCCATGATGGAGGCCTACCAGAAGGCCGGCACGCCGGGCATGGAACACGGCAGGCTGGCTTCGATGGCCGGCACCTACGACCTGGTCGTGAAGAGCTGGCACGCACCCGGCGCGCCACCCAGCACCGACCCCGGCACCGCGACACGCAGGATGATCCTCGGCAACCGCGTGATGCTCGAGGAGGTGACGTCTCAGATGATGGGACAGCCGTTCTCCGGCCAGGGACTGCATGGGTTCGACAACGTCACCGGCAAGTACTGGGGCACGTGGAACGACAGCATGAGCACGGGCCTCATGGTCAGCGAAGGCACCTGCGATGCCGAGCTGACCTGCACCTACACCGGCACCCACCACGACCCGGTGACGAAGCAGCCCCAGAGCAGCCGCATGACCACGCGATGGACCGACAAGAACACGGAAGTCTTCGAGATGTACGGCCCCGGCCCTGACGGCAGGGAAACCAAGATGATGGAGATCACCTACAAGCGGCGGCCGTAGACGTCGCACGCGTGATCAGGCGTGCACAGCCTGGCCGGCGTCGGCCAGGTTGCGCCGCCATGCCGCCGGCGGCTGCCCGTATTCGCGCCGGAACGCACGAATGAAGGATGTGTCGTTCTGGTAACCCACCTCTTCGGCCACCCGCGACAGCGGCGCATTGCTGCGGCGTAGCAGGTTGGCGGCCATCAGCATCCGCCACTGCGTCAGGTACTGCATCGGCGACGTGCCGACCAGTTGCTGGAACCGCTCGGCCAGTACCGAACGCGAGGTGCCGGCGACGCGCGCCAGATCGGCGAGGGTCCACTCGCGGCACGGTTGCTGGTGCAATGCGTTGAGGGCCTTGCCGACGACGCGGTCGCCAAGGCCCGCCAGCCAACCCGCATGACCTTCATGCTGGTGCACGTAACGGCGCAGCACCTCGATGAACAGCAATTCCGCAAGCCGGGACAGCAGGCTCGCGCCGCCGGGTCTTGGCGTGCGGGCCTCTGCCAGCGCGTAACGCACGGACGATTCGAGCCATGCACCGGCATCGGAATCACGCAAGCTGATGCGCACCACCGGCGGCAGGCCGTCCAGCAGCAATCGCGCCAGTCGCGTATCGCAGGCCAGGTAGCCGCAGACGATGCGCGTGGGGGCGCCACCACCACCGTAGGCCAGCCGGCGCGGGCGACTGGCGAACAGCTTCTTCAGGTCGGCCGCGCCGCGCGGCGGCGGCATGCCCGGCTCCGACGTCATGCGGTGAGCGCTGCCCCCCGGAAACATCACCACGTCGCCTTCGTGCACCGCCATCGTTGGCGCGCCTTCCATTTCCACCAGGCATCCACCCTCGGTGATCAGGTGGAAGATCACCACCTGCTCCGCGGTCGGGTCCAGCCAGGGCGCCGCCAGCGAGGCTTTCGGCGACTGGTAGCACCAGGGCGCGCTGAAGCGGGCGTTGACGAAGAACGCACCGGACATCTGCACCACGCGCAGGATTTCCGACAACGCATCCATGCTCAGGCCGCTCGCGCGGGCGTCGTCGCCACGTCGACGGTCAAAGGTGGTTGTCCCAGCAGCGCGCCCTGCATGGGCGAGCGACGCAGCGCTTCCTGCACGACGGCATGCAATCGTTCGGCCTCCACGTCCTGCGCATGCAGCACCACGTCCACGCGCATCGACGCAGGGCACGCATCCACCGGGGCGCCATCGGCATCGCGCATGCCGAGCAGGCCGCGCGTATCGGAGCGACTGCCGACCTCTACCTCCAGGTGGTCGAGCGCGATGCCCTGCTCTGCGGCGACCATCGTGATCGCAGTCGCGGTGCACGCCGCGATGCCCGCCCGGAAGAACCAGCCCGGTGACGGCCGGTCGCCGGTGCCACCCAGTTCGACCGGCATGTCGGATTCGATGCGCGTGCCGCTGGCGTGCGCCGCCACGATCCGCGTGCCGTGCTGCCACGAGGCGCGGGCTGCCGCGTCATCGTGCAGCCCCATGTCGGGGCGGCGGGTGAACACGCCGACGGCGCGCTGCATCGCGTGGGCGATGTCCCGGGGGGTACTCATGGGAGGGCAAATTCCATTGAACGGCAGGGGCAGGCGGATTCTGAGCGCAACAACGCAGCCCGTGCAGGTGCGCGGCCAACCGCCGGACGATCGGCAAGGAATCGCGGAGCCCCGGGAAACCTGCACGCAGGCTCGGACGCGCGGCCAGTTCCGGCAGACGCCCCGTCAGGACGGAAGCCCGGTGCGACCGCCACGCTGCGCCCTCCCCAACCCCCGGAGTTTCCCCCGAATGAATGCCGTCGCCGTTTCCCTCCCCACCCTGCCCGATCTGGACGCCCTCAAGCACCGCCAGCAGGCCGCCTGGTCCAGCGGCAACTACGCCGTCGTGGGCACTACGCTGCAGATCGTCGGCGAGCGTCTGGCCGAAGCGGTCGACCTGCGCTGGGACGAACGGGTGCTCGATGTCGCCGCCGGTAATGGAAATGCGACGCTGGCCGCAGCGCGCCGTGGTGGCCAGGTGGTGTCCACCGACTACGTGCCCGCACTGCTGGACCTGGGCCAGGCCCGTGCCGAGGCCGAGCAGTTGCAGGTCGCCTTCGCCGAAGCCGATGCCGAGGCCCTGCCCTTCGCGGATGCCAGTTTCGATGTGGTGCTGTCCACGTTCGGCGTGATGTTCACGCCGGACCACGCGCGTGCCGCTGGCGAACTGGCGCGCGTGTGCCGGCCCGGCGGCCGCATCGGGCTGGCCAACTGGACGCCGGAAGGCTTCATTGGCCAGATGTTCAAGGTGCTGGGACGCCACATCGCACCGCCGGCCGGTGTGCAGCTGCCGTCGCTGTGGGGTACCACCACGCACGTGCAGTCGCTGTTCGGGGACACGGCCGGCGCCATCGGCGTCACCGCGCGCATGTTCAGTTTCCGCTACCGTTCGGCTGCGCACATGATCGACGTGTTCCGCACCTGGTACGGCCCGGTGCAGAAGGCCTTCCAGGCCCTGCCGGCCGACAAGGCCGCCGAACTCGAACAGGACCTGCACGCGCTTATGGAGCGTATGGATTGCGGCAACGGTAACGGCCTGGTCATCCCCAGCGAATACCTCGAAATCGTGGTCGTGCGCCGGTGAAGGACCACGCGCGACTGCAGCGGCGCGTGCAGCGCTACGGCTGGGACCTCGCCGCATCCCGCTATGACGCTCTCTGGCAGGCGCAGCTATCGGAAGCGCACCGTCGGCTGCTGGCGCTCGCGCCGGCGGCCCCGGGCGAATCGGTGCTCGATGTGGCCTGCGGCACCGGCGTGATGGCGCTGGCTGCAGCGGAAGTCGTCGGTAGCAACGGCCGCGTGGTCGGCGTGGACATCGCCGAGCGGATGATCGAGGAAGCCAACGCGCAGGCGCAGGCGCGCGGCCTGCCCCATGCGCGCTTCCTGCGCATGGACGGCGAATCGCTGGACACCTCGGGCGTCGGTTTCGACCTGGCGTACTGCGCACTCGGGCTGATGTACATGCCCGATCCCGACCAGGCCATGCGCGGCATGCACGGTGCGCTGCGCCCGGGCGGCCGCGTGGCCGTGGCGGTCTGGGGCCAGCGCGCACGCTGTGGCTGGTCGCCGGTGTTCCCCATCGTCGACGAGGAAGTCGCCAGCGATGTCTGTCCGCTGTTCTTCCAGCTCGGCCATGAAGGCATGCTCGCCGATCTGTGCGTGCGCGCCGGCTTCGTCGATGCCGAGGAACATCGCGTCGAGGCGGTGCTGGCCTACGCCAATGACGACGACGCCTGCGATGCCGCCTTCGTCGGCGGGCCGGTGGCGATGGCCTGGTCGCGCTTCAATGAGGCGACCCGCCGACGCGTCCGTACGCGCTACCTGCAGGCGATCCGGCCGTGGCGCGTCGGCCAGGGCTATCGCATGCCGGGCGAGTTCGTGGTGGCGACGGCACGGCGACGCACGGGCTGATGGCACGCAGGCCCTGTCGCGGGGCCTGCGTCACGCTTGCGCGATGGTGCGTTGCAGCTTTCCCCTTTGACCAATGCCCCCGCGCGGGGGCGTGTGGCCCACTGCCGGCACTTCACACCCGAGGTGCCGTCGATGTCGATCGCTGCGCTGCTGTGTCGTTCCGCTCCGCGTTCCCGTGCCCACGGCACGGGCCTGGTGCTCTTCTCCCTGCTCCTGCTGCTGGCCAGCGGCCCTGCGCTGGCGCTGACCGAAGTCACCGGCTTCGGCAGCAATCCCGGCAACCTCCGCATGCACAAGGTCGTTCCCGCGGGTCTGCCGGCGGATGCACCGCTGGTGGTCGCGCTGCATGGCTGTGCGCAGTCCGCTTCCAACTACGACGCCGAAACCGGCTGGGAAATGCTGGCCAACCGCTTCGGCTTCGCGCTGCTGCTGCCCGAGCAGCAGACCGGCAACAACAGCAGCCGCTGCTTCACCTGGTTCGAGACCGCCGATACCGCGCGCGGCCAGGGCGAACCGCTGTCGATCAAGCAGATGGTCGACCGCATGATCGCGGACCATGCGATTGATCCCGCACGCGTTTACGTCACCGGGCTGTCCGCCGGAGGCGCAATGACCTCGGTGATGCTCGCGACGTATCCGGACGTGTTCGCTGGCGGCGCCATCGTGGCCGGCATTCCCTACCGCTGCGCGACCACGCAGACCGCCGCCTTCAGCTGCATGAATCCCGGCAGCGACCTGACCCCCGCGCAATGGGGCGCGAAGGTGCGTGCCGCCAGCACCTGGACCGGGCCATGGCCGATCGTCTCCATCTGGCATGGCGACGCCGACTACACCGTGCGCCCCGCCAACCTCACCGAAAGCCTGGAGCAGTGGGCCGATGTGCATGGCATCGACACCGTGGCCGACGCCAGCGACACCGTCAGCGGCTATCCGCACAAGGTCTACAAGGACGCCGCCGGCATCGCGAAGGTGGAGACCTATGTCATCACCGGCATGGGCCACGGCACGCCGGTGGACCCGGGCACCGGCGAAACCCAGTGCGGCACTGCGGGCGCCTACATCCTCGACGTGAACATCTGCTCCAGCTACCACATCGCCCGCTTCTTCGGTCTGGACAACCTGGACGGCGTGCCGCCGACCGTCGTCCTGACCTCGCCCACCAACGGCGCGACCGTCGCCGGCGCGGTGACGCTGGCAGCCACCGCCAGCGACGACATCGGCGTGGCACGCGTGGACTTCCTGCTGGACGGTGCGTTGCTCGGCAGCGATGCCAGCGCGCCCTACAGCCTGGCGTGGAACAGCAGCGGCGCCAGCGACGGCGCGCACGTGTTGCAGGCGCGGGCACTGGACCTCGCCGGCAATACTGGCACCTCCATTGCCGTCAATGTCACCGTCAGCGGCGGGACCGGCGGCGGGTCGCCGGTCACCGTGGTGTTCAACAACGAGGACGCGAACGATGGCTACGTGAAGGCCAGCGCCACCGGCGGCAGTGCGGCCGTGGGCGCGCTGGAGGCCTATTACGGGCTGGCGATAGGCCGCGGCACCGACGGCAACCACAACCGCGCGGTGCTGTCCTTCGATACCTCATCGCTGCCCGACAGCGCCGTGGTCACGTCGGCCACGCTGACGATGGCCTACCGCAGCGCCAGCGGCGATCCGTGGAGCAGCCCTGCGGGCAACTCGCTCGTCGTGGACGTGCGCAACGGCTGCCTCGGCGCCTGCACCATCGAAGCGGCGGATTGGGCAGCCGCCACGACCACCACCAACAGCGCGCAGGTGCCGGCCTTCAGTGGCGGCAACCAGACCAGCACCGTGTTCGACATCGCCGGGCGTGCGGCGATCAATCGCACCGGCCGCACGCAGCTGCGGCTGCGTTTCAACGCCAACCCGACCGCGACGCACTACCTGTGGATCGACAAGGGCGCCACCGCGAAACTTTCGGTTACCTACACGCTGCCATGACGGCGCCATCCTGCCGCCGCGTCATGGCGGCGGCAGGATCTTCCAGAACATCCCCGTGCCCAGCTTCACCGATTGCAGCGGCTTGCGCCGTGCGGCGGGCTGGTGGGCGCGGAACATCTCGCGGATGTCGCCCATCACCTTGTCCGATTCCATGAAGTAGGAATGCGCCAGCATGCTCTGGTCCACGCCGGAGACATCGATGGTATCCACGCCGCTCACCAGTACCACGCCCTCGCTGGTGTCGCCGGCACGGGGGCCGCGATTGACCTGCCTGGACGCCTTCAACGCCATGTCTTCGGACGAGGCGTACAGGGTCACGTAGCCGCTGGCCTGACGCAGGGCGGGCGCGAGCTCCTCGCGGAACACCTTGGCATCGATGTCGGGCGCGGCCAGGATGATGCCGCGGAAGCGGCCGCGCAGTTCCGGCCGCTTCCCCACCAGGTTGCGGATGGCCTGCGTGACGCCGCGCGTACCCATGCTGTGGCCGATGACGTAGAGGTTCTGCGCCCCCGAGCGGTCGGCCATGTCGGCCAGGAAACCCTCGATCAGCGGCACCGAGCGCGCGATGGATTGTTCGTCGGTGAAGTAGCCCGCCAGCGCCGCCTGCGACGGCCAGCTGTAGAACACCGGCGCACCATCGAAGCGCAGGTCGTAGGCCAACTGCGCGGTACGGCGCGCAGCGTCGCGGAAGCTGACGTTGTAGCCGTGCACGAACACGAACGCATTGCTGCCGCGTGATTCACCGACGCGCCCGTACAGCCTGGCAAAGAACGGCGCCTTCGCCAGCCGGTCGACCTCCTGCAGGATGATGTGCTGCTTGGGGTCTTCCTTGAACTCCATCAGGTACCAGCGCGGTGATTCCAGTTCACCGGCGACGTGCACCTTGGGGATGCTGATGCGTGCGGTGCCGTAGGTCAGTTGCCGCGCGACACCCGCGGTGAAGCGGTCGCCCGGCGGCAGCGTGGCGAACGTGGTCGCCGGCATCCGGTTGGTGGCGTAGAACACGTCGACGTTGACGAAATCCGACCTCGGCGGCTGCGCGGCCTCGCGGACGCGGGCGGCGCGCTCGGCCGCCTGGCGGGCACTGTCGGCGGCGCGCTCCTGCTGGGCGCGGGCGGCAGCTTCAGCTGCGGCACGGCGGGCGGCCTCGATGTGCGCGGCTTCCGCAGCACTGCCCTGCGGTGGCGGTGGCGGTGGCGGTGGCGGTGGCGGTGGCGGTGGCGGTGGCGGAGGAACAGGCACCGACACCTGCTCCGGCGGCGGCGGCAACGACTCCTTGACACGTTTCGCACAGCCGGCCAGCACCAGTGCTGCCAGCGTCAGGCAGAGAATCCGCCGCATCGATCACCCCATGTAAGGACGTCATGGCCGCCCCTTCCCCGGAGGCGCCCGACGCGGCGATGGTATAGCAGCGCAGGCGGCGCCCGCGAGCCATGCGCGACGGCATCGCCGGGCCCGCGCGCAGGCGGGCCCGCATCCGTACCGTCGCACGACCCTCGCAAATGGCTGTTTTCATGCCGGTTTCCCGCAGGCAGCAGATGCGGGCTATCGTGTAGGCCTGTGGAACGCCCACCGGCACGCCACGCCCCATTCCCGTCCCCAGGTGACCTTGTCCATGGCAAAACCCAACTATTCGTTCGAAAAACGCCAGCGTGAGCTGGCCAAGAAGAAGAAGAAAGACGAAAAGGACGCGAAGAAGCGCGCCGAACGCGATGCGGCCCAGCCCGGCGCCGATCCCGAGCCGGGTGCTTCCGACACCGCAAAGGAATGACCGACGGCACGGCCCCCGCCCCCCAGGTGTGGGTGGACGCCGATGCCTGCCCGGGGCCTGTCAAGGAGATCCTGTTCCGCGCCGCGGAACGCGCCCAGGTGGCGGTCACCCTGGTCGCCAACCAATGGCTGCGCACGCCGCCCTCCCGCTTCATCCGCTCGCTGCAGGTACAGGGTGGCTTCGACGTGGCCGACGACGCCATCGTCGAGCGTGCCCGGGCCGGCGACCTGGTGATCACCCAGGACATCCCGCTGGCGGCGCGCGTGCTGGCCAACGGCGCGCAGGCCATCGACCCGCGCGGCGAGCGCTTCACGCCGGACAACATCGCCGAACGGCTGTCGATGCGGAACTTCATGGACGAGCTGCGCGGCGCCGGCGTGCAGACCGGCGGCCCGGCAGCCTTCAATGCGCGCGACCGCCAGGCGTTCGCCAACCAGCTCGACCGCTGGCTGGCCGCACGACGCTGAACCCGCCATGCCCGATATCGAAGTCCGTCCCCTGCTCCACCTGCTGCTGCACGTCGTCGTGCCGGTGGCCACCGCGCGCATGTTCTGGCCGAAGGACTGGAAACGCGCGGCCCTGTGGATGCTGGCCGCCTGGGTGATCGATCTCGACCACCTGCTTGCCGACCCGGTCTACGCGCCCGGCCGATGCAGCATCGGCTTCCACCCGCTGCATGCATGGCCGGCGATGCTGGTTTACGGCGCGCTCGTCATTCCCCGGAAGACGCGCTGGTTCGGCATCGGCCTGGTGATCCACATCGTGCTGGACGGCATCGACTGCCTGATGATGTGAAGCACGCGGTGCCTGCGCGGTCTACAGCCTCTCGCCCGGCAGGCTGCTCGCCTGCTTCACCCAGTCGGCGAGCTGCGCTTCGTTGAAATCCCCATCCTCGCGCAGGTGTACGTAGCGTGTGTCCTGCGACTTCGAGGCTTCCGGTGGCACCGGCTGCAGGGATTGGCCGCGGAAGAAGGTGACCTTGAGGTAGCGGTCGAAGCAATGGAACGACAGGAACCACCCCTCGGCATCCGGTGCGCCATAGAAAGGCGAATTCCACTTCACCGCCTTGCGCACGTCCGGCACCTGTTGCCCGATCAGCGCATCAAGGCGTTCGGCGATGGCGCGCTTCCAGCCGGGAATCGCGGCGAGATAGGCCTGCACCGGCGCATCGCCATCGCCTTTCGGGATCTGCGGGTTGCCGCCGGACAGCAGCCGGGACTTGGTGGTCTTGTCTGCCATGGGGGACACCCTACCTGCGGGATTTCCTGCCCGCATTGAAAGCGACCCCGGCACGGAACAGCGCCTTGAACGCAGGACCATCCAGGGTGTCGCGCTCGCGGATGTCGATGGCGCGACGCGTGCCGCCGTCGAGGCTGGCATTGAACAGGCCGTCCGGATCCGCCAGCGACGCCCCATGCGCGAAGGTCAGCTTCACGTACGCCTTGTAGACCTCGCCGGTGCATACCAGACCGTCGTGCGACCAGGTCGGCACGCCGTGCGGATTGGTGGGCTTGACCCACTTCACGGCTTCCACGACATCGGGATCGGCCTGGTGGATCAACGCACGCACGCGCGAGAGCATGTCGCCGCGCCAATCGCGCAGTTCATCGATGCGGGCGTCGATACGGCGCGCGGCGTCGCCGGTGTCCTGCGGTGTGGCCTTCATCATGCGCGAGTCTCCTTTCACCGGCATTCGATGCTCCCATGCACGCCGGGCACGCTCAAGTCGCGCCGCAGCGCGCCTTCGACAGGCATGCGCAATGCACACGCCGACCCGCGACCGCATCTCTCAACTCTGGAACACCGGCTCCAGCATCCGGAACGTCCCCGCGTCCGCATCCATCTCCACCCTGCCGCCGACGGGCACGATGAACTGCTGGCGGATGTGGCCGATCATCGCGCCGCGGTAGGCCGGGATCTTCAGCGGCTTGAAATAATCGTCGAAGATCTGCGGCAGCGTCAGCGAGCCATAGCCGTTGCCCGGATCGCACTCGGTGCATTCGCCGAAGATCACCCCGGCCACCTTGTCCAGGGCGCCCATCAGCCGCAGCGTGCTGAGCATGCGGTCGATGCGGTACGGCGCTTCGGACACGTCTTCCAGGAACAGGATCTTGCCGCTGAAATCCGGCAGGTACGGTGAGCCGGCCAGCGCCACCAGCACGGACAGGTTGCCGCCCACCAGTTCGCCCTGCGCCTTGCCGCCGGTGATGGTGACGGTGCGGTTCCTGCGCTGCACGAGTTCGTCGCCTTTCTCGGCCGTGTTCCGGTACTGCATCTGCTCGCGCTCGAAGAAGACGCGGCGGAACTGGTCGGCGTTGAAGGCATTCCAGCTGCCCGCGCCGATCGGGCCATGGAAGCTCACCAGCCCGGCCTGCGACAGCAACGCGTTGTGCAGCGCGGTGATGTCGGAATACCCCAGCAGCACCTTGGGATTGCGGCGGATCAGACCGTAGTCCAGCAGCGGCAGCAGGCGCGCGGCACCGGAACCGCCGCGCACGCAGATGATCGCCTTGACGTCCTTGTCGCCGAACATGGCGTTGAGATCGCCGGCTCGCTCGCCATCACTGCCGGCCAGGTGCCCGTGCCGGGCCGCGAAGTGCGGTGCCACCTTCACCTTCAAGCCGAGCGCTTCCATCGCTTCCTGCGCCAGTTGCAGGTCGAGGGGATCGTCGGTGGCGCCGGAGGGGCTGACCAGGGCGACGGTATCGCCGGGATTCAACGCGGGCGGAAGCAGGCGCTTGCGCGACGTGGCGGCGAAGGCGCGGTGACTGCCTGCGATGGGCAGCATCAACGCCGTGGCGGCAAGCGCTGCCGTTCCGAGAAAGTTTCGCCTGTGCATTCAACCGCCTGTCTGACCGGATCCGCAGGCAGGGTAGCAATCCGTACCGCAGCCAACAACGCGGGCGGGTGCGAACGGGCACAGGCGCGCACGCTCTGGCCCGCGCACCTAGCGCCTGTCGCGCCTCCGCCGGTCGAGCCGCTCCATCACGTCCTGTGCGCTCAGGCCGTGCAGCAGGATCGATAGCACCACCACCAGGCAGACCACTGCCCACAAGGCCTCGGGATCGGTGAAATCCGCGTGATGGGTGGCGAAGGCAAGGTAGTACAACGAGCCGATGCCGCGCACGCCGAACACCGCGATGGTCCAGCGGTCGCGCGAAGACAGCGACGTGCCCAGCAATCCCAGCCAGCCGGCCAGGGGCCGCACCAGCAGGACGAAGACCAGCGCGAACACCACCTCGCGCCATGACAGGCCAGCCAGGATGCCACTGGCCACCGCGCCGCCCAGCAACAGCAGCAGCAACGCCATCAGCAGCTTTTCGCACTGGTGGGCGAACAGATCCAGCGTGGCGTGATACGCATGGTCGCGTTCCTGCTGGCGTATCACCAGCGCCGCCACGAACACCGCCAGGAACCCGTACGCGTGGCAGAGTTCCGCCACGCCATAGACCAGCAGCGTGATGGCCAGCGCCGTGAGCCCATCGCTGCTGTTGGCCAGCGTCGGCCTGCGTTCGCTGCGGAAGATCAAATGCATCAGCGCGTAGCCGAGCACTGCGCCGATCGCCACGCCACCCAGCCCCCGCCACATCACGTCCAGCGCGAGCCAGCGTCCCCAGTCCATCGGCTCGCCCGCAGCGGCCAGGGCAAGGGCGACCGCCAGCCATACGAAAGGGAACGCCAGGCCATCGTTGAGGCCGGCCTCCGATGTCAGCGCAAACCGCACCGGATCCTCCCCGCCTTCACCCGGCGGGTGCACCTGCACGTCCGAGGCCAGCACGGGATCGGTGGGCGCCAGTACCGCGCCGAGCAGCAACGCAGCCGCCGTGCCGTAGCCCAGCCACGCCTGGCCCAGCCACAGACCGGCCAGGATGGTCAGTGGCATGGTGATGCCGAGCAGTCGCCAGGTGATCGCCCACCGCCGCCAGCCGAAACGGGTGTCGATGCGCAGGCCCACGCCGGTCAGCGCGACCAGGACCGCGAGTTCGGTCAGGCGCTCGGCAACGAGCGGGAAGCGGATCGGGTCGGCGGGCGGCAGCGGCCAGGGCAATGCATACAAACCCGCGCCGAGCAGCAGGTAGACGATGGGGAATGTCAGCGGATGCCGCTTCAACAGATGCGGCAGCCACGCGGCGCCCAGCAACGCCACGCCTACCAGGGCCAGCGCAAGTACGTAGATATCCATCGGGCCAGTATCACCGCCCCGCCGCGCGGCGACGTTGACGCGCGATTCACAGATCGGCACGCGACGCGGCCTGGACGGGCTCACGTCCGCCGCGCATGAAATGCGCGGTTCAGCGCCGGCAGGTGTTCACGCCAATCAACCGGTACAGCGGACAGAAATTGAACAGGCCGGTCGCCAGCGGCACCACCCCGATCCAGGCCCACACCGGGCCGCCGGTCGCGGCCCAGGCGATGAGCAGCGCGCCCACCACGATACGGGCCCCTTTGTCGAAACCGCCTACGTTCGCTTTCATGTGCGTGACCTCGCTGAGGGTGCGGACAGCATGGCGGGCAATGCGGATCACCGCATTGATCGGGATCAATCACCGGCGCGGCAAGGGCTGTCGATTTCCCCCGTTCCCGCTCGTCGTGGAAGAGAGGCGGATACAGGCACCCGCAAGGAACACCGACATGCGCAAGCTCATCGCGGCCGTCATGACGAGTCTCGACGGGGTGATCCAAGCACCCGGCGGGCCGGACGAAGACCGCAGCGGCGGCTTCGCGCATGGCGGCTGGGTATGGCCCCATGCCGGCGATGGCGAGGTGATGGGTGGCGTGTTCTCGCGCCCGTTCGACCTGGTGCTCGGGCGCCGCACCTACGACATCTTCGCCAGCTACTGGCCGCAGGTGCCCCGCGATGCCCCGCACGGCCACATCGCCGATGCGTTCAACAACGCCACCAAGCATGTCGCCACCCATCATCCGGACACGCTCGCGTGGCGGAACAGTCGTGCGCTGGGCACGGATCCCGTCGCCGCCCTGCGCGACCTCAAGCGCGGCGAGGGTCCCGACCTGGTGACGCAGGGCAGCAGCGACCTGCTGCATCAGCTGCTGGCCGCCGAGGTGGTGGACGAACTCCGGCTGCTGGTCTACCCGGTGTTGCTGGGCCACGGCAAGCGCCTGTTCGACGCCGGCACGCGTGCATCGGCGTTGCGGCTGGCGTCGTCCGTCACCACCCCCGCCGGCGTGCTGGTCACGCACTACCTGCGCGATGGCGAGGTGCGCACCGGCACGTTCGCGGAGCACTGAGCAACCGCCCCGTTCGCTTCACCCTGCCTTGCAAACAGCGCCGCGATGATCGCCCTGCCGCACTGCACCCACCCACAGGAGAACGAAGATGATCCCCAAGAACACCCTATGCCTCTGGTACGACACCGACGCGCTGCAAGCCGCGACCTTCTACGCCAGCATCTTCCCGGACAGCGAAGTGAAGGCCGTCCACCATGCCCCGGCGGACTTCCCGTCCGGCAAGGAAGGCGACGTGCTCACGGTGGAGTTCACCGTCCTGGGCATTCCCTGCGTCGGCCTCAACGGTGGCAAGGCGTTCAAGCAGACCGAAGCGTTCTCGTTCCAGATCGCCACCGACGACCAGGAAGAAACCGACCGCCTGTGGAATGCCATCGTCGGCAACGGCGGCCAGGAAAGCGCCTGCGGCTGGTGCAAGGACAAGTGGGGCCTGAACTGGCAGATCACCCCGCGTGTGCTGACCGAAGCCTTCACCAACCCGGACAAGGGCATCGCCAAGCGCGCGTTCGAAGCGATGATGGAGATGCGCAAGATCGACATCGCGAAGATCGAGGCGGCGATCCGCGGCTGAGATAGCCTTCGCTCAAAGACCCAGATGGTCGTGCAGGGCGCGCCGCACGCGCTCTGCGTAGTCGCACGAGCCGTAGCAGCCCGCGTCGAACACGCCGCCCGCACCGGCGGCCGCGGCGAGCCCGGAGAACATCGGCCGGGGCACGATGACCACCTGCCACGGTGCATCGTCGTGGTCGCTGTCCTCGCTCCGGCGCACCTCGATGGCCGCCACGTTCGTGCGCGTGAGGCGCGTCGTCGTCAGCCGGCCCCAGGCGCGGCGCTGGACCAGCACGGTATGCGGCGGATACGTCCAGTGGTCGCCCCACCCCGACAGTCCGGCGCGGATGAACTGCACGCCGACATAGCCTGCACCGCCGACGATGATCGCGAAGAACGGTGAGGCGATGTTCAGCGGCCACAGGCCGCGACCCAGCTCCCACAGCGGCATGACCACGGCGAAGGCACCGGCAAGCACGCAGCCCACGCGCATCGGCCAAGGAAACCCGCGCCGCACCAGCGGCAGGTCGTCGTCGGGGAAGGTGGCGATGTCGTCGGTGGACACGCAGGCGATGGTAGCCAGAAAACCCGACCGCCGTCTGACGCCCCACGCCCATGACCTCCGCGCCATGAAGCCCGCGTATCGCTCTGTATACTCGGTCACGGTTGGCGGGTACCCCTACCCGCCCACGAATCACGGAGCGATGTCATGGGTCTTGTACAGGCGGTGGTGGGTGCGGTCGGCGGCGTGCTGGGCGACCAGTGGAAGGATTTCTACACGGTGCCGGCGGGCCTGCCGGCGACGGCAGCGCTGTTCGCCGCGGTGCCGCAGGGCACCAATGCCGGGCGCGGCTCCAACACCAGCGGTTCGACCAACATCATCACCAACGGCTCGAAGATCATCGTGCCCGAAGGCTACGGCCTGCTGCTGATGCAGGACGGCGCGATCACCGCGTTCGTCGCCGAGCCGGGCGGCTACGAATGGCGTTCGGACGACATCAACTCCAAGTCGATCTTCGCCGGCGACGGCATCGTGTCGACCTTCATCACCCAGAGCTGGGAGCGCTTCAAGTTCGGCGGCCAGCCCGGCTCGCAGCAGGCGGCGTTCTTCGTCTCGCTGAAGGAACTGCCGGACAACCGCTTCGGTACCCAATCCGAGATCTATTGGGACGACGGCTTCCTCAACACCCAGGTCGGCGCGATCACGCGCGGCACCTACACGCTGAAGATCGTCGACCCCATCCTGTTCGTGAAGAACTTCGTGCCGGCGGCGTACCTGCAGCCGGGCAAGGTGTTCGATTTCACCGACCTGGACAACGCGGCGGCCAGCCAGCTGTTCAACGAGGTGGTCGGTTCGCTGGCACCGGCCTTCAGCCTGTACACGAACGATCCTTCCAAGGGCAACCGCATCACCAAGATCCAGCAGGATTCGCTGGGCTTCGCGCAGAGCCTGTCGGCCGCCGTCGAACAGGGCTACCAGTGGAGCTCCAGCCGCGGCCTGGCCATCGTAAAGACCGCCATCGTCTCCATCGAATACGACGCCAACACGCGTGAGCTGCTGAAGACCGTGCAGCGCGCCGATGCGCTGGCCGGTTCGCGCGGCAACTCCAACCTGCAGGCCAGCGTCGCACAGGGCATCCAGTCAGCTGGCGAGAACGGTGGCGCGGCAGGCCTGATGGGCATCGGCATGGCCTCGGGGATGATGGGCGTCGGCGGCTTGCAGCAGCCGGCCACGCCGGCCGCTCCCGCGGCCGAGGATCCGGTGGCCAAGTTGAAGAAGGCCAAGGAGATGCTCGACCTCGGCCTGATCACGCAGTCCGACTACGACGCACTGAAGGCGAAGGCTCTGGGTCTGTAACCGGAGTACGCACCGCCCATGTCCACCCCGCATCGTCCGGCGCCCCCGCCGTTGCCGCCGGCTCCTCCTGCAGGCCCTGGTTCGCCGCAGGAGGTGCCGCCGTTGCCCGGGACGTTCCCGGTCGACCCCGCTACCCTGCCCGACGCCATCCGCGCGGAGATCGAAGCGCCCGATCCGGTCGCCCTCGACACCGCAGCGGCCGAGCTGAAGGACGGCCTGAACCGCTGCCCGAAGTGCGGCGCCACCGACATCCGCCACAAGCCGGGCAGCGACCTGCTGGTCTGCCTGTACTGCCGCAACGAATGGGTGGGTGCGCGGGTCGAGGAAGAATTCGGCCTGGGCGTGGGCCTGGACCAGTTGCGTGGCACGGTGATCGCCAGCGGCGCGCGCGCCATCGACGCCGATGTCGCCAGCCTGATGACCTTCAAGTGCACCGGCTGCGGTGCCGAGGTGATGGTCAATACCGAAAGCACGATGACGGCACGCTGCCACTGGTGCCGCCACGTCTTCGGCGTGAACGAACAGATCGCCAACGGCGCGGTGCCCGATGCGGTGCTGCCCTTCCACATCAGGAAGGACGACGCCATCGCGCGCATCCGCCAGTTCGTGGGCAAGCGGCGCATGTTCGCGCTGAAGGCGTTCAAGGAGCAGTTCACGCCGGAGAATGTCGTCGGCGTGTACCTGCCGTACATGATCGTCGATGGCAACGCCAGCGCGGCGGTCGCCGGCAAGGGCGAGATCCTCACCCGCACGTACACGCGCGGCACCGACAAGAACAAGAAGACCTACTACGACGCCGACGTGTACCAGGTGGAGCGGCAGGTCGACTTCACCGTCGACGACCTGCCGCTGGAGTCGTCCGCCGAGCGCGGCAACTTCGATACGAAGGTCAACACGCAGAACATCATCAACACCATCCTGCCGTTCGACACCAAGAACGCGGTGAAGTGGAATGCTTCGTACCTGGCGGGCTTCACCTCGGAGAAGCGCGATACCGACGTGGAACAGCTGCACCCGCGGCTGGAAGACCAGTTGCTGTCGATCGCCCGCGCGCAGGTCGAGGGCTCGGTGCGCCGCTACGACCGTGGCGTGCGCTGGGAACAGGAACGCCTTGATGTGCACGGCACGCGCTGGGTGTCGATGTATCTGCCGGTGTGGCTGTACTCGTACCACCAGCCGGGCAGCAACGGCGGCCTGCTGCACTACATCGCGGTCAACGGCCGCACCGGCGAAACGATGGGCAGCGTGCCGGTACAGCAATGGAAACTGCTGCTGGCCGCGCTGACCGTGGGCACCTTCCTGGAGGGCATCGCCCTCTGGATCATCTGGGCAGGATCATGAGCGACGACAACGGCCTATGGCTGCTGGCGCTGGGGCCCACCGGGGCCGCAGCGCTGTACTGGGCCATCTACCGCTACTACCGCAACACCGACAAGTCGCACGCCTTCGAGCGCGAAACCGATGTCGTTGCCCAGCCCGTCACCGGCACGGACCGCCAGGTCGACACCGTGACCGGCACCCAGCGCACCCGCATCAACGGCGACAACGTGCAGGCCTACCGCCAGCGCGTGGAGCGGGTGCGCGACGACGGACGCCCATCGTAGGGCGGGCTCCAGACCGCCATCGCACGACAAGGCGGCGGGCCAGGGCCTGCCTGCGCATCCGTACACGAACAGTTTCCGCACATTACCGTCACGCTGCGTGCATGATCCATCTCCTTATGGCTCATCTTCATGGAACGCGGGACAGGCACTCCCGTATCCACGGCTGCGCCTGCACTGCGTAGCGCTCCTCGTCTGGCATGGGCACGGCCTGATGGTCGGCGACGCATGTGCCATCGGCGCGCGTCAGGTCGGCGAGTTTGCCGTCGCAGAGCCGCAACGGCTTGTCGATGCGCTGCCAGCCGTCATCGCATTCGGTTTGCGTTTCGGAACCCGGACGACCGCAGACGTGCGTGCGTCGCGCCTCGACCGATGATGTCGCACGCGCGACGATCCTGCCTTCGTAGACTTTTCCGGAGGCGAAATAGGACCAGGTTCCGCAGACGCGGTCGTCGTGTTGCAGCAGCACGTAGCGGCTGCATTCGTCGGGCGAGTTCGTGCCGTCGCACGCCTCCCATTTCCCCGCGAAAGGGCCGACCGTGGGCGCTACCGGAACAACCCGTGATTCGGGCGGCGCCGACGAACCCGCTTCCATGCCCGCCTGCTCGGCGCCCAGTCCCGTACATCCTCCAAGACCCAACAGCACCACCATCGCGGAACTACGCATCCAGAATCCCTCCCGCCAAGCGTTGCTCCATGCTAAGCCGAGACCAGGTGCCCCCCAACATCAACAGAAGTGACAATGCGCCAGTACTGGGGGGACACGGTACGGCGGCCATGCCGCAACGCGCGAACCACCTCAATGCATGACCGCGGTGGATATTCGTCTTCTCGCGGCCACGATGCTCCGTTGGAGACTCACGCCTGCGATTGCACGTCAGGGGCGGCGGCCTGAGCAGGCCGCACCTCACCGCCCGAACAACGTCCGCGCATTGCCGCTGCGGATCTTCGCTTTCTCTTCGTCGCTCAGGTCCAGCCGCTCGAACGCCTTCACCGTGGTGTCCAGGCTGATCTGCGGGTAGTCCGAGCCCAGCAGCACGTGGTCCATGCCCACGTTGCGCAGGGTCCAGAGGAACTCCTCTTCCACCGGCGAATCAGCAACCACGAGCACGGTGGCGGAGATGTCGAAGTAGAGGTTCTCGAAGCCGAAGCCATCGGCGGTGCGCGCGAGGGCGAGGATGTTCCAGAAGCGGAAATTCAGGCCGCCGATGTGGGCGAGGATGAACTTCGTCTTCGGCACGCGCACCACCAGGTTGAACAGTTTCTCGCTGTCGCCGGGCAGGATGTTCGCGTTGTCCATCAGCACGGTGATGCCGAGCTCGCCGGCGCGGCGCACCAGGGCTTCCACGCGCGGATCGGCGATGTCGAAGCCCTGGGTGTGGGCGTGGATCTTCAGCACCTTCACGCCGGCGGCGGCGACGCGGGCCAGTTCGGCCAGGGCGGCGTCGCCGTCGTAGGGGTGCACGGTGGCGATGGGCAGGACGTCGGGGTGGGCGGCGGCCAGCGCGATCACCTTGTCGTTGCCGGCGCGGATCTTGGCCAGGTCGCCCTGCAGGGCCTGGTGGGGGCCGCCGAACCACATGGCGCCGATGCCGGACAGTTCCAGGCCGGCGGCGTGAACTTGGTCGCGGTATTCGCGCAGGGAGGTTTCGCCATCGCGCAGGTGGACGTGGACGTCGAACACGGGTTCGGCGGCGATGGCGGTGGTGGTGAACAGGCAGAAGGACAGGGCCAGCGTGCGCAGCATGCGTCGTCTCGCATCAAAGGGATGTGCGTAGGGTGCCATGGACACGCAGACGACGCCTGCTTCGAAACGAAGCGTCGGCATCCTTCGCCGCGTTTGCCGGGCCGGCGCAGCCCGCGTCCCGTCTATGAAAACTCCAACCCGGCTCGCGCGCGGTGCGCCGCGCGGTAGGCCGTCGGCGTGCAGCCCGTCGCGATCTTGAACGCGCGATTGAACGGACCCAACGAGGCGAAACCGGCGTCGCCGCTGATGTCGAGGATGGTGGCATCGTCGCCCGCATCCTCCAGCCGGCCGCAGGCATAGGCGATGCGGTGGCGGTTGATCATCTGGTTGAAATTCTTCTCGCCCAGCGCCTGGGTGATCAACCGGCTCAGCTTGTGTTCGGCCGTGCCCAGCCGGTGCGCCAGATCGACCACCTTCAGCTCTGGCTCGCGGTAGACCTGCACCACGTCCAGCTGGTGCTGCAATGCGCGCAGCAGGCGGATTTCTTCCGCGCCCGGCGGACCGGCCGGCGCACGCAGGGCCGGCGGCGCCCCGGTCACCGGCCACGGCACGTGGCGGCGGCGCCACAGCGCGCCGTGAGTGAACAGGATCATCGCTACCGCACACAGCGGGACCACCCCTGCCCGCACCTCCGCCAGCAACGGCCAGGTGGCGGCCAGCGCGCCCATCAGCGTGGTGGTCAGCACGCACGCGGCGAACACCAGCATGAAGGCCAGCCGCAGCCGGCGTTCGGCACGCGGCAACGACGCCCCACCGCCGCGCAATGCTTCCAGGAAGGTCAGCACCAGCAGGGTGGAACTGGCCAGCGTCAGCAGGCTGCCCAGTCCGAACGCCCAAGGTGACGCCGTGCCCTGACCTCCCAGCGTGGCGCCCCGGTACGCGGCAATCAGCAGCGCCACGCCGGCGGCGACCAGAACATGCACCCGGCCCACACCGCCCTCGCCGCGGAACAGCGCCCGCGACACCAGCCAGAAGCCGTTGCACGTCGCGCTGCCGCCGATGGCAACCGCCCACACCATCCAGGTTGGCGCGCCGTCCATCCATGGCGCCATCAGCGAGAGCGCCATCGAGCCGCTGACCACGGCAAAGATCACCTCGGCATCGCGCTTGGGGCGTTGCCACAGCAGCACCAGCAATGAGGCCACCGCCACCGCGACGGCGACGCCTGTGGTGATGGTCGGCCAGCTAGGCATGGTCGCGTCCTCGTGGGGTCCGCCACAGCGTGCGGCCCGGGGCGCCCCGCGCCAAGCGCCATCGGTCACGGCCGCCGCCGGAGGGCGCCGAATCGCCGTGCGCGATCCGGCTGGCCGATTTCCGAATCGGCGAGACGGCCCCCGCAGGCGCCGCGCACGGTGACGCTCCCTTCCCCGGAGTCGTGCCATGCCTGTGTCTGTTCAACTCCCCTCGCCCTCCCGTGTGCTGCCACTCGGCGCCACCGCCTGGTTCATCGCCACCACCTTCGGGCAATGGGCGTTCGTCGCGTTCATCGTGCTGTTCTTCGGCGGGCCGGTTCTGGGCGGCGATCTGTCGCCGCTCAACGCCAAGCCGCACGTCACCGGCTACGTGCCGGGCGATGTCGTGGGCAACCTGCAGTTCGTCGGCCATGCGCTGCTGGCCGGGCTGGTGACCTTCGCCGGCGCATGGCAGCTGGTGCCGGCGCTGCGGCGGCGTTGGCCCACGCTGCACCGGTGGAACGGACGCGTGTTCCTGTCGGTGGCGCTGGTGGTCACGCTGACCGGGTTCTGGCTGGTCTGGGTGCGCGGCTCGCAACTGGGACCGGCCAGCAATCTGTCGATCTCGTTGAACGGGCTGCTGATCGTGGTCTTCGCGCTGCTGGCGTGGCGCAGTGCGCGCGCGAAGGATGTCGCCACGCATCGCCGCCATGCGCTGCGCGCCTACCTGCTGGTGAACGGGGTGTGGTTCCTGCGCATCGGCATCATGCTGGCCGGGCTGGTGCTTACCCCGCTGGGCATCAGGATCGACTACACGGGTGCGCTCTTCATCCTGGTCAGTTTCGGCAGCTGGCTGGTGCCGCTGGCGGTGCTGGCGTTGTACTTCGGCGCGGAGCGTTCGCGCCACGCCGGCGTGAAGGTGGCGATGGGCGCCTCGCTCTGGCTGCTCGCGCTGCTCACCGTGGCGGGCAGCGCCGCCGCGATCGCCTTCATGTGGTGGCCGGTGCTGTAGGCCACGGGCGACACGCGACACGGCGCCGATCGCGCCGTACGCGTCACTGTTACGACGAAGTGAACCCCGCGCGCGCACGACGTACGGTTGGCCGTCGTGTCGCGACCGGGGCGTTGGACGGGATGCACGGCATGTCGCCGAAGGAGTCGCATCATGGCCGACCGTCCCCGCTTTCCCGGCAATACCCTCGGCAATCGCTTCGGCGATCCCGCCCTCGATGGCGAGGTGCTGCCGCCGCCGATCGATCCGGAACGCTTCCGGCATATCCAGTTGCTCAACGAAGCGGTGCTGGTCAACTTCGCGGCGTCGCCCAATCCGCGCACGCCGTGGGGATGGTCGACGCTGGCGTGGGACGTGACGATGCCCACCACCTTCCTGCCCGGCGTGCACGTGGAAGCGGTGCTGTTCGGCGAAGGCGAGCAGATCGTGCCGGCGCAGGGCACGCGGCCTGCGCGGCCGTACAACGAAACCACCTACACGCTGTCGCTGCGCACGCCGCTGGCGCTGCGGATGATGGGCCAGGTGACGCTGGGCATCGATTTCGGCGCGTGCTTCGAGCTGCCGCAACGCAGCGACGTGATCCGCGACCTCATCCGCGAGGAAGTGCGCCGCGCCTTCCCCTCCTCGGGCCAGGTGACATTGCGCGACAGCGAGATCGGCGTGGATTTCGGCATCAACAGTTTTGTCGTCGATATCCCGCTGACGGCGGACGTGCCGAACTGGTTCGATGCCGACATCGACATGACGCTGGGCTTCGAGGTGTTCCCGGTGGATGGACGGGTCGCCGCGCGCTACGGGTTCGCGCGGACCAACGTGTCGTTCGGCACCGCGTCGGCCATCCTCTCGGGCGGGTGTTCCTCGGCCGTGGCGAAGGCGCTGGAAGCGGCCTGCGACGGGTTCTTCGATGGCTTCATCGGCCCGGCCATCGCGCGGCAACTGCGCGACCAGGTGCAGGCCGGCATGAACACCGCGCTCGCCGAGTTCAACCAGGGTCGTTCACCGCCGTACAAAGTGCACGACTTCACGCTGACCGAATTCAACCTGCTGGTGCGCGTGTGTCCAGTGAGCGCGCCACCGCCACCGCCGGACCCGAATCGTCCCGGACGCGATGGCGGTCTGGAACCGCTGCGTAGCTGAGCGCACATCAGCGCACGACCAGCGCCGTAGGCTGGTTTGCCAAACCCAGCGCTCGGAATAGGTCCGCGCTCAGCTGGGTTTGCAACCCAGCTTACGGCTGTACAGGGGACCGATGCAGGTCATCCGCGGGCCCGCTCCTCGCAGGCTGGGTTGATAAACCCAGCGCCTGGGACAGGTCCGCGCGCTGCTGGGTTTGCAACCCAGCCTACGGCCGTACATGGCACCGATGCAGGTCATGCGCGGGCCCGCTCCTCGTAGGCTGGGTTGATAAACCCAGCGCCTGGGACAGGTCCGCGCGCTGCTGGGTTTGCAACCCAGCCTACGGCCGTACATGGCACCGATGCAGGTCATCCGCGGGCGTGCTCCTCGTAGGCTGGGTTGATAAACCCAGCGCCTGGGACAGGTCCACGCTCTGCTGGGTTTGCAACCCAACCTACGCGGCCGTGCACGCGCGAGGCCGCTCCAGCACGCCGACCAACGGCGCTTGACACATTTCGATGTTTAGCTAACTATCGCACCATGAGTCAGGTCTTCCGCGCGCTTTCCGATCCCACCCGCCGCCAGGTGCTGCAGTTGCTGCGCAAGGGGCCGCTGAGTGCGGGCGAACTCAGCGACCAGTTCGACGTATCCAAGCCGACCATGTCGGCGCATTTCGCGGTGCTGAAAGAGGCCGACCTGGTGCATGCGGAGAAGGTCGGCAAATCCGTGATCTACCACCTGAAGCTGTCGGTGCTGGAAGACGCACTGCTCGGCTTCGTCCACTCCTTCGGTGCCGGCAGTGCCGTGCCGAAGAAAAAAAAGGAGTCTGCGCGATGAACAGAGAAGTGCTTACCAGTCTTGCATGGGGTGGCGGCATCGTGGTGCTGGCGCTGTGTGCGACGTTCGCACGCTCGCAGGGTTATATCGACGGGGAGATGGTCGATCGCATCGTGATGGGGGCGGTCGGATTGATGGTGGCGTGGTTCGGCAACCAGATGCCGAAGCGGTTCGTGCCCAGTGCGCGGGCGCGGCAGGCGCAGCGGGTCGCCGGGTGGTCGATGGCGCTCAGCGGCTTGGTCTATGCGGGCTTCTGGATCGCGGCGCCGAAGGATGTCGCGGTCATCGGCGGCTCACTGGCGGTGTTGCTGGGCATCGCGGTGACGGCGGCCTACTGCTTTTCGTTGCGGAACAAGGCGCGGATGTCAGGAGCTTGAGGGAAGCGCATCCGTCGCTTGCCTCTCCCCGGGCAACGAGGAGAAGGAGACAAGCGCGGCTGTCCGTTGTTCCCTTCTCCCCGTAACACGGGGAGAAGGTGCCGAAGGCGGATGAGGGGCGCTTTACCGTCCGCGCACGCGACGCGCGAACGCGCGCACCACCCGGCACATGCCCCATCGTCCACGCTCCCGGGTGCGCCGCGCTTCCGCCGGCTGCGCGACAGCGCGGCGGGATCAACCCGGGCATCACGTCATCCGATCGGGCGTCGATGTTTCAGGCCTGACCGGCGTCGACTGCGTCCGCCAGCCGTGGGTACAGCGGCTGGAAGCCAAGGTCTTCACGCAGACGGCGACCGTCCATGACGGCCGCGAACGCTTTCGCGCGTTCGGGATCGGTGCCATCCGGCGGCGGCTGCCCCACCGAAGCGAACAGCATCGCCAGATCGGGGGCTTCGTCATCCACCACGTTGTAGATGCGGTACGCGGGCAATGTTGTGTCCAGCAAGCGGATCACGGCCTGCGCCACGTCCGCGTGATGCCCGATGGACATGCGTTGTGTCGGCGGGAAGGTGCGCATGAACGGCACCACGTCCTGGATGTGCGGGTCGCCATCGCCGTAGACGAACGGCAGGCGCAGGATGCGCACGTCCAGACCGTCGATGGCCAGCAGCATGCGTTCGGCGGCGAGCTTGCTCTGCGGGTAGGCATCCACGGGGGCGCAGTCGTCGTCTTCCTGCGCCAGGGCCCCACCGTTGGGTCCATAGACCAGGCCGGTACTCATGAACACGAATCGCCCCACCGCGGCCTCGCGGGCGGCATGCGCCAGGTGTTGCGTGCCGAGGTTGTTCACGGCGTGCGCTTCTTCCGGGGTGGCGCCGCGGAAGAACGCCGCGCAGTGCACGACGGTATCCACGCCCTGCACCGCCGCCGGCAGCGAGTCCGGCTGCATCAGGTCGCCGGTGACCAGGTGGATGCCGTGGTCCGACAGGTCGGTCGCACGGGCGGGGTCGCGCACCAGGGCACGCACGCTATGTCCGTGCTGCACCAGTCGCTTGGCGAGTCTGCTGCCTACTTTTCCGGTCGCGCCGGTCACGAGTATGTTCATGCGGGCCACGTTAGCCGCTGCGTGCGCGCTGGCATTGGAAAAAACGGCCATGGGCCGGCGGGTTGCGGCGCGGCGGAACGGCCCACCACAATGACCGCATGCCTGCCGATCCTGACCGCCACACCGTGATGCCCGCCCGTGGCGCATTGCGTCCGATCTTCGCGATGGCGACCAGTCATTACGCAACCGACCGGCAGCGGGTGGCGGTGCCGCAGGTGGAGGCGCAGGTGGTGGTGCGTTTCGGGCCGTCGATTCCGGGCGGCGTCGATATCCATGCGATGGGCGCAAGGCGCCAGGTGCACCGGAAGCTGATCCGCGGCGGCCACCGGGCGGTGCTGGCGCGGTTGCAACCGGGGACTTACGAGGCCGTGCTGGGCGTATCCGCGTCGGAACTGTCGGGCCGCACGGTGCCACTCGACGCCCTGTGGGGGCCCGCGAGCGCGCAGCGTTTGCGCGAGCAACTGGCCGAAGCGCCCGATGCGCATGCGGCGGGTGGACTGCTGGAAGCGGCGGTCATGGCGCGCATGGCGGATGGCAAGGTGGCCGGCACGGTGCCGCCGTTCCTGCCCATCGCATTGGAGAAGTTGCAGGTGGCCAGCGTGGGCACGGTGGCGCGCGAGCTGGGCGTCAGTGAACGCCATCTGCGACGTGTGTTGCACGAGGTGCTGGGCGTCGGCCCCAAGACGTATGCGCGGTTGAAGCGGTTCGGGCAGGCGGTGCGCGCGGGGCAGTCGGGAGCAGACATCAACTGGTCGGCGATCGCGGCGGATGCGGGGTATTACGACCAGGCGCATCTGATCGCGGACTTCCAGGCGATGGCGGGGTGTACGCCGCGGAGCTTGCTGGTGGAGTTGCGGGAGAGTTCCGTCGCGTCGTAGGGCGGGCCCTGGCCCGCCTTGCGGGTGTGCTGCAGGCGGATGGACACCCTACCCGGCGCTGAGCTTTAAGCCTTGTCGGTCGAGCGCTGCGTGTTTTTCGCTCTCGCGTGGATCTTTTCCGGTGTCGCGACACCCTTTCGGGTATCGCGAGGAGCTAAATGAGAGAAGAGAGACCCGTTGGGGGTGTCGCGCCACTCTTTTTCAGTATCGCGACACCCTTTTTGGTGGAACGTTGGACCTTAGTGAGAGACGAGAGACCCTTTTGGGTCAAACGTCGGACCTTACTGTGAGAAGAAAGCCCCTTTTGGGGTGTCGCGAGACCGTTAGTGTGAGAAGAGAGGCCCGTCGAGGGTCTCGCAGACACTTAGGGCGGGCTCAAGCCCGCCTTACGGGTTTACACGCGCCCTGCCGGCTGCCGTGCCCTCCTCCCCGTCAGCGGCACACGAAGAAGCAACCCAGCATCGACTTGTCCAGGCTCACCTGCAGGGTCTCGCCGTCTTTCTTGATGTGCACGGTCTTGGAGAAGGTGACCGAGTTCTTCACGTCCTCCATCCAGACGGACAGGTGGTCGTTGGAGCCGATGTACTGGTTGCCGGCGTACACGTCGGTGCGGCCGGTCACTTCGGTACGGGCGACGGTCTCCTTGTAGGAGAAGTCGACGATCAGCTGGTATTCGCCGGGCGGCAGTCGGGTGAAGCGGAAGCCGCCTTCGTCGTCCAGCACGGTGGTGACCATGAAGTGCCTGGCGATGTGTTCGGGAATGCGGTCCGGCATCTTCTGGCTCTGCTTGACCATCTCGAACCACTGTTTGAACTCGTCGCTCATCCAGATCAGGCCGACGGCCTGGCTGCCCTTGGGCGGGTAGCGTTTCTTGGCCAGCACGGCGTTCTTGAAGAAGGCGGTGCCGGTGATGGTGGAATTGCCGACGGGGCGGACTTCGGCGGTGGCCTCGGCCAGGCTCTTGCCACCGGTGAAGGGCTTGCCGGCCAGGCAGTCGCGCATGGCGTCGCGGGCTTGGTCCAGGCCGTCGTAGGACAGGCGGAATACGTCCACGCCGTCCACGCGCACCTGCATGCCGGTTTCCTTGGGGCGCATGGAGGCCATGGTCTGTTTGAGGTCGCCGACGGGGATCATCAGGAAGCCGCCGCCTTTGGCGCCGTTGGCCGGCATCAGCGCGCCGCGCATGGTCGCGAGCGGCAGGCCGTCCTGCTGCAGTTCGAGGGTGACTTCCTGTGCGGCCGGGGGCGTGGCGATGCGGGGGCCGTGCATCAGGATGGCGGCGGCGGGAGATTTGGCGGTGGGGCCGATGAGGGCCAATTGGGACTGGTCTTTCTTGGCGGAGGTGAAGCGGGCCACGCAGCCTTTGCCGGGCGATGCGTCGGGCTGCTGCAGGAACCAGGCGCCGTCTGTGTTGCGGGTGATGAGGCGGCCTTCGTCTTCGGTGCCGGCGGCGATGGCCTGGGCGGTGAAGCCGAAGGTGGCGGCCAGCAGGGCGAGCAGTGCGGGGGTCAGGCGGCGAGGCGTCATCACGGGCGTCGATGTCCAGGTGCGTGGAATTGTGACGATTCCCCGGAAGGTTCACGAGTGACGTTGGTCCCGTGTTGGGGGGCGTTGGTCACTGCATGCGTCGCGGCGATCAGTCATGCAGTCGTAGGGCGGGCTCAAGCCCGCCATCGTGCACACCCGTCATCACCGCTCCCCCACCCCATCCCACGCGATCGGCTCAGACGCCCAATCGACCGGATACTCCCCCTTCGCAACCCATTGCCGGAAAGACGAATACGGCCAGTCGCCCGCCCGCGCCGCGTGCCCATGCTTCACCGGATTGATATGCACGTAATCGACATGGCGACGCAGGTCGTCTTCGTCGCGGATCAGGTGTTCCCAATAGCGCCGTTGCCAGATGCCCCGCTCGCGGCGGGCGATACGTCGCGATGACCGACGTTCTTTGGCCGGCAATGCCCGGCTGAAGCCGGATTTAATCTGCGCCCAGCGGTTGGCGTTGTCGGCGTCTCCCTCCGGCAGCCGCCACACGCAATGCAGGTGGTCCGGCAACACGACGATGGCCAGCACATGGAACGGTCGCGCCGCCCTCGCCGCCCGGAATGCATCGCGAAGCAGGTCGATGTGCTCGACCAGCAAGCAGCGGCGACGTTCCAGCAGGTTCACGGTGAAGAAATAGGTGCCGCCCGGCACCCAGACGCGGCGGTAATTCGACATGCCGGCAGCGTGCCGGAGCAATCACGCGATCACCGTCGCCGCAGACCCCATACCCATGTCGGAGAAGACCGACCCGCGCAGGCCGCACGCCGGTGGGCCAGGGCCCACCCTACGCAGTCCATCGCCGCTCGGCGCACCCCGGTAACCCCTCAAGCGTAGGGCGGGCTCAAGCCCGCCTTACGGGTTGTGGAAGAGGTTCAACCATCCGGCCAAACGGCGGTGGGTCGCCCACCTACGAAGGCCGCCTCTCCTCCAACTCGACCACGATCTCGCAGAGGACCATAGGGCGCGCTCAAACACGCGTTACGGCTCAAAAAACTAAGATGGCTTGGGGGCTCGAACGCCCCCACCATAGATCAGATAGGCTTATCTAGCTTCTTAATAGGAATTTCGTAGAGCTTACGCAGGTACTCGCGACTACCTTTATGCGCTTGAAATGTCCTCCTCAAATTCCTCTCAAGCTTCTTCACCCGATCTGATACGAGCTTCATTCGATCAGCCTCATGGCCTATCGCAAGCTTGACGGTAATCGGTAGAGAGTCACCGAACTTCTCGATCAAAGTATCGAACCTAAGCTCGCCTCCCGCCTCCTTGTACGCCGTATCCAACAACAATAACGCGATCGCAACTCGCTCGGTAGCAGGGCGCGCTTCAAACTCGAAGACCGCTTCTTCCAACGAATTTTTGAAGTGCTTGTATCCGTACTGAGACTGGAAAGAACTTACAAGCAAGCACAGCATTTGTAGAACTGGAAATTCCGTAAGTGGGCTCTTCGACTGCGGCGCGCACGCCTCAACAAAAAGATCGGCGGCCTCAGAAACAACGCTTACGACAGCATCTTTACACACCGAAGTTGGCGTCAAGTAGCCAGCCAACATTAGGTTTCCAAAATTCAGAACCCTGAAAATTCTATCCGACTCACCCGACAACTCTAGTTCAGACAACGACCTGATCAAATCCGGGCAGTCACGATGAATACCGGCCAGAAAGTAGTAAGAATTTATCCAGTACGGCGAAAATACATTTTCACCCAACTCAACGCTTGAACTTCTATGCATGCTTTTTGCGTAGAAAAACTCGCAAAAAGCCCTGTGTCTGAATCCAACGGCACCCACATCTGAACGAAGGTACATGACTGCGTTTCTACTACACGCCTTATCCACAAGCTCCTTCGCAACTACGCTTAGCGCCCTCTCTGCGCAGTACTTAGATATCCACTGCTCGAGCTCAACACGCCCAATCTCATGAAGCTCGTTCCGCATCATGTATACGGAAAGCCAAATCAAAGCCTCGACCAAAACTTCGTACTCTTGCTGAGAACGAAGACCTTTTGTCATCTCCCATCGACCAAGAACTAGCTCGCTATACTTCTGAAACAGCTCAGTAAGATTCGACGGAAGATCCTGCTGATTCTCCGCAATCAGCCTCCCAAGAAGAATGTAAGCGATGGGGGCCCCATCCAATGCACGCAACAAAACACTGCTACTCAGGTCATCAACGATTCTTGAACGAGAGTCGATATTTCCGGCAACTTTCCCAAGAAAGCTAATTGCTCTAGAGCCCCTAAGAGGTTCTATTTGGTATATATCCAGCGACTGGAGACGAGAACCAAGAACCGAAGCAAGATCGAATGGCCGCGACATCAGAACGGCACTTACGTTGTGCGCGCATGCCGCCTTTATGAATTCGTCAACGAACGCTGATCGCTCTCTATCCGAGATATCAAGCTCGTCAAATCCATCCATAAATATCAATATTTTTGCATCGGTCCCAGTCTCCTTGCGCAGTTTAGAAGCTATCCTCATGAGCTCCGGATCAATACTTTTTTGAAAGTCTTTCGCGTGGACCACAATCGGGACCACCTTTCCTTCAGAGTAATCGGAGCCCTCAAGAAGCTGCCTAGACAGCTCTCTTGCAAGCTTCGACTTGCCTCCGCCGGGACCAGCTTGAATGATGGAAAGCTGAGAATTTAGTACCTCTTTCACCAGGTAGCCGAGAGACTGGACAGCACGCGACGACTTAGGATTTCCATATCCATCGAAATCCCTCCTGATAACGCGAGGCTCTACATAGAAAGCCTCCATTCCCGGCACAATCAGCGAACGCTGATCTTCTGCTTTCATTGAGGAATGCATTGACTCTGCATAGTCCTGCAGCGCTGGCGAAGTAGTTATAAATGCATCTGGCGAGAATCGATCTATGAGACCGGCCAAGTCCTGCGAGGCGATGAACTCAATCTTTCGATCAGAATACAGCTTCGTGAGTACCTCTCTTGCATTTCTTGTTATGTCTTGACTAGAAACAACCCACACCTCTCTTATCTGGATCTCTACGCCATCAGCGGCCTTTCTAGCAATAAAGCATTCTTTTATTTGTCGCTCTACTTCGGTGGTGTTCTGCCGAATTGCGCCCGCTTTTACGACTACGCCTACGCAGCTTGTACGTAGAAGCGCTTCATCGCGCTTATATAGGATGAAGTCCGCACCAAGCTCATTACTTCCTTGGTTGTAGTGAACACGCTCGATTCCAGGAAGTTTTCTAAAAAGAATATTCAGCACAGGATGAAGTTCATTGACTTCATCTTGCATCTCATTCAGGTGCTCAACTGTTTGTTTCTTGCTTGGAATGAACATGCCACCTCCAACGCTTGAGTAAACTCGATCTTCACAGCAATGAGCGCATCGCTGATGCGCAGCGCTACGTACGCATGCCCTCAGCAGTAAGACATCCCCTAGGACATACCATAAGGTAGCAGCGGCTCTGCGATCCCGTCGAAACGATTTTTACTGGCTCGTGCAGCTTTGAAACGCCATGATGTGCACTGATAGGCAAAGCACCCTCCATGAAGTTCCCCTCCCCCGCCCTCACCCCCAATGAGTGACACGCCAGGCCGCACGCGCGCGGCGTCGCTGAGTCCGCTGGACAGGGAAGACCTCCACATCAAACGGCACGAGCGCAGCATCGCCTCCCTGGTGAGCCTGCTCGTGCACGTGTTGTTCGTCCTGGCCCTGCTGCACTCCTCCAAGATCACCCTGTCCCAGCCCGAGAGCAGCAGCTCTGGCGGCGCGCGCGTCAAGGTCGACTTCCTGGGCGACCCCACCGACGCCACTCCCAACCCGCCCGTCCCCCCGACCGGCACCCAGAACCCCAGCGAACGCCCCAAACCCCTCAAGCCCCTCGTCACCACCCCCGTCACCTCCCCGGTGGACACCACCCGCGTGACCGAAGCCGAGAACCCCGTCGCCCCCGACGAAACCCAACCCCAGCCCCCCGCCAGCCAACAAGCCATCGCCCCACCCCAGGACCGCCCCCCGTCCAGCCCACCCGCCTGGCGCCGCTCCGCCCGCTGGGGCCAGCCCCCCGGCATGCTCGCCCAGGAGACCGCCCCCGAGAACTACGGCCCGACGATCGGCACCGGCCAGCGCCAGGGCAACCAGCAGGGCAACGCCGCCACCCCCAGCATGGAAGTGGACGGCCACCAGATCTACTACGACCTGCGCAACGAACTGAAAGTCGCCGAATGGCAGGCCCAGGGCATGAAGGAAGTCTCCTTCCCCCTGCCCGGCCGCCGCGAACTGATGGTCTGCGCCCTGGAAATCGTCGCCACCCGCGGCTCCGGCGGCTGCCGCCTCATGCAACCCAACGACCCCGACCTGGCCACCATCGGCGACGCCCGCGACGTGGTCAACGTAATGCGCATCTACCGCCGCGGCGAACTGATCTGGCGCGGGCCGGGGGCGTACAGGTAAGCGGTGGCGCGCATTCCCTTCTCCCTGCGCAGCCGGGAGAGGGAAAGCCCGAGACCGCCCGCGGGATGCTGGGTCTGTCGACCCAGCCTACAAGAAGCCGACGCCGCCACCCGCAAAGAAAAACCCCGCCGAGGCGGGGTTTTGGTGGGTCGCACGGTGCCTCAGTTGAGCCGCGCGCCTGGCTCAGGGCCGGGCACGCCGCGCGCGGGGTCCATCGCGTCGACGACGGCGAGGCGCTGCGCGAGTTCATCATCGCTCAGCACGCCCTCGCGGTGCAGCCACTTGAAACGGCTACGGTGCTGCTCGGGCGAATCGTTCTCCGGCATGAAGTCGTACTGGCTGCGCATGTAGCTGGCGCGGCGGGAGGCGATCTCGTCAAGGATGCGCTGGCCCTCGGGGCCGTCGATGACCAGCAGGTTGCCGGCCTCGGTCGGAATGATGGTGAAGCGCGTGGAGAACAGGTGATAGGCGCCGTAGCACGCCAGGCCCACCCAGACCCAGAACGAGATCTTCAGCCCCTGCTCGCCGGTCAGGCTCAGGCCCGTCGTCACCACACCGAGCACGATCCACAGCAGGCCCACGTTGCGCAGCCACTGGTTGCGCTCGACCAGGGTCTGCCGATCGCGGCTGATCGCCGAGTAAGGCACCGAGAACGAGCGGCTGCCGGAACTGTCCTGCACGTGGTAGTCCAGCTCTTCGTCACCGAAGACGTAACGCACCCGGTTGGAGTACTTCTTCTGACTGATTTCCATATCGGCCTCCCCGCGGCCTCTCCGATGGCCGGGGACTATAAGCGACCGCGCGTGACACGTCAGCCCTGCCTTGCGGCCCCGAACGAAAAACCCCGCCAAGGCGGGGCTTTTTTTTGACCGGCTTACATGTTCCGCCGGTACTCGCCACCCACGTCGTACAGCGCATGACTGATCTGTCCCAGGCTGTGCGTCTTCACCGCCTCGACCAGCGCCTCGAACACATTGCGGCGTTCGCGCGCGGCGCGCTGCAGGTAGGCCAGGCCGTGGCCGTCGTGCACTTCCGGCGCGGCGTGTTCTTCCAGGGCCGTGGCATGGCTGTGGTCGGTCTCGCCTTCCGGCGCCAGCCCGTTGCGGCTGGCCTGCCAGGCGCGGACGTTGGCGATCTGCTGGGCCTTCTCTTCTTCCGTCGAACGGATCAGCTCGATCTCGGTGGCGATCTCGCCGCCGTGCTCGCGCGGCAGGAAGGTGTTCACGCCCACCAGCGGCAGGCTGCCGTCGTGCTTCTTGTGCTCGTAGTACAGCGACTCTTCCTGGATCTTGCCGCGCTGGTACATGGTGTCCATGGCACCGAGCACGCCACCGCGCTCGCTGATGGCCTCGAACTCCTTGTAGACCGCCTCTTCCACGATGTCGGTCAGCTCGTCGACCACGAAGCTGCCCTGCCACGGGTTCTCGTTGAAGTTCAGCCCCAGCTCCTTGTTGATGATCATCTGGATGGCCACCGCGCGGCGCACGCTCTCTTCCGTGGGCGTGGTGATCGCCTCGTCGTAGGCATTCGTGTGCAGGCTGTTGCAGTTGTCGAACAGCGCATACAACGCCTGCAGCGTGGTGCGGATGTCGTTGAACTGGATCTCCTGCGCGTGCAGCGACCGGCCCGACGTCTGGATGTGGTACTTCATCATCTGACTGCGCTCGTTGGCGCCGTAACGCTCGCGCATGGCGCGGGCCCAGATGCGGCGGGCGACGCGGCCGATGACGGTGTACTCCGGGTCCATGCCGTTGCTGAAGAAGAACGACAGGTTGGGCGCGAAGTCGTCGATCTTCATGCCGCGCGCCAGGTAGTACTCCACGATGGTGAAGCCATTGCTCAGCGTGAAGGCGAGCTGGCTGATCGGGTTCGCCCCGGCCTCGGCGATGTGGTAGCCGCTGATGCTCACCGAGTAGAAGTTGCGCACCGCGTTGTCGACGAAATACTGCTGGATGTCGCCCATCATGCGCAGCGCGAACTCGGTGCTGAAGATGCAGGTGTTCTGCGCCTGGTCTTCCTTGAGGATGTCGGCCTGCACGGTGCCGCGCACGGTGGCCAGCGTCTGGGCCTTGATGCGGGCGTAGGTTTCCTCGTCCACCAGCTGGTTGCCGGTGATGCCCAGCAGGCCCAGGCCCAGGCCGTTGTTGGTGGGCGGCAGTTCACCGTGGTACTGCGGACGCGCGCGCCCTTCGAAGAACGCCTCGATCTTCTGCTGCGCCTCGGCCCAGCGCGCGTCATCGGCCTTCAGGTACTTCTCCACCTGCTGGTCGATGGCGGTGTTCATGAACATCGCCAGGATCATCGGAGCCGGGCCGTTGATGGTCATCGAGACCGAGGTGGTGGGCGCGCACAGGTCGAAGCCGGAGTACAGCTTCTTCATGTCGTCCAGCGTGGGGATGTTGACGCCGGAGTTGCCGATCTTGCCGTAGATGTCCGGGCGCGGCGCCGGGTCTTCGCCGTACAGGGTGACGCTGTCGAAGGCGGTGGACAGGCGCGCTGCCGGCTGGCCGACGGACAGGTAGTGGAAGCGGCGGTTGGTGCGCTCCGGCGTGCCCTCGCCGGCGAACATGCGGATGGGATCCTCGCCGGTGCGGCGGTACGGGTACACGCCACCGGTGTAGGGATAGCTGCCCGGCAGATTCTCCTTCTGCAGGAAGGTCAGCTGCTCGCCCCAGCTGCGATACCGCGGCGGCGCGATCTTCGGGATCTGCTGGTGGCTGAGCGACGTGGTGTAGTTGTCGATGCGGATGGTCTTGCCGCGCACTTCGTATTCGTTGACCGGGTCGGTGACGGCCTTGAGCCGAGCCGGCCACTCGCGCAGCAGCTTGAGGGCTTCGGACGACAGGGATTGGATGGCGTCGTTGTAGCGCTGGCGGAGGGTCAGCAGCGAGCGGTCGACGTTTACTGCTCCTTCCCCCGCATGCGGGGGAAGGAGGCTGTCCGCCGAGTACAACTCCAACGCCTTCGGCAACGCCGGATCGTCCAGATCCTTCAGCGCATTCCAGTAATGTTGCGCGCGGCTGGCGGTTTCGGCTTCGGTCTCGATGCGGCGGTTGATGCCGCGGCCCTGTTCGGCGATCTCGGCCAGGTAGCGCACGCGCGCGCCGGGGATCAGCACGGTGGCGCGCGGTTCCTTAAGGGTGGTGTCGATGACCGGCGTCCACTTCTCCGCCGGCAGCTGCAGCTTGTCGCGCAGCAGGCGGCACAGGTTGGCGAACATCCAGCTGACGCCGGGGTCGTTGAACTGGCTGGCGATGGTGGGGTACACCGGCACGTCGGCATCCGCCGTCTGGAACGCCACGCGGTTGCGCTTCCACTGCTTGCGCACGTCCCGCAGCGCATCCTCAGCGCCGCGCTTGTCGTACTTGTTCAACACGATCAGCTCGGCGAAGTCGATCATGTCGATCTTCTCCAGCTGGCTGGCCGCGCCGTAGTCGCTGGTCATCACGTACATGGGGAAGTCGACCAGGTCGACGATCTCCGAGTCGCTCTGGCCGATGCCGGCGGTTTCCACGATGACCAGGTCGAAGCCCAGCGACTTCAGGAAGGCGATGCAGTCCTTCAGCACGGCGTTGGTGGCCACATGCTGGCGGCGGGTGGCCATGGAGCGCATGTAGATGCGCTCGCTGCGCAGCGCGTTCATGCGGATGCGGTCGCCGAGCAGCGCACCACCGGTGCGGCGGCGGGTGGGATCGACCGAGATCACCGCGATATGCATCTGCGGGAAACTGGCCAGGAAGCGGTTCATCAGTTCGTCGGTGACCGACGACTTGCCCGCGCCGCCGGTGCCGGTGATGCCGATGACCGGGGTGGCGCGGGCGGGGAACGGCGCATGCGGGCCCTTGGCCCATTGCGCGCGCAGCTTCTCCAGTTCGGATTCGGACAGCAGGCCATCCTCGATGGTGCTGAGCATGCGGCCGATGCCGGCTTCGTCAGTGAGCGCGGGCGCGACCGACGTGTTCCATTCGCGCTGGCCGTTGACCGGGTGGCGCGCATCCTCGGCACGCTTGACCACGTCCTGGATCATCTCCACCAGGCCCATCTTCATGCCGTCGTTGGGGTGGTAGATGCGCTCCACGCCGTAGGCCTGCAGCTCGGCGATCTCTTCCGGCGTGATGGTGCCGCCGCCGCCACCGAAGACGCGCACGTGGCCGGCGCCGCGCTCCTTCAGCATGTCGACCATGTACTTGAAGTACTCGACATGGCCGCCCTGGTAGCTGGACAGCGCGATGCCGTCGGCGTCTTCCTGCAAGGCGGCGCGCACCACGTCTTCCACGCTGCGGTTGTGGCCCAGGTGGACCACTTCCGCGCCCTCGCCCTGGATCAGCCGCCGCATGATGTTGATGGCCGCGTCGTGGCCGTCGAACAGGCTGGCGGCGGTGACGAAGCGCAGCGGCGTGGTATCGGCCTGGGCTGCGGGAAACTGGCTGGCGGGTGTGCTCACGCGTGCTCACTTACAGGTGCGGACAGACGCGGGATTGTAGCCGTTCGCGTGTCACGACCTCACCAATTGCACACCAGTGGACACGGCACGCTCACCCTACGGTGGCGTGCGGTGACGCGTGTCAGCAGATCCCGAACGGCAGTGCGTGCGTGGAGACGACGCGCTGGCCGACGGTTTCGCCACGCAGGAAGCGCAATGCGGCGTCGAGCGTTTCCGGCGCGATGGTCACGCGGTGGTGGCCCAGCCCGGTGGTGCTGAGCAACGTGGCCTGCGGCCAGTAGCGCGCATAGCGCTCGCCTTCGCACCACGGCACGTCGGTGTCTTCCAGGTCGTGCACGATCAGGCCCGGGCGCGCGATGCGCGGGGCGGTGGCGTGGGCATGCAGTTCGCGCACGTCGTGGGCGGTCAGTTCCTGGTACTCGTCGAACAGGCGCCGGCTGAGGAACTGCGCCAGCCCCACCATGCCGCCGAAGCGGCGCGCGGCATCGAAGGGATCGGCTGCGGGCGCCAGCAGGATCACACGTTCGGCCTGCATGCCGCGCGCCATCGCGATCGCCGCTGCCGCGCCACCGAGCGAATGCCCCACGACCGCCGCCAGTGGCCCGGTGTGTTCGGCCACCCGCGCCGCCGCCTCGGCGAACATCGGCAGGGTCGCGCGCCGGCCACTGCTGCGGCCATGCGCCGGCTGGTCGAACGCGACCACCGCGTAGCCGGCGCGGCGCAGGGGTTCCACCCACGGCAGGAAGCGCAGGCCGAAGCTGGACCAGCCGTGCACCAGCAACACGGTGGGTTCGCGCTGCGGGTCACCCCAGGTATACGTGGCCAGCCGTTCGCGGCCGAAGGCCAGTTCACCGATACGTGCACCGCCGGTCTCGCTCTGGCGGGCACGGGTGCGGGCACCGGGCATCGGCGTGCAGAACAGCTGGAAGGCCCGGGCCAGCGTGCTGCGCGGGGCCAGCCAGCTGCCTACCGCGAAGCGGGCGCTCAGCAGCGACAGTGCCCATGGTTTGCGAACGGTCGTGCTATTTCGTGGGGCAGAGACAGCGGCCATGACGGCACCTCAGGAGGAATCAGGCGGTGGGGGAAGACGGCGCGGGGGCGCCGTAGGACGCCAGCAGGCGGTCCAGGGAACGACGGGCGAGCAACGGCGCCTGCGCGGCGTCGTACAGACGTGCGTCGTGAAGGCCCTGGGCCACGGCGAACAGTTCGAATGCCAGCAGGACCGGATCGGTCTTCGACGACAGTTCGCCGGTATCGATGCACATGCCGATCGCCTTGACCAGTTGCTGGCGCAGCTGCAACAGCCAGTCGACGATGCGGTCGCGCAGCAGGCCCGGGCGGGCGTCGTACTCATGGGCGGCGGCCAGGATCACGCAGCCGTCGGGGTTGTCGCAGACCCAGCGGAACCAGTTCTCCATGATCGCGCGCAGGCGCGGCAGGCCGCGCGGCAGGCCCACCGCCGGCACGATCACGGCACGCGCGTAGCGCTCGGCGGTCCACTCCAGCACGGTCAGCTGCAGGTCCTCGCGCGACCCGAAATGCGCGAACACGCCGCTCTTCGACATGCCGGCGGCGGTGGCCAGTTCGCCGATGGACAGGCCTTCCAGGCCGTTCCGGGCCGCGATGTCGTAGGCCCGCGCGACGATCATCTCGCGGGTGGCATTGCCTTTGTGGGTGGCGGCCTGGGGTGTCATGGCAACAGGAATAGCACGGTCGTTCGATTCTCACAATAGGCCGAAGCCACCTTCCCTCGCCGCGCCCTTGTCATATCGCCCGTGGCCGATTGGATTAAACTGGCCGCCAGCGACGACCACGGCCGTGTTCCGGAAACGTCGCTTTTTTCTTTTCTGACAACCCGTTAGCCGCTGAAGGCAAGCCCGCGCCGGTCCCCACCCGCGCACCGGAGCCCACCCATGATTTTCGAAACCCTCGATACCTCTGGCCACGAACAGGTCGTCTTCTGCCACAACCCGGATGCCGGGCTGAAGGCCATCATCGCCATCCACAGCACCGTGCTGGGTCCGGCGCTGGGCGGTGTGCGCATGCGGCCCTACGCCGACAGCGCGCTTGCGCTCAACGACGCGCTGCGCCTGAGCCGCACGATGACGTACAAGAACGCGCTGGCCGGCCTCAACGTGGGCGGCGGCAAGGCGGTGCTGATCGGCGACAGCAGCGTGGACAAGACCGAGGTGCTGTTCCGCAGCTTCGGCCGGTACGTGGACTCGCTGGGCGGCCGCTACATCACCGCCGAGGACGTGGGCACCGACGTCAACGACATGGAAAACGTCTACCGCGAGACCGAATACGTGGTCGGCGTGCACCAGGTGCACGGCGGCTCCGGCGATCCGGCCCCGTTCACCGCCTACGGTGCGCTGCAGGGCCTGATGGCCACGCTGAACCGGAAGTTCGGCAACGAGGAGATCGGCAAGTACAGCTTCGCCGTGCAGGGTCTGGGCCACATCGGCATGGAGTACGTGAAGCTGCTGAAGGAACGCGGCGCCAAGTTGTTCGTCACCGACCTCAATCCGGCGCTGGTCGAACACGCGGTCGAGGAGTACGGCGCGGAAGCGGTGAAGCCGGACGAGATCTACGACCTGCCGGTGGATGTGTTCAGCCCGTGCGCGCTGGAGTACGCCATCAACGAACAGACCCTGCCCCGCCTGAAGGCGAAGGTGATCTGCGGCACCGCCAACAACCAGATGTCGCACGTGACCGGCGTGGAAGCGGCCAAGCGCGGCATCCTGTACGCGCCCGACTACGCGGTGAACGCGGGTGGCGTGATGAACGTGTCGCTGGAGATCGACGGCTACAACCGCGAGCGTGCCATGCGGATGATGCGGACGATCTACCACACCGTCGGCAAGATCTTCGATCTGTCCGAGAAGGAAGGCATCGCGCCGCAGTATGCGGCCGACCGCATCGCCGAGGCCCGCATGACCGCCATCGGCAAGCTCAAGCTGCCGCTGGGCCGCACCGCGCCGCGCTTCATGGGGCACCTGCGCGGCGAGCATTGAGGTAAGTTGCAGATACAACCTGGATGGGCCGCAATAGGAGGGAGGACCGAATGCGACCGGATACCGTCAGCGGATTTCCGCTGGGCGAAGAATTGGATGCGCTGCGCGAGGCCGTGCAGCGGTTCGCGCAGACCGAGATCGCGCCGCGTGCGGCGCAGATCGACCACGACAACGCATTCCCGCAGGACCTGTGGCCCAAACTGGGCGAACTGGGCCTGCTGGGCATCACCGTGGATCCGGAATTCGGCGGCAGCGGCATGGGCTACCTCGCCCATCTGGTGGCGATGGAGGAGATCTCGCGTGCGTCCGGCTCGGTGGGCCTGAGTTACGGCGCGCATTCCAACCTGTGCGTCTCCAACCTCTATCTCAACGGCAATGCCGCGCAGCGCGCGAAGTACCTGCCGAAGCTCAGCAGCGGCGAGTGGAAGGGCGCGCTGGCGATGAGCGAGCCGGGTGCAGGTTCGGACGTGGTCGGCTCGATGAGCTGCCGTGCCGAACTCCGTGACGGCGTCTGGGTGGCCAACGGCAACAAGATGTGGATCACCAACGGACCGGAAGCCGACGTGCTGCTGGTCTACATGCGCACCGCGGGCAAGGACGCAGGCAGCAAGTGCATGACCGCCTTCATCGTCGAGCGCGGCATGAAGGGCTTCTCCACCGCGCAGAAACTGGACAAGCTGGGCATGCGCGGCAGCAACACCTGCGAACTGGTGTTCGAGAATTGCGAGATTCCCGCCGAGAACGTGCTGGGCGAAGTGAACCAGGGCGTGCGCGTGTTGATGAGCGGCCTGAACACTGAGCGCCTGGTGCTGAGCGGCGGCCCCATCGGCCTGATGCAGGCGGCGCTCGACATCACCCTGCCCTACGTGCGCGAGCGCAAGCAGTTCGATGCCGCCATCGGCACCTTCGGCCTGATGCAGGGCAAGCTGGCCGACATGTACACCGCACTGCAGTCCAGCCGCGCGTTCGCCTACCAGGTGGCGCGCGGTTTCGACGAAGGCCAGGGGTCGCGCGCCGCAGCGGCAGGTTGCCTGCTGCACGCGTCGGAAGCGGCGGTGCAGGTGACGCTGGAAGCGATCCAGTCGCTGGGTGGCAACGGCTACATCAACGAGTATCCCGCGGGCCGCTTGCTGCGCGATGCCAAGCTCTACGCCATCGGCGCCGGCACCAACGAGATCCGCCGCATGCTGATAGGCCGCGAATTGTTCGACGGGCGCGGCTGATCCACACGTCGTCGTAGGGGGGGCCTCGGCCCACCGTCTGGTTTGTTGGTGGCGATGGCGGGCTGAAGCCCGCCCTACCTCGCGCCAGCCCCCTCCAGGGCAGGCCACGAAGATGCATCCAGCGTTTCCCGGTAGGCGTGCCAACTGGCGTACGCCAGCCACGGCATCAGGATCGCCAGCCCCAGCAGCGCCGTCGCGAAACCGATGGCGGTCAGGGTCACCAGTACCAGGCCCCATACCGCCATCACGCCCTTGTTGCGCATCACCGCGTGCACGCTGGAGACGGCGGCCGTGACCATGTCGACGTCGCGGTCGGCGATCATCGGCAACGAGAACGCGGTCACCGCGAACGTCAGCGTGGCGAAGACCGCGCCGATGGCCGAGCCCAGCGCCAGGAATTCCCAGAACGCGCCCGGGTCGCCGCCATCGAACGGGAAGAACGCGCTGACCATCATCCCCGCGCGCGACCACAGCAGGATGATCACGCCCTGCCCCAGCGCGAACACGCCCGCCTGCCCCAGCACCCGCCGCGCGAGCACGAACGAATCGCGCAGACGCGGCGTGCGGCCCTGTTCCAGCGCGCGGCTCACGCAGTACAGGCCCACGCAGATCAATGGCGCGACGAACACGAATCCGGACAGCAGGGTCGCCAGGAGCGCGAACCGGCCCAGCACGAACGCGAGCCAGGAAATGCCGGCGCTCACCAGCACAATCACCCCGCCGAACAACAACGACAGGCCAGGCGCCCGGCGCAGATCCCGCCAACCGGCGCGCAGCCAGCGCCAGGGCGCGCCCGCCTCCAGGGTCGCACAGGGCACGACGAAGGCACGCGGTACCGGCTCGATCGGTGGTTTGTCTGACATTCGCACTCCCCCGGGTCGAGCATACGCCCTGCCAGAGTGGCTCGCTGCCCTGTACCAACGGCCGATTTGCCCGCTGTCGGGCCGGGGCGGGATAATCGGACCCTCACTCCACGCGGGAAGCCCTCCATGTCCGACATCGTCATCGCCGCCGCCAAGCGCACCGCCATCGGTTCGTTCCTCGGCCAGTTCAATGGCGTCCCCACCCCGACGCTGGGCGCCGCTGCCATCACCGCCGCGCTGGAACAGTCCGGCATCCCCGCCGACGACGTGTCCGAAGTCATCATGGGTTGCGTGCTGCCGGCCAACCTGGGTCAGGCTCCTGCCCGCCAGGCCGCGCGTGCCGCCGGCATCCCGGATGCGGCCGGCGCCACCACCATCAACAAGGTCTGCGGTTCGGGCATGAAGGCGATCATGCTGGGGCATGACCTGATCAAGGCCGGTTCGGCCACGGTGGTCATCGCCGGCGGCATGGAGTCGATGAGCAACGCCCCCCACCTGATCCCCAACTCGCGCACCGGCAATCGTTACGGCAATTTCCAGGCGGTAGACCACATGGCGTGGGACGGCCTGACCAATCCCTATGACGGGCAGGCAATGGGCGTATTCGCCGAGGCTACCGTCGCCAAATTCGGTTTCACCCGCGAAGAACAGGATGCCTACTCGATCGAATCGGTGACCCGCGCCCAGGCTGCGCAGGCGTCCGGCGCGTTCAATGATGAAATCGTCCCGGTCAAGGTCGCCACCCGCAAGGGCGAGGTCGAGGTCAGCACCGACGAGCAGCCGGGCAAGTCCGACGTCGCCAAGATCCCCACCCTGAAGCCGGCTTTCAAGAAGGACGGCACGGTGACGGCCGCGAGCTCGTCCAGCATTTCCGACGGCGCCGCGGCCACCGTGCTGCTGAGCGCCGACGAGGCCGCCAAGCGCGGTCTGCAGCCGCTGGCACGGATCGTCGGCCATGCGACCTACTCGCAGGCGCCGGAGTGGTTCACCACCGCTCCGGTTGCCGCCATCGACAAGCTGCTCAAGCAGATCGGCTGGACGGTGGACCAGGTGGACCTGTTCGAGGTCAACGAAGCCTTCGCCGTCGTGGCCATGGCGCCGATCAAGGAACTCGGCATCCCGCACGCCAAGGTCAACGTCAACGGCGGTGCTTGCGCGCTCGGTCATCCGATCGGCGCGTCGGGTGCCCGTCTGGTGGTGACCCTGATCAATGCCCTGCGCACGCGTGGCGGCAAGCGCGGCATCGCCACCCTCTGCATCGGCGGCGGCGAGGCCACCGCGATCGCGATCGAACTCGTCTGATCTTTTGCGCAGTCGGGGGGGCGAAGCGGCCGGTTTTCGTCCGCCCCATAAGGTTTAACAACGGGTTGACAAAGATAACCGGCCAACCGCTTGACAGCCGTAATGGGCTTGTCATCATGTTGCAGGCGCGCAATTGCGCGTTGCCTAACTAACGACGAGGAAATTCAACGATGACCATGAACAAGGCTCTGATCGCGCTGGCTCTGGGTTTCGCCCTGGCTGCGTGCTCGAACCAGGAACAGGCTGCCGACGCCGCTGCTGACGCCGCTGCGACCGCGACCGAAGCCCAGGCTGCCGCTGACGCCGCCGCTGCCGCTGGCGAAGTGACCGCCGACGCCGCCCAGCAGTCGGCCGACGCCGCTGCCACCGCCGCCGACGCTGCTGCCACCGCCGCGACCGACGCTGCTGCCGCCACCACGACGGAAGCCGCTGACGCTGCTGCCGACGCCGCTGGCCAGGCTGCCGACACGGCCGAAGCCGCGACCGACGCTGCCAAGGAAGCCACCAAGCAGTAATCTGCTGGCGGTTGCCTGATTTAGCGTTAAACTGAGAAAGCCGCCAGCTCGCTGGCGGCTTTTTCTGTATCCGGGCCTGGCTTCCCGGTTCGCCCCCTACCGGTGGACGAACGGACTCGCCCTCCCGGCGCCACCTTCCACACCTACCGATTTGGGGATCCACAATGAAGATCAAGAGCACCGTCCTGCTGGTCGCCGCCGTCCTGGCCATGAGCGCCTGCACCAAGAGCGAGACCACCGACGCCGCTGCTGCCGACGCCGCCGCCGCTGCCGACCAGGCTGCCGCTGCTGCCGGTGACGCCGCCTCCGCTGCCGGCGACGCCGCTGCCGCCGCTGGCGACGCCGCGACGGCCGCTACCGCCGATGCCGCTGCTGCCGCGACCGCCGCTGCTTCGGACGCCGCTGCCGCCACCGAAGCTGCCGCTTCCGACGCCACCGCCGCCGCTGCTGGCGCCGTGTCCGACGCCGCCCAGGCGACGGCCGACAAGGCTGCTGAAGTCGCCGACAAGGCCGACGCCAAGGCTGAAGAAGCCAAGCAGTAATCGACTCGCCTCATCGCGAATCGGACAAGGCCCGCGCAAGCGGGCCTTGTCGTTTTGTGGCACGCCACCGGCAAGCGACATCAGGAACCGCCCCAGGCCGTTTTTGCAGTGCGGTTTGGCGCGCAGGGGGGTTTATGGTCTGATGCCGCCTTTCCCGCTTCGTCGTGCCGCATGCCTGCCATCGCTTCGCAACTCGATCCGCGCTCACCCGATTTCCTCGCCAACAACGCGTATCACCGCGTACTAGTGCAGGAACTCGACCGCCGTCTGGCGCACGCAGCCGAGGGGGGAGGCGAAAAAGCGCGCAACAAGCACACCGAGCGCGGCAAGCTGCTGGCACGGGATCGCATCACCGCCCTGCTCGACCCCGGCTCGCCCTTCCTCGAAATCGCGCCACTGGCCGCCGAGGAGATGTACGACGGCGCGGCACCCGCCGCCGGCATGGTCTGCGGCATCGGCCGTGTGATGGGCAACGAAGTGGTGATCGTTGCCAACGATGCCACGGTCAAAGGCGGCACCTACTTCCCGATGACGGTGAAGAAGCACCTGCGCGCGCAGGAGATCGCCCGCGAGAACCACCTGCCGTGCATCTACCTCGTCGACTCCGGCGGCGCATTCCTGCCGCTGCAGGACGAGGTCTTCCCGGACCGCGAGCACTTCGGCCGCATCTTCTACAACCAGGCCCGCCTGTCGGCCGAGAATATCCCGCAGGTCGCGGTGGTGATGGGCAGTTGCACCGCCGGCGGCGCCTACGTGCCGGCGATGTGCGACGAATCGATCATCGTCAAGGAACAGGGCACGATCTTCCTCGGCGGGCCGCCGCTGGTGAAAGCGGCCACCGGAGAGGTGGTCGATGCCGAAGCTCTGGGCGGCGCCGACGTGCACACCAGTGTGTCCGGCGTGGCCGATCATTTCGCCGAGGACGATCGCCATGCGCTCGAGATCGCGCGCAACGTCATCGGCCACTTCAATCGCCGCAAGACCCTGCCCGTCGCAGTGCGCGACACGCGCGAACCGTTGTATCCGGCCGAGGAGCTTTACGGCATCGTACCCAAGGACACCCGCCGCCCGTTCGACATCCGCGAGGTCATCGCACGCATCACTGACGGCAGCGAGCTGGACGAGTTCAAGGCCCGCTACGGCAAGACCCTGGTCACCGGCTTCGCGCACCTGCACGGCTACCCGGTGGGCATCGTCGCCAACAACGGCATCCTGTTCGGCGAAAGCGCCCTCAAGGGCGCGCACTTCATCGAGTTGTGCAACCAGCGCGGCATCCCGCTGGTGTTCCTGCAGAACATCACGGGCTTCATGGTCGGCCGTAAATACGAGAACAGCGGCATCGCCAAGGACGGGGCGAAGATGGTCACGGCTGTCGCCTGCTCGTCCGTGCCGAAGTTCACCGTGGTCATCGGCGGCAGCTTCGGCGCCGGCAACTACGCCATGTGCGGCCGTGCGTACGGCGCGCGCTTCCTGTGGATGTGGCCGAATGCGCGCATCAGCGTGATGGGCGGCGAACAGGCGGCGAGCGTGCTGGCGACGGTGAAGCGCGACGGCATCGAGGCCGCGGGCAAATCGTGGAGCCCGGACGAAGAGGACGCATTCAAGGCGCCGATCCGCGAGCAGTACGAATCCCAGGGCAGCCCGTGGTACGCCACTGCGCGCCTGTGGGATGACGGCATCATCGACCCTGCCGATACGCGCCGGGTGTTGGGGCTGGGCATCTCGGCCTCTCTCAACGCGCCGATAGAGCCGGCGAAGTTCGGCGTGTTCCGGATGTAGCGCCAGGCGCGTGCCCAGCCCGCGCCCTCTTCATTGTTGTGAGCGCCGCGTGCACAAGCCCGACTCCAGGGTGAACCGTGCACGCTCCGGATGCGCCACGCCGCCAATCGGCTGTGCAGGTCACAGCGCGCGCGCGGACAGGCGGCGATAGTCCGGAGTCCCTGCCACCCGGAGCATCCCCTGCATGTCCATCTGGAAAGACCAAGGCCCCGCGAAGAAAGAGGGCGGCAACCTGCCGCCGGAACCCACCACCCTCCCCGTGCGCGACACTGCCACGGCGGCCGATTTCTCGCCCGCCGTCACCGCACCGCCGGGCACGCGTCCGGTTGAACGCAGCGCACCCCAGGAGGCGCTGAAGGAATCGCTGATCGCCGCCGACCTCACCATCGAGGGCAAGATCGAAGGCACCGGCCACATCCGCATCGCAGGCCGTTTCAAGGGCGACGTGAACGTGCAAGGCGACCTCACCATCGAAACCGGCGCCAAGCTCAATGGTGGCGTGCGGGCGAAGAAGGTCACCATCGCGGGCGAGCTGGAAGGCAACATCGAGTCTGCCGCACGCGTCGAACTGCTGGCATCGGGCGTACTGATCGGTGACGTGAAGTCGGGATCGCTCACGGTGGCTGCGGGGTCCCGCATGCGAGGCCAGGCCGACTTCGGCTGGGATGAACCGGCCAAGGGCGGCAAGGGCAAGGACAACGGCACGGAGCCCGGCGCCGCGGCATGAGCCAACCCCGCCCAGGCAGTGCCGGCGCCACCCGCACCTGCCCGCACTGCAAGGCGACCATCCTGGAGAGCGCGGCTGTCTGCCCGGGCTGCCGCCACCACCTGCGCTTCGAACCCGGCGCAGGTGCCCAGGCCACGCCCGCGCTGACGCCGCTGCGGATCGAAGGCACGCTGCAGCCGCCCGCCGAGGGCGCTGCGTGGGAATACAGCGTGGTGCTGTCCATCCGCAACGACCGTGGGGAGGAAGTCACCCGCCAGGTCGTCGGCGTCGGCGCGATGCAGCCGCACGAGCAGCGCAGCTTCGTGCTGTCGGTGGAACTCAACCCGGCGGCGGGCAAAGCGGCTCGCAAGACGCGCCACTGAACCCCTCCCGGGAACGCGACCGCCCGGCTACACTCGACACCGACATGGATGCCAGCAGGGGGCTGGATGATCGTCGGCATCGATCTGGGGACCACGCATTCGCTGATTGGCTATCACGGACCGGATGGCCCGGTCCTGATACCGAATGCACTGGGCGAGCTGCTCACGCCTTCCGTGATCAGCGTGGATGCGGACGACACGCTGATCGTGGGCCGGCCGGCGGTGGACCGACTGATCACCCATCCGGAGCGCAGCGTCGCCAGCTTCAAGCGCTGGATGGGCACCAACCGCGTCACGCGCTTGGGGAAGCACGCACTGCGTCCGGAAGAACTCTCGGCCCTGGTCCTGCGTGCGCTCGTCGCGGATGCGGAAAGCCATTTCGGCGCATCCGTCACCGAGGCCGTGATCAGCGTGCCGGCGTACTTCGGTGACGCGCAGCGCAAGGCCACCCGCATCGCTGGCGAACTGGCCGGTATCAAGGTCGAACGGCTCATCAACGAGCCGACCGCCGCCGCCATGGCCTACGGTCTGCAGCAGCGCGACGGTGGTGGGCGCTTCCTGGTCTTCGACCTGGGCGGCGGCACGTTCGATGTCTCGATCCTGGAAATGTTCGATGGCGTGATGGAGGTCCATGCCAGTGCCGGCGACAACTTCCTCGGCGGCGAGGATTTCCTTTCCGCGCTGCGCGATGCCTGCCTGCGCGAACTCAAGGTCGAAGCAAAAAAACTGACGGCCAGCGAAGATGCCCTGCTGAGGCGCCGGCTGGAGTCGGCCAAGCGTGAACTGTCGAACACGTCCGGCGGCCCCGTCGACGTCGAGATTCTGCTGGGCGGCGAGTCGCGGCGTTGGCAGATCGACGAGGCGGGATTTTCGCGCCTGTGCGAGCCGCTGGTGCAGCGCATGCGCGCGCCGCTGGAGCGCGCCATGCGTGACGCCCGCCTGGCGCCGGGCCAGTTGGATGACATCGTCCTGGTCGGCGGCGCATCGCGGATGCCACTGACCGCGCGGTTGGTCTCGCGCATGTTCGGTCGCCTGCCATTGCGGCACATCAACCCGGACGAGGCGATCGCGCTGGGCGCTGCGGTCGCGGCTGGCATGAAGGCGCGCGACGAATCGCTGGAAGAGATCATCCTCACCGACGTGTGTCCCCACTCGCTCGGTGTGGACACCGCGCAGGACGACGGACACGGGCAGGTCACCACCGGCCTGTTCTCCCCGATCATCCACCGCAACGCGACGGTGCCGGTCAGCCGGGTCGAACGCTACCAGCCGATGCGCGACCAGCAGACGCAGGTCGAGTTCAATATCTACCAAGGCGAGAGCCCGCGCGTGGAGAACAACGTCAAGCTGGGTACCGTTTCGGTGAAGGTACCGGCGCGCGCCGCGCACGAGAACCCCGTGGACATCCGCTTCACCTACGACGTCAACGGGCTGCTGCAGGTGGAAGCCACCATCGTGGCCACCGGCCAGACCCATGAGGTGGTCCTGCAGCAGAACCCCGGCGTGCTGACCCAGGACGAGATCCGCCAGCGCCTGGCCGCGCTGTCCGAACTGAAGGTGCATCCCCGCGACCAGCAGGAAAATCTCCTGGTGATCGCCCGCGCCGAGCGCCTGTACGAGGAACTGCTCTGGGCGCGCCGCGACCTGCAGGACGCGCTGGTGCGCTTCCGCACGACACTGGACGGCCAGGATCCCCTACAGATCCGCGAACACCGCGCCGATTTCGCGCGGATGCTGGAGAGCATCGAGGCCCAAGGGTGAGTGACTGGCCGTATGCCCTGCTGGACATCGATGAAGACGCTGATGAGCGCGCCATCAAGCGCGCCTATGCACGCCTGCTGAAGACCACGCGGCCGGACGAGGATCCGGCGGGGTTCCAGCGCTTGCACGAGGCCTACCAGGAAGCGCTGGCACTGCAACGCGAGCAGGCGCTTGAGGTAGCCTCCGAAGATGCGCACATCACGCTCCCATCGCTGGAGGTAACGGCGCCGGATGCCACATCACACATGCCGCTGCACAGGGGACATTCCGACGCGCGCCCGGACGAACCTGCCCCACCGCGGATCGACGAAGCCGCGCTGCGCGAGGAGTTGATCGCCCATGCCGGGGGAGACCTGCCTTCGGCATTCCGCCACTACCTCGAACACCATCCGGCGTTGTACGCCCTGGACGTGAAACACCGCATCGGACAGGCCATCTTCGAGAGCATCGCCTACGAAAAGGTCCAGGTGCGACCGGGGACCATGGCCGTCCTCGCGGACTTCTTCGGCTTCACACCGCCCGAGTGGGTGGAACGACGCCAGCAGGTGTTGCAGGCGGTGTCCACTGAGAACGCCGATGCCTTCGACGAGGACCGGCCGCTGACGATCCGGCAGCTGAAGCGCGCCTTTGGATGGCCGCTCGCGCTGGTCCTTGCCTGCGTGCCTGGCTTTGCCTTCCGCGCAGCGCGCCTGTCGCGACGACTGACGGCGGATTACGGCGACGACGTGCCGGGCCTGGATGGTCGGCAGCAAGCCTTTTTCGAACGCATTGCCGACCCTTTCTATGCCGGCCCCTGGCGCTGGGCGACCGTGGTACTCACCGCCGCGTTCGCGACCTTGGCCATCGCCGGGCTGTGCGCGGTGAGCGAGCTCGCGCCCGAACGCCAGCAGCGCATGATGGGCCTGACCTTCGTCGCGGTCGCCGGCATGCTGTGCATCTGGCACGCGATGCGCGCGCTGTGGGCACTGCGTGAACGGCCTGCGACGATGCATTCGCCGTGGATCGCACTGATGCCGGTCTGGCTGGCCGTGGCCGGTTTGCTGGCGGCCTGGTCGCTGCCACAGCTGCCGGCGTTGGCGTTCGCGCTCGTGCTTCCCGCTGCGCTGCTCCATTTCCGCCAGTTCTTCGATGCACTGCGTTTCGGGATCGGCACGAGCTGGCTCGTGCGTGCGCTGCCCATGCCCGACCTGCCCTCACCGTGGCTTCTCGCGTTGGCAGGCGCCGCCATCGGCATGACCGTCTTCGACTGGGCCTACGCTACGCGCCACCGGATCAGCATAGCCGCCGCCACCGGCAACCGCTGGACGACGATCGCGTCGTTCACGGTATTCGTGGGACTGGGAATCGCGGGGCTGGCGATCCGTTACGGTTGAACCCCCGGGTCAACCGCAGCCGTCGCAACCTCCGCAGTCGTTGCCGGCGATCCGTCCGTTCACCAGGCTGCCGGCCGGTGCGATCCACCGCCCCAACGCGTGCTGCCAGCTCGCTCGCCCCTCGTGCAACAAAGGCAGCGCCAGCGCGATACGCACCTTGCGCAGCGGTCCGGGGAACTGCTTCTTCACCACCACCCACGCGCTGACCACCACCGCGACGGCGATGATGGCGTATTGCAGGGCGAGAGATGCGTCCATGGCTCAGCCCGCACCCAGTGCCTTGGCGACCTGGTAAGTCACCAGCGAGGCGAGGTAGGCCAGCGCGAACAGGTAGAACGTGGCAAAGCCCATCTGCTTCCACGAGTTGGTCTCGCGCTTGATGGTGGCGAGCGTCGAGATGCACATCGGCGCGTAGATGAACCACACCAGCAGCGACAACGCGGTGGCCAGCGACCAGCCGTCGCTGATCACGGGCGTCAACGCCTGGATGGCCGCCTCATCGTCGGCCGCCGACAGGGCATATATCGTGGCCAGCGAGGCGACCGCCACTTCACGTGCGGCCAGGCCAGGGATCAATGCGATGCAGATCTGCCAGTTGAAGCCCAGCGGCGCGAAGAACACCGCCATCGCATGACCGATGCGGCCAGCGAAGCTGTAATCGATCGCGGGGCCCATTGCGCCTTCCGGCGGCGCCGGGAAGTTCAGCAGGAACCACAGCAGGATGGTCAGCGCCAGGATGATGCCGCCGACGCGCTTGAGGAAGATCATCGCGCGCTCGTACAGGCCGATGAGCAGGTCGCGCGGGTGCGGAATGCGGTAGGAAGGCAGTTCCAGCAACAGCGCGTGCTCGCCCTTGTCGCGGCGCCACTTCTTCATCACCCATGACACCAGCAACGCACTGAGGATGCCTGCTGCGTACAGGCCGAACAGCACCAGGCCCTGCTGGTTGAAGATGCCCACCTTCTCGTCCGGCACGAATGCACCGATCAGCAGTGCGTACACCGGCAGGCGCGCCGAGCACGTCATCAGCGGTGCGACCAGGATCGTCGCCAAACGGTCGCGCGGGTCCTGGATGCTGCGCGTGGCCATGATGCCGGGGATGGCGCATGCGAAGCTCGACAGCAGCGGAATGAAGGAGCGGCCCGACAGGCCGGCCGATGCCATCATGCGGTCCAGCAGGAACGCCGCGCGGGGCAGGTAGCCGCTTTCTTCCAGTGCCAGGATGAAGGCGAACAGGATCAGGATCTGCGGCAGGAACACGACCACGCCACCCAGACCACCGATGATGCCGTCGACCAGCAGGCTGTTGAGCGGCCCTTCGGGAAGCAGGCCGCCTGCCTGTTCGCCCAACCAGCCCGTGCCCGCTTCGATCATGTCCATCATCGGCGTCGCCCAGGCATACACCGCCTGGAAGATCAGGAACATCACCACGATCAAAGCCAGCAGTCCGAACACCGGATGCAGCAACCAGCGATCCAACGCGTCGTCGATCTTCGCCGTCCGCGTAGGCATGGCGACCGCGAGCGACAGCAGGCGACGTGTTTCCGCGTGCAGGTCGGCGCCTTCCGCCAGGTACGTGCGGGGTTCGTGCGGCTGTGCGGCGACGGCGTCGATGCGCTCGATCAGCGCACGCGCACCGCCATGCTTCACCGCGATGGTTTCGACCACCGGCACGCCGAGTTCGCGTTCCAGCGCCGCCAGGTCGATGGCGATGCCGCGTCGCTGCGCGGCATCCATCATGTTGACCGCCAGGATCATCGGCTTGCCGAGTTCGCGCACTTCCAGCGCGAAGCGCAGGTGTAGGCGCAGGTTGGTGGCATCCACCACGCAGACCAGCACATCCGGTGCCGGTTCGCCGGGATAGAAGCCGCGGCAGACGTCGCGGGTGACGGCTTCGTCCAGGCTGGCGGCGTGCAGGCTGTAGGCACCCGGCAGATCCAGCACCGCGTAGCTGCGCCCCGACGCCGACGAATGCAGCCGGCCTTCCTTGCGCTCGACGGTGACGCCGGCGTAGTTGGCGACCTTCTGCCGGCTGCCGGTCAACTGGTTGAACAATGCGGTCTTGCCGCAGTTCGGATTGCCGACCAGTGCCAGCCGCAGCGTCGATGCCTCGGCGGCGCTCATGACGCGGCTCCGTTGCGCAATCGGACGCGGGCTGCTTCGGAGCGGCGCAGCGCGAACCGGGTGAAACCGACCTGCACCAGCAACGGCTCGGCGCCCATAGGACCCATCGCGACCACTTCGACCTCCTCGCCGTTGACGAAGCCCAGTTCGCGCAGGCGACGGGCGATGTTGTCCTGCGGGCCGTGGTCCTCGACGGTGTCGACGATGGCGGGGGTACGCGAAGGCAGTTCTGTCAGGATCACGCCAGGCTCTCAAATGCGAACTATTCTCATTGTAGCATCGCCGCAGTGCAGGAAGGTCGCAACGCACTGTGCCGCTATCATTCAGCGACTTCGCAGGGAACGGCAGGCATGGCGGCAGCACCACAGGAACATCCCCTCGTACTGGAGCGCTCTGGCGCCGTGGCGCGCATCCGGCTGGACCGCCCGAGCCTCCACAACGCCTTCGATGCAGGCCTGATCGCCACGCTGACCGCCACGCTCGAACAGGTCGGTGCTGAATCCGACATTCGCGCCGTCGTGCTGGAAGGCAGCGGCGCCTCGTTCTCCGCCGGCGCAGACCTGAACTGGATGCGTGGCATGGCCACCGCCAGCGAGGCGGCCAACCGCGAGGATGCCCTTGCCCTCGCCCGCCTGATGCGCACGCTGGACGAACTGCCCAAGCCGACCATTGCGCGCGTACAGGGTGCCGCCTTTGGCGGCGGCGTCGGCCTGGTAGCGTGCTGCGACATCGCCATAGGCGTGCCCGAAGCGAAGTTCGGCCTGACCGAAAGCAAGTTGGGCCTGTTGCCGGCGGTGATCTCGCCATACGTCATCGCCGCCATCGGTGCCCGGCAGGCGCGGCGATGGTTCGCCACTGCGGAGATCTTCGATGCATCCACCGCGCTGCAGATCGGGTTGCTGCATCAGGTGGTGCCGGCAACGCAGCTGGATGAGGCCGTGGAGCGACAGCTCGCGTTGCTGCTGAAGGCGGGGCCACATGCGGCGGCAGGTGCGAAGCACTTGGTCGCGCGCGTGGCCGCTTCGTCCGACCGCGACCGGATGGATGCCGACAACGCGGACCTGATCGCGATGTTGCGCGTTTCCAGCGAAGGCCAGGAAGGCCTGTCCGCCTTCCTCGACAAGCGCGCACCCGCGTGGGCCAACAAGGAGTAGCGACATGATCGACCACCTGGGATTCGATGTCAGCGACTATGCCCGCAGCCGGGCGTTCTACTCACAGGTACTGGCGCCACTCGGCTATGGCGTGGTGATGGAGGTGACCCGGGAGATGACGGGCAGCTACGAGGGGTGCGGCTTCGGCCCGCCCGGCCGTCCCCACTTCTGGGTAAGCAACGGCGACGGCAGCGGTACGCCATCGCGTCGCCTGCATGTCGCCTTCATCGCCCAGTCGCGTGCCCAAGTGGATGCCTTCCATGCGGCCGCCCTCGCCGCCGGTGCACAGGACAACGGTGCTCCTGGCCTGCGGCTGCACTACCACCCCAACTACTACGGCGCTTTCGTCATCGACCCGGACGGGAACAACATCGAAGCCGTCTGCCACCTTCCCCCGGATGCCCGCCCCTGATGTTCTCCAAGATCCTGATCGCCAACCGCGGCGAGATCGCCTGCCGCGTCATCCGCACCTGCCGCCGGCTGGGCATCCGCACTGTCGCCGTGTACTCGGAGGCCGACGCCGATGCGCAGCATGTGCGCCAGGCCGACGAGGCCTATCCGATCGGCGGCCCGCGACCCCAGGAGAGCTACCTGCGGGGCGATGCGATCATCGAGGTGGCCAGGAGCAGCGGCGCCCAGGCCATCCACCCCGGCTACGGCTTCCTGTCCGAGAACGCCGACTTCGCCGATGCGGTCGCCGCCGCGGGCATGGTGTTCATCGGCCCCTCGGGCGCCTCCATGCGCAAGATGGGCAGCAAGGCCGGCGCGAAGGACCTGATGGACGCCGCCGGGGTACCGGTGGTGCCGGGTTACACGGGCGAGGACCAGTCGCCGAACACGCTGTCGCGCGAGGCCGCGCGCATCGGCTTCCCGCTGATGATCAAGGCCGCGCACGGTGGCGGCGGCAAAGGCATGCGCATCGTGCATGGGCTGGAGGATTTCATCGCACAGCTGGAAAGCTGCCAGCGCGAAGCGGCCAATGCCTTCGGTCGCGACCGCGTGCTGCTGGAACGCTACGTGCAGTCGCCGCGTCATATCGAGATCCAGGTATTCGCCGACGCGCATGACCACACGCTGCACCTCAGCGAACGCGAATGCTCCGCGCAGCGCCGCTACCAGAAGGTGCTGGAGGAATCGCCCTCGCCCTTTCTGACGCCCGAACTGCGCGCGGCAATGGGCGATGCCGCGGTGAAGGCGGCGCAGGCCATCGACTACGTCAACGCCGGCACCGTCGAGTTCATCGTCGATCCCGACGGCCAGTTCTATTTCATGGAGATCAACACGCGCCTGCAGGTGGAGCACCCCGTTACCGAGTTCGTCACCGGGCAGGACCTGGTGGAGTGGCAGTTGCGCGTTGCGGCCGGCGAACCCTTGCCGCTCGCGCAGGACGCCATCGCGCAACACGGTCACGCCATCGAAGTGCGCCTGTATGCCGAGGATCCCGAGGCAGGATTCCTGCCCGGCTCGGGCCGTCTGGAAAAGCTGGTCCTGCCGGCACCCTCGGCGCAGGTCCGCCTCGACGCGGGCGTGATCGAAGGTGACACGGTGACCATCTTCTACGACCCGATGATCGCCAAGCTGATCGTCTGGGGCGCGGACCGCACCGAGGCCCTCGCGCGCCTGCGTGCAGCCCTGGCCGAGTGCGAGATCGTCGGGCCGAAATCGAACATCGGTTTCCTGGAACGACTGGTCCACCATCCCGCCATCGTCGAAGGCCGCATCGACACCGGCTACCTGGACCGGCATCTGGACGAGTTCATGCCCGCCGCGGACCTGGATGCCTCGCAGCAGGTGGCGATCGCCGTCGCAGCGCTGCTCCAGCAGGAGGCGGATGCGCGCCAAGCTGCGCCCCAGTCCCCCGACCCGGGTTCGCCCTGGGCCGTCGGCGACGGATGGCGGCTGGGACATGCAGGCGCGCGACCCTTGGCATTCCAGCATCGCGATGAGACCTGGGAGGCTTCGGGCCATGGGCATGCGGGGACTTACCGCATCCTCATGGGCGGCATCACGTACCAGGTGGAAGGCGCCACGCTGACCGGCGATCTCCTCGGTTTGCGTATCCAGGGAGAGGCGCGGCGATTCCGCGTCCTGCGCCATGGCACGCGCCTGACGCTGCATGATGGGGAGCGCCGGGCCACGGTGGAGACGGTACCGGTTTACCGTCGCGTGGCCGCGGCGGGCGTCGAAACGGGCGGCAGGATCGTCGCACCCATGCCGGGGCGCGTGGTGCTGGTCAAGGCGCAGCTAGGGGATACGGTCAAAGCCGGACAGGAGTTGCTCGTGATGGAGGCGATGAAGATGGAACTGGCGGTGAAGGCTCCGCGCGACGGCGTGGTGGCCGAGGTGCGCGCCAGTGCCGGCGACTTCATCGAAGCCGACACGTTGCTCGTGACGCTGGAGTGAGCCCTTCCATGGCGCCCCTGCGCACGACGATCACCCTGCTGTTGACGACCTTCATGCTGGCCGGCTGCGTGATGTTCGAGCGGCCGCCTGCACCGTTGACCTGCGATCCCGCTCTGGTAGGTCGGTGGGTTCCGCTTGCCGACAGCCCGCAGGACAAGGTGCCACTGGGCAAGGACGACTACGCCCAGGTGGACACCCGTTGCCACGTGCGCCTGCGCGACAACGGCCGCACCGACGAACCAGGCTTCGAAGCACTGGGTTTCGAGATCGACGGAGAACGTTATCTGGCACTCGGCTTCAAGGAACTGGAGGGACTGTTCGCCACCGGGAAGACAGCGCCCCCCACCCCCAAGGGCATGCCGGCCAGCGCTGTCACGCTGCTGAAATACCGCATCCGCGACGATACCCTGCAGATCGCGATGCTCGACACGGTGGCCATCATGCAGCGGGTGCAACAGGGCACATTGAAGGCCCGCGAGACCGATGCCAGCACCTACCTGTTCGAAGGTCGTCCCGAACAGTTGCGCGACTTGTTGCGCGCCCATCCGGAACTGTTCGATGCCTTCGATGGCGGCAACAAGACATTGCGCATGCGGCGCGCGGACGATGGGATGAAACCGTGACCCCTTCCCTGCCCCTGCCCACTGCCGACGGCGACTTCGTCAGGATCGTGGAGGTCGGCCCGCGCGATGGCCTGCAGAACGAGAAAACGCTCGTCTCGACGGCCGACAAGGTGGAACTCATCGACCGTCTGTCCGCCACCGGCCTGCTGAATATCGAAGCCACCAGCTTCGTCAGCCCGCAATGGGTTCCCCAGCTGGCCGACGCGGCGGAGGTCTTCACCGCCATCCGGCGCAGGCCCGGGATCGCCTACCCCGTGCTGGTGCCGAACGAGAAAGGCTATGACCGCGCACGTGCGGTCGGCGTGGAGGAAGTGGCGGTGTTCACCGCAGCGTCCGAGGCCTTCAACCGCAAGAACATCAATGCGTCCATCGATGAATCCATCGAACGCTTCCGTCCCGTCCTCGAGCGTGCGGCCGCCGATGGCGTGAAGGTGCGCGGTTATGTGTCCACCGTGCTGGGCTGCCCCTACCAGGGCGACGTACCCGTGGCAGACGTGGTGCGGGTGGCCAGGCAGCTGCACGCGATGGGTTGCTACGAGATATCGCTGGGCGACACCATCGGCGTGGGCACGCCGCGCAAGGCCGCCGGCATGCTGAAAGCCGTGGCGGCGGAACTGCCCATGTCCGCGTTGGCCGTGCATTTCCATGACACCTACGGGCAGGCGCTCGCGAACATCCTCGCCTGCCTCGACGAAGGCGTGCGCGTGGTGGACGCCGCCGTCTCCGGCGCGGGCGGCTGCCCTTACGCCAAGGGCGCGAGCGGCAACGTGGCCAGCGAGGACGTGGTCTACCTGCTGCATGGCCAGGGCCTGCGCACGGGGGTGGACCTGGATGCACTGGCCGACACGGGCCGGTGGCTGGCGGCACGCCTCGGCCGCGAGACCGGCAGCCGCGTCGGCAAGGCCCTGGCGGCCGCATGAACACAGGCCCGGTCAGCGACGTCGACGTGGTGGCGCTGGCCGCGGCACTGGAGCGCGCGGCTGCCGTCGAGGGTGCCGACAGCGCCACGGCGGCCCTGCTCCGGCAAGCCGGCGCGGCGTTGCTGGCCAAGCAGCACGAGGCCGATACGGAGCGGTCGCGCTACCGCAACCTGTTCGATGCCGTGCCCGACCCGGTCAGCATCCTCGCCGAAGACGGCACCATCCTGGACCTCAACAAGGCCGGCATGCTGGCCTACAAGCGGCCGCGCGAAGAGATCGTCGGGCGCAACATCAACGTGCTCAATCCCGATCTTCCGCGAGACCACCTGGTGCCGGTCTGGGAAACCCTGAATCGCGGCGTGACCTATGTCATCGAGGTCACCAACATGCGCGGGGACGGCACCCGCTTCCCGGTGGAAGTCCATTCGGCCAACATCAGTTTCGACGGGCGCAAGAGCATCGTCGCGGTGGCACGTGACATCAGCAGCCGGCGGCTGGCCGAGATGCGCTACCGCGAACTCATGGAAACGCTGGACAAGGGCATCGTGGTGCACAACCGCGAGATGCAGGTGCAGTACTGCAACGGCGCCGCGATGCGCATCTTCGGGATCCGCGAGGACCAGCGCGTCGACCAGGAACTCGCCCTGGAACGCTGGCATGTCGTCGACGAGCACGGCCGCGAGATGGCTCGCCATGAATTGCCCGCGCAACGTGCCCTGGACAGCGGCCAGATGGTCGAAAGCGTCCTGCTGGGCCTGTATCACCGCCAGAAGAAGCAACTGCTCTGGCTGACCGCCACCTCGGTGCCGCAGTTCGCGCCGGGCGCCAGCGTGCCCGCCCAGGTCACCACGCTTTTCAGCGACGTGACGGAACTCAAGCGCGACAGTGCGCTGTTCGACCGCGCGCAATCACTCGCCCATATCGGCGGCTGGGAATGGGACATCGGCCGCGACCGGATGTACCTGACCGACGAAGCACAGCGCATCCTGGGTGCCGCGCGCACGCTGGTCACGCTGGACGACATGCTGTCGTGCCTGCGCGAAGCGGATCGTCGGCGCCTGCGTGGCGCGCTGGATCTGATCACCGCCGGCGGCAAGGGCTTCGACCTGGAACTCCAGGGCACGCAGGCCGATGGCCACCCGTTCTGGATCCGGGTGATCGGTGATGCCGAACCTGGCGATCCGGGGGCATCGCGCGTGACCGGCACCATGCAGGACATCTCGCAGGACAAGCAGGCCGAGGAGATGCTGCGCATCCAGGCGCGCACCGATCCGCTGACCGGGCTGATGAACCGTGATGCCGTGCTGACCGAGCTCGGCGCGCGCCTGGCCGATCCGGAGCGCGCGCGCGCCGCCGTGCTCTACATCGACCTCGACCGTTTCAAGATGGTCAACGATGTGCTGGGCCATAACGCAGGCGACGAGCTGCTGGTGCAAGCCTCGGACCGCATTCGCGGCGCGGTGGGCACCGACGGCATGATCGCCCGCTTTGGCGGCGACGAATTCCTTGTGATCTGCGATGCCGGCCAGAACCCGCACCTGCCGGAACAACTGGCGCACGCCGTACTCGGCGCGTTCGCGGACGCCTTCCGCTTCGGCAAGGACGAGTTCGCCATCACCGCCAGCATCGGACTGGCCATCGCACCCGGCGACGGCCTGCGCCCGCAACAGCTGATCCAGAACGCCGACATCGCGATGTACGACAGCAAGCACCGCGCGCGCAATGGCTGGCAGAGCTTCACCCAGGAACTGGCGCAGCGGCAGCAGGACCGTCTGCAGATCGAGACGCAGCTGCGACGCGCGGTGGACAACGAGGAGTTCCGACTGGTCTACCAACCGCAGGTGGACCTGCGCAACGGCCGCATCATCGCCGGCGAAGCGCTGATCCGCTGGCAGAACCACCAGCTGGGCGAACTGCGTCCGGACGTGTTCATCAGCCATGCGGAAACGACCGGCGACATCGTGCGCATCGGCAGTTGGGTATTGCGCGAAGCGTGCCGGCAGGTGGCCGCCTGGCGCGACCAGGGGCTGGGCATCGTTCGCGTGGCGGTCAATGTGTCGTACCGGCAATTCGCCGGTGACGACCTGGCCGATCGCGTGCGCGCGATCCTCACCGAGTTCGACCTGCCCGGCGCAGCGCTGGAGCTTGAGTTCACCGAACGCGTACTGATCGAGGACGCCCCCGCCACGCTGCGCACCTTCGCCGACCTGCGGCAGCTGGGCGTGGTGCTGACGATCGACGATTTCGGTGAGGGCTACAGCGCGCTCAACTATCTGCGCCGCCTGCCCATCCACGGCCTGAAGCTCAGCCCGCTGTTCACCGAGGGCGTGCCCAGCAACCGGTCCGACGTTGCCGTCTGCCAGGCGGTGTCCGCGATCGCACGCAGCCTGGGACTGGGACTGGTCGCCGAGGGCGTCGAATCCGAGGCGCAGCGCCAGTTCCTGCTCAACCTCGGGGTTCCGGTGGGCCAGGGATTCCTGTTCGCGCCCGGCCTGTCGCCGGACGAATTCGCGCGCCGACTTGCCGACGCGCCGCTGGAGCGGGCGCACGCCTGAGAGGCTGCAATCCTTGTAGGAGCGACGTGAGTCGCGACCGGAAGCCAAGGCGGGCAATGCCCTTTAGCGAGGCGCGAACCATGGCGATTCATTGCGGACCTGCGAAGGAGGACGATGGTGCAGACGCCTCCCGGTCGCGACTTACGTCGCTCCTACAGGGAGCCCAGGGCTCCCAGACACCCGCCATCGCGTAAAATGCCGACTTTTCCGCAGCAGGTTCGCCGCATGCAGCTTTCCGACACCCGCGCCGTCATCACCGGCGGCGTTTCCGGCCTGGGACTGGCCGTTGCCCGCCACCTTGTCTCCCACGGCGGCAAGGCGGCCCTGTTCGATGTCAACGACGACAAAGGCGCCGCAGCGGTCGCAGAGCTCGGCGAAGCCAACGTCCGCTATTTCCGTACCGACGTGACCGACGAGGCCGGTGTCGCGGCGAACATGGCGACAGCCAAGGAGTTCCTCGGCGGCCTGAATGCGGCGATCAACTGCGCCGGCATCCTCGGCGCCGGCCGCGTGCTCGGCAAGGAGGCGCCCATGCCGCTGTCGACGTTCCAGGCCACGGTGATGGTCAACCTGGTGGGCAGCTTCAACGTGGCCAAGGCCGCCGCCGACGTGATGCAGCACAACGCGCCGAACGCCGAAGGCGAACGCGGCGTGATCGTCAACACGGCGAGTGTCGCGGCGTACGAAGGCCAGATCGGCCAGGCGGCGTATTCGGCTTCGAAGGGCGGCGTGGTCGGCATGACGTTGCCGATGGCACGCGAGCTGTCGCGCTTCGGCATCCGCGTGATGACCGTGGCCCCCGGCATCTTCTGGACCCCGATGGTCGATGGCATGCCGGAGGCCGTGCAGCAGTCGCTCAGCGCCTCGATCCCCTTCCCGTCCCGCCTCGGCAGGCCCGAGGAGTTCGCCGACCTGGTCGCCTACATCCTGGGCAATACGTATCTCAACGGCGAGACCATCCGGCTGGATGGCGCCGTGCGCCTCGCACCGAAGTAGGACCGTGATTCGTCACTCGTGAGTGGTGATTCGCAAGAGCCGCCTTCCCGGACGATCACGCCGACTCACCCCATCACCCATCACCAATCGCAAATCACCACCATGAAAGCTTTCGACATCAAGAAGGGCAACGTCGTCGAACACAACGGCGGCGTGTACCAGATCCGCGACATCGAGCGCAGCTCGCCGCAGGGCCGCGGCGGCAACGTGCGCTTCCGCTTCATCATGTACAGCGTACCGGGCGGCAACAAACTGGATGCCAGCTTCGACGCCGATGACAACCTGCCGGAAGTCGAACTGCTGCGCCGTCAGGCGACGTTCTCGTACATGGATGGCGATGCGTTCGTCTTCCTCGACGACGAGGACTACACGCCCTACACGCTGGATGCCAACGTCATCGGCGATGATGCCGGCTACATCACCGAAGGCCTGACCGGCTGCTATGTGCAGGTCATCGACGAACTGCCGGTCGCGCTGCAGCTGCCGCAACACGTGACGCTGGAAGTGGTGGAGACGCCGCCGGAGCTGAAGGGCGGTACGGCCACCAAGCGCCCGAAGCCGGCCAAGCTCAACACCGGCATCGAGATCATGGTGCCGGAGTACATCACCAACGGCGAGCGCATCCTGGTCAACACGACGACGGGCGAGTTCGGCGGTCGCGCCGACTGAGGCCCGCGGTCAAGACGCGCCTGTCGCATGCAGTGTGCGCAGGCGCGCGCCGATCGTTCCCAGATTTGTTTCGATGTCCTGCAGGACCTTGCGCTGGTCGGCAGGCAGCCATCGCTCCAGTTCGCTGCGAAGCACGCCATCCTGCTCGCGCAAGCGTGCCGCGCGGCTTCTTGCTTCCTCCGCAGCGATCGCGCGCTCATCTGCCTGCGGAAGGCCATAGCCCTCCGGCAGCAGTTCGGAGGGACGACTGGCGAAACCGGTATCGCCCAGCCATGTGCGCAACGCCTGCAGCGCCTGCGCGATATCGGCTGGCGCATCGCGGCCCAGGTAGCGTCGCTTCAGTTCGTCGCGCAGCAGCAGTTGCTGGCGACGGAGCGCCGCATTCTCCAGCACCAGCAGCGCCGCGCTCGCACGCAGGTCGGCCTGTGGCAGCCATGTGGCGCGTTCCGCAGGCGACAGCGCCAGCCAGGCGTGCACGTCCTGCTGCGGCAGCGCGAGCGCCTCGCGCGCCACGGAGAACAGGGCGTCATAACGCGCGCTCATCGGCTCGAAGTAGTAACCGAGTCGTCGCGCCTGCCCTGCGTCGTCCAGCACGCGGGTATCGGCGATGCCGCGACGCTCCAGCTTCTTCAGCAGTCCCGTGGGCGTGATGCTGGCGAGCGGCTTCCGGGCCAGTCGTGGCACGCTGTCGTGCAGCAGCTTCCAGGTCTCCACCGCGCAGTTGTTGCTGATGAAGTAGTAGCGTCCGTCATAGCTCCAGTGAAGCTGGGCGGCCCGCTCGACCAGGGACGCGATTTCACCCTGATCGAGCTGCAGCGGAATGGACTGCAGCCCGCGCAGTTCCACCCGGGTGTACTCCTCGATCACCTGGTCCAGCGGCAGCAGGAACAGGCGCGACGGATACGAGCCGGTCAGGCCGCGCCACCCGGAGATCTGCACGTCGCCCACGAACGCGCGGAACGACAGCACGCGATGATGGGCCAGGTCGAAGCGGCACTCGGGCCCCGGTGCGCGACCAGGCGCGCAGACCACCAATCGCAACATGCTGTGGCCCCAGCGGCTCATCGCCTGCGTGTTGCCCTCCGCCAGCAGATAGTCGACCGCGTAGATGCGCGACGGATCCAGCGCGAGCAGCGAGGCATCGCCGGCCTCGGCATCCACATCCAGGAACGGCAATCCGGGCGCGCATGCCTCCGTCGTCATCGGCATCCGGAAGTGCATCGCAAAGTGACGATGCAGGGCCGGGCGCCGGCAGCCGTAGGTGGCATCGAGCACGAAATGCTCGAGGTTCACCGCCACGAATTCGGACGGACGCTCCAACTCGTACGGATCAGGCACCCGTGCGGCGAAATCGTTGCGCGAACGACGCCCCGCGATGGAGAACACGCTGCGCTGCCATCCCGCGAGATCTCGCAGGCGCGGATCGTCGGACAGGATGTCGCGCTGCGCCCGGTCATAGCTGTGAGCCAGTTCGTGCACCAGCGCGCGACGGACGGCGCGCAACGAAGCATCGTCCGCCGGCATGCCATCGCGCGCCTGCCATGCCTGCAACAGGTGGCGCGGCAACAGGATGCGATCACCGACCCGTCGACCGGCCACATGCGCGGGAAGATCGTCGCGCCATTGCAGGACGAGATCGGACGGCAATCCGTCACGCCATACCTGCGGCAGGCGCGGCAGAACATCGTCGACCAGCGCTTGCGTCGCGACGATGTCATCGGGGCCGAGACGCGCGGAGTCGATGTCGAGCGCGGTCGCCGGTCCCAGCCAGGCCCATGCGAGCAGCGCGACGAAGCGCCGGCCGCGGGGCCGACGCGGGGGCATCAGCGGGCCAGGATGGCCTGCGCCAACTGCATGTCGCTGGCCTTGCGTGCGGCTTCGTCCTTCTCGCGCAGGTGGCGCAGCGCGGCCTCGAGTTGCGCGCCACGGATGCGGCCGTTGCTGGCGACAAAACTGGCGGCGTCCTCGCGCGCCTGCACGACGATCTTGTCATCGCCGGACGAGCTGTCGGACGAGGCGGATGAGCCTGCCGAGGAAGCACCGGCGGAACTGCCGGCGAAGCTGCCGGCCAGCGCCGGGACGGAGAACGCCAGCAAGACGCCAGCCAGGAAAATTCGGTGCATGGACACTTCCAGGGAATGAACGGATACCGCGCGCATCGCGGCGCGCCAAGACTACCTGCAATCAGCGATGACTGGATGAATCCGCGTCACGTGTCGAACAGCTTGCCCGGGTTCATCAGGCCGTTCGGATCCAGTACGCGCTTGATGCCTCGCATTACCGAGATCTCTTCGGCGCTGCGCGTGCTCTCCAGATATCCTTTCTTCACCAGGCCGATGCCGTGCTCGGCCGAGATGCTGCCGTGGTGGCGCTTCAGCGAGGCCGCCAGCAGCGTGGTGACCTGCTCGCACTGGGTGACGAACTCCGCGTTCTCCATGCCGTCGGGCTTCAGCACGTTGATGTGCAGGTTGCCGTCGCCGATATGGCCGAACCACACCACATCGAACTGCGGGTACGCCTCGCCCAGCAGGGCCTGGGTCTCGGCCAGGAACGCCGGCATGGCGGAAATGCGCACCGACACGTCGTTCTTGTACGGCACGTAGCGGGCCAGCGCTTCGGTGATGCCTTCGCGCAGGCGCCACAGCTGTGCGGCCTGGGCATCGGACTGGCTGATCACGCCATCGCTGACCCAGCCCTGCTCCATACAGGCCTCGAAGGCCGCCATTGCCGCGGCTTCCCTCGCCTCGTCACCGATCGCGAACTCGGTGACCACGTAATACGGATGCACCTCATCGAACGGCTTCTGCGCGCCATGCGCCAGCACATGCTGCAGCGCGCGGTCGGTGAAGAATTCGAAAGCTTCCAGTTGCAGCCGCTCGCGGAACGCGGCGAACACCTGCATCAGCACATCGAACGACGGCAGCGCCAGCAGCATGACGTTCGTCGGCGGCGGCGGATCGGTCAGGCGCACGGTGGCTTCCACCACCACGCCCAGCGTGCCCTCCGACCCGATGAACAGATGGCGCAGGTCGTAGCCGCTGGAGTTCTTGATCAGCGCCTTGTTGAGCTCCAGCACGTCGCCGGCGCCGGTGACCACCTTCAGGCCGGCGATCCATTCGCGCGTATTGCCGTAACGGATCACGCGGATGCCGCCCGCGTTGGTCGCGATGGTGCCGGCGATGGCGCACGAGCCCCGCGAGGCGAAATCCACCGGGTACACCAGGCCATGCTCGCGCGCGGCGTTGTGCACGGCCTCCAGTGGCATGCCGGCCTGCACCGTCAGCGTGCGGTCGACGGCATTGAAGTCCAATGCCTGGTTCATGCGCTCCAGGCTGAGCACGAGTTCGCCGTTCGCAGCCACTGCGCCACCGGACAGGCCGGTACGTCCGCCCGAGGGCACGATGGCCACGTGATGCCCGTTCGCCCAACGCACGACGGCCTGCACGTCCTCGACCGTGGCAGGCAACGCAATCGCCAACGGTGCCGGCGTCCAGCGCCGGGTCCAGTCGCGGCCATAGTGTTCGAGGTCGGCGGGATCGGTTTTCAGGCGCAGCGCCGGAACGGCGTGCAGCAGGGCTTCCAGGCGCGGATCGGTCATTGCTCTGACAGGACTTCAGGGGGCGCCCAGCGTGCCAGTGATGCCCTGCGGCGTCCAGCCGATCACGCGCTTCGTTTCAGCGGCAACCAAGCCGGAAAACAGCAACCAAGCTTTCCGTTCCGCACCGCACCATCCCAACGCTCCATCTGGCATAGTGACGCCCCTTCCCCCTCCGCTGCGACCTTTCCGGCAATGTCGATCAAGAAGACCTCGTACCCGAAGCAGGACATCCGCGTGCTGTTGCTGGAAGGGGTCAGCCAGACCGCCGTGGAGACGTTCCGCGCGGCGGGCTATACGCAGATCGAGTACCACGAGAAGTCGCTGCCGGAAGACGAACTGAAGCGCCGCATCGCCGAGGCGCACATCGTCGGCATCCGCTCGCGCAGCCACCTGACCGATGATGTGCTGGCCCAGGCACGCCGTCTGATCGCCGTCGGCTGCTTCTGCATCGGCACCAACCAAGTGGACCTGGACGCGGCGGAACTGGCCGGCATTCCGGTATTCAACGCCCCTTATTCGAACACCCGCAGCGTGGCGGAACTGGTCATTGCGCAGGCCATCCTGCTGATGCGCGGCATCCCGCAGAAGAACGCCGAATGCCACCGCGGTGGCTGGAGCAAATCCGCTGCCGGCAGTCATGAGGTGCGCGGCAAGACACTGGGCATCATCGGTTACGGCCATATCGGCACCCAAGTGGGCGTGCTGGCCGAATCGCTGGGCATGCAGGTGCTCTTCCACGACATCGAGACCAAGCTGTCGCTGGGCAACGCACGCGCCGCCGTCAGCCTGGACGACCTGCTGGAGCTCAGCGACGTGGTCACGCTGCACGTGCCCGAGACGGCCGCGACGAAAGACATGTTCGGCGCGGCGCAGATCGCCCGGATGAAGCCAGGCGCACACCTGATCAACGCGTCGCGCGGCACGGTGGTGGACATCGACGCGCTGGCGGAGGCGCTGAAATCCGGCAAGGTCGGCGGTGCGGCGGTGGACGTGTTCCCGGTGGAACCCAAGGGCAATGCGGATGCCTTCGAGTCGCCGTTGCGCGGGCTGGACAACGTGATCCTGACCCCGCACGTGGGCGGCAGCACGCTGGAGGCGCAGGACAATATCGGCGTGGAAGTGGCTGCCAAGCTGGTGCGCTACAGCGACAACGGCAGCACGCTGTCGGCGGTGAACTTCCCCGAAGTCACCCTGCCCGGCCACGAAGGCAGCCGTCGCATCCTGCACATCCATCGCAACGTGCCGGGCGTGCTGTCGCAGATCAACGACATCTTCCGCGACCGCGGCATCAACATCGACGGCCAGTTCCTGCGTACCGACCCGAAAGTCGGCTACGTGGTCATCGACGTCACCGCCGATGAGGAACAGACGGCCAGCCTGCGCGATGCGATGGCAGCGATCGACGGCACGTTGCGGGTGCGCGTCCTGTATTGATATCCGCGGTGCGGTGGGCCAGGGCCTACCCTACGCCGTGTTGCACGCCAGCCATTTGCGGGCCATGCGGCTGAGGGACTCGTCGGTCTCATCGGCGATGGGTGCGATCTCGCGCCACGCCAGGTCCAGCGACTCCTCGCTGACCACGTAATCCTCGCTGCCGTTGGCACGCACCACGTAACGTATGTCGTAGTGCCAGTGGCCCGGCACGTCCTTGCGTTCGGGAATCCAGTGGCGGTCAAGGTCGAAGATGCCGCCTTCCACGGACAGGTCGGACAGCCCGGATTCTTCCTCGGCTTCCTTCAGTGCCACGCGCGCCATGTCCTCGTCACCGTCGGCATGGCCGCCCAGTTGCAGCCATCGGCCCAGCTTGCGGTGGTGGGTCAGCAGCGTGCGTTGGCCATCGGCGCTGACCAGCCAGGCGCCGCCCGTGAGATGCCCTTCCAGGCGCTCGCGGAGCAGCGGGTTGGCCGGATCGTCCAGCAGCTCGAGAAACTGCGCGACCACCGCCTGTTCGTCGGGCCAGCGGTGTCCGTAATCGGCCAGATGTGCGCGAAGGGCAGTGTAAGCGACTGACACGGCGTGTTTTTTCCTTGCGGGCAGGTCGGTGGTGTCGTGATTATCGCCCGGCATGCTGCAACCGCGCTTGTGATCCCCCGCTCGCTTTGGCAAGGTACGGCCTTCCGTGGGGGCGCCTCCCCATGACAGTTGCCACCGCCTGGCGGGTCTTTCCGCCGGCATCCAGTCTTGCAAGGGGACGCTGCGAATGCTCAAAGCTCTGTTCAGGGTCAAGCCGGTCGCACCGGCAGGACATATCGATGCCGGTGAACCTTTCGAAGGCAGCCTGGACGGCGAAAGCAGTCTGAAGCGGACCCTGACCGCCAAACACCTCGTGCTGCTGGGCGTGGGCGCAGTCATCGGTGCAGGCATCTTCGTGCTGACCGGCCAGGCCGCCGCCAACCACGCCGGCCCCGCCATCATGCTGAGCTTCGTGATTGCGGGCTTCGCCTGCGCCATGGCCGGCCTCTGCTACGCCGAGTTCGCCTCGATGATGCCGGTGTCCGGCAGCGCGTATTCGTACTCCTACGCCACCCTGGGCGAGGCCGTGGCCTGGTTCATCGGCTGGTGCTTGGTGCTGGAATACCTGTTCGCATCGTCCACCGTCGCGGTGGGCTGGTCGGGCTACCTGGTGAGCTTCCTCACCGGCACGTTGGGCGTGCCCTTTCCCGAGCAGTTGGCGACAGCGCCGATCACGTGGGCCAATGGCGGATTCGTCGCCACCGCAGGCATCATCAACCTGCCTGCGGTGCTGATCGTCGCTGCGGTCAGTGGCCTGTGCTACGTCGGCATCACCCAGTCCGCCTTCGTCAACTCGATCATCGTCGCGATCAAGGTGGTCGTGATCGCGGCCTTCCTCGGCTTTGGCATCCAGTACATCGACCCGGCGAACTGGACTCCTTTCATTCCCGAGAACACCGGCCCCGGCCAGTTCGGCATGGACGGCGTGTTCCGCGCGGCGACCATCGTGTTCTTCGCTTACATCGGCTTCGACGCGGTCTCCACCGCCGCCGGCGAAGCCAAGAACCCGCAACGCGACATGCCCAAGGGCATCCTCGGCTCGCTGGCCATCTGCACCGTCATCTACATCGCTGTCTGCGCGGTGCTGACCGGCATGACCCACTACACCCTGCTGGGCACCGCCAAGCCGGTGGCCACGGCACTGGAAGAGGTCCTCAAGGCCGATCCCGGGGCCAGCGTGGGCTGGCTCAAGACCGCGGTGGAGATCGGCGCCATTGCCGGCCTGTCGTCGGTGATCCTGGTCATGCTGATGGCACAGCCGCGCATCTTCTATTCGATGTCCCGGGACGGACTGCTGCCACGCCTGTTCGGCAAGGTGCATCCGAAGTTCCATACGCCCTACGTCGGCACGATCATCGTCGGCGTGCTGGCCTGCCTGCTCGCCGGCTTCATGCCACTCAGCGTGCTCGGCGAACTGGTGTCGATGGGGACGCTGCTGGCCTTCGCCACGGTGTGCCTCGGCGTGCTGGTGCTGCGCTTCACCCGTCCTGACCTCAACCGGCCGTTCCGCGTGCCGATGTTCTGGCTGATCTGCCCGGTGGGCGTGCTCGCCTGCCTGTTCCTGTTCCTGCAGTCGTTCATGGAGCACTGGCAGATCTTCGTGGCCTGGACCGTGCTGGGCCAGCTGATCTATTTCGCCTACGGCTTCCGGAACAGCAAACTCAGGCAGAAGGCCTGATCCCCTTCAAGGCCGGCGGACGCACCGCCGGCCTTTTTGGTTGACCTCATCGAACCCGTTCCAGGAACACGCACGATGCTCCGACAGCTCCTCGCCACCAAGCACCCCCATGCCGCCCATCAAGAAGCCGAAGGGCTCAGCCTGCGCCGTACGCTTGGCCCCTGGGGTCTGACCGCGCTCGGCATCGGTGCAGTGATCGGTGGCGGTATCTTCGTCATCACCGGACAGGCGGCGGCCAACCACGCCGGGCCGGCGATCATGCTGTCGTTCGTACTGGCGGCGATCTGCTGCACCTTCTGCGCGCTGGCCTACGCGGAGTTCGCTGCGATGGTGCCGGTCTCCGGCAGCGCCTACACCTACACTTACGCCACGCTGGGCGAACTCACCGCGTGGTTCATCGGGTGGATGCTGGTCCTCGAGTACGGCGTGTCAGCGTCGGCGGTCGCGGTCAGCTGGACCGGCTATTTCCTCAGCCTGCTCGAACACTTCGACATCTTCCTGCCCAAGGCGTTCGTCAGCGCACCACTGGATGCGCAGCTTCGCCCGACCGGTGCCATCGCCAACGTCCCGGCCGCCGTCATCGTGCTGCTGCTGACCTGGTTGTGCTACGTGGGCATCCGCAAGTCGTCGGCCATGAACATGGCGATGGTGGTGCTGAAGACCGGCCTGATCGTGCTGGTCATCATCGCCGGCTGGAAGTACGTCGACCCTTCCAACTGGCAGCCCTTCATCCCCGCCAACGAAGGCCCCGGCAAGTTCGGCTGGGATGGCGTGTTGCGCGGCGCGGCGATGGTGTTCTTCGCCTACATCGGCTTCGAGGCGGTCTCGGTGGCGGCGCAGGAATCGCATCGCCCGCAGAAGGATCTTCCCGTCGGCATGCTGGCCTCGCTGGCCATCTGCACCGTGCTGTACATCGCCATGGCGGCGGTGATGACGGGCCTGGTGCCCTACACGGCCCTGGGCACGGCCGAACCTGTCGTGACTGCGGTTGCGGCCCATCCGGAACTGGGCTGGCTGCGGGTCACGGTGGAGATCGGCGCCCTGATCGGCCTGTCCTCGGTGGTGCTGGTGATGATCATCGGCCAACCGCGCATCTTCATGATCATGGGTCGCGACGGCCTGCTGCCGCCGGTGTTCACCAAGATCCACCCCGAATACCGCACGCCGCACATCAACACCGTGATCACCGGCATCGGCATCGCCCTTCTGGCGGCGCTGTTCCCGCTCGATGTGCTGGGCGAACTGACCTCGATGGGCACGCTGATCGCCTTCGCCTCGGTCTGCATCGGCGTGCTGGTCCTGCGCCGTACCCAGCCCGACCTCCCGCGTCCGTTCCGCATTCCCGCCGCCTGGCTGATCTGCTCGCTCGGCGTGCTGAGCTGCATGGCCTTGCTGTCGGCGATGACGGCCCACAACTGGATGCTGATGGCGGTCTGGACCGCAGTGGGTTTCCTGATCTATTTCCTGTACGGATATCGCCACAGCCGCCTGCGCGGCCAGCGCTGAACCTACCTGCATCGGTGGCAGCATTAAAAAAGCGCGGCCCTGCCGCGCTTTTTTTCTGCACACCGGATGCACACGGGGTCAGGGTTTCTTGGCCCAGGCACTGCACCAGCCCTTTGCGGCCACCGAGTTCTTTGGAAACAGCGTGCACGGACCATAGGCCTGCGTGGCAGGCGCCTTGAAGAAATTGCAGTTGGCGCAGTGGTCGCCCGCCTTGTGCTTGGGGTGCTTCACGGTCGCGGCATTCTCGCTGTAGGCCAGCGCCTTGGCGGTCGGATTGTCGGCTGCCAGCTTGGGGAGGGTGGCGGGCGCGGCGGCATCGGCGCGCATCGCGTGCCAGGCCAAGGGCGCCACGGCGGCGGCGGTCAGGGTGGTGGTCAGGAAACGGCGGCGGGAGGCATCGTGGCTCATCTGGCTGGGCACCTGCGGGAAGAAGTCTGCAGTCTTGGACATCGGACCGACGCGCGCATTGAGCAGGATCAATCCACGTGCAGGACCGGCAAGGCGGTTCCGCTAGAATGCGCGGCATGAACGCCCTGCCCTACGACGCCGACCTGCTGCGCGACCGCGCGCAGTCCATCATCTCCAACGTGCGCGAGCTGTCGCAGCTGGGCTGGACGCCGGCCACCAGCAGCAACTTCTCGCAGCGCCTGGACGAACGGCATGCCGCCATCACCGTCTCCGGCCGCGACAAGGGTCGGCTGGTGGAGGCGGACATCATGGTAGTGGACTTCGAGGGCAAGGCCGTCGGCAGCGACCACCGCCCATCAGCCGAGACGCTGCTGCATACGCAGTTGTACCGCCGCTACCCCGAGATCGGCTGCGTGCTGCACACGCATTCGCTGGTGCAGACGGTGGCGTCGCGGCTGTTCGCCGGCGCCGGGCACGTCCGCCTGGAAGGCTTCGAACTGCTGAAGGCCTTCCACGGCAACAGCACGCACGAGATGGCCATCGACGTGCCTGTGTTCGCCAACACCCAGGACATGCCCACGCTGGCCGCCCAGGTGGACGCGCTGCTCGACAACCAGCCGCTGTGGGGCTACCTGATCGACGGACACGGCCTCTACGCCTGGGGCCGCACGATGGCCGAGGCCCGCCGCCACCTGGAGGCGTTCGAGTTCCTGTTCGCGGCCGAACTGGAGCTGCGCAAGCTGGGCTGCCGCCGCTGATACCCGGCGGTTATCCGGGCGTTCCGTTTCCCACCAGGCCACGCGGACCGGTCTGGTACCCTAGCGGCCCCACCCCGTCGCCTCACGCCATACCGCCATGAGCCGTCTGCGCATCTTCAGCGAATCCGACCCGGCCACGCCGGAGTTCGCCAGTTACGATCCCGACTTCATCGCCACCGAGCTGAAGAAGCTCGGCGTGACCTTCGAACGCTGGAAGGCGACCAAGGCGATCGAACCCGGCGCGCCGCCGGAAGACGTGATCGACGCCTACCGCGCCGACATCGACCGGCTGGTCGCCGAGCGCGGCTTCAAGACCGTCGACGTCGTCAGCATCGCGCCGGACAACCCGCAGCGCGAGGCGATGCGCGCCAAGTTCCTGGACGAGCACTACCACAAGGAAGACGAGGTGCGCTTCTTTGTCGCGGGCTCGGGCCTGTTCACGCTGCACGTGGGCGACAAGGTCTATGAAATCGAATGCGTGCAGGACGACCTGATCGGCGTGCCCGACAGCACGCTGCACTGGTTCGACATGGGGCCGGAGCCGAGTTTCGTCGCGATCCGCTTCTTCACCGAACCGGACGGCTGGGTCGGCCACTTCACCGGCACTACTTTGGCGCAGCAGTTCCCACGCTACGAAGGCCTGACCGACGGGCATTGATCGATCATGCGGCCCGGGCTTGCCCGGCTGCACGACCGTGCCCCGAACACCAGCAGAGGAGCGAGCTCCGCTCTACAGCAACCTTGAAGATCGCCATGCCCGTTTCCGCCATCCTCACCGACATCGAAGGCACCACCAGCAGCATCTCGTTCGTGAAGGACGTGCTGTTCCCGTACGCGCGCCGCGCCCTGCCCGGCTTCGTGCGCGAGCACGGCGACGACCCGGAGGTGCGTCGCTGGCTGGATGTCGTGGCCACCGAGCACGGCAGCATCTGCAGCGATGACGTCATCGTGGAAACGCTGCAGGGCTGGATCGACCAGGATCGCAAGCACACCGCGCTGAAGGCACTGCAGGGCCTGGTCTGGGAAGCCGGCTACCGCGATGCGGATTTCACCGCCCACATCTACCCCGATGCCGCACCCGCGTTGCGCAACTGGCATGCACAGGGTTACCCGCTCTACGTCTATTCATCCGGTTCGGTGCCGGCACAGAAACTGTTCTTCGGTCACAGTGACGCTGGCGACCTGTCGCCGATGTTCTCGGGCTGGTTCGATACCGAAATGGGCGGCAAGCGCGAGGCAGCCAGTTACCGGGCCATCGCCGATCGCATCGGTGTGCCACCCGGGGACATCCTGTTCCTGTCCGACGTCGTGGAAGAACTGGATGCCGCGCGCGATGCCGGCCTGCAGACGTGCCTGATCGACCGGCTGGACGACTACCCCACGCCGCGCGAAGGCGACGCGGCACGTGGCCACGTGCGTGTCGACTCCTTCGCTGACATCGAGCTGCCCATCGCGTGATCGACACCGCTTCGCAGCGCCGTGCCACCCTGGCGGGGCTGGTCGCGATCCTGCTGTGGGCGTCGCTGGCATTGTTGACGACGGCGACGGGCAACCTGCCGCCTTTCCAGGTGCTGGCCATCGGCTTCGGCATCGCCGCCGTACTGGGACTTCTGCGCGCAGGCGTGCGCGGCAGCGCAGGTTGGCGCGAACTGCGCCAGCCGCTGCCCGCATTCGCGCTGTCCACGCTCGCCCTGTTCGGCTATCACGCGCTCTACTTCATCGCGCTGAAGCGCGCACCGGCCGTGGAAGCCAATCTGCTCAACTACCTGTGGCCGCTGCTGATCGTGGTGTTCGCAGGCCTGTTCGGTGGTGTCTCCGTGCGTCCCGGCCAGTGGCTGGGCACCGGCCTGGGCCTGATCGCGGCGGTACTGCTGGTGACCCGCGGGCGCAGCCTGCAGATCGAGCCATTGCATGTCCCCGGCTATGTTGCCGCGTTGGGCGCGGCGTTGATCTGGTCACTGTATTCGGTACTCAACCGACGCCACGCCGAGGTGCCCAGCGCGGCGATCACCGTGGCCTGCACGGGCGTCGCGGTGCTGGGCGCCATCGCGCACCTGCTGGGCGAGGAGACGATCACTCCCACCGCAAGCCAGTGGGCCGTGCTGGTGCTCATGGGCATCGGCCCGGTGGGTGCCGCGTTCTGGATGTGGGACCACGGCACCAAGCGCGGCGATATCGCCTTGCTGGGCAGTCTGTCCTATCTGGCGCCATTGCTGTCGACCTTGCTGCTGGTGGCGTCGGGGCGCGCGCAGGCGCATTGGATACAAGCCGTGGCGATCGCATTGCTCATGATCGGTGCGTGGCTCAGCGTGCATGCGAGCCGTTCGCGTTGATGAGAGCGATTCGCGTTTCCGCATGTCGGGATGTGTTTCCCTAGACTGCGCGCACGTCGCAAGCCAGCCAACGCCAGCCAGCCACGCATGCCTCGCCCGCCAGCCTCCGCTCGCCCGCAAGGACATGGAACGCCTCCCATCGGGAGGCGTTTTCGTTCAAGGCGTCAGGCGTGGATCTTCTCACCGCGCGCCAGCATAGCGACCAGTTTCTCCACCCGCGCCCGTTTCGTTTCGAGCTTCACAGCGGTCTGCACGCGCCAACACACGGCATACCGGTTGGTCCTGTCGAGTGCGTCGAAGAAGGCCTTGGCCTTGCGATTCTTCGCCAACGCCTGGGCGAGTTCGGCCGGCACGTCCATCGATCTGGCGCCGTCGTAGGCCGCATCCCAGCGACCATCGGCCTTGGCCGCCTCGACTTCGCGCATGCCCGCCGGCCGCATCCGTCCTGCCGCGACCAGTACCTCGATCTTGGCGACGTTGATCTTGGACCACGTGCTGCGCGAACGACGCGGCGTGAAACGCTGCAGGAAGCACTGCGCGTCGAAACCCTTCTTCTGCCCATCGATCCAGCCATGGCACAGCGCCACGTCAAGCGCTTCCGCATAGCTCACCGACGCAATGCCCGAGTCCTTCTTCGCGATCCTGAGCCACACGCCTTCGGACGTGGCATGGCGCTCCAGCCAGTGCTCCCACGCGGCGGCGTCCACGAAGTGCTCGATGGGAAGTTCCGTCGCGGCCATGATCAGGGCTCTCCCACCTGCAGGCGATACGACGTGCGGGCCGATTGTTCGCCACGCCAGCGGTCGAAGGCGCGCACCTCGACCGCATGCTCGCCTTCAACCAGGTCAGTGGGCAGCGCGCCGCGCCACAGGTGCTGGGAAGCTTCGGCTTCCGGCGATCGGTCATAGCCACGCAAGGCATCAGCCGTGTCGTCGCGCATGTTCTCCAGCAGCAGGCGCGGATCGGGTTGTTCGACCCGCTTCATCGGCCTCCACTCGCCGCCGTCGACGCGGTATTCCACACGGGTCTCCGCATCCCCCATGTAGACATTGGCGAACACGCCCCACGCCGGATACGCGCCCTTGCGCAGCACACGCGGCGCGTGCAGGCCGATGCCGCTGTCGTCCGCACCGCGCGCCGGATGCCACGACAGCGCGTACTCGCCGCCCGCGTGCACGCGCAACCGCGCGTAGCCATTGGGCGTACCGTCGGCCATCGTCGTGTCGGGAATGCCGTCGGCATCCTTGACACCCGACCAGTAGGCGCCGCAAGTCGCGCCGACGTTGTACTCATGCAGCGGCCGGAGGCCGTGCCAACCGGAGGAAGCGTCGTGGTACCAGTGTCGCTGGGTATGGGTATGCCCACTGAGCAGCAGCACGTGCGGGAAATCCTTCAACATCGCGAAGAGGCGCTCGCGATCTTCCCGACGGAAGCCGCGTGCTCCCGGCTCGTAGAACGGGATGTGCACGCCGATCACCAGAAGCCGGTCCTTGCGCACCGTCGGCAGGTAGGCCTGCAGGAAGGCGAACTGGTCCGCGCGCAGCCCGCCGAAGTACGACGGCGTCTGACCTGGCTGGTAGATCACGTCATCCAGGCCGATGAACGTCGCCGCCTCTTCCTCCCAGGCGAACGTGTCCGGCCCAAGGTGATGGCGGAACGTGCGCAGCGAATCCTCATCGCCGGCGGCATCGAAGTCGAGGTCGTGGTTGCCCGGAATGAACAGCCATGGCACCTGCAGGCTCATCGTCGTGCGCAGTATCTGCGGGTAGAGCGACAGGTCGTCGTTGGTCACGTCGCCCAGGGTCAGGCCCAGCGCGGCGCCGTGCCTGCCGACCAGCGGCTGCACGATGTCGCGCCAGTAGTAGTCCACGTCCTTCGCCGAAGACGTCTGGCTGTCGGCGAACAGCAGTACGTCGAGTGCGCCGTCCTTCGTCGCTGCCTGCGGACGAAGCCCGAAGTGCGTGCAGTCGGGCTGGCGCTGCGGTATGCCGCCGTACTTCAGCGTTGGCCCGGCGTGGTACTGCAGGTTGCGCCAGCGGGCCGGCAAGCCGTCCGGTCGCACCGCCAGATCGTAGCCAGCCGGTTTGATGATGAAGAGCGTGCGCCCGTCCACGTAGCCGAGGCTGTATTCGCCCCGCGCATCCGTGATCGCGATGTCGATGCCGTTGGACACTTTGATGCCCGGCAAGCCCGGTTCCCCCGCATCGCGGGCGCCGTTGCCGTTGCGATCCTCGTACACCTGTCCCCAGTTGCAGGGCGGCGGCAGTGCATGGGCGGGGACCGTCAGCAGTGCCAGGACGAGGGCGATCAACGAAGCGCGCATGGCGACTCCAGCCGGAAGACCGGGAGATTATGGCGCAGCAACAGCATTGCCGTTGTAGGAGCGACGTAAGTCGCGACCGCACGGCTGGATCACCATGGAGATGTGCTGCAAGCGATACCGACGATGGACCATCGCGTTTGATCCAGATCCACGGTCGCGACTTACGTCGCTCTTACAAGGTGCGGGGGAAGCTCACGTGGACGCGTGGCGTTGGCGCAGCACGTCGACGGCATCGGCCAGCGACAGGCCGCGTGCGCGCAGCAGGGCGGTCAGGTGGTACAGCAGGTCGGCACTTTCGCCGAGCAGCGCGGTTTCGTCCTGCGCCACGGCCGCCAACGCTGTTTCCACGCCCTCCTCGCCCACCTTCTGCGCGATGCGGCGGACGCCAGCCTCGAACAAGCGCGTGGTGTAGCTGTCCGCTGGCCGTTCACGCTCGCGCTGCGCGACGAGGGCATCCAGTTCCGACAGGAATGCGGACGGTGCCGACGGGAAGCAGCTGGCGCGCTGCAGGTGGCAGGTGGGCCCCTGCGGGTGCGCGAGGACCAGCAGCGTGTCGTCGTCGCAGTCGGCTTCGACAGCCACCAGTTCCAGCACGTGGCCGGAGCTCTCTCCCTTGGTCCACAGCCGCTGCTTGCTGCGACTGAAGAAGGTCACGCGCCCGCTGGCGAGCGTCGTCTGCAGCGCTTCGCGGTTCATGTAGCCCAGCATCAGCACGCGCAGCGTCGCAGCATCCTGCACGATGACGGGCAGCAGCCCGTCGCCCTTGTTCCAGTCCAGGCCGGCGGGGTCGAACGCCGGTTGCCGGTTGTCAGTCGCCACGTCTCACCTCGATGCCTTGTTGCGCCAGTGCCCGCTTCAATACGGGAATGCGGATGTGTCCGCTGTGGAAGACGCTGGCGGCCAATGCGCCGTCCACATCCGCGTGCCGGAATACGTCGGCGAAATGCTCAAGCTCGCCCGCCCCACCCGAGGCAATGAGCGGCACTTCGCAGACCGTGCGAACCGCCTGCAACTGCGTCAGGTCGTAGCCCCGCCGCACACCGTCCTGGTCCATGCAGTTCAACACGATCTCGCCAGCTCCCAGGCGCTGTGCCTGCACAACCCAGTCCAGCGTGCGCAAGCCGGCACCCTGCATCTTCGACGGGTCGCCGGTGTAGCGGCGCACGCGCCATTCGCCGTCCGCTTCAAGGATGGAATCCACGCCGACCACCACGCACTGCACGCCGAACGCCTGTGCCAGCTCGCCGATCAGGTCCGGACGCTCAAGTGCGGGCGTGTTGACCGACACCTTGTCGGCCCCGCTGTACAACACGCGGCGGGCGGTCTCCACGTCCCGGATGCCGCCCGCCACGCAGAACGGAATGTCCAGCAACCGCGACACGCGCTCGATCCAGGCATAGTCCACCGAACGTCCTTCCGGACTGGCGCTGATGTCGTAGAACACCAGTTCGTCCGCACCTTCGTCGCGGTAGCGCAGCGCCAGCTCCGCGATGTCACCCATGTCGACGTGGTCCCGGAACTTCACACCCTTGACCACCCGGCCTTCGCGCACGTCCAGGCAGGGAATGATGCGCCGGCTCAGCATGCCAGCGCTTCCGGCAAGGCGAAGCGGCCTTCAAGCAACGCACGCCCGAGCACGATGCCGGCGCAACCCGCTTCGCGTGCTTCGATGACATCCGCCACCGCGCTCACGCCGCCCGACGCCTGCACAGCCAACCCTGGCACGGTGGTACGCAGGTGGGCGTACAGGTCGAGGTTGGGCCCGCTCAGCATGCCGTCGCGGGCGATGTCGGTGCACAGCAGGTGGCGCAGGCCGGCGCCCGCGTAGCGCAAGGCAAGGTCGTCCAGCGTCCCGGATGCCGTCTCCGTCCAGCCATGCACCGGCAGACGCCACGTTCCGTCGTCGTCGCGTCGCGTATCCAGCGCCACGGTGATGCGCTCGCTGCCGAACTCGGCCAGCCACGCCACGACGGCATCCGGGTCGCGGACCGACAACGAACCGATGACGACACGTTCCGCGCCTGCATCGAGGATCCGCGCCACATCGTCGCGCCCGCGCACACCACCGCCCGTCTGCACCTTCAACGAGGTCGTGCGCGCGATTTCGCCCAGCAACGGCGCAAGCGTGTAGCCGCCGGCACGCGCCGCGTCCAGATCGACCAGGTGCAGCCATTCGGCACCCTGCGTGGCGTAGCGCTGCGCGACCTCCAGTGGCGTGCCTTCATAGCGTGTTTCGCGTGCATAGTCGCCCTGCGCCAGCCGCACGACGCGGCCATCGCGCACGTCGATGGCGGGATAAACGGTGAAACCTGTCATTGCAGTCCGTACTCGATGAAGTTCTTCAGCAACCGTGCGCCGACGGCACCCGAGCGCTCGGGATGGAACTGGGCGCCGGCCACATTGCCCCGCTGCACCACCGCAGCGAACGCGTGGCCGTGCTCGCTGCTGCACAGGCAGTCATCGTCGACGGCTGCGGCATAGCTGTGGACGAAGTAGGCGTGGTCGCCGTCAGCGATGCCTTCCACCAGCGAGCCGCCGCGTCGCCGCTGCAGGGTATTCCAGCCCATGTGCGGTACGCGGATGCCGGGTGCGGCGCGCAACTTGCGTACGCGTCCCGGCAGCAAGCCCAGGCAGGGGGTGTCCTCCTCCTCGGAATGCGCGAACAACAGCTGCACGCCGACGCAGACACCCAGCAGCGGCTTGTCCAGCGTGCGCAGCACGTCGACCAGGTCCAGTTCCTGCAGGCGCGCCATGCACACGGCGGCGGCGCCCACGCCGGGCAGGATCACCCGGTCCGCAGCGCGGATCGTCGCCACGTCGCCGGTAAGTTCCGCTTCCACGCCGAGGCGCTGCAACGCATATCGCACCGAGCCGATATTGGAGCCACCGGCATCGACCAGGACCACCTTCGTCACAGGGCCCCCTTGGTCGACGGCAGTTCGGCGCCCTCGCGCTTCACCGCCTGGCGCAACGCGCGTGCCAGCGCCTTGAAGCTGGCCTCGACCTTGTGGTGGTCGTTGTCGCCTTCCACCCTCAGGTTGAGATTGAGGCCGGATGCGTCGCATAGCGAACGGAAGAAATGCGGTACGAGTTCGGTCGGCAGGTCACCGACGCGTTCGCGCCGGAATTCACCATTGAAGACAAAGTACGGCCGACCGCTGAAGTCGAGCGCGGCGCTCGCCAGCGTCTCGTCCATCGGCAGGGTGAAACCGTAGCGGCCGATGCCGCGCTTGTCGCCCAGCGCCTCTTTCAGCGCCTGCCCAAGCGCGAGGCCGGTGTCCTCGACGGTGTGGTGCTCGTCTATGTGCAGGTCGCCATCGGCGCGCACGTCCAGTGCGAAACCGCCGTGCTTGCCGATCTGCTCCAGCATGTGATCGAAGAACGGCAGGCCGGTCTTCGCGACGGGCTCCGCCACACGGTCGAGGTCCACCTCGACACGGATCCTGGTTTCCCTGGTGTTGCGCTGGACCACTGCACGCCGTGGCGCATCCGCCAGTTCATGCGCGATGCCGGCCCAGTCCCACTCGCCGCCGAACTGCGCGGTCTTCAGCTGGAAGCCGCGGATCTTCAGATTGTCGGCGAACTGGATGTCGGTCGGCCGGTCGCCCACCATGCCCGACCGCGCCCAGTCGATGCTGCGGTCCCGCAGATAGGGGACCATCAAACCGATACCCGGCTTGCGCGTCGGCTTGTTCTCGTGCGGCCAGCTTTCGTCGATCAGTACGTCGCGGAAGCGGATGCCCTGGCTTTCGAAGACCTGCATCATCAGCGCGTGCGGCCCTTCGAACGAGGCGCGCGGGTACTGCTCCGAACCCAGACCGTCCTGGTTGCTGACCATCACGAACTGGTAGCCCGCGTCGCGCAGCTTCAGCAGCGCCGGAACGACCCCGGCGACGAAGCGAAGCTTCTCGTAGGCATCGATCTGGAAATCCTCGGGTTCCTCGATCAGGGTGCCGTCGCGGTCGATGAAGAGGATGGGTGTCATGGCGTGGGATTCGTGTTCAGGGCCGACAGCACGCGGTCGTTCTGTTCCGGCGAGCCGATGGTGATGCGCAATGCGTCGTCCAACTGCGGCGCGGCGCGCTGGTCGCGCACCACCACGCCGGCGGCGAGCAGCGCACGGAAAGCGCCTTCGGGATCGTCGAAGCGCACCAGCAGATAGTTTCCCTGCGAAGGATAAACGCGGCGTACGCCGGGTATCCGCGCGAGCGCATACAGCAGCCGTTCGCGCTCACGACGCACGACAGCCACGCGTTCCCGCGTCTGCTGCAGCGCCGTATCGGACAGGCCTTCCAGCGCGAGGTCGGCACACGGCGTCGGCACCGGATACGGTGCCTGGCAGCGCTGCAGCACGGCGACCAGTTCCGCGCCACCGATGACCACGCCGATGCGCGCGGCGGCCAGGGCATGCGCTTTCGACAACGTACGCAACACGGCGACGTTGGCGTGCGCACCCAGCAGCGTCGTCGCGGACGCGCCGTCGGCGAATTCGCCGTAGGCCTCGTCCACCACCACCAGCGCATGGCCTTCCAGCGCGTGCGCCAGGGCCTTTATGCCGTCCAGCGGGATGGCCGAACCCGCCGGATTCGATGGCGAGCACAGGAACACCAGCTTGGCCCCCTGACCGAGCGCCGCCTCGCGGATGGCGTCGAGATCGGCGACGAAACCGGCGTCGTCATCGACCAGCGGCACTTCGATGATGCGTGCTCCCTGCAGGCGTGCGCAGACCACGTACATGCCGAACACCGGCGGCGTCACCACGATGGCGTCCCGCCCGGGCACGCACAGCGCACGCACCAGCAGGTCGATGGCCTCGTCGCTGCCGCGCCCGACCAGCAGTTGCTCCGGAGCCACGTCGTAGAGCTGCGCCAGACGCGCGCGTAGTGCCGGTGGCTGCGGATCCGGATAGCGGCGGCTGCGACCCTGCCCGTCGGCCGGATTGGTCCACGGCGATTCGTTGGCGTTCAGCCACACCTCGCCACGCAGGGCTTCGCTGCGGGCCGACTTGTAGCCCGCGAAATCGCGCAGGTCTGGACGCACAAGGGGCAAAACGCTGCTCATGCGGCCGCCTTGCGCAGGCGCAGCGCGACGGCGTTGGCGTGTGCGTCCAGGCCCTCGGCACGCGCGAGCGTCAATGCGCACTCGCCGATGGCGGCGATGCCTGCCTGGCTGGCCGACTGCACGCTGACGAAGTTCTGGAAGCTTGCAACACTGACGCCGCTGTACGCGCGCGCCGCGCCGCTGGTGGGCAGCACGTGGTTGGTGCCACTGCAATAATCACCCAACGCTTCCGGCGTGTAGTCACCAAGGAACACCGAACCGGCTGCCTCCACCTTGTCCAGCCATGCGCGCGGTTCGCGCAGCGCGACGATCAGGTGCTCCGGCGCGTAGCGATTGCTGATGGCGAACGCGTCGTCCAGCGTGGCGACCTTGATCAGGCGCGACGCCGACAATGCCTGTCGTGCGATGTTGACCCGGTCGAGTGCGGCAAGCTGCGTGGCCAGTTCGTCCTGCACGCGCGCGATCAGCGTTTCGTCATCGCTCAGCAGCAACACCTGCGAATCGGGGCCATGCTCGGCCTGCGACAGCAGGTCGGCCGCGACGAACGCCGCCTCCGCGCCGGCATCGGCGATCACCAACACCTCCGACGGGCCCGCCGGCATGTCGATGGCAGCGGCGCCGGACCGCGCGACCTGCTGCTTGGCTTCGGTCACGTAGCTGTTGCCGGGACCGAACAGCTTGTCGCACTTCGGCACGCTGTCCGTGCCGAATGCCATCGCGGCGATCGCCTGCGCGCCACCCAGCTTGAATACGCGGCGCACACCGGTCAGCTGCGCGGCCACCAGCACGGCGGGATCGGCGGTGCCATCCTTGCGTGGCGGCGTGCACAGCACGACCTCGCGGCAGCCGGCCAGGCGCGACGGCACGCCCAGCATCAGGGCGGTCGACGGCAACGGTGCACTGCCCGCGGGGACATACAACCCGACGCGCGGGATCGGCCGGATCATCCGTTCGCAGACCACGCCCGGCGCAGTTTCCACCGCGTAGGGTTGCGCCATACCGGCGCGATGGAAGGCCTCTATGCGCTCGGCGGCCTCCTGCATTGCCTGGCGCAGGCCGGCAGGCACGGCGGTGTGCGCGGCGGAAAATTCTTCCTCGCTGACTTCGAAGGTAGCGAGTTCCACGCCGTCGAAGCGCGCGGTGACCTCGCGCAACGCCGCGTCGCCGCGTGCCTGCACGTCGGCGAGCAGACCGGCCACGGCATCGCGCGTACGCTGCGCGACGGCCTGCACCGGGCGGGCGAGCAACGCGGCGCGCGCGGGTTCGTCCAGCGTGTCCCAGTCGTACCGTGGGGCGGGCGACGCCGTCATGCCAGCGACCTCTCGACCGACAGCACCATCAGGCCTTGCGCACCGGCGCGCTGCAACTCCTCCAACCGCTGCCAAGTGACCGCGCCGTGGCACATCGCCTGCAGCGATACCGGCCCGTCCTCACCACTCGGCAGCGTAACCAGACCCTCACTGTCGGTCAGCAACCGCGACAATGCCGGCACGGTGTCGCGCTCGGCGCGGAACATCAGCAGCTTGCTGTCCTTGAGCTTCAGCACGCCGTCGAGACGGCGCAGCAACATGTCGGCGAGCCCTGCGCGGGCGTCGTCGAACTCGCGTGCCGGACCGGCCAGCACCGCTTCGCTGTCCAGCAGGGTTTCCACGGGCTTCAACTGGTTGGCGGCGAGCGTGGCGCCACTGGAGACGAGATCGCAGATCAGGTCCGCGGTGCCGAGCTTCGGCGCGATCTCGACGGAGCCGGAGAGCTCGACCACAGCCGCATCAATGCTCCGCGCCTGCAGCCATTGCCGCAGCACGGAGGGATAGCTGGTGGCGATGCGCAGGCCCTGGAGCTGCTGCGGGCCTTCCCACTCCCAACTGTCAGGAATGGCCAGCATCAGTCGGCAGCTCCCGAAACCGAGCGGACGCAGTTCGCGGTAAGCCTGCGGCAGGCCGATCAGGGCTCGCTCCCCAGCCTGTTCGTCCAGTTCGTTGCGGCCGACGATGCCGAAATCGCAGACGCCATCGGCGATCAGGCCGGGGATGTCGTCGTCTCGCACCAGCAGCAGGTCGACCGGAAGGGATTCGCCATAGCAGAACAACTTGTCACGGCTTTCGCGCCAGCTCAGGCCGCAGGCGGCCAGCAGCGTGCGGGCCGGTTCTGCCAGCCGTCCGCTCTTCTGGATGGCGATGCGCAGACGCTCGCGCGTCGCGGGGGTCAGGGAGGGGCTCATGGAAGGACTCAGTGGGAGGCGGAAGCCGTCGCCGCCTGCTGGCGGTGGACGGCGGCGGCGTAACCACCGGCACCCCGTTCCAGGGTACGGGCGACGCGGCCGATGGTGGTCACGCTGACCTGGGTGAGATCGTGGATTTCCCGGTAGGGAACACCCTTCAACAGGAGCGGCACCACGCGCCAGCGATCGGCCATGGCCTCCAGCTCGGCGGGCGTACACAGGTCTTCCAGGAAGGCACGCACCTCAACGGCTTCCGAAAGCGCCGCCAGGGCCTCGGCGAGGGCCTGCAGCGGCGCGTTGTCGGCGACTTCATCCTGAGGAGAGCGGCGCTTCATGTCGGGGATGCACGCACTAATGTATTAACGTGTTAATACATTAAACGAACGGTAGAGCGGCCGTCAACCCGGACACTGGCTGGAATGGGGGTCGCTTTCCGTTACTTCCGGCATGGGCACGCCAGGGGACCGACGATGGGCTGGAGCGGGCAAGGACGATGAGTACACTGCCAAGGACGCCGGAAGGCGCCGCGGGTAACCGCCGCGGCGCCCTGACCGGCCACCCGGGGGGGACGGGCATGGGGCGACGGGACGACATCACATGGCATCGGCGGCTGGTGCAGTGGTTCCTGCTGCTGGCGTTATGGCCTCTGGGTACCGCGGCCGCGACGCAGGCGCACATCGCGCACGACGCCAGCTACCTGCCGCTGGCACCGCAGACCACCTACCTGCATGACGCCGGCGGCGCGGCCACGGTCGAGGACGCCAGGCGCCTGCAGGCCGAGGGCCGTTTCGCACCCCTGCCCGATGGCGATGCCTCGTTCGGCTTCCAGACCGGCGCGTTCTGGTTCCGGGTGAGCGTCGTCAACGAGAACCCGCGCGAGCAGCGCTGGCTGCTGGTGCAGCAGTACGCACTGAGCGACCGGATCGACATCTACGCGCACTACCCCGACGGCCGCACGATCCACCATGCCGGCGGCGACACGTTCCCGTTCGAACAGCGCAGCATCCGCTACCGGCATCCGAACTTCTGGCTGGACCTGCCCACCGACCAGCCGGTGGATCTGTTGGTCCGGGTGCAGAGCCAGAGTTCGATGCAGGTGCCACTGTTCCTGTACACGCCCGCTGCATTCGCCGAGCTCTCCCGCGACGGCCAGCTCGGCATCGGCATCTACTACGGCATCCTGCTGGCGCTGTTCTTCTACAACCTGGTGCTGTGGCTGGTGCTGCGCGATGGCAGTTACTTCTGGTACCTGTTCCACATCACCGCGTTCGGGCTGGTGCTGTTCACGCTCAATGGGCTGGGCTTCGAATATTTCTGGCCGCATTCCACCTGGCTCGCAGACAAATCGGTCCCGCTGTCGGTCTGCCTGGCGCAGATCGGCATGCAGCAGTTTTCGCGGACCTTCCTCGACCTCAACAGCCGATGGCGGCTGGGCGACCGCGTCAGCAAGGCGATCATCGCGTTCTTCGTGCTGCTCGGCATCGCCGCCACCCAGCTTCCCTACCACGTGGCCACGCCGATCGCGTCCGCGGCGGTGTTCCCCAGCATCGTATGGATCGCGGTGATCACGCTGGTGGTGGTGCGCAGTGGCTACCGGCCCGCGAAGGTGTTCCTGCTGGCATGGGCAATGTTCCTGCTGGGAACGGGCATCTTCGTGGCACTCGCGTTCGGTCTGCTGCCCAAGCGATTCATCACCGAGTACGGCGTGCAGATCGGCTCGGCGCTGGAGATGCTGCTGCTGTCGGTGGCGCTGGGCTACCGCTATGCCGCGCTGCGCAACGAGAACGAGCGCATTGTGCGGGACGCGAAGAACTCGCTGGAGGAGCAGGTGGTGTCGCGTACCGCCGAGCTCCGCCAGACGATGTCCGAACTTGAGACCGCCCACCATCGCCTGCGTGAATCCAGCCGGCTCGATGGCCTCACCGACCTCTACAACCGCACGCATTTCCGCGAAGCCTTCGAGCACCTGCTGTTGCAGTCGCGCAATTCGCAGCGACCGATCTCGCTGCTGATGATCGACCTGGACCATTTCAAACGCATCAACGACACCTACGGCCACCTGGTCGGCGACGACTGCCTGCGCTGCACGTCAAACACGCTGGCCGAGACGCTACGCCCGCACGGCGCACTGCTGGCTCGCTTCGGTGGCGAGGAATTCATCGCCGCCCTGCCCGGCATGGGGCTGGGCGAGGCCAGCGTCGTGGCCGAAGAACTGCGCCAGGCGTTGCGCGCGCAGCCGTGCCGCAGCGGCGCGCTGGAGATCGCGGTGTCCGCCAGCATCGGCGTGCACTGCGTCGACCTGGAAGCCCGCGACAGCCTGGAATCCGCGCTGCAGGTGGCCGACCAGGCGCTGTACACCGCGAAGGCCGAAGGGCGGGACTGCGTGCGGACGTTGTGAGACATCCGCTTCATCTTGTTGTAGGAGCGACGTAAGTCGCGATCGTGCACCCCAAGAGCACGGGTACGGCAGCGAAGCGGGAAACAGGCCGTCCCACGCGCATCTGCTGCCCACTCATCATGGCAGCATCATTCCTGCGGTCGCGACTCACGTCGCTCCTACAACATGGGAACCCCTCAGCGGTTGCGGACCGCGGCGAGGATTTCCCCCGACTCGACCAGGCGCACGGCGGTGGCGACTTCGCCATCCAGCGCGCGGTCGCGGTCGAGGAAGGGAATCTTCGCTCGGATCGCCGCATGCGCTGCCGCCACTGCGTGCCCCGGATGGAAGGCCTCGCTGGCCGACAGCGCGACACGCAAGGCATCGACTTCGGTCAGGAAGGTGTCGCGTCCTTCGGCGCCCGGCTGCGGACCGCCTGACACCTTCATCGCCAGCCCTTCGGCATCGGTACGGTCCGACAACGAGCGCGCAGCGTTGATCATGTCGCGACGCAGGTCCAAGGCCTGCGCCGCGGTGTACAGCTCCAGCGCCAGCACCTTGCCCAGGTCCTGCACCATCGCCAGCACGTGGCGCGCCTCGTTGGCGCCCATCGACACATGGTCTTCCGCGTTCGCACTGGTCGGCACCGAGAACACGCTGGCCGGATGCGCGCGGCTGGCCAAGTCGTTGACGATGGCCGCGGCGGTGTACTGCACGATCATGTGGCCGGACTCGGTGCCGTCCTCGTTGCCGATCAGGAACGCAGGCAGGCCGTCATTGGTGGATGGATCCACCAGTTTGTTGAGCCGACGCTCGGAGATCGACGCCAGCGTCGGAATCGCCGCCTTCACGTAGCTCATCGCCAGCGCCAGCGGCATGCCATGGAAGTGGCCGGCGGAGATCACCTGCTCTTCGACGTGCTCTGCCTGCTTGTCGGGGAACACCAGCGGATTGTCGGTGACCGCGTTGAGCTCGATCTCCAGCACGCGCCTCGCCTGTTCCACCGCATCGCGCACGGCGCCGTGCACCTGCGGAATGCAGCGCAGCGAGTAGCTGTCCTGCGGCTGGTGCTTCTTGCCGCCACGGAACGGCATGAAGCGGCCATAGAATTTCTCTCGGCCATGGCGCTGGTCCGTCGGCACCCAGTCCCAGCCGATGTCGAAGCGCAGCGCCTGCGCCTCTTCGGTATCCCAGCTGCGCGGCAGCCACGGGCGGAACTTCGGCACCAGGTGATAGGGAATGTCGGCGAGCGTCGAACCCTCGAGAAGATCGCGCAGGCGAGCAGCCACATGCACCTGGCCCGGATGGGGCCGCAGCGCGTGGACCTCTTCGGCGAATGCACCGAGGCGGCCCGCGAACGCATCGATCGTCATGGCCGCCGCCAGATCCGCGGTGTCCAGCAGGTTGTCCAGGCGATAGGTCGCCAGCACGCCCATCGCCAGCATCTGCGCAGTGCCGTTGTTCAGCGCCAGCCCTTCCTTGTATGACAGCGAGACCGGCGACAGTCCCGCGCGCTTCAGCGCGTCGGCACCGGACATGCGCTCGCCTTCATGGAAGGCTTCACCACCGCCCAGCAGCACGATGGCCAGGTGGGACAGCGGAGCCAAGTCGCCGGAGGCACCGACCGAACCCAGCGACGGCACCACCGGCACGATGCCCGCATTGAGCATGGCCGCCAGCGCTTGCAGGGTTTCCACGCGGATGCCGGAGTGTCCCTTCAACAGCGTGTTGATGCGGATGCCCAGCATGGCGCGGACGATCTCCGGCGCCATGGGCTCGCCCACGCACACGGCATGGGTGACGATCAGGTTGTACTGCAGTTCCTCATGCAGGGAGCGGCCGGACTTCACAGCGCCCGGCAGCTCATCGCTCAGCGGATGTGCGCCCAACAGCTTGTCGGCATTGCTGCCGAAGCCGGTGGACACGCCGTAGATCGGCTCTTCGCGGCGGACCTGTTCGGCCAGGAAGTCCGCGGCGCGCGCGACGTCCTTCAGCGCCCCGTTGTCCAGTTCGACACTGGCACCGAACGCGATCTCGACCAGCCGGTCGCGGGTGAGGGATTTTCCATCCAGCAGGATCGGCTTCATCTCAGCGCCCCGCCAATGCGCGTGCCTGTTCCAGCTCCACCTTCAAGCTGCTGGCCAGTTCTTCGCGTTTCACTTCGAACTGCTGCTCGCGCAGCAGGTCCTTCACCGTCACCACGCCGCGCGCCAGTTCGTCCTCGCCCGCCAGCACCACGAAGCGGATACCCGCGCGCGAGGCGTACTGGAACTGCTTGGCCAGCTTGCGGCCCTCCATCTGCACTTCGGTGTTGATTCCGGCTGCACGCAGGCGGCGGGCAATGTCGAGCGACTCGGTCAGCTGCCCCTCGTCCATCAACGCGACCATCGCCTGCACGCTGCTCTCGTCGCTGCCGGCGATCAGGCCGGCTTCGCGCAGTTGCCAGAACAACCGGGTCAGGCCGATCGAGATGCCGACGCCCGGCAGCTTCGATTTGGTGTAGTGGCTGGCCAGATCCTCGTAGCGGCCGCCGGAGCAGATCGAGCCGATCTGCGGGTACCCGTCCAGCTGGGTCTCGTAGACGGTGCCGGTGTAGTAATCCAGACCACGGGCGATGGAGAAGTTCAGGCAGTACGCGCTCTCGGGCACGCCCAATGCCTTCACCAGTTCCAGCACCTCGCGCAGTTCGGCGAGGCCCTGGTTGAAGGTGTCGCTGCCCTGACCCAGCGCGTCCAGCCGCGCGAGCGCATCGGCATGGCCGGTGCTACGCACGGCGACGAAGTCCAGGATCCGGTCCACGCCCTCGGCCGACATGCCGAAGCCTTCGCCGGTCAGCGTCTCGCGCACGTAGTCGGCGCCGCGCTTGTCCAGCTTGTCGACTTCGCGCAGCACCAGCGCCTGCTGTTCGCCGTCGGTGACGCCCTGCGCCTCGAAGAAGCCGCGCATCAGCTTGCGGTTGTTCAGCTGGATGGTGAAGTCGCCGATGCCCAGGTCGCTGAATACGGCATGGATCACCGCCAGGATCTCGGCATCGAAGCGCACGCTCAGTGCGTCCTTGCCGATCACGTCGATGTCGCACTGGTAGAACTCGCGGAAGCGGCCGCGCTGTTGGCGCTCGCCGCGGTAGACGCGCTGGATCTGGTAGCGGCGGAACGGGAACGTCAGTTCGTGTTCGTGCTCGGCCACGTAACGGGCCAGCGGCACGGTCAGGTCGAAGCGCAGCGCCAGTTCGGGCAGGCCCTCGCCTTCCTTCGCCAATGCGCCGGTGGACTGGACGAAGTAGACCTGGCGCTCGGTCTCGCCGCCGGACTTGGTCAGCAGGGTCTCGGACAGCTCGAAGACCGGCGTTTCCACGGGCAGGAAGCCGAAGCGCTCGTAGTTCCTGCGGATGGTGTCCAGCATGCGCTGGAAGGCGATCTGCTCGCGCGGGAGCAGTTCCATCACTCCGGGCGGGGTACGGGGCTTAATCAAGCGAAAAACTCCAACGGACGGCAACAGCGCATTCTAAGTGGGAAGGCCGCATGCCGTAACGGAAACACCGCGCCCTATTGCCGCACGCGCGACGACTGCCTACAATGCGCGGCTCAACGGGGTGTAGCTCAGTCTGGTAGAGCGCTACGTTCGGGACGTAGAGGTCGCAGGTTCGAATCCTGTCTCCCCGACCAAAACACGAAGCCCGGGAAACAAAAGTTTCCCGGGCTTTTTGTTGATTGCCGCTTGCCCCCCGTCGCCTGCCCGCCATATCCACCGCCGGCCGGACCGCAGCAGCGCGCACCCTGCATCCAAGCACACGGGCGACCTGTGGCTCTCTGAAGCGAGAGCTCTGCAGAAAATGTGCTGTGCATCACGAAATAATGACGCTGCACGTCACTCTTTGCCCCCTCCTGCAAGGTGACCCTCATGGACGGGTGCCGACCCGACATCAAACGCATTCAGGACAATCAGGCACTACTTCGCCTTATTTCGACTAGTTTACGCATAATTATTCATGTTTATTTACATAAAATGAATTGAATACAAGTTCGGTTGTCCCTAACTCGGATGACGGGGAGAACTGGCAGAGTTTTTGCTTTAACCAGCGCAACGGACTACGCAACCGCGCCACGTGACAGGCCCCCACTTGAATTTCCGGTTCTTCCCCCTCCCCCTCGCCCTGGCGTGTGCCACGGGCTTGTCCCTGCACCCCCTCGCGCTCCAGGCCGCGCCTGCGGAAACGCGGACGGTATCTCGCCAAGCCCAGATGGACGATGCCACGCGCCTGCGTGACCAGCGTCAATGGCTCGCGGCCCTCGCGATCTATGAGCGTCTGTTGTCCGCAGCTCCCTCGGACGAGGAGGCCTACCGGCTGCGCACGTTGACGCTGGCGGATCTCGGCAACGCCGAACGCGCATGGCAGCTTTATCGCGCTCGCCCGGCCATCTTCAGCGGGGCCGAAGCCGAGCGCATCGAGAACGACCGCTTGGCCCGCACGATCGTCTGGGGAGGCCTCTACGCACAGGACACGGCATCCCGGCTGGATGAAATGAAGCAGGCCGAACGCTTGATGGCGGAGCACCTTGCCAGCCTGACCCCGGCGCAGCGCGCCGAAGCCACGCGTCCGCGCCTGGACACGCTGGTGATCCTCAATACGCTGGAAAAGCACGATGAAGTCGTGGCGGCATACCGTGCACTTCTTGCCGATGGCGTGGAAGTGCCTCCCTACGCTCTGGCCAAGGTCGGTGATTCGCTGCTGGCCACGCGCCAACCGGAGGAAGCCGCCGCGGTGCTCGAGATTTCGCTGGCGGCGATGCCGGGCGAGTTCGATATCCAACTGCTGCTGGCGTATGCCTATCTGGAATCGGAGCAGCACGCGCGTGCGCTGGCGATGCTGGATGCCCTGTCCAAGTCCAACGAGCCTTGGCCACGTGCCGCAGGCGCGCGCCTTGGCCACCAGAACTGGCACCGCTTCGAAGCCGACACCAATCACGCGATGGTGACGGCGTACGGCAACCGCCTGCAGGAAGCCCAGGTGGCGCTCGAAGCGCTCGCATCCGTGGCGCCGAACAACGCCGGTCTGCAATCACGGCTTGGCAATGTCTTCGGCATGCGCGGCTGGAGCGAGCGCGCACTGGAACGCCAGCGCATGGCGATGACGCTGGATCCGCGCAGCACCGAAGCCCGTATCGGCGCCACCGAATCTCTGCTCGCGCTCGACCGCGTGGACGATGCCCGCCTGCTTCACGACGCGCTGCTCGAACAGTTTCCTGGCAACACCCACGTGCAGCGCCTGGACCGCTACTGGAATGCGCACCTGGGTTGGCGCGGCCGTGCATGGGCCGCTGCGGGACGCAGTGACGCCGAAGGCACGACGACTGCATCGCCGCTGGGAAATCGCGACGGCGAGTACGGGGCCTACGTGGAGAGCCCGATGCTGGCTGATCGCTGGCGCGTGACCGCGCAGGCCAGCGATGGCTGGGCTGATTTCCAGGGCGAACGCGTGCATGCCCGCTACGCCGGCATGGGCCTGCTCTACGCACACGACCGGCTGTCGCTGGAAGCTCAAGCGCTGCGCCCGAACGACCGATACCTCGACGACACCGCCGTCGGAATGCGTGCCGGGTGGCGTTTCGGCGACACCGTGTCGGCCAGCGCCGCTGTCTTCCACGCGGACCCGGAAGCATCACTGCAGGCGCGCCGCAGCGGGATCGGGGCGGACAGCTGGCAGGCCGGAGTGGTGTGGTCGCCTTCGGAACAGGCGCAACTGGGTGCGCGCTACAAGCACTGGGACTACGACGACGGCAACCGACGCCAGGAGCTGGGTGTGTACGGCCAGCACAGGTGGATCACGCGACCGCACCTGTTGGTCGACATGATCGGCGACGCGTACGCATCGCGGGGCAGTCACGACGACGCTCCCTATTTCAATCCTTCGGAGGATCGCGCACTCAACGCCGGCGTCCGCATCGATCACATCGCGTGGCGCCGTTACGAGCGCCACCTGCGGCAGCGCCTGGAGATCACCGCCGGTAGCTATTGGCAGGAAGGCCATGGCAGCTCATGGGTACCGCGCGCCAGCTACCGGCACGAATGGAAGTTGGCCATGGGTCACGTGCTGGATTACGGAATCGCCTGGTCGCGCCCCGTCTACGACGGCCAGCGCGAGCAGCGCGTGGCGCTGGACATCGAATACCGGTGGGGAGAATGAGCATGGCAAGCATCCTCGACAACCTGGTCCTGCGGGCGTGCCTGTCGCTGTTCGCTCTACTGCCCTTCGCGGCCTTCGCAGGCGATACCGCACCCGCCACGAGCACCGTGGAGGTGGCCGGAGAACGCTTGCTGGTGCTCAGCTACCACGACATCCGCGACGATGTCGCCCGAAAAGGTGACCCGGATGGCTACGCAGTCAGCACGCAGAACTTTGCCGCCCACCTGGACTGGCTTTCGGGCCACGACTACCACCCGGTCAGCCTGGGGGAGGTGCTGGCGGCCTCACGTGGCGAGCGCGCATTGCCCGACAAGGCCGTGCTGCTGACCTTCGACGATGGACTGCGCAGCGTGTATACGCATGCGTTCCCGCTGCTGCGTGCCTACGGTTACCCGGCCCTGGTCGCGGTGGTGACGGACTGGGTGGACCTGCCGGCTGGCCGGCAGGTGGACTACGGCCCCCGCATGTTCACGCACGATGATTTCCTCACCTGGGCACAACTGCGTGAAATGCAGGCCACCGGACTGGTCGAGGTCGCATCGCACAGCCATGATCTGCACCACGGCCTGCAGTCCAACCCACAGGGCAACATGACCCCGGCGGCGATCACCCGCCGCTACGACGCGACGGCCCGCCGCTACGAGAGCGAAGGCGAATACCGTGCGCGCATCCGTGCTGACCTGGAGGCGAGTGCCGACACGCTGCAGCGCGAACTGGGCGTGCGTCCGCGCGCCATCGTCTGGCCATATGCGGCCTACAACAGCGTCAGCAACGACATCGCCGAAACGCTGGGAATGTCGGTGTCCTTCGATCTTGAAGGCCGCGAACAGAAGGTCGGCAGCGATCTGCACGGGCTGGCACGCCTGCTACTGAGCGACAACCCGAGCATCGGCGACCTCGCCTACGAACTGCGCCATGACGAGGACGTTGCCGGCGTCCGCGCCATGCAGGTCGACCTGGATTACGTCTACGACGCCGATCCCGCGCAGCTGGACCGCAACCTCGATGCGCTTCTGGAGCGGGTCAAGCGCATCGGCCCGACCCATGTGTTCCTGCAGGCCTTCGCCGATCCCGACGGCAACGGTTCCGCCGATGCACTGTACTTTCCCAACCGCCACCTGCCGGTGCGCGCGGACCTGTTCAACCGCGTGGCCTGGCAACTGCGCACGCGGACGGGCGTGAAGGTGCTGGCGTGGCTGCCGGTACTCGGCTTCGAGCCGCAGGACGCAACACAGCGCCGGGCGCTGGCACTGCCGGAGCGCAAGGGCGACATCTTCCGGCTGGACCCCTCCAATCCCCGCGCCCGCGCACTGATCAGCGACATCTACGAAGACCTGGCCATCGCCAGCTACTTCGAGGGCCTTCTGTTCCATGACGATGCCTACCTGCGCGACGACGAGCTCCCGCGGCTCGGCGGTTCCGACACTCGCGCGCAGTTGCTGGTCGACTTCACCCATGAGTTGAAGCGCTCCGCCGAGCGCTGGCGGCCGAAGCTGCTGACGGTCCGCAACCTTTACGCACGCACCGTGCTGGAACCCGAGAGCCAGCAATGGTTCGGCCAGCGCCTGGACACCTTCCTCACGGCCTACGACTACACCGCGCTGATGGCGATGCCGTGGATGGAGGGTGAACATCGGCGGCCGGAGGCATGGATGCGCGAGCTGGCCGACGCGGTGCGCGCGCACGACCCGGCGTTCAGAAAAACGCTGTTCGAACTGCAGACGCGCGACTGGCGCGCCGGCACGCCGATCCCCGGCGACACGTTGCAGGCCCTGGTGCGGCAGTTGCAGGCCGACGGCGTACGGCACCTGGGCTGGTACCCGGACGACTTCATCGGCAACCAGCCGCGCCTCCCGGATGTGCGCGGCACCCTGTCCTCGCGCAGCTTTCCCTACGAGGAACGGTGATGGCCCCGCTACTCGACGTACTGTTCCAGTTCGCGTTCCTGTACCCCATCGTGATGTCCTTCTTCTGGATGTCCGGCGGGCTGTACTACTACTTCCGCCGCGAACGGCATGCGCGTCCGCGCAACGATCCACCGCCGATGACCGTGATGCCGTTCACCACCCTGCTGATCCCCTGCCACAACGAGGGCGACAACGTTGACGACACCATCGGCGCAGCGCTCGCGCAGCAGTACCCCGACTTCGAGGTCATCGCCATCAACGACGGCAGCCGCGATGACACGGGCGAGCGCCTTAACGCGCTGGCCGCCGTGCATCCGCGTCTCCGGGTGATCCATCTGGACCGCAACCTCGGCAAGGCGAACGCGCTGCGCATGGGCGCTCTGGCGGCACGCAGTGAATACCTGGTCTGCATTGACGGCGATGCGCTACTGGACGAATACGCCACCCATTGGATCATCTGGCACCTGACGTCCGGACCGCGTGTCGGCGCGGTGACCGGCAATCCACGCATCCGCAACCGGTCCACCCTGCTGGGGCGCCTGCAGGTGGGTGAGTTCTCTTCGATCATCGGCATGATCAAGCGTGCGCAACGGGTCTACGGGCGCATCTTCACCGTGTCGGGCGTGATCAGCGGCTTCCGTCGCACCGCGCTGCACCGTATCGGCTACTGGGCCGACGACATGGTGACGGAGGACATCGACATCAGCTGGCGCCTCCAACTCGATCACTGGGACATCCGTTACGAGCCAAACGCACTGTGTTTCATCCTGATGCCGGAAACGCTGAAGGGGCTCTGGCGCCAGCGCCTGCGGTGGGCACAGGGCGGGGTTGAAGTATTGCTTCGCCACAGCGTGGGCATGTTCAGCTGGCGCAAGCGGCGCATGTGGGCCGTGCTGCTCGAGTACCTGCTGAGCGTGGCCTGGGCGTACACCATGCTGCTCATCATGGTGTTGTGGGCGTTGGGGAAATTCGTCGCACTGCCGCCTTCGCTGTACGTACACACCCTGCTGCCTTCGTGGCACGGAGTGATCCTGGCGCTGATCTGCATGCTGCAGTTCGCCAGCAGCATCGTCATTGACCGGCGATACGAGACCGCGGTGGGACGCAACTACTTCTGGATGATCTGGTACCCGATGGCGTACTGGATGCTAAGTCTGTTCACCACCGTGGTGGCTGTGCCGAAAACGCTGATGCGTCGTCGGCGTGGTCGCGCCACGTGGGTGAGCCCTGACAGGGGAATACGATGAAGTTCGATTCACGTCTGATCCGCAAACCCATGAAGCAGCCAAGGCTGCAACGCGCAGCCTGGGGCTTCGTCACGCTGGGGTTCTGGATGGTTTACGTCTACCTGTGGACGCCGCTGGCGACGCTGCTGCTTTGGCTGCTCGGTTTCCGCACGGCATTCTTCGAGCTCTACGTTCGCGAGCACGCCATCGAGCCATTCCTGCTCTTCTCCCTGCCGCTACTGGCGGTGGCTTGTGCGCTGATGCTGATCGCGTGGGCCGAGTACAACCGGCTGCGCTTCAGCCGGGTGGACCGCCGCAGCCAGCCGCGCAGCGCTACCCTGCCCGACGTGGCGCAGGCTCTCGGCGCGCCGCCGGCCGTCGCGCGGGCGCTGGTGCAAGGCAAGATCACCGTACTGCACATGGGCGAGGATGCCTGTCCGCACGGCTTCACTGCGATCGCCGATCCAGGCTGATCGACACTATCAGAGCAGGTCCGGGTGCCGCACCTGCCCCTCGCCGCGTACCACAAACCGCTCGATGGTGAGCGCTTCCAGACCCATGGGCCCGTAGGAATGCAAGCGGGTGGTCGAAATGCCGATCTCCGCACCCAGCCCGAGTTCGCCGCCATCGGAGAAGCGTGAGGAGGCGTTGACCATCACCACGGCCGACCGCAATGCATTGAGGAACCGCTCCGCGTGTGCGGGATCGCGGGTCACGATGACTTCGGTGTGATCGGAGGTATGGCGGCGGATGTGGGCAATGGCGGCCTCCAGGTCGTCCACCACGCCGACCGCGATCACCAGGTCGAGGAATTCGGCGGCGAAGTCCTCCCCGGTCGCCAGTGGCGCATCCGGCACCCAGGTCCGCCCGCGCTCGTCCACCCTCGCCTCTACGCCCCGTGCGCGCAGCGCGGCGACGGCGCGTGGCAGGAACGTCGGCGCGAGGTCGCGATGGACCAGCAGCGTCTCCAGCGAATTGCAGGCCGATGGGCGCGACACCTTGCCGTCGAGCAGCAGGTCCAGCGCCAGGTCCTCGTCGGCGCCGGCATCCACGTACTGGTGGCAGACGCCCTTGTAGTGCTTGATCACCGGCACGCGCGCGTGTTCGGCGACGAAACGGATGAGCCCCTCGCCCCCGCGCGGGATCACCAGGTCGACGATGTCGTTCAACTGGATCAGTTCGAGAATGGTCTCGCGACGCAGGTCTTCCACGAGGGTCAGTACGGCCTCGGGCAATCCGGCCTCGCGCAGTGCCCGCTTCAGCGACGCCGCGATGGCGGTGTTGGAATGGATCGCTTCCGAACCGCCGCGCAGGATGACGGCGTTGCCGGCCTTCAGGCACAGCGCCGCCGCGTCCGCGGTGACGTTGGGGCGCGCCTCGTAGATCATCGCGATCACGCCCAGCGGCACGCGCACGCGTTCGACATGGATCCCGCTGGGCCGGTCGTAGGCGCGGGTGACCTGGCCGACCGGATCCGGAAGCTCCGCGACTTCGCGCACGGCGGCGGCGATGCCCTGCAGGCGTACCGCATCCAGACGCAGGCGGTCCAGCATGGCGCTGCCGATTCCTTTTGCCGCCGCAGCCTCCAGGTCGCGCGCGTTGGCGGCCAAGATCGCGCCTTCGTCGGCCAACAGCGCATCGGCCATCGCGCGCAGCAAGGCCGTCTTCGCCTGCGTGGACAACGTGGCGATGGACGTCGCCGCATCGCGGCACTGCAGGGCTTGCTGGGTGATGGCGCCGGTCATGCGGATCCCGTGTTCGAGTTCACACCAGGACGAGGTCGTCGCGATGCACGACGTTTTCGCCATAGGTGTAACCGAGTATGCCTTCGATATCGCGCGAATGGCGCCGCGCGATGCGGCGGATATCGACCGCCGAGTACTGACTGACGCCGCGCGCGATGCGGCGGTCGCCCGTCTCGTCACGCAGCACCAGCTCGACCATGTCGCCACGGCGGAAATCGCCTTCCGCCGTGGTCACGCCGCCCGGAAGCAGCGACGCACCCTTCTGTCCCATCGCGTTCGCCGCACCGGCATCGACCACGATGGCGCCGGCTTCCACCGGCACGTTGCGCAGCCAGTACTTGCGCGCGGCCAGGCGGTTCTGCGCCGGCCGGAAACGCGTGCCGAGCAATGCGCCGCGCGCGAGCGCGGACAGGGTCGAGGCCTGCGTGCCATTGAACAGGAACGTCTCGATGCCGGCCGCCGCCGCCTTGGCTGCGGCCTCCAGCTTGGTGTGCATGCCGCCGGTGCCGACACCGCTGCCGGCGCCACCCGCCATGGCGAAGAACGCCGGCGTCAGCGCCTCCACGTCGAGGATCGGTTGCGCATCAGCCTGGGTGCGCGGGTTGGCGGTATAGAAGCCATCGATGTCGGTGGCGATGAACAGCGCATCCGCGTCGATCAGCGCCGCGACGACCGCGGCCAGGTTGTCGTTGTCGCCCAGCTTGAGCTCGTCGACCGAAACGGTGTCGTTCTCGTTGACCACCGGCAATGCGCCCAACGCCAGCAACTCCTGCAGCGTCGCACGCGCGTTGAGGTAGCGGCGGCGGTTGCGCAGGTCGTCATGGGTCAGAAGCACCTGCGCCACGGGACGGTCGAAGAAACGCTGCCACAGCGCGATCAGCTGCGCCTGCCCCAGCGCCGCCAGTGCCTGACGCTCGGCCATGGCTACGCCCGCCTGCGGCTTGCGGTGCAGCAGGCCGCGTCCGGCCGCGACCGCGCCGGAGGAAACGATCACCACTTCGCGCCCGGCAGCGACGCTGGACGACACGAACTGCGCCAGGTTCAGCGCATGGCGAGGACTGAGCCCCTCGCCTTCCGCCGCCAGCAGGCTGCTGCCCACCTTGAGCACGGCGCGACGCCAGGCCGGCAACGGTTGTTCGGTGAACAGCGGCGGCGTGGCGAGGGTCATGGTGTCAGCTCAGCGGGTGTTCCATTCGTACACGGTGAGATCGGAGGTGCCGGTCAGCGCCAGGGGATCGCGCGCGGCGATCGCCTTCGCCTCATCCAGCGAGACGACATTCACGAGCACGTAGGCGCCGCCCGTCTTGTCGCTGAAGCCACCGGTCATCTCCAGTTGCCCGGCGGCGCGCAGTTCGTCGAGGAACGCGAGGTGCGGCGCGATCACGGCATCGTCGAACGAAGGACGGCGCATCGCCATGACAAGGTAGCGCGTCATAGCGCATCCCAGCGGACGAGCAGTTCATCCAGACGCAGATCGGCAGCGGCGCCGGGCGACACGCGCGCGGCGAGGCTGCCTTCTGGTGTGCGGCCCTGCCCCGCGCTGTCCGCGGACGCCGCGGCCGCTTTGTAGGCTTCGCGGAACGGCACACCGGCCACCGCGGCTTCGACGGCGACGTCGGTGGCGTACATGCCGGAATCAATCGCGGCACGCAGCCTGTCTTCGCGCCACTCCAGGTTCGCCAGCAGCGCCGGCAGCAGCTCCAGCGCCGGCAATCCGCGTCCGAACCCGTGGAAGATCGCGCCCTTGCTGGCCTGCAGGTCGCGATGGTAACCCGAGGGCAACGACAGCAGCTGTTCGATCTCGGTACGCGCGGCGGCGACGCTGGCGTGGGTGGCGCGCATCAACTCGATGACGTCGGGGTTGCGCTTGTTCGGCATGATGGAACTGCCGGTGGTGTACTGCGCCGGCAGCGCGACGAAGCCGAACTCGGCGCTGGTGAACAGCGACAGGTCCCAAGCGATGCGGCGCAGGTCCAGCGTAGCGCCGCCCAGCGCTTCCAGCGCGGCCAGTTCGAACTTGCCGCGCGACAGCTGCGCGTAGATCGGGCTGACCTGCATGCGTGCGAAGCCGAGCGCCATCGTGGTGTGCTCGCGGTCGAGCTTGAGGTTGACGCCGTAACCGGCGGCGGTGCCGAGCGGATTGGCGTCGACCAGCTTCAGCGTGTCGCGCGCACGCACGGTGTTGTCGATGAAGGCCTCGGCCCAGCCCGCCCACCACATGCCCGCGGAAGACACCACGGCCCGCTGGATATGGGTGTAGCCAGGGATCGGCAGATCGCGCTCGGCCTGCGCACGGTCCAGCGCGACCTTGGCGACCTCGCGCGACAGCACGGCCACACGCGCCAGCTTTTCCTTCAGCCACAGGCGCGTGGCCACCAGGATCTGGTCGTTACGGCTGCGTCCGGTATGGATCTTGCGGCCGGCATCGCCGAGGCGTTCGGTCAGCCGCGCCTCGATGGCGGAGTGGCCATCCTCGAAACGCTCATCCAGCACGAAGTCGCCGCGCTGGAAGTCCTCCGCCAGCAGTGCCAGTTCGCGCTTCAATCCCACCAACTCGTCGCCCGACAGGATGCCGATACGCTGCAGGCCCTCCGCATGTGCGGCACTGGCCTGGATGTCGTGCAGGAAGAACTCGCGGTCCAGCACCACGTCATCGCCGGCCAGGAAACGCTGGATCTCCGCGTCCACCGCCACGCCGGGCTTCTGCCACAACAGGTCGCTCATGCCTTCGTCTCCTGCGGAATGCTTGCCAGTTCGTCGAACCCGAACGCCAGGTTGAGGTTCTGCATCGCCTGCGTCGCCGCGCCCTTGAGCAGGTTGTCGAGCGTCGCGACCACGACCAGGCGCTTGCCGCCGGGAGCCAGGGTGAAGCCACCGATCTCCACGCCATGCTTGCCGGCAATGCGGCTGACCCACGGCGCTTCGTCCAGGACATGGACCAGCGGCTCATGCGCATAGCGTTCTCGATAGAGCGCGCGGATGTCTTCCACCTTCGCTGCATGCTGCAGCCACAGGTTCACCGTCATGGTGATGCCACGGAAATGCGGCGCCACGTGCGGCATGAACTCGACCGGCACGCCGAGCTGGCGGCTGACTTCGCGCTCGTGCATGTGATCGGTCAGCGCGTACGGCATAAGGTTGTCGCGAAGCAGATCTGTATTGTTCTTGTCCGACGGCGTGGTGCCCGCGCCGGAATAGCCGGACACGCCGAAGCACTGCGGTGGACCGGCCAGCCGGTCGCGCAGCGGCGCGATGGCAAGCTGCATGGCGGTGGCGTAGCAGCCGGGATTGCTGATGCGCTTCTGGCCGGCGTACTTCCGCCGAGTGAGTTCCGGCAGACCGTAGTACCAGCGCTCGTCGAAGCGGAAATCCGCCGACAGGTCGATCACGATGGTGTCGGGCGCCTGCGCGTCGATGGCCGCCACCAGTTCGGCCGCCTTGCCGTTGGGCAGTGCCAGGATCACCGCGTCGGCACCCTTCGCACCGACCTGTTCGTGACTCAGGCTCTCGTAGCACAGCTCGCCGGCGAAGCCTTCGATATGATCGCTGACCTTCTGCCCGTCAAGCTCGCGCGAAGACACGAACACCAGCTTGAGGTGCGGATGGCGGGCGATCAGGCGGATCAACTCGGCGCCGGTGTGGCCGCGGGCGCCGACGATGCCGACGGTCTTGGTGGTGCTCATGGGGAATCCTGTTCGTGCCGGGCCAGCTTCGCCAGCAGGTTGCGTTTCACCGCCGGCCATTCACCGTCGATGATCGAGAAGACGACGGTATCGCGTGGCGAGCCATCGGTGTGGCGCTTGTGGTTGCGCAGCACGCCGTCCTGCTTCGCGCCCAGTCGGGCGATGGCCGAGCGCGAGCGGTAGTTGAACCAGCTGGTCTCGAACACCACGCTGATGCAGCCCAATGTTTCGAAAGCATGGGTGAGCAGGAGCAGCTTGGTTTCCGTGTTGACGCCGGTGCGCTGCACATCGGGCGAGTACCAGGTGTAGCCGATGCTGAGCTTGGGCACGTCCGCTTCCAGCCCGTAGAAGCGCGTACTTCCAACGATGCGGCCATCCGCGTCACGCACCACGAACGGCAGGACGCGACCGTCGGCCTGCGCCGCCAGCACAGCCTCGACGTAGTGCTCGACGTGCGCCGCCTTGGGCACCTGCGTGAACCACAGCGCAGCCAGCTCATCGCCTGCCAGCGCGGCACGCAGCCCGTCGACGTGGTCGCGCGACATCGGCTCAAGCCGCGCATGGCGCCCCATCAGGACGGGGACTTGCTGCCACGCGGCGGGAAGAAAGGCGTTCGCCATGTCAATCCTTCAGCGTCGGCAATCGCGTGCGGCAATGGACCACGCAACGCTCGATGTCGCCGAAATCCGCGATGCCGTACCAGAACACCTTCCACTTCTCCTGCTTGTAGCAGCCATCAGACTCGGCGTAATAGAAGATGTTGACCGCATTGTTGTGGCGCGAACGCCAGAACAGCTGCGGATTCTCCTCGCGCATGACATGCCAGACAGCCCGACCCAGCCCCTCGCCCTGCGCGTCGTCGAGCACGGCGAACTTGTCCAGGTAGGCGAAACCCTCCTCCTGCGTCAGGATCAACGCAGTGCGATAGTTCTCGCTGACATACACGCGGTAAGGCGCGGTGCGCTCGAAATAGTCGGGCAACAAGGTGCGGCCGAAGCTGGATTCGATCAGCGTACGCAGGCGCGGCAAATCGACACCCTCCCACGAGCCCTCGAAGCGCAGCACGCGTTCGCCGCGCCGGACCAGCGTACCGGAGCCCTTGTGCGTGAACAGCTCCTTGGCCAGTTCCGCCGGCTTGGTGATGGACACCGACGAGGTCAGCGGCAACCGATCCAGCAGGTCCTTGATCTGCTCGATCTTCACCCGCATGCCGCCGTTGATCCACGGCTGCGACATCAGTTCGTCGTATTCGGTGGACAGGTTGATCGAATCGATCACCCGGCCTTCCGCATCCAGCAGGCCGCCGGTACCGGTCAGGAAGATGATCTTGTACGGCTGCAGCACCTGCACCAGCTCGTTGGCGGCGAAGTCGGCGTTGATATTGAGGATCTGGCCACCGACGGTTTCGCCCATGCTGGCGATCACGGGAATGGAGCCGGCTTTCATGCTGGCTTCGATCGGCGCCTGGTTGATGCGGGTGACGTCACCGACCAAGCCATAGGTGGCCTGGTCCTTGTACTCGGCCTCGAACACGCCAGAGACAATCGACGTGGCACGCGCACCGACCTGCTGCAGCGCTTCCACCAGCGCCAGGTTCTGCTGCAGGAACACCTTGCGCACGATGGCCAGCACTTCCGGCGTGGTGACGCGCAGGCCGTTGACGGTCTGCTTGGTAATGCCGGCGGCGGTCATTTCCTCATCAAGCTGCGGCCCCGCACCATGCACGACGATGGGCGTCAGCCCGACTTCCTGCAGGAACGTCAGCGAGGACGTCAGCGCTTCCAGATCGTCGCGCAGGACCGCACCGCCGACCTTGACCACGGCAAAGCGCTTGGCGTCCAGCTGCGAAAAGCGCTTGACGTACTGCGAGATCTCCTTCGCGCTGGCCATGCTGGACAGTAGTCGGATGATGGTCTGGCGGGTTTGCTTGTTCGATTCCATGTTTTCTTGCTTTCGTAGGGTGGGCCCTGGCCCACCGTCGTTGATGCCAAATGGCGGGCCTGGGCCCGCCCTACGTTGTCATTCGAGAATCCGGACCACGCTCTCGGCATACCGCTGCAACTGCTCCAGCGAGACCCACTCGTCCGCCGTGTGCGCCTGCGCGATGTCCCCGGGGCCGTACACGAACGCTGTCAGCCCCGCCGCCGAGAACAGCGATGCCTCCGTCCAGAAATCCACGGCATTGCCGATCGGCAGGCCGAGTTCGTCCGCCAGGTCGCGCGCGGCCAGGCGACGTTCTTCGGCGCGGGCGACATCGCCGGACGGCAGCGATGGGCCGCGGAAGGTCTCTTCGTACTCGGCCAGCGCCTCTGCATTGGCGAAGCTGCGGAAGGTCGCATGCAGCTGGTCCATGTCCTGCGACGGCAGCGGGCGGAAGCCGAAACGGACTTCGGCGCTGGGCGCGATCATGTTGGCCTTGATACCGCCTTCGACCCGTCCGATGTTGAAGCGCAGGCCGGTCAGTCCACCGAAGCGCAGGTGATGCTGGTCCTGCACGAAATCCAGCGCCGACGTGCCCCAGCGCATCGCATTGTGAAGCGCGCTGAGCGACAGCGCGTTCTCGGCAGACGCGTGCCCGGCCTGCCCCTTGAACGCCATGCGCACCGCACTGATGCCGCGGTGCGCGAGCACAGCCTGGCACTGCGTCGGTTCGGCGATGATCGCCTCGCCGAAGCCATGGTCGCGCGCCAGGAAGGCGGCGATGCAACGCGCATCGTTCGCTTCTTCGTCGGTGGTGAACAGGAACGCGGCATCTCCCTGTGTCACCTGTGCCGCCGCGACCAATGCCGCCGCCGCGCCCTTGATGTCGCAGGCGCCCAGGCCAATCGCACGATCGCCCTCGATGCGCAGCACGTGCGGGCTGGCGCTCCACGCGGGCGAGGACGGCACCGTATCCAGGTGCACGTTGAACACACGCTTCGGCTGCCCGCGCACGGCGAAAAACGACACCGCACCCGCGCCGTGGTCGGTCACTTCGATGCGGAAATCCGGCAACTGCGTGCGCAGGTAATCGAAGATCCCGTCGGTGCCGATGTCGCGCGGGGGATTGCGGGTGTCGAAGGACACCAGTTTTTCGAGGTGTTGCAGAACGGCTTGCAGCATGGCGAGTAGTGTCCGTGGACCGTCATCGTGTCAGACGTCATCCCGGCGAAGGCCGGGATCCATCTTGCTCTTGCCTCTGAAGCATCCGAGGCAGAATCAACTTGGATTCCAGATTGCGCTGGAATGACGGCAGGGCTTTTCCTGAAGACTCAGCGATTGATCTCGGCCCACAGGGTCGAGCTCATGCCGAACAGCTTGATGAAGCCCTCGGCTTCCTCGACGCCCCAGTCCGCCGACTGCGCGTAGGTCGCGCCCTTGGCATTGAGGATGTGCGGGGACTTCACCGCCACCGCATCGACGCGGCCGCCACGGGTCTCCAGCACCACCTCGCCGTTGACGGTGGCCTGCGAGGACTGCAGGAACGCCTCCAGATCCGCCTTCAGCGGGTCGTGGTAGAAGCCTTCGTAGACCAGTTCCACCCACTTGCGCGCGATCTCGGGCTTGAAGCGGTTCTGCTGCTTGGTCAGCACGGTCTCTTCCAGCGCGCGGTGCGCGGCCAGCAGCGAGATCAGGCCCGGGGCCTCGTACACGATGCGGCCCTTCAGGCCGATCACGGTATCGCCGGTATATACGCCGCGACCCACGCCGTAAGGCGCGAACAGCGCGTTCAACTTTGCCAGCAGCGCGGCACCGGCGACGGGCTGGCCATTCAGGCTGACCGCTTCGCCGTTCTTGAAGCCGACCGTGACACGCAACGGCTCCACCGGCCACTCGGCACGCGGCGCACACCAGCCACGGGCACCCTCGCCCGGCGCTTCCCACTTGTCGATCTCGCCACCGGACATGGTCAGGCCCAGCAGGTTCTCGTTGATGGTGTAGCTCTTCTGCTTGGCGCGCACGCCGAAGCCGCGCTCTTCCAGGTAGGCCTGTTCGTAGGCGCGGGTCTGGGTGTGCTCCTTCTGGATCTCACGGATCGGCGCCACGATGCGGTAGTCACCGCTGGCCTTCACCGCGAGGTCGAAGCGCACCTGATCGTTGCCCATGCCGGTGCAGCCGTGCGCGATGGCGTTGGTACCCAGTTCGGCGGCGCGCTTCAGCGCGGCATCGACGATCAGGTAGCGATCGGACACCAGCAGCGGATACTGGCCCTGGTAGCCCTCGCCCGCCCACACGAACGGCTTGACGAAGCCCTCCCAGATCGCCGGACCACCATCGACGGTGACATGGCTGGCCACGCCCAGCTCGGCGGCGCGCTGTTCGATGTAGGCGCGCTCTTCGGCATCCACGCCGCCGGTGTCGGCGAACACGGTGTGCACGTTCCAGCCGCGCTCCTTCAGATAGGGCACGCAGAAACTGGTGTCGAGGCCGCCGGAGAAGGCGAGGACGATGTCTTTGGATTCGGGGGGGGTCGTCATCTTGAAGTCTCGTAGGGTGGGCCTTGGCCCACCGGGTTGGTGTGTCTGGTCGGAGTGGCGGGCCGAGGCCCGCCCTACTTGATCAACGCGGCCATGATGGCTTTCTGCACATGCAGGCGGTTCTCGGCTTCGTCGATGGCGATGCACTGCGGCGAATCCATCACGGCGTCGGTGGCCTTCACGTTGCGACGTAGCGGCAGGCAGTGGCTGAAGACGCCGTTGTTGGTCAGTGCCATCTTCCGCTCATCCACCATGAAGTGCTTGTACTGGTCGCGGATGGGCTTCTCGGGCTCCCAGTTGCCGAAGAACGGCAACGCGCCCCAGCTCTTGGCGTAGACGACGTCGGCGCCTGCATAGGCGCTGTCCGTATCGTGGCTGATCGTCAGCGAACCGCCGCTTTCGGCCACGTTCTGCTCGGCCCAGCCCATGTAGCGCTCGTCCAGGACATAGTCCGGCGTGGGGCACAGCAGGGTGACGTCCATGCCCATGCGCGTGGCGATGGTCAACGCGGAGTTGGCCACGGCGGTGTTCAACGGCTTGGGGTGGTAGGTCCAGGTGAGCACGTACTTCTTGCCGCGGAGATCAGACGTGCCGAAGTGTTCCTGCAGCGCCAGCGCATGGGCCAGTTCCTGGCAGGGGTGGGTGATCGTTTCCATGTTGATCACCGGCACCGGCGAGTACTTGGCGAACGACTTGAGCACGATGTCCTCGCGGTCATAGGCCCAGTCGACGAACTTCGGGAAGGCGCGCACGCCGATCAGGTCCACGTAGCGGCCCAGCACCTTCGCCACCTCGGCGATGTGTTCCTCGGTGTCGCCGTCCATCACCGTGCCCAGGTTGAACTCGATGGGCCATGCGTCCTTGCCTGGCTGCAGCACCACCGCGTGGCCGCCCAGCTGGAACGCGCCCAGCTCGAAGCTGGTGCGGGTACGCATGGACGGATTGAAGAACACCAGCGCGATCGACTTGCCCTTCAGCGCGTCGCCCAGCTTGTGCTGCTTGTACAGCGCGGCCTGCGTCAGCAGTGCGTCCAGCTCGGTGCGGCTCCAGTCCTGCGTGTTCAAGAAGTGCTTCATTACGGCATCCTGGTTTCGGGAATGTGGCATTGCGGGTGTCGGAAACGAAAAAACCCAGCCTCTGGCTGGGTTTCCGGTGAACAGGCGACGACGTCCGGGGTACCCAGCTAGATGCAGGATTCCGGTCGACGCGCACGCGACGTCATGCTCGAGGCCTGGCGGGCCGCGCTGTCAGCATGGGCGTGTGCGTTCATCTTCATGGGCGCGAATGCTCGCATGTGCTGCGGCGCAGCGCAAGGCTTCTTTCGGTGGGCGCTGGATCAGGGCGTACTGGCCGACGGCTGCAGCGGCGGCGTGTAAGGCGCCACGGAAACCCGGATGCGCAGGCGGTTGCCAGGATCCTCGGCAAGACGCGAACGGTACTTCACGCCTTTGTAGATGTAATCCACGTCGTAGGCGATGGGCCGCTGGAACTCACGCTCGACGGGCACCATGCGGCAGTTGACCTTCACCGTCGGGACCGGGGGCGCTACCGGTGGCTCTGCGGCCTCGTCACTGCCGAACCATCCGCGCACGGAGCTGACCACCCTCGACCAGCGACTGTCTTCCTCGACAGGTTGTTCGGGTTTCGGCGCCGGCACTTCGTCACACCGCTGTTCGGTGCGGCTGGCCCGCAACGTCTGGTAGACCGGCTCCACGCTCAGCACCTGCGCATAGTCCAGGCGGACGTTCTCCGCCGGGATCACCCGCTCCTGCGCCATGGCTGACGCGGCGAACAGCAGGCAGGACAGGAAAAGGGCGGAGCGGAGGCGGTGCATGTGGCCTGAAAGTGGTATCCCGGTGTCACAGTGTAGGGACCGCGCCTTGAGTGGGGCTGAACATCGGCGCCATGAAACCGCTCCGACCCCAGTCCCGGCGCAGAAGGTAGAATCGACCGGCTCTCTCCTGCCCCGCCTCCATGACCTTGCGCCTGCACAACAACCTCACCCGCCGGGTCGAGGAATTCGAACCACTCGGCCCCGTCCCCACGATGTACGTGTGCGGACCCACCGTCTACAACTACGTCCATATCGGCAATGCCCGCGGGCCGGTGGTGTTCGGCGTGCTGGCCGCGCTGCTGCGCCGGCGCTACGGCGCGCTGCGCTACGCGCGCAACATCACCGACGTGGACGACAAGATCAACGCGGCGGCGAAGGAACTGAGCGTGGCGATTTCGGCCATCACCGATCGCTACGCCGATGCCTACCGGCAGGACATGGCCGGCCTGGGCGTGACCGGTGAATTCAGCCCGGACATCGAACCGGCCGCCACAGCGCACATCCCGCACATCATCGCGATGATCGAGCAGCTGATCGCAGGTGGCCACGCCTACGCCGCGGAAGGCCACGTGCTCTTCTCGGTCGGCAGCTTCCCGGAATACGGCAAGCTATCGCGGCGCGACCCGGAAGAGATGCTTGCCGGCGCGCGCGTGGAAGTGGCGCCGTACAAGCGTGAACCCGGTGATTTCGTGCTGTGGAAACCGTCCACCCCGGATCTGCCGGGCTGGGAGTCGCCGTGGGGCATCGGTCGCCCCGGCTGGCATATCGAGTGCTCGGCGATGGCCGCTGCGCATCTGGGCGAGACCATCGACATCCATGCTGGCGGGGTGGACCTGCAATTCCCGCACCACGAGAATGAAGTGGCCCAGAGCGAGTGCGCACACAAGCACGCCGACGGTTCGCACAAGACATTCGCCCGCTTCTGGCTGCACAACGGCATGCTGAACTTCGGTGGCGCGAAGATGAGCAAGTCGCTGGGCAACATCGAGAAGGTCCATGACCTGTTGCAGCAGCACCCGCCGGAAGCGCTGCGCTACGCGCTGCTTTCCGCGCACTACCGCCAGCCGCTGGACTGGTCGGACGCGTTGGTGGAACAGTCGAAGAACACGCTGGACCGGCTGTACGGCACGCTGCGCGACCTGGGCGAGATCAAGGTCGTGCCGCTCACGCCGCAGGTCATCGAGGATGCGCTCAGCGATGATCTGAACACGCCGCAGGCGCTGGCCGAAGTCGCCCGCATCGCCGCAGATGCCCGCAGGGCGACGACGCCAGAGGATCGGCAGCGCCTGAAAAGCGAGTTGCTCGGCGCCGGCCTCGTGCTCGGCCTGTTGCAGCAGGACCCCGCCGAATGGTTCGGCCGCGGCACATCCTCCGATGAAGACGCGCGCATCCAGGCGCTGATCGACGAGCGCGCCGCCGCGAAGAAGTCCCGCGACTTCGCGCGCTCCGATGCCATCCGCGACCAGCTGGCGGCCGAAGGCATCCTGCTGGAGGATACGCCGCAGGGCGTACGCTGGAAGCGTGCGTGAACCGCTCCTTCCTTCTCCCGCCGGGAGAAGGTGGCGCGAAGCGCCGGATGAGGGTCCGGCGAGATCGGGACGTCGGCACCATAAGGACTCCGCCGTACCCTCACCCCAACCCCTCTCCCGAGGGGAGAGGGGCTTCTGAACCAGGCTTGCTCACCCCATGACCAACACGATCTTCCCGCTTGAACCCACCGCCGCAGACGCACAGGCAGCCATCAAGGACGAATTCGCCTTCTTCGGCGACTGGTCCGAACGCTACCAGTACCTGATCGACCTGGGCCGAAAGCTGCCTGCGTTCCCGGATGAGTGGAAGCGGGAGGAACACCGCCTGCTCGGCTGCCAGTCGATGGTGTGGATCGTGCCCGAGGGCGATGCGACGAAACTCGATTTCCATGCCGTCAGTGATTCGGCCATCGTGTCCGGACTGATCTTCCTGGCCCTGCGCGTGTACTCGGGGCGATCGGCCGACGACATCCTGGCCGCCACGCCCGACTACATCGCCGACATCGGCCTGGCCAAGCATCTCTCGCCCACGCGCAGCAACGGCCTGGCGTCGTTGCTGGCCTTCATCCGCGAGACGGCCGCCAACGCCAAGTGAGCGAAGCCGGGTCCCGCTCCGCCTTCTCGTTGCTGCGCAACCGCGGCTACTCCGCAGTACTGGCCTACCGCATCTGCGCACTGTTGTCGTACCAGATCGTTGCGGTCACGGTCGGCTGGCACATCTACGAACTGACCCGCGATCCGTTCTCGCTGGGTCTGGTCGGGTTGGCCGAAGTACTGCCGTTCTTCTGCGTGGCGCCGTTCGCCGGTTATCTGGTCGACCACCTGCCACGACGACGGATCGGCATGGTCGCCTGCGGCGCACTGGCGACCACGGCGGTGATCCTGGTGGCAGTCTCTGCGGGTTGGCTGCCCTTCCAGGGGACGTGGCCCATCTACGCCGCCATCGCACTGACCGGCATGGCGCGCTCGTTCCTCAGTCCTGTCTACAACGCGCTGTTTGCCAAGGTGCTGCCGCGCGAGGACTTCGTGCGTGCCGCAGGCTTGGGCAGCGTGATCTTCCAGGCCGCGCTGGTCACCGGCCCCGCGCTGGGCGGGCTGCTGGTCGGTTTTGGCGGCAAGACGCTGTCGTACGCGATGGCGGTGGTGTTCGCGCTGATGGCGGCCATCGTGCTGGCGCGGCTGCGCGTGGACGAACCGGGACCGCCGGCGGTCAGCCTGCCGGTATTCGCCAGCATCGCGCAGGGTGGGCGTTTCGTGCTGGGCAACCAGATCATGCTGGGCGCGATGGCGCTGGACATGTTCTCGGTGCTGCTGGGCGGCGTGGTGGCGATGCTGCCTGCCTTCATCCACGACATCCTCCACTACGGACCCGAGGGCCTCGGCATCCTGCGCGCGATGCCGGCGGCGGGCTCGGTCTGCGTAGGCCTGTGGCTGGCGCGCCATCCGCTGCAGAAGCACGCGGGGCGGGTGCTGCTGTTCGCGGTGGCCGGCTTCGGCCTGAGCGTCATCGCCTTCGGCCTGTCGCGCAGCTTCTGGCTGTCGGCGGGGATCCTGCTGTTCTACGGCATGTGCGATGGCGTTTCCGTGGTGGTCCGCTCGACCATCCTGCAACTGTCCACGCCGGACGAGATGCGCGGACGGGTATCGTCGATCAACGGCATCTTCGTCAGCTCATCGAACGAACTGGGCGCGTTCTACGCCGGCACGATGGCAAGATTGCTGGGGCTGGTACCTGCCGTGATCGTGGGTGGTTTCGCGATCCTCTCCGTCGCCGGGTTCACCGCGTGGAAAGCGCCGCGGCTGCGGCGGCTGGACCTGCGCGAGCTGCAGTAGCCGGCAAGGCCTTCCGCCGGGCACAAAAAACCCCGCCGAGGCGGGGTTTTCGGTATGCGGATGACGCCGGACTCAGTCGCCCTGCTGCTTCTGCATGTGTTCCCAGCGTTCCTGGGCATCGATGGTGCGCTCGGCGGTCAGGCGAGCCTCCAGGCGATCCAGACCGATCTCTTCGCCGGTATCGACGCAGTAGCCGTAGTCGCCACCCTCGAGCCGCTTGAGCGTGCTGTCGATCTTGCCGATCAGCTTGCGATAGCGGTCGCGGGTACGCAGCTCCAGCGAATTCTCGGTCTCGCGCGTCGCGCGCTCGGCCTCATCGCCGATGTCGCGGACTTCATCCTTGAGGTTCTCGATGGTCTGCTTGGATTCCTCGACCAGGTCGGCACGCCATTGCAACAGCCGCTGGCGGAAGTACTCCAGCTGCAACGTGCTCATGTATTCCTCGTCAGGCGAGGGCTTGTAGCCGGTCGGCACGATCGGGCGACCGGTGGCTTCATCGGTCTTGTAGGGCACTTCTTTCACCTTGCCGCGCACGACCGGCGCCGCAGGCCGGGCGGCCACGGCCACTGCGACCTTGCCCACGGGGCGGGCAACAGCGGGACGTGGACTCACGGGGGCTTCGACGGAGGTAGAGGCTTTGGCGTTCTTGGTAGTCGGTTTCGGGACTGGCACAGGCTTCGGGGGGGACGGAACCTTGGCGGCGGGCGCCGGGGCCGGGGCAGCCGCCTTGGAGGCGGGAACCGGCACGGGAGTCTTGGTCGCAGCCGCGGTGGGGGCGGACTTTGCCGGAGCCGGCTTCGGTGCAGGCTTCGGTGCGGGTTTGGGAGCGGGCTTCGCGGCCTTGGCCGGCGCCTTCACCGGGGCCGCCTTGGCGACGGGCGCCTTGGTGACCGGTGCGGGCGTAGGCTTCCTGACAACTGCGGGCTTGGTTGCCTTGGCGACCGCTTTCTTGACCGGTGCCGCCTTCTTGGCCACCGGCTTGGCAGCCGGTTTCTTCGCTGGCGCCGCCTTCTTGGCGACGGGCTTTTTGGCAGCAGGCTTCGGCGCCGCCTTCTTCGCCACCGGCTTGGGTGCCGGCTTCTTGGCGACAGCCTTCTTCACGACAGGCTTCTTGGCGACGGTCTGAGCGGGTTTCTTGGCGGCCTTGGCGGCCTTCTTCGCAGGTTTCTTTGCAGCCACGAACAGCGCTTCCTTGTTCTTCCCGAGCATCGGGAAAGCGCGCTTTTATAGCCTACCCGGGAGGCAGCGGCAACCCGACGCGGTATCATCGGGCCATGCTCGCCCGCCTGCTCATCCTGCTGCTGAAGGGCTACAAGCGCCTCATCAGTCCGCTGCTGGGGCCTCGCTGCCGCTTCGTGCCCTCCTGTTCGGAGTACGCCATGGAGGCCATCGGCCGCTTCGGCCCGCTGAAGGGCGGCTGGCTGGCGGTGCGCCGGATCGGCCGCTGCCACCCCCTCCACCCCGGTGGCTATGACCCGGTCCCTGCCCGGGACGGCGCCGACCTCCCCCACTCCTGCACAGGAAACCACTGATGCCCGCCACCGTCATCGTCAACGCCCGCCTGGTCAACGAGGGCCGCGTCACCGAGGGTGACCTGCGCTTCGAGAATGGCCGCATCGCCCGCATCGCCGCCGAAATCGTGCCCCAGGGCGGCGATACCGTCATCGATGCCGCAGGCCGCTGGCTGTTGCCGGGGATGATCGACGACCAGGTGCATTTCCGCGAACCCGGCATGCCGCACAAGGGCGACATGGCCACCGAATCGGCAGCGGCCGTGGCGGGAGGCCTGACTACGTTCATGGACATGCCCAACACCAGCCCGCCGACGCTGGACGCCGCTGCGCTGGAGGACAAGTACCAGCGCGCCAAGGGCCGCGCCTGGGGCAATTACGGCTTCTACATGGGGGCCAGCAACGACAACCTGGAGGCGATCCGCACCCTGGACCCGAAGACCGCGCCCGGCATCAAGGTGTTCATGGGCGCTTCCACGGGCAACATGCTGGTCGACAACCCGGACACACTGGACGCGATCTTCCGCGAGGCGCCCACGCCGATCATCACCCACTGCGAGGACACGCCGATCATCGACGCCAATCTGGCCGCGTTCCAGGCCAGGTACGGCGATGCCCTGTCGGCCGAGCACCATCCGGACATCCGCAGCCGCGAGGCCTGCATCAAGTCGACCCGCCTGGCGATGTCGCTGGCACGCAAGCACGGCACCCGCCTGCACGTGCTGCACATCTCCACCGCCGACGAACTGGCGTTGTTCACGCCCGGCCCGCTGGTGCATGCGGACGGCGCGCGCAAGCGGATCACCGCCGAGACCTGCATCCATTTCCTGCGCTTCGACCGCGCCGACTATGCGGCGCTGGGCAACCTGATCAAGTGCAATCCCGCCATCAAGGACGCCAGCGACCGCGAGGCGCTGATCAAGGCGCTGGTGGACGACGTGATCGACGTGCTGGCCACCGACCATGCGCCGCATACGCTGGAAGAAAAGGAAAAGCCATACGTGCAGGCGCCTTCCGGCCTGCCGCTGGTGCAATACGCGCTGGTCGCCGCACTGGAACTGGTGCATGAAGGCCGCATGGACGTGACCCGCGTGGTGCAGAAGTTCGCGCATGCGCCCGCGCAGTTGTTCGACGTCAAGGAACGCGGCTATCTGCGCGAGGGTTACTTCGCCGACCTGGTGCTGATCGACGACGAGCCGTTCACCGTGAAGCGTGAGGACGTGTTGTCCAAGGTCGGCTGGTCGCCGTTCGAAGGCCGCACGTTCCGTTCCCGCGTCGGCGCCACATGGGTCAATGGCCGCATGGTCTGGAACGGTGAGCACCTGGTGGGTACACCCGTGGGCCAGCGCCTGGAGTTCGCACGTTGAAGCTGGCGGTCGCGGCGCTGTTCGCCGCTGTCTGTGCGGGGTGGATTCCCCTGGTTGCCGCGCAGGATGTGGCACCCGCCGCACCCGTTTCGCAGGAAGAGCGTGTGGTGTTCCCGGGCAGCGTGTCGCAGGGTGCGCTGGTGTTCGGCAAAGTCCCGCCGGGCAGCCAGGTGCGGTATCGCGACCGCCTGCTGCGCACGACGGGCTACGGCACGGTGGTGCTTGGCGTGGGCCGTGATGAAACCGGCCCGCTGCAGGTCTCCGTCACCACGCCCTCTGGCCGCAGCGAATTCGTCAGCATCACCGTGGCTCCACGTGACTGGCCCGTGGAGAACGTCAATGGCGTGCCGCCCAAGACGGTCAATCCACCGCCGGAGATCGCCGCGCGCATCCAGCGCGAACAGGCGCTGGTCACCGCGGCGCGTGTACGCGACGACGAACGCGCCGACTTCGCCCTGCCCTTCCAGTGGCCGGTCCAGGGCCGCATCAGCGGTCGTTTCGGCAATGCCCGCGTCTACAACGGCCAACCCGGCGCGGGGCACTCCGGCATGGATATCGCCGCGCCGAACGGCACGCCCGTGAAGGCACCTGCCGCTGGCGTGGTGACCTTCGCCGCCCCCGACCTCTACCTGACCGGCGGCACGCTGTTGCTGGACCATGGCCATGGCATCAGCTCCAACTTCCTGCATCTATCGCGCATCGACGTGAAGGTGGGGGATCGCGTGGAACCGGGCCAGGTGATCGGTGCCGTCGGTGCGACCGGGCGCGCGACGGGGCCGCATCTGCATTGGGGGATGAACTGGTTCGATGTCCGCATCGATCCTTTGCTGGTCCTCAAACGCGGAAAGTAGACACGAACGTTCACCACCCGGACGCGTTGCGACGCGCCACGATCAGCGGTCGCCTCCAGTTTCAGGAGGCGCGGTTCGATGTCCGCATCGATCCTTTGCTGGTCCTCGAACGCGGAAAGTAGACACGAACGTTCACCACCCGGACGCGTTGCGACGCGCCACGATCAGCGGTCGCCTCCAGTTTCAGGAGGCGCGGTTCGATGT
>NZ_VFPB01000004.1:0-141428 GCF_006716465.1 Pseudoxanthomonas sp. 3HH-4 | reverse complement strand
TGTCCGCATCGATCCTTTGCTGGTCCTCGAACGGGGGAAATGATGTTCCATGGCGTGGGAGCGACGTGAGTCGCGATCCAGATGGCGGCCCCTCTAGAGGCATGCGAGTCAGTCGCGGAATACAGCTTTCGCGTCCGATCTGAAAACCACCCGTCGCGACTCACGTCGCTCCCACTTCCCTCCGCCTGGTTTCAATCGTTGCTGCCACTCACGCGGGCCACCGCGTCATGCGGGTGCAGGCTCTCGTAGTGCGCCACGGTGGCGTCGTAGCGGGCAATGCGGGCATCACCCGACAGCACCGACGCCACGCGGCGCGCAGCGTCTTCGCAGAACATGAGGTTCTCGGCATTGAGGCGTGCAAAGGCCTGCTCGTCTACGCGCTTGACCGCGGTCTGCACCGGAGTGCCGAGCGCGGCTTCGATGGCGTCGACCAGGGCGACGAGCGGCAGTTCGTCGAACTGCGGGCGCAATTCCACCCGCATGCTGGCCCGGCTGCGCTGCGCGTGCGGCGTGGCGGCAAGGCCGCGCTCGGAGGCCAGCCAGTCGTGCACCACATTGACCGACAACGGATGCGTGGCGGCGAAATCTTCCGCGAAACGCTCCGCATTGGCCTGCCGCGACAGCGCCGCCGAGGCCGGACAGGTGCTGGAATACTCGACGGCAAACGACAGCGCCAGCACCAGATGACCGTCGGCCAGCGTGGCTTCGATTTCGACCGGATAGCGCTTCCAGCCGGCATAGTCGCTTTCCAGCGCCTTCCGCTGCAGCAGTGCTTCGTAACGGATCTTCAGGCGGGCGCTGGTCGCCAGGCCGGACTGCGACGCCACGCTGTCCTGCAGCAGGTGCCGCAGGCCCGCAGGTGTAATCGCTTCACGCGCCAGTCCCTCCTGCAGTTGCAGGTAGAGGCGCGACATATGGATGCCGCGCGCATCAGCGTTGGCCAGGTTCACCGACAGGTCGATGCTGGCGGCCACCTGCAGCTGCCCACCCTGACCGTCCGCGATGCGGATCGGCAATGCGATGTTCTCCATGCCCACCCAGTCCAGCGGGCGGGCCAGGGGCACGCGCTGGTGAGCGACATCGGGGAGGTCGGCGCGGGGCGCCTGGGGAAGCAAGGAAGACATCGTCATGCACGGGGGAAGTAGATGTGGCGCATTGTACCCCCCGCCCTGAATCTCCAGATGAAACAGTCCGTTACGACCGTTTCCAGCGTCTATCGCCGCGATATGCGACGCCTTCAATCGCCGCGTGCCGCACGCCAGCCGGTGAGCAGGAGCACCGGGCGCGATGGCAACGGTGCTGGCACGCCCTGTCGGGACAGACGCTCCAACCTGCCCCGCGCATACGCGGCGAAAACGCGACGCTCTCGGGCACCCGCCCGTCCGTCCTGCCAACGTCGCAGGACGTCCGTCGCCCACCCTCGCACGGCAGAGGTGTCTTCTTTCTGCCGGAACGCCATCGGCACGGCCGCGACGCCCATATCGGCCAGACGGGTGGCCAGCACCTGCGCAATGACCGCTTCAACGTCGGGCGCACGACCCAGCACGTCGGCTTCCACCGCCGCCAAGGCCGCGCCGTAACCTGCCAGCGCCGCGAATGCCTCTTCGCTCCCAGCCTGCGCTCCACGTGCCGCCGCCAGCGCAGGCAAGGCATCGGCCAATGAAGACCATGCGGCCCGTACAGGCTCCAGCCTGCGTCCAAGCGGATGGCGCGAACGTTGTGCGCTCCAGCCGCGCAGTTCTTCGCCCCACCATGCCAGCTTCGCGTCTGCGGGCAGCGGATCGCCACTGACATTCAGGGCATCGTCGAATTCCTGCAGCAGCGCGAACCACGCTACCGCCATATCGCGGCGGGCGGGCGCCACGAAGATCTCGCCCACCGACCACTCAGGCCAACGCGTGCGCCATTTTTCAAGGAAGCTGTCGAGGGCGGCGGAGTCGGACATGCGATCAAACCTTGTAGGAGCGACGTAAGTCGCGACCGTCATGCCGGTACCCGCAGGCGACTGAACGCAACACGTTTCTTGTATGCCGGTGAAGTTACCGAGAACGGCAGCCGTGCGGTCGCGACTTACGTCGCTCCTACAACAAGCCGCGCAGTGGGCCATGCCGACGGCTCGACCAGCGTCACAGGCCATTCGACCATCACGTCCGCCAGCCACAGCGCAGGCTCTTCGTGCGCTTGCCGGTACCCCCACAACGCCGCGATGGACGGCATGCCGGCGGCACGCGCCGACTGGATGTCGCGCTCGTCGTCGCCCACGTACACGCAGTCGGCGATGGCGATGCCGATGCGCTCGGAGGCGACCTGCAGCGGCAACGGATGCGGCTTCTTCTCGGCCAGCGTGTCGCCCCCGATCAGTACGGCGCAGCGGCTCTCCCAACCTAGTTGCGGCAGGATGTCGCGCGCCAGGTATTCCGGCTTATTGGTGACGATGCCCCAGGTGCTGCCGCCCGCCTCCAGCGCCGCCAGCATCTCTGCGACACCGTCGAACAACACGCTATGGCGGCCGAGTTCTTCCTGATAGATCGCCAGGAACTCCGGCACCAGCGCCTCGCGCGGACCCTGCTCCATTGCGGGGAACGCAGCGGCCAACATCGCGCGCGCACCCTTGGATACGTGCGGCCGCAGGACATCGAGCGTCATCGCGCCAACGCCGCGCGATGCGCGCATCCGGTTCGCGGTGGCCAGCATGTCCGGTGCGCTGTCCAGCAGCGTGCCGTCCAGGTCGAACAGCGCGGCGCGCGGGAAGCCCCCCGCCGTCACGGCTTCACCGCACTGGCGAGGTAATTCACGTCGGTGCGCGAAGTCAGCCGTGCGCGCTGCCGCCATGGTTCGTAGGCCAGGCCGGTGACGTCCTGCAATTGGAAACCGGCATCGCGCAGCCATCCAGCCAGTTCGGACGGCCTGATGAATTCCTTGTAGTGGTGCGTGCCCTTCGGCAGCAGGCGCGCGATGTACTCGGCGCCGACGATCGCCAGCGCGAAGGCGGCCGGCGTGCGATTCAGCGTGGACAGGAACAGCTGTCCGCCGGGCTTCAGCAGCGTGTGGCAGGCACGGATGATGGCCGCCGGATCCGGCACGTGCTCCAGCATTTCCATGCAGGTGACCACGTCGAAACCGCCAGGACGCTCTTCGGCCAACGATTCGACCGAACGCAGCTGATAGTCCACCTGCACGCCCGATTCCAGCTTGTGCAGGCGTCCCACCTTCACCAGCTCGGGCGCCAGGTCGATCGCGGTGACATGCGCGCCCTCGCGCGCCAGCGCTTCGCTCAGCAGTCCCCCGCCACAGCCGACATCCAGTGCGGTGGCGCCCGGCAGGCGCGCACGGTCACGCACGTACTGCAGGCGGACCGGGTTCAGCACGTGCAGCGCTTTCTGAGGACCACCGGGGTCCCACCAGCGATTGGCGAGCGCGCCGAACTTGTCGAGTTCGGCCTGGCTGAAATTGTCGTCGCGGGGCGAAGTCGTGGTCGTCATGCCGCCATTGTAGAGCGGGCTGACCCCGCGAGGCGCCAATTCCGTCGTCCCAGCGAACGCTGGGACCCATCTTGCTCTTGCTTGGAGCAGTATCGGGAACAGCAAACACAACGTCCACATGGATCCCAGCGTTCGCTGGAATGACGCTGTCAAGACAGCCGGATACCGGCGATCCGTTCGCGCCACTGGCGCGCATTGGCGATGACGCCGTCGATGTCCATCTCGACCAGCACGCGCTGCCGCAGCTTCGCCTTGCCGGCGATCCACACATCGCTGACCTGCTGGCGGCCGGTGGCGTAGATCAGCTGGGACACCACGTGGTGCAGCGGTTGCGTCTCCAGCGCGGACAGATCCACGCAGACCAGGTCGGCCTCCTTGCCCGGCTCGATCGAACCGATGCGGTCGTCGAAACCGATCGCCTTCGCTCCCCCCAGCGTGGCCGCGCGCAATGCACTGAACGCATCCAGCGCGGCGGCATCCTGCGCTACTGCCTTGGCCAGCAGCGCCGCGGTGCGCGTCTCGCTGAACATGTCCAGGTCGTTGTTGCTTGCGCAACCGTCGGTACCCACCGCCAGCGTTACCCCCGCGTGCTCCAACGCACAGGCCGGGCAGAAGCCTGACGCCAGCTTGAGGTTGGATTCCGGGCAGTGCACGACGCTGACGCCGCGCTCGGCGCAGAGGTGGATCTCCGCCTCGGTGAGCTGGGTCATGTGGATGGCGATCAGGCGGTCGTTGACCAGCCCCAGCCGGTCCAGGCGCGCGATCGGGCGCTGGCCGTGCTTCTCCAGCGACTGCTCCACTTCCTGTGCGGTCTCGTGCAGGTGCAGGTGCACGGGCACGTCGAGCTGGTCGGACAGCATCCGCACGCGCTCGAAGTTGGCGTCGTTCACCGTGTACGGCGCGTGCGGGGCGAACGCGGTCGCGATCAGCGCATCGTCCCGCCACTGGTCGTGCACTTCGCCGGCCTTCTCGAAGTACTCGTCGTCGGATGCCGCCCATGCCGTGGGGAAATCGATCACCGGCAGCCCGACGCGGGCGCGGAAGCCATGGCGCTTGTACGTCGCGGCCTGCACATCGGGGAAGAAGTAGTTCTCGTTGACACAGGTGGTGCCGCCGCGGAGCATCTCGGCGATCGCCAGGGTAATGCCGTCAGCCACGAAGTCCGGGCCGATCACCGCGCCCTCGATGGGCCAGATGTGTTGCTGCAGCCAGACCTTCAGCGGCAGATCATCGGCAACGCCACGCAACAGCGTCATGGGGTTGTGGGTGTGCGCGTTGACCATGCCCGGGATCAGCGCGGCATCAGGACGCGACACCGTCTCGCGTGGCGCGAAGCGCATACGCGCTTCCGCGAGCGGGAGGATCGCGACGATGCGGCCGGCGGTGACAGCGACCGCGTGGTCTTCCAGCACCACCCCGTGCGGGACGACCGGCACCACGAAGCCGGCTTCGATCAACAGGTCGCAGGCTTCGAAGGTGCGGTCGCTCATGGGGCCTCGGCTCAGAATCCCAGCGTGTAGGTCAGGCCGATGGCGCCGGCGCCGAACAGCAACCAGCACAACAACATCAGCGCCAACGCGCGCCCGTAGTTCAGCCGCGGCACGCTGGGGAACAGCCGCGGCAGGGTCACATTCCAGCAGAGCATCACGCCCAGCGCGGCGATCAGAACGCCGACGGCCCAGACGCCAAGGTAAAGCGCCAGCTGTTCCATCACTTCACACGGCTGACGTATTCGCCGGTGCGGGTATCGACCTTGATGATCTCATCCTGGCCGACGAACAGCGGCACGCGCACGACGGCGCCGGTTTCCAGCGTGGCCGGCTTGCCGCCGGTACCGGCGGTATCGCCCTTCACGCCCGGGTCGGTCTCGGTGATCTGCAGCTCGACGAAATTCGGCGGCGTCACCTGGATCGGATTGCCGTTCCACAGCGTGACAACGCAGTCCTCCTCGCCTTTCAACCACTTCTCGGCGCCGCCCATGCCGGCCTTGTCGGCCTGCACCTGCTCGAAGGTCTCCTGCTGCATGAAGTGCCAGTACTCGCCGTCGGAATACAGATACTGCATGTCGGTATCCACCACGTCCGCCGCCTCGACCGAGTCGGTGCTCTTCATGGTGATTTCCTGCACGCGGCCGCTCTTGATCAGGCGGTACTTCACGCGGGTGAACGCTTGGCCCTTGCCCGGCTTGACGTATTCCGTGTCGCTGATGATCGCCGGCTCGTTGTTGATCAGGATCTTCATCCCGTTCTTGACGTCGTTCATGCCGTAACTGGCCATGCTGCTGCTCCTGGAGGTAAGGCGTACCCGCCGCGCAAGGCGGCCGGCCGGATAGAATGTCGGGAACCCGCCGGACCCGGCGGGTGCTTGTTTTCAGACCCGCCATGATAACCGCAGCCCCCGAACCCCGACAGTCCGCCCCTTGGCCGGCCCTCCGCTGGCAGCAGGCGTGGCGCGACGCCGTGCGCGACCCGCGCGAACTGTTGGCACTGCTGGGACTGGAGACACTGGCAGGTCGGGTGTCCGACGAAGCGGCGGCCCAGTTCCCGCTGCGCGTGCCGCGCGGTTTCGTGGCCCGCATGCGCCATGGCGATCCGCACGACCCGCTGCTGCGCCAGGTGCTGCCGCTGGACGACGAAATGCGTCCCGCCACCGGCTATGGTCTGGATGCCGTGGGTGACGGCGCGGCCAGGACGGGGCCCGGCGTGATCCAGAAATACCGCGGCAGGGCGCTGCTCGTGGCGACCGGCAGTTGCGCGATCAATTGCCGGTACTGCTTCCGTCGCCACTTTCCTTATTCGGACGAGACCGCGGCACGCGACGGGTGGCGGGAAGCCGTGGCGCTGATCCGCGCCGACACGGGCGTGGAGGAAGTACTGCTGTCCGGCGGCGACCCGTTGTCGCTGTCGAACGCCAAGCTGGCCGAGCTCACCGGCGCGCTGGCGGGGATTCCCCACCTGCGCCGCCTGCGCATCCACAGCCGCCTGCCGGTGGTGCTGCCCGAACGCATCGACGATGGCCTGCAGGCCTGGCTGGCCGGCCTGCCCTGGCCGGTGACCCTGGTCATCCATGCCAACCATGCCAACGAGTTCGACGACACCGTCGACGCGGCACTCGGGCGCCTGCGCGGTGCCGGCGTGCACCTGCTGAACCAGGCGGTGCTGCTGCGTGGCGTGAATGACGATATCGAGGCGCTGGCGGACCTCAGCGAGCGCGGCTTCGCGGCGGGCGTGCTGCCCTACTACCTGCACCAGCTGGACCGGGTGGCCGGCTCGGCGCATTTCGAGGTCGACGACGCGCGGGCAAAGACGCTGCATGCGGCACTGGCCGCCCGGCTGTCCGGGTATCTGGTGCCGAGGCTGGTACGGGAAGTCGCTGGCGATACCGGCAAGCGCCCGCTGTGACCCACCGACGGCAGGCCATGTCCGCATCTGCGACGCCTGCATTGGACTCACCTGTCGTGTTCAGGTATTAAACGCGCACCCCTCGCGGACACGCTGCATGCAGATCGGCAAAGACACCACGCTACGACTGACCCTGGTGGACGACAGCGCGGAGGACGCGGAAGCCATCGTCTCCACGCTGCGCAACGGCGGCATCGCCGTGCGCCCCCTGCGACCGCTCGACGCAGCGGAACTGGGCCAGATGGTGACGGCACAACCCATGGACCTGCTGCTGGCCTCGCGCACGGCCAAGGGCATCCCGCTGGCCACCGTGCTGGGCCAGGTGGATGCCAGCGGCAAGGACATCCCGGTCATCGTGCTGGCCGATGCGATCAGCGAAGCCGAGTTGCTGGCCGACCAGGCCGCCGGCGCGCGCGCGATCGCGCTGCGCGGGCGCCCGGAACACGTGCTGACGGTGCTGCGCCGCGAATGGGCCGACCTGGACGCGCGCCGTTCGCAACGTCGGCTCGAAGGCCAGATGCGTGAGACCGAGCGTCGCTGCGACGCCTTGATCTCGTCCTCGCGCGACCCGATCGCCTACATCCACGAAGGGATGCACATCCGGGCCAACGACGCCTACCTGGAAATGTTCGGCTTCGAGTCCTTCGAGGATGTCGAAGGCCTGTCGCTGCTGGACCTGGTGGCCCCGCAGTACGTCAACGACTTCAAGGCCCTGCTGAAGAAACTCAGCAAGGGCGAGCCGCCGCCGGCCCGCTTCGAACTGGAGGCGCGCAGCATCGATGGCGACAGCTTCCCGGCCACGCTGGAGTTCGCCACCGCCACCTACGAGAGCGAACCCTGCGTGCAGGTGGTGTTCCGTCGTCGCGAAGAGTTCGACCCTGAACTCGCGCGCGAAGTCGAAGACCTGCGCCAGCGCGACATGGTCACCGGCCTGATGAACCGCCCCACCTTCCTGCGCGAGCTGGAGAATGCCGTGACCCAGGTGGCCCGCGGCGAGGACCAGTACGCACTGCTGCTGGTCGAACCCGACCACTACCAGCGCCTGCTGCAGGACATCGGCATCGACTCGGCCGACGACCTCGCAGCCGCGCTCGCTGCGCGCCTGGCGGAAAAACTCGACGACCAATGCACCGCCGCACGCTTCGGCGAGCGCACTTTCGCCGTGCTGCTGCGTGGCAACCACGCCCATTCCGCCGCGCTGGCCGACAAGCTGCGTGCTTCGTATGCCTCGCACGTGTTCAACGTGGGCGAGCGTTCGGCCTCGGTCACCGCCAGCATCGGCGGCGTGCAGATCGGCGAAAAGATCGCCAGCATCGGCCAGGTGCTCACGCGCGCCACCGACTGCCTGCAGACCGCCACCAACCTGGGCGGCAACCGCTTCGAGATCTTCGACCCCGGCGCCGTGGACCGTGCCGAGGAAGAGCGCGTGCAGAACTGGATCAAGCGCCTGCAGGAAGCCCTGCAGGACGGTAGCTTCCGCCTGCACTACCAGCCCGTGGTCAGCCTGCAGGGCGAGCCCGGCGAGGTCTACGAGGCCCTGCTGCGCCTGGAGTCCAATGGCGAAACCGTGCTCCCGCAGTCCTTCATCGGGATCGCCGAGGACAACGGCCTGCTCGATGCCATCGACCGCTGGGTGGTGAATCGTGCCATCGAGGTGCTGGCCGAACGCAAGCGTGCCGGCCACGACACCCGCCTGGTGGTTAAAGTCAGCCCGGCCTCCTTCGCCGACAACCGCCTGCTCGACCTCATCGCCAGGGAACTGGCCGCCCATGACGTGCCCGGCGACCGGCTGTGGCTGCAGACGCCCGAGGCCAAGGTCTTCACCCATCTGCGCCAGGCACAGGCATTCCAGTCGGCGGCGGCCAAGCTGGGCTGCCAGGTGGGCCTGGAACATTTCGGCGCAGGCCTGGATTCGTTCCAGTTGCTGTCGCACTTCCAGCCGACCTTCCTCAAGATCGACCGCGTCTTCAGCGAAGACCTGGGCAAAAACACCGAGCACCAGCAGAAGATCCGCGAGATCGCCGAGCGTGCACAGGCGCTGGGCATCCTGACGGTGGCGGAACACGTGCAGGACGCCGCCACCATGGCCTTCCTGTTCACCGCAAGCCTGGACTACGTGGAAGGCAACTTCCTCGCAGCACCCGGCCCCGCGATGAATTACGACTTCAACTGACATGGCGACTCCCTCTCCCCGCAAGCGGGGAGAGGGGGACTGCCTCGCCGTGCTTGTGCCTTAAAGAAAACGACGCGTTTGTATCCTTCTCCCCGCCTGCGGGGAGACGGTGCCCGAAGGGCGGATGAGGGGCGCTCTTGGCGCCGATCCTTCCGAAGCGCAGCGACCGCAGGTTGATCGAATACCGGATGTCCACGGAAAACTTTCTCCTCCTGCTGCGCCTGAATCAAGACAGTTGCTCTCCCTACCGTGCAGGAAGAAGCAAACAAAAAAACCCGCCAGAAGGCGGGTTTTTCGTTCAAGGTTCGCTGCCCGGTCGCTCAGGCCATCGTGCCCTGCTGCGCGCGCAGGGCGGCGATGCGCTGCTCCAGCGGCGGGTGGCTGAGGAACAGCTTCTTCATGCCCTGGCCGATGCCGCCGGCGATCCCGAAGGCCTCCACCTGCGCCGGCAGCGTGCTCGGAGTGTGCTGCCGGCCCAGGCGCTCCAGCGCGGCGATCATCTTCTGGCGGCCGGCCAGCGTGGCGCCACCATGGTCCGCACGGAATTCGCGGCGGCGCGAGAACCACATCGCGATCATCGTCGCGAACAGGCCGAACACCACTTCCAGCACCATCACGATGATGTAGTAGCCAAAGCCGCGTCCACCGCCCTCGCGGTTGCCCGACAGGAAGCCGTCGACGATGCCGCCCACCACGCGGGCCAGCACGATGACGAAGGTGTTCAACACGCCCTGCAGCAGCGCCATGGTCACCATGTCGCCGTTGGCGACGTGGGAGATCTCGTGGCCCAGCACCGCTTCGGCTTCGTCCTGGCTCATCGAACGCAGCAGGCCCGTGGACACCGCCACCAGCGCATTGTTGCGGTTGGCACCGGTGGCGAAGGCGTTGATTTCCGGTGCGTCATAGACCGCGACTTCCGGCATTCCGATACCGGCGGCCTGGGCCTGGCGCTTCACGGTAGCCACCAGCCAGCGCTCCAGGTCATTGCGCGGCTGTTCGATCACCTGCGCGCCGGTCGCGCGCTTGGCCATCCACTTCGAGGTGAGCAGCGAGATCAGCGAACCACCGAAACCGAAGATCGCGGCGAATACCAGCAGCCCCCCCATCTGACTGGAGTTGACGCCCAGGAGGGACATGACAACGCTGGCAAGCGCCAGCACGGCCAGGTTGGTGGCAAGGAACAATGCAACACGCGTAAACACGACGGACTCTCCGGTTGAACTGGCACGCTGGTGCCCGTGGACGCAGAATTGCGGTTGCGACTGGTTGAATTCAAGCAACTGGCTGACCACGCGGTTCAGCTTTCCCTCCTTTCCGACGAATGACAGCGAACGATCCCCCTCCTCACTACTGCGGCCGCTTCGCGCCCTCGCCCACCGGCCGCCTGCATTTCGGGTCGCTGGTCGCCGCGCTGGGCAGCTGGCTGCTGGCACGGCACCACGCGGGAACGTGGCTGGTGCGGGTGGAGGACCTCGATCCGCCGCGCGAAGTCCCGGGCGCTGCACAGCGGCAGCTCGACACGCTGGCGGCGTTCGGCCTGGTGCCGGATGCACCCGTCGTGTGGCAGAGCGCGCGCCAGGATCTTTACGCCAGCGCGCTGACACGATTGCTGGACGACGGCAGCGCGTTCGAATGCCGCTGTAGCCGCAGTGACCTGGCGGCGGCAGGCGGCATCCATCGCGCGTGCGTCGCCAGCGATCCCATGCGAGCGCCCGCCATCCGATTGCGCGTGCCCGACGGGACACGCGTGGCGTTCGAGGACGGCCTGCAGGGCGCGGTCGAACAACAGGTCGACCGTGAGGTGGGCGACGTCGTCCTGCGGCGCGCCGACGGTTTCTGGGCCTATCAGCTGGCGGTGGTCGTGGATGATGCCGACCAGGGCATCACGGACGTCGTGCGCGGCGCGGACCTGCTGGATTCCACGCCACGCCAGATCCTGCTGCAACGCGCACTGGGGCTGCCCACCCCGCGTTACCTGCACCTGCCGCTGATCGTCGATGCGCAGGGACAGAAACTGTCGAAGTCGATGGCCGCGTTGCCGATCGACGATGACGCCCCGATGCCCGCACTGCTGGCTGCCTGGCAGGCGCTGGGCCAGCCGGTGGAGAGGCTGGCTGGCATCGGCAGCGTCTCGGCGGCGGTGCAGGCCGCTGCCCGCGGATTCCGCCCGGATCGTCTGCCCAAAGTGACACGCATGACGTTCGCTGCATCGCACAACAAGCCTGTCGCAGGCGCTGTCTAGAATCGGACGGCCGTCGGCTTGCGGCGGTACAAGGAGATTCCCCACATGACATCGCGCGTCGTCCTGGTCACCGGCGGCACCGGAGGTATCGGTACCGCCATCTGCAAGAAGCTGGCCGACATGGGCCACAAGGTCGCCACCAATTACCGCAACGAAGAAAAAGCCCTCGCCTGGCAGGCGCAGATGAAGGCCGACGGCTACGAGATGACGCTGGTGAAGGGTGACGTGACTTCGCCCGACGAAGCGCAGGCGATGGTGAAGGAAGTCGAACAGAAGCTCGGCCCGGTCGAAGTGCTGATCAACAACGCCGGCATCACCCGCGACGGCACCTTCCACAAGATGTCCTCGTCGCAGTGGGGCGACGTCATCAACACCAACCTCAATTCGGTGTTCAACGTCACCCGCCCGGTGATCGAAGGCATGCGCGACCGCAAGTGGGGACGCATCATCCAGATCAGTTCGATCAACGGCCTCAAGGGCCAGTATGGCCAGGCCAACTACGCCGCCGCGAAGGCCGGCATGCACGGCTTCACGATCTCGCTGGCACGCGAAAACGCCAAGCTCGGCATCACCGTCAACACGGTGTCGCCCGGCTACGTGGCCACCGACATGGTGATGGCGGTGCCGGAGGAAGTCCGCGCCAAGATCGCCGCCGACATTCCGACCGGCCGTCTCGGCAAACCCGAGGAAATCGCCTACGCCGTTGCGTTCCTGGTCGACGAGCAGGCCAGCTGGATCACCGGCTCCAACCTGGACATCAACGGCGGCCACCACATGGGCTGGTGATGCCTGCCAGCGTCATTCGCGACACTTCCTGCCCCTGATGGCGACGCCCCCGCTAGGGGGCGTCGCCCGTTCCGATGTTGCGCAGCAACTTCCTTGGCTGAACAGGGCTTCCCTGCCTTGTGGCCTGTTGCAAGGGCTGTTGCGCTGCGTCATGCTGCCGCAATACGCGTTTAGAGCGAAGACTCAATGGCTGCGATCCGCATCATCAAGAAGTACCCCAACCGTCGCCTGTACGACACGGAGATCTCCAGCTACATCACCATCGAGGACGTGCGCCAGCTGATCGTCGATGGCGAGGACTTCGAGGTCCGCGACGCCAAGAGCGGCGACGACCTGACCCGCACCGTGCTGCTGCAGATCATCAGCGAGCAGGAACAGGACGGCGAGCCGGTACTGTCCACCCAGCTGCTCAGCCAGATCATCCGGTTCTACGGCGATTCGCTGCAGGGCTTCATGGGCAACTACCTGGAGCGCAGCATGCAGTTGTTCATGGAGCAGCAGCAGCAGTTCCGCAGCCAGATGGGCAGCATGCTGGGCCAGACGCCGTGGACCATGATGAACCAGCTGACTGAGCGCAACATGGAGTTGTGGCAGGAGTTCCAGCGCAACCTCAGCGGCGGCATGGGTCGCCCGACGACGGTCAAGCCGAAGGATCCGCCGCGCGAAACGCCGAAGACGCGCGCGCGCTGAACCACTCCGTAGTGAAACCCGGCCCGCGCCCCGTTGCGCGGGCCTTTTTTTGACCTCGCGACACAGGGATTCCGCATGACGCAACGCATCGCCGTGGTAACCGGCGGTCTGGGGGGACTGGGGCTGGCGATCTGCCGGGCACTGGCGCGCACCGGCCGCAGAGTGGTCGCCGCCGACCTGCCCGCCTCCGCCGGACAGCTCGACCGTTTCCACGCGCAGACCGCCGGGCTGGATGTCGAAACCGCTACCGTCGACGTGGCCGACTTCGATGCCTGCGCCGCGTTCGTGCGCGATGTCGAAGCCCGCCACGGCGCGCTCGACATCCTGGTCAACAATGCCGGCATCACCCGTGACGCCACCTTGCGCAAGATGGACAAGGCGCAATGGGATGCCGTGATCGGCGTGAACCTGGACAGCGTGTTCAACCTCTGCCGCCATGCCGTGGACGGCATGCAGGCGCGCGGATTCGGACGCATCGTCAACATCAGTTCGGTAAGCGGCCAGACCGGCAACTTCGGCCAGGTGAACTACGCGGCGGCGAAGGCCGGCCTGCACGGCTTCTCGATGTCGCTGGCGCGCGAAGTGGCGCGCAAGGGCGTCACCGTCAACAGCGTCTCGCCCGGGTACGTGGAAACGCCGATGACGAAGGCGATGCCCGATGACGTCCGCGACCGCACCGTCGCTGCGGTGCCGGTGGGCCGCATCGGCCAGCCGGACGACATCGCGCGCGCGGTCGCCTTCCTCACCGCCGACGATGCCGGCTACATCACCGGCGCCAACCTGCCCGTCAACGGCGGCCTGTTCATGAGCTTCTGAACAGGAAGCCGCGTCCCCATCTTCCCGCTCCCTGCGAATCAACACGCACCTTCGACAAGGAATCCCGCATGAAACTGACCCCTCCCACCTTCGGCGTCTGGCTGATCGCCCTGCTGCTGGGCACCGGCGGCATTGCCGCGAAGTTCGGCTACGTGCCGGTGCTGGCTCCGCATGCGTTCTGGCTGGTGGTGGCCGGGTTCGTGCTGCTGGTGCTCTCCACCTTGTTTGCCAAGCTCTGAGCAGCCGGGCCATGCTCCCGGCGTGGTTCGTCGGGAGCCGTTAGTGAAACTGATCGCGGGGTTGCTGGGTGAGGCGTGGGCAAAGCCCCGCCTGCTGGCTCCCCTCGTGCTCGGCATCGGCGCCGGCGCTGGCCTGTACCATCTGACCGGCAAGCAGCCTTCGTCCGCCGCGATGGCCGCGGGCTGTGCGCTGCTGGGCCTGCTCATCGGCTTCGTGCTGGAGTACCTGCGCGAGCCCCCACGCACTACGACAGGCTGACTGCTACTCCATTTCGAAGCGGTCGAACGCGATTTCCAGCGTTTCGAACAACGTATCCGCCACGGTCGCATCCATCGGCGAGGGGCGATAGGCCGCCGGCCGCGCACGCAGGAAGCGCCAGCGCAGCACGGCGCTTCCCTGCTCGTCCAGCAGGGTCACGCTGATATCGCGCCGCGCGTCGCCGCCGTTGCGCGCTTCGTTCCACCACTGGTACCACGACAGCGAACCGGTCACGCCACGACGCAGCACGAGATCGTCGTAGTGCGTCAGCGTGGACAGCTTCATCGATTCGCCGGTCTTGTCGTTCCCGCTGCGGTATTCGTTGAGCTGCAGCCGCGCATCGGGGAACACCACTTCGGCCACGCCACTGCCGGGACCGTCGTCACCGGTGCCGAGGTCGACGAGGAAGTTCATTCCGGGATAGGGGCGATCACGTACGTTGGGCATGGCAGGAGCTCGCAGGGTGAGAGGAATGCCGGCCACCGGACAGGAACCGGCGCCGCTCCCCTTGGGCAACGCGTGGAGGTGCCGCCAGCGGTCAGTGGCAGGCCGTCGGAGACCGCATGCGATGCCGGTATGCGAACGTTCACCGCTCGAAGCCCCCCGGACCATTCCCCTGCGCACACAAGCATCCCCTGCGCCAAATCAAGGCGCGGAGGCCGTGGGCAAGGCCGAATATCAGCGAGGCGAACGACCCGGCGCGCGACCCAGCCTGTCTTGTGCGCGCGCCTCGACGCCTTGTCCCGGCGATCGGAAATGCGCTTTCGCAAGGCATCGAGACCTGCACGCGAGGTACCGGTGGCGTGCGTATGAACGTGGCGCGTTCATGCGCGGCTTCTGGAGGCCTGCGCGCAAGCCTTCGGAGGTCACGCGCAGATTCCGGAGCCTCGCGTGTCACCTCCGCGCACTCGCGCTCCGGGCTCAGGTGCCTTCGGCCCCGCCCACCTGCCCGATCCACAGCCGGTTGCCGTCCGGATCGTCGATGCGGAACTCGCGCATGCCGTAGAACGTGGTGTCCAGGTCGGGGACGTCCAAGCCGTTCGCACGCGCCTGCACATGGAAGGCGTCGATGTCGCCGGGGTAGAGGTAGAGCACTGCGTTGCGCGGCGTATCCGGGTTCACGTTGATCGACTGGTCCAGCATCACCCGGCAGTCGCCCCAGCGCAGCTTCGCCCAGCCCCAGTCGTCGCGACGGTCTTCGACGGTGAAACCGAGCTGTTCGTAGAACGCGATCGCCCGTGGCAGATGGCGGACGGGTTGCATGGGGATGATGTGGGGCATGGAGGCCTGCTCTGATTAGGATGGGTTGAGCCGAAGGCGATACCCATCATGGTGAACCATAATTCCGCAAGCGATGGGTATCGCCTTCGGCTCAACCCATCCTACGGAAATGCATTGCTCGCCTTACTCCGCTGCCCACACCACATCGATGCCGTCCGACTCGCCGACCGCCGCGCGCAATAGCGCAATGAAACCCGCGCTGGCGCCCAGGCTTTCCAGCGCATCGATGGCGGTGTGCTCCACGTAATAGTCCTGGTCCTTGGACGATTCCTCTTCCATGTGGTCGACCAGCAGTTGGAAGTCTTCCTGCGAGATGCTGCCCAGCGTGCGGCCACTGTCCTTTTCCGACAAACGAATGCTCATGCGGTCTTCCTTTCCTCGAAACGTTGGCGTGAATGTCAGCGCGGAGCGCCGTCGGCGCCCTTGCGCAGGAAGGTGGCCAGGCCGCCCAGTTGCAGGCCCTGCACCTTGTCCACGACGGGTGCGAACTTGCTCATGTCATCCGGCGTGTAGCCGCCGACGCGATACCACAGGGTGATGCGGGTGCCGCCGTTTTCTTCGGTGAAGCGCCACTCCAGTGCACCGTCCTGGCCCATGCCCTGCAACGGACCGAGGCCGCCGGTCATGCGCATCAGCTTGCCGGGATCGGTGAAGGTCACCGTCATGTGCCACGCCTGCTGCGCGCCGTTGATCTCGCAGAAGCAGCCGCCGGCCTTGTCGCTGATGGCGAGCTTCGACGCATCGCCCCACCAGGTGTGGTCGGCCGGCCACCAGCGGCCGACGTCGTTGACCAATGCCGCGTACGCCACCTGCGGCGCGACCGGCACCCATTCGGAATTCTCGATGGTGAAGCCGTTGGGCTGCGCGTCCTTGATCACCGCGTGCGCGGGGGTGGCGACAGCCGCGACGGCGAGCAGGACCACGCCGGCCAGCGTCTTCACTGCGCCGCTCCCTGCGGGCAGAACTTCTGGCGGTATTCCATCGCCCTGGGCATCAGCGCGGTGAGATTCTGGATGCGCGTGCCGGGATTGGGATGGGTGGAGGAAAACTCCGGCGGTGCCTGTCCGCCGCTAGCCTCGCTCATGCGCTGCCACAGCGGCACGGCTTCCTGCGGATTGAAGCAGGCGGCGGCCGCCAGCATCAGGCCCACTTCGTCGGCCTGTGTCTCGTGCTCGCGTGCGTACGGCAGCAGGTAGCCGTAACCCATCGCCGCCATCACCATCTGCTGCTGCTGCGGATCCATGCCGCTCATCGCACCGGCCATCTGGCCGATCTGGGTGAGCTTCTGCTGCGACATGCGCTGGGCGCCGTGGCGCAGCAGCGCGTGGGCGATCTCGTGGCCCATCACGACCGCTACCGCGTCGGCGTTCTTCGCCACCGGGATCAGCCCGGTATAGACCGCCATCTTGCCGCCCGGCAGGCAGAAGGCGTTGGCCTGGTCGGACTGGATGACGTTGACATCCCATTCGAAGGTCTTCCAGTTGCCGCTGGGCTGGGTGCCCTTCTCCGCCGCGATGGCGGCTTCGACTTCGGGGATCTTCGCGATCAAGCGTTGCGCGATGGTGCGCACCTCCTGCGCGATCTGCGAATTCGGATCGACCGGCTGCTCCTGCGAAAGGATCTCCTGGTAAGCCTGCAGGCCGAGCGCCTTCTCTTCCTCCACGCCGATGGAACCGTCGATCAGCACTTTCTCGCCGGTGTACGGATCGACCACGCGATTGTTGAGGTAATAGCAGCCGCCATACACCAGGAAACCCAGCAGGATCAGCCAGCGCAGGTTGCCCAGTCCGCCGCCACGCCGCCCGCCGCCCTGCCCGTAGTGCGAGCGCCCGTTTGGATCTTGCCTCATCACCCTCTCCCTGGCGGCTAGATGCCGCGAACGACGCGGAAGCCCACCCGCGCATTAGTCATATCCGAATCCGACGACGAGCGCCACGCGGCACGTGCCTGCGCCGGCGAACTGGCCCAGGACCCGCCGCGCACCACCCGTGACCGGCAGCCGGGATTGAACCACGCCGCCCCGTCCGCGGGGGCGCGCCGGTAGCTGGCGTGCCAGCAGTCGCCGACCCATTCGCTGATGTTGCCGTCCAGGTCCTTCAGGCCGAAGGCATTGGCGCGGAAGCGGCCCACCGGCGCCGGCCCCCAGTAGCCGTCGCCATAGCCGATGAAGGCGTTGTTCCAGGTGCGCCCGCTGGGCGAACGGTCGTTGCCCCCGGTCAGGTTGGCCACCCCTCGGGGGGGCTGGCCGTTGCCCCAGGGATAGCGGCCCTGCTGGCCGGCGCGCAGGGCGTATTCGTATTCGGCCTCACTGGGCAGGCGGTAGCCATGACCGGTCTGGCCGGCCAGCCATTCGGCATAGGCCTCGGCGTCGTACACGCTGACGTGCAGCACCGGCATGTCGTCGCTGGCAGGCTGGCCGTTGTAGTCCGAGCGCCAGTCCACGCCGCTGCGGCGCACGAAATTGCCGCTGCGCTCGTCGTAGACGATGGAGTGCCCACGGCGCGTGGCACGTGGACGGTACTGGGTGGCTTCCACGAAGCGGCGGAATTCGCCCACCGTCACCGGGTGCAGGGCCATCGCGAATCCGCGATCGAAACGCACGTAATGGGCAGGCTTCTCGGCATCGGCGGCATCCTTTTCTTCCTCGCCCGCGCCCATGCTGAAGCCACCGTGCTGCACCACCACCATCGCCGGCCCGCGGCCACCATGGTGCAGCGCATCGGTGAAGGCCTGGCCCGGACGGTACAGGCCGTAGTGCGTGGCCAGGTCGATGCGCTGGCGGAAATCGGCCGCCACGCGATTGCCGGGCTCGGCGATGCGCAACACCTCGGCCAGCTTCACGCGTGCGTCCTTCAGTCCGAGCGGCGTGGCCATGTCGCGTACGCCGGCATCGCGCAGTTCGGCGATGCGCGCCATACGGATGGCCTCCACGCGCACGCGCGCATCGGCCACGGTCTGCGCGTCCTCGCGGACCTTGGCGGCATGGTCCAGCCAGAGGCGCGTGGTGGCGAAGTCGCTGGCCAGCGCCGCCTCTTCCGCACGGCGGATCATGGCGCTCTCCACCGCCGCGACGCCCTGCAGGGCGCGCGGCTGGCCTGGCTTCCACTTCAGCACTTCGCGGAAACCCGCCAATGCGCCGCCGCCGTTCTCGCCCAGCGTGCCTTCGCGCAGGGCGCGTTCGCTGGCCACGTTCAGCCGGGTGAGCTGATCGGCCTCGTCCACCCGCGCGAGATAGGCGACGACCGCCGGATCGGCCGGAGCCACGGTACGCGCCACGGCGGCGATCTGCCGTGCGCGGCGGAGGGCCTCGGTGCGGTCCTCGGCATGGCGCATCACCTGCGCGCCCTGGTCCAGAAGGCGATCCAGACTGCGGCCTAGGCCGGTCTTCGCGCGCGCATCGCCGGCATCGAGCCGTTGCAGCGCGAGGTAAAGCGGGATCGCGTCGTCCGGGCCATCGAACAGGCGTCCTTCGGACAACGCACGCGCCGCACGCCGGTGTGCGTCGGCCGCATCGCCGGGCACCAGGGCCACGGCGGGCGGGCGCCAGTTCAGTTCGTCCACGCCGCTGTCATCGCCCGTCACCGTCACGCTGGGCATGCGTACGGCATCGGCGGCGGCACCCGCTTCGTCCGGCGTCGCCGCATCGCGCGAACACGCGGCGAGCCACGGCAGCGAGATCAACAAGGCGGCAAGAATCGCGCGCAAACACCCTCCGTGATGGGAGCCACCGGCCCCCGTGAGAGAATGCCGGCAGACACTACCGGCATACGATACGGGCTGAGCCCGGACCTTAGGTTATTGTCCCCTGACTGAGCAAACCACGCATCACGCGGAGATTTCGTGCCCCACTGGATCGACACCCCCACCGCGCTGGACGCGCAGCTGCAACGCCGGCCCACGCGGATCGGCCTGGATACCGAGTTCGTGCGCGAACGCACCTATTGGCCGCAGCTGGCGCTGGTGCAGATCGCCATCGACGACGACGTGCTGCTCGTCGACCCCCTGGTGCCGGGCATGACCGATGCGCTGAGGCCGTGGTTGCTGGACACCACGATCACCAAGGTCATGCACAGCGCCAGTGAAGACCTGGTCGCGTTCAAGTTCGCCTGCAATGCGCTGCCCACGCCGTTGTTCGATACGCAGATCGCCGCCGCCATTGGTGGGGTGGCCGCCGGCCTGGGCTACCAGAAGCTGGTGGAACGCATCACCGGCGTCGTGCTGCCCAAGGGCGAGACCCGCTCGGACTGGTTGCGCCGCCCGTTGAGCGAGTCGCAGCTGCACTATGCCGCCGACGATGTGCGCTATCTGTTCGCCGTGCACGATGCGCTGCGGACCGGACTGGCATCCAGTGGCCGCCTTGCGTGGCTGGAAGAAGACTGTGCCCGCTTCGTGGAGAACGCGGCGCAGGACGAAGGCGAACGCTGGCCGCACCTGTCCATGCGCAGCGCGCAGTTCCTCGACGCCGACGCGCAGCAGCGGCTGGTGCGCCTGCTGCGCTGGCGCGAAACGCAGGCCCGCGCCAGCGACAAGCCGCGCAGTTGGATCCTCGACAACGAGCTGGCGGTAAGCCTTGCCCGCACGCCGCCGATGGACAAGGGCGCACTGCTGCGCCTGTTCGACACCCAGCCCAAGGCGCCCCGCAAACTGGCCGACGCCATCTGGCAGACGCTGTCCACGCCGCTGGACGACGAAGCCGGCATGCCGCTGGCGCGCAACGCCACCGATGGCGACAAGGCGCAGGTCAAGCGCCTGCAGGATGCGGTGTCCGCCCGCAGCGCCGAACTCGGCCTGCCGGACGGCGTGCTGGCCTCGCGCCGGTATCTGGAGGCGCTGCAGGAATCGGGCCAGTGGCCCGCTGCCCTGTCGGGTTGGCGGCGCGGCGAACTGGAGCCCACGCTGGCGCCCATCCTGGCCCGCGCGGGCTTGGCACAGGAAGCGGCCGCGAGCTAGAATGACCCCGCTCTTGTGGGGCCATAGCTCAGCTGGGAGAGCGCGTCGTTCGCAATGACGAGGTCGGGAGTTCGATCCTCCCTGGCTCCACCAACATTCAAAGCCCCGCTTCGGCGGGGCTTTCTGTTTCAAGGACTTTTCCGATCTCGCACTCTGATGCGGATGGTTCTGGCCCTGACATTGATGCGCGGCCTCTCCGCCTTTCCGACTTTCACGGAACTTACGGAATCGGAAGAAGGCGCGCGTCCAACTGACCACGAAGATCGTCGGCTACCGCCCTGCTCATGGAGCACCCCGATGATGTCAGGAACGCGCTGGTGAGCGGTCTTCTGCTCCGGGTGCAGCCTCCGGGGCATAGGGCTTGGATCATCACTTGGACATACGGGAAGCGTCACGCTGGGGCTCGTCGAACACCTGTCACTCGTCACGCCAGGGATGTCGCCATGAATCACTCCGGGCTTCGTAGCGGGATGCATCAATCGACCCTCGCATCCGTAGCGACAGGGTCAGAAGTTGATGCCCGATGACGATGCTCCTCACTGTCGCGCTGGAAGTCCTGGAATCGGTGTGTAAACGCGCGGCCGACTGGTCCGACGTGGGCGACAGTCGGAACCAACTCGTCATACAACCTGACCCACGGATGACGCTGGCGATGTTGAGCGGCACCCCACAGGAGGGACTTCATAGTCGGCAGGCACCGACCTCGCCAGCCATCGGAGCGAGCAGATGGGTCGTCTTGCAAGCCTGATGGGCCTGACCTGTCATTCACTACGGGCACTTGTCCGCTTCGGGTCGGAAGCGGACGATCTAGCCCGGATGGCAGCTATCGGCCAGAAGCGGACACTTACGCAGTGCCTGACCTAGCGGACGGATAAGTGTCGCCGCGCGGAGGTCGCGAGATCTAGGTGCAGCAGGCGACCCTCGCCGTCGAACATGAGGATCTGGCCGTCTTGTTCGCGCACGCTGGGCGGGGATTCCGCGGGCCAGGACACGCGTGCGACGACGCGCGTGCCGTCGAGTCCGCAGAAGAAGAACTCGATGCGCGTGGCGAATGTCAGGCCCACCACCAGCCCGGCCTCGAGTACCTGGATGGAGGAGTTCAGGCACTCCTGCCCCTCGTCCATTGGGCACAGTGCCGCGCGGATCATGCCCCCGCCAAGGCGGTACTCCAGCGTGACGTCCTCCGCGCCCAGCACCACGCTCGGCTGGAACATCCCGCGCGAGGGATGGATGTACACGGGCGCCTCCGGATCGAGCGGCGCATCGCCGCAAGACAGCCGCCGTCGCGACGGCAACCCGTAGCTCCAGTCGCGCAGCTGCGCATCGCTTCCACGCACGAGGAAGGTCTCGCGACTGGCGAAGTGGCCCGCCGCCACGATCGGGCCGCCGAGGTCGCCGATGTGCCACAGGACTTCGCGAGCGGCCGAGTGGGTGTCGATGACCAGGACGCGCTGGTCGCAGATCACACTCCAGCCGATGCCATCGAAGCGCGGCGACGGGAAACGCAGCGCGAGCGCGCCCAAGTCGGTGATCGCGTGGCCCACCAGGTCCAGGCGGGCGATGCTCGACACGCGCTCGCGCGGCGCGACGGCGAGCGCGACGCGGCCAAGCGGACTGGCGACGAGGAAGTAGGCCGGCGTGGCATAGCGCTGGCGGACCTTGCCGGCCGCATCGATGACGACGGCGCCCGCTTCGCCCAACGCCACCAGCGTCTGCCGGCCCGGCAGGGGAATCGCATCGTGGATCGCCTGCAGACCGGGGGCCGGCGCCTCCAGCAGCAGTGCGCGCGCCTGCGACCAGAACGGCGTCGACTCGCGCGGCCCCAACGCCCAGCCGGGCGCATCGGCCTTCAGGCAACCATCGCCGGAGAGCGCCAGCAGGTTCTCGAGGTCCTTCGTACCGAAGCCATTGCGGGAGGCGGCGCAGTCCGCGGCGACCGCGGGCAACAGCCGCGCAGCCATCATGCGCAGCGCCTCGCTCTTGCCGGCGACGCTGAGCATCGCCTGCGCCATGGCCGTGCGTGCATCCGCCCCCGTCCACGGGTCGGCCAGCAATTCGATCAGCCCGGCGTACTGTTCGAGCGTATCGGGCAGCAGGACCGCGCGTTGCACCAGGGCGCGTGCGCCCAGTTCGCCACCGGCGCGCTCGGCCGCGAGCAGCCACTCGGTGGCCTGCGCGCGCATCGCGGGCAGCGTCCACACCGCTTCCACCGCGCCCAGCCAGTCGCCCTGCGCAACCAGTGCATGGCCCCACTCGCTGCGCAGGCGGTCGGCGAGCTCAGCGTGCGTACCCTGCAGCATCTGGATCGCCGCGGCGAACGCACCATCGCGGCGGGCCACCAGCACGGCACGCTGCACGTCGCCGGCTAGCATGAGCAGGCGGATGATCGCCGCCGCCGGCATTTCCCAGCCCAGTGCCAGCTCTGCGGCTTGCGCGTGGCGCTCGTGGCGCACGAGGTAGTCGAGCGCTTCCTGACGTGCGTTGAGCAGTTCGGCGAGCACGAACACCGCCTCGTCGATGCGGCCTTGGCGATCGAAGGACTCGAAGGCCCGGCGATACAACCCGCGCAGGTGGTCCTGCAGGTCCGGGCCGAGTCCGATAGAAAGCCCGCCGCCGGCACCGCCCGACAACCGGAGGTCGTTGCGACGGCCCGGCTGGGAGAAAGACTGGCCCAGGGATTGCGCCAGACTGTCGATCGGGAGCGCGTTGCGCAGCGCCTCTTCGAGGTCGCCGCGATCAAACATGGACATCAGGCGCTTGAGATAGGCGCCTTGCTGGTAGCCGACCAGCGCCGACAGCCGCGTCGCCAACGCGATGCGCGCGATGGCGGCGCGCAAGCGGCCGGGCTGCGCCGGCTTGCCGCGCGGCTGCACCAGGCCGTCGCCCGCACCATCGGAGCGGCTGATCGTCGCGAGGCCCGCGCCGATGAAGGGCACCACTTTCAGCATCGTACCCAGCACCGTGCCCACGGCGCGGCCGAAGCGTTGCTTCGCGGCGCCGGGGCCATTGCCTTCGCCCTCCATCCGGCCGGCGAGGAAGGCTTCGCCTTCCTTGCTCAGCGGCGGGATGCGATGGCCGACCAGCTTGCGTACCGAGGCGCCATCGAGCTTCGAGGCGCCCGCGGATGCCGCCGGTGGCATGCGGCAATCGTAGGTGTCGTGCAGTGCGTAGTCACCGACATCAAGATGCCGCGACAGGTCGATGGCGCGCGCCTGCGACAGGTGCAGCGCCACCGGCTGCGCGCCGCGCACGAGCACCAGGTCGTGCGCCGGCAATCCCTCCGTTTCGCGCGCGAGCAGCGGCGCGGACAGCAGGACGCCGCCGATACGGCGCAGCGGCAGGCCAGGCAGGCCTTCGCAGGCACCGGTGATCGCGCGCGGCAACACCAGCACGTCGCCCAGCTCGAAACGCCAGGCACGGCTGCCCGCTTGCCAGGCGTCGATCATGCGCAGTTCCCGCTCGGTTTCGCCGAGCCATTCGGCAGGGAACCACAGCGCAGCGATCTCCTGCACGCCCTGCCAGACCGGATGGCGGATGTTGCTCGCGAGCGGATCAGCCATGCGCGGCGACCTCGGGCGCGGGCTGCACCGCCGCGTGCTCGCCGCGCAGGCACATGCTCAGGCGGCGCCCACCACCGGCGAACACGAGCAACTGCCCATCCAGGTCCACGAGCGCGACGCTTTCGCCATCGCCGGACACGGACCCGCCGGAGATGTCGGCCGGCGACTCGTACAGCGCTTCGGTGCCGTTGGCGCCCGCTGCCATCAGGCGGCGCCTGCGTGCGTCCAGGTAGAGCACGTGGTACTTGTCGGGGTCGTCGCCGTCCCGGCCGACGCCGATGATCCTGGCTTCCGGCAACAGTACGAAACCGGTCTCGCGGAAACCCTGGCTCGGTTCGCCGCGGAACAGCGAGACCTTCGTGGAACGGTCGCCGCCGCGCTGCGTCGACCTGCTTTCCACGCAGACCGCCCCGCTCCAATGGCGATGACCGCCCACCTCGCCTGCGAAATGCACCGACGTGGGCGTGTCGACGATCGGCAGCGCCGTGACGAACCAGGAGGTGCCCTTCGCCTGCAGCATCTTCATCACCAGCTTGCCGTCGCCTTCCACCCGCGCGTACGCGAGGTGGTTCGCATCCACGCGGCATATTCCCAGCACGTGGTCGTCGAGCCGCTTGCAGTCCTCACGCGGGCCCCGCACCAACGGTCGCATCGCAACGGCCCAACTGATCAGGTTGCGTGCACTGTCGAGCACGACCAGCCGATGCTCGTCGCTACCGTTGTTGAACCAGGCGGCGGGCAGCCAGCGCGAGCGCCCCGGCGTGACCTTGAACTCCGCGGGGCGTTCGATGAGGCCATTGAAGCCGGGCAGGTTCCAGAACTGCAGCCGGTCGCCGTAGGCGATCACCGCACCGAAGCTCTTTCCCGCCATCACCGCGAACACCACCTCGCCGCCCATGGCCCATTGCGCGAATCGCGGCTTGGCCAGTTTGTTCTCGGTCTTGTCCTGGATCTTGAAGATCACCGCGCGGCTTTCGCCCTGCATCGGCAGCGCGATGCGGGCACCGACGTCGTTGAACAACGGCGCCTGCTGCAGGCCGAAGCGTCCGTTGAAGCGGCGGTGCGCGGTGGACGGCGCCTCGCGCAGGAAGTCGCCGTTGAGGATGGCGATCGCCGCGCGCGTCGCGGGCAGCGGCAGCTTCGCCTCTCGCCGCGACTGGCGCGTGCCCAGGCGCGCGCGCAGCTGGTCGCCGAATCCGCGATGGAAATCCGCGAAATGGCTGAACACGGGAGGCGACGCGCGGCCGGAGGACACCAGCCAGCGTTCCGAACCCGCCGCCGCCCCGTCGTCGAGCTGCGTCTCCCAGGCCTGCCAGTCCGCGTCCGTGGGCAATGCGTGCGTGCGCGCCTGCAGCAGCTTGCGCAGGGCGTCCGGCGAGTCGGCTTCGTGCAGCGTACCGGGCTGCTGTGCCAGGCCCCATAGCAGGCGTGCCCCGAGGCTGCTCGCGCGCCGCGCGAGCAGTATCCACAGCGCGACGTGCGCCAGCCTCGTCGCGCCCCATTGCGCAGGGCCGGCGTCGAACACCGCGACCAGCACGCGCTCGGCTTCGCGATGCACCAGCTTCGGCGCGAGGAATAGATGCTCGTTGTGCGCCGCGCGACGCACGAACTCGTCCGGCAGCGCGTCCGCGAGCATCCACTCGCTGAGCACCAGGCGCTCGTAGGGGCCGCGCTGGCGCAGGTCGTCGATGCCATCCGGTTCCAGCTCACCGCCCTGCGAGCGCGCGCCGATGCGCCCGAGCAACGGGTTGAGGCGCAGCATCACGTCGCCCAGCGCGAGCGCGCGGTCGACCTCGAACCAGTCGAGCCAGGTGCGCCAGGGGCGCAAGGCGGTGGGCAGCGCGTTCATGCCGCGGCAGCCTCCCAACGCTCGCGGATCTGCACGATCAGGACGTCATCGGCGGGCAACAAGCGCGCCAGCGACACCAGTTGCGGAGGGGCGGGCAGCATCAGCAGGGGCGAAGCGCGATGGTGGCGCGCGATCGCCTGCGCCAGCAGGTCGAGCGGCACGGTGGGGCGGCGCGTCGTCGGCAGCCACAACGCGGCCGCCTCGGCGCGCGGCGCCACGAACTGCACACCGTCCACCCAGGGCAGTTGTTCGGCGGGACCTACGAGCACGAGCATGCGGTCGTGCGCCGCGGCAGACAGTCGTGCGCGCGCGGCGGGCGGGCGGGCGGCCAGCGTTTCGAGCAGCGCCCTCGCGACTGCGCCGACGCCCACGACGCCTTGCGGCGACGGTGGCTCGGCTTCGTCCTGCCACCCCCAGTTCATGCGGACGCGCCGATCCTCTCAACCAGGCGGGCACGCTCGCCCGCCAGATCCTCCGGCATCGAACCGGCGCTGAAGTTGGCGTCGATCTCGCGCAGCAGCGCCTCGGCAATGGTGCGGATGCCCGGGCCGTCCTCGGCCTGCAGGCAACTGCGCGCCGCCTCGAGCAGGCGCGCGGCGCGCGAGACCGGTTGCAACACCACATGCTCGACCGCCGCACGCAGCGTCGGGTTCGCTGCCGCCGCCATCGAGTCGCGCAGCACTTCCTGCGCGCTCACCTGCGCTTCGCGCGTGGGCAGCACGTAGAACAAGGGCCACAGGTCCGCATCGCTCGCCGTGCTGCGGCCCGCGAGCACGGCCGCGGCCGCAACCAGGCGCTGCGTCTTCACGATGCGGCGGTCGGACAGCGACAAGCCCGCTGCGCGCAGCTTGCGGATGGCGTTGGCGAGTACGCCGCGCGCACTGTCGAGCTGCACGCGCGGCACTTCCGCACTGAGCAGGTCGAGGTCGGAAAGGTCCGCAAAATGCGCCGGCGTGGCGCTCTCGGCCTGCCAGCCGCCGGCCAGCAACGCCTCGAGCTGGTGGTCGGGCACCGAGTCGACGAACAGGTGCAGCAGGAAGCGGTCGGCGAAGGCCGCCAGCGATTCGTCCTCGGGCAGCGCGTTGGCCGCGCCGACGCATACGCGCAGCGGGCAGGCGATGTCGGTACGGCCGCGGCGGAAACGGCGCTCGTTGAGCACGCCCAGCAGCGTGTTGAGGATCGCGGTAGAGCCGAGGAAGACTTCATCGAGGAAGGCGACGTCGGCTTCCGGCAGCATGCCACTCACATCGGCCTCGACGACGCCTTCGCGCAGCTTGCGCAGGTCCACGGGTCCGAACAGCTCTGCCGGCTCGGTGAAACGGCCCAGCAGATACTCGAAATAGCGCCCGCCCAGCGTGCTGGCCACGCGACGCACCACCGCGCTCTTGGCCGTACCGGGTGGACCGATGATCAGCAGATGCTCCCGCGCGACGGCAGCGAGCACCATCAACTCGGCGAGCTGCTCGCGCTGGACCAGGCCGGTGGTCGCGGAGTGGACGGCTTCGCGCACGCGCGCAGCAGCGGATTCGAGGGTGGTCATCGGGTGCATTGGCCTGCGGAATTTTCATCATTATCAGCCATTTCCCCGACCCCGGACGCTCGGATATGCTCTGGCCGACACAAACAGGCAGGGGGCCGGCGTGACGATCAGTGACCTGACGGAGTTCTATCGCGGCAAGCGCGTCGTGGAGTTCAAGATGGGCGGCGAGCCGGCAGGCATCGACGCCGTGTACCGCCTGACGCAGGACTACGACAGCGAGGAGTCGCAGGAAGACCTGCTCGCCGACTTCTTCTCGAAGGTCGCACCCGAATCGATCGAGGCGCTGGTGATCGGCGCATGGTCGGAAGCGGCCGAGAACGGACCCAGCGGCTACCTGGAGGGCTTGATCGCGAACAAGGATCGCCTGGGCAAGCTGCGCGCGCTTTTCGTGGGCGACATGACCTTCGAAGAATGCGAAATCTCCTGGATCATCCAGTCCGACTACAAGCCGCTCCTCGACGCCTTCCCGCAACTCGAATCGCTGCGCGTGCGCGGCAGCACCTCGCTCACGTTCACGCCTTTCGAGCATCCGAACCTGCAGGAGCTGGCGATCGAGTGCGGAGGCCTACCCTCTGCGGTGGCGAACGACGTGGCCGATTCGGTCATGCCGGCGCTGCGGAGCCTCGAACTGTGGCTGGGCGACGACGCCTATGGCTTCGACGGCGACGTGGATACCTGGCGGGCCCTGATCGCGAAGATCGGTCCGCAGCGCCTGCGCTACCTGGGACTGCGCGATTCGATCATCAGCGACCAGCTCGCCCGATGGCTCGCCGGCGAAGCCTGGCTCGGCTCGCTGCACACGCTCGACCTGTCGCTCGGCACCATCGGCGACGTCGGCGCGCAGGCGCTGTTCGAGAGCCCCCACCTCGGCAACCTCGAGCGCCTCGATCTCAGTCATCACTACATCTCCGAGGCCTGGCAGCAGAAGCTGCGCACGCTGCCGTGCACGGTCGTGCTCGACGACCCGGAGAAGGACAACGGCGAGGACGAGCGCTACGTGGCGGTCGCCGAATAACCTCGATGGAGCGCTGGCTGCTGATCGGCCCACGGGGCAGCCGTCGCGTCGCCGCACTGCGGGACGCCCTGCAGGCGCAGGGCGCCGCCGAGGCGCGGCTGCTGGCCTACGAAACGCTGCTCGCGGAGCCTTCCATGCTGGAGACCGCCGCCGAAGGTTGCACGCAGGTGAAGCTCGAGTCGCCGGGCGAAGCGCCGGCCCTGCATGCAGCTCTGGTGCGATCCGGTTGGGAAAGCGAGGGAGCCGCGGGGCCTCCGCCTGGCGTGGTCGTCCACGGCGAGCTGGCCTGGCAACACTACTGGTTCGCGGGTTTCGCGCGGCTGCTCGAAGCGGTGCCGTCGCGCCTGCCCTACCTCAATGCACCGCGGGATCTACTGGCGATGTCCGACAAGTTCGATTGCCAGCAGCGGCTCCTACGCGCCGGCGCGAACATTCCCGCCTTGTTCGGTACGGTGGAGAGCTACGACGCATTGCGCGGGCGCATACGCGAGTCCGGTTGCGAGCGCGTGTTCCTGAAATCGCGCTACGGCTCCTGCGGGGCCGGCGTACTCGCCTACGCTCGCCATGCGGACGGCCGGGAGGTCGCCTACGGCTCCGCGCAGCTCGAAGGTGGACGGGTGTTCAATTCACTGCGGCAGCGCCGGTATTCGCGCAACGACGAGATCGCCCGGCTGGTGGATGCGCTTGCCGCCCAAGGCGCCTACGCTGAACAATGGATCCCGAAACCGCGCACGCCGGGCTTGTCCGGAGAACGCTTCGATGCGCGCATCGTCGCGTTCGACGGGCGTGCGCGGCAACGCGTGGCGCGCTCGAGCGCCGGCGCTCTCAGCAACCTGCACCTCGGCAATCGCCGGGGCCCGCTGCACGACTGGCTTGGCGACGCCAGCATGGCCGCCGCAACGGACATCGTCGAGCGCGCGGCGCGCGCCTTCACGCGCAGCCGGATGATCGGCTTCGACCTAATCGTGCGCGGCACGCGTTGCTGGTTGCTGGAAGCGAACGGCTTCGGCGACCTGCTGCCCGGCCTGCTCCACGAGGGCCGCACCACCTACGAAGACCAGGCCGCCTCGCATGCCTGAGTCCCACCTGCCCGACATGCACGCGATGGTCGGCAGCCACGACGTCGTGCTGCTCAGCTTCGATACGCTGCGCTACGACGCCGCGCAGCGCTGCTTCGAGCGCGGCGAGCTGCCCAATCTCGCACCGCTGCTGCCGGCCACCGGCTGGGAGCGCCGGCACGCGCCAGGCACCTTTACCTTCGCCTCGCACGCAGCCTTCTTCGCCGGCTTCCTGCCCACGCCAGCCTCGCCGGGCCCGCATCCGCGCCTGTTCGCGCTCGAGTTCGAGGGCAGCGAGACGATCGCTCCGCAGACCTTCGTGTTCAGCGGCCGGTCCGACATCGTCGGCGGCTTCCGCGACCAGGGTTATCGCAGTATCTGTATCGGCGGCGTCGGCTTCTTCAACCTGCGCAACGCCCTCGGCTCGCAGTTGCCCTCGCTGTTCGAGGAGCGCTACTGGGATGCGGCTTACGGCGTCACGGCGCCGGACTCGACCGAGCGCCAATTCGCGCTCGCGGCCGAACGCCTTGGCGTCGCGGGCGATCGGCGCTGCTTCCTGTTCGTGAACCTGTCCGCGATCCACCAGCCCAACCGCCACTACCTGCCTGGCTGCGATCGCGACTCGCTCGACAGCCACTGCGCCGCGCTGCGCTACGTGGATTCGCAGCTGCCAACGCTCTTCGCGGCGCTGCGCGCGCGGGGTCCCGCCTTCGTCATCGCCTGTTCCGACCACGGCACCGCTTACGGCGAGGATGGCTTCCATGGCCATCGCATCGCGCACCCGACGGTCACGGACGTTCCCTACGCCCACTTCTTCCTGAAGCCATGAGTATCCCGCTGTCCGACCTGCTTCGCGTCGCGCCCTATCAGGCCTACTCGTACTCCTACCCGCACAAGAGCGCCTACCGGCCGCTGTCGCCGCCGCGCTCGCTTGCGGAGGCCTGGGCCGGCGAACGTCGCGATGCGTTGTTCTTGTACCTGCACGTGCCTTTCTGCAGCTATCGCTGCGGCTTCTGCAACCTGTTCGCGATGGCTCGGCCGGCGCCGCAACTGGTCGAGGACTATCTCGCGCAGATGGAGCGACAGCTGCGCGTCACCACGGATTCGCTGGGCGCGCATCGCTTCGTGCGCTTCGCCGTCGGCGGCGGCACGCCCAGCTACCTGGACGCCACGCAGCTCGAGCGCCTGTTCGGTTTCGTCCGCCGGAACGCGAACATCGACCTGCACGCCATTCCCGCCGGCATCGAGGTATCGCCGGAAACCGTGGACGCGGCCAAGATGCACGTGTGCCGCGAAGCGGGCATCGACCGGGTGAGCATGGGCATCCAGAGCTTCAGCGCGGCGGAAGTGCGCACGCTGGTGCGGCCGCAGCAGAGCGACGTCGTGGAAAACGCCATCGCGACGATCCGCGCGGCGGGTTTCCCCACCTTGAACCTGGACCTGATCTACGGCATCGCGGGCCAGACCGTTTCCAGCTTCCTCGCTTCGATCGATTGCGCGCTCGCCTTCCGTCCGGAGGAGCTGTACCTGTATCCGCTCTACGTGCGCGAGCACACAGGCCTGGGTCGCATCGAGGAAAAGGGACGGCGCAGGTTCGTGCTGCAACCCGAACCGGTGGACGAACGCCTGGACATGTACGAAGCCGGGCGCGCGCACCTGCTCGCCGCCGGCTACGAGCAGGTGTCCATGCGGATGTTCCGCGCACCGCACGCAACCGACGGCGGCGGCCCCCTGTACTGCTGCCAGACCGACGGCATGGTCGGCATCGGCTGCGGTGCGCGGTCGTACACGGCGGGCCTGCACTACTCCAGCGAGTTCGGAGTCAGCCGCCGTTCGGTGGTGGAGATCCTGGAGCACTACATGCAGCTCGACGAGGCCTCCTTCGCCAGCGCCGACTACGGCGTGCTGCTCGACGAGAGTGAGCGGCGCCGGCGCCACGTGATCCAGTCGTTGCTGCAACGTGAAGGCCTGGACCTGGCGCAGTACCGTGAACGGTTCGGTTCCGATTGCCTGGACGACCTGCCGCAGCTGGGCGAGTTACTGCTGCATGCGCTGGCCGAGCGCAACGGCCCGGCGCTGACGCTGACCCAGGCCGGCATGGCGCGCGCCGACACGATCGGACCGTGGCTGGTATCCGACGGTGTCGCCGAGCGCATGCGGGAATTCCACTGCGCATGACCGCCGCGCACCTGTCGCTGCTCTACCGTGGCCAGCTGAGCAGCTGCAATTACGACTGCCCGTATTGCCCCTTCGCCAAGACCTACGACAGCCGCGCCGCACTGCGCCGCGACGCGCAGGACCTGCAGCGTTTCGTCGACTGGGTGTCGGCGCAGTCGCGGCCGATCTCCATCCTGTTCACGCCCTGGGGAGAGGGCCTGGTACGCAGGCACTACCGCGAAGCGATGATCGCGCTGAGCAACATGCCGCAGATCCGCCGCGTGGCGATCCAGACCAACCTTTGCGTGGGCACGCGCTGGCTGGACGAAGCGAACCTGCAGTCGCTCGCGCTGTGGTGCACCTACCATCCAGGCCAGGTGAAGCGCGCCGCTTTCCTCGCACGCTGCCACGAACTGGCACGCCGCGGCGTGCGCTTCAGCGTGGGCATGGTGGCGATGCTCGAGCATGTGGACGAGATCGAGGCGATGCGCTCCGAGCTTCCTGAGGGCGTGCCGCTGTGGCTCAATGCCTACGATGAGCGGCCGGCGGACTACTACACGCCCGAGCAGGTTCGCAGCCTCGAGGACGTCGATCCGCACTTCGGGTTCAACCTTGATCCGCGACCCAGCCTCGGCGCGCCTTGCTTGACGGGCGAAAGTGTCCTGTCGGTGGATGGCAGTGGCCATGTCAGGCGCTGCCACTTCGTCGCCACCCCGCTGGGCAATCTCTACGACGGCAGCTTCGAGGCACAGCTTCGTCCGCGCACCTGCCCCAACACGCGCTGCGACTGCTACATCGGTTACAGCCACCGCCCGGATTTGCCCTTCCAACGCGACTACGCCGACGGCGTCCTGGAACGGATCCCACGGAAAGTAGGTTGATGTCCGCTTAGGGTCGGAAGCTGACGTCCATGGTCCAACTTTGCGTAGCGCCAACCTTCGTCCTCGACTGAGGACCGTCACGTGGTCGGAAAGTTTGAAAAAAGTCGACATCACGTTATCAAAACTGACCGCGAGCAAGGGCGTTCTCTTTTGCCAGGACTTCGTCAGTATCTCTATGGCGGATCACTTCCTTCTCGGGACGACTAGATGTTCCGCACGGCGGCGCCATTAGAGGGGTTGTGGACTTGATCGAGAGACCATCATGAAGCGTAGCTGCGATGGCTGCAGCGCTGGACCCGATGTTGGTCAGCGAGCGTGCTGTCGTCTGGTTGCAGGGAATTTCGCAAATTGACCTTGCCATCCATTCGCCAACCCTGACCTCCAGCGCTCGCGCCAACACCACAGGGTTTACCGCTCGTATGTACATACCTTTACTAAGATTGGTGGGCAGGTAACCACATCGAGCACGGTCCTATGCGACTGGATGATTAGCACACCCCGGTCGGAGTGCTGGGCTAGTCCTGCGTCGCGCAAGTCGGTTTTTAATCGCGCATATACCAGTCTTCCGACAGACGGTGTCCCCCTTCGCCGAGGCTCTCCGTCGACTTTGTTACAGGGGGTGAAAAAAAGGAGGAGGGTGTTATGAAATCCCTATTGATTGCCACAGTACTCTTGATGAGTGGGTTCTTCTGCGGTAGCGCAGTGGCGATAGATGGCAGGAACGCAGTGGGCGTGTGCATAGACGCCGGGCCAAAATGTGCGTGGTCTGTTAACGATAAGGGTGAAGTTGATGTCTGCACCGCGAACGGATGTTGGTACTGTCCATCCGCAACCAGTGAATGCGTGTCGGCGAGAACGACCCGACCCAAGCCATCGAATCCAGTGCGCGGTACGATTGTGAGTACGAAGATCGGATGGTATGAGGTCGGCAAAAATCCAGGAATCGATAAACTAACTCCCCCGGCCAAAAAGCCTTAACGCTTGAACTAAGCCGCGCCGCGAAGCGGCGTCGGCTTGAATGAATTGTTAGGCTTTGAGCGCGCCATACATCAGCCCTGAAAGCACGAGAACAAGGAAGATTGCCGCCGCTACGTAAAGTGGCCGAAAGCACTGATCACCGAGGACGATGAGGCGAGCATCGCCAATCTCTCTATAGGCCCGCTGGGTGACAAATCTAGTGACCGGCGCGGACAGGGACGGCTCCGCAAGGGAATCTGGCGCGCTCTTGGCCCAAATGCTTGGGTGGGCTGGGAGGCGCGGGAAGCATACTCCAGCCCTTTTGACCCTGATGTCAGCTATCGGCCAGAAGCGGACATCTACCACCGTCTGAACTAGCCGCGCCGCGAAGCGGCTTCGGCTTAAATGAATTGTTAGCCGCCACCCATGATGAATGGCTTCCAGCGTGGGTTGGCGCGTCGGATCTGACGTCCAGTCGTTGTTCAACTGAAGCCGCTGCCCGTGGGGTGGCGGCTTGTTTTATTGGTGTCGTGGACTGCGCGGCGGCACGCCATTTAACGGCCTTCGGGCAAAGGCTTGACAGGCTGGAAGGATGTAAAGCACGATACTATGCAATACATAGTAATTATGCTTTACAAGGAAAGTAGATGGAAAACGACGAACTGCAGGAGAAGTGGCAGATTCAGTTGCGCAAGGGCGCGCTGGAACTGGTGATCCTTGCGGCTCTACAGGGCGGGCCGGTCTATGGCCTGGCCCTGTTGCGCCATCTGCAGCGCTTCCCGACCATGGCCATCACCGAAGGCACGCTGTATCCGTTGCTGGATCGGCTCAAGCGCGATGAACTGTTGAGGGCCGACTGGGTGCAGGAGGGCGAAAGTCGGCCGCGCAAGTACTACCGACTGACCGCCAGGGGCGAGCAAAAGCTCGCCGCCCTCGTGCAGGCGTGGCGGCAGTCGGCCGCGGACATCGATGCCTTGCTGACCATTCCGGCCGGCGCAGAACTCCCCAAACCAAGGAAGCTGACATGACGTCTCGTCATCAGATTCATGCGTACATGCGCACGCTCCGCTCGCAGCTTGGCCGGTTGGACAAGGCTGAGGCCGATGAGGTCATCCGCGAAATCGAAAGCCATCTCCACGATGTCGTGGAGCAGGCCGAGGTGCGTGGCGAAGACCTGGAAATCGATGCGCTGCTGCAAGGCTTCGGGCCGCCGGAACTGCTGGCCGCGCAATACGTGGCCCACGTCCGTACCGGTACGCCGCCACCGGCCGGGTTCCGCGTCATCCAGCGCGTCAGGCAGACGGTGACGCATGGCTTGTACTACTCGATGGCGGCGTTCGGATACTCCATCGCGATCGCCTGCCTGCTGCTAGCGGTGGCGAAGGTGTTGCAACCGTCCCTGGTGGGCGCATGGTCAGCCAATGGTGGCAATTCGGTGGCGGTGACCTGGTCGGGATCGCCGTATCCGCAAGCAAAGGAAGTGCTGGGGTATTGGCTGGTGCCGATCGCGCTGCTGGCCTCGCTGTGGTGTGCAGTGTTGACGCGCCGGGTGCTGCGCGTGCTGCGGCGCGGATTGTCCTGACCCGATCCAATCCTTGAGGGCGGCGCGCCGCCCTTTCCCCTGATCGCGAGTGATGAATGGCGGCCTGCACGGCTGTCTGGGCCCCCTCGTCCCGAAAAAAGAGAACTGACCATGAAAACCGCGTGGACGTTCATTTGGCATTTCCTCGTCGTGCTGCTGGTGTTGGCGATCGTTGCCGCCGGCTTCGGCCTCACGCAGGGTGCCAATTTCTACTATGGAGAAACCGAAGCCGCTTACAAGGCGGGCGGCGAAGGCCCGCACGTATTCCGGCAGGGCGACCAGTGGGTGTCGCAAACGCTGCGCGGTACCGGCAAGCAGGGCTTCCGGGTGGAAGAACGACGCCACGCGCTGGCCGAACCTTTCCCGCTGATGGTGAACTTCCCGCTGGACCAGAGCCGGTTCAGCGTGCAGGCCACGCCGCAATTCGACACGCCGCCGTCCCGGTATCGGGATGCCCAGCCGATCCTGGCGATTTCCGACATCGAAGGCAATTACAAGGCGTTCCGCGATTTCCTGATCAAGTCCAAGGTGATCGATGCCGACCTGAACTGGACATTCGGGAAGCGGCACCTGGTGCTAGTCGGCGATTTCGTCGATCGCGGTTCCTCGGTGACCCAGGTGCTGTGGCTGATCTACAAGCTGGAGCAGAGCGCCGCGCAGGCAGGCGGGCAGGTGCATTACATCCTTGGCAATCACGAGATCAAGAGCCTGCAAGGTGACTTCCAGTCGGCGCACAAGAAATACTCCGGCGTCGCCGCGATCCTAGGCAGGCAGCAATCCGAACTGTTCGGCGAAGACGCGTTCCTGGGCCGCTGGCTGGCCAGCAAGAACACCGTTGAAGTCGTCAACGGCATCCTGTTCGTGCACGGCGGCTTGCATCCCGGCCTCGCGCAACGCCCCTGGTCGCTGGACGACCTCAACCGCATCGTCCGTTCGCAGTACCGCATGGTCTGGTATCCGAAACAAGCGCCCGGTAGCGAGGATTTCCTGATCGATCCCAAGACCGGACCATCGTGGTACCGCGGCTATTTCAAGGAAGATTTGAGTCAGGCGCAGGTGGAAAAAACGCTTGCGAAGTTCGATGCCAAGGCCGTCGTCGTCGGCCACACGTTGAATTGGTCGGTGAAGAAGCTGTTCGACGGCAAGGTGTTCGCCATCGACGTCAAGCATCCTTCTGACTATCGCTCCAGTATTCCGCCGCGCAGTTCCGAAGGGCTGTGGCTGGAAGGCGGCAAGGCATGGCGCGTGCTGGAAGACGGCAGCCGCGAGGCGTTGTAAGGGCCGGAGGCGGACATCTGTGCGAATCGTGAGAGTCCGGCAATTGAACTATCCGACGTGAACAAGGTCGGAGGTCGACTGGACCAACCATTCACAAGCGAGGCGGAGCGAATGCGAGGAACAGCGGTAGCGAAAATAGTTCTGGCTGCCTCGATGGCGACAGCGACAGCGACAGCGACGGCGGAGGACATGACAGCAGACCAGAAGCAGCGAGTAGTGGATCGACTCGCAGCGGAAGTGAGCCAACGCTATGTTGAAGTCGATAAGGTTCCAGACATCGAGCACGCCATTTCCGCCATCGCCAGGAGTCGGGAGCTGCGGGATGCTGCCTCCCCGGAGGCCGTTGCCGAGCTACTCACTCGCGAACTGCACCGTTTCGATCACCACTTCGGAGTCCAGTGGCGAGCTCCCGACGCGGAGACGCGCTCACCTGCGGGCGAGAGCTGGTTCGCGAAGCTGGATCGTCAGAACTCGGGGTTCAGGCGCGTAGAGATAATGGATGGGAATGTCGGCTATATCGAGTTTTGGGGATTCGACGAGGTGAACGAGCGCTCCACGGCCCGGGTGGCGCAGGCCATGGCGATGGTCGCGAGTACCGACGCATTGATCTTCGACCTACGCCAGAATGGAGGAGGAAGCGGAGATATGGTCAGGCTGATCAGCAGCTACTTGCTTCCCGGCAGAATCCATCTCAACAGCTTCTATTGGCGATCATCGGACTCGACGACGGAGTTCTGGACGCTGGATCGAATCGCCGGCGAGAAGCGGCCCAGCGTTCCTGTGTATGTGCTCACCAGCAAGGACACCTTCTCGGCAGCCGAAGAGTTCGCGTACAACCTCAAGCACCTCAATCGCGCGGAAATCGTCGGCGAAGCCACCAAGGGCGGAGCCAATCCATGGCAGTTCTACGAGCTCGGAGATGGCTTCCGGGCCGGCATACCGATTGCGAAGGCCATCAATCCGGCCACGCTCCACAACTGGGAGCACGTCGGTGTGCAGCCGGACCAGCCGGTCCCCGCAGAGGACGCGCTTGAGGTCGCGTATCGGTCGGCGCTGACTGTGCTTCAGAAGGACCAAGGACGAGCGGACCCCGCTCAGCAACGTTGATCAACCGCCATCGTTTGACGTTCCCGTCGCGCCCTACGGCCGGAGCCTGCATCAAGCGGGGCTCCGGCGACAGAATGACCGCGCAGTGACTCCGAATCTGACGACACGATTGGGCGTGAAGCCGGCAAAGACTGGTCGCAGGTGGCAGTGATGGAGGCAGTCGTGGGGAGTCGGGCCCAAGCTTGTCCGCTTCCGGCCACGAGCGGACATAAGCTTCCGATTCGCGTTATTGCGAAAGGGGATCGACACGCTACGGGCTCAAGACAGGCACTGACCGGCGGCTTCCAACCCAGCGGCCAATCACTGAGCCAAAACCGACCCTCCGACCACCCTCCAACCGGCATCAGTCTTCGCCCAGAAGCGGCAGTACCGAAAGTGGCCCGCGAACTCGGCGCCGTCGAACGTTCCAGCGAGGTCGGCAGTCACCAGCGCTACTGCTGATTGGCCGTGCGTGACCACTTCGACGGATCGCCACTCAGCCTTCGTCAACTTCTGTCGCCCAGACCTGTGAAGATCAAGATCATCGTCCTTGCCGAACACGTCACCGGAGGGACCTACAAAAATAAGCCCGTCCGCGAGCAGTGAATCCAGAGCAACCACATCGCTTGCAAGCATCGCGTCGCGCAACGCCTCCTCAAGCTTTCTAACCGTAGATTCCATGCCAACTCCTCAGGAGGCTGCTGCGCATATGGATGCGCAGGCGGAGACTACCGAATCAGTTGCAAAAGCCGCGCGATCCACATCTTAGTCAAGGAGTGCGACGAGGGCTTGCATCGCAGCATGTGCTACCGAGAATCCAAACGCCATGGTCAGCGGGTTTCCGGCAGGGTCATGCCCGGTGTCCATCCACTCGCCTCAAGGATCGCCTTCGGATCCTCCAGTTCGATGAGCTGCTTCAAAGCAGCCTTAGGATCATCCGATCCCAAATAGTATGCCTTTGCGATGCGATAGCCGACCCAGTAGCCTAGATCGTAGGGCTCAGCCGAACCAGGAAGGTAGTTGTAGACCCACTTCGACAGGTCGGTGCTGTCCATATCACGGACGAATGCCGATTCGATGTCCGTCTCCTTGCCGTTCGTCCAGCGTGTCAGACCCGGATTTCCCACGCTGCCTGACGTCAACTCCGCAATCAACTCAGCCACGCCTTCCAGCAATGACACTCTAAGTACTGTGGCATTCGGGCTCCCCTCTTCGAAGTCTGAGCCGGGTTGCTGGACATGTCCGTATTCGTGCGCGATGACGTGGACAAAACGATCCTCGAGATCGGGGTTCATGAAGTCCGCAGCGCAGAGGGCTTCCAACCCAATGTACAGGCCGTTGCGATTAGCGGTGCCAACGGGCTTCCCATGTCCTACTACGATGGCAACGGGCGGAAACCGCGCCTCCGGATAGAGATCAGCGAATGCCTTGAACGACGCAGCTAGTCGTGTCTTAACGTCAGGAAGCACTTGCATGCAGGCTCTTGCCTTTTCATAGATTGCGGGATCCTTCGCAATGCGGCCGGCAATGCTCCGCGCAGTGACGCGGCGCAGCTTGGCGAACTCGACCAAGCTGGGCGTGGCTTTGGCCATATAGTCACGCTCGAGTTGCTCGGCCGTCGGTTTTCCGGCAGTGGTGGCGTAAAGCTCATAGAAGCGAGTGACATCGTCGATGAGGATTTCCGGTCCCCTCGGTGGCTGGGCATGGGCACCGGCACTGATGAAGGCGACTGCCAAGACGGAAAGAAAACGAATCTGTCGACTCATGGAGTGGTGTTCCTCAGAATTCGGCCACGATAGTGCCAACGCATACGGCGAGGCGGTAGCACCAAAAGTCATGCGCACGAGATGCACCGCCACCCCATGCCCGCGCCGGCAGCAGCACCAATGCCCTCTAGTCCAATGTGGGATTCTGATCCTCGACTTCACCTTCGGTGTTGCAAAGCAACACAACGCTGTCCGGGTTGAGACCATACTCTCGGCGCTTTTCTGGATTTGCAGATGCCGCCAGAAATCCGGCCAGACCTGCGGCGCCCGACGGGGTCGATGCCAGTCCGGCGGTGGCGAGCGATGCGCTCGGACCCGCTTCGAGCTGCACTTCGTCGACGAGCAGCGATTGCGCGCGATGTTCCAGCAGCACGTCCAAGGCCGGTGCAGAGGCAAGTCCGCAGGACAGCATCTCGGCCGTCGTTGCAAGCGAGCCCGCTATGCGTACTGGCCGTCCTTGCTGCAATGCCTGTGCAACGCAGGCCGCATTGCGTGGCTCGACGACGACGATGCGGATGGGCGTCGGCCCGTTGATGCGAAAACCTGAGGCGACGGCCGCCGCCAGCCCCCCCACGCCCGCCTGAATGAACGCATGGGTCGGACGGATATCGCCCCGCAACGCGAACTGCGCGGTGAGTTCGTCCGTCATCCGTCCGTAACCCGTCATCACGTCCTGCACCACGGGATCTAGCGGGTCCGAAGTGGTGTCCGGAATCAGCAAGCCATCTTCATGGCTTGCCGCCGTTCGGGCGGCGAGTACCGCTTCGTCGTACGTACCTTCGACCAGGACGACACGCCCACCGACAGCCCGGATTCGCTCGACACGTACCGGACTCGCGCATGCCGGTAGATAGACCGTGGCCGACACGCCCATACGCTGCGCGGCCGAGGCAACGGCCAAGCCATGATTGCCGTCACTCGCACACACAAGGTGCGGCAAGGGCACGGAACCATCGTTTGAAGCGAGGTAGGCGTCTGCGCGCCGCTTCATTGCCTTGAACGCTGCGACCATGCCGCCGAGCACCTTGAAGTTGCCCAGCGGACGCTCCGCTTCGTTTTTGATGAAGACCTTGGAGACGCCAGTGGCTTGTGCCAACTCAGGAACTTCAAGTAGCGAAGTGGCTTGGTAGCCCTCCCAGAGATCGCCGGGATTCCAGTCGCGCTGCAGTACTGAAGAGGATGTCGTTGTCATGCCGCCAGTATGTCGACGCCTCCCGATCGGTTCCGGGCGAAAACACAGCGCGCAGCGCGGTTTCTCGGCAATTGCGTGAGCAGGGTCGGGAAAATTCCGCGAAAGACCTACGCGCGCTCCGGCAGCGCCCGCTAGTCTTCTGGTTCGGCAGGAACCGGAATGGCCAGGCCACGCTTGACCAAGCTCAGGGCGACATTGGTGGTGAAGCGCTTGACGTTGGCATTCTCACCGACCATGCGCGCCATCAGCGCGTCGTAGGTTTCAGTGTCGGGCGCGGTGATCACCAGGATGAAGTCGGCCTCGCCCGTCACGTAGAACGCTTGCTGGACGTGCGCTTGCCCGGCCAGCCAGGTCCTGAACTGCGCCAACAGTTCGGGGCGCTCGCGCTCGACCTGGACGGCGACGATGAATGACGTCGGCCGTCCCACATGCTTCGGATCGACGATCGAAATGTCGCGGATGATGGCGCCGGACTCGCGCAGCCGGCGAACGCGGCGCTGGACGGCCGACGGCGACAGGGCCACTTGCTCGGCAAGACGCTCGGCCGTCTGTGCCGCGTCCTCCTGGAGCAGATTGAGAATCTGGCGATCGAAGCGATCCAGCGTCATCGCATGATGATACGCCTTGCACTGCGCCGAAAAAAAGCGCACGAGTGCCCGCAATCGCTGCGTAACGACGCACGTCGGCACCTAGCATTCTCGCCTCCGATCAAGAGGTGATGATGGATCTCTCCGCCCTGCAAGATTTTATCGAGGACCTATGGTCCTCGCACGTCATGCCCACGCTCATGTCCTACATCGCGATTCCCTGCGAATCGCCGGCTTTCGACCCCGCCTGGGAGGCAAACGGCTACATGGAGCGGGCTGTCGAACTCATGGCGGCCTGGTCGCGAGACCAATTGACGGCGATACCCGGCGCGAGCATCGAAGTCGTGCGACTGGATTCGCGCACGCCCGTAATCTTCATCGAGATCCCTGGCGATGAGTGCGTACCGGTGCTCCTCTATGGCCACCTGGACAAGCAGCCGCCGATGGAGGGCTGGACCCATGGCCGTTCGGCATGGGTGCCGTCACTGGAAGGCGATCGACTGTATGGACGCGGCGGCGCCGATGATGGCTATGCCCTATTCAGCGCCATCACTGCCTTGCGCGCACTGCATGCGCAGGGGATCGCACTGCCACGCTGCACGATCCTGATCGAAGCATGCGAGGAGTCCGGCAGTGGGGATCTCCCTTTCCATGTCGCGCATCTGGCCGATCGCATCGGTACGCCCGCGTTGGTCGTTGCGCTCGACGCCGGCTGCGGCAATTACGACCAACTCTGGCTCACGACGTCCTTGCGTGGGCAGGTGGGCGGCACCTTGACGGTCCTCGTCTTGGACGAAGGCATCCACTCGGGCGACGGGTCCGGCGTGGTGCCGTCGAGCTTCCGCGTCGCCCGCCGGTTGCTGTCCCGGCTCGAATGCGAGGACAGCGGAGAGGTGACCGAGCAATTCCACGCACCCATCCCGGCCCCAAGCCGTCTGCAGGCCGAGAGCGCCGCCCAGGCGCTCGGGACCGGCTTCTACGAGCAACTGCCCTTGGCGCACGGCGTCAGTCCGGTCTCGCAGGACGTTGCCGAGCTGATCCTCAATCGTGCTTGGCGTCCCCAACTGGCCGTCCTTGGGATCGACGGCCTGCCAGCAGTTGCGCAGGCCCCTGCTGTCACCCAGCCCAGCACGAGCCTGAAGATCGCCTTGCGCCTGCCGCCCACCGTGGATCCGCTGGCCGCAACCGCCGTACTCAAGACGCTGCTTGAAACGGATCCCCCGTACGGCGCACATGTGGTTTTCCAGCCTCAACTGCAGTCCAAAGGCTGGCTGGCGCCCACCCTGTCGGTTTGGCTGGAACGCAGCGTGCAAGAAGCATCGATGGCGGCTTTCGGGGCACCGTCGGCGTCGATAGGGGGAGGAGGCGGCATTCCGTTTCTCTCCATGCTGGGCGAGCGCTTTCCGGACGCGCAGTTCGTCGTGACCGGCGTGCTGGGTCCCCAGTCCAATGCCCACGGGCCGAATGAATTCCTGCATGTCCCGACCGCGATCCGGCTGACCGTCGCGATGGCGCTCATATTGCGCGATACGCAGCGGCACGCTGCATCGTCAGCCAACACGATTCCTCACCAACCAGACCATCAGCCATGACAATGAAACTGCTCTACCAGACTCACTCACCGTATGCCCGCAAGACGCTCGTGTTCGCTCACGAGGCCGGCATTGCCGCCGCGCTCGAGGTCATTCACCAGGAAACCAGCCCGACGGTGAAGAACCCGGAGGTCTTTGCACGCAATCCCTTGGGCAAGGTGCCGGTGTTGTTGCGAACCGGTGCCGACGCGATCTTCGATTCGGACGTGATCTGCGCCTACTTCGACACGCTGCATGCGGGACCGCGTCTGTTCCCACAGGAGGGAGAGCCCCGCTGGCGCGCACTCCGCCTCCAGGCTGCCGCCCAAGGGTTGTGCGACGCCGGCATCGCGCTGCGCTGGGAGACGGTGCGACGCCCCGCGGAGTTGCGATACCCACCGCTACGCGACGGCTACACGGAGAAGCTCAGGGCCACCTACGACTGGCTTGAGCAGGAAATCGACGGGAACGAATCCATCCATGTGGGACATATCGCGTTGGCGACCGCCTTGAGCTGGATCGCGTTTCGCGACCTTCCGGATTTCCGCGAAGGGCATCCCCGGCTGGCCGCCTGGTTCGACGCTTTCGAGACACGCGAGTCTATGCGGAAAACGCTGCTGTCCGGCGAGACCCATGACTAGCTTCACCATCTTCCGCACGCGCAGACCTTCTAGCCGCGTTGGACGAGGCCTCGGCTAGGCCACATCCCTGAAGCACTCGACGAGAAACTCCACCGTCGCACGCACGGCGGGCAGCTGGCCCCGCCGATGCGGCATCAGCAACGTGGTCGTCACGGTGCCGGCGTTCCACTCCGGCAGCACGTGCACCAATCGCGAGGCCGCTAGCGCGTCACGACACATCCGCTCGGGCAGGCAGACGATGCCGAGCCCCGCGAGCGCGGCGGCGATGAGGACCACGGACTCGTTCGCCACCATCGCCGGTTGCGGGGAGACCTCCGCGCGTTGGCCAGGGGCGCTGGACAGCTGCCATGCACTCGCCAAAGGCGCCGTGAGCAGGCCCAGATGGTCCTGCAGCCCGGTCGGCGTCTCCGGCATCCCATGCAGTTCGATGTACCCGGGTGCTGCGACCAGGATGATCGGTTCGACCAACAACTGCCGCTGTACCAACCCCGAATCCGGAAGCGGCGCAAAATGGCTGCGCACGGCGATGTCCACGCCCTCCTGCAGGACGTCGACGAAGCGGTCGGTGACGTCGAGCTCCACCCGCACCTTCGGATACGCGCGCGCCAGGTGGGGCAAGTGCGCAGCGAGATCCAGCTGTGCGACCGGCACCGATGCGCTGATGCGCACGGTGCCGCTGGGTTCGGCCTGGCGCCGGCGAACGATGGCCTCGGCGGCCTCGGCTTCGATCAGCGCGGCGCGCGCATGCTCGTAGAAGTCCCGCCCCAGCTCGGTAAGAGTGAAGCTGCGCGAGGTACGGTGGATCAGACGCGTCGACAGCGCGTCTTCGAGCTCGGCCACGCGCTTGCTGATCGTCGACCTGGGAAGGCCAAGACGGCGCGAAGCGGCGGCAAAGCCGCCGTGTTCGACCGCCGCGGCGAAGAGCACTAGGTCGTTGAGGTTGATCATGCCCGTCGATCAAAGGCCACAGATGTGGACGATAAGTCCATTATTCGACCACTACACAGCCAAAGTCCATGAAATTACCTTGTTCGGGATGGCCACGGTTGCCGATCAATCTCCCTCTACAAGGATCCATGCGATGAAGATTCCCCGTGATAACGACCTTCCCCTGCTCTTCTACGGCGTGCCCTCGGGTTGCTCGTTCGGTTCCATTGTTGCTCTCGAATGGCTCGGCCGGCCCTACCGGCTCTGCCGCATCGAGCTGCCCGAGGTCGTCAGCAGCGACGCCTACAAGCGCATCAATCCCGTCGGCGAGACGCCGGCGATGCGGACCGCGGCAGGCGACTTCATTAGGGAGAGCCTCGCCATCCTTCACTACATCGGAGCCCAGGATCTGGATCGCGGGCTCACCTTCGCGCAGGGAACGCCGGCGTTCGATCGGCTCAACCAGGTCCTGGCGTACCTCAACACCAGTCTCTTCGATGCATACTCGCCCTTCTGGTACGCCGTCGAGCACGATCTTGAGGTCACGGAGAAGAAGGTGCTGACAGACTACGGTCGTGCCAAGGTGCGCAAGGCGCATGCCGACCTTGAAGCCATGATGGGCGATCAGCCTTGGCTGCTGGGTGAACACCGCACGCTAGCCGATGCCTACTTCATCGGGATTGCGCGCTGGAACGAGTATCAGCAGGTCGTCGATCGCCGCGACTATCCGAACCTTCAGCGCCTGTACGACCAACTGGAAGCCGACGCGGCTGTCGTCTTCGCTCACGCGATCGAACGATGTGAACCCGCGACAAGTGCGGGCGGTTTCATGGGAGAAATCGCACTCGAGAAGGTACTGGAGGAGCTTTCATGCATGGCGTGATGCACGATAGGCACTAGCTTCGCGGACTCGTCAACGTGCGTGATTGTCCTGACGACTTGATCGTGTCCGGGACCTAGCAACAGATTCTCGCGCATGATCGACTGGCGAGTGCTCTCGGCTTACCGCTTTGAAGCCGAGAGCTTAGAGAGATGATGTCCGCTTCGGGTCGGAAGCGGACGGGCCGGCGGGATACCGTCAGGGCGTGGAGCCCGTCTGCCTCGGTGTGGATGAGCGGAACGTCGGCCGCGGCGGATCGGGATGGAAGTACTGGATCGATTTTCCGTCGTAGCGGAACTGGACGCCGCTGAAGTCCACCAGGCCCATCAGCAGCTCCTCGACGACGATCCTCAGCTCCGCTTCCAGGTCTTCAAGTTGGCCTCCGGCGTACCTGGGGACATATCCGCGGCTCAGATCCACGATCACTCGCTTGCTGGAGTGGTCGAATCTGACGTGCGCGGATACGTCCTTGCTCTGTCCTTCGATCCGCTTCTGCCGGTTGACCCGCGCCTGCACCTCTTCGGTCAGCTGCCGCTCGATCTCGAGGCGATCGGCCGCCGGAATCATGGCGGCGATAGGCGCTGGCGCTGCTGTCGGCGTCGGTGTCGCAGCGACTGCGACTGCGAATGCGGTGCAGAGCAGAAGGCCCAACGCACTCTGGCAGACCGCTTTTGCCGATGACGTTTTGGAGATGCTTTCCACGCCGCTCACCTTCGATGGTCCGCATGCGGAGCAAGCAGCCTGTAGAGGTAAACGTGCTTAGTCAAACCATAAGACTGGCGTGTCGGCTGTCGGCCAGAAGCGGACATCTCGGAGTCCGCTTTAGAGAAATCCAACCTAGGCCTCCTCTTCGATAGCACCGGTCGTAGGGCCCCCAACTACCGAGCTCTTCTGAGAATCCAGTACGGCTTGCGCTATCAACTGCACGCGACCGGGAAGCCGGGAAAGAAGCTCGTGATTAACACTACCTCTCTTCAACCAAATACTTGCCAAAGCCTCGCCACAGTCTTCGACCAGATCCTCGTCCTCTGCTGAATCACATGCGACATGGAACAGCGCGCGCTCAGCATCATCATCGAAGTACTCACCCAGATACTTGGCGCAGTCAAGACGGTCGCCATACGGTGCCGAGCCATCCAGCAAAATGCCGATCATGGCGACCCTGTCCCCAACTACTTTTCCAAATACACCCATAGGAATTCGTCCTGATGCCAGCCCGTAGCACGATGGGCTAGCCCCTTGATATGACTTGATCTTAGGGCGATCGGTGCGGGCAAACAAGCCGCCTCGGCGACGTGAAGCGAGCGTACGATGTCCTCGCTCGATCTCCTCTTGGGCAAACCTCATGGGGCGAACTGACTGCAACCAGTTCTACTGCAGGATGCCCGCTATGGGTCGGTAACAGACATCAGACACCCTCTCTACCAACGAACCCGAAAAGGGACGACGGACGTCAGCCATCAACTGGATACGGGCCTCACGACCACCTTCATGCCAAATCCCCATCACGCTCGCATGCGTCCGCCAAGTTCTACCTTAGCTTCCCTGCCGCTCAGATCGGTACCCCAAACCGACTAAGAGCAGTCATCGCTGATGATTTGAAAGGACTTAGCCTTACACGGCTCAATGGTTGGGCGTCGTTTGCAATGCCAAGGTCGCGAGTTCGATCCTCCCAGGCTCCACCAAGCATCCTAAAGGCCAAGCGTATGCCTGGCCTTTATTTGTCGGTCCTGCAGCGCCGGTCTTGCCCCCGCCCAAATAAAAAGCCCGCCGGCACGGGGCCGACGGGCTGGGAGAGCAAAGTATCGCGTGAATCAGAACTTGTAGCTGACGCCCAGCAGGTAGCTGCGGCCCCACTCGACGTATTCCAGCGGACGGTCCTTGGTGCCGGCGTAGGTCTGGTAGGCCTCGTCGGTCAGGTTGCTGGCCTGGAACAGCACGCTCAGGCCGCCGAGCGCATGCCCGTCCGGGAACGAGTAGCTGACCTGCGCGTCGGTGATGTTCTCGCCGACCACGTAGCGCAGCGTGCGGTTACCGTTGAAGTTGCCGATCTCACCGATGAAGTCCGAACGCCGACGCTGGTTGATGCGCGCCTCGAAGCCGTTCTTCTCGAAGTACACCGTCAGGTTGTAGACCCGCTTGGACAGGCCCGGCAGATCGATGTCGCCCGCGCCCACGCTGGACGCACTCTCCGGGTCGCGGATCTGGATGTTGCTGTCGTTGAACGTGGCGCTGGCCACCGCACCGAAGCCCTCCAGCGCATCACTGAACATGTCGAACGGCAGCGACGCCGACAGCTCCAGCCCCTGCAGCGTGCCACCATCGCCGTTCACCGGCCGCGAGTAACTGCCTGTCGGGTTGACGCCGACGCCCGGGAAGTTCGGGTGCGGCGGGATGTCGGACGTGTAAGCGGACAGATCGTAGAACGGATCGGTCTGGGTATAGATGTAGGTCTGCAGGTCCTTGTAGAAATAGGCCGCCGCGACATACGCCTTGGTGCCGAAGTACTTCTCGTAGGACACGTCGAACGCATACGCCCGCCACGGATCCAGCAGCGGATTGCCGCCGCTGGCGAAGCTGTTGCGCAGGCCGGTGCCGTTGTTCTGGTCCGGACCGTCGGACGCCGTGACTTCCAGCGAGGCGCGCAGCTGGTCCACGCGCGGGCGCGCCACCTGCTTGGCCAACGCGACACGCAGGGTCTGGTCGTTGTCGAAACCGAACGCCAGGTTCATGCTCGGCAGCACGTCGGTGAAGGTCTTGCCCATGTGGATGGGCTGCGGATTGCTGCCACCACTGAGCCTGATCGCGTCGGAAGCCTGGTCGACGTGCTGGACCTGCACACCGGCGTTGCCGCGCACGCTGACGCCGCCCCACTCGGTGTCGATGTTGCCGCGCACGTAGGCTGTGGTGGTCTTCTCACGCACATCCCAGGCCTTGGCGACGAGATACGGGAACGCGCTGTCGCTCGGCTCGAAGGTCATATAGCGCGCCACGGCTGCGGGCACGTTCCAGGACGGGATGTAGCCGATGCCCGCGAAGCTGAGGTCGACCGGGCGGTACTGCAGGTCTGACCCGATCGTCGTGATGCCCTGCGCGCCGAGGTTGATGTTGGCCTCGGGCTGACGCTTGTTCTTCTCGCGGTCGGCGTAGTTCAGGCCGACATCGATGTCGGTCATCCAGGACAGGAACCCGGGTGCCGGCAGGGACGCGGCCAGCTTGCCCGTGCGGAGTTCATCGACCACGCTCGGCACCTTGCCGTAGCCCGAGCCGTAGATCGTGCCGGTCAGGTACAGCGACTCCGGATTCGAATAGTCGCGCCCGGGATTGATCTGCGAGAACCCGTTGTTCCTGAGCTGCAACTGCAGCGTGTCCAGCTGCGGCGCCGGCAGCATCTGCGTGTTGTTCTCGAGGTTGAGCTCGTCACGCTTGGCTCGGGACCAGCCCACGTCGGCGATGATGCGCACCTGGCCGGTCGTGAACTCGTTGTTCCAACCGAAGGCGTTGATCTCGTCTTCGCGACGGTTGTACATGCCGCGCACCAGCGGGTACACGTTGCCGACGGTGCCGCCCGTGAAGGTGTTGTCGCCGTTGATGACGGGATTGGTGACGTCCAGACGACCATAGCCACCGTTGTAGTCGCCGATATGCACTTCGAACTGGTTGGCCGTATCGACCTGCTCGGCTTCAGAATGGAACAGGTCCAGCGTGCTGGTCCACGCATTCGACGGACGGAACTGCACCGTGGCCATCACGCCATCACGCTTGGTTTCGCCGGTACGGCGCAACGCCTTGATGCCGTCGGAATAGAACGTGCCGGCCGGCACGCCCGGGCGCCAGTTGTCGCCGATGGCCTGCCAGGGCTCGTACAGGCCCACCTGGTTTTCCTGGATCGGCGTGGTGGTGTGCGAATACCCGATCGAGAAGCCGAAGGTGCGCGCTTCATTCTGGGTGATGTAGCTGGCGTTGATGCGCTCGCCGTAGGCGGACGCATCGGCCGCCGCGCCGAGTGAATTGCGCTGGCCGCGGACGCCGACGGCGCCCACCGGCGCATCGAAGCTCAACGGGCGCACGGTCTGCATGTCGATGGTGCCCGACAGGCCCTGGCCGATGAGGCCGGCATCGGGCGTCTTGTATACCGTCACGCCGCCAACCAGCTCGGACGGATACTGGTCGAACTCGACGCTGCGGTTGTCACCGGTGCTGACCATCTCGCGACCGTTGAGCAGCGTGGTGGAGAAATCGGGCGACAGGCCGCGGACGCTGATCACCTGCGCACGACCCGCGACGCGCTGTGCGGCCAGACCAGGCAGGCGGCCGATGGATTCGCCGATGCTGACATCCGGCAGCTTGCCGATGTCTTCGGCGGATACCGCCTCGACGATGGAGGTGGAATCGCGCTTGACCGAAATCGCGCTCTCGATGCCGCGGCGGATGCCCGTCACCACCACCGTTTCCAGCTCGGTGGCATCGGTCGATTGCGTCTGTTCGTCGACGGTTTCGGCGGTCTGGGCCTGTACGCCCGTCGCGGTGAGCGCGATGGCGGACGCCAACGCCGCGCTCAGCAGGTTGCGCTTGAGTTGCATGTTCCCCTCTCCAAGGACGTTGTATGCGATGAACCGGGTGCGTCGCACGATGCGATCGCCCGGGTCTGCCACGCCAGGGGCAAGTGCCCCGAAACGTGCGGCAATGGTAGTGGCGCACGCAGCTGCACAATCCGCGCTGCATACGTATTCATGCATATTCCACGCATTGGCGTAACACGGGTTCCGTGGGCGCGGACGACCACGCGCTCGCATGATGCAAGGCATCGTCACGGTCGTTCAGGCAACAGGTCGCCGCGCGCGGAGCGCGATCATGCGCACGCGCGTGGGCGATCGGACGCGCGCGGGAGTACGCTGCTTTCAGGGTCGCAGCAGGAAGCCCAGCGGCACTTCGATGCGATCCCGCCAGGCCGCTTCGTTGTGGGTCGCGCCCAGGTAACGGTGGCTCAGGAAATCCTTGCCGGGACGATATCCACGCGTCCGCATCACGCTGTCGACACGCTGCTGGTAGGGCTCGTAGATCGCGTCGATGGCTTCGGTGCCGTAGTCGAAGTAGAAGCGGTTGCCGCCGGGCGCAGGCAGGTGCTTCGCCAGGTAGCCTTCGACGATACCGCCGGCGATCGGCCAGTGCGTGGACACGCACCCTGCCCCGCCGAACACCTGCGGGTACTCCAGCACCGCATACGCGGAAATCAGGCCGCCCATGCTGGACCCCATCACGAACGTGTCCGCCGGGCCGGTGAGCGTGCGGTACTGCGCATCGATGAACGGCTTCAGCTCGGTGACGAGGAAGGCCAGGTAATCGTCCGCGACGATCTCGGCCGTCGGAAACGGCGGATCACCTGGCGTGGGGATGAACGTTTCGCCATCGATGGTCTTGCGCGGCATGTATTCCTGCAGGCGCTTGGGCGTGTTCCACACCGCGACGACGATGGCGGCGCGCGCATGCCCGTTTGCGATCAGGCGCGTCATCGCCTCGTCCACGCCCCAGTCCACGTGGGTGTAGGACGTCGACGGGTCGAACACGTTCTGGCCGTCGTGCATGTAGAGCACGGGATAACGCGTGCCTTCCGCTTCCGTGTAGCCGGGCGGCAGCCAGACGTCCACGTTCCTCGCCGCGACATGGCGGGAAGGGAGCTGCGCGTGGCGCAGCAGCGTGCCGGTGACGCCCTCGCCGGTCACCGCCTGCGCCGCCACGACCGAGTCTGCGTGCTCCCGTGCCTGCGTGATGAACGATGCGGCCACCAGCAACAGCGTGATCCCGATCCTGCCCAGGCACATGTCCATCTTTGCGTCCCGTTGTTTCAGTCGATGAGGGCGTAGTACACGCCGCGGGGCGGAAGCACGAGCCCGCCATCCTGCAGGATGCCGGACGGCAGGCCGTGGCTTTCCACCGCGCGCGGCACGATGCTTCCCGGCAATGCCCACGAGACCTCCTGCGACGACAGGTTGAACACCACCAGCATCGCGGCGCCTCCGGTCTCGCGCACGAAGGCAAGCACCGGCTCGGGGGCATCCAGGAAGCGGATGCTGCCCACGCGTAATGCGGGCTGGCTGCGTCGCCACGCGAGGAAGCGCCGCACCTGGTTGAGGATGGAGCCGGCATCGGCTTCCTGCGCGGCGACATTGATCGCGCGATGTTCCGCGGGGATCGGCAACCACGGATTACCGTGGCTGAAGCCGGCCTGCTCGCCATCGTTCCATGGCATCGGCGTACGGCACCCATCGCGGCCCTTGAAGTTCGGCCAGAACGTCTTGCCGTAGGGATCCTGCAGCGCTTCGTAGGGCACATCGGCTTCGGGGAGCCCCAGTTCTTCACCCTGGTACAGGCAGACCGAGCCACGCAGCGAACACACCAGGGCGACCAGCTGCGCTGCCAGGGCCGGCGACGCATCGCCGTTGCCCCAGCGCGTGACCGCACGCTGCACGTCGTGGTTGGAGACCGCCCAGCACGGCCAGCCTTCGACCATCGCGGCTTCCAGCCGCTCGACCGTGTCGCGGATGTAACCGGCGCTGCCGTCATCGGTCAGCAGTTCGAAGCTGTAACCCATGTGCAGGCGCTGGTCGCTGACGTACTCGGCGGTGGTGGCCAGCGAGTCCTCCGACGAGATTTCGCCCAGCGCGGCCGCGTCGGGATACTTGTCCAGCAACCCACGCAGGCGCTCCAGGAACGGGATGTTCTCCGGCTGCGTGTTGTTGAAATAGTGGTACTGGTACGCGTACGGATTGTCGGGGCTGAAGCCGCGCCCGACCCGCTTCTCTTTCGGCTTGGGCGGGTTGTCGCGTAACTGCGCGTCGTGGAAGCAGAAGTTGATCGCATCCAGCCGCAGGCCGTCCACGCCCTTGTCGAGCCAGAACTGCACATTGTCCAACGTGGCCTGCTGCACGGCCGGGTTGTGGAAATTCAGGTCCGGCTGGCTGGCCAGGAAGTTGTGCAGGTAGTACTGCTCGCGGCGCGGCTCCCAGCGCCAGGCCACGCCACCGAACAGCGACATCCAGTTGTTCGGCGGGGTGCCGTCTTCCTTCGGATCGGCCCACACGTACCAGTCGGCCTTGGGATTGTCGCGGCTCTCGCGGCTCTCCTTGAACCAGGCATGGTCGACCGAGCAGTGGCTAAGCACCTGGTCGATCATCACCTTGACGCCCAGCGAGTGCGCCTTGGCGAGCAGGCGATCGAAATCGGCCAACGTGCCGAACAGCGGGTCCACGTCGCGGTAGTCGGCGATGTCGTAGCCGAAGTCCGCCATCGGCGACTTGAAGAACGGCGAGATCCAGATGGCGTCCACGCCCAGGCCGGCGATGTAGTCGAGCTTCTCGACGATGCCCGGCAGGTCGCCCACGCCATCCCCGTTGGTGTCCAGGAAGCTGCGGGGGTAGATCTGGTAGATCACCGCGCCACGCCACCAGTTGTTCTTCGTCATCGATGCACCCGTCCGCAATGCGCGGCGCCCCCATCCGGGGCGCTCGGCGGGCGCCACTATTCCACGAGCCACTGGCATGTGTGAGCGGAGGTCGTCATGGGTGTGCATGAATACGTATGCAGATGATCGGCCCGAGCCACGCGGCTCCGATCACTCCGGTGATGGTTGATCGTGCATTCGATCGCGCGAAACGCAGGTGTGCCAACGCTTTCCTTCGCTGCAACGCGCCGTGGCGGCGCTCCGGCGCAGGCGTCTTCGCGCATCGGCATTGTTTGCGGTGCAGCATGGAATCGGACGCACATGTCGGCAAGATGCCGCGACGCTCGCCATCGGGTGCGCGCACTCCGACCGCACCGCACCGCCAGGGATACCGAATGACCGCCAAGCCCCGCCTGTCCTTCTGGCAGATCTGGAACATGTCGTTCGGCTTCCTCGGCATCCAGTTCGGTTTCGCGCTGCAGGGCGGCTTCATGTCCCGCATATTCCAGACATTGGGCGCGGAGAAGGACGCGTTGCCACTGCTATGGATCGCCGCACCGCTGACCGGCCTGCTGGTGCAGCCGGTGATCGGCTATCTGAGCGACCGCACCTGGCATCCGCGCCTGGGGCGCCGCCGCCCGTTCTTCCTCATCGGTGCCATCCTCAGCTCCATCGCGCTGGTGTTCATGCCGCACTCGCCCACGCTGTGGATCGCGGCAGGCCTGCTGTGGGTACTGGATGCCAGCATCAACATCAGCATGGAACCGTTCCGTGCGCTGGTGGCCGACAAGCTGCCGGAAGAGCAGCGCTCTTACGGATTCGTGCTGCAGACGCTGATCATCGGCGTGGGCACCTGGGTGGCCAGCAACCTGCCGTGGTTCATCACCCAGCTCGGCGTGCCGAACGAAGCCGGCCCCGGCGTGGTGCCGCCTTCGGTGAAGGTGGCGTTCGCGATCGGCGCATTCGTGTTCATGGCCAGCATCCTGGTGACCATCTTCACCACGCCCGAATACCCGCCTGAAGACCTGCAGCGCTTCCGCGAGGAACAAAAACGGCGCGGCAACTTCGCCGGCGAGATCGTCCACCACGTCGTCCACATGCCCGCGCAGATGCTGAGGCTCGGCCTGGTGCAGTTCTTCAGCTGGCTGGCGTTCTTCGCCATGTGGAGCATGGCCACACCCGGCCTGACCGAGCACGTGTTCAAGGCGCCCGCACCCGATCCCGCCGCCTTCGACATGGCGGTGCCAGCGCAAGCTGCGGCCTTCCAGTCGACCAATGCCGCGTTCCAGAATGCGGCGGACCTGGTGGGTTCGTACATGGGCTACTACGGGCTGTCGTCGATGCTGGTCGCCTTGCTGCTGAGCTTCTATGCGGCGCGCTTCCCGCTCAACCGCAAGGCGGTGCATGCCGGCTCGCTGGTGCTGGGCGGCATTGGCTTCCTGTCGATGTGGTTCGTGCCGCATCCGGCCTGGCTGATCGGCTCGTTCGCGCTGGTCGGCGTGGCGTGGGCCAGCATCCTGTCGATGCCGTACGCCCTGCTGTCCAGCCATGTGCCGGCGGAAAAGATGGGCATCTACATGGGCATCTTCAACATGTTCATCGTGGTGCCGCAGATCGTGGCCGCCACGCTGCTCGGGCCTTCGTTGCGCACCTTCTTCGCGAACGAGTCCGTGTTCGCGCTGGTCATCAGCGGCACCAGCCTGCTGCTGGCCGCTGCCGCCCTTGTCTTCGTGCGCGAGCCCGCGCACAGCCCCGCTCCCCTTTCCTCGCAGGCCCATTGATGAAGCACGCCCGCCGCTCCCTCGCCATCGCGCTGGCCTCCATGGTCGGCATGCCCGGCGTCGCGCTCGCAGCCGACGCCTTCTACGGCACCACCGAACCCTTCGCGAAGGAAGCCGTGTACTTCGTGCTGACGGACCGCTTCGTCAATGGTGATCCGTCGAACGATCATCGCGACCAGGGCGGGAAGAACCCGACGTTCGATCGTCCTACGCCGGGCGCGCCGGCAGGCCAGACCGACAACGTCGGCTACCTCGGCGGCGACTTCAGGGGCGTGCTGGACAACGCCGGCTACATCCGCGACCTCGGCTTCACCTCGGTGTGGATCACGCCGATCATCGACAACCCGGACGAAGCCTTCACCGGCGGCGAGGAAGTGAAGTGGGCTGGCATGTTCACCGACCGCGGCAAGACCGGCTACCACGGCTACTGGGGCATCAATTTCTACAGGCTGGACGAACACCTGCCGAGCGAAGGGCTGGATTTCGCCGGTTTCACCCGCGCCATGAAGGAGCAGAAGCTCGACGTGGTGCTGGACATCGTCGGCAACCACGGCTCGCCAGCCTATTCGATGCCGAAGATGCAGCCGCAGTACGGCAAGATCTGGGACCAGAACGGTAAACTGATCGCCGACCATCAGAACCTCGACCCCGACAGGCTGGACCCGCGCCGCAAGCCGATGCACGCGTTCTACAACACCGGCGGTGGTTTGGCGCAGCTGTCCGACTTCAACGAAAACAACCCGGTCGTCATGGAATACCTGGTCGGCGCCTACGAGCAGTGGATCGACCAGGGCGCGGCCGCGTTCCGCGTGGACACCATCGCCTGGATGCCGCATGCGTTCTGGAAGGAATTCGCCGACCGCATGCGTGCGAAGAAGCCGGGCTTCTTCATGTTCGGCGAGAACTTCAACTACGACGCCGCCAGCATCGCCGGCCACACCTGGGCACGCAACGGCAGCTACAGCGTGCTGGACTTCCCGCTGAAGGGGAAGCTGACGGAGGTATTCGAGAAACCCGGCACCAGCTATGAGGAGATCGGCAAAGCGCTGTATCTGGAAGATGGTCCGTACGCGAACCCGTACGACCTGATGACGTTCTACGACAACCACGACATGGCACGCATGAATGCCACGGACGAAGGCTTCATCGATGCGCACAACTGGCTGTTCACCGCACGCGGCATCCCGGTGATCTACTACGGCTCGGAAGCCGGCTTCGAACGCGGCCATGCGGAACATGCCGGCAACCGCAACTACTTCGGCCAGGAACGCATCGATGCCGCGCCGCAGAGCCCGATTTTCGCGCCCTTGAAGCGCATCGCCCAGCTGCGCCGCGACACGCCGGCCCTGCAGCGCGGCCTCCAGCTCAACGTGCGCATGAAGGGCGACCAGGCGATCTTCTACCGCGTACTGCAGCACGAAGGCACCACCCAGACCGCACTGGTGCTGCTGAACAAGGCGGATACGCCGGCGAAGCTGTCGGTATCCGATCACCTGCAGGCCGGCACCTGGCGCGATGCGTTCACCGGCAAAACCCAACGGGTGCGCAACCGCCTGCAAGCCGAGGTGCCGGCGCACGGCGTGCGTGTGTTCCTGCTGGACGCGCCGATCACCCGCGCCGATACGCGCGCGCGGCTGGCGGAACTGATGGCACGCAAAGCGCCCAAGGCGGATTGAAGTCAGCGCCTTCTGTAGGAGCGACGTCAGTCGCGACCGCAGACCTTGGGTCCGCATCGGCGCAGGGTCGCGCGATAACCTGTAGGTGCAGAAAGCTGGCGTTATCTGGATTTCCTGACGCGTGTGGGCCGCGGTCGCGACTCACGTCGCTCCTACAACAGCGTGGTTACTTCGTCGCCGTCGACCCGCGCAGCGCCAGCCTGACCGGGATGGTCTGGCTTTCCGCCGGTTCACCATTGATCAGTGCCAGCAATGTTTCGACCAGCAGGGCGCCTGCGCGCTTGGTGTCCTGCTGCACCGTCGAGAGGCCGGGGTTGACGAAGCTGGCCAGCGGAATGTCATCGAAACCGGCCACGGCGATATCTTCCGGCACCCGCAGGCCGCGCTCGAGCAAGGCCTTCATTGCGCCCGCCGCGATCAGGTCGCTGGCAGCGAAAATCGCATCGAACGGCACGTCACGCGCGAGCAGTTCGCAGGCGGCTTCATGGCCGGACTGCTCGGTGGTGATGGCATCCACCTGCAGGGCGGTGTCCGCCTCGACGCCTGCGACGTCCAATGCCTGCCGGTGTCCGAGGTAGCGCTCGAAGAACTCGGGATAGTGGTTGGACGCGTGCCCGAGGAAGGCGATGCGGCGACGCCCCTGTTCGATAAGGTGCGCGGTGATGTCGTGGCCGCCCTGGGTGTTGTCGCACCCGATCGACACGCCCGGCGTACCCGGCTGCACGGCGCCCCAGCGCACGAAATGCGTGCCCTGCTCCACCAGCCGCTCCAGGCGGCCGCGCGATTCGAGGTAATCGCCATACCCCAGCAGGATGATGCCGTCGGCCTTCTTGCTGTCCTCGTAGTCGGCCTGCCAGTCGGTCGACAACTGCTGGAACGAGATCAGCAGATCGTAGCCACGCAGCGCACAGGCGCGCGTGATGCTGCCCAGCATGGACAGGAAGAACGGGTTGATGGACGACTCGTCCGGGGTGGGGTCTTCGAAAAACAGCAGCGCCAGCGTGCCGGAATGTTGGCGCCGCAGGTTGGAGGCGTTCTTGTCGACCTTGTAGTTCAGCTGCTCGGCGATGGCCAGGATGCGCTTGCGCGTCTCCTCGTTGACCATCGGGCTGCCGCGCAGCGCGCGCGAGACGGTGGGCTGCGACACGCCCGCGAGATGGGCGATGTCCAGCGAAGTGGCCTTCCCCTTGATGGGCGCGATCACGGACGGCTTCGGATGCGGACTGCGGAAGTCCTGATCATGCCACGCCCGAGGGCCGGCGGCGATCCGGGAGCGCGGGGCTTGCCCGGCCTTTCCGCACCCGGGTGGGAGCGATGTGAGTCGCGAGAGGCCTGCGGTAACGCCTCATCGCGACTTGCGTCGCTCCCACAAGAGCAGCCCCCCAGCTCAGGAATCGGCCTGATCCGTCCGCACCGTACCGTGCAGCTGGACGCCGTCGGCATCGGTGATGCTCACGGACACATCGATGCCGTGGCGGACGCTCTCCGTCACCACGCAGAAATTCTCGAACTGGGCCAGGATGCGTTCCAGCGAGGCATGCGCCGTGCCGGTTTCTGCAAGCCGGATGTCGGCATGGATGTGACCCACGCGCAGCCGCCCCTGTTCGTTGCGGACCAGTTCGGCCGTCGCATGCGTCACCAGCTTGCCTGGTGAATTCTTGAACTTGCGCAGTGCGAACAGCAGGCTGGCCGACAGGCAGTTGGCCACGGCAGACACCAGCAGCCGCGTCGGGTTCGGCCCCTCACCCCTGCCCAGTGGCTCCGGCTCGTCGGTCATCAGCTCGGCGATGGTGGTGTCGTCGAAGCGGATGCGGAAGCTGTAGTCCTCTTCCTGTTCCAGGGTTATGCGGATCGGCGCGTCGGTGCTCATGGCGTGGCCTCCTGAGGGGTGTGGGCAGCGGCGGGCACTTCGACCCACAGCCCGCCGCGCAGGTCGCCCACCGCGAAACCGGTGGCCGCATCGTCAGGATAATGCGCCGCGATGGCAGTGCGGACGGCCGGGGCGACCTGCGTGCCATGGCAGGCCAGGCAGCCGGGTTCGGTGGCGATGCCCCGCATCAGGCGCAACGCGACGCCCTCGGGCAGGCCTTCGCGAACCACCGACACCTGCTCCGCGGCGGACGCACCCTCCAGGACGGCTTGCTGGAAGGCCTCCAGCGTGGCGAGCTGCCAACCGTCAGCAACATGTCCGGCGTTGCGGTGGCGTCCGGGCAGCGCGACGCGGCCCAGGCGCACGCCGTGCTCGGCCATCACCGCGTCTGCGATGGCCGGCGCCTCGGCATGGCAGACCTCGACGGCAGCGGTGGGGCCACCGGCCTGCATCGCCGCCTGCAGGCGGCCACGCAGACGACCGCTGAAGGCCTGTGCGGCCGCCTTCGCGCGGTCGAGATCGGGATCGATCGGTGCCGTCCGTGGCGTTTCGGCGCCCTGCCCCGGGTCGGCTTCCGCCACGTGGCGGTCAGCGTCACCGACGTCCCCGGGGGCACATGCCGCGACGGCCCATGCCAAGCAAGCCAACCACAGCAGCCGAGAGGGGTTCGATAGATTCATGCCTTGGATTCCTTGTGTGCGCGCTGCTTCAGCCCGTAGTACAGCAACGGAATCACCACCAGCGTCAGCACCGTGGACACCAGGATGCCGAAGATCAGCGAGATCGCCAGGCCATTGAAGATGGGGTCGTCCAGGATGAAGAACGCACCCGCCATCGCCGCCAGCGCAGTCAGCGCGATCGGCTGCGCGCGCACCGCGCAGGCGTCGACGACCGCCGACTCCAGCGTCTGCCCGCGCTCGACCAGGTGGTTGATGAAGTCCACCAGCAGGATCGAGTTGCGCACGATGATGCCCGCCAGCGCGATCATGCCGATCATGCTGGTGGCCGTGAACTGCGCGCCCAGCAGGGCGTGGCCCGGCATCACGCCGATCACGGTCAACGGGATGGGCGCCATGATCACCAGCGGCACCACGTAGTTGCGGAAGTAGGCCACCACCAGCAGGTAGATCAGCACCATGCCGGCCGCATAGGCGATGCCCATGTCGCGGAAGGTCTCGTAGGTGATCTGCCACTCGCCATCCCACTTGATGCCGAAGGCGGTGGTGTCCGGGGGCTGGCGGATGAAGAACTGCGCCACCTGCTGTCCGTCGATGGCGTTGTCGGCGATCTGGCCGACCAGGTCGAACATCCCGTACAGCGGGCTGTCGACGGTGCCGCTCTCGTCGCCCATCACGTACACCACCGGCAGCAGGTCCTTGTGGTGGATGGCGCCATCCCACCACGTGGAGCGCACCTGCACCAGTTCCGACAACGGCACCAGTTGGCCGTTGCCGCCGCGTACCCGCAGCGCGAGCAGGCCGTCGAGCGAGGCCTGGTCGGCCACCGGCAGGCGCAGGCGGATGGGGCGTGGATACTTCGAGCCGCCATCGATCACGTGGGTCGCGTCCAGCCCCGACAGGCCGGCGGCGATCGTCTCGGTGATCGCAGCCTGCGGCACGCCCAGGCGTGCAGCGCGCAGACGGTCGATCACCAGAATGTCGCGGCGCGCATCGGCTTCCACGCTGGTGTCCACATCGACGATGCCGTCGGTAGCCAGGAAACGCTGTTCGAGCGCCCGCGCCACCTGCCGCTGACGGGCGTAGTCGGGCCCGTACACTTCGGCGACGATCGGCGACAGCACGGGCGGCCCGGGCGGCACTTCCACCACCTTGACCGACGCACCGTGGCGACGGCCTATCGCGTCCACCTGCGGGCGCAGGGCGACGGCGATCTCGTGGCTCTTGCGGTCGCGGTCGTGGCGATCCACCAGGTTCACCTGCAGGTCGCCGACGTTCGCCCCCTCGCGCAGGTAGTACTGCCGCACCAGCCCGTTGAAGTTGATCGGTGCGGCCGTGCCGGCATAGCCCTGGTAGTGCAGGACTTCCGGCGTACGGTCCAGCACGCCGGCCAGTTCGGCCAGCAGCGCGTTGGTGTCCTCCAGCGCGCGTCCTTCGGGCAGGTCGACCACGATCTGCAGTTCGGACTTGTTGTCGAACGGCAGCATCTTCAGCACCACCAGCTTGAACACGGCCAGGCTGGCGGCCAGCGCCACCAGCACGGCCATGGCGACGAACAGCAGGCGTCGGCGCCGCGCACCCGCGCCGGCATCAAGGAACGGCGACATCACGCGCTCGAACAGGCGATGCAGGCGCGCGGCCATCGTGCCTTCCGCATGCCCGTGGGCAGCGCCCTCACCCGCATGCACGACCGCATGCCGCTTGAGCAGCTTCAATGACAGCCAAGGCGTGACCACCAACGCGATCATCAGCGACAGCAGCATGCCGACCGACGCGTTGATCGGAATGGGCCGCATGTAAGGCCCCATCAGGCCGCTGACGAAGGCCATGGGCATCAGCGCCGCGAGCACGGTGAAGGTGGCCAGGATGGTCGGACCGCCCACTTCATCCACCGCCGGCGGGATGGCCTCGGCCAGTGATTTGCCGCCCTGCGCCATGTGGCGGTGGATGTTCTCCACCACCACGATGGCATCGTCCACCAGGATGCCGATGGAGAAGATCAGCGCGAACAGCGATACGCGGTTGAGCGTGAATCCCATCGCCCACGACGCGAACAGCGTGACCGCCAGCGTCAGGACCACCGCGCTGCCGATGACGATGGCCTCGCGACGGCCCAGCGCGAACAGCACCAGCAGCACCACCGAGCCGGTGGCGAAGACCAGCTTCTTGATCAGCGTCTGCGCCTTGTCGCTGGCCGTCAGGCCGTAGTCGCGCGTGGTCTCCACCTGGATGCCGTCGGGAATGACGGTGCCGCGCAAGGCCTCCACCCGCGCCAGGGCGGCGGACGTGATGTCGGCCGCATTGCTGCCCGGCTTCTTGGCGATGGCCAGCGTCACCGCCGGCGCCACGCCACTTGCAGGTCCCGCGCGCGTGGCGGGCGCCCCGTGCCACACATAGCTCGACGGCGCATCGGCCGCATCGCTTACCGTCGCCACGTCTTCCAGGCGCACCGGCTGTCCGCCCGCCACGCCCAGCACCAGGCCGGCCACGTCCGCGCGGTCGGCCAGGAACTGGCCGGAAGTCACCTGCACCACCCCATCCGTACCGACGCGCTCACCCGCCTGGCGCGCCAGGTTGGCGGCCTGCAGCGCTGTAGAGAGATCGTTCACCGCAAGGCCATGGCTGGCCAGCCGCGCCGCATCGAGCTGCACCATCACCGCCCGTTCGGGCGCGCCGAGGGTGAACACGTCGCGCGTGCCGGGGATGCGCTTGAGCTCGGTTTCCAGCGTGTGGGCCACCTCGGCCAGGTCGCGTGCGCCGCGCTGCGGATCGTCCGTCCACAGGGTCAGCGCCATCACCGGCACGTCGTCGATGCCCTTGGGCTTGATGATGGGCTGGCCTACGCCGAGGTTCGCCGGCATCCAGTCCTGGTTCGAGAACACTTTGTCGTACAGGCGCACCAGCGCGGGCTGACGCTTGACGCCCACGTCGAACTCCACCGTCAGCACCGCCATGCCGGGCCGGCTGATCGAATACGTGTGCTTGATCTCCTCGATCTCGGACAGTTTCTGTTCCAGCGGATAGGTCACCATCTGCTCGACCTGGCGCGCATCCGCGCCCGGGAACGGCACGATGACGTTGGCCATGGTGACGTCGATCTGCGGCTCTTCCTCGCGCGGCGTGATCATCACCGCCACCAGCCCCAGCAGCAGGCCGAGCAGCGCGAGGATCGGCGTCAGCGGATTGGCCTGGAAGCTGCGCGCGATGCGACCGGAGATGCCCAGTCGCGGCGGTGACGTCAGCGGAGCCATGTCAGCGCTCCTTGCGCGCGGCGACCAGCGCCTGCTGCGCGGCCACCGGATCGACGGCGACGGCGTCGCCTGGCTTGAGTCCCGAGATCACGTCGACATGCTCGGCAGCGACATCACCCAACCTGACCTGGCGCAGCGAAAGCCGGCCGTCGACGAGCACGTAGACGGCCGTCACCTCGCCGCGGCGCACCAGTGCGCTCGCGGGCACGCGGGGGAACGCGGCGCCTTTCACCGCCGGAAACGCCACCTTGGCAGTAACCCCCGGTTGCGGCGGCGCATCGAGCGCAGGAAGTTGCACGCGTACGCGCACGGCATGGGTAGACGCGTCGGCCGCGGGAAAGACGGTGACGTCATCGGCCTCGATCTGTCGTCCGCTGTCCAGCGTGACCGTGGCCACCGGGGCGGCGCGTATCGCCTCGGCTTCGGACTGGGGCACGGCGACGTCGATGCGCAACGCATCCGGGGCGAACACGGTCATCAGGGTCTGGCCGACTCCCACGCTCTCGCCCGGTTCGACATCGCGGGTGGCGACGATACCCGCATAGGGCGCGCGGATGGTGGTGTAGTCGGTCTGCTGGCCGGCATTCGCCAACTGGGCACGTGCGGCATCGCGCGCGGCGAGGGCCGAGTCGCGCGCCATCCGGGCCTGGTCCAGCTGCGCCCGGGAAACGAACTGGCCCTTGGCCAGGTTGGCGAAGCGCTGATAGTTGGCGTCCGCTTCGGTCGCGGACGCTTCCGCCGCGCGCACCTGGGCTCGTGCGGCGTCGACACCGGATTGCTGCTCGACCGCACTGAGCCGCACAAGCACATCGCCAGCGGCCACGCGATCGTTGACATCGCGCGACACGGCGATGACGCGCCCGTTCGTCTGCGCCGACAGCGTGGCCTGGCGGACAGCCTCCACCACGCCTTCCCAGGCGCGACCGTCCGCCACGTCGGCAGCATGCACCTGGAAGGTCTGCAGTCCGTCGATGCGCGCGGGAGGCGCGGCGGGCTCTTCGTGCCCGCATGCGGCAAGCGTGACCATCAGCAACAGCGGCAACAACGGGCGCGAAGGCATCACGGTGCGACTCACGGCAGGCCTCGCTCTCACTTGAATGCGCAGCCGGCGCGCACGCCCAGCTTGCGGAAGACGATGGCCGCCGGACAGAAGCCGGTGACGCTGGCCTGCAGCATGTTCACGCCGATGAAGACGGTGAACCACAGCCACAACGGTGAAACGAAGTGGGCAAGCGCCAGGCTGGCGAGGGTCATCACGCCAGCGAAGGCGAGGACGGCACGGTCGAGGTTCATGGTGGCGTTCTCCGGAAAGGTTCGGGGGGCGGGCATCAGCGGGTGCGCATGATGCCGAGCAGCTTGAGGACGTATTTCTCGTAGATCGGTTCCGTGTTGCCGGACTTCATCTTCATCAGGAAGTACTTCTCGAACGCGATCTTGGCCACGTGCACCCACTTGCCGACCTTGGCCCAGGTGACGTTGCGTGGCGGCATCTGCGGCAGTGCCACGAAGGCGGCGCCGGTGTCGCCCATGTCGGCCAGGCAGATCGCATTCCAGGTGGCTTCAGCCGTGGCGGGCGTGCCGGCCAGTTCGGCCTGGATGTTGTGCGCCACGGCGGTCACCATGGACTCGATCATGAAGCCGGTCTTCGGCGCGCCCGTCGGCACCGGCGTGGCCTCCACCGACGGGATGGCCACGCACACACCGAGCGAGAAGATGTTGGGATAGGCAGGGTTGCGCTGGTGCTTGTCGATCAGGATGAAACCGCGCGGATTGCACAGCCCCTCGCCCTGGCGAACCGCGGACACGCCGGTGAACGCAGGCAGCACCATCGAATACGTGAACGGCAACGTGTGCGCCTTCTTCGGCTGGCCGGCGTCGTCCATTTCGGACACGTCCATCTCGCCCTCGCGCACCGCCGTGATCTTCGCGTTGGTGATCCACCGGATGTGGCGCTGGCGGAACTCGGACTCCATCAAGCCCTTGGAGTCGCCGACACCTCCAAGACCCATGTGTCCGACGTACGGTTCCGGGCTCACGTAGGTGATCGGCACCTTGTCGCGCACCTTGCGCTTGCGCAGGTCGCTGTCTAGGATCATCGCGAATTCATACGCCGGACCGAAGCAGCTGGCCATCGGCGCGGCGCCCACGACGACCGGGCCCGGATTTTCGAGGAACGCCTGGTACGCCTGCCACGCGGTGGTCGCATGCGGCGTGGTGCAGATCGACTGGGTGAAGCCACCTTCAGGCCCCAGACCCGGCACCTCGTCGAACGCCAGTCGCGGCCCCGTCGCGATCACCAGATAGTCGTAATCGACGTAGCGCCCGTCGCGCAGCAGCACGCGGTTGGCGCCCGGCTCGACCCGCTCGGCGCCGGCGCCTTCGAAGGCGATCTTCTTCTTCGCCAGGTAGCGGGCGACCGGCATCTCGACATCGGACGGCTTGCGCCAGCCCACGGCGACCCAGGGATTGGACGGCGTGAACGAGAAACGGTCGCCCTCGCCGATCACGGTGATCTCCGGACCCTGGCCAAGGGTGCCGCGAAGCTCGTAGGCGGCGCTCATGCCGCCGATGCCTGCGCCCAGTACGACGATGCGTGCCATGTCTTCCCCTCCAGGTCCGATGGCGCCCCCGGCGGGAATGCCGGTCGGCTTGCAATGCAAATTAGCATTTACTAATATTAGCGTCAACTAATGTATTGGAGGCATCCATGGCACGCACCGTCCAGGATCTGGTCGCCGAGGCTCGTGGCCGCATCGAAGAGATCGCGCCCGACCAGCTCGCCGTTGACGAACACAGCACCGTGATAGATGTACGCGAGCCCGAGGAGTACGCGCAGGGCCATTTGCCAGGCGCCATCAACCTGCCGCGTGGCGTGCTGGAGTTCCAGATCCATGCGCATCCGGCGATGGCCTGCACAACCAGCGAGGCGCTGGCCGCCCCCGATCGCGACGTGGTGCTCTATTGCCTGACCGGAGGCCGCTCCGCGCTTGCGGCCGACAGCCTGCAGGCGCTCGGCTTTTCGCATGTCCGCTCGCTTGCCGGCGGCCTCACCGCATGGCGCAATGGAGGCCTGCCCCTGACCACGGAGCCCGCATGACCGGCAACCCTCCCACACCCGCGTTCGACGTGGCCGCCATGCAGGCGCATGCGGGCGACGCTGCGCAACTGCTCAAGGCGCTCGCCAACGAGAAGCGCCTGCAGATCCTGTGCTTGCTGGCCTCGGGCGAGCGCTCCGTGGGCGAGATCAACGCCCTGCTCGACCTGAGCCAGTCGGCGTTGTCGCAGCATCTGGCCGTGCTGCGCGAAGAAGGTCTGGTACAGACACGGCGCGAGGCGCAGAACGTGATCTATACGTTGACGCCGGGACCGGCGGCAGAGGTCATGCAGACGCTCCATGGCATTTATTGCGCCCCCGCCGCCGCCCCACGAAAGTACCCGAGGACATCCCGATGATCGCGATGCTGAAGACCCTGTTCGGCGTCGGAGCCGCGCAGGTTTCGCCGCGCGATGCCGTGCAACGGATGAACCAGGGCGCGGCGCTCGTTGACGTGCGGGAAGCAGGCGAGTTCGCCGGTGGGCATGTGCTGGGTGCATATCACATCCCGCTGGCCGAACTGCGCGCCGGCGGCCCCGCGCTGCTGGACACCCGCCTCCCGGCCGCCGCTACCGAGATCCTGTTGATCTGCCAGAGCGGCATGCGTTCCCGCCTGGCGCAGTCGAGCCTGGCCGGCAAGGACGCACGCACCTATCTGAACGTCGCCGGCGGCATGTCCGCGTGGCGCGCCGAAAGCTTGCCGGTATCCCGGCAAGACTGACCCTACCTATCGAGAATCCCATGTCCAGTGCAGACCGCTACCAGGAACTGACCACTCGCATCAACCGACATCTCGCTCCCTTCAGGACAGCCGCACCCGCGGTGATGCAGGGCTTCGGCGCCATGGCGCGTGGCGCGATGGCCGCCGGCGCGCTGGACGAAAAGACCAAGGAACTGATCGCCATGGCCATCGGCGTGGCGTCGCGCTGCGATGGCTGCCTCGGCTTCCACGCCAAGGCGCTCGTACGCCTGGGCGCCACGCCGGAGGAGTTCCACGAAATGTTGGGTATCGCCGTCTACATGGGCGGTGGTCCCTCGCTGATGTACGCCGCGCACGCGCTGGAAGCCTTCGAGGAGTTCTCGCAGGCGGCCTGAACCCGCTTGGCCTTGCCTGCTTCGACTGCGATCATCCGCATTCCGCCGCCTGCCGGCCTCGCGACACCGGGAGCAGCGTCATGCCGACACCCTCCGTCCACGCCCAGTTCGATGAAAGCACCAACACCATCAGCTACGTGGTGTGGGACCCCGCCACCGCGCAGGCGGCCATCATCGACCCGGTGCTGGACTACGACCACCGTTCGGGCCGCGCTTCGCACCGTTCCGCCGACGCCCTGCTCGCCTTTGCCGCGGAACAAGGGTTGGCGGTTGCGTGGATCCTGGAGACGCATGCGCACGCCGACCATCTCAGTGCAGCGCCGTGGCTGAAAGAAAAGACAGGTGCGCCGATCTGCATCGGAGAACACATCCGCGACGTGCAGCGCACATTCGCGCCCGTGTTCGGACTGGAAGACGTCAGCGGCGACGGCCGTGAATTCGACCGGTTGTTCCGCGATGGCGAGACGTTCCCGCTCGGCGGGCTGCAGGTCCGCGTCATGCATACTCCAGGCCATACGCCGGCCTGCGTGTCCTACCGCATCGGCGACGCGGTATTCGTCGGCGATACGCTTTTCATGCCCGACTACGGCACCGCGCGCGCGGACTTCCCCGGCGGCGATGCGCGCACGCTGTACCGCTCGATCCACGCACTGCTGTCGCTGCCGGACGACACGCGCCTGTTCCTTTGCCACGACTACAAGGCGCCGGGCCGCGACCACTACGCATGGGAAACCACCGTTGCCGACGAAAAGGCGCGCAACGTGCACATCGGCGGCAGCGTGACCGAAGAGGATTACGTGAAGATGCGCGAAGCGCGCGATGCCACGCTGGCTGCGCCCGTGCTGTTGCTGCCATCGCTGCAGGTCAACATCCGGGCCGGACGACTGCCCGGGCCTGAAGCAAACGGGCGGCGTTACCTGAAAATCCCGCTCGATATCTGAGCTGCGTCAGCCACCCGCGCCCGACGGCGCAGGATGCGCGGCCACGCCCTGGCCGCAGTCCGCGCCCAGCAGGCGCGACTGCTTCAGCCAGGCGGGATCGGGGTAGTACGCGAACACGAACGAGCCGCCGCGGATGCTGTCGATCAGCGGCTGCGCCACGGCCGCGCGGACGGCCGGACAACCGAGGCTGCGCCCCAATCGCCCCTGCGCGCGCACCAGCGCGTCACTGACATAAGGTGCCCCATGGATGACGATGGCACGTTCGCGCGCGTTGTCGTTGAAGCCCGGTTCCAGTCCCTGCAGGCGCAGCGAGTAGCCGTTGGCACCGCGATAGGATTCCTGGGTGACGAACGCGCCCAGGCTGGACATGTAGCTGCCGGTCGCATTGGAGAACCGCGTCGCCAGGTTCTCGCCGGTATTGCGACCGTGCGCGACGCGCTCCTCGAATAGCAGGCGGGCCTTTTCCAGGTCGAACACCCACAAGCGCGGTTGGGTGGAGGGCCGCGAATAATCGATCACGCTGAGCCGACGCATCGGCACGGGTTCGCCACGCCGGATCGAGCACGTCATCGCCCTCGTCGCCATGGAAAGCACGTTGCGGTCGAGCGACGGCGCCGCACGATGCAGGACGTCGACCATGCGCTCCGACGACACTGGTGGCGGGGAGGCTGCGAGTACGGAGCCCGCCGACGGAATGACCATGGCGGCAAGACACAGCGACAGCAGGCGGCGGGATGGGGTCATGACGGCATCCGGGTATCGGTGAAGGAGCGCCAGCGTCCCGATTCCATCCGCAAGGCTCAGCGTACGGCCGTTGTGGGGCTGGCCTCGTCCGATTCCAAGACCGGCACGGACGGCTGGTCATCGGGCGTTGCGCGTACGCCGGGCAGGTCCGACAGCAGCACCGTGGTGCCCGGCTTCAGCACCGCGTACAGACGACGCGCGAAATCCTGCGGAATCCAGAACGCATCCCCGAGCGAACGCAGCGGCGGCATCGGCGCACCCTCTTCGCCCAGCACGCGATGCGCGACCCAGCGATGTTCCTTCTGCTGCGGATCCAGCAGGCTGGGGATGTCCTCCATTTCCGTCGTCATCACCAGCAACACCGTGCCGTTGAGCGCGAAGTCGCGGACCATCTGCAGCGGCGCGGCGCCGATCAGCACACCATTGCGCAGCACCGACACGCGCTGGTCGTACAGGCTGACCAGGATGCTGACCGGCCCGTCGGGGGACGCCGCCTCGTTCCAGTACACCTCGTAGGCCGACAGGTCCGGATGCGCCGCCTGCCCACCCGCGGTGACCGGCGCCAACACGGCGGGATGCACCAGGCTGGCCGGCGACGCCTTCGCGTTCGCCACCACCACCGAGTCGCCGAAGCGGGTGATGCCGAACAGTTTCTCGGCGAACGCCTGCGGCAGGCGGACGCAGCCGTGCGACGCCGGATAGCCCGGCAGGTGGCCGCCATGCAGCGCGATGCCATCCCACGTCAGTCGCTGCATGTACGGCATGGGCGCATTGTTGTACAGGTTGGACCGGTGGTCCTTGTTCTTCTGCAGGATGGTGAACACGCCGGTCGGCGTGTCCTTGCCCGCCTTGCCCGAACTGATCGTCGACACGCCGATGGCGATGCCGTTGCGGTACACGTAGGCACGCTGTTCGTCGAGGCTGACCACCAGTACCACGGGGCCCTCGGGGGCGATCTGCGGATACCACAGGAATTCGCCCGGCTGCAGCGCGCGGACGTCGGCCTGCGGGACGGCGGATTGCGCGTGGGCGGCGAATGGGGCGGCGCCGGCGAGCAGGCTGGCCAGCAGGAGGGTCGGCAACAAGGTGCGCTTCATGGGCGAGAGCTTATCGCAGGTGGGTCGTGCATCAAGGACGGCGACGCCATCATGTAGGAGCGACGTCAGTCGCGACCGTGCACCGGCGACCGCTCTGAAGCCCTCTCCCCCTCATCCCTGGCGCGCATGAGGACGCCGACCACTGCATCAGGCCGTGCGGTCGCGACTGACGTCGCTCCTACAGGGGTGATCTGCAGCCAACTACGCCAGCAGGCGCTCGCGCAAGGCGTCGTAGTCGGCGGGAATCGGGGCTGCCTGCGCAGGACGCGCCAGCAGGTCCGCCAGCGCGGGCGGCACCTCGACCTCGCGGCCGATCAGCGGCTCCACCACGCTCTCGAACTTGGCCGGATGCGCCGTGGCCGCGACCGCCCAGTCGCCACGCTCGCCCTGGGCGCGCAGGTCTTCCAGCACCTTCACCGCTGTCGCCGTGTGCGGGCAATGCACTTCGGCATGGTCGCGGAAACGACGGGCGATCACCTCGCGGATGGTTGCGTCATCGACCGTGGACGCGCTGAACGCCGCACGCAACGCCGCATCGTCGCCCGCATAGAGCCAACGCAAACGCTCGAAGTTGCTGGGCGCACCGACATCCATCGCGTTGGCCAGCGTCGCCACGCTGGCGGCTGGAACATAGTCGCTACCTGCGAAAAAGTCGGGCAGCACGCGGTTCGCATTGGTCGCCAGCACGATCCTGCCGAGCGGCACACCCAGCGCACGCGCCAGGATTGCCGCCATCGCGTTGCCGAGGTTGCCGGTGGGAATGACGGCGCTCAACCTCCGCCCCGTCTCCGCATGATGGGTCAATGCCGCATGTGCGTAGTAGCTCATCTGTGGCAGCAGGCGCCCGAGGCTGATGCTGTTGGCCGAACTCAACGGCGCCTGCGCCTGCAGGTCGGCATCGTTGAGCGCGCGCTTCACCAGCGCCTGACAGTCGTCGAACGAACCCGCCACGCGCAATGCGGTGATGTTGTCGCCGAAACACCCCAACTGGTGCGCCTGGCGCGGCGACACGCGCCCGTCCGGATACAGCACGACGACGCGCAGGCCCGGTTGGCGATGGAACGCTGCGGCCACCGCCGCTCCCGTATCGCCGGAGGTGGCGACGAGGATCGTCAAGGGCGTGGCTTCATCGCGACGCAGCCGCGCCATGCTGGCGGCAAGGAAACGCGCGCCGAAATCCTTGAACGCCGCCGTCGGTCCGTGGAACAGCTCCAGCACATGGTCGCCCGGCGTGCCCAGCGACCGCAGCGGCGCCGGGAAGTCGAAGGACTCGCGGCAGATCGACGCCAGTTCGCCCTCCAGCGCATCGCCGGCGAAGAACGGGGCCAGCAGGGCCGTCGCCGTCTCGGCAATGTCGCGTCCGGGCATCAGGTCGCGGGCGGGCGGAAGTGCCTCGGGGACGTACAGGCCTCCGTCGGGGGCCAGCCCGGCGGCGATCGCCTGACTGAGCGTGACGGTGGGCGCGACATTGCGGGTCGAGATGAAGTTCATGGTCTGTCGTCAGGAAAGCGCCACGCACGAAGCACGGCCGCCGAAAGGGAATTTCAGTTGGGGGGTAGCAGTTCCGCGCCCGTCGCATTGATCGGCGACACCCAGGCCTGGCTGTCGAAGCCCGCGGATGCGAAGGCTGCCTGCACGGCAGGCGCTGCGGCTTCCGCTTCGCCGCGCGACTCGAACCAGGCGAACACACTGGGGCCGGCACCGGAGATGCTGGCCCCCATCGCGCCGGCCTCCAGCGCGGCCTGTTTCGCCGCATCGAAGCCGACGATCAACGGCGCGCGGCGAGGTTCGATCAGCACGTCGCGCAGGCCTTCGCGCACCAACCCGGCATCGCCGGCATGGCAACCGGCAAGCACCAGTGCGAGGTTCGCGCTCTGTGCCACGAAGTCCTTCAGTTCGTACGCGCCCTGCAACGCGGCGCGCGCGCGGCGCGTCTCCAGGATCGCATCCGGATGCACCAGCACGCTGTGCCAATGCTCAGGCACGGGAACGCGTACCAGCCGCTCCGCCGTGGACAGCACCAGACCGCCCAGCAGCATCGGGCCCAGGTTGTCGCCATGCCTGCCTCCACTGGCGACGGCCTCGCCGACCAGCGCGTGCGGGTACAACTGCTCTCGCGTCAGCGGCTCGTCGAGCAGGGCATTGGCTGCGACAAGCGCGGCGACGCAGGATGCGGCGGAACCGCCCATGCCGGAGCCCAGCGGAATGCCCTTCTCGATCTCCACCTCGAACCCGAACGGCAGCGCCAAGGCATCGCGCAGCGAGATCAACGCTGCGCCAGCCGTATTGCCCGGCGCGTCCAGCGGCAGGTCCACGGTGGCGCCGCGGATGGCGGCGATGCGCACGTCCAGCGATTCCGTCCGGCGCACGGTCACCGTGTCGCCGACGCCTTCGATCACATGACCCAGGATGTCGAACCCCACGCCGACGTTGCCCACCGATGCCGGCGAAAACGCACTTGCCTGCTGCCTCATGCCCACTCCATGTCGTTTATGCCCGGATGCGTCACAGCTTCGCGCCCTGCCCCGCCGCCACGCGCAGCACGTCGGCGAACACGCCGGCCGCGGTGACTTCCGGGCCTGCGCCCGGCCCCTGCACGATCAGCGGATTGTCGCAGTAACGGCGCGTGGTGAACTGCACGATGTTGTCGGTCAGGCGCAGGTTGCCGAATGCATGCGCCGCCGGCAGTTCGACCAGCCCCACGCTCGCGCGGCCTTCCGCATCCAGTCGTGCGACGTAACGCAACACGTTGCCGTCCGCGCGAGCGCTCGCCAGGCGGGCATCGAAGCCGGCATCCACCTCGGCCAACCGCGCCATGAAGTCGTCCACGCTGGCCTGTCGCAGCGCTTCCGGCACCAGGCTTTCGACGTGCACGCCCTCCAGCGCCAGTTCGCGGCCCGCCTCGCGGGCCAGGATCACCAGCTTGCGCGCCACGTCGGTGCCCGACAGGTCGTCGCGTGGATCCGGTTCGGTATAGCCAAGGCCGCGCGCTTCGGTGACCAGCCGCGAGAACGGCACGCTGCCATCGAACTTGTTGAACAGCCACGCCAGCGTGCCGGAGAAGATGCCCTCCACCGATACCACCGTGTCCCCGGTATCCAGCAGGTCGCGCAGCGTCGAGATCACCGGCAGGCCAGCGCCGACGGTCGCCTCGTAGCGGAAGCGCGCGCCACTGGCCGCGGCGGCATCCCGGATGGCGTGGTAGCGCGCCAAGGGACCGGCGCCGGCCTGCTTGTTCGGTGTCACCACATGGATGCCGGCGGCCAGCCATTCGGCGTAGCGGTCGGCGACGACGGGGCTTGCGCTGCAGTCCACGATGACCGCATGCGGCATGTGCGCCGACAGCAGGTGCTGGGTGAAGCGGTCGAGGTCGGCGGCCTGTGCACTGGTGTCGAAGCGCGCGCGCCAGTCGTGGTCCAGGCTGCGATCGTCCAGCAGCATCCGCGTGCTTGAGGCGATGGCGCGCAGGCGCAGGTCGAGGTTGGCCTTGGCCAGCAATTGCGGCTGCGCCGCACGCAACTGGTCTATCAATGCCGCTCCCACGTTGCCGGGACCGATCACGCCCACCGCGAAGGTCTGCGGCGACAGCCAGAAGCCGGCGTGCGCGGCACGCAGGGCCTTGGTCGCGTCGGCACTGTCGATGGCCACGGAAATATTCCGCTCGGACGAACCCTGCGCGATCGCCAGGATGTTGACCTGCGCGCGCCCCAGTGCGCCGAACAGACGCGCCGACACGCCTGGCGTGCCGGCCATGCCATCGCCGACCGCGGCCAGCACGCTGACGCCATCGCGGCGCTGCACGCGCTGGATCTGGCGGGTGTCCAACTCGTGTGCGAACGCATCGAGCAGCGCCGCCTGTCCCTTGCCTGCCTCGTTGGCCCTGACCACGCAGCAGATCGAATGCTCCGACGACCCCTGCGAGATCATCACCACCGACACATGCGCGTTGCGCAGCGCCGCGAACACGCGCTCCGCCGTGCCGGGCACGCCGATCAGGCCGGTGCCTTCCAGGTTGAGCAGGGCCAGGTCGGCACTCAGCGTCAGGCCCTTCACCGGGCCCACGGCGTCGCGCTCGGCGGTGATGCGCGTACCGGGATGTTCCGGATGGAAGGTGTTGCGGATGATGATCGGCAACCCGCGTTCCATGGCCGGCGACATGGTCTGCGGATGCACGACCTTGGCGCCGAAGTACGCGAGTTCACAGGCCTCGTCGTAGCTCAGGGCACCCAGCTGCACGGCTTCGGGCACCACGCGCGGATCGGCCGACAGCACGCCATCGACATCGGTCCAGATGTGCAGTTCGGCCGCGTCGTACAGCGCCGCGAAGATCGCACCGGAATAGTCGCTGCCGTTGCGGCCCAGGGTGGTGAAGCGGCCTTCGCGATCGCGGGCGACGAAGCCGGTGACCACCACGCGGCGCTGCGGGTGCGAGGCCTGCCAGGCCGCCAGGCGTTGCGCGCTGGTGTCCCAGTCGACCACCACGCCGAGTTCGCCGTGATCGACCCGCAGCACGTCGCGCGCATCCAGCACGGCGCAGTCTTCGCCCTGCAGCGTCAGGTATTCGCCCAGCAATCGCGCGGAACATACTTCGCCCAGACCCTGTACGCGCTGCAGTACCAGCTCCGGCAGGCCGCCGATGACGATCAGCGCGTTGAGGATCTCTTCCAGTTTCCCGAAGCGTTCGTCCACCCATTCGATCACCGGTCCCGCCGCCTCGCCCAGCAACGCCACGGCGGCGCCGCGGTGGCGTGCTCGCAGCGCATGCCAGCTTTCGTGCCATTCCGGGCGGTTGGCAGCCGCCAGCTCGCACAGTTCGATCAGCGCGTCGGTGACACCCTTCATCGCGGAGACGACGGTGACCTGCACGTCCTCGTCGCGCGCGAGCAGCAACTGCGCCACATGGCGGTAACGGTCGGCATCGGCAACGGAGGTGCCGCCGAACTTGTGGACGACGGTACGGGGTTTGGATTGTTCGACTTCGGCGCTGCGGGACGGCATGGGTCTGGAACCTCGGTAAGGAGGCCCGGCACGAATCAGGAAGTCGGGTGGCCCTGCATCCTGATCCGGGTGCGGGGCCGTGGTTTGCGAGTTACGCGAACACGACCAACCGCACCCGACGAGTCAGGGTGGTAATGGTCGTAATCAGGGTCGTGCGTCCACCGCACGCAAGCGTCGACGCCGCCATCAAGGCCGGGGGCATGTTCGCGGGAGCGTGGGCAAGGGAGCGCATGGATGAAGAAAACCACGACACCCCCGGGGGCTGTCAAGCGTTGCGATGCAACAAAGCCAATGATTTCAGATAGATGCAACTGAAACCAATACTAGAGCGTGCGCGTCATGAAAACGCTGTTCATGTCTTCCGCATAGTTACCGAAGGGCGCACAGGCGGTGAAACCAGCGCGCGCATACAGCGCGCGTGCGGGTGCGAAGTAAGCCATCGACCCGGTCTCCAGGCTGAGACGTCCGTAGCCCCGTCCGCGCGCCTCGGTCAGGATATGGTCGAGCATCCGCGTCGCCGTGCCACGACGCAGATGGGTCCGCGCCGTGCGCATCGACTTCACTTCGCCATGTCGCGCGTCCAACTGGCGCAGTGCACCGCAGCCTGCGAGAGCATCGCCATCCCAGAGCGCCCAGAAGGTGATGTCAGGCCCGCGCAATGCGTCCAGGTCGAGCGCGTGAACGCTTTCCGGTGGCGAGATACGGTGCATCCAGTCCAGGTGCTCCTGCAACAGCGCGATCACGGCGGGATGGGAGAGGTCGTCGATGCGGATATCCATGCGATCCGGGCGTACGGGGGTACCCGCCACCCTGCCATGCGGACCCTTGCCCCGCCATCCCCGCCCTGCGTGGGAGCGTCGTGCGCGAGAGCGCTTCGTGCGAGAATCGCCGCCGATGGCCCCGTAGCTCAGCTGGATAGAGCGGTCCCCTCCTAAGGGACAGGTCGTGCGTTCGAATCGCGCCGGGGTCACCATCTTCCGTCTCATGCCGACACCATGGCGCCACACCGGCCGCTCGGCGAATCGCCGAACGCCGCCATCGCCAGTCGGCGAACCGAACAAACCCCGGCAGCGGATCAACGGCTGCGCCCGCAAGCGCCTGTTTGCGCAAGAACCATTGGAAAAACACGGGCTTACGCGCGGTCCGCCCGGCCCGCTCTGGTAGAATTCCGCTCCTCTTTCGGTGCCGCGCGCCCTTCGGCGGCATCCCGCGCAATGACCCTGGAGCTTCCATGCCTGCTGACCTCCTCAAGGCCCTTGGCCTCGCCACCACCAACTCCGGCACCTACCTCGGCAGTGGCGAGTGGTCCACGACCACCGATGCCGGCCTGCTGCAGTCGATCAACCCGACCACCAACGAGGTGATCGCCGAGGTTCACGCCAGCAGCCAGGCCGACTACGAGAAGATCGTCGAACGCGCCCAAGCCGCCTTCAAGGTGTGGCGCACCACCCCCGCGCCGCGCCGCGGCGAAGCCGTGCGCCTGTGTGGCGAGGCGCTGCGCAGGCACAAGGACGCGCTGGGTTCGCTGGTCGCGCTGGAAATGGGCAAGAGCAAGCCCGAGGGCGATGGCGAAGTGCAGGAGATGATCGACATCGCCGACTTCGCCGTGGGCCAGAGCCGCATGCTGTACGGCTACACCATGCACTCCGAGCGCCCCGGCCACCGCATGTACGAGCAGTACCAGCCGCTGGGCCTGGTGGGCATCATCAGCGCGTTCAACTTCCCGGTCGCGGTGTGGGCGTGGAACTCGTTCCTGGCCGCGATCTGCGGCGACATCTGCATCTGGAAGCCGTCCAACAAGACGCCGCTCACCGCGATCGCCAGCATGAAGATCTGCAACGAGGCGCTGAAGGCCGGCGGCTTCCCGGACATCTTCTTCCTGATCAACGACGCCGGCGTCGAACTGGCGCAGCAGTTCGTCGACGACAAGCGCATCCCGCTGATCAGCTTCACCGGTTCTACCCAGGTCGGCCGCACCGTCGGCGAGCGCGTCGCCCGCCGCATGGGCCGCAGCCTGCTGGAACTGGGCGGCAACAACGCCATCATCCTGGACGAAACCGCCGACCTGAAGCTGGCGGTTCCCGGCATCGTGTTCGGCGCCGTCGGTACCGCCGGCCAGCGCTGCACCACCACGCGCCGGCTGATCGTGCACGAATCCATCTACGACAACGTGCTGGCCACGCTGGTCAAGGCGTACAAGCAGGTGGAAGGCAAGATCGGCGATCCGCTGGACCCGGCCAACCTGATGGGGCCGTTGAACAGCCAGGCCGCCGTACAGCAATTCCTGGCCTCCATCGAGAAAGCCAAGGCCAGCGGCGGCACCGTCGAAACCGGTGGCACCGCCATCGAGCGCCCGGGCAACTTCGTGTTGCCGGCCATCGTCACCGGCCTGAAGAATTCCGATGAAGTCGTGCAGCACGAGACCTTCGCCCCCATCCTGTACGTGATGAAGTACAAGACGCTGGACGAAGCCATCGACATGCAGAACGCCGTGCCGCAGGGCCTGTCGTCGTCGATCTTCACGCAGAACCTGAAGGCGGCCGAGCAGTTCCTGTCGGCGGCCGGCAGCGACTGCGGCATCGCCAACGTCAACATCGGCACCAGCGGTGCCGAGATCGGTGGCGCGTTCGGCGGCGAGAAGGAAACCGGCGGCGGGCGCGAATCCGGCTCGGACGCATGGAAGGTCTACATGCGCCGCCAGACCAATACGATCAACTACTCCGACTCGCTGCCGCTCGCTCAGGGCATCAAGTTCGACCTTTGATCCGCAAGGCAGCCGGCGTGCCCGCATGCCGGCTGCCCTGAACGGGCCAGCATCTGGGATAATCGCGCCACCTTTTACGGGCGGCGCGTTTTTTTGCCTGCCCGATCCAGCGCCATCGCCTCCCTGACCCCTGCACGGAGCCCCTGATGAACCAAGCCCGCACCACCAGCAGCCTCGCCATTGCCAGCCTCGTGTCCGGCATCCTGGGCTGGACCCTGCTGCCCTTCATCGGCACGCTCGTGGCCATCGTCACCGGCCACATGGCACGCGCCGAGATCCGCCGCAGCGCCGGTACGCTGGAAGGCGACGGCATGGCCATCGGCGGACTGATCCTTGGTTGGGTGTCGGCGCTGGTGTGGGTGGTCGGCATCGCGGTGATCTTCCTGTTCCTGGGCGGGATGGCCTGGCTGGCGACGCTGAACTGAGCCCGCCCGCCTCCATGTATTCCCTCGCCCGACCTTTCCTCTTCGGCCTCGATGCCGAGACCGCCCATGGCATGGGCCTGAAGGCGCTGGACCTTGCCTACCGCACCGGCACCACGCCGCTGGTGGCACGCCCGATCACGCCGATGCCCACCAAGCTCATGGGGCTGACGTTCCCCAATCCGGTCGGTCTGGCCGCCGGCATGGACAAGAACGGCGCGCACATCGATGCGCTGTTCGCCCTGGGTTTCGGCTTCGTCGAAATCGGCACGGTCACGCCCAAGCCGCAGCCCGGCAATCCGAAGCCGCGCATGTTCCGCCTGCCGCAGCACCAGGCCGTCATCAACCGGCTCGGCTTCAACAACGACGGCGTCGACGCGCTGATCCGCAATGTCGAAGCCGCGCGCCGCGACCGTGGCCTGCTGGGCATCAACATCGGCAAGAACAAGGACACCTCCAACGAGCGCGCCGCGTCGGACTACCTGTACTGCCTGGAGCGCGTCTATCCGCTGGCGGACTACATCACCGTCAACATCTCCTCGCCCAATACCGCCGGCCTGCGCGAACTGCAGGAGGAACAGGCGCTGCGCCAGCTGATCGGCACCCTGCGCGAGGCGCAGGAAGACCTGGCCGCGCAGCATGGCAAGCGCGTGCCGATGCTGGTCAAGATCGCGCCGGACCTGTCGGACAGCGACATCGATGCCGTGGCGCGCGTGCTGGGCGACATGCAGGTCGATGGCGTCATCGCCACCAACACCACGGTCTCCCGCCTGAGCGTGCAGGACCATCCCCATGCGCGCGAGACCGGTGGCCTGTCCGGCGCGCCGCTGATGGGCCAGGCCACGCTCGTGCTTCGTCGCCTGCGCACGCGCCTGCCGCACAGCATTCCGCTGATCGGCGTGGGTGGCATCCTGTCCGGTGCCGACGCGGTGGCGAAGATGTCCGCCGGCGCTTCGCTGGTGCAGTGCTACACGGGGCTGGTCTACCGCGGACCGGAACTGGTCCGCGAATGCGTGGAAGCCATCCGCCGCCGCCGCGAAGCGCCCAGCGGTGGTCCGGTAGCCCCGGAATGACTACCGGGTACCGCGTCACCGCGAACGCGTCATTGCGTGACCGCAACACGTTCGGCGTGCCTGCGGCGGCGCCGTGGCTGGTTGAAGTGGACGATGTCGCCGCGCTGGAAGAGGTGCTTGCGCTGCCGCAGGTCTCCGATGCGGAAACGCTGGTGATCGGTGGCGGCAGCAACCTGCTGTTCGCGGGCGATGCGCCGGGCGCGGTGATCAGCCTCGCCACCCGTTCGACCGGCATCGTGTCCGACGATGGCGAGCGCGCACGCGTGCGCGCAGATGCCGGGGTGCCGTGGCATCCGCTGGTGATGTGGACGCTGGAACAGGGCCTGTGCGGGTTGGAGAACCTGGCACTGATCCCGGGCACCGCAGGCGCGTCGCCCATCCAGAACATCGGCGCCTACGGCACCGAAGTCGGCGAGTTCATCGATATCGTCGAGGCCTTCGATCGCCACCATGGCGTGCGCGTGCGGCTGGACCGCGAAGCCTGCGCCTTTGCCTACCGCGACAGCGTGTTCAAGCACGCGCCTGATCGCTACCTGGTGACGGCGGTCGAATTCCTGCTGCCGCGCACGCCGTCCCTGCGCCTGGACTACGCCGGCATCCGTGAGGAACTCGGCGCGATGGGCATTCCCGCGCCGACCGCACGCGACGTGGGCGATGCCGTAGTCCGCATCCGGCGCCGCAAGCTGCCCGATCCGGCCGTGGTCGGCAACGCAGGCAGCTTCTTCAAGAACCCCATCGTGTCGCAGGCGCAGGCAGAAGCACTGCTTGTCGATTACCCCACCCTGCCCGTGTTCCGTGGCGATGCCGGACACAACCGCAAGCTGTCGGCGGCCTGGATGATCGAAGCCTGTGGCTGGAAGGGACATCGCGATGGCGATGCCGGCGTGTCCGCCGCGCACGCACTGGTGCTGGTCAACCATGGCGCGGCGACCGGTGCGCAGTTGCTGGCGCTGGCAAGGAAAATCGCCGCGTCGGTACAGGCGCGCTTCGGCGTGGCCATCGAGCCGGAACCTAAGCTCATCGGGGCGACCTGGTAGTCCCGGGATGATGCGCTTCAACGGCCCGGGTACTGCCCCCTCCCCCGTTCACGCGGGAGGGCCGGGGTGCGGGCCGACCGGAGCCCGTCTCCTCCTGCTCGCGCGACGGTTTCGGTCGCCGCGCCTTGTCATATCGCCACGGATCAGCGGTGGGCTCGACGTCCGTGACTTCGTTCGCCCCCATCCCATCCTTCCCCCGCACGCGGGGGAAGGGGCCGGTCCCGGCTGCTGATGCCCACCCTGCCCTCCCACTACCGCGCCGCCGTGCTGATGCTGGGCAGCACGGTGTTCTTCGCGCTGATGGTGGTGGCGATCCGCCTGGCCTCGGCCACGCTGCACACGTTCGAGATCGCGTTCTTCCGCAACTTTTTCGGGCTGCTCGCGGCGGCCCCGCTGATCCTGCGCCATGGCCCCGGATTCCTGAAGACCACCCAGTTCCCGCGCTACCTGTTCCGCTGCATGATCGGCATCTGCTCGATGCTGGCCGGCTTCTGGGCCATCGGTCACCTGCCGTTGGCACAGGCAGTCTCGCTGTCCTATTCCACACCGCTGTTCGTCACCATCGCCGCCGCCGCGATGCTCAACGAGCAGGTGCGCGCGCGTCGCTGGACGGCGGTGGTGCTCGGCTTCATCGGCGTGCTGGTGATCGTGCGGCCGGGCACCTCGGCATTCACGGCGGATGCGCTGATCGCCGTGCTGGCGGCCGTGATGAGCGCGCTGGTGGCGATCCAGATCAAGCAGCTCTCGCACACCGAACCGGCCGACCGCATCGTCATCTACACCACGCTGCTGTGGGTGCCGATGTCGCTGCTGCCTGCGCTGGCGGTGTGGGAATGGCCGCAGGGCATCACCTGGGTATGGGTGGTCGCGGCCGGCGTACTCGGCACCGGCGGCCACATGCTGTGGACGCGCGCGTTGAAACTGGGCGAAGTCTCCGCGCTGACGCCGATCAGCTTCATGCAGCTGCCGGTCGTTGCGGTGTTCGGCTGGCTGCTGTTCGACGAGACACTGGACACGTGGACGCTGCTCGGCGCCGGCATCATCTTCGGCGCCAACGCCTACATCGCCCATCGCGAAGCCGTGCTGTCGCGCCGCGCGGCGTCCGAAGCCTCCAGCTCGGCGGCCAAGCCCGGCGAGTGAGGCCGGGCGTTCTCAGGTCTGCTTGCCGGGCCGCTTTCCTTCGCGATAACGGCTGACGAATTCGGCGTCGGCGTCGCCCAGCGTGCCCGGGTCCGCCGCCAGCAACGGCGCGATGTACTGGCTGTGCAGCGCGTCGGCCTCGCCGCCCCGCCCCAGTTCACGGTAGGTGTCGATCAGGTTCCAGGCCGCCGTGCGCGTCTCGACGTGCGTCTCGCCCAGTACCGCCCGGCGCAGGTCGAACAACGTCTGGTACTCCGCCAGCGCCTCGCGCGTACGCCCGGTGATACGCAACGCTTCCGCGCGGATGACCATCGTCAGCTGTGCTTGCGGGTGCTTGTCGCCCAGCACCTTCACCGCCAGCGGCTGGATGTCGCCGAGCAGGCGCAACGCGGCTTCGGGTTGCTTCGCGTTGAGCAGCGTGCCGGCATGATTGACCAGGATCGACAGCGTGTCCGGGTGCGATGGTCCCAGCACGCGACTGCGCACAGTGATCACCTGCTCCTCGAGCGGCAACGCGGCGGCGTAGTCCTTCAGGCGCGCATGCGCGGTCGCCAGGTTGAGGCGCGTGCGAACGGTCTGCGGATGATCACGGCCCAGCACGCGTTCGCGTGCGGCCAGCGCGTCCTTCAGCAGGGGCAGCGCTTCATCGGCCTGGCCTGCGTCGACCATCATCGTGGCCAGCGTGCTGCGCGCCTGCAGGGTGACCGGGTGTTCGCTGCCCAGCTTGCGCGTGTAGCGTCCGGTCAGGTCCCGCTGCATCGCGATGGCGGCATCCTTTTCGCGATTCATGATGCGCAGGACCGCGAGGTTGCCCATCGCCGAAAGCGTTTCCTCGTGGTCAGCACCCAACGTGGCCGTGCGCAACCGGACCACCTTCTCCATGTTGGCGCGCGCCTCGGGCAGTTCGCCCAGGTTGCGCTGCACGGCGGCAAGGTCGTTGGTGGCTTCCAGCGTCGCCGGGTCGCCCTCGCCCACGCTGGCGAGCAGGCGCTCCTGCACGGCCTTCACCACGCCCTTCGCGCGCGGCCGGTCGCCACGCGCGGAGATCACCTGCGCCTGCGCGAGTTCCAGCTTCACCCGCACGCGGTCGTTGACCGGCAATGCGAACGCGCGCGGCAGCGCCTTCTGCAACACCGTCTCCGCCTGGTCGACATGGGCGCCTTCCAGCAGCGCCTGCACCTGGTCACGCCGAGCGCGCAGGGTTTCCTGTGCACCTTCGCCCAGCACCTTGCTGCGGTAGTCCGCCACATGCGCGAAGTGCGTCGCCGCCTTGTCATGGCGGCCGATGGCGGCGTACACGTGCCCCACCGACTCGCGCAGGCTGGCCGCCACGTCGGGCTGGTCGGCGAAATCACGGGCGATCGCATCCTCGGCGTTCGACAGCAACTGCCGGTCCACGAGGTCGCGCGCCAGATCGCCGGTACTGGTCTTCGCCAGCGTGGCACCGAAGGCCTCGGCCGCCGACGGATCGAGGCTGCCAACCTGCCGGACCAGGCCCTCCGACAGGCCCACGCCCATGGTCTCGATATCGATCCCTTCCAGCATCGACTGCTGGAATGCCGCCACCTTCTCCAGTTCCGCGCTGCGGGCCTCCGCGGCGCTGCGCTGCGTTTGCGCTTGCTGCAGGCCATACAGCGACAGCCCAAGACCGCCCAGCAGCGCCACCAGCGCTACACCGGTCGCGACGGCAGCGGCGCGGTGGCGGCGCAGGAACTTGCGCCACACGTAGCCACGGCTGGCGGGCACCGCGGAGACCACCCGGTCATCCAGGTAACGCTGCAGATCGTCGGCCAGGGCCGCAGCCGAATCGTAGCGGGCGTCGCGCTCGTGCTGCATGGCCTTCAGCACGATCCAGTCCAGGTCGCCGCGCAGGCGATCGCGCATCCGCGCGAGCGAAAGACCCCGCTCCTGTGCCATCTCGCGTGCCTGTTCGGCCGGCAATCCCGCCAAGCGGGACGACGGCGCGATGGCCGTGGCCGTCTCCGCGGACCAGGTCTCGCCCACGGCTTCCGGCCGCACGCCGGTCACCAGTTCGCACAGCACCACGCCGAGCGAATACACATCGCTGCGCGTATCCACTTCGCGTGGATCGCCCTGCGCTTGCTCGGGGCTCATGTACTCCGGGGTGCCCGCGCGCTCCAGCACGGCATCGCCCGCCAGCGACGCGGTGGTCGCGATGCCGAAATCGATGATCTTCGGCACCGGCCTGCCATCCAGCGTATCCACCAGCAGGTTGCCGGGCTTGAGGTCGCGATGCACCACGCCCTTGTGGTGCGCGTGCTGCACGCCCTCGCATACGCGGATCAGCAGCGCGACGCGGGCGTCCAGCGACAGGCGCTGGTCGCGGCAGTAGCGCGTGATGGGGGTGCCTTCGATCAGCTCCATCGCGAAGAACGGGAAGCCTTCTTCGGTCGCGCCGGCGTCGTAGATCTGCGCGATCGCCGGGTGGCGCATCTGCGCGAGCACCTGCCGCTCCACTTCGAAGTACGCCAGATGGCGCGCCTGAAGGCGTTGCGCGCGCATCAGCTTCAACGCCACCTCGCGGCGGACCGGTTCCAGTTGCGCCGCGCGGTAGACCTCGCCCATGCCACCCCGGCCCAGCAGGCCTTCGATGCGGTAGCGTCCCAGCCGGGCGCCCGGCGCGAGCGTCCCGTCGGGTGCGATGGCTGCGTCCTGCAGGCGCGTGGCCAGGCTCTCGGTGGGTGCGAGGTCGTCGTAAGGTTGCGATGTCATGCCACTGTCCCCGGTGCGCCCGGCCATGGTAGCGGAAGCGTGAGTTGACCGACCGATCCGTTACACTCGGACCCGCACCTGCCAGCAGCACACGCATGTCCCGGGATTTCCACGATCCGCCCACCACGCAACGGACCATCCTGAGCGATGGCCCGCGTCCGCACGCGCCGCGTTCGGCGTGCGTCGTGGTAATCCACGGCGAGGGCCTGGGGCGGCGCGCGGACATCGATGTCCAACCGGTACGCGTGGGGCGTTCGCAGGAAACCGACCTGCATATCCCGCACAACAGCGTCTCGCGCGTGCATTGCGAGATCTGGCGCGACGGCGACACCTACTGGGTCCGCGATCTCGGCGCCACCAACACCACCCGGCTCAACGACTTGCCGGTGACCGAGGCTGCGCTGGTGGACGGCGACCACATCACGCTGGGCGAAAGCATCCTCAAGTTCATCAGCCACAGCAGCGTGGAAGCGCGCTACCACGAGGAGATCTACCAGCTCGCCACCCACGATGCCCTGACGGAGATGTACAACCGCCGTCACTTCATCGAAACGGTGGAGAAGGAAATCGCGCGCGCCATGCGGCACCAGCGCGCGTTGACGATGTGCATCATCGACGTGGACCTGTTCAAGCCGATCAACGACCGCTACGGCCACATCTCCGGCGACCTCGTGCTGAAGCAGATCGCCACCCTCGTGCGCCGGCACGTGCGCAACGACGACGCCGCGGCGCGGATCGGCGGCGAGGAGTTCGCCGTGCTGCTGCCCGAGTGCGGGCCCGAGGCCGCCTACGGCTTCGCCGAGCGTCTGCGCGAGGCGGTGGAGGCGGTTGTGTTCCGGCCCGGTGGTGAAGCCCAGCGGATCACCGTCAGCATCGGCATCGCCGCGCTGACGCCTGATCGCGACACCGTGAGCCGCATGATGGCCGCCGCCGACGCGGCGCTGTACCGCGCCAAGAGCGAAGGCCGCAACCGGGTGTGCATCGAGCACTGATCCCGGCGTGCAGGCTCAGCCGCCGATGCGCTCCACCCGGTAGCCCGCGCTCCTCCAGGCATCGATACCGCCCCGCAGCGGCACCACATCGCGGAAGCCTGCTTTGCGCAGCTTGGCCGCCATCCACGCGGCCGACACCTCGTCGGGACAAGCGCAGTAGATGACGATCTTCCCCTCGCGCGGATACGTGGCCAGGATGACGTCGAGCTGGCGTTCGTCCGCGAACACCGCGCCCGGAATGACGTAGGGGTCCACGTCACGGAAACCGGGTGCACGGATGTCGAACACCACCGGCGGCGGGCCCGCCTGGACCAGTGCCTCCAGTTCCGGCGGATCGATCCGCGCCGCTTCCAGCGACCTCAACAGCGAACGCCGACGCCACCAGCGCCAGCCCACATAGGCCGCGAGCAGCGCGCCGATGACCACGCCTGCACCGGTACCCAGCTGCGACAACGTGTCGATGACCGTTTCCACCTGGGGAGCGAACACCACGCCCAACCCCAGACCCAGTGCGGCCCACAGCGTCGCACCCAGTCCGTCATAGCGCAGGAACGGCGGCAACCGCACCTGCATGGCGCCCGCCAGCGGCACGGACACCATCGACAACCCCGGGATGAACTTCGCCACCGACAGGATGCGGATGCCGAAACGGCCGTAGAAGCGCTCGGTGCGCTTCATGCAGGTGTCGCGCGACAGCGACAGCCGGCACAGCGACTGCAGGGTTCGGTTGCCGTAGCGGCGGCCCGCGTAGAACCAGACGCCATCGCCGATCAGGCTGGCCAGCACGGAGACGGCCAGCACGCCCAGCAGCGGCAGCCACATCGTCTCCGGCTGCAACGCCAGGCCGGCGCCGACGAGGATCAAGGTCGGCATGGCAGGCACAGGCAGCCCGAGCGACAGCGCTAGCACATTGGCGAACACCAGCAGCACGCCGTATCGGTCGACCAGTTCCTGCATTGCCATCCCCGGAGTCCACGCCGCGTTCCGCGGCGGGTGTCGGCATGTTCGATCCACGGGCGCCGGGCGACAAGGCGCCTGCCCGCAACGATCCGTTGCCGGCCGCGATAGCGCACGCCGGTACAACGCCGCATGTACGTGCTGCGACGCGGGATCCCTCCGTTTACCTGGCCGGCCGCGCGGCATACGAAGGGGGGTATCGCGGCCAATGTCGGGGGCCGCGGCAGCCAAAGCCGGCGCCATCACATGGACTTAATCCCGTCGCGGGACGGGCGTCCCACCATCCGCCCCTGTACGGTCGTCGCCCCCACGCGTGCCGCACGCCAAGGCAGTCCATCCCGTTGAACGTCCACCTGACTCTCGCCGGAGGATCCGATCATGGTTGCACCCGTACGACCCGCACGCCTGCCCCTCGTCCTGGCGGCCGCCAGCTTCACCCTGCTGGTGGCAGCGCCATTGAAAGCCGAGGAAGGCGACTACAGCTTCTGGCAGACCCTGGTGAACCTGGTCTCGCCACCCAAGGCAGACAACAAGGTCACCGCCGCACAGCGCACCGGCACCTATCCGTTGCTGGCCAATCCGTCCGGATTCAATGACGGCTTCCAGCCCGGCCGCTACGACGCATGGCAGACCGTCCAGCTGGCACCGCAGACCGGCGCGGTGTGCGGCGACGGCTCGCCGTTCAAGTTCTTCGTGAATCGCGTGGCAGACACGCGCAACACCATCATCTACATGGAAGGGGGAGGCGCCTGCTGGGACTACGCCAGCTGTAGCGGTCAGAGCGGTATCCGCGGCGCGCGCAATCCGAATGGCATCCCCGACGACTACATGAGCCTGCTCAATCCCGGTGCCAGCCTGGTCAGCCCGTTCGTCACCCGCGTAAGCCCGTTCGATGCGGTGAAGACGCAGGACTGGAACATGGTCTACGTGCCCTACTGCACCGGCGACATCTACAGCGGCGACCGCGTCGCGGTCTACAACGACCCGAGCGGCCAGAACACGCCGCTGGTCTGGCACCACAACGGGGTACGCAACGTGCGCGCAGTGGTCGGCTGGTTGAAGGACAACCTCCCGCGGCCCACGCAGATGCTGTCCACCGGCTGCAGCGCAGGCGGTGCGGGCAGCCTGACCAGCTACCATCCGCTGCGTCGCGACATGGCGCCCACGCGCAGCTTCCTGATCAACGACTCCGGCCCGATCTTCCCCACGCTGAAGAACGGCAATCCGGTGGACTATCCCTCGCAACCGCTGATGGCGCTGATCCGCAGCGCCTGGGGCCTGGACCAGCCCAACGGGCCCCTGCCCTACCTCGCCAGCGGCCTGCCACAGTTCGATCTCAACGAACTCGGCACCCTGTACCCGGCCCTCTCCAGCAAGTACGTGAACGACCGCCTGGGCCACACGCACTTCTGGAAAGACCTCAACTACTCGTCCTATTCCTACGAACGGTTCTACCCCGACATCGCGAATGCGCCGGACCAGGCGACCAAGGAGGCGCGCATCCATGCACGCTGGGACGTCGATACCGCACGCCTGCGCGACCGCCTGAACACGTTGAACAACGTCGGTGGCTACTTCCCGCAGTACCGCGCGCTCAACGAGAGCCACTGCACCACCATCGTCGATTTCAAGAACGCCGACGTGCAGGCGCAGAACCTGGAACTGAAGCACTTCATCGACAGCGTGCTCGATGGCCAGGGCAAGGTGATCGATGCCAGCGAACAGGACGACAAGGCCGACAAGGCCAAGCCCTTCAACCTCCTGTACTGGCTGGTGGACCAGTTGATGGGCTGAGGCCGATGTCCGGGGCCGCCCTGCCGCGGCGGCCCCGGCGTGCGAGGGATACTGCATGAAGAAGCTGCTGATACTGCTGGTGCCTTGCCTGGTCTTCGTGGCGGCCGTGCTGTGGTGGAAGCGCGATGCCGCGGGCATGCCGTCGGACGCACGACGCCCGCAGGCCGAAGTGCCTGATGCCTCTTCATCGGCACCGTCGTCGTTGCAAGCCACGCCACAGGCGCAGGCGCACCGCGAACGCCAGCGCTTCGAGGCTGATGCGAAGGATTTCTTCGCGCGCGCCCCTTCGCTGCGGGCGGTGGAGGGCAGCGAGCGTGCCGGCAGGCTGTCGCGACAGATCGACCGCTATGAGGCAGAGGACGGCCTGTCCGCGGGAGAAGCGCTGCTGCTGCGCACTGCGCTTGTGGAAGCGACCGTCGACGACCCGGTGCGTCAGGCGGAAGAAGTCGCGGCCATCGCCGACCGTTACCGCGCTCACGCCGACCAGCGCATGGCCGCTTTCGCCGCGCAGCAGCGCAACGACCCCCGCTTCCAGTCCTACAAGGCGCGCGAAGCGCAGGTCGTCTCCGAGGTCATGGCCGCCACCACGATTCCCGCCGGACTCACCCGCGACCAGTACCTGCGGCAGCGGTTGCAGCAAGAGCGCGAGCGGGCGTATGCGCCGTAGGATTGCGCTTCTGTAGGAGCGACGTGAGTCGCGACCGCACACCGTCAGCGTCATGATCCATGCCGTGCATTTCGTAGCGTCGGAACCACCCTGGTCTTTCGTCTGAGGACCGGGGCTTGTCGCTGCTGCAGTCGCGACTTACGTCGCTCCTACATGAAGTGCGGCGCAATCACCGCACCTGCCACGGCCGCTCGCGGATGCGGTACAGCACCAGGTAAACGCCCGAGACCCAGGCGATGCCTGCAGCCCAGCCGCCGAGGATGTCGGACGGATAATGCACGCCCAGGTAGATGCGTGAGGCGCCGACGGTCAGCGTGAACAGCACGGCCAGCCCGGCCACCAGCCAGCGGAAACGGGTATGCCAGCACAGCAGCACGACCGCCATCGCCAGCGTCGCCGACCCCATCGCGTGGCCGCTGGGGAAGCTGAAGGTGTGCTCCGGCGCGATGGGCTCCCACAGGCTGGGACGGTCACGCTGGAAGAACTGCTTGGTGGCCAGGTTCAGCAGGGCCGAGCCGGCGAAAGACACCCCCGCGAAGGTGGCCTCGCGCCAGCGCCTTGCGATCAGTAGGGCCATGGTCAGCGCGATATCGACGGGCACAACGCCCCATTGGTAACCGATCGCCGACATCAGGACGAAGAACCGGTCCAGCGCAGGGCCGGCCAGCGCGTGCGCACGCCACAGCAGCGGATCATCGAAGTAGAAGGCCTCGAGCTCGTGCACTTCGTCGGCCAGTTCGACGAACAGCCACAACGGCGCCAGCAGGCAGAGGAACAGCAGGACCAGGCGCCCGCCGTGTTCGCGGAACAGGCCGGCGATGAAGCGCCGGCCGTTCGCCAGCGTGTCAGCCGGCAGCACGCGCGTACTTGGCCTCGACATAGTCGTCGATCAGGGCGACGAACTCGTGCGCGATGTTCTCGCCGCGCAGGGTGATCTTCTTCTCGCCATCGACGAAAACCGGCGCCGCCGGTGCTTCGCCCGTACCCGGCAGCGAGATGCCGATGTTGGCGTGGCGCGACTCACCCGGCCCGTTCACCACGCAGCCCATCACCGCCAGCGTCATGTTCTCGGCGCCGGGATGGGTGACCTTCCATTCCGGCATCTTGCCGCGCACGTGCTCCTGCACGACCTTGGCCAGTTCCTGGAAGAATTCGGAGGTGGTGCGGCCGCAGCCGGGGCACGCGGTGACCATCGGCGTGAACGCACGCAGGCCGGTGGTCTGCAGCAGTTCCTGCGCCACGATGACTTCCTGCGTGCGGGACTGCCCGGGTTCCGGCGTCAGCGAGATGCGGATGGTGTCGCCGATGCCTTCCTGCAGTAACACCGCCAGCGCGGCGCTCGAGGCGACGATGCCCTTGCTGCCGATGCCGGCCTCGGTCAGGCCCAGGTGCAGGGCGAAGTCGGTACGGCTGGCCATGTCGCGGTAGACGGCGATCAATTCCTGCACGCCGCTGACCTTGGCCGACAGCACGATGCGGTCGCGCGGCAGGCCGATCTCGACGGCACGTTCGGCCGAATCCACCGCCGAGCGGATCAGCGCCTCGCGCAGCACGCGGCCGGCATCCCATGGCGTCTCGCGCGTGTGGTTCTCGTCCATCAGCTGTGCGGCCAGCGCCTGGTCCAGCGAGCCCCAGTTCGCACCGATGCGCACCGGCTTGCCGTAGCGGATGGCGAATTCGATCAGCTGCGCGAACTGGGTGTCGCGCTTCTTGCCGAACCCGACGTTGCCCGGATTGATGCGGTACTTGGCCAGCGCCTCGGCACAGGCCGGTTCGCCCGCCAGCAGCTGATGGCCGTTGTAGTGGAAGTCGCCGATCAGCGGCACCGACACGCCCATCATCTCAAGCTTGTCGCGGATGCGTGGGATGGCGGCGGCGGACTCGGGATTGTTGACGGTCAGCCGGACCATCTCCGAGCCGGCGCGCCAGAGTTCGGCCACCTGCTTCACGCTGCCGGCGATGTCGGCGGTGTCGGTATTGGTCATCGACTGCACCACCACCGGGCGGCCGCCGCCGACGACGGCGTTGCCGATCTGGACAGCCTGGGTGATGCGGCGCGGCCAGGGCGCGGCGTCGGTGGGGGGCGTGGGGCGGGTGACGGCGTCGTGCATGCGGGCATTGTAGCGTGGGCGCCCGTCCCGCCTGCGACGCGATGCCGCAGGCCGCCCGGACTCGCTTGCACTAGCATGTCGCCATGCCCAATACCCTCTTCATCACCACGCCGTCGTTCCTGCGCACGCTGTGCAACCTGCGCTGGGTGGCCATCGTGGGCCAGGCGGTGACGGTACTGGTGGCGCTGGGCCCGCTCGGCATCGCCCTGCCCCGCTGGCCGTTGTGGGGCGGTATCGGCGCGCTTGCGCTGTTCAACGTCTACGCCACGTGGCGCAGCCATCGCCCCGGAGAGGAGGCGCCGGCCGAGGCTTTCGCCCACATGCTGGTGGACGTGGCGGTGCTGTCCTGGCTCGTCGCCTGGAGCGGCGGCATCGGCAACCCGTTCAGCTCGATGTTCCTGCTTCTGATCGCCGTCTCCGCCCTGGCCCTGCCGTTGCGCTGGGTACTGGCCACCGGGGTGGCCTGCCTGCTCGGCTACATTCTGACGGCGGTGTTCGGACGCCCCTTGCCGCACCTGCATGGCAACAGCTTCAACGTGCATCTGTGGGGCATGGCGGTGAACTTCGTGCTGTCGGCCGGCGTGGTGCTGTACTTCTCCACGCGGTTGGTGGCCGCGCTGCGCTTGCGCGAACAGGAACTGGCCCGTCTGCGCGAGCGCTTTGCGCGCAACGAGGGCATCGTGGCGCTGGCTACGCACGCGGCAGCGGTCGCGCACGAACTCAATACCCCGCTGGCGACGATGACGTTGCTGACCGAGGACATCCGCGAGCATGCGAGCGAACCCGACATCCGCGAGGACGCCGGTACCATGCGCCAACTGATCGACCTGTGCCGCGACCGCGTGCGCGCGCTCGCCGCGTCGGCCGACATGGGCGTGCGCCAGCGCGTCGACCTGGACGAGGTCGCGCAGCGCTGGCAACTGGTCCGCCCCACGGTGGAACTGCAGCGCACCGGCGCGCTGCCGCCATGGCTGGCGACCGACGCCTCCACCGGCCACCTGCTGCAGGCGCTGCTGAACAATGCCGCCGACGCCAGCCGCCAGGCGGGCTCGCAGCGCGTGGACCTGGACCTGCGCTGCGAGGGCAACGAACTGGTGGGCACCGTGCGCGATTACGGCAATGGCTTCCACGAGGCTCTGCCGTTCCAGTCCGAACAGCTTTTCCGCACCAGCAAGCCCGAAGGCATGGGCGTGGGCCTGGCCCTGTCGCATGCCACCATCGAACGGCTGGGTGGGCGCATGACCATGCGCGCCGTGCCGCCGAAGGGCGTGCAGGTGCAGTTCCGCCTGCCGGTGGCGGCCCATGACGAAACTCCTTGACGAGAAACATCCGATGAAAGGCCTGCTAGTCGACGACGACGAACTGTATGCGCGCACACTGCAGCGCAGCCTGGCGCGCAAGGGCATCGAGACCGAAATCGCGCTGGATGCCGCCAGCGCGATTGCGCGGGCACGCGAGTACCAGCCCGACTTCGCCCTGGTCGACTTGAAGCTCGGCAGCGATTCCGGCCTGGCCCTGATCGAGCCATTGCGTGCGCTGCGCGCCGACATGCAGATCCTGCTGGTAACCGGTTACGCCAGCGTCGCCACCGCCGTGGAGTCGATCAAGCGCGGCGCGGACGATTACCTGCCGAAACCGGCGACGGTGCCGACCATCCTGCGTGCGCTTGGGCTGGAAGCGCCCGCCGCTGCGGAAGACACCAGCGCCACCGACGACACCATGACCCCGCTCAGCCGGCTGGAGTGGGAACACATCCAGCAGGCGCTCGCCGAAACCGAAGGCAACATCTCCGCCGCCGCACGCCTGCTGGGCATGCACCGGCGATCGCTGCAGCGCAAGCTGGCCAAACGACCGGGGCCCGAACGGCGCTGGATCGACGAGTAGCCGTCAGCGTGACGGCTCGCGGTCCGGATCGACCGTCGCCCCGACGCCCACGCCTGCGCCGCGCGCACCACCGCCACCACCCTGGCGTCCCCCGCCTTTCGCGCCATCGCCCTTGCCCTTGGCCGCGACCGATCGCGCCGGTCCCTGGCGGGGAACCAGCAGCGACGACGCGATCGGTTCCAGGTCCAGCGCGCGCAGGTCGCGCACGTCAGTGATGCGGCGATGCGCCCGACGCACTGAGCGGCCGGACCTCGAACGTGACGGGTACGCGTCCGGCACGTTCGAAGACCAACGTGGCTTCCACGTGTTCGCCCGCCTGCAGCGGACGCTGCGGCTGGATGAACATCAGGTGGTGACCGCCCGGCTGCAGTTCGACCGTGGCACCGCCAGGCAGCGGCAGGCCGTCGGCCAGTTCGCGCATGCGGGCCACGCCACCCTCGTCCCGCATCGCGTGGATCTCTATCCGCTGCGCCAATGCACTTTCGACCGCCAGCAGCCTGTCGTCGCCCGACGATGGATTCTGCAAGGTGAGGAAGCCGCCCACGACAGGCGCACCGGGCGGCGTCTCGCGCAACCAGGGTGACGCCACGGAGATGCCGCTGGCATGTCCGCCGTCACCGGCAGCACCTTGCGGCGTGGGCTGGCATGCCGCCAGCAGCAGGGCCAGCAGGCTGGCAAGAGGAAGTTTCATGTCGTCGTCTCCATATCGGATGCGGATGAAGGGGTGTCGAACAACGTCAGCGGACGTGCGGCCACGGCCGCCCGTGCGAGCCACTGAAGGCCGAGCGCGGATGCCCACGCGATCAGCCAGCTGCCAACACCGAGGAAGAAGATCGTGCTCATGGGAATCTCCTGGTCGCCGCACTCAAAAGGTCTTGCGCAGCACGACGTCCCAGCTGCGCGGATCGCCAAGGTAGGCCATCGTGCTGCCCAGCGCGTACACCACGTGGGTGCGGTCGCCGAGGTTGCGGCCACGAATGGTCAGCTCCGTGCTGGCGTTCCACTTGAAGCCCAGGTGCGCGCCCCAGGTGGCATAACCGGCGGTCCACAGCGTGTTGGCGGCGTTGGCGTAGCGCGATGAGACGCCGCGGACATCCAGGCCCGCCGACCAGCGCGGGCCGAACGCGTAGTCCACCCACAGGTTGCCCACGCGCGAGGGCGTGTTGGTGGGGCGATTGCCGGCGCGCGACACCGGCACGCCGCCGACGTTTTCGTAGAAATCATCGAGCGTGGCATCCACCCAGGCCAGGTTGCCCTCGACCTTCAGCGCCTCCAGCGGTCGCCAGCCGAACGTCGCTTCGATGCCCCGCGAGGACTGCTGGCCCACCGGCAGCGTCTGCCCCGGATTGGCGGGATCGGTGATGGCGAGGTTCCGCCGTACGATGCGATACGCGGCCAGCGTGGCGAAATGGCGCGCGTCGCGTGACTGGAGCTTCGCGCCAATCTCGCCCTGCCGTCCCGTGGTCAGATCGAAATCGCGCAGCGTGGCGAAGTTGGCGGTGCTGAGGATGCCCGCAGGCGGATCGGCCGCGGTGCTGTACTGCGCATACACGCTCGCCTGCGGCGCGATGGCCCAGTTCAGCGCGACACGTCCCGTGGTGGGCGTGTACTCGCGCTCGAAGCGCGCGGGATTGGTGGCGGTGACCGCGCGGTGGTTCACTACATCCAGCACGATGCGGTCGCGGCGCAGTCCGGTCAGCAGCGACAGCGAAGGCGTCAGCTCGGTCAGGTTCTCCAGGTACAGCGCCTGCGTGTGCAGCCGGTTGGTGCGGTCGGGCGTGTAGACGATCGAGGTGCCGGGCACGTCGAGGAAGTGTCCCGGCGTCACGGCGTCGAGCGGCACGGTGTCCACCGTGGCCGACAGCGACAACGGAAAGCGCGTCTGCCGGTTGTAGCTGACATCCAGACCCGTCGCCCATTGCGTCGGCAGGCCCAACAGCATGCCATCGTGGCTCCACTCCAGCCGGTTGCCGTAGACCTGCTGGTCGTGCCGTTGCAGCAGCGTGCCGGAGCGGATGACGCCATCGTTGTCGACCGTCAGGCGATAGCTCTCGACGTTGCGGTAATCGCGCAGGGCGTCGTAGTGGTAGACCGTGTTGCGCACGGTGTCGTGCTCGCCCGGCGTCCACTCCAGCAGCGAGCGCGCCCATCGTACGTCCTGCCCGTAGTAGCCATCCGCTACGTTGTAGTTGTGACCGATGGTCTGCGGCAGCACCGACAGACGGCCGGTCGCCGGCTGGCGCACGGGCGTGCCCCAGTAGGGACGATGGCTGTCTTCCTGCTGGTATTCGACGGCCAGCGTGTGGCGAAGCGTGGGCGCCCATTGCACCAGCCACGATGCGGCCAGCGTCGACGCCTCGCGTTCCTGGCCATCGATCCAGCTCTCGGCATCGCGCGTGCTGGCGTCGATCCGGATCGCCTGGCGTGCAGCCTCGCCGTCGATGCGAAGATTGGCGCCCATTGCCAGCGTGCCGTCGCGGAATGAGCCCCACGACGCCTGCACCGCGGCTTCGTCGCGATCCAGCCGCGCCAGCCGCGTGACGTAGTTGATCGTGCCGCCGACCGCACCGGCACCGTACAGGAAACTCGACGGACCGCCGATGGCTTCCACCCGCTCGTACTGCCACGCATCGACCGGTCGCGCGGCGATGCTGGCGTACTGCACGTCGATGCCGTTGAACAGCTGGGTGATCTGGCTGCCGGAAAAACCACGGTAGGTCACCGCATTGCCGTTACCGGGCGGCGAAGCCACGGTCAAGCCCGGGATACCGGCCAGGGCTTCCTGCGTGGTACGCACGCCACGGGCGTCCAGCGTGCCGCGGTCGATCACCGTGACGGACGCCGGCGTTTCCATGACGCTGAGTGAAAGCCGCGTGCCGGTGCCGGCCGCCTGTTCGAGGTCGGCCTTGTGGCCTTTGACTTCGATCGTATCGAGCTGGGTGGCGCGGGAACCATCGGGCGGCGCGACGCTGTCTGCCGCATGGGCGGAAAAGGAAAGCGAGAGAGCCGCGGCGACGGCCACGGACAGGCATGACGCACGCGGCGCCACGCAGACAAACAGGGACATGGGAACTCCAAAGCACAAGGACACGGCGCGCGGGCCGCACGATCAACGGAAGGTCTTGTGGTTCAGAGCAGGATGGGCGGCCCTTGCCCGCCAAGACCCCGCAGGCGCAGCCGCCTGGCGTGTGGAAGCGCTACAGCGCGTGTGATGACGTGCCCGGAGAGACGCGGGAACAGCAACGCGATGCAGAGCAGCAGCAACGGCAGCGCAGCGGCCAACGTGCAATACGCGCAATCGGCGCCCATCGGCATGCCGGCAGGCGATGGCGATTTTTCGACCGGAGATTCCGCGCGGGTGTCGACCCACTTGATGCCATCGGTGGTGCACAGCTCGGTCCAGCCGGTCAGCACCTGCGTGCCGGCGCTGGCCACCCAACGCGTGACCGACGGCGCGAACGCCATCAGCAGCGCCGCCAACAGGGCCAGCTGCAGCATCGGTCGGAGGAAGGCGTGCGATCGGATCACGGCTGACATTCTAGTCGCAGCGGCGCGGAGGGGTCAGGTGCGACGGAATGTCGCATCCCTGCGCATCAGCGAAACACCACGCGTGCGCCGCTCAGGCGCGGCGTTTCGCCGGCCACATCGGTCCACGCAAGCCACGCGGCATCGCCGCTCCACTGCAATCGGGGAATCCCACTGGCGCGCCCGCGCGCGGACAAGGTAGCGACCTCGACCCGCTGCAGCGGATGCCACGCGCCGTCGTAGCGCCCGAGGATCAACATCTGGCGCTCATCCGGCGACTGTTCCAGCCAGCTCACCAGCAGGTGGCCGTCGCCGAACGCCAGACCCAGGCGACCCAGCACCTGCTCACCCTTCGCCAGCGTCACCGGCGGACCGAACGTATCACCCGCATCGTCGGAACGTGCGGCGCGAAGCTCCGGCAGACCGTCCGCTTCCGTGTACCAGGCGACCCACACCACGGCACCGTCGGCCACCGTCACCGGCCCGTTGACCGGGCATCCGGCGATCTGCCAGCCATCCGCATGCACATCGCGCGGCGGTGTCCAACGCTCGCCATCGAAGCGCACGATGCGCGTGTCGCGGATCTCGCCGTCACTCCGCCCGCGGTAGACGACCACCACGCCACGATCCGTCACGGCGGACGACGTGGTACAGCAATCGCAGGTCGACGTGTCCAATGGCCACTCTCCGCCCTGCTTCGTCTCTGCGCCGTAGAGCGCGGCGCGCAGCATCATCGGGGCGCCGCCGCTATGGTGACCGTCATCGTGGTGCGCATGCACGCCATCGATGGCTTTCTGCCGACTGTCCAGCCAGGCAATGCCGAGCCGGTCGTGCGCCTGCGGCCAGAACGTCACGAAGCCATGGTCTCCCGGCGTGCCGGACGGATGCACCAGCTGCGGTGCACTCCACGTCGCGCCGCCGTCGCCGGAACGGACCAGGTCGATGCCGTAGTCCATGCGCGAGGGACCCGTGCTGCGCAGCCAGTGCGCCCACAGCGAGCCGTCCGCCAGGGCATAGACATGCGGTGTATCGGCCCAGTTGACGAACCACTTCCTGCCTTCGGCAATCGTGTGCGGTGCCTCCCAGTCCCCGGATGGCGCGGGACGCCGGCTGAAGCGCAGGCGGTGGCCCGCCTCGCCCATCGGCTCCACCCAGCTCAGCAGCAATGCACCGTCGGGAGTCGCCACGAGGTCCGGCTGCGCGGCGCCTGCGGGGGCAGGCGGCTGCCAGGCCTCGACGACAGGAACCACACCGGCCTGCGTCGTCTTCTCCGTGTCGCCCTCCGCTGCGCATGCGGCGATGAGACCCGCCGCGGCCAGCAGGATGGCTCGACGCCAGATGTCAGTGCAGGAGTAGCAGAAACTGGCCATGCGGGAGGTTCCAGGCGACGGGGCCGCCTCATTCCATCATGGAATCCCTCCACCCGGCTGCGACCGGCTGACGCAGGCAGACCGCAGCGTCGATGGCGACCAGCGTTTATCCTTGTCGCATGACCGACACCGCCCGCGACATCCTCACGCCCACCCAGCTCAACACGCTGGCGCGCGACCTGCTGGAAGGCGCGTTCCCGCTGGTGTGGGTGGAAGGAGAACTGGGCAACGTCACCCGCCCTGCCTCCGGCCATCTTTACTTCACCCTGAAGGACGCGCGCGCGCAGGTGCGCTGCGCCATGTTCAAGCCGAAGAGCCAGTGGCTGAAATTCGCACCGCGCGAGGGCCTGCGTGTACTGGCGCGCGGCCGCCTGACGCTGTACGAAGCGCGCGGTGACTACCAGTTGGTGATCGACAGCCTGGAGGAGGCTGGCGAAGGCGCACTGCGGCGCGCGTTCGAAGAACTGAAGGCGAAACTCACCGCGGAGGGCCTGTTCGACGACGCCCGCAAGCGCCCCCTGCCCGCGCACGTGCGACGGCTCGCCGTACTCACTTCGCCCACCGGCGCGGCCGTGCGCGATGTCCTGAGCGTGCTGCAGCGCCGCTTCCCGTTGCTGGACGTGGACGTGCTGCCTGTGCAGGTGCAAGGCGAATCGGCGGCCGCACAGATCGTCGACATGCTGCAGCGCGCCGCGCGCAGCGGCCGTTACGACGTGCTGCTGGTCGCCCGTGGCGGAGGATCGCTGGAAGACCTCTGGGCGTTCAACGATGAACGCCTCGCGCGCGCCATCGCCGCCTCGCCGGTACCCGTCGTGTCCGCGATCGGCCACGAGACCGACTTCACCCTCGCCGATTTCGCCGCCGACCTGCGCGCGCCGACGCCCTCGGTCGCGGCGGAGCTGCTGGTGCCTGACCGGCGCGACCTGCTGGCGCGCGTGCAGGCACTGCAGCGCCGGCTCGCCACCACCCAGGCGCATCGGCTGCGCAACGCCATGCAACGCGTCGACCGCGCCGCCCTGCGCCTCAATGCGCTGCGACCCCAGGCACGGCTGGAGATGCTTCGGCGTCGCCAGGAAGACGCCGCACGTCGCCTGCATGCGCTGTGGCGCGACCAACTGGCACGTCGCCAGGCCGCACTCCGCCATGCCGACGCCGTCCTGCGCGCCCATGCACCCCAGCGTCGCTTGGAACAACTGCGCGTGCGGCTGCTGGCCCTTGCCCCCCGCCCGCAGGCCGCCGTCGCGCGCACGCTGCAACGCGACGCCCTGCGCCTGCGCGGACTCGCGCGCTCGCTGGAGGCGGTCAGCCCCCTCGCGACCGTTGCCCGCGGCTACGCCCTGGTGACCAAGGAGGACGGCACGCTGGTGCGCTCGGTGGCGCAGGTGCAGCCGGGCGAGCGCGTCGATGCGCAGGTCGGCGATGGCCGCTTGAAGCTGCGCGCCGAATCGTAGCCTTGGTGCGGAATCGCGGGCAGGCCATCGGATCAAACTCCATGACACCCCCTTCATCGCGCGGCCGTCCGGTCGCGCGCGCCACATCAGGAGCACGACATGATCACCCACGAACAACTGGTCGAGATGTTCGACAACATGGCCAAGGAGACGCCCTGGGACCTGCGCAAGCCGCTGGTATGGGGCTATTTCTTCACGCATGGCTCACGTCCCGCACTGGAAGCGGTCGTGCCGCTGCTGCAAGAACACGGTTATCGCGTGATCGCGCTGTACCTGGAAGACAAGGACAACCGCAAGGATCCGGACCTGTGGTGGCTGCATGTCGAGAAGACCGAAGTCCACACGCCCGACAGCCTTCATGAGCGCAACCAGGCGCTGTACCGCTTCGCCGAGGAGCACGGGCTGGATGCCTACGACGGCATGGATGTGGGCGCCATCGACTGACGCGACCCGGCCCCGTGCAGGGTCCGGATCCTGAGGTACCACCCCGCTCAACCCCGTTCACCGATCCCGCGCGTTCGACTCCCTGTCCCACACACGGAGTCACGCCATGTCGCACCGTCTGACCGTTACCCTGCTGTCCGTCGCCCTGCTGGCCGCCTGCCAGTCCAGTCCCACCGCGCAGCATTCGCCCGAAGCGGAGGTGGCCGCGGCCGGCTCCGACGCCCGCCTCGCCAACCAGGCTGCGGATGCGGCACGGACTGAGCAGGCCGCGCTGGATAGCGTCGTCGTGACCGGCAACCGCCTGCGCCGCGAGCAGGCCAAGGCCCTCATGCCCACGGGGCACGCCTACGCACCGCCTCCACCGCCGGCTCCGGTGATGGCGATGGAATATCGTGTCGCCCACGCCCCCATCGCCCAGCCCGCCACGCCGGTCAACACGGAAAAGTACGCCGAGCGCGACGACAACCCGGTGCGTCGTACGCTCGATGAACCCGTCTCCACGTTCTCGGTGGACGTGGATACGGGCAGCTACAGCAACGTGCGTCGCATGCTGCGCGAAGGGCAGCGTCCGCCCGCCGATGCGGTGCGCGCGGAGGAATTCATCAACTACTTCCGCTACGGCCACGCTGCACCGACGGACCGCAGTCGTCCTTTCAACGTGACCACCGAACTCGCGCCGGCCCCCTGGAATGCTAAACGCCAGTTGCTGATGGTCGGCATCAAGGGCTACGACGTGCCGAAGGCGACGCTGCCGCCGGCCAACCTGGTGTTCCTGCTGGACACCTCCGGCTCGATGGAGTCGCCGGACAAGCTGCCGCTCTTGAAACAATCCTTCGCCCAGCTGGTCCCGCAACTGCGTGCGCAGGATCGCGTCAGCATCGTCGTGTACGCCGGTTCTGCGGGCCTCGTGCTGCCGCCGACGCCCGGCAACCGGCATGACGAGATCCTGGCGGCGCTCGATCGCCTGCAGGCCGGCGGCAGCACCAACGGCGGTGACGGTATCCGGCTGGCCTATGCGATGGCGAAGCAGGCATTCGTCAAGGAAGGCGTGAATCGCGTGATCCTGGCGACCGATGGCGACTTCAATGTCGGCACGGTCAGCCAGGACGCGTTGGAAACCATGGTCGCCGACCAGCGCACGTCCGGTATCGCGCTGACGACGCTGGGCTTCGGCACTGGCAATTACAACGACGCACTGGCCGAGAAGCTGGCCGATGTGGGTGATGGCAACCATGCCTACATCGACACGCTGCAGGAAGGACGCAAGGTGCTGGTGGATGAAATGCAATCCACCCTGCTGACCATCGCCCGCGACGTGAAGATCCAGGTGGAGTTCAATCCCGCCGTCGTGTCCGAATACCGGCTTGTCGGCTACGAGAACCGCGTGCTGGCCAACGAGGACTTCGCCAACGACAAGGTGGATGCCGGCGACATCGGCGCGGGCCACGAAGTCACTGCCCTGTACGAGATCACGCCGGTCGACAGCGGTGCCGAGCGCCTGCCCGCGCTGCGTTACGGGGGCAAGCAGGTCGCCGCCGGTGCCTCCACCAATGAAGTCGCGCATGTGCGCCTGCGCTACAAGCTGCCGGGCCAGGACAGCAGCCGGCTCATCGAGACGCCGATCGCACGCAGCTCGCTGACCCCGCAACCCAGCGATGCCTTCCGTTTCGCCAGCGCCGTGGCGGCCTATGCCGATCTGCTGCGCGGTGGCCAGCGCATCGACGGATGGACCTGGAATGACGTCGCCCGCACGGCGCGCGCCGCGACGGGCCAAGATCCGCATGGCCTGAAGGCGGAGTTCGTCGGCATGGTCGACCAGGCGCATAGGCTGGTCGGAGCGAAGGCGGATGCGCCGGCGATTGCCGTAGATTGACTCGCGCCGGGCGGGGCCTCTTGATCGGCCCCGTCCAAACAACAGCTGGGAGCACCCTGCCATGCGGATAGGCCAGATAATGTTGTGGGTCGTGCTTGCGAGTCCAGGCACGGCGTTCGCGGACAGCTGCGGGACGGCCGTCACCGTCGTCAACCACAGGTCGTACCCGATCACCGTGACGATGAAGAGCTTCTACATGGATCGCGAACTTCCTGCCCCGGCACCTGATGATTTCGACACCCCCATCATAACGCGCGAAGTGCCGGCCTATTTCTCAAGACTCATCGATGTCGAGATCGCTGCCGGACAATCCACCAGCATTCCCTTCCGACGCCTGTGCACCGGGGACTTCTGGCTGAATTGGCGTGAGTTGCCTACCGACCGGAAACCGGGATCTTCAGGGCAGTTGAGACAACCGAGCTACAACATGTCCATCCATATCGGTGAGTAGCCGCTCGCAGGCGGATGCTCACGCGACGTCAGCGACCACGACGTCCATCTGCGCAGCCGGCCGTCCCAGCAGGTAACCCTGACCCAGGTGGCAACCCAGTTCGATCAGCGACTGGCGCTGCTCCTCGGTCTCCACGCCCTCGGCGATCGTCTCGATCCCCAGCGTGCTGGCGAGCGCGAGGATGGCGCGCACCAGCGCCAGGCTTTCCGGCCGCGCTTCGCTCCCCAGTCCGGAGACGAAGCTGCGGTCGATCTTCAGCACCGAGATCGGGAAGCGGTGCAGGTACGACAACGCGGAGAAGCCCGTGCCGAAGTCATCGAGTTGCGCCAGGATGCCGTGCTGCCGCAGCGTGCGCAGGATGCGCAATGTGCGTGGTGCATCATCCAGCAACGCGACCTCGGTGATCTCCAGCCGCAACCGCGCGGGATCCGCGCCGTGCGCTTCGAACATCGCCAGCAGACGATCGCCGAAATCGGGCGAACGGAAATGCCGTGGCGACACGTTGACCGAGATATAGCCCTCCACGCCCCGCGCGATCTGCCGCACCACCTGCTCGTACAACAGCCAATCGACCTGCTCGATCAGTCCGCTGTCCTCCCCCAACCCGATGAACTCCGCCGGCAGCAACAAGCCGCGTCGTTCGTGCTGCCAGCGCAGCAGCGCTTCATGGCCGATCACACGCCCGTCGTCCATGCGGCGGATGGGCTGGTAGAACGGCAGGAAATCGCGGTGGTTGATCGCGCGCCGCAGGTCCGCTTCCAGGTCCAGGCTCTGCATCGCGGCTTCGCGCATGGCCTCGTCGAACATGGCGCAACGGTCGCGACCCTGCTCCTTGGCGCGATACATCGCAGCGTCCGCGTCGCGCAGCAACTCCTCGCCATTCCGATAACGCGGGTGCCAGACGGCGATGCCCAGGCTGGCGGAGGGAAACAGTTCGCGCCCCGCCACCCACATCGGCCGGCCCAGCAACGCCAACAGGCGCTGGGCAAAGTCGCGTACGTTCTCCACTCCATCCGCGTACTCGACCAGCAGCGCAAATTCGTCACCCCCCAAACGCGAGACCACATCGTCGTCGCGCACGCTCATGATGATGCGTCGGGCGACTTCCACCAGCAGTTCGTCACCGGCCGCGTGCCCCATGCTGTCGTTGACCAGCTTGAACCGGTCGAGATCGAGGAACAGCACCGCGAAGGCCTGGCCATCGCCATGGCGCGCGCGCTCGATGGCCGCCGACAGCCGATCCAGCAGGTGTGGGCGATTGGGCAGTCCGGTGAGGGCGTCGTGCGTCGCCTGGTACGTCAGCTGCTGTTCGGCGCGCAGGCGCTCGCCGATCTGCGCACGCAACTGGTGGTTCGCTTCGGCCAACTCGCGCGTGCGCTCGTCGACCCTGCGCTCCAGTTCCCCATGCGCACTGCGCAGGCGCTCCTGCGCGCGCTGCCGGTCCAGGCCGTTGCCGATATGGTGCGCGACGAAGGTCAACAGGTTCTGGTCGTGCGAAGTGAACTTCACTTCTTCGGTGTAGCTCTGCACCACCACCGTGCCGACCACGTCTTCGCCGCGGAACAGCGGCACGCCGAGCCAGCTGTAGGCGGGTGGTCCATGCTGCAAGAGCTTGCCCTGCTCCGCCAGTTGGCCGATCACCTCGCGATCGGCCAGCAGCGGCCGCCCGGTGGCGATGACGTACTCGGTCAACCCGTTGGTCAAGCGCCGCGACTTGCGCATCGGGTCGCGCTCGTCGATCGAATACGGAAAGGCCAGTTGCTCGCCATCATCCGAAATGAGCGCGATGTAGAAATTGCGTGCATTGATCAATTCATCAACCACCACGTGCACATCGGCGTAGAAGCGCTCCAGGCTCTCCGAGGTGATGGCCAGGTCGGTGATGCGGAACAATGCGCGCTGCAGCTTCTCCGCGCGCTTGCGCTCCATGATCTCGGCCTGCAGCTCGCGGTTGGCGCGCTGCAGTTCGTGCGTGCGCACCGCCACGCGGTGTTCCAGTTCCACGTGCGCGTGCTTGCGGTCCAGCGCGGTCAGGATGTGCTGCGCCACATAGCCGAGCAGCGCGCGGTCCTCGTCGGCATAACTCGCCGGCGCGTCGTAGCTCTGCACGACGATGGCGCCGCAGACCCGGTCGTCCCGGCGCATCGGCACGCCCAGCCAGTCCAGGCTGTCCGGGCCATGCGAGGGGTCGCGCATCACGCCCAGCTTCTGCCGGATGACGGCCGACGGTCCGCGCAGCGGCTGGCCGTGGCGCAGCAGCGCGAAGGTCATGCTGTTGGCCATTTCCTCCTCGCCGAATTCGCGCTCGGGTTCGGCGACATAGGGATCGCGCTGGTCGGCGAAGTAAAGGAAGCGGACTGAGCGGCGCTGGTCGTCGTAAAGCACGATGTAGCAGTTCTCGGCATACATCAGCGAGTTCACCACCGCGTGGATGCGGCGGAGCATCTCCGGCATCTCGAGGTCGGCACCGGCCAGGTCGGCGATTTCGTAGAGCGCCTGCTGCAGCCGCTTGGATTTTTCCAGCGAAACGATGCGTGCCTGCGCGCGCGCCGCATCCAGCGATGTCACCAGCAGCGTGCGGGCCAGCGACAGCCACGCATCCTCCTCGGGCGCCGCCAGCGGGTGCGGCAATGCCAGCGCCAGCGCAACGCGCGCAGTGCCATCGGCGTTGTCCCACGCGTAGGTACGCTGCGCGGGGCCATCGTGCTCCACCTGCGCTTCGGCCAGCGCATGCTCGGCGCGGCGCTTCAGGGCACCGGATGCCCCCGGCGTGGCACCGCTGTCGTTGCCCAGCGCCCAGTCGCGCCAGCTGATGGCCAGTTCAGCACCGGCCGGCAGCAGCCCACGCAGGATCGACGCAATCCGGTCCGCCGGCGAGGCGTCTGCGCTGGCCGGGTTGTCGGCGCTGATCGATGGCGTAGGCATGCCCTTGTCCCGAACGAGTCGGTGCGTGGTGTCTGGAAGTCCCCCGTGGCGAGCATACCGCCTGTGCCCCCCTGAACGGAAACGGCCAGGGCAACCCCTTCAAGGGCCATCGCGCGTTTGAAAACGTGTGCCCCGACCCGCTCCCCCTGTCGCCTTGACCCACCCGACCACGATCCCCGACGGGCGTCGATTACTGAACGTGTCGGCGCCGCAACCACGCCCCGACTTCACGGGCGTGCGTGGACGGCTTACGCTGGTGTCGGTGAACGACCTCGCAGAACCCGCCGACGAGACCCTGATGCTGGCCTATGCCGCCGGCGACGCGTCAGCCTTCGAACAGCTCTACGCGCGCCACCGCGGACCGTTGTACCGGTTCCTGTTGCGCCACCTTCGCGACCCGGCGCTGGCCGACGAGTTCTTCCAGGACACCTGGCAGCGCGTGATCAGCGCGCGCCAGGGTTGGAAACCGGAGGCGGCATTCGGGACGTGGCTGTACCGGATCGCGCACAATCGGTTGAACGACCATTGGCGCGCATCGAAACACCGACCCGCCGCGCCCGTGGACGCGGACGAGCGGACCGCACGCGTTCCGGACCATGACACGCCGGAGCGCCAGCTCTCCGAGTTCGAGCAGCGACGGCAGCTGCAACTGGCCATGGACGAATTGCCGCAGGAGCAGCGCGAGGTCGTGCTGCTTCGGCTGGAGCAGGAACTGACCCTGGAGGAAATCGGCGAAATCACCGGCGTGGGCCGGGAAACCGTGAAATCGCGCCTGCGCTATGCGATGGACCGGTTACGGACGAGATTGAACCCATGAAGACGCCCCACGAGCCCCTGACGCCTGAAGAACGCGCGCTGGCGCAGTCGCTGTCCCGCTTGGGACCGCACGGTGCGCCGTCGCCGGACCTGGATGCGCGCATCCTGGGCGCCGCGCGGGCGGCCGTGCAGGAAACACCGTCGCGGGGCGGCGCTGTGCCGCCAACCCGCCGTCGCTGGCCACTCGGCATGGGGGTGGCGGCATCGGTACTGCTGGCCGCCGGCATTGCCTGGCAGCTGCGCCCCAACCATGGCATCCCGGTGGCCAGCGAGGCCCCGGCACAGGCGCAGCGCTCGGCCCAGCTGATCGGCGAGGACGCCGACGTCGCCACCGCGGCGGCGGCCGCGCCCGCCGTCGAATCGCTCCCTCCTCCGCCCGCGATCGTGGCGACGGAACCTGCCGCCCCGGCAAAGGCTATGCGGTCTCCTTCACCATCCGCCGCCATCGAACGCGACGCCACACCGTCCGGCCCAGCACGCAAGAACGCGGAAGCGGCCGCGCGCCAGGAATCCGTTCCGAAGCGTAGCCCCCTTGCGCTGATTCCCGCTGTTCCGGGCCTGCCTTCGGCCGAGGAGACGCCGCCGCGCGAGCAACCGGCCGCACCCCACGCCTTCCCGGCCGAAATGGACGCGTATGCGCCGCCGGCAGCCATGGCTACGGACGTCCCGGAAGCCATCGCGGGCGCGCAGACGCAACACCGAGCCGCGGCCCAGCAACAAGCGGAACAGCGCATCCGGTACGAAGAAGAGCGCAAACAGGCGGCAGCGAATGAAAGCCGCACCCTTGACACGATCTCCGTGACTGGCAGTCGCGCGAGGACGCGCGAACGTCAGCCCCGTGCACAGGACGGAGCCCCCGCAGCTACGGCTACAGCTGCTGCTGCCGCACCACCACCGCCCCCGCCCGCTCCGGCCGCCAGTGCCGGCAGCGTCCAGCCCAGTGCCGCACGCACCGCCCTTCGGCGGACAGACCTGCAGGTGCCGGTCGACGCTGACACACGGTTGCCCCCGGACGAATGGCTCGACCGCATCCGCCTGCGCCGCGACCTGGGCGACAACGCCAACGCGCTGCGCAGCCTGCAGCTGTTCGTGCAGGAACACCCGTTCCAGCGCGTCCCGGACGACCTGCGCCCGCTGCTCGGCACACCGTGAGCGACACCCTTGCCGCTCGCGCCTCCCAGTTGCTGGAGGTGAAGCACAGCCGTTTCCTCGCACAGGCCGCCCCCGTCAACGATGCCGACGGCGCGCTCGCCTTCCTGCGAGAAGTCGGCGATCCCGGCGCGACGCATAACTGCTGGGCCTACCGGATCGGCGGCGAATACCGCTCCAGCGATGACGGCGAGCCCTCGGGCACAGCGGGCCGACCGATCCTGGCCGCCATCGATGGCCAGGGTTTCGACCTGGTGATGGTGGTGGTGACCCGCTGGTACGGCGGCATCAAGCTGGGCGCGGGCGGGCTGGTGCGGGCCTATGGCGGTGCGGCGGCGGAATGCCTGCGCACCGCCCCGCGGCAGGCGCTGGTGGCCACCACGCACCTGGTGCTGGCCTGTCTGTTCGACGACCTGGGTGCGGTGCATGCCGCGCTTGCACCGCATCTGGCGACCAAACTGCAGGAATCGTTCGACGAGAACGGGGCGCTGCTGACGCTGGAACTCCCTGCGGATCGCGCGGACGCCTTGAAAAACCATCTGCGCGACGCCACCCGTAATCGGGTGCGCGTTGTCGATCCGTTGTAATCGCCCGGGCAGCACAGGTGTTTGTGGAAGGGGCTTCCGGCACGATGGAAGCACAGCGGCCTGGTCGGGGCTGAAGCCCCTTCCACAACCGCTTTGAGAACGGATCCGCGATGAACACCCCGCTCGAGACACCGGACGGCACTTCCTCGTCCAAAACCAAGGCCAAGCTGGGCACCCTGCGCGCCCTGTGGCCCTTCGTGCGTCAGCATGGTGGCCTATTCACCGCATGGCTGCTGGCGCTGGCGCTGGCGTCTGCGGCGACGCTGAGCCTGCCGGTAGCCTTCCGGCAGATGATCGACAACGGCTTTACCGACGGCGCGAACATCAACCGTGCGTTCCTGTTCCTGTTCGTGGTGGCGGTCGTGCTGGCCCTGGCCAGCGCGGCGCGTTTCTACTTCGTGTCGCTGCTGGGCGAAAAGGTCGTCGCCGACCTGCGCGGCCAGTTGTACGGGCACCTGATCGGACTGGATGCCGAATTCCATGACCGCAGCCGCAGCGGCGAGCTCGTATCGCGACTGTCCGCCGACAGCGAACTTCTGCGCACGGTGGTGGCCACCAGCATGTCGGTAGCGCTGCGCAGCAGCGTCACCGTGATCGGCAGCCTGGCGATGCTGTTCGTCACCAGCCCCCGACTGGCGGCCTTCGCACTGATCGGCATCCCCTTGGCGGTGTTGCCCATCGTGCTCGGTGCCCGCCGACTGGAGAAAGCATCGCGCGCCAGCCAGGACCGGGTGGCCGATGCCAACACGCTGGCCAGCGAAACCCTGGGCGCCGTCCGCACCGTGCAGGCGCACGCACGCGAACCATACGAACGCGGCCGCTTCGGTGCCGCCATCGCGACCGCCGTGGAAACCGCCCGCAAGCGCATTCGTGCGCAGGCATGGGTGACCGCAGCGGCCATCACCCTCATCTTCGGCGCGATCACGCTGGTGCTCTGGTCGGGCGCGCATGACGTGATCAACGGCACGATGAGCGCGGGCACGCTGGGCCAGTTCGTGCTGTACGCGCTGATCGGCGGCGGATCGGTCGGTGCACTGGCCGAGGTATGGAACGAACTGCAACGCGCGGCCGGTGGCATGGGCCGCATTGCGGAGTTGCTGGGCGAAACACCTGTCATCCAGGCGCCGACACAACCACGCATGTTGCCGCAGCCGGTCAAAGGCGAGATCCGTTTCGACAACGTCTCGTTCCACTATCCGTCGCGCCCCGACCTGCCCGCGCTGGACGGCTTCGACCTCACCGTCAATCCCGGCGAAACCGTCGCCCTGGTCGGACCATCCGGCGCAGGCAAGAGCACTGTGTTCTCGATGTTGCTGCGCTTCCACGATGCGCAGACCGGCAGCGTGCGCGTCGATGGCGTGGACCTGCGCGAGCTGGATCCTTCCGCCCTGCGAGAACACATCGCGCTGGTGCCACAGCAACCCACCATCTTCGCGGCGAGCGCTGCGGAGAACATCCGCTACGGCAAGCTGGATGCCACGGATGCCGAACTGCAGGCGGCGGCCGAGGCGGCGGAAGCGAACGACTTCCTGCGCGAGTTGCCGGAAGGCTTCGACAGCCAGCTCGGCGAACGTGGCGCACGCCTGTCGGGCGGCCAGCAGCAGCGCATCGCCATCGCCCGCGCCCTGTTAAAGAACGCACCCATCCTGCTGCTGGACGAAGCCACCAGCGCGCTCGACGCACAGAGCGAGCGCGCGGTGCAGCAGGCACTGGAAAGGTTGATGGAGGGCCGCACCACCCTGGTCATCGCACACCGGCTGGCCACGGTATTGAAGGCCGACCGCATCGTGGTGATGGATCGTGGCCGCATCGTCGCGCAGGGCACGCACACGGAACTGCTGGCGCAGGACGGCCTGTACGCCGAGCTTGCGCGGCTTCAGTTCCTGGATTGACCGTGCGCGGATCGCATCCGCCATTCCCTCGTTGCTTGGACTAGGATGCGGCGGACCAGAGCCGGAGCCCGCGCATGATCCATGAGTCACTCCCACCCTTGCTGCGTGGCCTGGGCACCAGTTTGATCCTGTTGACCAGTGCGCTGGTTGTCACGATGGAGCGTCGTGAAGACGCTGATCCCACAGGACACGCGGCGATGGCGCGCCTGGCGTTGCAGGCGGAGGAAGCTGCGCATCCCGGCGAATCCAGCTCGGATGCGCTGGCCACTGAAGTGCGCCTGCTGCGCCTTCAATTGCAGGACAACGACCTGGCCGACGAGGTCTTCGAGAATCCCTGGTTCCAGTGGCTGGGCCTGCTGGGCACCGGCCTGATCGCCGCCTCGTTCTTCGCCGAGTGGCGGCTCAAGCGCGTCATCGCGCGTGCGGCGCGCGCCGCGGCACCACCAGACGGCGCCGCGTAGCCCTTAGGCGACGGCTTCCGCCTGGACCAGCGCCATCGCGCGTCGCGGCCGGCTGGGGAAGGCATGGCGCACGATGCGCCAGCACACCTGCCCGAACTGCGTGAGCAGTGTGCCGGTGTTGTAATGCTGGCCGTAGCGGGCGCAGATCGCGCGCACTTCGCGTGCCATCTCGGCGTAACGGTTGGCGGGGATGTCGGGGAAGAAGTGGTGTTCGATCTGGTGGCTCAGGTTGCCCGACAGCACGTTGATCAGGAATCCGCCACGCAGGTTGGACGAACCACGCAGCTGGCGCAGGTACCAGTGGCCACGCGACTCGTTCTTGATGCATTCCTTGGGGAACGTCTCCGCATTGGCGGTGAAGTGCCCGCAGAAGATGATCACGTAGGTCCACACGTTGCGCAGGCCGTTGGCGACCAGGTTGCCCAGCAGCACCGGCAGGAAGAACGGGCCGGCCAATGCGGGATAGATCACGTAGTCCTTGGCCAGCTGGCGGCCCATCTTGCGCACTACCGGCGCGGACTTGCGGCGCAGCTGCTGGGTGGTCATCTTGCCGTGCCACCAGCGGCCCAGCTTGAGGTCCTGGATGGCGATGCCCCACTGGAACAGCAGCGCGAACACCACCGCGACCACCGGCTGCGCCAGGTAGAAAGGCTTCCACTTCTGCTCCGGGAAGATGCGCAGCAAGCCATAGCCGATGTCGTCGTCCATGCCCCGCACGTTGGTATACGTGTGGTGGCGGAAATTGTGCGTGTGCCGCCAGTTCTCGCTGGTGGCGACGATGTCCCAGTCGTAGGTCTTGCCGTTGAGCTGCGGGTCGCCCAGCCAGTCGTACTGGCCGTGGATGACGTTGTGGCCCAGTTCCATGTTGTCGAGGATCTTGCCCAGGCCCAGCGACAGTGCGCCCAGCGCCCACAGCACCCAGAACAGCCAGCCCACCGCGCTGTCGGCCAGCCAGAGGCCACCGGCGATCGCGGCGGCGAGCAGCAGCACGCGGCCGGTCAGGTTGGCGTACCGCACCGCTTTGACCACGTTGCGGATATAGCGCGCATCACGCTGGCCCAGCGTCGCCACAGTGCGCGCACGCAGGGCGTCCAGCTCCTCGCCGAAGCGATCCAGTTCGTCGGTGGTGAGACTGCGGTTGCGGGGGGAGGAAAGGGTCGTCATTACAGATCCAGCTCGATGTCGGTGGCGGCGCTGTGGATGCACAGCTTCAACGCCTGGGTGGGTTCATGCATCAGGTCGCCACTGGGCAGGTGGCGCGTGCTGCCCGCGGACTTGCCACAGGCGCAGGTATTGCAGATGCCCATGCGGCAGCCGGACGGCGGCTTGAGACCGTGCTGCTCCAGGGCCACCAGCAGGGATTCGCCGCGCGGCACGCGCAGCGTGCGCCCGCTGCGTTGCAGGAGGATGTCCACCTCGCCCTCGTCCACCACGAGTACCGGCGGGGCGGTGAACGCTTCGGCCTGGAACGAGGCCGCGCGCGAGGCCAGCAAGCCACGCGCGGTTTCGACGAACCCGCCCGGCCCGCAGGCGATCACCTGTTGCGTGGCGGGGTCGCCCGCCTGCGCGGAGAGCACCGTGTCATCGATGCGGCCTTCGGCTTCGTCGCCGGCAGATGCGGCTTCGCGCGTGAGCAGCAACCGGAAGCGGAAGCCCGGATGGGCGGCGGCGAGCGTCCGGAGTTCGTCGAGGAAGCAGGCTTCCTCGCGCCGACGCACCCAGTAGAGCAACGTCAGCCCGACCGGCATGCCCTGCCCGGCCAGTTCACGCACCAGCGCCATGAGCGGGGTGATGCCGCTGCCGGCGGCGAGCATCAGATAGGCGCCTGTCGGTGCTGCGGGCAGCGTCATGTCGCCGAACGCCTGCCCCAGCTCGACGATCTCGCCGATGCGGGCCGTCGAGTGCAGGTAGCGGCTGACCTTGCCGCCCTCGATCGCCTTCACCGTCACCGGCAGCAACCCGTCCGCCCGCGGGGGCGACGTCAGGCTGTAGCTTCGGGTAAGCCGTACCCCATCAATCTCGATGCCCAGGTTCACATGCTGGCCAGCGCGATGGCCCGCCCAGTGGCGGTTCGGCTTGAACAGCAGGGTGACCGCGTCCGCGGAGGCGGATTCGCGGGCGACAAGCCGGGCCAGCGGGCGCTCCCAGGTCCAGGTGCGATGCAAGCGAGTGGCCCAGAAATCGAACACATCCGGCTTGACGAGCGGCCGGATCAGCCGTTTCAGGGGACCGGGCCGGCGGGGGGACGGACGAATCTGGGCATTCATGGTCAACACTATACCCCTGTAAGGACGGATGTGTATACAGTTGTATATTAATTTACGAGGCTATGATGCCCCCATCACTCCGCACGTCCGGCCTCCCCGCGTGACTTCATACCCGCAACCGCTGCCCCACGACGACAACGGCCCCGGCCGCAAGGCGTCGATTTCGCGCGAAGACCTGATGGCGGCCGCGCTGAAACTGGTAGGCCCGCATCGCAGCGTGTCCACGCTGAGCCTGCGCGAAGTGGCCCGCGAGGCCGGCATCGCCCCCAACAGCTTCTATCGCCAGTTCCGCGACATGGACGAACTGGCCGTGGCGCTGATCGATCTGGCCGGCCGCTCGTTGCGCAAGATCATCGGCGAGGCCCGCCACCGCGCCTACAGCAGCGACCGCAGCGTGGTGCGCGGCTCGGTGGAGGCATTCATCGAACAACTGCGCGCCGACGACAAGCTGCTGCACGTGCTTTTGCGCGAAGGCAATGTGGGTTCTGACGCGTTCAAGCACGCGGTGGAACTCGAGCTGCAGTTCTTCGAAGAAGAGCTGTGCATGGACCTGGTGCGGCTGGCCACGCGCGACAATGCACCGCTGTACGAACCGGCGCTGGTATCCAAGGCCATCACCCGCCTGGTATTCGCGATGGGCGCCACGGCGATGGATCTGCCGCCGGAGAAGGATCAGGAACTGATCGAGCAACTTTCCGAGATGGTCCGCATGATCATCACTGGCTCGCGCGCCCTGGCCTCCCGCGGGGGCGGCCAACGCTGACGGACCGGCAATGCGCCCGTCAGGGTTCGATGCTGATCGGCGTACCCACCGGCACGCGCTGCCAGATCGCTTCCATTTCCGTGTTGGTCACGGCGATGCAGCCCTCCGTCCAGTCCACGCGCGAGCCCGGCGGCGTGGCGCCATGGATCATGATGTCGCCGCCCGGATCGACGCCACGTGCAAGCGCCTGTCGACGGTCGGCCGCATCCGGATAGGAAATGCGCAACGACAGATGGAAGCGGCTGCGTCCGTTGCGGTAGGTGATGCGGTAATCGCCTTCCGGCGTGCGCTGGTCGCCCTGCTCGCGCTTGTGCCCCACCGGTGCGCCCCCCAGGACGATGCGATACGTGGCGATGGTGCGCCCACCGCGCAACAGCGCCATGCGGCGCTGCGCCTTGTGGACACGGATCGCGTCGGCCTGCTGCGCAGCGGGCAGCAAGGGCGGCGGCCAATCCCCGTGTTCGCGCGCCTGAGACGACGGGCCCAACACAGCCAGCAACGCGAACATCCAGCGCCAGGCGCTCATGCCGGCAATGCCCGCGCCAGCAAAGGCGTTGCGTCCACCTCCGCCGGAAGCGTGCCGAACGCCAGGCCATGCTCCCCGCCCAACCGGCTGCGGATGAACAGGGGCGCGGCCGGACTGCCCGCCCGCAGCAGCACCGACGCCTGCAGCGCAAGCGCCAGACGCTCCACCAGCAGGCGTGCACCGGCTTCGCGGGCGGCCGCCAGGTCGACACGCAGGCGATCAACGAACGCATCGAACGTCGCATCATGCCCGGACGCGGCGGCCAGTTCGTCGCCCACCGCCTGCACGGTCTCGGGTTCGCGTGCGAAGGCGCGCAGTACGTCGAGGCACTGGATGTTGCCGCTGCCTTCCCAGATCGAGTTCAACGGCGCCTGCCGGTACAGCCGCGGCAGGATCGATTCCTCCACATAGCCGGCACCGCCCAGGCATTCCTGCGCCTCGTTGACGAACGCGGGCGCGCGCTTGCAGAGCCAGTATTTTCCGGCGGCCGTGGCAATGCGCGCGAAGGCAGCCTCGCGTGGATCGCGCGACGCCGCATCCACCGCGCGCGCCACCCGCAGCGCGAAGGTGGTCGCCGCCTCGGACTCCAGCGCGAGGTCGGCCAGCACGTTGCGCATCAGGGCGTGTTCCACAAGCGGCTTGCCGAACGTGCGGCGATGGCGCGCATGATGCACTGCCTGCGCCAGCGCCATCCGCATCTCGGCGGACGACCCCAGCATGCAGTCGAGCCGGGTCAGCATCACCATCTCGATGATGGTGGCCACACCGCGTCCTTCGTCGCCGACACGCCATGCCCGCGCGCCGGTGAATTCCACTTCGCTCGACGCATTCGCCCAGTCGCCCAGCTTGTCCTTCAGCCGCATCAGTCGGAATGCGTTCTTCGCACTGTCTTCCCGTCGGCGCGGCATCAGGAAGCACGTCAGCCCATCCGGCGCCTGTGCCAGCACCAGGAAGCCATCGCACATCGGCGCGGAGAAGAACCACTTGTGCCCGACCAGCGTGTAGGTGCCGTCGGCGTCCGGCGTGGCGGTGGTGGCGTTCGCCCGCACGTCGGAACCACCCTGCTTTTCGGTCATGCCCATGCCCAGCGTGATGCCGGCCTTGCCGGCAATGGGCACGTCGCGCGGATCGTAGTGCGGCGCGGCCGCCTTCGCCGCCCATTCGCGCAGCGCAGGCTCGCGCTGCAGGACGGGGACGGCCGCATGCGTCATCGTCAGGGGACAGCTGGTGCCCGCTTCCGCCTGGTGATGCAGATAACTCAACGCAGCGCGCGCGACGTGTGCGCCGGGCAACGGCTCGTGCCACGACAGGCCGGCGACACCGTGCGTCTTCGCCGCCTCCATCAGCTGGTGATAGGCGGGGTGGAATTCCACCATGTCGATGCGATGGCCATGCTGGTCATGGGTGCGCAAGCGGGGCCGGTCCCGGTTCGCATCGAAGCCAAGACGGTAGAGCGCGTCGCCCGCCAGCGCGCCATAGGTCGCCAGCCGTGGAGCGAACGCTCCCGCGCCATCACGCATCACGCACTCGCGCAACACGATGTCGTCCGCCCACAGGTCGCGAGGCGCGAAGGGAGGTGGCTGGTTTTCCACGGAATGCGTTTCGAACGGAGAAAGTTCGCTCATCGTAGGTTCCCGTTGCACGCCACGATTCTCGCGCAATTCAGCGTGGCGCGTGGATGCGTTGCGGGCCCTGCCACTGATTGCGATGCCCCTACACTGAGGGGGAGAGGTCGCGAAGTGTCTCGAGGAACGCCGGCTGCAGCTCCAGCTTGCGGAAGAAGCCGTGCTGCGTGCCGCTCAGCACCCGCAGCATGTGCCCGCGCCCACCCGGCAGCCGGCCCATCGGGAGGAATGCCAGATCGCGGGCATGCGCGATGAGGTCGCGGTCGGACTGGAAGATCGGGGTCAGCCAGCGGCTCCAGAACTGGTAGACGCCGACATGCGCCACGCGTTCGCGCTGATACGCCTCCAGCGCCGCCGGGACATCGCCCTGCACGCGCAGCGCGTCGCGCAGGGTCATCGCGTCCATCAGTGCCATGTTGACGCCCTGGCCCAACTGCGGACTCATGCCATGCGCGGCGTCCCCGATCACGACGAGGCGGTCCCGGTACCACTGCCGCAGGGTTACGTCGCGATAGCTGGCGCGCGCGAGTTGGTCGGCGTCCACGGTGTCGGCCAGGCAGGCGTCGGCCTCGGGCCACAGGCCTGCCACTTCCTCGCGCCATGCCGGCAGACCGCGCGCGCGCCAGGCATCGAAGTCGCTGACGGGCAGACTCCAGAAGAAGCTCAACCGCGGCGTTCCATCACCGGGCCGCGTGCCCACCGGCAGCAACCCGATCATCTTGCGTGCAGCCACGTAACGCTGGCGCAGCTCGTCGTTCCAGCGCCAATCGCCCTGTGGCACCAGTCGCCACAACGCGCCCCACGGATAGACGGCCTCGCGCTTCACGGCTCCGGTGGCCACGCGAAGCCGCGAAGCCGAACCGTCGGCGCTCACCACCAGGTCGAACGGGCCATGCCAGCGACCATGCTGGTCGCGCACGCGGCGCGTATCGTCGCTGACGGCCTCGATGGCGTGACCACGATGGATCTCGCCCTGCCCCGCCCATGCCTCCGCCAGCAGCGTGAACAACGCTCCGCGCTGCATGCCCAGCCCGAACAAGCGCGCGTCCAGCCCGGCATAGCGCATGTCCATCACCGCGCGACCGCAGGGCGTTTCGCCATACAGGCGATTGACCCGCCGGCCATGCGCCAGCACATCGGGCAGCAGGCCCAATTCCCACAGCACCTGCAGTCCGGTCGGTTGCAGCAGGAAGCCCGCGCCGACCGGCCCCAGTGTTTCCGCCTGTTCGAAGACCTCCACGCGGTGGCCGTCGCGCGACAGCAGCAGCGCCGCGGCCTGGCCGGCGGTGCCGTAACCGACGATGGCGATATGCAGGGAGTTCATCGAATGCGGCGTCTCTTTCCTGCCGGAGCGCGATGGGCCGGAATGCAGGCGTTAAAAAACCCCGCCGGAGCGGGGTTCAAGAAAATCGTCTTGGATCAGGCTGCCGGCGTGATGTTGGACGCCTGTGCACCCTTCGGGCCCTGGGTCAGCTCGTAACTGACGCGCTGGCCTTCCTGCAGGCTGCGGAAGCCCTTGCTGTTGATGGCGGTGTGGTGCGCAAAGACATCGGCGCTGCCATCTTCTGGCGCGATGAATCCGAAGCCCTTGGCATCGTTGAACCATTTCACGGTACCGTACGGCATAGCGCTTGTATTTCCTTTTCTGGATGCGGGTGGAATGTGTGGCGGTGACGCCGCACACGCCGAGTATGCAAAGGCCGGCGCGCGTTGACAATCACCCTCGCGCCAACGCGGCCACCAGGGCCGGGATCCCGGCCGATGCAGCAGCCACGTTCGCCAGCACCTCGTCCATCGTGATTTCCTCGTCGGTGCCGCAACCCGCCGCCCAGTTGGCGACGATGGCCAGACAGGCGTATTCCAGGCCCATTTCCCGTGCCAGACCGGCTTCGGGCATGCCGGTCATGCCGACCAGATCGCAGCCATCGTGGCGCATCCGGCGTATCTCGGCGCGGGTCTCCAGACGCGGTCCCTGCGTGGCCCCGTAACAGCCGCCATCCACCAGATCCACGCCGGCCTCGCGGGCCGCGGAAAGGATCTGCTGGCGAAGTAAATGCGTGTACGGATCACCGAAGTCGACGTGCAGCACCTCGCTGCCGGGCTCCTCGCAGATCGTCGAGATCCGGCCCCAGGTGTAGTCGATCAGCTGGTCGGGGCACGCCAGTACACGCGGACCGCAGGCATCGGTGATGCCGCCGACGGTATTCAGCGCCAGCACCCGGGTGGCGCCAAGGTCCTTCAGCACCTGCAGGTTGGCGCGGTAGTTGACCCGATGCGGCGGCACCGAATGGCCCTCGCCGTGGCGGGCGAGGAACGCCACGCGCCGCCCGTCCAGCGTGCCGATGCGGACAGGACCCGATGGCGCGCCGAAGCGCGTATGCAGCTCTTTCGTCTCCACGTCATGCAGGTCGGCGAGCCTGTAGACGCCGGTGCCGCCGATGACGGCAAGCGCGATGTCGGCCATGGTCAGTCCTTCAGCGCGTAGATGCCCGGCAGGTTGCGCCCCTGCTCGTGGTAGTCCATGCCGAAGCCGAACACATAGCGGTCCGCGACCTCCAGGCCCACATAGTCCGCGCAGATGCCCGGCACGCAACGATCATGCTGCTTGGTGGTCAGCGCAGCGATCCGCACGTCGGTGGCGCCCTGCTCCAGGCACCACTGTTTCACTGCCAGCAGCGTATGGCCTTCGTCGAGGATGTCGTCCACCAGCAGCACACGGCGACCGTAGAGCGCAGTCGCGGGGCGGTGCTTCCATACCAGTTCCCCGCCCGTGGTCTCGCCGCGATAACGGGTGGCGTGCAGGTAGTCGAACTCCAGGTCCAGCCCCAGCGCGCCCAGTTCCAGCGACAGCTGCCCGGCGAAGGGAAGCGCGCCATGCATGATGGTCAGGTAGACCGGTACCTCGCCCGCGTAGTCGCGCGCGATCGGCGCGGCCATCGTGGTGATGGCGCGGTCTATCGTCGCGCGGTCGACCAGCAGGTCGGCATTGGCCAGTGCGTCGGCCAGCTTCGGCGTCGGATTGCCCAGCGATTCCATCATGCAACTCCCTTGAGACTGTCGAGCACGCGCGCCTGGGTGTCGCCATAGCGTGCATCCGCGATCAGGCCGTCCCACCCCAGTGCGCCACGGCCCAGTACGCCGAGCACGGCGGCGGTATTCAGTGCGCGGCCTTCCACCGCCTTCAGCGACTCGTCCACCAGCTTGGGCGAACACACCAGCACCACGTCGCATCCCGCGTCCAGGTGATCATGGATGCGTTGTTTCACGCCGCCCGCCGAGAATGCCGCGGCCATGCCGATGTCGTCCGAGAACACCACACCTCGGAAACCCATCTCGTCGCGCAGGATCTTCTGGATCCAGAACGGCGAGTAGCCCGCCGGTTCCGGTGCCACCGCCGGATACTTCACGTGCCCCATCATCACCGCGTCGGCCTTGGCCTCGATGCCGGCGACGAACGGAACCAGGTCCTCAGCCCGCAGCACGTCCAGACTGCGCGGATCGACGGCGTCATCGAAGTGGGTGTCTTCCAGCACCGTGCCATGGCCTGGGAAGTGCTTCAGCGTGGCCGCCATGCCGGCCGCGTGCATGCCGCGGATGTACGCGCGCGTGAACTCGGCCACGATCTGCGGATCGGCGTCGAAAGCGCGATTGCCGATGGCGCGGTTGCCACGCGCAAGGTCCACCACGGGCGCAAAGCTCAGGTCCACGCCACTGGCGAGGATCTCGCTGGCCATCAGCCACGCATGTTCCTCGGCTCGCTGCAGGGCCAGTTGCGGTTCCCGCGCATAGAGTTTGCCGAAGCCTTCCAGCGCCGGCAGATCGCTGTAGCCGTCGCGGAAGCGCTGCACGCGCCCGCCTTCCTGGTCCACGCAGACCAGTTGCGGACGAGGCGCGGCGGCACGGATGGCCTGCGACAGTTCCGCCACCTGCGCACGCGAGGCGAAGTTGCGGGTGAACAGGATGACGCCTGCGACGGCGTCGTGTTGCAGCCAATCGCGTTCCTGAGCGGTGAGTTCTGTGCCGGCGATGCCGATGACGAGCATTGGGTGTTCCTCAGGGAATATCGGTGGCGGCGCGTTCTTCGTCGGACCATTGCCCGTATGGACGCGACGCCAGGGCGAGATTGTAATAGCGGGCGGTGTCGGTGACCTGTTTGCCGGTCCAGGCAGGTTTCACGAAGTCTTCATCGGCACGGTCGAGTTCGATTTCCGCAACCACCAGCCCCGCGTTGTCGCCCACGAACTCGTCGACTTCCCACAGGTGGCCTTCGTGTCGCACGTAGTGCCGGCGCTTGTCGATCACGCCACCCACGCACAGCGCCAGCAGCGCGCGGGCGTCGGCAACGGGGATGGCGTAGTCGAATTCCTGCCGGGTGGCGCCCAGCTCGCGCGATTTCAGATTGAGGAAGGCGGCCTCGCCCTGGATGCGCACGCGTACCGAGGCCTTCTGTTCGCCGCGATCCATCGCCGCCATGTCGTTGATGTAGCCCTGCGCCATCGGCACGACCTCGTGCGCGGCATCGCGCCAGACATCGCCGGTGACCAGGAATTTGCGTTCGATTTCGAGAGGCATGTGGTTGGTGATTCGTGATTGGATTCAGGATGGCGGCGAGCTTTTGGATTCGGAACAGTGCAGGATCGGCTCTTGCGAGTCACCAATCACGAATCACCGCCTTTCAAACAGCGCGATGCTCTCCACATGCGCCGTGTGCGGGAACATGTCCATCACGCCGGCCGACACCAGCGTGTAGCCCTGCTCATTGACCAGGTAACCCGCGTCGCGTGCCAGCGAGCCGGGATGGCAGCTGACGTAGACGATGCGGTCGAACTGCCTGAGTGGCAACTGCTGCAGCACCTCGATGGCACCGGAACGCGGCGGATCGAGCAGCAGCTTGTCGAAGCCCTGGCGCATCCACGGCGTGCCGCGCTGGTCCTGGGTGAGGTCAGCGGCGTGGAAATGTGCGTTGTCCAGCCCGTTGCGGGCGGCATTGTCGCGCGCACGCACGACAAGACCCGCCTCGCCTTCCACGCCCACGACCTCGCCCACCAGGCGCGCCATCGGCAGGGTGAAGTTGCCAAGCCCGCAGAACAGGTCGAGCACACGGTCCTGCGGCTGCGGGTCGAGCAGTTCGAAGGTCCGCGCGATCATCTTCTCGTTGAGCGCCGCGTTCACCTGGATGAAATCCAGCGGGCGGAATGCCAGCGATACGTCCCAGGGCGCCAGCGCAAACGCCAGTTGCGGCGCCTCAGGCCACAAGGCATGCACGCTCTCCAGTCCGCCCGGCTGCAGGAAGATCGCGAAACGGGTGGCCTGGCCGAACGCTGCCAGCTTCCCGCGGTCGCCCTCGCTCAGCGGCAACAGGTGGCGGAACACCAGCGCGATGCCACTGAAGTCCGCACCGGCGTCGCCCGCGATGAACTCGATCTGCGGGATGTGCTCGCGTGCGTCGAGGCTTTCGACCAGCCCGGCCAGTGCGGTGATCTTCGTGCCGATCCCCGGGATGACGGTGTGGCATTCGGACAGGTCGGCGACAAAGCGCGGATCCTGTTCGCGGAACCCCACCAGCGTCTTGTCTTTCTTGTTGACCCGGCGCACTGAGAAGCGGCCCTTGCGGCGGTAACCCCAGGCGGCACCGGTCAGTGGCGGCAGCACCGCCCGTGGCGTGACGTGGCCGATGCGCTCCAGGTTCTCCAGCAGCACGCGCTGCTTGGCCTGGATCTGCCGGGCCTCGTCCAGGTGCTGCAATACGCAGCCACCGCACGTCCCGAAATGAGGACAGCGCGGCGTGACGCGGTCGGGCGACGCTTCCAGCACATCGAGTGCTTTCGCTTCGTCGAAATGGCGGTTCTTCGCCGTCTGTTCGGCCATCACCCGCTCGCCCGGCAATGCGCCGGAGACGAACACGGCCTTGCCATCGCGGCGGGCGACGCCCCGTCCGTCGTGGGTCAGGTCGGTGATGGTGGCTTCGAAGGGGGTCTTGTCGATGCGGGGGGAGCGGGTGCGTGCCACGTGGCGTCAGGCTGCGTGTGTTGGCGGGGCCGCATTGTCGCATGGGCGCCGCCCGCCCCCGCCGACGCTAAGATGGGACCAGTCCGCAGGATGCCCGACCATGACCCTCACCGACGGCACGATGCCGACGCTCCTGCTGGTGGAAGACGACCCCATCAGTGCCGAGTTCCTGTCGGCCGCCCTGTCCGCGCTGCCCGCACGCGTGGAGCGCGCGGCGGACTGCGCGCAGGCGCTGGCATTTCCGCTCGCCTTCGACGCGTGGCTGATCGACGCCAACCTGCCCGATGGCACCGGAGCGACGCTGCTGCAACGCCTGCGCGCGGGCCATCCGTCCACGCCCGCTCTCGCGCATACGGCCGATGCGACGCCTGAGACACGCGAACGGCTGGTCCAGGCCGGATTTGCCGATGTGCTGGTCAAGCCGCTCTCGGCACAGGCGCTGCAACGCGCGGTGCGCAATGCGCTGGCAGGCGGCACCGGCATCCCGTCGACACAGGCGCTTCCCGACTGGGACGAAGCCGCCGCACTCGCAGCACTCGCAGGCAATCGCGAACATGCCACGCTGCTCCGGGAATTGTTCCTGTCCGAGTTGCCCACGGCGACCGCTGCCTGCCTGGAGGCATTCACCCACGCGGATGAAGCAGCGTTGCGTGCCCAGTTGCACAGGTTGCAGGCCAGCTGCGGCTTCGCCGGTGCCTGTGCGCTGGCCGGCATCGCAGGCCGCTGGCACGCCGCTCCGAGCAATGCGGCGCTGCGCGACGCCTTTGCAGACGCGAGCAGGCGCCTGCTGTCGCCGACGGATTGACGCCGTCAGTCCGTCGTGGCGCCGCGTTGTTTCAGCCGCCCCAGGTCACCGATCATTTCCCAGGATTTCAGCCCCCTCGGACCGAGGTGGTGCGCCAGTACCGAACGCATCGGCAACCGCAGGCTGGCGAGGTCCTCGGGCGAAGGCGTTGCATCCTCGGCCAAGGCGAGCAACGCGCGGCCGGTGGCCGCCTGGCTTCTCTCCCCGTGACCACGGTCGCTGAGCAGGCGACGCGGGCCGTGCTCCGGATCGAGCAGGTAGCGCGCCGCCGGGTCCACAGGCTCGCCATCGCCATCCACATCCAGCGCGAAGCCGACACCCAGTGCGTCCAGCAGGTCGCGTTCGAACCGTCGCAGCGACCACGCCAGTCCGTCACGCAACCGCAGCCGTTCGCGGGCCTGTGCATAGGCGTCGAAGAGCTCGGGCAGCGGGTCGTGTCGCGGCACCAGCCGCAGTACGAGTTCACTGAGATAGAACGCGGCCAGCATGGCGTCACCGGCGGGCTGTGGTGCCGCGTCCAGCGCCTCCGCGCTCACCAGCCGCGCCAATTCGCCGCGCAGGTCGCAATCGAGCCGGATGTGTTGCAGCGGCTGCAGCGCGGCACGCAGGACATGCTTCTTCGGCCCCTGCACGCCCCGCGCGACCAAGCCCAGGCGTCCCTGATCCCGGCCCAGCACTTCGACCAGCAGGCTGGTCTCGCGCCAGGGACGCGCATGCAGGACGAAGGCGTTCTCGCCGGTGATGCGCATTCAGGCCCGCGCGGGCTCACTCATACCCGAAGGCCTTGAGTGCCTTCTCGTCGTCCGACCAGCCCTCGCGCACACGCACCCAGGTTTCAAGGAACACCTTGCGGCCGAACAGATGCTCCATCTGCTGGCGCGACTTGCTGCCGATCTCCTTCAGGCGCGCGCCGCCCTTGCCGATCACGATGGCCTTCTGGCTTTCGCGCTCCACCCAGATCACCGCACCGATGCGGGCCAGCTCGCCTTTGGGTGAATCTTCGGTGGTGAAGTTCTCGATTTCGACGGTGGTGGCGTACGGCAGCTCTGCACCCAGCTGGCGCATCAACTGCTCGCGCACCAGTTCGGCCGCGAGGAAACGCTCGCTGCGGTCGGTGATCTCGTCTTCGCCGAACATCGGTGGCTGCTCCGGCAGTAGCGCCAGGATGTCCTTCACCAACGCGTCCAGGCCATTGCGTTTCAGCGCGGATACCGGATGCACCGCCGCGAACTCGCGGCCCTGCCCGACCTCGGCCAGGAATGGCAGCATCGCCGCCTTTTCCTTGATCCGGTCGACCTTGTTGACCACCAGCACCACAGGAATGCCCGCATCACGCAACACGTTGTAAGCGAGGGTGTCCTCCTCGTCCCAGCGGCCCGCTTCGACCACCATCAAGGCCGCCTCGACCTCTTCCAGCGCGCCACGGGCGGCCCGGTTCATCACTCGGCTCATCGCTGACGCCGAGAACTTGCCCTGCTGCTTGTGCAGGCCGGGGGTATCGACCAGCGCGATCTGGCCTGCGGGCCGGTCCTTGCCCGCCGCGAAGGTCGCAATGCCGAGCAGCCGGTGCCGCGTGGTCTGCGGACGGTTGGAGGTGATGCTGACCTTGGCACCGACCAGCGCATTGGTCAGCGTGGACTTGCCCACGTTGGGACGACCGATGACGGCAACACTGCCGCTGCGGTAGGAGGAGGAATCGCTCACCGGGGGGTACTCACTTCGAAATGTCGAGCTTGTCGAGCAGTGCCGCCGCGGCGACCTGCTCGGCGTTGCGGCGCGAGGTGCCCTCGCCGTCCGCCGCAAGGGGCGGGTCCAGCGTGGTGCAACGCGCGAGGAAGAGTTTGGCGTGGTCGTCGCCGCTTTCCGAGACCAGTTCGTAGACCGGCAGCGGACGCTGGCGCCCCTGCAGCCATTCCTGCAGCCGCGTCTTGGCGTCCTTCTCCGGTCGGCCGACCGGCAGCGCCGCCAGCGATTCCTCGAACCACGGCAGCACCACGGCCCGGCAGGCATCGAATCCGGCATCGAGATAGACCGCCGCCACGACCGCCTCCAGCGCGTCGGCGAGGATGGAATCGCGACGATGACCACCGGACTTCATTTCACCCGGTCCCATGGTCAGGCGCTCGCCCAGTTGCAGGTGCCGCGCGATGGTGGCCAACGAAGCCTCGCGCACCAGTTCGGCGCGCGCGCGGGTCAGCGCGCCTTCGTCCGCCTTGGGCCAGCGCAGGAACAGGGTTTCCGCCACCAGCAGATTGACCACGCTGTCGCCCAGGAACTCCAGCCGCTCGTTGTGGGGAGCTCCCGCGCTGCGATGCGTCAGGGCCTGCGCAAGCAGGCCCTGGTCGGCGAACGCATGGCCGATGCGATCAACCGCCAAATCCCTATTCCGCGCCGCGACGCGTCATCGCCTGCTCGGCGGCGAAGTTGCCGACCACATCGAGGTTGCCGACCAGCGGGCGGCGCACTTCATAAGCGACCTTCATATTCCAGCCGCCCTCCATCCGCTCGATCTTCACGTGCGAAGGCTTGATGTTGGTCGCGTAGTTGATGTCGAGGCGACGGAAGAACAGTTCATGGATCCGGGCCGGATCCATGTCCGCCACGCCCGCCTCGTTGGCCAGTCCCTTCATCGAGGACTTGACCGCGTAGTACTCCTGGTACATCGGGAACAGTCGCATGGCGATGTAGGCGGCGAAGCCCACCACGGCCAGCACCATCAGAAAGCTCATCAATGTCATGCCGCTTTGCTTGCGCTTCATTGCCATTCCCCCGTGCTTCCCCGTTAGCGTTGAAAGATCACTCGATGCCGTTGCCGATACGCGAGGCATCGAAGCCATTCTTGCAGAACCAGCCCTCGCAGTTCAGCCAGACCAGGAAGGCCTTGCCGCGCAGGTTCTGTTCCGGCAGGAAATGGGTCTGCGTCCAGAACCGGCTGTCCTCGCTATTATCACGATTGTCGCCCATGACGAAATAATGCCCGGGCGGAACCACCCATTCGCCCTGCCCCTCCGGACGCGCGCTGTCCAGCCATTCCAGCACCGTATGGGGCCGTCCCGGCAGCTTTTCCTTCAATAGTGCGGCCCCGGTCTCACCGGCACCGCTGCCCTTGCCCACGTAATCGCCCAGCTTCTCGTAGGTCAGCGGCTGGCCGTTGATCGACACGGTGTCCCCATGGAACCCGATCTTGTCGCCCGGCAGGCCGATCACGCGCTTGATCCAATTGTTCTGGGGGTCGTGCGGCGGCTTGAACACCACCACGTCGCCGCGGGCCGGTTCGCCGAGGGCCAGGAACTTCTGGTTGGTGATGGGCAGGCGCAGGCCGTAGGAGAACTTGTTGACCAGGATGAAGTCGCCGATCAGCAGGTTCGGCATCATCGAACTGGACGGGATCTTGTACGGCTCGGCGATGAAGCTGCGCAGCACCAGCACCACGGCCAGCACCGGGAAGAACGCACGCGAGTAGTCCACCAGCACCGGCTCTTCGTCCAGCAATCCGCTCCGGGCGCGCCGGCGCTTGGCCAGGAACAGCTTGTCCGCCAGCCATACCAGGCCGGTCAGCAGCGTCAGTACCACGAGGATCGTTTCAAACCAGACCATACACACTCCGTTGGATGACCCCTCTCCCACCGGGAGAGGGGTTGGGATAAGGGTACGGCGAAGTCCACGCCCACGGCTTCGCGGACTTCGCCGTACCCTCATCCGGCGCTACGCGCCACCTTCTCCCGCGGGGAGAAGGAAAACGCTACTTGCTGTCCACCTGCAGCACGGCGAGGAAGGCTTCCTGCGGAATCTCCACGCGCCCCACCTGCTTCATCCGCTTCTTGCCCTCTTTCTGCTTCTCGAGGAGCTTCTTCTTGCGGGTGATGTCGCCACCATAGCATTTGGCCAGCACGTTCTTGCGCATGGCCTTGACCGTGCTGCGCGCGATGATCTGCGAGCCCACGGCGGCCTGGATGGCCACATCGAACATCTGCCGCGGGATCAGCTCCTTCATCTTCTCGCACAGCTCGCGACCCCGGCGATCCGCATGGCTGCGATGCACGATCAGGCTGAGCGCATCGACCTTGTCGCCGTTGATCAGCGTATCGAGGCGCACGAACGGACCGGGCTGGAAACGCAGGAATGCATAATCCAGCGAGGCATAGCCACGGCTCACTGATTTGAGCTTGTCGAAGAAGTCCAGCACCACTTCGGCCATCGGCAGCTCGTAGCTGATCTGCACCTGGCTGGCCAGGTACTGGATGCCGATCTGCGCGCCCCGCTTTTCTTCGCACAGCTTGATGATGGCGCCGATGTAGGCTTCCGGGGTGAGGATGTTGGCGCGGATGATGGGCTCGCGCACCTCTTCGATCAGGTTGGACTGCGGCAGTTTGGCCGGATTGTCCAGCGAGAGCACCGTGCCATCGGTCCTGAGGACTTCATACACCACCGTCGGCGCAGTGCTGATCAGGTCGAGGTCGTACTCGCGCTCCAGGCGCTCCTGCACGATCTCCATGTGCAGCATGCCGAGGAAGCCGCAACGGAAGCCGAAGCCCATGGCCTCGGAGCTCTCCGGCTCGAAGCGCAGCGCCGCGTCGTTGAGGCGCAGCTTTTCCAGCGCCTCGCGCAGCGCCGGATAGTCCTCGGCGTTGACCGGGAACAAGCCAGCGAACACGCGCGGCTGCATTTCCTGGAAGCCGGGCAGCGGGCCCGGGGCCGGGTCGGACGCGAGGGTGAGGGTGTCGCCGACCGGCGCACCGTGCACGTCCTTGATCGACGCGGTGATCCAGCCCACCTCGCCGGCGCCGAGCTTCTTCAGCTCCTTGCGCTTGGGGGTGAACACGCCGACCTTGTCCACTTCATGGGTGCGGCCGGTGGACATGACCAGGATCTTGCTCTTCGGCCCGATCTCGCCCTGCATCACGCGCACCAGCGAGACCACGCCCAGGTAGTTGTCGAACCACGAGTCGATGATCAGCGCCTGCAGCTTGTCGGTGTCGCGCGGCTTCGGCGGCGGGATGCGCTGGACGATGGCTTCCAGCACCAGGTCGACATTGAGGCCGGTCTTGGCGCTGACCGGCACGGCGTCATCTGCATCGATGCCGATGACGGCCTCGATTTCCCGCTTGGCGCGCTCGATGTCGGCCGTCGGCAGGTCAATCTTGTTGAGCACGGGCACTACTTCCAGGCCCTGCTCCACTGCGGTGTAACAGTTGGCTACCGACTGGGCTTCCACGCCCTGGGCGGCGTCCACCACCAGCAGCGCGCCTTCGCAGGCCGCCAGCGAGCGGCTGACTTCGTAGCTGAAGTCGACATGGCCGGGGGTGTCGATGAAGTTCAGCTGGTAGACCTGCCCGTCCTTGGCCTTGTACGGCAGGGACACGGACTGGGCCTTGATGGTGATCCCGCGCTCGCGCTCGATGGGATTGGAGTCGAGCACCTGCGCTTCCATCTCGCGGGCCTCGAGGCCGCCACAGAGCTGGATGATGCGGTCGGCCAGGGTCGACTTGCCGTGGTCGACGTGCGCGATGATGGAGAAGTTGCGGATATTCCGCATCGAATCAGAAGACATGGGGAGTGCGCGGCGGCCTGTGCGGTCGTCAGGAATAACGGGACATTATCGCACGGACGCTGGCCGGTCTTGCCGATCCGCGTCCCGGCGGCCGGAAACGCCGTCGCCCCGCGGAAGCGGGGCGACGGGGATCACCTGCGCTCACGAGTGTTGTTCAGCCTTTTTCCACGGTTACGGCGATGAAGCGGGTCACCCCGCGATGGCGCACCAGCAGCATCACCGTGTCACCCGCCTTTGCAGCGGCCAGTTCCCGGTCCAGTGCCGCAGGGATGTCGACCTTGGTGCGGCCTACCTGCAGGATCACCATGCCCGGCGCAAGGCCCGCCTCGCGGGCGGCGGCACTGTCCACGCGCGCCACCAGCACGCCGTCGCTGCCCTCGACGCCCAGTTGCTTGCGGCTGTTCGCGTCAAGCGGCTGGGTCTGGATGCCAAGCGCATTGCGTCCGGCCGGAGCTGCCGGCCTGTCGGGCGAGGCCGGGGGGACACTCGTTCCCGCCTCGCCTTCGTCCAGTTCGCTGAGCGTCACGGTCAGGTCACGCGGCTTCCCATCGCGCAGGACACCCAAGGTGACCTTGGTCCCGGGGGCCATCGCGCCGATGATCGGCGGCAGATCGCTCGAATCGTTGATCGCCCGGCCATTGACCGAGCGGATGACGTCGCCAGGACCGATGCCAGCCTTCGCGGCGGGACTGCCGCCCACCACGTCATTGACCAGCGCACCCCGGTTATCGGGAAGCCCGAAGCCCTTCACGGCATCGGAGGTCACCGCGCCCACCTGCACGCCCAGCTGCCCACGACTGACCTTGCCGGTGCTCTTGAGCTGCTCCACCGCGCCCATCGCCAGATCGATCGGGATGGCGAAGCTGATGCCCATGTAGCCGCCGGACACCGAGAAGATCTGCGAGTTGATACCTACCACCTCGCCGCGGGTATTGAGCAGCGGACCGCCGGAATTGCCCTGGTTGATCGCCACGTCGGTCTGGATGAAGGGCACGTAGCGCTGCTCGGCCGACGCGCTGCGCCCCACGGCGCTGACGATGCCGGCGGTGACGGAGTGATCCAGCCCCAGCGGCGAACCGATCGCCACCACCCACTGGCCCGGCTTCAGCGTGGCCGAGTTGCCGATGCGCACGGTCGGCAGGCCCTTGGCCTCGACCTTCAGCAGTGCCACGTCGTATTGCTGGTCGCTGCCGACCACCTTGGCGGTCAGCTCGCGGCGGTCCGGCAGGGTGACCTTCACCTCGTCGGCGCCATCCACCACATGATGATTGGTCAGCACGTAGCCGTCGGCTGAAATGATGAAGCCCGATCCCATCGAGGTGCCGCGCCGCTGTGGCCCCTGCTGGCCTGGGCCCGGCATCGGGAAGCCCGGTGGCAGCATGCGCCGGAAGATTTCGGGTATCTCGGCCTCTTCGGCCTGCGCACTGCGACGCGACCCTACCGTCGCCTCCACGTTCACCACGCCCGGACCGACCTGCTCCACCAACTGGGTGAAGTCGGGAAGGCCAGTCACCAATTGTGGAGCCGCCGACTGTGCGACGACAGGCGCCGTCGCCGTCGTGGGCACAGGCGCCTCCGGCTGCTGTGCGCAGGCGGCGAGAGGGGTGGTGAGCATCAGCACGGCCAACAGGCCGGAACGGGCGTGAGGAGTCATCGAACGCATGCCTCGATCAGGAAAAGATGGGGATTTCAGGCGGGTTCCGGCGTTCTGCCGGAACCCGGGGTTATTCGCGCGGCGCGTCGATCGGCGGTGTCGCCGGCGGCCCGGACTGCAGGCGCGGCTCGAACGGATAGAAGGTCCGGGCAGCCGAATCCGAGCTGTAGCCCGTCGTCAGGCCACCGTTGGCTGATGGATATCCCGACAGCGCAGATCGTGGCCACGGCCGGGGGGATGCGTTGCCTGCATCTTCTGCACGGTGCGCGAAGGGATTGGCGGCGAGTTGCGACGGTGCGGCCGCCACCAGCGTACCGACACTGTCCATCGGCGCGGTGTGCGCGGTGCCCGTCGCGCGGACCGGCGCTTCGGCGCGCGCCACGCGCTGCGCGCTGCGCGCTGCCTGCTGGCTGCGCGTAGCACTGCGGCGGGCGGCATTGTCCTGCCGACGGGGCACGCTGGCCACGGCAGCAACAGCGGCCACCGCGTAGGCCTCGGCGTCCGGCGCGGGCGCCGAAGGTGCCTCCGCCGGAACGGTGGGGGATGTCGTCTGTGTGGATGCCATCTGGGTTCCCTCACCCACCGGCACGTCCTGCGGCGACTGCTGGCGCGCCATGAACAGCGCAACCAGAGCCACGGAGGCGGCAAGCGCGCCCCCACCCCAGCGCGCAAGCAGGTTGCGCGAGCGCGGGCCCTGCATCTGCGATGCGGCGGAGGCGGGAACGGATTCGGCCGCGATCGCCCGCGCCACGCGCTCGGCGAAGCCCGCGGGCGCCGGCGCACGGCCTTCACCGCGCAGCACGTCGCCGCACAACTGCCAGCGTTCCCAGCAGCCAGCCAGGTCCTGGTCGTGCTGCAGTCGCCGCAGCAGGAAGCGCGCTTCATCCGCAGGCAGATGGCCGTCCATCAGGGCGGACAGTTGCTGGCGGTGATGGGTTTCTAGCTTGTCGATGATCGGAGTCTCGTTGCGGGCGGTCATGAGCGGGCACGCTCCCGGGTTGCACTGTCGTTGTCCAGCAAGGGACGCAATTGTTCGTCGATGGCCTCGCGCGCGCGGAAGATCCGGGAACGCACGGTGCCGATCGGGCAGTCCATCTTCTGCGCGATCTCCTCGTAGCTGAGGCCGTCCACCTCGCGCAAGGTGATCGCGGTTCGCAGCTCCTCGGGCAGACCGTCCACGGCCTTCATCACCGTCGCCTCCATCTCCTGGCGCATCAGCTCGCGCTCGGGCGTGTCGGTGTCGCGCAGCCGGGCGCCGATGTCGTACTGCTCAGCGTCGGCGGCATCCACATCCGCCGTCGGGGGGCGGCGATTGTGTGCGACCAGGTGATTCTTGGCAGTGTTCACGGCGATACGGTGCAGCCACGTATAGAACTGGGAATCGCCCCGGAAATTCCCCAGCGCGCGGTAAGCACGCAGGAAGGTCTCCTGGGCCACGTCCTGGCACTCGCTCCAGTCATGGATGTACCGCCCGATCAGCGCCACCACGCGATGCTGGTACTTGCGCACCAACAGGTCGAAGGCCGCGCTGTCGCCGCGTTGCACGCGCCTGACCAGCTCGAGGTCCAGCTCCTGGGTTGGATCTGTTTCGGCCATGCCGGGCCGCACTCCTGTCGGCTCGGCGTTGGCCGTGCCCTGTGACCGCGCTAGCGGAGGAAAGTTCAACGCCTTGTCCAAACCGTTGCCCTATCAAGAATTTAACCGGCGCAGCGGGAACATCCCCCTGCCGCCGGTCACGCCCGTGACGACGTTCTCGTTGATATGTGGATTTGACGGGGATGAAACAACCTCGGGATGATAGCGGCCTTCTCCATACGTGAACGGATGGTCCCTGCATGGCCGCAAACTTCGATGGGCTGCGATTCAGTCACTGGCAGACCGAGCTGCGCGCCGACGGCATCGTCGTGCTGGCCGTCGATCGCCAGGGCGCGAGTGTCAATGCGTTCTCGCAGGACGTGCTGATCGAACTGGCCGACATCATCGAACGGCTGGCCATCGAGCCACCCAAGGGCTTGGTGCTGCGTTCGGCGAAGGCGTCGGGCTTCATCGCCGGTGCGGACCTGAAGGAGTTCCAGGAGTTCGACCGCAAGGGCACCGTCAACGACGCGATCCGCCGTGGCCAGGCGGTGTTCCAGAAGCTGGCCGAACTGCCCTGCCCCACGGTGTCGGCGATCCACGGCTTCTGCATGGGGGGCGGCACCGAGATCTCGTTGGCCTGCGATTACCGCGTGGCCAGCAGTGATCCCTCCACCCGCATCGGCTTGCCCGAAGTGAAGCTTGGCATCTTCCCCGGCTGGGGTGGCAGTGCGCGCCTGCCGCGACTGGTGGGATCGCCGAAGGCGATGGACATGATGCTGACCGGCCGCACGCTGTCGGCCAGTTCGGCGAAGGCAATGGGCCTGGTCGACAAGATCGCCGAACCGGCCGTGTTGATCGATGCCGCCGTCGCGCTCATCGGCTCTCGCCCGCAGCGCGCGTTCAAGCAACGCTTCACCGGCTGGATCAGCAACAGCTGGGCGGCACGACAGATCCTGGCGCCGCAGATGACCAAGCAGGTCGCGCGCAAAGCGCCGAAGGCGCACTACCCCGCGCCGTACGCCCTCATCAACGTGTGGAAGACTGCCGGCGGCAAGAGCATCCAGACGCGCCTGGACGCCGAGCGCAAGGCGGTGGTGAAGCTCGCGGGCACGCCGACGGCGCGCAACCTGATCCGCATCTTCTTCCTCACCGAGCGCCTCAAGGGTCTCGGCGGGAAAGACCATGGCATCGCGAACGTGCACGTCGTCGGCGCCGGCGTGATGGGCGGCGATATCGCGGCGTGGTCGGCCTACAAGGGCTTCAACGTCACCCTGCAGGACCGCGAGCAGCGCTTCATCGACGGCGCGCTGGCGTGTGCACAGGAACTGTTCGCGAAGAAGGTGAAGGACGAGAGCAAGCGTCCCGCCGTGGCTGCGCGCCTGAAGGGCGACCTGGCCGGCGACGGCGTGCCGCAGGCCGACCTGGTGATCGAAGCGATCATCGAGAACCCCGAGGCCAAGCGCGATCTCTACCAGACCGTCGAGCCGCGCCTGAAGGCCGACACGCTGCTGACCACCAACACCTCGTCGATCCCGCTGACCGAACTGCGCGAGCACATCCAGCGCCCGGCGCAGTTCGCCGGCCTGCACTACTTCAACCCGGTGGCGCTGATGCCGCTGGTGGAGATCGTGCAGCACGACGCGCTCGACGACGCCAACGTCAAGCGCCTGGCTGCGTTCTGCAAGGCGCTGGACAAGTTCCCGGTGCCTGTCGCCGGCACGCCGGGCTTCCTGGTCAACCGCGTGCTGTTCCCGTACATGCTGGAAGCCGCGACCGCCTACGCTGAAGGCATTCCCGGCCCGGTGATCGACAAGGCGGCGGTGAAATTCGGCATGCCGATGGGTCCGATCGAACTGATCGACACCGTAGGCCTGGACGTGGCCCAGGGCGTGGGTGCGGAACTGTCGCCGTTCCTCGGCCTGACGTTGCCAGCGGCGCTGGCGACGGTCGAACCCGGCAAGCGCGGCAAGAAGGACGGCCAGGGCCTGTACACGTGGGAGAACGGCAAACCCGTGAAGCCGCAGGTCCCGCAGGACTACAAGACACCCGATGATCTCGAGGACCGCCTGATCCTGCCGCTGCTCAACGAAGCCGTGGCCTGTCTGCATGACGGCGTGGTGGCCGATGCGGACCTGCTCGATGCAGGCGTGATCTTCGGCACCGGCTTCGCCCCGTTCCGCGGCGGCCCGATCGAACACGTCAAGGCGGTCGGCCCCGACGTGCTGCTGGAAAAGCTCAAGGCGCTGCAGGCCCGCCACGGTGACCGCTTCGCGCCGCGCCCCGGTTGGGACAACCCGGCATTGCGGCAGCCCACGGCCTAGCGCCCGACAGGTCGCAGCAATTACAGCGTGTGGGGCGGGTCGGCGTTGACCACCTGCACGCGGGCACCCGTCGTCTGCGGCACCAGGCCGGCGTCGGTCGCCACCAGTACCGTCCCGGGTACCAGCAGCGGGTAGACGTTCGCGGCGAACGCAGCGGGGATCACGACGTTGTCGATGGCGTCGCGGTCCAGTACGCGGCCGGCGTCGTCTTCATGGCCGGGGATCGCGATGGCCATCCATTGCGGCGCGCGGCCTTGGGGAAACTGCGCGAACGTGCCCTGCATGTAACCACTGCCCATCACGTAGGCATGCGTGCCAAGCACCAGGCCCGGCCTGCGCAGCTGCACGCGCGTACGACCGATCTCCACCCCGTTGCGCAACACGACCAGACGCTGGTCGCTGCGGCTCAGCACCAGCGATACAGGCCCCTGCGGCGCAGCGTCCGGCGTCCATCGGAAAGGTTCGTCTGCGGCCAACGGCACAGGCGCGGCATCCGCCCCCGAGGCCGCGACCGGCGACAGCAGCAGCGGATGCACCATGTCCGAGTGCGACACCCCGTCCTTGGCGATCACCACCGTCATCCCCATCGTGGTGGCTCCGAACAGGCGACGCGCGAACTCCGACGGCAGATGCACGCACCCGTGCGATTCGGGGAATCCAGGCAAGCCGCCGGCGTGCAGCGCCACGCCGTCCCACGTCAACCGTTCCTGGTATGGCATCGGCGCATTGTTGTACTTGCTGGAATGGTGGTCCTTGTCCTTCTGCAGGATGGTGAACACACCCGTCGGGGTCTCGTGCCCAGGCTTGCCCGTGCTGACGGTGCTCACCGCCTCCAGCACGCCATTGCGATACACATAGGCACGCTGCTCGGTCAGGCTGACCAGCATCACCATCGGTCCCATGGCCTTGTCGTCGCCGCCCCAGATCCACTCGCCGGGCGCGAGCGCCGACGGCATCGTGTCCGCCGATCGACTTTCCTTCGCGCCCCAGAACGGCACCGCCTGTGCCGCCGCCGCAAGCCCGAACGCCGCGGCCATGCCTGCCAGCCGCTTCCAGCCCGTTCCACGCATCACCGTGCTCCATCGCATGCCCGGCGGAAGCCTAACGCAGTCCGTCGCCCGGCAAGGTGACCGGGCGCGCGGATGAAGGCTCCCGGCGTCAGCCCGCCGGCAGCACCTGCGTCATCACCCAGTCTTCCTTGGGATCATCGCCCACGTGGAAGAGGGAGCGGCCAACGATCTCGAAGCCATGCTTGCGCCAGAACCGGATGGCCTGTGGGGCCTCCTGCCAGACCGTCAGCCACACCGAGCGCGACCCGCGCAGCCGTGCCGCCGCCAGCAGGTGCGACACCAGCACGGCGGCGATGCCCTGCCCGTGGAAGGCTTCGTCCAGGTAGATGCGCGCCAGTTCCACCGTCGGCCGCAGTCCCACTTCGGCTGGCGGCACCGTGCCCCAGCGCAGTTGCGCGAAGCCGGCCCACACGCCGTCCTGTTCGACGATCAGCGTGAGCGTGTCGGGATCGCGGATTTCCTGGGCCTGCCGCTCGGCCGTATAGGCCTGCGCGACGAAGGCCGAGACGTTTTCCGGTGTACTGCAATGGCCATTCGCGGCGAGGAAGGTACGCCGCATCATCGCGGCCAGTTCAGCGGCTTCGGACAGCCGTGCGGGGCGGATTTCGGTTTTCATGCAATGCGCATGTTACGTGCTTCCATGCCTTGCAGAACGCAGGTGCCCTGCGAATGAGGTCAGTGTGAGTCGTCCGCCCCCCTGATCGCCTACCATGGCGCCCCCCCCACGCAATGGAAGTACCGCATGCCCCGCTGGCTGATCCTGTGCCTGCTGTTCGTCCCGTTCTTCAGCGCCCACGCAGCCGACGACGAAACTGCCGTGCGCGCCGCGTTCGCGGCGTACAAGTCCGCCGTGCTCGCCCGGCAGGGCGAACGCGCCGCCGATCAGGTCACCACCGGCACGCTGCGCGAGTACGCGCGCTATCGCGAACTGGCGTTGACGGCGCAGCGCACCACGCTGGAATCACTACGGATGACCGAGCGCCTGCAGGTGCTGATCATCCGCGCACGCGTCCCGGCCCGTGACCTGCGTGCGATGGACGGGCGCACGGTGTTCACGCATGCCGTGGACCGCGGCTGGATCGGACGCGAAGGCGTCGAGCGCAGCGAACTGGGCACCTTGCAGGTGGACGGCGACCGCGCGGCGGCACGGCTGAAGATCGGCACCGTCGAGATGCCCTTCGATTTCGAATTCGAACGCGAGCAGGGCCGCTGGCGCTTCAACCTGATCCCGCTCGTCACGATGAGCGAGGACGTGTTCACGCAGCTGGCGCGGCAGAACGGCGTCAGCGAGAACGAGATGGTGATGACGCTGGTGCGCGGACTGTCCGAGGCGCCCGTGGACGACAGCCTCTGGGACCCGCCGGCTCAGTGAGCGCCGCTACCGCCGCACGAACACCTCGGGCGGCGCGCGCACCGGACTGCGGTGCGTGGGCAGGTCGCCCATCAGGCCCAGTTGCGCGGAGAAGTCCGCCAGCCGCGCCCACACGTAGGGTTGCAGATCGTCGGGGGCGGCGTCGTAGACCTGGCGCCACAGCTGGTCCATGAACACGCGCGGGTCCTCGCGCAACGCATCGCGTTCGATGCGTTCCCCGGCGACGGCCAGTGCGGCCCGGATGGTGGCCAACGTATCCATGCCCGCAGCGTAAGGGGCGCGCATGCCGGTTGTGTGACATGGCGGCGGTATTTCCGACGATCGGCAGCGTTCTGTGAACGCGATTACGGTCGGGTGGACGCTCAGCGGGTGGGTGCCGGCGGATCGTTCCCCTCGCGGAACAGCCACAGCATCGCGCGCCGGTAGGTTTCCCCGATGCTGGCCGCGTGCGTGCCGTCGGCGATCTCGAAGAAGCCGATCCGCCACGGCGCATCCGCGCGGGACGTCCACCCATCGACCCACTCCCTCGCCACCCGCCGGCGTTCGACCGTGTCGCGCGTGCCGCTGGCCACCGCCACGCGCAGGTCGTCGCGCGCATGCGGCAGCGCCCCGGAGAACAGCGCGTCACGCGCCGGACCGGGCGCCGGATTGCTGGCGATGCGGCCCCAGAACAGGTCCGGCGCCTCCCGTGCCGACCACAGCACGAAGTAGCCCGCGCGCGACTGCCCCACCAGGACGCGTCGCGCCGGATCGGTGGCATAACGACGCTCCACTTCGGGCACCACTTGCCCGCGCAGGAAGGCCAGGAACCCGGGCGCCCCGCCCTGCTCCGGCGTGGCGTCCGCACCCGGCGCAGTGAAGTCGATGTGGCGCTTGTTGATGGCCGGGTCGAAGCCGCCATAGGCGATGCCCACCAGGATGGCCTCCGGCAGCTTCTCGTCGTAATGCAGGAACAGATGCGTGGGCGCCAGCAGCGGGAACAGGCTGTCGCCATCCAGCAGGTACACCACCGGATAACGTGTCGACGCCGACGCGTCGTAGCCTTCGGGATAGCGCACGTAGACGTGGTGCACGCGCCCGGATCCACGGTCGGTCAACGGGAAGTAATCCCCCTTCAGCGCAGGCAGATACTCCAGCGGTACGCGCGGGACGCTGCCGTCTTCCGTACTCGGCGAAGGCGGTGCCGCCTGGGCCGTCGGCATCGCGGTCACCAGCAGCCACGCCAGGATGGCCATCATGCAGCGAATCATGCCGTTCCCTCCCATGCCCGCGCGCACTGCGGGCCTGGCCGCATTCTCGCAGGATCGGCGGGCGGCCGACCCGGACTATTTCGCGGCGGACTTCAGTGCCTGCGCATGCTCCCAGACATCCTTGAACAGCTCCGCGTAGACCTTGCCGTCGCGTTCTGCCAGCGAGGTATTGGTGAACAGCACCACGGCCACGTCACCCGCCGGCGTGGCGAGCATCTCGGTCCGCACGCCGGGGTCGGAACCGCCGTGGCCGACGAAGCGGCCATCGTACTTGGTGGCCCAGAACAGGCCGGAGTTCTTCTCCGCCAGTACGATGTTGTCCGGCTTGTTCGCCGCGGTGTACTGCAGCCTCATCATCTCCGCGGCCGAGGCAGGCTGCAGGATGCGCGCGCCCTCGTACTGGCCGCCGCCAAGCAGCGCGATGAAGAACCGGGACAGTTCCGCCACCGACGTCCGCACGCCACCATCGGGATAGGTGGTCAGGCCGTAGGGCGGGAGGGGAATGCTGAAGCCGTCCTGCGCCACGTACAGCGTGGCATGCGCATCGGCCGGCACCTCCGACAGCAACCAGCCGCTGCGGGCCATCCGCAATGGCGCAAAGATGGTGCGGCGCGTGTAGGTGTTCAGCGGTTCGCCAACCGCACGCTCCACGATGTAGCCCGCCAGTGCCGCCCCGATGTTGGAGTACTCGCGGTGCGTGCCCGGCGCGTGCGGCACGAAGTTTTCCGGCGCATAGTCCTTGCCGCCCGCCGCCAGATAGCCCGGCAGGAAATCACCCAGCGTTTCCGGCGCGTCACCGCCCCAGTGGTACTGGCGCTCGTATACCGCCCACCGATCCGTGATGCCCGAGGTGTGCGTGGCCAACTGGCGCAGCGTGATGCGCGCCTCCGGGAACGCGGGATGCACCACCTTGAAAGGCAGATAGCGGTTGATGTCCTCGTCCAGCGACAGGCTGCCCTCCTGCACCGCCTGCATCATCGCCACGCCGGTGAAGGTCTTGCTGATCGAGCCGATCGCCATCACCGTGTCGGGCGTGAACGGCACGCCGCGCTGCTTGTCGGCGAAGCCGTAGCCCTTCGACCACGCCAACTTCCGGTCGATGATCACCGCCACGCCCACACCCACCAGGCCGGACTCGGCCATGCGTACCTGGAGGCGGGCATCGATGCCCTCGCCCGCCGCGCCCGCGGGCGCATCCACGGCCCCCGCCCAGCCCGATACCAGCATCGCGACCAGCATCGCGGCCACCCGCCATGACGTCCTGAAACGCATCTGTCCTCTCATGCCGGTACCGGCGTGTCGTGATGGCCATGCCAGGCGAAGGAGGAGACCCGCGCCTGTCCAGCCTGGAAGGATGCACGCAGACCGCGCTGCAGGCCAACAGGATGCGACGAAGCCGCGATGGGACCGACGAATCACCCCGCCCCCCTGCGCAAGCCCTACTCCGGCCAGCGCACCACGCTCATGCCCGCGGGCATGGAGGCCCGGACCTCCTGCTGCGCGCTGGCGGGCGTCCACATGCCGCGGCCGATCCGCGAGACGTCGTCGAACGAGCCCAGCAGGCGGTAGCGCGCAAACGTGTACGCGATGCCTTCGCTGGCCAGTTCATCCGGGCCGTCGGTGAGGGCGAAGTGGAGTTGCGGATTGGAGGCGCTGCCACTGAACCCGACCTGCGCGATCCTGTCGCCCGCCCTGACGCGCATGCCCGGCACGACCGTCGCACTGCCGGGGCGCAGGTGGCCGTAGTGCGCGTAGTAGCCGTTGTCGAGCTGCAGGACCACGTGATTGCCTTCGGTGCCGGTGATGTCTTCCGAAAGCCGCGTACGCTCCGGTGACCGGTCGTGCACGCGGCTCACCACGCCATCGGCTACGGCGTACACAGGCTGTCCATGGCTGTAGGTGCGTGCGGCAAGATCGTTGCCCTCCGGCGCCTTGCGCCCGGATGCATCCAGCTTCACCCAGTCGGCCGCATGGCGACCGGGGGTACGCAGGGCACCGTTGAAGGCATAGCCCACGCGGCGATGCCCGCGCGCCCAGCGGGGATCATGGATGGCGACCCACGGACCGCCGTCGAGCGGCGGCGCCAGCACCGGGGTCTTGCCGTCGATCACCGGTGTCGAACCGCCTTCGATCGTGTCGATGTCCGCACCGGCATCCGCATGCGCATCCGCGAAACCGACACGATGGCGCAATGCGGCGGGCAACACGCCCTTCAATGGCAGTTCGATGAACACTACGCCGCGCCTCCCCGACGGGATCGCATCGAACGTCTCGGCCTTCCACTGCACGCCCGAACGGTCCAGTCGTTGCTCCAGCGTCGCGCCTTCGTAGGCGACCAGCACGCGCCCATCGGCCGCATCCAGCACGTCAACGCGCACGGGCCGCAGATCGCGGCGGGCATGGTTGTCCAGGTGCAGTTCGTAGACCAGTTCCTGGCCTCCCTGCATCGCGCGCGCCATGGGCGCGACGGGTACGCGCAGGGCGAAGGACTCCCTGGATTGCGCTGACCACGCGAGGGGCGCACTGCAGGCCAGCATCGCGATCACGGACCAACAGCCAAGGTGGAACCGCATGCGTGATTCTCCGGGATGAACATGGTGGGCGGATGCCGCAACGGCTTCGATGCTCCACACCCGCGCAGGCCGCCGCACTGTGCCATGGAACGGTGCCACCCGGCCCGCTGCCTGCCCTCGATGTGATCGCCACTACCGCGGCGGTTCAGCCGCCGACATCCGCCAGGTGCGGCGCCTGTTCGAAACATTCGATCAGCAACTCGGTGAGCGCCCGCACCTTGAGTGAAGGATGCTGGCCGGGCGGCCGGATGACATAGATGCCGGCCGGCGGCGGCGGATAGCGGGTCATGACCGGCACCAGCGCGCCGGAGGCCACGTAGTCGCGGGTGAGGCCATCGGGGAGCCACGCGATGCCGAGCCCGGCGACGGCGGCGGCGATCAGCGCGGTGCCGTTGTCGGCCTTGAAGCGCCCGCGCGGATGCACGGTGATGATCCCGTCGCCGTCCATGAACTGCCACGCTTCGGTTCCCTGCATCAGCGCTTCATGCGCGGCGAGGTCACCCGGCACCTCGGGGACGCCATGCGCGTCGAGATAATCCGGGCTCGCGACGAGCTTCCCATACAGCGGCCCCACGCAGCGCGCGACCAGCGTGGAATCCTGAAGATAGCCCACACGGATCGCGCAATCGAACCCCTCCGCGACCAGGTCGACGAAGCGATCGCTGTAGGCGGTATGCACGTGCAGCTGCGGGTGGCGCCGCGCCATTTCCGCGAGCACGGAAGCGAAGTGGGTCGGCCCGAAGGACAGCGGCGCCGCTATGCGCAGGCGGCCACGCAGGTCACCGCTGGGCAGGATGGTTTCCCGGGCCGCGTCGATCTCGGCGCAGGCCCGGGCGGCGTGCTCGCGGAACGTGGCGCCGGCCTCGGTGAGCGCGGCGCCGCGCGTGGTGCGTGCGAGCAGTTGCACGCCCAGTTCCGCCTCGATCCGGCCCAGCCGCCGGCTGACGACGGACTTGGCAACGCCGAGCCGGCGCGCAGCGGGGGAAACGCCGCCGGCATCGGCCACTTCCACGAATGTCCGCAGGTCTTCGATATCCAACGTGGTCTCCCGGATGCGCGCCATAGCCTGCCACAGCCCTCGCGAATCCCGTGTTCCCGATTCCGCGACACAGCTTGGCACGAACGGGCGCTACCGCCCCGCGCAGGAGGATGACAAGGTTTGCGCCGGGACGATGCAGCCACCGCTGCGTCCATCTCTGCACCTTCCCCTCACCACAGGATGTATCCATGACTTTTCGTAACGGCCTCGCGTCGCTGCTTCGTCCGGAAGACTCGGTCCTCGTTCTGATCGACCACCAGCCGTACCAGCTCGCCAACCTCAACAGCCACGACCCGCACATGGTGGTCAACAATGCGACCGCGCTGGCGAAATCCGCCAAGGCGTTCGGTGTGCCCACCATCCTGACCAGCGTCATCGCCGAACGCGGCGGCCTCATCTTTCCGCAGATCACCGACGTGTTTCCGGGCCAGGAAGTGATCGACCGGACGTTCATCAACACCTGGGAAGACCGCAAGGTGGTGGACGCGGTCAAGGCGACGGGCCGCAAGCAGCTGGTCATCGCCGGCCTGTGGACCGAGATCTGCGTCGCCATGCCGGTGATCCAGGCATTGGGCGAAGGCTGGGACGTGACCGTCGTCACCGATGCATCCGGCGCGGTGTCGGTCGAGGCGCACCAGGTGGCCATCCAGCGCATGATCGCGGCGGGCGCGAACATGATGACCTGGCTGGCAGTCGCGGCCGAATGGCAGCGCGACTGGGCCCGGACCGACCACGCCGCCGAACTGACGGAGGTGCTCAAGCAGCATGCTGCAGGCAGCGGGATCGCGTACTTGTGGGAGCAGCAACTGCTCAACACGCCGGTGCCGCGCAGCGCGGGCTGATCCGCGCGGGATGACGCGGAACCGGATCGTCGCAACGGGAAAATCCCGCGACACATTCGCTGGATCCCGGTGAAGCGACACACCGCATCCAGTCGGGTACGGTCTGAGCACCTGGCCGTGCCCGGCCTTCACCACGCGGATGTTCAGCGCGGAATGCGCGCGATGACCTTGATCTCGAAGTCGAAGCCCGCGAGCCAGGTAACGCCGATCGCGGTCCAGGCCGGATAGGGCGCTTGCGGAAAGATCTCGTCCTTCATGGCCAAGACCGTGTCGAACTGGCGTGCGGGATCGGTGTGGAAGGTGGTGACGTCGACGATGTCGTCGAATCCGCATCCGGCTGCGCGCAGGGTCGCTTCCAGATTGGCGAACGCCAGGCGGACCTGGGCCTCGAAATCCGGCTCGGGCGAACCGTCGTCGCGGCTGCCGACCTGACCGGACACGAACAGCAGGTCATCCGACTTGATCGCGGCGGAATAGCGGTGGGCTGCGTAAAGCGCATGCCGACCTGCGGGGAAAACAGCATCACGGGGACTCACGGGGTATCTCCTTGGGGCCGGGGATTCCGGCGCGCGGGAGCCACTCTAGGCAGTCGCACCCGTGCGATAAACACGCCGACCCGGGGAGCACTGTTTGTAGAATCCAAACAATCCCGTTGGGCCCTCTGGAGACCACATGGACCGTATCGACGCGATGCAGGCCTTCATCCGCGTGGTGGAAACCGGCAGCTTCACCAAGGCCGCCGACACGCTGCAGACCAGCAGGACGCGCGTGACCCAACTCGTGCAGCAATTGGAAACCCACCTGCGCGTGAAGCTGCTCCACCGCACCACGCGCAGGGTCAACGCCACCGCCGACGGGACCGCCTACTACGAGCGCGTCGTGCGCCTGCTGGCCGACCTGGACGATGCCGAGACCAGTCTGTCGGCAGCCTCCGCCTCGCCGCGCGGCCGCCTGCGCGTGGACGTGCCCGCGCCCTTGGCCACCCTGGTCGTGGTGCCAGCCCTGCCCACCTTCCACGCGCGGTATCCGGACATCCAGCTGGACCTGGGCGCCAGCGACCGCAAGGTGGACCTGATCGACGAGAACGTGGACTGCGTGGTGCGTGGCGGTGAACTCACCGAGCCGTCACTGCGCGCGCGCCACGTCGCCGACCTGGCGCTGGGGGTGTACGCCGCGCCGGACTATCTGGCGCGTGCGGGTGAGCCGCTGCATCCGCAGGCACTGGAAGACAGCAACCACCGCATCATCGGCTATCGCGGTTCGCGCACCGGCACGCCACTGGCGTATGCGATGCGGCGCGGCGACGAGCAGTTGCGTGTGCACGGCCGGCATGTGCTGTCGGTGGACGATGGCAATGCCTACCTGGCTGCGGGCTTAGCCGGCCTGGGCGTGTTGTGGCTACCGCAGTACATGGCGCGCGCACCGCTGGCGCGCGGCGAACTGGTGCCGCTGTTCGAGGACTGGCACCTCGACCCGATGCCGTTGTACGTGGCCTTCCCGCCAAGCCGCCATGTCAGCCGCAAGCTGCGCGTGTTCATCGACTGGATTGTGGAGCTGATGGCGCAGCATGCACCGGCCATCCTGCCTCCGCGTTGAGCGGGCGTGCTCACTTCGCCTGCTTGAGCGTGAGCACATGGCTTGCCATCACGCCGAACCCGAAGCCGCAATCCGAGCCGGAGCCGAGCTGCTTGATCTCCACCTCATCACCGACGAACGCGAAGGCCAACGCGCACCCCGGGAGTTCGTAGGGCTGGTAGATACCCAGATGGTGCTCCAGGGGGAACTGCCCGGATGCCACGCCGATGTTGTACGACGGTTCCCCCCGGTTCAATTCGAGGCTGAAGCTGACCGTGCTTCCGCGCTTCTCCGTCTACAGCCACGCACCCGCTTCACCGGGGCCGCGCCATTCCCATTCCTTGCGCTCCGTCGTTTCCGTTGCGATAGCGGTTGAACACATGAGGAGAAGCAGCAAGGCAACTGGGGGCTTCATCCGGGGCCTGTCGTTTGTCGTTGGTGGGACTGCGGAGTGTCGATGATTCATCCGGATTCTTGTCGCCATCGACGTCCCCCCGCTTTCAGTAGCGGTTGGATCTAGAGTCCGGGATTGATGATATCGGCTTTGGCAGCAAGCTGTTTTGCGTACGCTGACGGCGT
>NZ_VFPB01000003.1:294425-491021 GCF_006716465.1 Pseudoxanthomonas sp. 3HH-4 | reverse complement strand
CGTCAATGCGCGGCGCCGCGATGAGCTGATGGCTGGGGCCCCGGTAGCGACCTGACCACTCATCAGAAGACAGTTGCTGAATTAAGCCGACCCGCGAAGCGGGTTCGGCTTGAATGAATTGTTAGGGCTCAATCCCCTCGCCATCCAAGGGTGCCCGGCATGACTCGAATTTGACAACGGTGATCTCGCGGTCATAAGCACCTAGGTGACCGTACCGTCCCGGCGGGGAAAGCTCACCTTGAAACTCCACGTACGTCTGACGCCATGGACTATAGCGCTCCTGATTGAAGTTCAGAAACCCGCAGCCGTCTAGCGAGCCCGATAGCCACCACCGCTGCTCTGGATTGCTCTCAGGCCTAAACTCCCTCCGCTCAAAGCCGGAGACGTAGTAGCCCTTGAATCTATCCGCCCGGGGATGCTTGGCGATTGCAGCATCGTCAGTCGAGGTGGCAGAAGGGACTGCAGCCTGACATCCCATCAGTAGAGCGAGAAGTAGAGCTGCGATAAATCTCATTTTGAGCCCTAACACCTTGAGTTAAGCCGACGCGCGAAGCGGGTTCGGCTTGAACGAGTGGTTATGCAGCCTAGGTAGTAGGTGGCCCGGGCTGTTAAAGCGATCTTAGCCGAGAAAGCCGGGCGAAGAGAAAATCACTGAATGGAGTCGGGAAAGGGAGTGGCCCGGGCTTGTTCAGCCGAAGCCGTCGGCGCCGCCAGTCCGTGAGCCGCGAACCCCAAAGCAAACCGAGCGGCGCGAGAGCAATGTGACAGAAACCGAGCAGAGCGAAGCTGGAGCGGCAGGCTGGCGGCGAGAGGATCAAAAGCCGATCAACGCCGAAGCCAGTGGCAGCGGGCAAACGATGTGCGACCGAAGCCCGCAGCATCAATACGCCAACCCACGCATAACACCGGAATTAAGCCGACCCGCGAAGCGGGTTCGGCTTGAATGAATTGTTAGGGCCCACTTTGGGGGTCTGGAAACGGCAACTGCGACACCCGCCATGATCCATCCGGAAAGTGATACGCGATAACGCGAGATCCTACCTCGTTATGTGTGCCAGCGCAGAAGTTGATCTCAACAGTCTGATTGGCTACGGGCTGCCCTTTACGAGTTTCAGTCACGACGATGCGAAAGATCCGGTGGCTGTTGATGCTCTGGTTGAGAGCATCGCTGTCGCTGCTGCCTGAAGAAAGCGTCTCTAGCTCTGGAGCAGAAGCGCTGGATATCCAGCCAACTAAGACAGTGTCCGCATCCTCGAATTGCATGTCTTGGGAGGGCTCGCGACATGCAAGTGCGTTGATGGGTAGGGTCACGAGAGCCAATAGTGATATCAGTGAAGTTCTCATGTGGGCCCTAACACCTGAGTTAAGCCGACCCGCGAAGCGGGTTCGGCTTGGACGAACTGTTATGCGCGCCAAGGTAAACCCGAAGCCGGTGGCCCGCAACGGGGTTGGGAGACCAGGGAGCACGGACAAAGCCTCCGCAAGCACGGAGCAGGTCGAGGCCAGCAAAGTCCGAAGCCGAGAGCGACGCCAATCCGAAGGCCATGAAGCCATCCTTTGCCGAGCGGCGCGAACACCAGGCATCCGAAGCCGAGTGAAGCGAAGCAGGGGAGTGCGAGTGAGTCGGACAGATCAGCGGCCGATCAACGCCGAAGCCGATGGCGTGGCGGCATCCAGCACATCACCGAAGCCGACAACACCAACACACCTACCCACGCATAACACCAGAATTAAGCCGACCCGCGTAGCGGGTTCGGCTTGAATGAATTGTTAGCTGCCACCGACGTACTCATACACGCAGAGCGGTAGGTAACGATAAGACGACATTGCGAACTCATGAATCTCATGCGCCACGCGAACCGGAAGACCACACCCTAGGCAACAGAAGTCAGTGTAATCCGTCTCCCACGGCACTGCTGGGCCGGACGCGGCATCTAACGCCGCATGGATGTTTGACGTAAAGGGCTCGGGGTTCTTGCGGCCAAGCTGGAACCGAGTGGATGTGCCGCACGCGGCGCAACGGTATGCAGCTGGGTTGCCAAAGACAGGTCGCCCAGTGAACCGGTCTCGCGAGAGGTTCAACAGTCGTGCACCTGGCTCCGTTGCAACTACATTTTCCATGGCAGCTAACACCTTGAATTAAGCCGACTCGCGAAGCGGGTTCGGCTTGAATGAACTGTTAGGCCGCATGCTGGGGCTCTGCCCGGCGATATGCAATATGCGACAACGGAGATAGCGGCTCGCTTGCTGGCACAGCCAGATGTTGCTCGTCTAACTGCCAAGGCGCTGGAAAGTCAGCAATCACCTCAGTAGCAGCGCAGGAGCAGCCTTCTTGGGCAGTTGCCGAGGGCTCGCCGTCATACTCGAAGCGGAGCCGAATCATCTGCAAGGCAGGGTCGGCCTCAATCGAAGCCTGCCGGAGGCTGGCATGAACCTCGTCGAGGAGCGCACGTTGAAGCGACAGAAGCAGCATTGCGTTGCTGGTGATCTCGCTCATGCGGCCTAACACCAGAATTAAGCCGACCCGCGAAGCGGGTTCGGCTTGAATGAATTGTTAGGCCTCATCTGCGCGTGGCTCATACGGTTCTTGAATCCACTCGTCACCAGCGGCCCGCCTTGTAGCACACCAGCTGGGCGGCATTTCCGCCAGCTAGCCGATTGTGAGGTCTCGCTCCACCATGCAACCGAGGCATACCAACTTGAGATCTGCCGTGTCGAGCGTGGTGCCACACAAGAATTGCCAATCGCCGTCAGGATCATGATAGACCTCGCGGATCGGCTCAAGCCCGTCCATAACTTGGCGAGTAGTGAACACTCCAGTCTCAACTGGCAGATCGAATGGCCAAGAGTGAAATGAGTGGGAATGGCTCATATGAGGCCTAACACCGGAATTAAGCCGACCCGCGAAGCGGGTTCGGCTTGAATGAATTGTTAGGCCGCAGTGTTGCGCAGCCGACGACGAAGAGCTAGTCCCGCAACCAGGATCGCCAACCCGACAATAGCGAGAGCGTACGGCAGGTAACCCAAACTTTGCGATACCTTCGGAACGGCACGCCAATATTGAGAGTGAGCCTGGCCATCGGAGGGGAGCATGAAATCAACGGGAAGCAAACCTAGGATCCAAGCCAGCGCGTAGGCAAGAACGGCTATGCCGAAGGTTATAGATGAGTTTGCCAAGATGCTCTTCATGCGGCCTAACACCAGAATTAAGCCGACCCGCGAAGCGGGTTCGGCTTGAATGAATTGTTAGGCCTTGAGTGCACCATAAGTCAGCCCGGAAAACACGAAGGCCAAGAAGATCGCGGCCGCAACGTAGAGTAGCCGAAAACAGCTATCTCCTAGCGCATTGAGGTGAGCGTCATCGATCTCTCGATAGGCGCGCTGTGTGACGAATCTGGTCACCGGAGCGGAAAGGGAGGGCTCGGAGAGTGAGTCTGGCGCGATCTCGGCCCAGGTGCTCGGGTGCCTTTGCCGCAGGTAACTGGTTAAGCGGCTAGAGCAATGGATGGACGCCGCGAATGCAGGCAGCACCGCGAGCGCGGAAAGCAGGAATACGATGCCCACGAACGTTTCCATCAAGGCCTAACACCGGAATTAAGCCGACCCGCGAAGCGGGTTCGGCTTGAATGAATTGTTAGAGGGCACCCGCGAGTGCCAGCGGTGAACCTCATGCAGTTGTCCCGTGTAGCTGCACTCGTCCGTAGAAATCAAGGAGCGCACTGAGAAATCGAACGAGACTATCCGCTTGCGGTTGGAGGCAAGGCGATCCGTGCAGACCTTGGCCACAATGTCAGCAGATGAAATGGCTTGAACGGGAATTTGACTGATGCTCAGATGATGGGAAAGCCAGGCCTGCAACTCGCCAGCAATGTGGAGCGAGATGATCCCGGCTGCATCGTGGGATGCGGTGCCTGTAAGAACATTGATAGAGAGGATGCCATCGGGTAGCTCTGCTAGGACCTCTAGATCCTCGCCCATGCGCCATCCGACCAGCATTTGGCAGAGGGTGTTAGCTAGGTCTTGAATGATCTTGCGGCGCACTATCTGTGCCCTCTAACACCTTGAATTAAGCCGACCCGCGAAGCGGGTTCGGCTTGAATGAATTGTTAGGCCCTAGCCGGCAACCGGCGAGACCCGTTTTATTGGTACCCAGCCCCACTGGCATGGTCCTTGGTACTCCTTGGCAGGCGACACCGGAGAGGAAACCCCACAATCAAGAATTCCGTCTTGAGCAAGGATTACGCCAGACCAGTTGCCATCAGGTGACGTACTACAAAGGTGGACAAAATCACCCGCAGCGAGAGTGGCTAGGCGTTGGTACTTCTCTCCGGGGCCTGATCGAAGGGTAACGGCCTTGCCGATCGTAATAGCGCCAAGAGAGCTACATGCATCTACATCGGGTGATCCGCCGATCACGACCGGCAGGGTGCTGCCACTCAGCGTTGATCCGCCGAGGAGCATTGCCACGAATGATAGGGATGCTCTCATAGGGCCTAACACCTGAATTAAGCCGACCCGCGAAGCGGGTTCGGCTTGAATGAACTGTTAGGCCGCACTGGGCGTGCAGTGTGCAGCCCAGTGATGCGGGTAACACGACCGACCGCCACTCTATTGGGGCCCTCATGGCAATAGAACTCGACCCCAGGCTTGATGCGAGCTCGATGAGTTTGCTCTCGCCTCTCATCAATTACGACAGTCATCCGTGCGGGCAACTCCATACCAAGAGGCAGCGGGGAATCCGTGGGTATGCTATCTCCGCTGGGGCCGTAAAAATCAGGCCAGATCATATATAGCTCGTCTGAGGAGTTATCCGATGCGTAGGAAAAATCCCAGCGAATGCCGTTGAAGGGTGAAGTCTTACGGCCGCCTTCGGACTCAGTCAGGATCCGAATGGTAGCCTCAAAGTCATCTGCTATCGGATAGAGACGGTACATGGTGTGCGGCCTAACGCCAGAATTAAGCCGACCCGCGAAGCGGGTTCGGCTTGAATGAATTGTTAGGCCCAAACGAACTGAACATGCTCTTTGCCGCGGCTGTCCAGAACGTAGGACCGGACGTACATCCGGTGGTTCTCCGCTACATACACCTCAGTGCGCATTTCTGATATTGCAGAAGTCTCGACGCTGTGCCGACTCAGGTGCTCGGGCAGAGCCTTCCGATAGTGCGTAAGCGACTCCCGAATGCGGGGAGTGAGAGACGAAAGCTCCTCCGGGCGCTCCGGGATCCACGTGACTGTAACTTTTTCGCCCTTCCGGTCACGGGCGAGCTGGTACATGTCCTCAAACACGAAGTCGCCATCAACGTAGTTCATGCCACTCATGAAGGAGTGGCTCCAGTTATGCGCCATGGATTTGATGAGCTTGTACTTCACGGGGAAATGATCTTGGGCCTAACGATTGAATTAAGCCGGCCCGCCCGATCAACTGTCCGCTCGGTGCCGTAACGAGGCGGGCTCGGCTTGAATGAACTGTTAGGCGGAAGATTGCCGGTTTAACGTGATGCTTGATGCCCCGCCGCCACCGCTAGCCGAACACTATCAGCAACTGGGACGCGAAGCTTTACCAGGACTGCTGGCCGCGGGTTGCCGCCGAAGCCGGTGTAGGAAACTTCACACAAAGTGCCCGAAGCAAGAACCGCCGAACAACTTTGGACAATTACCGCCTAACACCTGAGTTAAGCCGACCCGCGAAGCGGGTTCGGCTTGAACGAACTGTTATGCGCTCCAAGGTAAACCCGAAGCCAGCGGCCCGCAACGGGCCCGGGAGACCAGGGAGCACGGACAAAGCATCCGTCCGCACGGCACGGGTCGAGGCCAGCAAGGACCGAAGCCGAAAGCGCCGCCAATCCGTAAGCCATGAAGCCATCCTTTGCCGAGCGGCGCGAACACGATGCGTCCGAAGCCGAGTGAAGCGAAGCAGGGGAGCGCGAGTGAGTCGGACACATCAGCGGGCGATCAACGCCTAAGCCAGAATCGGGGCAGAAGTTGCATCATCGCCGAAGCCGACAACACCAACACACCTACCCACGCATAACACCTAGTAGACCCCATTTCGGGGTGATAACGCGGAGTATTCAGGCTTGCCTTGTGGGCGTCAATCGGGGTTTTCCTATGCTGGTTCAATCGCTTGCCCGATGGCTTGCGTGAGCTTCACATGCGACGTTGCCTGCACTAGTCGCATGGAATGCGGGAGCTATGGAATATCAGCCGGTAGACGGGGCGGTATCGGGTTCGGGGGCGGTGGGGCGCGCGGGGTTGATGGAGGAAGTCACGCGCAGGTTGCGCGTGGGTCATTACAGCTTGCGTACCGAGCGGGCTTACCTGGGGTGGATCCGGCGATTCATTCTGGCTAACGACAAACGTCATCCGCGCGAGCTCGGGGCGACGCAGGTCGAGGCGTTCCTGACGGACCTGGCGGTCGAAGGCAGGGTGGCGGCGAGTACGCAGAACCAGGCGCTGTCCGCGTTGCTGTTCCTGTATCGCGAGGTCCTGGGCCTGAAACTCGCGTGGATGGACGATGTGGTGCGAGCCAAGCGGCCGTTGCGTGTTCCCACGGTACTCTCGCAGTCGGAGGTGCGCGCTTTGCTGGCCCACATGGATGGGCGCATGGCGCTGCTTGCCCGGCTGCTGTACGGCAGCGGGATGCGGTTGATGGAAGGGATTCGCGTACGTGTGAAGGATGTCGACTTCGCCCGCAACGAGATCACCGTGCGCGAGGGCAAGGGTGGCAAGGACCGCCGGACGGTCCTGCCCGCGTCGCTGGTACCTGCGTTGCAGGCGGAGGTAGAGCGTGTGCACGTCCTGCACCAGCAGGATCTTGCGCAGGGTGCGGGAGAGGTCTGGTTGCCGCATGCCCTTTCGCGCAAGTACCCGGGCGCCGGGCGCGAACTGGGATGGCAGTATGTGTTTCCTGCGCGGAACCTCAGTCTGGACCCGAGGGATGAGCGATGGCGGCGGCACCACCTGGACGAGGCGATGCTGGCGCGGGCAATCAAGCGTGCACGGATCGCGGCGGGTATCGCCAAGCCGGTCACCGCGCACACGCTGCGCCACTCGTTCGCCACCCACCTGATCGAAAGTGGCTACGACATCCGTACCGTGCAGGAACTGCTCGGGCACAAGGATGTCGCGACCACCCAGATCTACACGCACGTCCTCAACCGGGGTGCTGGTGCGGTGCTCAGTCCGCTGGATCGTTGACATGGAACCGACGGGCATGCGGAAGCTGCCGTTGCCGCCGTTCGGGCCCGCGTGCACGGCGGCCTTGCTGCTTGGCATGGTCGTCATGCTCTGGCGTCCTGTTTTGCCGGCGGTGGCTCTCCTGGGATGCGCGCTCGTGTTCGGGCTCGCCGGGTGGTTTTGGCCTTCCCGCTGGCGTTGGCTCGGCGCAGGGCTGGCCGGTATCGGATGGGCAGGGCTGCATGCGGCATGGAGCCTCGGTGCGCAGCTGCCGGTGGCGTGGGAAGGGCGCGACGTACTGGTGAGCGGACAGGTGGTCGGCCTGCCGGACCCGCAAGCGCGGCGAACCCGCTTCCTGCTGCGCATTGACGATACTGAGCAGCAACCCGCGCCACTGCGTGGCCGGCAGGTCAGGTTGGCGTGGTACGACGATTTCGGTGCGACGGAGCCGGGGCCGCGCACGCAGTTGGGTGCCGGCGAGCGTTGGCAGTTCGAGGTTCGCGTGCGAGCGCCGCGCGGGCTGGCCAATCCCGGCGGCGTGGATGCCGAACGCCATGCCGCGGCGCAGCGCATCAGCGCGATGGGCTATGTGCGCAATGCCACGCATGCGCGCCGACTGTCGCCGGGGCGGGGTATCGATACCTTGCGCAGTGACATGGCCGACAGGATGGGACATGCGATGCGAGGTCGGTCGGCGCGTTTCGTACAGGCGCTGGCGCTGGGGGACACGCGGGGACTGGATGATGCCGACTGGCAGGTGCTGCGTGCCACGGGACTGACCCATCTCATCGCGATCTCAGGATTCCATGTGGGGCTCGTGGCGGGATTCTTCGCCCTTGGCGGGGCAGGGATGTGGAGGCTGTTTCCAGCGCTGTCGCGAAAAATCCCGCGTCCGCAGGCGGCAGGCGCATGGGCATTGGCGGGCGCGCTGGGATACGCCGCAGTCGCCGGCTTCGCGCTGCCGACGGTACGCACCGTGCTGATGATCGCGGTGGTGGTGATGGCGCGGCTGGCGCGGCGCCATGTGCGGCTGGTCGACGCATTGGCGCTGGCGATGCTGGCGGTGCTGGTGTTCGATCCATTGTCGCTGCTGGCGGCAGGTTTCTGGCTGAGCTTCGGTGGTGTGGCGTGGCTGGCGTGGTGTCTGCCGGTCTCCCAGCATTGGGCGCGGGCGTTCCTGCCAGCCCAGGGAGTGGCTACGGTAGGCCTGCTGCCCTTTATCGTCGTGCTGTTCGGCCAGGCTTCGCTCGTAGGCCCGGTGGCCAACCTGGTTGCTATTCCATGGTGGAGCCTGGTGGTGGTGCCGCTGTCCTTGCTCGGGACGGGGCTGGAAACGGCGCATGCGGGTGCGGGCGCGTGGGCATGGCGTGCCGCAGCGACCTGTTTCGAGTGGAGCTGGGTGCTCTTCGAAGGCATGGCAAAACATCCCCATGCGTTGTGGTGGCTGCCCGAAGGTCGCACCTGGGCGCTCTGGCTGGCACTGGGCGGTGGTTTCTGGCTGCTGTTGCCGCGTGGTGTGCCAGGCAAATCGCTGGCGCTGCTGCTGTGGCTGCCATTGCTGTGGCCGGATCGCGAGTTGCCGCGCGAGGGCGAAGTCGAGCTGGTGGTCGTCGACGTGGGGCAAGGACTGGCCGTGCTGGTGCGCACCGCGCACCATGCTTTGCTGTTCGATGCAGGGCCCGCCGTCGAGGAAGGTTTCGATGCGGGCGAGCGGGCCGTGGTGCCGGCTCTGCGGGCACTGGGGGTGTCGCGCCTGAACGCGATGGTGATCAGTCATGCCGACAACGACCATGCCGGCGGCGCCGATGCCGTCCGCGATGCCTTTCCGGTACAGGCAGTGCTGGCGCCTCCAGGCAGCCCGCTGGATGCGCGGGCGCCTTGCGTGGCGGGCGCGTCATGGACGTGGGACGGCGTGCGCTTCAGCTTCCTGCATCCCGGCCTCTACTTTCCGTACCTGGGCAACGAGGCGAGCTGCGTACTGAAGATGGACACGCCGCATGGGGGCGTCCTGCTGCCGGGGGACATCGGCGCCATCGTCGAGCGTGGACTGGTCCACCGTGATGCGGGCTCGCTCAGGTCGGAGGTCATCGTTCTGCCGCATCACGGCAGTGCCGGCTCATCCGATCCGGCGTTTGTGGCCGCCACGTCGCCCCGGCTTGTCGTGAATTCCAGCGGGGCTGGCAACCGGTTCGGGCATCCACGCGCAGAGGTAGTGGCTAGGTGGCAGGCACGGGGCGGGGAGTTGCTTGACACGCAGTCCGGCGGCGCACTTCGCGTATGGCTGGGTGGCGATGGGTTGCGCGTGCGTGAACGGCGTCACGACCGGCCGCGCTGGTGGGACGCCGTGCGGCGCCAGCGGGCCGGTGGGCTATCCTATCGGCTGGAAGAAGGACGGCCCGATGTGCCGGAGGACTGAACGTGCTGGAACTGGTGAAGGCCGGCGGTTGGCCGATGATCCCGCTGCTGCTGCTCGGCATACTGGCCCTGGCCATCGTAGTGGAACGCTTCTGGTCGCTGCGCCGAAAGGAAATCCTGCCGCCCGGCCTGGGTGAGGAAGTCCGTGCCTGGGCCGGCCGCGGGCAACTGGAGGCGGCGCACATCGACTCGCTGCGCCGCAACTCGCCCCTGGGCGAAGTGCTGGCGGCGGCGCTGGATGTGCGCAACAAGCCGCGCGAGCAGATTCGCGAGCGCATCGAGGACACCGGCCGGCATGTCGTCCACCGGATGGAAAAGTTCCTCAACGCCCTCGGCAGCATCGCGTCCGCCGGTCCGCTGCTGGGTCTGCTGGGCACCGTGGTGGGCATGATCCAGATGTTCCTGGGCATCCAGGACAGTGGCGTGGGCGATGTCAACGCGCTGGCGGGCGGCATCGGCAAGGCACTGGTGTGCGCTGCGGCGGGCATGATCGTGGCCATCCCGGCGCTGCTGTTCCACCGGTATTTCCGCGGCAAGGTCACCGGTTACGTGATGGAGATGGAGAAGGAAGCCACGGCGCTGGTCGATGCGCTGGAAGCCCGCCACACCCGCCCGGTGGCGCGCCCGTCCGGCGTGGCCGCGCCGGCACCTGCCAGCGTCTGAGGCCTGCGCATGCGCATCCGCGACGACCGCGCGCAGGAAGAGCCCGAGATCAACCTCGTACCGTTGATCGACGTGATCCTGGTGCTGATCATCTTCTTCGTCATCACCACCACATTCGATGCACGCTCGATGTTGCAACTCCAGCTGCCGAGCGCCAATGGCGAGCCGGTGGCAGCGCAGGTCAAGGCGCTGAGTGTGCTCATCAACGCCGACGGGCGCTATTTCGTGGACGAGCATGAAGTCCTCCGCCCCGACATCGATGCCCTGAAGCAGACGCTGCAGCAGGTGGCGGGCAGTGACCGTGGCCGCCCCGTGCTGTTGCGTGCCGATGCGCGCACGCCGCACCAGGCGGTGGTGACGGCGCTGGATGCGCTGGGTCAGCTGGGTTTCCGGAAAATCAACATCGCTACCGCGCCGGAGGCGAAGAAGTGAGCCGCGACGGCTCTGCCTGGCAGGTCTACAAGCGGCTGATGGGCTTTGCCAGGCCATACCGCGGGCTGCTGGCGCTGGCCGCTGTCGGCATGCTGATCGAGGCAGCGGCGGGCGGCGCGTTCAGCAAGCTGATGGAACCGGTGGTCAACGAGACCTTCATCGATCGCGACAAGGCCAAGAGCCTGTTGCTGCCGCTGGCCATCGTGGGCCTGTTCATCATCCGCGGCATCGCCGGTTATGTCACCGACATGGGCATGGGCAAGGCGGCGCGCAGCATCGCGCGCGACGTGCGCGTGAACGTGCTCGGCAAGTACCTGCGGTTGCCGGGCCTGCGCTTCGATACCGAACCCGTGCCGGCCATGCTGGTCCGACTGGGATCCGACGCCGATCAGATGGCGCAGGCCGCCGTCGATGCGATGAAGGTCATGCTGCAGCAGGTGCTACAGATCATCGCCGCGCTGGTGGTGATGTTCTGGACCAGTTGGCAGGTCACGTTGGCGATCCTGATCATGGCCCCGCCGCTGGCGTGGATCATGGACAAGGTGGCGAAGCGTTACCGGCGCATCAGCCACCGCATCCAGGAAAGTGGCGCCGAGATGATGCAGGCTGCGGACCAGACGCTGTCCAATCAGCAGGAAGTCAAGGTCTACGGCGCCCAGGGCAGCGAGTTGGCACGCTACGAAGGTCTGGCGAACGCGAACCTGAAGCTGGCGATGAAGGTCGAAGCCACCCGCAGCGTCTCCTCGGCGATGGTGCAGTTGATGGGCGCGATCGGCTTGGCGCTGCTGCTGTTCTTCGCCGGCCGCGAAGCGATGGCGGGCCGGCTGACGGCGGGCGGCTTCGTCACGCTGATGATCTCGATGATGGCGATCATCCCGGCGCTCAAGCAGCTGACCAACGTGCAGAACATGCTGCAGCGTGGCGTCGCTTCGGCACAGCGGCTGTTTTCCGTGCTCGACGCCGAGGACGAGCGGGATACCGGCAGCCGCGCGCTCGAGCGCTCGAAGGGACTGCTCGAATTCCGCGATATCACCACGCGCTATCCCGGCCAGAGCCGGCCGGCGCTGGAGGGCATCAGTTTCACCGCACGCCCGGGCACCGTCACCGCCATCGTCGGGCGCTCCGGCAGCGGCAAGTCGACGCTGATCAAGCTGATCCCGCGCTTCTACGAGGCCGAATCCGGCCAGATCCTGCTCGACGGCTATCCGCTGCAGGACTACCGGCTCGCGGACCTGCGCCGGCAGATCGCGCTGGTGGGGCAGCAGGTGATGCTGTTCGACGGTACCGTGGCTGCGAACGTGGCGTATGGCGAGCTGCAGGGAGCCGAGGCCACGGCGATGGAAGAGGCGGTCCGAGGCGCCAACGCGATGGAATTCGTGCAGGAGATGCCCGAGCGCATGCAGGCGCCGATCGGCAACAAGGGGGGCCGCCTGTCCGGTGGCCAGCGCCAACGCCTGGCGATCGCCCGCGCGATGTTGAAGGACGCGCCGATCCTGATCCTAGACGAGGCCACGGCCGCGCTCGACAACGAGTCCGAGCGGCTGGTGCAGAACGCCCTGCAGAAGTTGATGCCGGACCGCACTACGCTGGTCATCGCGCATCGCCTGTCGACCATCGAGCACGCCGACCAGGTGCTCGTACTGGACCAGGGCCGCCTGGTCGAGCAGGGCACGCACGCGGAACTGCTGGCACGAGGCGGCCTTTACGCGCATCTTCACCAGATGCAGTTCCGCGAGGGTGAGGCGGGGTGAGCCACCGCGCGATGCCGCAACCGCCGGATTACTGGTTTGGCGACGGGCCGGTGCCCCTGTGGGCCCGTGCGCTCGCGGGCGGATACGGCGTGCTGGTTGCCCTGCGCAGGTGGCTGTACCGGGCTGGGCTGCTGCGCCATCGACGGATAGGCGTGCCGGTCATCGTGGTGGGCAACATCACGGCCGGCGGCACCGGCAAGACGCCGCTGACCATCGCGCTGGTGGAGCGACTGCGCGCGGCGGGTTTCAGGCCGGGTGTGGCGAGCCGCGGTTACGGCCGCCGCGACGGAGCGCAGGCGCGCTGGGTGGATGCAGCGACTCCGCCCGAAGAAGGGGGGGATGAGCCCGTCCTCATCGCGCGGCATACCGGCACGCGGGTGCGCGTGGACCGTGATCGTGTCGCGGCGGCCAAGGCCCTGGTGGCGGCCGGTTGCGACGTGGTGATCTGCGACGACGGACTGCAGCACTATCGCCTGCAGCGCGACGTGGAGATCGAGGTGATCGATGGTGCGCGCCGTTATGGCAATGGACGGCTCATGCCCGCCGGTCCCCTGCGAGAGCCCGTGGCGCGCGCGGCGACGTGCGGGTTCCGGGTAGTGAACCTGCCCTCGTCCGATGACACGGCAGCCTTCGGCGAATGGCCGATGCAGTTGCAGGCCGATGACGCGCTCCCCTTGCAGGGTGGCCGGCCGAAACCGCTGGCGAGCTTTGCCGGCCAGCGCGTGCATGCGGTGGCCGGCATCGGCAATCCCGCCCGTTTCTTCGCCATGTTGAGGCGGCGGGGCTTGGGCGTGGTGCCGCATGCATTCGCGGACCATCATGCGTACCGTGCGGAAGATTTCGCGTTCGGCAGCGAACTGCCGGTCCTCATGACCGAGAAGGATGCGGTGAAGTGCGCCGCGTTCGCCAACAACTGGTTCTACAGCGTGCCGGTGACGGCGAAGCTGCCGGAGGCGTTCTGGATCGCATTGCTGGACCGATTGGGCCGCATGCGTCCGCCGGCAGCGGATGCGAAGTAGACAACTCCCTTCATCCCTGACCCGATCCGGATCCCGATGACCGATTTCATCGTCGCCATTCCTGCCCGCTATGCCGCGTCGCGGCTGCCCGGCAAACCGCTGCGCCTCCTCGGCGGCACGCCGCTGGTCGTCCATGTGGCGCGCCGCGCGCTGGTCGCTGGTGCGCGGGAAGTCTGGGTTGCCACGGACGACATCCGCATCCGTGACGCATTGCAGGCCACCGAAGTGCGCGTGGCGATGACATCCGAACGGCATGCATCGGGCAGCGATCGCCTCGCGGAGTGCGCGGACATCGCCGGATGGGCCGACGATGCGCTGGTGGTGAATCTGCAGGGCGACGAACCGTTCGCGCCACCGGCCGGCATCCGGGCGGTTGCCGATACGCTGGCGTCCAGTGGCGCGGAGATGGCGACGCTGGCGGTGCACATCGACGACGCTGCCACGTTGTTCGATCCGAATGCGGTCAAGCTGGTGCGTGCCGCCAATGGCGATGCGCTGTACTTCAGTCGCGCGCCGATCCCCTGGCACCGAGATGCCTTCGCGCAGTCGCGCGATGCTCTTCCTGCCGGCCAGTGGTTGCGCCACATCGGCATCTACGCCTATCGCGCCGGTTTCCTGCGCCGGTTCTCGCAGATGCCACCCGGCGGGCTGGAACTGGTCGAATCGCTGGAGCAGTTGCGGGCACTCGAAGCCGGCCACCGGATCGCCGTGGCGCTGACGCCCGAGCCGTTTCCGCCTGGCGTGGATACCCCCGAAGACCTTGCCCGCGCGGAATCCATCCTGAAGGGCGCGGAACAGTGAAGCTGCTGGTCGTATGCCTGGGCAACATCTGTCGCTCTCCCATGGCCGAAGGCGCGCTGCGCGCCCGGCTGGGGGCGTCGCCGCTGGCCGGTCAGGTAGAGGTGGATTCGGCCGGTACCGGTGGCTGGCACGCCGGTGAATCGCCGGATCGCCGCGCCATCGCCTGCGCCCGCGACCATGGCGTCGATATCGGCAAGCAGCGCGCGCGTCAGCTGTCCGCACGCGATTTCGATACTTTCGACTGGCTGCTCTGCGCCGACCGCGCGAACCTGCGCGACGTGTTGCAGATCGCGCCTGCGACCCGGCGCGACCGGGTGGTGCTGTTACTGGAATGGGCCGGCGTGCAGGCCGGAGGCGAAGTGCCGGACCCCTATACGGGCGGGCCGGAGGACTTCCAGCGGGTCTGGCGACTGGTCGATTCCGCCGCACAAGCGGTCGTGGCCCGGCTCTCCCCGGAATGAGACTTGGGCATAATCAGGGAAGATGACGGACATGACCTTGGCCCCCGAACTGCCTCGCGCCCTGCAGTGGCTCAATGCGCCGGCGACCACGCTGCATGAGCAACGGGGGCGCATCGTCGCGCTGGCCTTCGTCAACAGCGCCTCGGCCTGGTGCGCGCAGCGGCTCAACGATCTGGCTGTACTTCAGGCGCGTCACCTGGGTCGGCTACAGGCGTTGGCCATCCATGTGCCACGCTTCGACAGCGAGCGCGACCCGCACAGCGCCCTGAAGCGCCTGCGCCGGCACGGTAACGGGCTGCCGCTGGCGCACGACGCCGATTGGGTGGCGTGGCAGCGCTTCGGAGTGGAATCGTGGCCGACGGTACTGCTGATCGATGGCGAGGGTCAGGTCCAGCATAGGGTCGTGGGTGCGGATGGACTGGCCGAACTGGAGCGGCACATCGCGCGCCTGTGTGACGGACTGCATGTGCCGCCGGACGATGATCTGCGGACGTTCCGGGAAGCCCGACCGGAACCCCGGATGCCGTTGTGCTTCCCCGCCGGACTGGTGGCCACGCCTGACCGCCTGTTCGTCGCCGACAGCGGCCACCACCGCGTGCTCGAGTGCAATCATCTGGGGCGGGTGATCCGGCAGTTCGGCATGGGCACCCCCGACCTCGCCGACGGCGAGCTCAATCACGCGGCTTTCCGCCGTCCGCAAGGGCTGGCACTGGTGCGCGAATCGCTATACGTGGCGGACACCGGGAACCATGCCCTGCGGCGTATCAACCTGCCCACGAGCACCGTGGATACCCTCTGCGGCAACGGCCGTGCAGGCGAACCGGTCGAGGGCGTGGTCGCCGCGCCCCGCAACGTGGCGCTCAACCAACCGCAGGCACTGGTGGTGAACAACAACCAGATCTTCCTCGCAATGGCGGGCGACAACCGGGTGTGGAGCTACGACCTGGGCACGCGCGAGATCCGCGCGCGCGCGGGCTCCGGGCAACTCGATGTCCGCGATGGCAGCGGGCCGATGGCGGCCTTCGCGCAGCCGGCAAGTCTGGCAGCCGTGCTGCAGACGCTCTATGTCTGCGATGCGGTCGGCTCGGCGGTGCGCTCCATGCAGTTGCGTGGCGATACGGTGCAGACGCTGATCGGGCAGGGCGCGTGGACGTTCGGTGCCGAGGACGGCCCGCGTGACCGCGCGCGCCTCCAGCACCCGCAGGCCATCGCACTGAGTCCCGATGCCCCCGTCATGTGGATTGCCGACAGTGGCAACGGCAGCCTGCGCACGCTGCGCCTGGGTGGCGGCGAACTCACCACCGTGGCGCTGCCCCGGGCCCTGCATGGCCCGGCGGGTCTTTCCGTCGCCGCAGGCGCGGTATGGATCGCGGAGACGGATGCACACGCGGTGCTGCGCTACGATATCGCCACCGGCGAATTGAGCCACGTTCCGATCGACGAATGAGCGGCAGTCCCCAGGCGGAATTCGACGGCAAGGCGTTCGCTGCCGGCTTGAGCACGGCACCCGGTGTGTACCGCATGTACGCCGCAGACGATGCCCTGCTGTACGTCGGCAAGGCCGGCGCGCTGCGCAAGCGCGTGGCCAGCTACTTCAACAGCTCGCCCAAGTCGCCGCGCATCCTGTCGATGCTGTCGCAGGTCGTGCGCATGGACGTGACCGTCACCCGCACGGAAGCCGAAGCGCTGCTGCTGGAGAACCAGCTGATCAAGTCGCTGACGCCGCGCTACAACGTGCTGCTGCGCGACGGCAAGAGTTATCCCTACGTGCTGCTCACGCGCGAGGAATGGCCGCGTATCGCATTCCATCGCGGTGCACGCGCGGTGCCGGGGCGTTATTTCGGCCCGTATCCCAGCGTGGTCGCGGTTCGCGAAACGCTGAACCTGATGCAGAAGCTGTTCCGTATCCGCAACTGCGAGGACAGCGTGTTCCGCAACCGCTCCCGCCCGTGCCTGCAGTACCAGATCGGCCGCTGCAGCGGGCCGTGCGTGGGGCTGGTGCAAGAAGCGGACTACGCGGAATCGGTACGTCGCGCGACGTTGTTCCTGGACGGGCGCAGCGACGAACTCACGCGCGAGCTCGGCACGGCGATGGAACAGGCCAGCGCGGAGCTCGAATTCGAAAAGGCAGCCCGCCTGCGCGACCTGGTGGCGTCGATCCGCACATTGCAGGCGCGCCAGTACGTGGATGGGCATGCCGCCGACCTGGACGTGCTCGCCTGTGCCATGCAGGGCAGCCACGCCTGCGTACTGCTGCTGGCCTTCCGCGACGGCCGCAACCTGGGCACGCGCACGTTCTTCCCGAAAACCAATGGCGAGGACAGTGCGGAGGAGGTGCTGGGTGCGTTCGTGTCGCAGTACTACGCCGAGCAACCCGCGCCGCAGGAGATCGTCCTTGATCGCGAGATTCCGGAAGCGGAACTGATCGAGCATGCGCTGGCCTCGGCGGCGGGCCGCAAAGTCCAGTTGAAGTGGAACGTCCGCAGCGAACGCGCCGGCTATCTGGATCTCGCGAAGCGCAACGCCGAAATCGCCCTGGTGACCGAGCTGGGCAGTCGCAACGCACAGACTGCGCGCAGCGAAGCACTGAAAGAGCTGCTCGCGCTGCCTGACGTCGCCAAGCGCATCGAATGCTTCGACATCAGCCACACGATGGGCGAAGCCACGGTGGCGTCGTGCGTGGTCTTCGATGCCAACGGTGCGGTGCGCTCCCAGTATCGGCGCTACAACATCACCGGCATCACGCCGGGCGATGATTTCGCGGCCATGCACCAGGCCATCGAGCGCCGTTTCCGGCGTGCGGTGGAAGAGGGCGGGGTACTGCCCGATGTCCTGCTGATCGACGGGGGTGCGGGCCAGCTGGCCCAGGCCCAGGCTGCGCTCGCCGACCTTGGCGTGGACGGGGTGGTGCTGGTCGGCGTCGCCAAGGGCGTCGAGCGTCGTGCCGGCCACGAGACGCTGGTGCTGCCTGACGGACGGGAAATACGGCCCGGCGCCGCGTCGCCGGCATTGCAACTGATCCAGCAGGTGCGCGACGAAGCGCACCGTTTCGCGATCACAGGTCATCGCGGCAAGCGCCAGAAGGCGCGCATGACCAGCAAGTTGGAAGACATTCCCGGCATCGGCCCGCGGCGGCGTGCCAGCCTGCTCAAGCATTTCGGAGGATTGGCGGGCCTCAAGGCCGCTGGCGCCGATGAAATCGCGCGCGTGGAAGGCGTGAATGCCGCACTGGCAGAGCGAATCTACGCTAACCTGCACGGGCTGCCGATGCCCGAGGCTGGAACCGAGTAAGCCTGCGATGAAGTTGACCGTCCCCACCTGGCTCACGTTGCTCAGGATCGTGCTGATCCCGGTGCTGGTGCTGGTGTTCTACCTGCCGTACTCGTGGACCAACTTCGCGGCTGCGTTCATCTTCGTGCTGGCGGCGGTCACCGACTGGCTGGATGGCTGGATCGCGCGTCGCTACCACCTGTACTCCGCTTTCGGCGCGTTCCTCGATCCGGTGGCCGACAAGCTGATGGTGGCGGTGTCGCTGTTCCTGATCGTGCAGGACAACCCGACCATGTGGATGGCCATTTGGGCAGCGGTCATCGTCGGTCGCGAGATCGCGGTTTCCGCGTTGCGTGAATGGATGGCCGAACTGGGCCAGCGCGCGACGGTCAAGGTGGCTGCGCTTGGCAAGATCAAGACCATCGTGCAGATGGTGGCGCTGTCCTGTCTGCTGTATGCGTCCACCCCCGGCAAACAGGTGCTGGGTGATATCTGGATGGGGCGGTGGGTGTTCCTGCTCGGCGACTGGCTGCTCGCCATCGCGGCCCTGCTGACACTGTGGTCGGGCATCCAGTACCTGCTCGCGGCATGGCCGATCCTGCGCAACGGCGAGGAAAAGAGTGTTGACATGCCAAAACAAGACGCTACAATTTCGTCCTTCTCGACGCGGGAATAGCTCAGTTGGTAGAGCACGACCTTGCCAAGGTCGGGGTCGAGGGTTCGAGTCCCTTTTCCCGCTCCAGATTTCGTCCTGAAAAGGATGGTTCCCAAAGCCCCGTTCGCGGGGCTTTGTGTTGCAGGACGCTTGAAAAGGCGTCGTGATTGCGCCAGTCTGGCGTGGTCGCCACCGGCCTGGTGGCAGAGTGGTTATGCAGCGGACTGCAAATCCGCGTACGCCGGTTCAATTCCGACCCAGGCCTCCAGATCCGGGGATCGCAACGATCTCCCAATGCGGGAATAGCTCAGTTGGTAGAGCACGACCTTGCCAAGGTCGGGGTCGAGGGTTCGAGTCCCTTTTCCCGCTCCATATGCGCTCCTCCGGGAGCACGGAAGAAGCCCCGCATGCGGGGCTTCTTCTTTTTGCGTCCGTGCGGCGAGCGGCTCACGCCAGCGCTTTCCAATGCGGCGCGACTGAGGCAGGCTATCCGCATGCCCGGATGGCGAAACTGGTAGACGCATCGGACTTAAAATCCGCCGGCCGCGAGGCCATGCCGGTTCGATTCCGGCTCCGGGCACCACCGCGGCGTTGTCGCCTCAGCGCTGCCGCTTTTTCTCTTCCTCGCGCACCTTGCGACGCACGAACAGCGCCACGAAGGCGCCGATCCCCACCATGACGATGCTGCCGCCGATGGCCAGCCAGCCCACGGGCTCCATCAGGATCTCGCGCAGGATCGGATGCATGTCGTGTTCTCCCCGGTTGTGGTGGTGCCAACGTCGCACTGTGCGCTTCGCCGGGCATTGATCCGGATCAACCCCGCGGGATCGCTGCGGCATGCGGTCGCAGGGCATGGCATAGAATCGTGGCTGGCCCACGGGAGACTGCCGGATGCAGCGTTACCTCGCCTTTGTTGTCTGCGTGTTGCTGGCCGCCGCTTCACTGGCGTTCGCGTCGATGTGGCCGGGAGCATGGTGGGGCGTCGCGGTGTTCGGTGGATTGGCGCTGCTGGGCACATGGGACGTGCTGCAGACCCGCAGCACCCTGCGGCGCAACTATCCGGTGCTGGCGCACTTCCGCTATGGACTGGAATCCGTCGGTCCCGAGATCCGCCAGTACTTCATCGAGGGCGACACGGCGGAAGTGCCGTTCTCGCGCCAGCAGCGCGCACTGGTCTACCAGCGCGCGAAAGGCGTCAGTGACGTGGTGCCATTCGGCAGCCAGCAGGACGTCTACGGCGTGGACTATGAATGGATCAACCATTCGATGGCGCCGGCGCACGTGGATTCGCACGACTTCCGCGTGGTGATCGGCGCCGGTACCGCGCAACCGTATTCGGCCAGCGTGTTCAATATTTCGGCGATGAGTTTTGGTTCGTTGTCGGCTAATGCCGTGCGCGCGCTGAACGAAGGCGCGCGGCGCGGCAATTTCTACCACGATACAGGCGAAGGCTCGATCTCGCCCTACCACCGCGAGAAGGGTGGGGATTTGGTGTGGGAAATCGGCTCAGGCTACTTCGGTTGCCGCGACGAGCAGGGCCGCTTCAGCGAGGAGCGCTTCGTCGAGAACGCGCATTCGCCGCAGGTGAAGATGATCGAACTGAAGCTGTCCCAGGGAGCCAAGCCGGGTCATGGCGGCGTGCTGCCGGCGGCCAAGGTCAGTGCGGAAATCTCGGCCACGCGAGGCGTGCCGATGGGGCACGACTGCGTCTCACCCGCGAAGCACTCGGCGTTCTCCACGCCGGTCGAACTGCTGCAGTTCGTCGCCCGCCTGCGCGAGCTGTCGGGCGGCAAGCCGACGGGCTTCAAGCTGGCGATCGGGCATCCGTGGGAATGGTTCGGCATTGCCAAGGCGATGCACGAAACCGGCCTGCTGCCGGACTTCATCGTGGTGGACGGCGCGGAAGGCGGCACCGGCGCGGCGCCCGCGGAGTTCATCGACCACGTCGGCGTTCCGATGCATGAGGCCTTGCTGCTGGTGCACAACACGCTGGTCGGCTTGAACCTGCGCGACCGCATCCGGATCGGCGCGGCCGGCAGGATCATCAGTGGCTTCGATATCGCCCGTACCATGGCGATGGGAGCCGACTGGTGCAATGCCGCCCGCGGTTTCATGTTCGCCCTGGGCTGCATCCAGTCGCAGAGCTGTCACAACGACCGCTGTCCGACCGGCGTGGCCACCCAGGATCCTGCGCGCTGGAAGCATCTGGACGTCGGCGACAAGTCGGTGCGCGTGCAGCAGTTCCACGACAACACCTTGAAGGCGCTGCGCGACATGCTGTGCGCGGCGGGGTTGGAGCACCCCCAGCAACTGGGGCCGGAGCACATCCTGCGGCGGGTGTCGCCGATCGAAGTACGGTCGCTGGCGGCGCTGTACCGCTTCCTTGAGCCGGGCGAACTGCTGGACCGGGTGCCGACGCATGCGGTGTTCCGCGACTTCTGGCCGGAGGCGCGCAGCGACTGCTTCGCGTCACCGCGCCGGGTCAGCGCCCTTTGCGACACCAAGGATCGCTGACCGCGGGCGCGTTGACCGCCCCCCCGGTCCGCGCTTATCATTCGCGCCCCGATGATTTCGGGCGGTTAGCTCAGCGGTAGAGCACTGCTTTCACACGGCAGGGGTCACAAGTTCGAAACTTGTACCGCCCACCAGTTCCAACGAAAAAGCCCGGCCTTGGCCGGGCTTTTTCGTTTCAGGCCCACCACGATCCCGACAGTCGTCGCACCGATGTTCCCGCGCGCCGGCCGGTGCAGTCATAAGTGCTTGTTTCTCTGAGTGAAACGGCCCGCTGGATGGGGTGTCTGTGATACACTCCGCAGGCTGCAGAACCTGCCGGAATCCCCGCCCGATCCTGCCCCGCCGGACTTGTCCCGGCCGGGAAGGTGTTGGCCCGGATTCGGCCCGAGACAACCAAAGAAACACGGAACCCGAATGGCCGATACCGCCAAGGAAATCATCCCCGTCAACCTCGAAGACGAGATGCGCCGCAGCTACCTGGATTACGCCATGAGCGTGATCGTGGGGCGCGCGCTCCCGGATGTCCGCGATGGCCTGAAGCCCGTCCACCGGCGCGTCCTGTTCGCGATGAACGAACTGGGCAACCACGCCAACAAGCCGCACGTGAAGTCCGCCCGCATCGTCGGCGACGTGATCGGTAAGTACCACCCGCACGGCGACCAGTCGGTGTACGACACGCTGGTGCGCATGGCGCAGCCGTTCTCGCTGCGCTACATGCTGGTCGATGGCCAGGGCAACTTCGGTTCGGTCGACGGCGACTCCGCGGCCGCCATGCGTTACACCGAAGCCCGCATGGCCAAGCTCACCCATGAGCTGCTGGCGGACATCGACAAGGAAACCGTCGATTTCCAGCCCAACTACGACGAGAAGGAACAGGAGCCGACGGTTCTGCCGACGCGCTTCCCGAACCTGCTGGTCAATGGTTCGGCCGGCATCGCGGTGGGCATGGCCACCAACATCCCGCCGCACAACCTGTCGGAAGTGGTCAACGGCCTGATCGCGCTGATCGACAACCCGGAACTGGATGTCGACGGGCTGATGCAGTACATCCCCGGTCCGGACTTCCCCACCGGCGGCATCATCAACGGCACCGCCGGCATCATCGCCGGCTACCGCACCGGCCGCGGCCGCGTGCGCATGCGCGCCAAGGCCGACATCGAGGTCAACGACGACAACGGCCGCGAGTCGATCATCGTCACCGAGATCCCGTACCAGGTGAACAAGGCCCGGCTGATCGAGAAGATCGCCGAGCTGGTGAAGGAAAAGAAGCTCGAAGGCATCAGCGAGCTGCGCGACGAGTCCGACAAGGACGGCATGCGCATCTACATCGAGGTCAAGCGCGGCGAATCCGCCGAGGTCGTCCTCAACAACCTGTACCTGCAGACGCCGATGGAATCGGTGTTCGGCATCAACATGGTCGCGCTGGTCGATGGCCGCCCGCAGCTGCTCAACCTGAAGCAGATGCTGGAAGCCTTCGTGCGCCACCGTCGCGAAGTGGTGACCCGCCGGACCATCTTCGAACTGCGCAAGGCGCGCAACCGCGCGCACATCCTGGAAGGCCTGACGGTCGCGCTCGCCAACATCGACGAGATGATCGAGCTGATCAAGACGTCGGCCAATCCGCAGGAAGCGCGCGAGCGCATGCTGGCCAAGACCTGGGAACCGGGCCTGGTCGGCGCGTTGCTGGCGGCCACCGGAGCCGAGGCCTCGCGTCCGGAAGACCTGCCGGCGGCGATCGGTTTCGTCGACGGCCGCTACCAGCTCAGCGAGGCGCAGGCCACGCAGATCCTGGAAATGCGCCTGCACCGCCTGACCGGCCTGGAACAGGAAAAGCTGACCGAAGAGTACCGCCAGTTGCTGGAGGTCATCGCCGGCCTGATCCGCATCCTGGAGAACCCGGACGTGCTGCTGCAGGTGATCCGCGACGAACTGCTGAACGTCAAGGCCGAGTTCGGCGACGAGCGCCGCAGCGAGATCCGCCACAGCGAGGAAGACCTCGACATCCTCGACCTGATCGCGCCGGAAGACATGGTGGTCACGCTGTCGCATGCGGGCTATGCCAAGCGCCAGCCCGCCAGCGCCTATCGGGCACAGAAGCGCGGCGGCCGTGGTCGCAGCGCGGCGGCGACCAAGGAAGAGGATTTCATCGACCAGCTGTGGCTGGTCAATACGCACGACACGTTGCTGACCTTCACCAGCAGCGGCAAGGTGTTCTGGCTGCCGGTGTACCAGTTGCCGGAAGCAGGCTCCAACGCGCGTGGTCGCCCGATCATCAACTGGATCCCGCTGGAAGCCGGCGAGAAGGTGCAGGCGGTGGTGCCGGTGCGCGCCTATGAAGAAGGCCGCTACGTCTTCTTCGCCACCAGGAACGGCACCGTCAAGAAGACCCCGTTGACGGAATTCGCCTTCAAGCTGGCGCGCGGCAAGATCGCGATCAATCTCGACGAAGGTGACGCGCTGGTCGGCGTGGCGCTGACCGACGGCGAGCGCGACGTGATGCTGTTCGCGTCCAACGGCCGTGCGGTGCGCTTTTCCGAGTCGCTGGTCCGCGCGATGGGCCGCACCGCGACCGGCGTGCGTGGCATGCGCCTGGTTGCGGGCGCGGATGCGGATGTCGAGGGAGACCAGGACGACGGTGAGGCTGGCGATGCCGACAGCGTGCCCTCGATCCCCGAAGCAGGCTCCGAGGTCGTCAGCTTGGTCGTGGTGGATGGCGACGGCGACATCCTGACCGCCAGTGAGCGTGGCTACGGCAAGCGCACACCGGTGGCGGACTACCCGCGCAAGGGGCGTGGTACTCGCGGCGTGATCGCGCTGAAGACCACCGAACGCAACGGCCGGCTGGTCGGTGCCATCCAGCTGTCCGATCACCACGAGGTGCTGCTGATCTCCGACGGCGGCACCCTGGTGCGTACCCGCGCAGCGGAGATCTCACAGGTCGGTCGCAACACCCAGGGCGTCACCCTGATCCGCCTGTCCGATGGCGAGACGCTGCAGGCGGTGGAACGCCTGGATGCCTCGCTGGACGAAGAGGACGGCATCGAGGGCGTTGTCGGCGTCGTGGCCGTGACACCCGAGGTCACCGACATGCCACCGGAAGCCTGATCACCGATTCACATGAAAGTGTGCGGGGATGACCCCGCCACTTTCATCCCTGCGTTCTATACTGCCGATACGACCAAGGCAGGGAACAGCACATGGGATCGGTACGTCGGAACACGAAGAACGCGCGCAACTGCTGGATGCGCGCGTTTTTTATTGGGTTGCTCGCGGCGGCGGCACTCGCCGGCTGCAAGCGCAACGAGTCCGGGCAGTTGCCCGAAGCCAGCGGCGAGCCGATCAAGGCTCAGGCCGCGAGGGTGGAAGGCTTTGCGCTGGTCGGCGCCTATCCCGACCAGCATGACGGCGACCTCGCCATCGCGCTGGAATTCAGCCGTCCCTTGGTCAGCTCGCAGGACTTCGATGCGTTGCTGGTGGTGAAGGACGCCAACGGCGCCGTGGTGAAGGGCAGCTGGGTGCTGGACGACAAGGGCCTGGTGCTGCGCTTCCCCTCGGTGGAAGCGGCCAAGGACTACGAAGTCACCCTGAAGGCCGGCCTGTCCGCCGCGGACGGCACGCGCCTGGGCAAGGACGACACGCGCAAGGTGCACACCGGCGAGCTGGATCCTGCCGTGGGCTTCGCCTCGCAGGGCAGCGTGCTGCCGGCGCGCGAGAGCCGCGGCCTGCCCGTGGTGTCGATCAATGTGCCGGAAGTGGACGTGGAGTTCCTGCGCGTCAGCGAGAAGCAGCTGCCGAAATTCTTCGCCGAATACCAGCGTGGCGGTCGTCGCGGCAGCTGGGACCTTGACAGTGACTACGGCGACAACACGCCGCTGGGTAAATTGGCTGAGCCGGTCTATCTCAACCGCTTCGTGCTGGGTGGCAAACCCAACGAGCGCGTGCTGACCTACCTGCCGATCCAGGACATCCGCGAGTTGCAGGATCCTGGCCTCTATTTCGCGGTGATGAAGCGCACCGGCAAGTTCGCCGGCGAATTCGAGACCGCGTTCTTCACCGTCAGCGACATCGGCCTGCACACGCGCGCCTTCAAGGACAAGCTGTTCGTCCACACGGCATCGCTGCAGGACGGCACCGCCACCGGCAGCGTCGAACTGAAAGTACTGGATGCGCGTGGCGAAAGCATCCTGGCCGGCAAGACCGACGGCAACGGCAATGCGCTGCTGAACTACACGCTGGATGCCGGCCATGTGCTGGTCGCCACGCGTGGCAAGGACGTGTCGATGCTGCCGTTCAACCAGCCGGCGCTCGATCTGTCCGAGTTCGCCGTGGCCGGCCGCGAGCAGGCCTGGTTCGACGTGTTCGCATGGTCCGGGCGCGACCTGTACCGCCCGGGCGAAACGGTGCGCATCTCCGCGCTGCTGCGCGACAACGACGGCAAGCCGGTACCGGCGCCGAAGCAGGGCGGCGGCCAGCCGGTGTTCCTGCGCCTGAAGCAGCCTGACGGAAAAGTCTTCCGCGAGACTCGGCTGCAACCGGGAGCGCAGGGGTATTTCAGCTTCGAGCAGGCGATTCCGGTGGAAGCGCCGACCGGGCGCTGGCAGGTGGAGTTCCGCACCGACCCGGCCAGCAAGGAAGCCGTGCAGGGCATGACGCTGCGCATCGAGGAGTTCCTGCCCGAGCGCATGAAGCTGGACCTGGATGCGGCACAGCCTGTGCTGAAGCCGGGCCAGCCGTTGAAGCTCAAGGCGACGGCGGCCTACCTGTATGGCGCGCCGGCCAGCGGCAATCGATTCACCGCCAAGCTGGCGGTGGCGGTGGAGCAGCACCCGCTGGAACAACTGCCAGGCTATTTCTTCGGCGACCCGACGATGGAACTGCCGAAGGAAGCCAAGGACGTCATCGACACCACGCTGCCCGAGAACGGTGTGCTGCAGGAAGACATCGCGCTGCCCATCGAAGCGAAGCCGCGCAGCACCATCGCCGCCATCGTGTCCGGCAGCGTCTATGAGACCGGCGGCCGCACGGTGAACCGCACGCTCAAGCGCGTGTTGTGGCCGGCCAATGCATTGGTCGGCATCCGGCCACTGTTCGACGACAAGGACGGCGCCGATGCGAATGCCAACGCCGGCTTCGAGGTGGTGCGCGTCGATGCGGGCGGCAAACCACAGCCGGGCAAGGGGCTGAAGGCCACGCTGGTGCGCGAGCTGCGCGACTACCACTGGAACTACGACGAGGACGGTGGCTGGGATTACGACTTCACCCGTCGGTTCGAGAACAAGGACACCCGTACGCTGGATGTCGGCACGGGCGCATCGAAGATCGATTTCCCGGTGGAGTGGGGCGAGTACCGGCTGGACGTATTCGATCCGGCCACCGGCCTGACCACGCGCTATCCGTTCCGTGCCGGCTGGAGCTGGGACGACCAGAACCGCGGCCTGGATGCGCGCCCCGACAAGGTCAAGCTGGCGCTGGACAAGACCGGTTACAAGGTCGGCGACACGCTGCAGGTCACCATCACCCCACCGCACGCGGGCAAGGGCCTGCTGATGGTGGAGAGCGACCGCATGCTGTACGTGCAGGCGATCGACGCCAAGCCGGGCGGCACGTTCTCCATCCCGGTGACCAAGGACTGGGAGCGGCATGACGTCTACATCACCGCGCTGGTCTTCCGCGGAGGGTCGGCGCCCAGCAAGATCACGCCGGCGCGCGCCGTCGGCGTGGTGCATGTGCCGATGGACCGGCGCGAGCGTCGCGTCGCCGTCGGGTTGTCGGTGCCGAAACAGATGCGCCCCGAGCAGAACCTGCCGGTAACGGTCAGTGTTCCCGAACTCGCGGGACAGGCCGCGCACGTCACCGTGTCGGCGGTGGACGTGGGCATCATCAACATCACCCGCTTCCCGGTCCCGGACGCGAACGCGCAGTTCTTCGCCCAGCGCCGCTTCGGCGTGGACGCCTACGACATCTACGGCCGCGTGATCGAGAGCTTCGAGGGCGGCAGTGCGAAGATGCGCTTCGGTGGCGACATGGCGTTGGCGGCCTTGCCGCAGGCGAAGCGGCCGACCTCACGCGTGCAGACCGTGGACCTGTTCTCCGGTCCGGTGAAGCTGGACGGCAAGGGCAATGCACGCATCGCGCTGAAGGTGCCGGACTTCAACGGCACGCTGCGCGTGTCGGCGCTGGTCTACTCGGACACACGCTACGGCAACCGCGACCGCGAGACCGTGGTGCGCGCGCCCATCGTGGCCGAAGCCAGCCTGCCGCGCGTGCTGGCGCCTGGCGACCGCAGCACGGTGACGCTGGACGTGCAGAACTTCACCGGCAAGGCCGGCGTGTTCAAGGTAACGGTGAACGGTGAGGGTCCGCTCGACATCGGCGAAGGCAGCAGGACCACCGACCTGGCGGTGGACGCCAAGCGCACGCTGACATTCCCGGTCACGGCGGACGAGGGCTACACCACGGCGAAGGTGCGCGTGCGCGTGGAGGGCAACGGCTTCAAGGTCGACCGCCGCTACGACGTGCCGGTACGCGCGGGCTGGCCGGCGGTGCTGCGCTCGCGCACGCAGGTGCTGGACAGCCTGGCGCCTGTGGAGATGGGCGCGGGCTTTGCTGACGGGCTGATGCCGGGCTCTGTGACGGCACGTATGACGGTCAGCGCGCTGCCGCCGATTCCGTTCGCCAGTGCCTTGAAGGGCGCGCTGGAGTATCCGTACGGGTGCGCCGAGCAGACCACCAGCAAGGGCTATGCCGCGCTGGAACTCGACGATGCCACGGCCAAGCTGCTGGGCATCGATGGACTGGAAGCGAAGAAGCGTCGCGAACGCATGGAGGGCGCGTTCGGACGCTTGGCTTCGATGCAGGTGGCCAACGGCCACTTCTCGATGTGGGGCAACGACGACTATGTCAATCCGGGCCTGACGCCGTACATCGCGGAATTCCTGCTGGATGCGCGTGAAGGCGGTTTCGCCGTGCCGGACGCCGTGCTGCAGAAGGCGCTGACCCGCCTCAACGAGGACCTGCTGGCCGGTGGCGCGCAGTTCTACGGGTACGACCGGCGCGATCACCTCAAGTTCGCCAACCAGGCCTATGCAGGCTACGTTCTGGCACGCGTGAACCGGGCGCCGCTGGGTACGCTGCGTGCGTTGTACGACAACGAGCGCGGCAAGAGCCTGACCGGCCTGCCGCTGGTGCACCTGGGTATCGCGTTGTCGCTGCAAGGCGACAAGAACCGTGGCGCCAAGGCGATCACCGAAGGGTTCGCCAGGACGGGTGATCGCCCGGAATACCTGGGCGACTACGGGACGAAACTGCGCGACGACGCCTTGATGATCGCGCTGGTGCACGAGCGCAAGCTGGCCAAACCGGAGTTCGACCGTCGCGCCATCTCGCTGGGGCGCGAGCTGGATGCACGTCGCAACAGTGGCTGGCTGTGGTTGAGCACCCAGGAGCAGGTGGCGCTGGCAAGGCTGGGCAAGGCGTTGATGGTCGACCAGAAGAAACTGGTGTCGGGCCAATGGAGCATCGGCGGCGACGCGCAGACGGTGACGCCCGTGCGCCTGTTCGGGCGCAGCGTGGACCATGCTGCGCTGGCGCGTGGCGTGCGTTTCGTACCCGAGGGTTCGCCGCCACTGTACGCATCGCTCGATGTGGCCGGCATTCCGCGCAGCGCGCCGGCGCCGGACAACCGCCAGATCGGCATCGAGCGCCGCTACTACACGACCGATGGAAAGGAATGGAAAGGCGGCACGCTGAAGGAGGGCGAAGCCTTGATCGTGCGCGTCGGCATCACCGCCAATGTCGCCATGCCGGATGCATTGTTCACCGACCTGCTGCCGGCGGGGCTGGAGATCGAGAACTTCAACCTCGGCGATGCCAAACAATGGGCCGAGGTGGTGGTGGATGGCATCTCGATCAGCGACCGTGGTGGCGCGGCCGACGTGAAGCATGAGGAGTTCCGCGACGATCGCTACGTGGCCGCGCTGAAACTGGATCGCGGCGGCACCGCCAAGGTGTTCTACCTCGTGCGCGCGGTGACGCCGGGCACGTACACCGTGCCGCCCTCGCTGGTTGAGGACATGTACCGCCCGGACATCCGTGGTGTCGGCAAGGCGTCGCCGGCGACGATCACGGTGGTGCAGCCGTGACGCTTTCCTTCTCCCCGCTCGCGGGGAGAAGGGCCGCATCCTTGGTTGCCGTGGGAGCGACGTGAGTCGCGACGGATTGCCGGTAACGCCTTATCGCGACTCACGTCGCTCCCACGGCCATACGCATCGCTACAACCCTTCATGCAAAAGCGACCTTTCCCCGGGCTGTTGACCTGGCTGCGCTGGGCTACCGTCGCCGTGCTCGTCGCGCTGCTGGTCCTCGATGTCGCCTTCCCACCACCGCTGCCGAAAATCCGCGACACCAGCACCTTGGTCGTCGCGCGCGACGGCACGCCGCTGCGCGCTTTCGCCGACCGCGATGGTGTCTGGCGCTATCCCGCCACGCCCGACACGGTGTCGCCGCTCTACCTGCAGGCGTTGTTGAACTATGAGGACCGCTGGTTCTGGAAACATCCCGGTATCAATCCGTGGGCGCTCATGCGTGCGGCCGGGCAGTTCGTGCAGCACGGGCGGGTGGTCTCCGGCGGCTCCACGCTGACCATGCAGGTCGCGCGCATGCTGGACCGGCATTCGCGCACGCCATGGGGCAAGGCCAAGCAGATGCTGCGCGCGGTGCAACTGGAAGCCCATCTCTCGAAGCGCGAGATCCTGACGCTTTACCTGGAGCGCGCCCCGTTCGGCGGCACCATCGAAGGCGTGGATGCCGCGAGCTGGGCGTATCTCGGCAAGCCGGCATCGCGGCTTTCGCATGCCGAGGCAGCACTGCTCGCGGTGCTGCCGCAATCGCCCAGCCGGCTACGCCCTGACCGCCATCCGGATGCGGCGCGTATCGCGCGGGACAAGGTGTTGCAGCGCATGGCCGATCTCGGCGTCTGGTCGAAGACCGAGGTGGAAGATGCACGCATCGAGCCCGTCGTCGCCCGAAGCCTGCAAGCGCCGTTGAGCGCCGCACTGCTGGCCGAACGCCTGCGCCGCCAGCAGCCGCGCGCGTCGCGCATCACGTCCACCATCGATGCTGGCCTGCAGCGCACCCTCGAGGAGCGCGTGCAGGGCTACTTCTCCACCTTGCCCGCGCGCACGTCGGCCGCGCTGCTGGTGGTCGACAACGCCACGATGGAAGCACGTGCATACGTCGGCTCGGTGGCATTCGGCGATCGCGAGCGCCTGGGGCATGTGGACATGGTGCAGGCGTGGCGCTCGCCCGGCTCGACGCTGAAGCCGTTCCTGTATGGGCTGGCGCTCGATGATGGCCTGATCCATTCCGAAAGCCTGTTGATCGACGCGCCGCAATCGTTCGGCGGTTACCGGCCCGGCAACTTCGACGCTGCATTCAACGGACCCGTCAGCGCAGCGGACGCCTTGCGCCTCTCGCTCAACGTGCCGGCGGTGGACCTGCTGGATCGCGTGGGTCCGGCGCGGTTCTCCGCGCGATTGGCGAACAACGGCCTGGTCCTGCGCTATCCACGCGGCGCGCAGCCCAACCTGTCGCTGATCCTCGGCGGTACAGGTGCGCGCCTGGAGGATCTGGTGGGCGCATACGCAGGATTGAATCGTGGCGGACTGTCAGGCCGCGTGCGTTACACAGCAGAGGATCCAGCCTCCGATCGACGCCTGCTGTCGCCCGGCGCGGCATGGATCATTCGCGAAGTACTGGAGGCGCATCCACGTCCCGGCTATGGAAGCGGCGTACTCGATACCGGCAGTCGGCCGCGCGTGGCATGGAAGACCGGCACCAGCTATGGCTTCCGCGATGCCTGGGCGCTCGGCAGCACCCGTCGCCATACCGTCGGGGTGTGGGTGGGCAGGCCCGACGGCACGCCGCTGCCTGGCCAGTACGGCGCGGTCACCGCGCTCCCGTTGATGTTCGAAGTGATCGACAGCCTGCCGCGTGCGCAGGGCGATGCGGGTCCGATGCCGCCACCTGCCGACGTGGCGGAACAGCAGGTCTGCTGGCCGCTGGGCACACAGGCAGAAGCCGAGTCGCCGCAGCTCTGCCAGCGCAGGCGCGATGCGTGGACGCTGGGTGGCAATGTGCCGCCCACGTTCGCCGAACGCGACGCACGCCTGTGGAGTGCCGGCCGCGAGCGCTTCGAGGTGGATGCGCGGACCGGGCTGCGTCTCTCGGGCGAGTGCGCACGCACGCACGACGCGCGCAGCACGGAGATAGCGCGCTGGCCTGCATTGGCCTCGCCTTGGCTGCCTGCGCGCGAGCGGACGGCGTCGCGGCTGCCGCCGTTGTCGCAAGACTGCCAGCCCGATGGCCGCGATGCGGTTGAGGAACTGCGCATCGACGGCTTGAATGACCTCGCCACGCTGGCGCGTGCGCCGGGCAGTGAGCATGGCGTCCGGTTGCAGTTGCGCGCACTGGGCACCGACACCGGCGTGCAGTGGCTGCTCGACGGTCGTTGGATCGCGGAGACTCGGGGCGCGCAGGCGTTCCAGCATGATTTCACCGAAACGGGCGAACACCAGCTCACCGCGCTGGCTGACAACGGTGCATGGGCGCGGGTGCGATTCAACGTGTTGCGTTGAGGTCAGTGGAAATGAGCAAGAAACTCACCCAGCGACGTGGCATCAGGTACCAGCAGGTTCATCAGGGCGCCGGCGACGAGCAAGGATAGCGTGGCTGCCACGAATGGCTTCCCCGTATGTCGCAGCGTGGTAGAGATCCAATGATCGTCGGTGGACGGACGCTTCAGGCGTCGGTAGAGGCCGGCGGAAAGGACCGCGTCCAGCGCGAGTTCTGCCAGCAGTGTGGGCGCAATCCAGATCACCCAGCCCACCGCGAGCAGCGCGCCACCGAGCAACACCATCACGAACACGACCGGCAGGGCCTCGTCGGCATCGAGAGTGTTGTCGAGCGACGGAAGCTCGGCCGAGGTCGGGATTGGACCGAAGGAGGCGGACGATGCATGCATTGCCGGGGCATCGAACGATGCGCTGGCGCCGCCGCCGCCGGAACTGCCGCCGCCGCCCTGCCAATCATGCTTTCCGGACGACGACGATGGTGAAGCGCCGTCACCGGAGGGCAAGCCGCTTAGATCCCATTCGCGATGGCGGCGCCAGGCCCAGATCAAACCGAGGAACGTGCCGTACGCGAGTAGCACGCAGATTGGGTAGCGCAGCCAGAGCGCGTCCATGCCGATCGCGGAGAGCACCACGGACGCGAGGAATCCGGTGGCGGCGGTCAGTAGCACCAGCAGGCTCATCTGAAGTCGCGGCACGCTGACCTGTGCCGCGACCAGCGCCCTCAACGTGTCGTGGGATCGGTCACGACGTCGCATACCTCAGCCGATCTGCTCCAGCACGTGCTCCGCGCCGGAAACCTTGTACTCGCCCGGTGCTTCGACGAACACGTTCTTGACCACGCCGTCTTCCACATACAGGGCGAAGCGCTTGGCGCGTATGCCCATGCCATAAGCGCTGGCGTCCATCTCCAGGCCGAGCGCTTTGGCCAGGTCGGCATTGCCATCGGCCAGCATCTGCAGGCCATCCGGCACGTGCTGGGTCTTGCCCCAGGCCTGCATGACGAAGGGGTCGTTGACGGACACGCAGAAGACTTCGATGCCGCGGCTGCGGAAGTCGTTGAAGTGTTGCACGTAGCTGGGCAGGTGCTTCTCCGAGCAGGTCGGGGTGAATGCGCCCGGCACGGCGAACAGTACCGCCTTGCGGCCGTCGAACAGGGTGGTGGTATCCACCGTTTCCACGCCTTCACGGATGCGCTTGAGGGTCACTTCGGGAATGCGCTCGCCAACCTGGATGCTCATGGGGATGCCTTGTGTGGAGGGAAACTGAATGCAGTTTAGCGTGTCGGTGTGGTGCGGCCGTGACGGGCTTGAAATGCCTGGGCAAGCGCCTATTTTCCCGGCATCGGCGCCTGGCCGGGCCGGCGCCACTTCCAGAGGAGATACCGACATGAGCATCGTGCAGTACAACCCTTGGGGCAATGCCCGCGGCCTGCAGGACGAGATCAAGCAGGTCTTCGACCGCTTCCTGGGCGAGGCCGACGCCGACCAGTCCAATGTGGTGACCAGCCAGTGGGCGCCGCGCGTGGACATCCGCGAGGACAATGACCGTTTCGTGATCCTGGCCGACATTCCGGGCGTGGACCCGAAGGACATCGAGATCCACATGGACAAGGGCATCCTGACCCTGCGGGGCGAACGGGTATCCGAGAAGGAAGAGGGCGCACGTTATTCCCGCATGGAACGCGTCCACGGCACCTTCTACCGCCGCTTCTCGCTGCCGGACAGCGCCAACGCCGACGGCATCACCGCCACCGGCCGGCACGGCGTCCTGCAGATCGACATCCCCAAGAAGCCTGAAACCACGCCGCGCCGCATCCAGGTGCAGTAAGCCGTGCCGGGGCCCCGCCGGTATACACGGCGGGGTAGCGGGCGGAGCGATAGAATCGGCCCGTGGCGCCCGCGTCGCGGGCCTTTTCTTTTTTCCGGATGCCTCCCCGCCATGGTGGACGGCATCCCGCGTGATCGTGCGGAGATTCCATGCAGTTCAAGGACTATTACGCGGTGCTGGGCGTCGAGCCCACGGCCGGCGACGCCGAGATCAAGACGGCGTACCGTCGCTTGGCCCGCAAGTACCACCCCGACGTCAGCAAGGAGCCCGGCGCCGAGGATCAGTTCAAGGCCGTCAACGAGGCGTACGAGGCCCTGCGTGACCCGCAGAAGCGGGCAGCCTACGACCAGCTGCGCGCGCGCGGTTACAGGCCCGGCGAAGAATTCCGTCCACCGCCGGATTTCGGGCGCGGCGGACCGGGATCGCAGGACTTCGATTACGAGGAGATCTTCGGCGGCGCGGGTGGCGGCAGCGGCGGATTCAGTGATTTCTTCGAAGGACTGTTCGGCAGGCGCGCCCGCGCGGAGCAGGCGCAGGCGCGCGGACCGCAGCCGATGCGGGATTCGCGCGCGAAGCTGTCGGTGCCGTTGCAGGCGGTGCATGACGGCGGCAGCGTGCGGGTGAACGTCAACGGGCGGCAGCTTGATGTCCGCGTACCGACGGGCGTGAAGCCGGGGCAGGTGATCCGTCTGGCCGGGCAAGGCATGCAGGGCGGCAACCTGCTGCTGGAAGTGGAGTACGCGCCGCACCCGCAGTTCGAGGTTGACGGCCGCAACATCATCCATGTGCTGTCGTTGACGCCGTGGCAGGCGGCCCTTGGCGCAACCGTCAGCGTCCCCACGCTGGGTGGCGCAGTGGACCTGAAGATCCCGGCGGACTCGGATTCCGGCCGCAAGCTGCGCCTGCGCGGGCGCGGCCTGCCCGGCACGCCACACGGCGACCAGATCGTGGAACTGGAGATCACGGCGCCGCGTGCGGAGACCGATGAGCAGCGCCAGGCCTACGCGGCACTGGGCAAGGCCTTCGACGCCTGATCCCATCCACGGAGATGTCGGGTGCGCCCTGGCGTGCCACCCTTTGGCTCAACCTTCAAGGCATCGAGGGCGCCGTGATGGTTCGCCAGGGCAAACCCGATGGCTGGAAGTGCGGGGTGGTGAAATTTTCGCCACCCGTATTGACACGTCCGCCGCACAAGGCGGGCAGAGGGTTATCCACAGTTTCGTGCAGGTTCCATCCACATGCATTGTGGAAAACCCGGCACGCCACTCGGGGATTCCAGTTCCCTGAAAGCACCACGCCACCCGAAGGTGGCGTGGGAAACATCATGCAACCTGGCAGTCCGCTTACTTGACCTGCGTGGCCGCCGGCGCAGCGCTGGCGGGTGCCGTCAGGCCGCGCTTCTCCAGCAGGGGCTCGATCTCGGGATCGTGGCCTGCGAAGTCGCGGAACAGCTTCATCGCATCCTGGCTGCCGCCCTGCGACAGCAACGTCTTGCGGAAGTGGTCGCCGTTCTCGCGCTTCAGGCCGCCGTTGTTCTTGAACCATTCCACGCTGTTCGCGTCCAGCACTTCCGACCAGATATAGGCGTAGTAGCCGGCGGAGTAGCCGCCCATGATGTGGCTGAAGTAGGGCGTCTTGTAGCGCGGCGGCACCGGCTTGTAGTTGATGCCGTCGGCGGTCAGCGCGTCGGCTTCGAACTTCATCACGCCGGCGGCGTCGGGCACCTGGTCGGCGGTGATCTGGTGCCAGCGCTGGTCCAGCATCGCGGCGCCCAGGTACTCGGTCGTCGCGAAGCCCTGGTTGAACTTGGATGCGGCGATCACCTTGTCCAGCAGCGCCTGCGGCATCGCGTCGCCGGTCTTGTGGTGCTTGGCGTAGTTGGCCAGGATCGACGGCCAGTCGGCCCACATCTCGTTGACCTGCGACGGGTATTCCACGAAATCGCGCGGCACGCTGGTGCCGCTGAAGTACGGATACTTCACGTCGGAGAACATGCCGTGCAGCGCATGGCCGAATTCATGGAACGTGGTGGTCACTTCGTCCCACGTCATCAGCGTGGGCTCGCCGGCCGGTGGCTTCGGCACGTTCAGGTGGTTGGCGACCACCGGCTTGTCGCCGGTCAGGCCGGACTGCGACACGTACGAATTCATCCAGGCGCCGCCACGCTTGGAGTCGCGCGCATACGGGTCGAAGATGAAGATCGCCAGCTGCGAACCATCGGCGTTGAACACGTCGTAGGTCCAGGTGTCGGCGTGGTACTTCGGCAGGTCGGTGCGTTCCTTGAACGTCAGGCCGTACAGCTGCGTCGCGGCGTAGAACACGCCGTTTTCCAGCACGTTCTTCATCTCGAAGTACGGCTTGAGCTGCGATTCGTCGAAGTTGTACTTCGCGGCGCGTACCTTCTCGGTGTAGAACGCCCAGTCCCACGGCTCGAGCGCGAAGGTCGGCTCGCCCTTGGCCTTCTGTTCCTGGTCGATCATCGCCTGCAGGTCGGCGGCTTCGCGCTTGGCATTGGCCACGGCAGCCGGGGCCAGCTTGCCGAGCATCGCGTTGACGGCTTCCGGCGTGCGCGCAGTCTGGTCTTCCAGGCCATAGGCCGCGTGGTTCGGGTAGCCCAGCAGCTTCGCGCGGTCGGCGCGCAGCTTCATGATGCGTGAGACCAGCGCGGTGGTGTCGAACTCGCCGCCGCGGCTGCCGCGCACGACTGAGGCTTCGTGCAGGCGCTGGCGCAGGGCGCGGTTGGTCAGCTGCGACTCCGGCGGCTGGCCGGTCGTGTTGAGCAGGGTCAGGACGTACTTGCCCTCGAGGCCACGCTTCTTGGCGACTTCGGCCGCGGTGGCGATCTGGCCATCGGTCAGGCCGTCGAGTTGCTTCACGTCGTCAACGACGACGGCCGAGGCGTTGACTTCCTTCAGCACGTTGTCGCTGAAGGTGGTGCCCAGCGACGCCAGCTCACCGTTCATTTTCTTCAGCGTCGCCTTGTCGGCTTCGTTGAGGTTGGCGCCGGAGCGCACGAAGCTGGTGTGGTAGCGCTCGATCAGGCGCACGCCCTGCGCGTCCAGGCCCAGGTCGTTGCGCTTGTCGAACAGCGCCTTGATGCGGGCGAACAGCTTCGGATTCAGGCTGATGGCGTCGCCATGCGCGGCGAACTTGGCCGAGTAATCGGCGCGCAGCTTGTTGCGCGCATCGTTGGTGTCGGTGCCCACCAGGTTGAAGAACACGGTGGTGGCGCGGTCCAGCACCTGGCCCGATTTCTCCATCGCGATGATGGTGTTCTCGAAGGTGGGCGCGGCCGGGTTGTTGGCGATGGCGTCCATCTCCTTCAGCTGCTCGGCCATGCCGGCGTCGAAGGCGGGGGCGAAGTCGCTGTCCTTGATCTTGTCGAACTGCGGGTAATGCAGTGGCAGCGGGCTTTCGGCGTAGAAGGGATTGGCGACCTGGGCGGTCTGGGTGGCCGGGGTGGCGGCCTGGCTGTAGGCGGGCATGGCGAGTCCGAGGGTCGCGGCGAGCGCGATGGCGAGGCGGGTGGTCATGTAGCGCAACGTCCTGACAGAGTGGATTCCCAAGGGTAACCCAGGGGGGCGGACCGGACCCATGACGAAAGGCATGGGCGACGGACCCGGCGGGGCCTCAATCTGCGGGGGATCGCATCGTGCGTCCCTTGTCGGAGAGTCCCGTGAAGCCTGTCCTTGCGTTCTGCTGTGCGCTGCTGCTGACCCCGTCGGCGCTGGCCGCCGAGACCCTGAAGTACATCGCGCTGGTGGATGGCGGCAAGAAGGCCGGGGAACAGACTGTGACGGTCGGGAATGACGGTGTCACCCGGGTGGACTTCATCTTCAAGGACAACGGGCGCGGGCCGGAGCTGAAGGAGGAGTATCGGCTCGCGGCCGACGGCACGTTCGAGCGTTACCAGGTGAAAGGCGTATCCACGTTCGGTGCGCCGGTGGACGAGACTTTCACCCGTGACGGCGATCGTGGCCAATGGAAGAGCACCTCCGACGCAGGCACGCATACCTTCACCGGCACGGCGCTGTACACGCCGCTCGGTGGCACGCCGGCCACGACGTCGGTGGCGCTGGCGGCGCTGGCCAGGCAGGCGGATGGCAAGCTTCCGCTGGTTCCCAGTGGCACACTGACACAACGCAAGCTCGCGTCGATGGACATCCGCACTGGCGCGCAGTCGCGGACTGTCGACCTGGTGGCGCTGACCGGCATCGGCTTCACGCCGAGCTTCGTATGGGTAACGCGTGATGCCGAGCCGCGCTTGTTCGCTTACATCTACCCGGGCTTCCTGCAACTCATCGAAGACGGCTGGCAGGGCACGGCCGACACCCTGGAAGCCCGCCAGAAGATCGCAGAGCGCGAGGCACTGGTGGCACTGCAGCAACGCCTGGCGCATCCGTTGCCGGGCACCACGCTGATCCGTAATGCGCGCGTCTTCGACAGCGAGAAGGCCGTGCTCGGTGCTTCCTCCGATGTAGTCGTGCGCGATGGCAGGATCGTGTCAGTGTCGCCGGCTGGGCAGGCGGCGGTGGAGGCGCAACAGGTTGTCGACGCCGGAAACCGCGTGCTGTTGCCAGGCCTGTACGACATGCACGTGCATGCGGGGAGCTGGGAAGGCGGTCTGCACCTGGCCGCGGGCGTCACCAGCGCGCGCGACATGGGTAACGACAACGCGACGCTGCAGCAGCTGATGGCCGAGGAGAAGGCCGGCACGCTGATGCATCCGCGCGTGATTCCCGCCGGCTACATCGAAGGCCAGAGCCCGCATTCCTCGCAGGGCGGCTTCGTGGTGAAGGATCTGCCCGGCGCGAAGCAGGCCATCGACTGGTACGCCGACCATGGTTATCCGCAGATCAAGATCTACAATTCCTTCCCGAAAGAGATCCTGCGCGACACCACTGCCTACGCCCACCAGCGCGGCATCCGCGTCAGCGGCCACGTGCCTGCATTCATGCGGGCGCAGGACGTGGTGGAGCAGGGCTACGACGAGATCCAGCACATCAACCAGGTGATGCTGAACTTCTTCGTCACCCCCGAGACCGACACGCGCACGCTGGCGCGCTTCTACCTGGTGGCGGACAAGACGGACGGACTGGATTTCGACAGCAAGCCGGTGCAGGACTTCATCGGCGAACTGGCGAAGAAGCAGGTCGTCATCGATCCGACGCTGGCGACCTTCGAGTTCCTGCACCAGCGCGAGGGCCAGTTGTCGCCGATCGTCGCCGATGTGGCCGACCACCTCCCGCCGGACGTGCAACGCGGTCGCCGCGCTGCGGAACTGAACATTCCTGACGACGTCACCGGTGCCCGCTACAAGCGCAGCTTCGACAAGCTGGTCGACTTCACCGGGCGCATGTATCGCGCAGGTGTCCCGCTGGTCGCGGGCACGGACGAACTGCCCGGCTTCACCCTGCAGCGCGAGCTGGAACTGTACGTGCAGGCGGGGCTGACGCCATCGCAGGTGCTGCAAGTGGCGACCTGGAACGGCGCGAAGTACAGCCGCACGCTGGACGACGCCGGCTCCATCGCCCCCGGCAAGCGCGCGGACCTGGTGCTGGTGGATGGCGACCCGACGGAGAACATCAGTGACATCCGCAAGCTCGCGCTGGTGATCAAGGACGGGCGCGTGTACTACCCGGCCGAGATCCACGAAGCGCTGGGGATCAAGCCGTTTGCGCCTGCACTGAACGTGCAATCCGCTCGCTGACGCAGCGGTTGTAGGAGCGACGTCAGTCGCGACCGTATACCTTGAGGATTCCCAGTCTGCGGTCGCGACTGACGTCGCTCCTGCAGGAGGACAGGGCTACGTCAGGATCTCGTAACGCCGCCAGATCCACGACAACTCGTACAGCAGTGCCATCACCGCGAACGTGCCGTGGAAGCGCGGGTTGCGCGTGGCGATGGCCACCAGGCTGCCGGCGACATACACCGCATTGCGCACCCAGTACTCCGGCCCCAGCTGCTGGGCATAGGCCGTGCCCTTGATCAGGGTGTCGCCGATATCGACGACGAACATCAACGCCAGCAGACCGAAGAACCAGTGCCGTCGCCCGTAGTAGTACTCGCGGTAGCCACCGCCTTCCGGCAGCGATTCCGGGAAGACCAGCGCGCACAGCAGGTACAGCAGCAGCGCGTACAGCGTGACGTACAGGTAGAGGTTGAAGTTCCAGTGCGCCTGGTGGGACAGGCTGAATTCCCACCACCAGAAGTGCAGGACGTAGACGAACATGAAGGCGGCCCAGACAAGATGGACGCCGTGGATGCGGTGTGCGTTCGGTCGCTCCACCAGACGCGCGACGTGGCGCAGCAGGTGGGTCAGGCCCAGGCCGACGATCATGCCCAACAGGATGCGGACATGGATGTAGAGGCTGGCGTGGCTGGCGGGATCGGCAGCTTCTTGCATGGGCAGCATCCTGGACCGGGTGCGCAGCCACGTTAGCCGATCATCGGAGGCTTGGACAGCCGCCGGGCGCATGCCTTGCCCTGCGCGCGCGCGCGGTGTCTGATAGCGCCTTTCCCGGAGCGCGCACATGACCACCGCCTACGATTTTTCCGCCCAGGACCTCGATGGCCAGGAGCGTTCCCTGTCCGAGTACCAGGGCAAGGCCCTGCTGATCGTCAACGTGGCCTCCAAGTGTGGCTTCACGCCGCAATACACCGGCCTGGAGGCGCTGTGGCGCGAATTCGGACCGCAGGGGCTGGCGGTACTGGGATTCCCGTGCGACCAGTTCGGCCACCAGGAGCCGGGCGATGAAGCCGAGATCCGCAACTTCTGCTCGCTGAACTACGACGTGACGTTCCCGATGTTCGCCAAGATCGACGTCAACGGCGACGACGCGCATCCGCTGTGGAAGTGGCTGAAGCAGGAGAAGAGCGGGCTGCTCGGCATCAGCGCGATCAAATGGAATTTCAGCAAGTTCCTCGTGGGCCGCGACGGCAAGGTGATCAAGCGTTATGCGCCGACCGATGCGCCGGCGTCGCTGGCGGGCGACGTCCGCGCTGCATTGGCCTGACATGGTGGAAGAGGGCGTGGACAGCCGGCTGTTCCATATCGAGTTCGCCACCACCGACTACGGGTTGCGCGCGTGGGTGACCGGCGTCAATGGCACGCTCGAGACCACGCTGGCCTACTGGCAGGTCATCGCGGGAGAGATCCGCCGGTTGACGCCACGCGCGCTGCTGGTGGTGGATGACATGGAAGGCGAGCCACCGCCGCCGGGACAGCTGCTGGAGTTCGTGCGGGCGATGCAGGGCCAGGGCATGGAGGCCGTGCGTATCGCGTACGTCGAACGGCATGCGGACCAGCTGCCGCAGGTGGAGTTCGCGGGTCTGCTGGCCAACGAACACGGGTTCAACGCGCAGGTGTTCGCAGATGAGGCGGCGGCCGTGATCTGGCTGCGCTACGGCGGTGGCTGAGCGGGGACGCGCCGCTGCAGTGCCTCTTCGGGCAGCAACGCGAGCAACTCCCGGGAGAAGGATTCCAGCACGGCCTCCGAATAACCACGATGGGTACGCACGATGAGGCCATCCTGGCCGATGACGAACATGTTCGGCAGCGCAGTCACGCCGTAAAGGTCCGTCACCACGCCGCGGACGTCGTGGACGAAGGTCAGGTCGAGATCCTTGTTGGCGCGAAGGACGCCGAGGTAGTCGCTGCGCGGTTCCTTCATGTTGATGGCGATGACTTCCAGGTGTTCCCGGCCAACGATCTTCTGCATGTGGCCGAGCATCGGCAGCTCGCGCCGGCAGGGGCCGCACCATGATGCCCAGAACGTCACCACGACCACCTTGCCCTTGAGGGCATCGAGATCGACGGGATTGCCCTCGCGATCCTTCAGTGTGATGGGGGGCGGGACTTCGCCCATGCCAGGTTGCTTGACGGCATCAGCGGCGCGCACATGCGGGACAACGGCCAACAGCATGGCCAGCAGCAGATTCCGGATCCCGGTACGTCCTCCCCAGGACCTCGTGTCGGCAGCGTAGCAGTTCGCGGCGAGGTCGTCCCGAGTGGCCTGTTCCGACGCGCGCCTATTTCTCGACGAAGGCGCGCTCGAACACGTACTGCCCGGCGGTGCCGATGCGTGGTGCGGCGGTGAAGCCGCGGCTGTCCAGCAGGGCACGGAAATCGGCCAGCATCTGCGGGCTGCCGCAGATCATGGCGCGGTCGTGCTCCGCATCCAGCGCGTCGATGCCGAGGCTCTCCATCATCCTGCCGCTGGCCATCAGGTCGGTCAGACGACCCTGGTGGGGGAAGTCCTCGCGGGTGACGGCGGGGTAGTACAGCAGCTTCTCGCGGATGATTTCGCCGAGGAACTCGTGCTGCGGCAGTTCCTTCTCGAAGTAGTCGCGGTAGGCCAGGTCTTCCGCATGGCGCACGCCATGGGTCAGGATGACCTTGTCGAAGCGCTCGTAGGTCGCCGGGTCCTTGATGATCGACAGCCACGGCGCCAGTCCGGTCCCCGTGCCCAGCAGATAAAGGTTGCGGCCGGGGTGCAGGTCGCTGATCAGCAATGTGCCGGTGGGCTTGCGCCCGATCAGCACGCTGTCGCCCGGTTTGATGTGCTGCAGCCGCGAGGTCAGCGGGCCGTTCTGCACCTTGATGCTGAAGAACTCGAGCTGTTCTTCCCAGTTCGCGCTGGCGATCGAGTAGGCGCGCAACAGCGGCTTGCCATCGACTTCCAGCCCGATCATGACGAACTGGCCGTTCTCGAAGCGGAAACCGTCGTCGCGGGTGGTGGTGAAGCTGAAGTAGGCGTCCGTCCAGTGACGGACGTCGAGCACCGTCTCGGTGCCGAACGCAGAGGACATGGGGGGAGTCTGGGCTATTGAATCAACGCGTCATTGTAGCCGACCGCCGCAGCGGGGCCTTGATCGTACTCAATCCGCACCGCCCGGATCGGACACCAGGCCACCGCGTCGATGGAAGCAGAGGTGCTCGACGGCACGACGCACGGGGCGCGTTGTCAGCAGCAGGTCCATCGGGGCGTCGAACTGTCCCTGGTCGAACGCCCATCGCAACAGACGCTTGAAAGCGAAACCCGGAACAGGCGGCGTCATTGATACGCCCGATGCCGCTTCGCCGGACACGCGGCAAGCCAGCATGCGACCGATGGCGGCGCCGTGGCGAAGACCGGAATGGATGCCGCCGGCCGTCAGTGGCGACACCATGCCGGCCGCGTCGCCGACAAGCACCACGTCATCCCCCGACATCGGCCGGACCGCACCACCGCAGGGAATCAGGCCGGCGCGGATGCTGTCCGGTCGCCGCGTCGCAGGCAGTCCCGTCATCGGCGCGACATGGTGCAGGAAGCCGATCATGTCCGGTGCCTGCGTATTCCCCGGCCGATACCGCCGCGCCAGGCCGGCCTGCACGCCGGTCGGTGTCTGTGCCACCCAGCCCAGGTAGCCGGGGGCGAAGCGCTTGCTGATGAAGCAGTGCAGGGCATCGGGTTCGCGCAGGGCGATACCATCGAACTCGTATTCCACGCCGTGGAGGAACTCGCCCACGCGGCCGAGTCCGAGCCGCTCGGCGACACGCGAGCGTGCGCCATCGGCGCCGACGAGGAAGCGGGCTTGCCCGACGCCTTCCACCCGCCATCCAGCGGAGGTGCGCACGGCATCGCGGAACGCGTGGCCGCGCTTCAGTTCGACACCGCAAGCCTCGGCGCGCTCACCCAGCCAGCGCATCAGCGCTGGCGTGTCCGTGGTGTAGAAGCGATACCCGGTCGCACCGAGCCGCACGCTGCGCAGGTTGGGCGCGTACAGGCGGACATGCGGAACGGCCCGCACCAGCGCCTGCGGCAGGCCGGCCAGCAGCGGTGCATCGCATGCCTCCTGCACCAGGATACCGGTGGTGTGGATGCGCTCGCCGAGGTCCTGCTTGCGATCGATCACGCAAGTACGCAGGCCATGGGAAGCAAGTTCGCCCGCACAGGCGAGGCCGGCGAATCCTGCACCCACCACGATCACGTCGTACCGGTTGTCCTGCATCGTCGGGCATGGGCTCCATCACGGGATGGCGCGCAGCGTGCAGACGTTGCGGGGAGTCGCGATGAAGTCGCCATGAAGTCTCCGCGATCGATCCGCGGAAACGGAAAAGGCGCCGATGGGCGCCTTCTCCTTGTTGCTTCAACCGTGGCCGCCACCGCCGCGGGGGCCGCGCTGTCCGCCGCCGCCGGGGCGACCACCCGGACCACGTCCCCCCGCCGGACGCCCGCCCGGTCGCGGACCGGCGTGTTGCGGGCGATTGCCGCCTCCACCAGGACGACCTTGCGGACGCGGGCTGCGCGGCTGCTGGCCGTAGGGACTGAAGCCGGGGTTGGCGTGGTCGGACGGAAAGCTGGGTGCGCTGGCGGGATGGCCGTAGGGACGCGCCGCGCGTTGCGGCTTGCCCGCACCTTGCGCGCCACGCGGACCACGTTCGCCCGCCGGACCCGCACGGTCGCTGCCGAAGCGGTCGCCACCGAAGCCACCCGGCCCACCACCCGGACCGCGCCTGCCCGCGCCGCCGCCTGGCTTGCCACCGGCACCGGCACCGGCTCCGGGACGCCCGCCCGGCTTGCCGCCGTAGGGCTTCTTCGGGCCACCGGGGCCGGCGTTGCGATGTCCGGCCGGGCCGGTATCCACACCGTCGGGCACGTACCAGCTGCGGAACGCGGCCGGGTTGCCATCCGGCAACGGCTTCGGGCCCTTGGGCGTGCGCTGCTTGAACGGACGCTGCGACTGCTTGGCTGCCTGCTCGCCGCTGACGGTCAGGCCGCCATGCGGCTTTTTGCCGCGGCCACCGCGGCCACGGTCTTCGCGCACGTGGTCGAAGCGGCGCAGTTCGCGGCCTTCGTCGGCGCTGTTGTGGCCGTTGACGTACGCGCTGCCGCTGCGGCCCCCGCCCACATGTACGGTGGACTTGGATGCCTTGCGCTGGCCGATCACGGGCTGCAGCGTCAGCGCCGCAGGCGTGCCGTCTTCAAGCCCCAGTTCCTTGCGCAACGCCAGCACCTGCGCGTCGGCCAGTTCCTGCGACTGGCCGCGCAGCAGCGGCTGCGGCAGGCTGACCTTGCCGTAGCGCACGCGCTTCAGGCGGCTCACCTGGCAGCCCTGCGACTCCCACAGGCGGCGCACTTCGCGGTTGCGGCCTTCCTTGACCACCACGCTGAACCAGTCGTGCGAATCGGTGCCGCCGATGCGCTCGATGCTGTCGAACTTGGCCGGGCCGTCTTCCAGTGCCACGCCGCGGCGCAGGCGGTCGACGATGTTGTCCGGCACGCTGTCCTGGCCTTCCGGCGCGCGGACGCGTACCACGTACTCGCGTTCGACTTCATAGGACGGGTGCATCATCGCGTTGGCGAGTTCGCCATCGGTGGTCAGCAGCAGCAAGCCGGTGGTGTTGATGTCCAGGCGGCCGATGGCGATCCAGCGCGCACCCTTCAGGGCCGGCAGCGCTTCGAAGATCGTCGGGCGGCCTTCGGGATCTTCGCGCGTGGTCACTTCGCCTTCCGGCTTGTTGTAGATCAGCACGCGGGAGGGTTCAGTCAGTGCGCTGGCGACGAAGGTCTTGCCGTCCAGCTCGATGCGGTCGCCGCCCTTGACCGACATGCCGGTCTGCGCGACTTCGCCGTTGACCTTGACCAGGCCGTCGGCGATGCGCTGTTCCAGCGCACGTCGCGAGCCCAGGCCGGCCTGCGCCAGCACCTTGTGCAGGCGCTCTTCCAGTCGGTTCGTTTCAGGCGCGTCGGCGCCTTCGCCGCGCTTCAGCGACAGCTTGCCGAGGGAGGGTTTTTTCGGGGTGTTGCTCATTGTTTCTGCTCCGACGGTGCCTGGTGTTCCTCGTCGGAAACTGCGGCGTCGTCATCTTGGGGTTGAGGTTCATCGTGGGAAGCGTGTGCGGCGTCGTGGCCGGCTTCCGTGGGGGTGTCGTCATTGGCGGCCTCGTCCTGCGACGCGTCCGCGGGGTCCTGCGTATCGGAATCCGTTCCGTCGTCCCTGTCGCCGGCATCGCCGTCCGACGGCGTGGCCTGTTCTTCGCCATCCACCGCATCGCCACTGGCGATGCTGACCGGCAACGGAGCGCCGTCCAGCGGCAGCTGCGGTTCCAGTTCGCCGATGTCCTTGAGTTCGGACAGCGGCGGCAATTCGTCCAGGCGCTTCAGGCCGAAGTAGTCGAGGAAGCCCTTGGTGGTGCCGAACAGCGCCGGCTTGCCCGGTACATCGCGGTGGCCCACCACGCGGATCCATTCGCGCTCTTCCAGGGCCTGGATGATGTTGCTGCTCACCGCCACGCCGCGGACCTGCTCGATCTCGCCACGCGTGATCGGCTGGCGGTAGGCGATCAGCGCCAGGGTTTCCAGCGTGGCGCGGGTGTACTTGGTCTTGCGTTCCGTCCACAGCCGGGCGACCCAGGCATGCACGTCGGCCTTGACTTGATAGCGGTAGCCGGACGCGACTTCGACCAGTTCCACGCCGCGGTCGGCGCAGGCGTCGGCGAGCTGCTGCAGCGCCTGCTCGACACTGCCTTCCGGCGCCGGCTCGTCCTCGGGGAACAGGCCGTGCAACTGCGCGAGCGTCAGCGGCTGGGTCGCCGCCAACAGGGCGGCTTCCACGATGCGGTTGATGAGCGATTGATCCATGCGGTCCTGTCGTTCTGAAGTGCGGCGGGCGCAGGGCCCGGCCGCGTCACGGGCTGTCGTTGGCGGCGTCGGTGTCGTCGAATTCGCTGGAGAACTGCAGCGGTTCGTTGGTGTTGTTCAGCGCCAGCGACTTGATGTAGATCGCGGCAAGTGGGGCTTCCTGCACGATGTCGAGCAGCTGTTCCTTGGCCAGTTCCAGCATGGCCAGGAACGTCACCAGCACGCCCAGCTTGCCTTCCTCGGGGGTGAACATGCTTTCGAAGCGGTGGAACTTGCCGTCTTCCAGCCGCGTCAGCACATCGCCCATGCGCTGGCGCACGCTGAGCGCCTCGCGCTTGATCGCGTGGCCGCTGAACAACTCGGCGCGCTTCAGCACGTCGTGCAGCGCCAGCAGCATTTCCTTCAGTTCCACCGGGGGAGGCAACCTGACCGCCGCCCGATCTGGAACATCCGCGCTGACCGGGGTGGTGTCGCGGTCCTGGCGGGGCAGGGCGTCCAGATCCTCGGCCGCCTGTTTGAAGCGTTCGTACTCCTGCAGGCGGCGCACCAGTTCTGCGCGCGGATCGCCTTCCTCGCCATCCTCGCTCACCGGCCGGGGCAGCAGCATGCGTGACTTGATCTCGGCCAGGATGGCCGCCATCAGCAGGTATTCCGCGGCCAATTCGAACCGCAGTTCCTGCATCACATTGATGTAGTCCACGTACTGCCGGGTGATCTCGGCGACGGGGATGTCCAGGATGTCCAGGTTCTGTCGGCGGATCAGGTACAGCAGCAGGTCCAACGGACCTTCGAACGCATCTAGGATGACTTCCAGGGCGTCCGGCGGGATGTACAGGTCCTGGGGGATCTGCAGCACCGGCTGGCCATGCACCATCGCCAGCGGCATTTCCTGCTGCTGCGGATGCGTGGGCGGGGATTGTGGGTTCGCGTCGGACGCGAGTTCTGGGCTCATCAAGAAACAGTCATCGTGCTAACCACCGATCCATCCTGCACGCGGCAGGGCCGGCTTGGTGCCGTCATTCCGCAAACCAACATCATGCGTCGCAGGGCGAACGCTTCCCTTGAAGCAACCAGCAAAGCACACCGCAGGATGCGGCGGTGGACAGCGAGAGGTCGTCGGGCGCGGGCGGGTATGGGCAGCGAATCGAACGTCCCGGTGGTCCCCGTGCCGGGGATCGGGGAGGGCGGCGTGGCCGGGTCTTCCCCTGGACGGGCCGCTGCTTCCGGCCGTGCAATGAACGACAGGGTAAGCCTTGGCCGGGAGCGTGTCCAGCACCCGCCCAGAGGAGGGCACGTACAATTCAGGCTCAGCCCCAGGAGTGAACAGCATGTGGTATGCCATTGAAGGGCATGACGCCCCCGACGCCCTCCCCAAGCGCCTGGCTTCGCGGCCTGCGCACCTGGCCCGCCTGACCGCGCTGCGCGACGAGGGCCGCCTGCTGCTTGCCGGCCCGTGTCCGGCCATTGATGCCGAGGATCCGGGTCCGGCCGGCTTCAGCGGCAGCATCGTGATCGCCGAGTTCGACTCACTGGAAGACGCCCGCGCCTGGGCCGATGCCGATCCCTACGCAACCGCAGGCGTCTACGCGCGCACGGACGTGCGGCCCTTCCGCAAGGTCCTGCCGTGAACAGGATCGAGCGCATCCGGGCAGCCCTCGAGTCCGCCCTGCAACCGGTCTCGCTGGATGTTCTGGACGACAGCCACAAGCATGCGGGCCATGAGGGGGCCCGTGATGGGCGAGGGCACTTCACGGTCCGCATCACCAGCGCCGCCTTCGCCGGCAAGCCCCCGCTGGTCCGCCATCGTGCCGTCTACGCCGCCCTGGGCGAGATGATGCAGGCCGATATCCATGCCTTGGCCATCGAGGCACGTACACCCGACGAGGCCCGCTGAGCACCTCCGGCCTTTCCGGCGCTGCCGCATGCAGTCGCCGCTGAAAACGTTTACATTCGCGCCCTTCGCTATGCCGGGAGGGCGCCATGAAGCATCACAATCCTCGAATCCGCCACGCACTGCTGGCCGGACTGGTGGTTACGTTGCTGGCCGCGACCGCCGCTGCGAGGCCGCCGGTCTACGCGACGCCGGCCGAAAAGACGTTCGTAGACGCCCTGCTGGCGAAGATGACGGTGGAGGAAAAGCTGGGTCAGCTGAACCAGCCGCCCGGCGTCGGCAACAACACCGGCCCGGCGGCCATGGCCGGCAACGAGGACCAGATCCGCCGTGGCGAGATCGGCTCGTACTTGGGTACTCAGGGCGCCGTGCTGACCTGCCGCCTGCAGAAGATTGCCGTGGAAGAGTCGCGGCTCGGCATCCCGCTGCTGTTCGGCTACGACGTCATCCACGGACACCGCACCGTGTTCCCGGTGCCGCTGGGCGAATCGGCGAGTTTCGACCCGGCCGAAGTGCAGCATGCCGCCCGCGTCGCCGCGATCGAGGCCTCGGCGCACGGCATCCACTGGACGTACGCGCCGATGGTCGACATTGCGCGCGATCCGCGCTGGGGGCGTGTCGTGGAAGGCGCAGGCGAAGATCCGTACCTCGGCTCGGTACTGGCCGCAGCGCGGGTGCGGGGCTTCCAGGGCGAAGACCTGCGCGCGCCGGATGCGGTGCTCGCCACCGCGAAGCATTTCGTCGCCTACGGTGCAGCGGAGGCAGGGCGCGACTATAACGTCGCCGACATCTCCGAGCGCACGCTGCACGAGCTCTACCTGCCGCCGTTCAAGGCCGCCGTCGATGCCGGCGCGCAATCGATCATGGCCGCGTTCAACGAGATCGCCGGCGTGCCGATGCACGCGCACCAGCCGCTGATCGAGGACCTGCTGCGCAAGCAGTGGGGCTGGGACGGTCTGCTGGTCAGCGACTACACCGGCGTGATGGAACTCATGCCGCACGGCGTGGCCGCCGACCGCGAACAGGCCGGCCTCCTCGGCCTGCGCGCGGGCGTGGATGTCGACATGGTCAGCCAGATCTACGTGAAGGATCTTCCCGCGGCGGTTAAAGCGGGGCGCATCCCGATGGCGCAGCTGGATGCATCGGTGCGTCGCGTGCTGAACGCGAAGTACCGCCTGGGCCTGTTCGATGATCCCTATCGCTCCTGCACCGACGATGGCGCCCGTGAGCGCGCGCTGACACTGACGCCGCAGCACCGTGCCGACGCTCGCCGGATGGCGCAGAAGTCGCTGGTGCTGCTGGAGAACGACAACCAGGTGCTGCCGCTCTCCAAGTCGGTGCGCACGCTGGCGGTAATCGGGCCGCTGGCCGACCATCGCCGCGCCATGCTGGGCAACTGGGCGGTGGCCGGGCGCGAGGAAGATGCGGTCACGCCGCTCGAAGGCTTGAAGGCCTCGCTCGGCGACAAGACGCGCCTCGTCGTGGCGAAGGGTGCCGACATCGACAGCCAGGACACCCGCGGTTTTGCCGATGCGGTCGCCGCTGCGAAGCAGGCGGACGCGGTGGTGATGTTCCTCGGTGAACACCCCGACATGAGCGCGGAGGCGAACAACCGCACCTCGCTGGACCTGCCTGGCGTGCAGGAGCAGCTCGCGCTTGCGGTCGCGGCCACCGGAAAACCCGTGGTGGTGGTGTTGTTGAACGGCCGGCCGCTGTCGATCGGCGGGTTGAAAGGCAAGGTGTCGGCGATCCTGGAGGCCTGGTTCCCGGGCATCGAGGGCGGGCACGCGATCGCCGACGTGCTGTTCGGCGACGTGAATCCCTCCGCGAAATTGCCGATCACCTTCCCCCACAATGTCGGCCAGGTGCCGATCTACTACGCACACAAGAACACCGGCCGCCCGCCGCGCACGGAAGAGAAATACACCAGCAAGTACCTCGACGTGCCGTGGACGCCGCTCTACGCCTTCGGCTACGGCCTCAGCTACACCACGTTCCGGTACGACGTGCCGGTGGTGTCATCGGCGACGTTGAAGCCGGACGCGCTGGAGCAGCAGGTCAGCGTGCGCGTCACCAACACCGGCAAGCGCGCAGGTGACGAAGTGGTGCAGCTCTACGTACGCGACGACGTCGCCACCATCACCCGCCCGGTGAAGCAACTGCGGGGGTTCCAGCGCGTGTCGCTGCAGCCGGGTGAATCGAAGACCGTGACGTTCACGCTCGGCTTCGACGACCTGGCCATGTACGACGCGCGCATGCAGCAGGTGGTGGAGCCGGGCACGTTCACGGTCTTCGTGGGGGGCAGTTCGGACCACACGCAGCAAGCTACGTTCACGGTCGGGATGCCCTGAGGCAGGCTGACATGTGCCGTCTTTGATGCTGCATCGCAATATGTTTCGCGGGCGGCGCAGTGCGTACAAGTCATTGAAAGAAAAATGCTTTTGCCGGTAACTAACGCGCGCTTTACACGTTTCCGTGAAAACGGTTACAGTCCGCGCCACTTGCAGCAGTCATCACCGCGGAGGGGCGGGGAATGGCGCGAACCTCGGTCACCATCAAGGATGTCGCACGTGAGGCTCGGGTATCCGTGGCCACCGTGTCGCGTGCCTTGAACGGGCACGAGAACGTGGCCGAATCCGTGCGCCAGCAGGTTCTGGCAACAGCCGATCGCCTGCGCTACCAGCCCCACGCCGCGGCGCGCAGCCTCAGCAGCCGTCGCACCCAGACCATCGGCGTGGTGTTGCCCGACCTGTATGGCGAGTTCTTTTCCGAGCTGATTCGCGGCGTCGACCAGATCGCCCGCGCGCGTCGCCAGCATCTGCTGGTGTCCAGCTACCACGGCCACCCGGAAGAGCAGGGCGAGGCCTTGCGCGCGATGCGCGGCCGCGTGGACGGGCTGCTCGTGCTTTCGCCCTATACCGACCAGCCGGGTTTCCTGGTGGACAACCTGCCGTCATCGCTGCCGGTCGTTCTCATCAACAGCGATGTACAGGACGCGACGTATCCCACGCTGACCATCGACAACTACGGCGCGGCCGTGGCGATGGTGGAACACCTGGCGCAGGCCGGCCACGCCCGCATCGCTTTCATCGGCGGACCGGATGGCAACTTCGATGCGCGCGAACGCCTGCGCGGATATCGCGATGCGTTGGCGCGTTTCGTGCCGGATGCATCGCCGTTGGAATTCCTGGGTGATTTCAGTGAGTCCATGGGCTACGAGGCCGGCAAGCGCATCGCGCAGATGGCCGAGAGGCCGCAGGCCGTATTCGCGGCGAACGACATGATGGCGCTGGGTTGCCTGTATGCGTTCAACGAAGCCGGCGTGCGCGTGCCGCAGGACGTGGCGCTGGCGGGTTTCGACGACATTCCGCTGGCGCGCTTCGTTCACCCGACCTTGACCACGATGCGCGTCAGTATTGCCGAGTTGGGTGGTCAGGCCATGAGCCGCCTGCTGGATGCCATCGACTCGGATGGCGCGCGCGTGGCGCCATCGGCGATGTTGACTCCCGAATTGATCGTCAGGGCTTCGAGTGTGGGAGAGGGCCGCCACGCGAAAAGATAGGCAAAGTTCGGCCGCTTTTTTTTGAGCGGAGATGTAATCGATTACAAGCGGCACCAATGCCGATATGCAATGCATCAATCTTTGGAGGGAGAGCCAATGAAACAGCGCAACCGCACCACGTTCCAACCCAATCGCAAGTTGTTGTCCTGCGCCCTGGCCAGCTGCCTGGCCATGGCGGCGCCGCACGTGATGGCGCAGTCCACGTCGGCCACGCTGCGTGGCGTTGTCGCCCAGGATGCAACGGTCACGGTCACCAACGTGGACACGGGCCTGACGCGTACATCGAAGGCTGCCAATGGCAGTTACAACATCGGTGGCCTGCCGCCTGGCACCTATCGCATTGAAGTGAACGCGGGTGGCCAGACCAGCAGTCGCGCCGTGACACTGGCCGTGGGCCAGACTGCGACGCTGAACCTGCAGGAAGCCCCGCCAGTGTCGGCACCCACGGGTGATGCGACGACGCTGGATACCATCCGCGTCACTGCACCGATACTGGTGGAGACCAAGACGTCGGAAGTGGCGACGTACGTCAGCCAGAAGCAGATCGATTCGCTGCCGCAGAATTCGCGCAACTTCCTGGCGTTCGCAGATACCGTGCCGGGCATGCAGTTTGTCACCACGGGCAATGGCAACGAATCCCAGCTAAAAAGCGGTGCGCAGGGATCGAGTCAGATTAACGTCTTCATTGATGGCGTCGGCCAGAAGAACTACGTCACGCCGGGCGGCATCACCGGTCAGGACGACAGTCGAGGCAACCCGTTCCCTCAGTTGGCGATCGGCGAGTACAAGGTCATCACCTCGAACTACAAGGCCGAATACGATCAAATCAGTTCGGCTGCGGTGACGGCAGTGACCCGCTCCGGCACCAACGACTTCACCGGTAGCTTCATCTGGGACCGCTTTACCGACGATTGGCGAAAGGCGACGCCTGGCGAAGAAGCCGCAGGCCAGAAGAGTCCCGAGACGACCGAGCAATACGGCATCGCCTTTGGCGGTCCGATCATTCGTGACCGCTTACATTTCTTCGTGACTTACGAGGCCAAGGATTTCATCGTTCCCGAATTGATCGCACGACCCAACAATACGGCGCACGTAGCTATCCCAGCGAACATCTTGGCCGAGTACGGCACAACCAGTCGCCCGTTCGACCAGGACGTCTACTTCGGAAAGTTGAGCTTCCAGGCTAGTGATGCGCACCTGATTGAATTCTCGGCCCGCGTGCGCGAGGAGGTGGGAATCCTTGGTGTCGGCGGGGTTAACGCGAACAGTACGGCAACGGCGCTGACCAACGACGAGAAGCGCTACGACCTGCGTTCGTTGTACTCCGCTGGGAGCTGGATGAACGATGCGCATATTACGTTCGAGGAGTCGGCTTACAACCCGCGCCCGGTCATCAGTGCGCCCATTACTCGATACACGGCGCGCAACGTGGCCGACGATGGCGACATCACCCTGCTAAACACCGGCGGCGGTGCCACCTTCCAGGACAAGGGTCAGAAGGGCTGGGGGTTGCAGAACGACTTCACGTTCTATGGCTGGGAAAACCACACGCTCAAGATGGGCGTCAAGTACAAGGATGTGGAGCTGACCGCGTTTCAGAATTCGCCACCCAACCCGCGCTACATCTACGACGTGGTGGAGAATATCGACCAGCCTTACCGGATTGAGTACTCGACGGCGCGTGTGGGTCGTGATCCATTCATCGTATCCGATAACCAGCAGTTCGGCTTGTACATCCAGGACGACTGGGAGGTGAGTGACAAGCTGACGCTGAACCTTGGCCTACGTTGGGACTACGAGGACATGGGTGCATACAAGGACTACGTGCTTGATCCCGCGATCGCTTCCGCGCTGCGTGGTTGGGGCAACATCCAGAATACAGACTATGAAGTCGAGGACTACATCAGCAGCGGAAGCAATCGCAAGAGTGACAAAAACAACTTCGCGCCGCGTCTCGGCTTCTCATACGACCTGTTTTCTGATCAGCGGCATGTGATCTTTGGTGGTGCCGGGCGTTCGTATGACCGCAACCTGTTCGACTATATGGCGCGTGAGTTCTACGGCGGTGCGTTTACCACGTATACGATCAATTTCCCGGATTCCAATCACCCGTGCGACCCCAGCGCGACCTGTATCCCGTTCGATCCTGCGCTGATGACCCCTGAGGGACTGGCGGCATTTGCGGCAGCCAATCCGACGGCGGGTGGTGAAGTCAACTTGATCAAGAACGATCTGGTAACGCCGTATTCCGATCAGTTCAGTCTCGGTATGCGCAACATCGTCAACGTGTGGGGGCATGACTGGAACACCTCGGTCACGCTCGCACACATCCGCTCGAAGGAAGGCATCTACTTCCGCCTCGGCAACCGTTATGCAGACGGTAGCTTCCGCGACCCAGCGTTCCCAGACGCCACGTGGGGTAGGCAGCCTTGGGGCCAGGCTATCCCCGGGTATGGCAGCTTGATCCTCGGGCAGAACGGAATCGAGACCAAGCTGAACTCGCTGCTGCTGTCGGTGGACAAGCCCTACACGGAAGCGTCCCCCTGGGGCGTGACCATTGCCTACACGTACAGCGATGCGACCGAACTACGCACGAATTCTTCGGAGGGTGAGACGTACGTCTTCGACTACCCCGATGTCGGCAATGAGTTCTATACATCCACCGGCGTTGCCAAGCATCGCCTCGTCACGACCGGCATCTTCGGTCTGCCTTGGGACATCACCGTATCGACGAAGCTGACGCTGGCTACACCGATTCCCCGCCAAGCCGTCAATTGCCTGGACGTCAACATCGTGGGGAACTGCTTCTTCGATCCCTATGAGATTGACGAAACGCTCGGCTACAAGCAGTTTGACATCGCCCTGCAGAAGGTCTGGAACACCGGAAGCGACATCAGCTTCAAGGTGCGTGCGGACCTGTTGAATGCGTTCAACTGGCGTAACTGGACCGATTACAACGACGATCGTGGCAATCCCAACGCGGGCCCCAACGCGAACTTCGGCAGGCGCAGTGGAAATGGCATCTACTGGCCCACGCGCACGTTCAAGCTGTCTTTCGGCTTCGACTGGTAATAGTGACCCGCCCTCAGGCGGCGCCTCGTGCGCCGTCTGACCGGCGGGTTTGTTTCATGCGGCCCTGTAAACGATTACAACGGAACGATGTTTTGAAAAAGATCACCCAAGCCTCGCGTTCGTCCTGGTTCACCGGCGTAGCGCTGACTCTGTTGATCGCGGGCTGCCAGAAGGCACCCGAGCAGGTCGCGGCGCCCGTCGCCAAGCCTGCCACCCCCGCGCTCGCTGCCAAGCCCGAGCCACCCGCGAAGCCGGAATTGCCGCCGCTCTTCCGCGACATCGAACGCCGCACGTTCCAGTTCTTCTGGGACACTACCAACGAAGTGAACGGACTTACGCCCGACCGCTACCCGTCGCGGCCGTTCGCCAGCATCGCATCGATCGGCTACGCACTGACGGCGTACCCCATCGGCATCGAGAATGGTTGGGTCAGCCGCACCCAGGCGGTCGACCGCACGCTGACCACGCTGAAATTCCTACGCGACGTGCCACAAGGTCCCCAAAAGAACGGCAAGGGTGGCCACAAGGGCTTCTACTACCACTTCCTCGACATGAACACCGGCGAGCGCTTCGACACCTGGGTGGAACTGTCCAGCGTCGACACGTCGCTGCTGCTGATGGGCGTGCTGTTCGCGCAGTCGTATTACGACCGCGACGACGCGCGCGAGAAGGAGATCCGCGCCCTTGCCGACGCGATCTACAAGCGCGTGGACTGGACCTTCCTGCAGAACAACAAGCCGTTGATCTCGATGGGCTGGTTCCCCGAGAGCGGCGTCATCCCGCACGACTGGAAGGGCTATAACGAGGCCATGATGGTCTATGTGCTGGCGATGGCCTCGCCGACGCATCCGGTGGGTCCCGAGGCGTGGGAAGTGTGGACGCGCAGCTACAGCGAGCTGTGGGGCGTGTTCCAGGGCCAGGAATACCTGACGTTCGCACCGCACTTCGGCCACCAGTACAGCCACGTCTGGATCGACTTCCGCGGCATCCAGGACGCCTACATGCGCGAGCGCGGCATGGACTATTTCGAGAACAGCCGTCGTGCCACCTACGCGCAACGCGCATATGCCATCGAAAACCCGATGAAGTGGAGGGACTACGGCGAGAACGTGTGGGGCCTGACCGCCTCCGACGGCCCACAGCAGACCACGCAGGAGTATCGCGGCGAACAACGCCCGTTCCGCCACTACTCCGCGCGCGGCGCCGGCTTCCGCGAGAACTTCGACGACGGCACCATCGCGCCGACCGCAGCCGTGGCCTCGCTGCCATTCGCACCGGAGATCGTCATTCCGGCCACCGAGGAAATGCACCGCCGCTACGGCGACTACCTCTACTCCAGTTACGGTTTCCTGGATTCGTTCAACCCCAGCTTCGACTACGACATACCGCTGAAGACGGGGCGCATCGTCCCGGGCAAGGGTTGGGTGGCCAGCGACTATATCGGCATCGACCAGGGCCCGATCCTGGCGATGATCGCGAACTACCGCAACGATTTCGTCTGGAGCGTGATGAAGAAGAATCCTTATATCCGTGACGGTCTGCGGAAAGCGGGGTTCGAAGGTGGTTGGCTGGATGCGAAGACGGAACAGGCGGTTGCGAACGCGCCAACGGCACCGACGACGCCACCAGACCTGGATGCGGCGGCAGCGCGTGCACTGGGTACTGCGGAGTCGCGCGCCAACCAGGCGTCACAGCCCGAGGCGGCGCGTCCGCAGCAGCCAGAGTAAGCTGACCGCATGGATCTGCGTGCGCCAGCAAGGGTCTCTCCGGCACGCATCAGGGTCTTCTCCGGTGGAAGGAGGGCCCTGGTGCGCTGCTGTTCTTTCCTGATCCTGCTGTCCGTGTTGGCGATCGCGGGGTGCGCGCGCACGCAGGACGACCGCACCGTCGTACGGTTCTGGGTGATGGGATATGAAGGAGAGGTCGTCGCCAGACTGCTGCCCGAATTCGAGCGCCAGCACCCCGACATCCATGTCGACCTGCAGATCGTGCCGTGGCTGTCGGCACACGAGAAGCTGTTGACCGCCTTCGCAGGTGAATCGCTTCCCGACGTCAGCCCCATCGGCAACACCTGGATTCCCGAGTTCGCGGCGCTCGGGGCGCTCGAGCCACTGGATGACGAGATCGCCGCGACATCCGGTTTCGACCGGGAAGACTTCTTTCCAGGCGTCTGGGACACGGGCGTAATCGACGGTCGCGCTTATGCGGTGCCCTGGTATGTCGAGACGCGGCTGCCGTTCTATCGCCGCGACATGTTGGCCAAGGCCGGCGTGGAGACCCTGCCCGCAAGCTGGGACCAGTGGCGCATCGCCATGCAGCAGGTCAAGCAGGTCGCAGGGCAGGGAAACTATTCCATCCTGCTGCCCCTCAATGAATTCGAACCGCTGCTCAGCCTTGCGATCCAGCAACCCGAGCCGCTGCTGCGCGACGGTGGGCGCTACGGCAATTTCCGCAGTGCGGGGTTCCGGCAATCGCTGGGCTTCTACAAGGAGATGTTCGAGCAAGGCTGGGCGCCGATCGTCACCAACAACCAGATCTCCAATGTCTGGGACGAGTTCGGCAAGGGCTTCTATTCGTTCTATATCTCCGGCCCCTGGAACATCGCCAAGTTCAAGGAGCGCCTGCCGGCCTCGCAGCAGGACGACTGGATGACGATGCCGCTGCCCGGCCCGAACGGCCCCGGTGCATCGCTGGCCAACGGCACCAGCTTCGTCGTGTTCAAGGATTCGCCGAACAAGGCGGCGGCGTGGGAGCTGATCGCGTGGCTGTCGTCGCCATCGGTGCAGGCCGAATTCCATGCGCTGACCGGGGACCTGCCGCCACGTCGTTCGCCATGGCAGACGCCGGCGCTTGCGAAGGATCCCTACGCCAGGGCATTCCGCGAGCAGCTGGAGCGTGCGGTCTCCACGCCCAAGGTGCCGGAGTGGGAGCGCATCGCCACCGAGATGCGGCTGGTCGGCGAACAGGTCGCGAACGGCCGCATGACCGTGGACCAGGCGGCGGAAGAACTTGATCGCCGCGCCGACCGCATCCTGGAAAAACGTCGCTGGATGCTGGACCACGCAGTGAAACCGGGGGTGGCGCCGTGAGATCCACGCACTCGCTCGCCGGGTGGCTGTTCGCCGCGCCCGCATTGACGGTCATCGTGGTCTTCTTCGGCCTGCCGGTGCTGGCTGCGCTTGCGCTCAGCGTGACCGATTTCGACATCTACGCGCTGGCCGACATCGACAACCTGCGCTTCGTCGGCCTGGACAACTACGTCGGCCTGCTGCAGAACCCGATGTTCTGGAAGTCGCTGGGCAACACCGTCTACTTCGTAGTGGTCGGCGTTCCGCTATCGGTCGCCCTGTCGCTGGGCGCAGCCCTGTTGCTGCATTCGAAGCTCGGGCGCTTCAAGGGCTTTTTCCGCACCGCGTTCTTCGCGCCGGTGGTGACCACGGTGGTCGCAGTCGCGGTGATCTGGCGCTACCTGTTCCACACCAAGTACGGGCTGGTGAACTGGGGGTTGTCGTGGATCGGCATCGATCCGATCGACTGGCTGGGCGACCCCGCGTGGGCCATGCCGACCATCATCCTGTTCGCCGTCTGGAAGAACTTCGGCTACAACATGATCATCTTCCTCGCCGGCCTGCAGAGCATCCCGGAAGACCTGTACGAAGCCGCCCGCATCGATGGCGCGTCGCGATGGGCGCAGTTCCGCCACGTCACCCTGCCGCAACTCGGGCCGGTGCTGCTGCTGGTCGGCATCCTGACCATGGCGGGTTACTTCCAGCTGTTCGCCGAGCCTTACGTGATGACGCAGGGCGGGCCGCTGGAGAGCACCAAGAGCGTGCTGTACCTGATGTACGAAGAAGGCTTCAAATGGTGGAACCTCGGCAATGCCTCGGCCGTTGCGTTCCTGCTCTTCATCCTGATGACCGTCGTGACCAGCGGGCTGCTTTGGTTCGCCCGCAAGCGGGGCGTGCAATGAACGCCCGTGTCGCCGCCGCCGTCGTCAACGGGTTGCTTGTCGCCCTGGCGGTCATCAGCCTGGGGCCGCTGCTGTGGATGCTGTCGGTATCCTTCATGCAGACCGGCGAGGCGGGCCATTTCCCACCGCCGCTGCTGCCGTCCGCGCCAACGCTGGACAACTACCGCGAGCTGTTCGTGCGCGCCGGCATGGGCCGCTACCTGTTGAACAGCTTCATCGTTTCCACGAGCGTCATGCTGCTGTCGCTGCTGTTCAACACCATGGCCGGCTACGCCTTCGCCAAGCTGCGCTTCAGGGGCCGCGACCGGACGTTCCGTGCATTGCTGGCGGCGCTGGTGATCCCGGCCCAGGTGGCGATGATGCCGCTGTTCCTGCTGCTCAAGCAGATGGGACTGGTGAACACCTATGCCGGTGCCATCGTGCCCGGCATGGCGGCGATCTTCGGCATCTTCCTGGTGCGCCAGTACGCGCGTTCGATCCCGGACGAACTGCTGGAAGCCGCACGCATCGATGGTGCCGGTGAAGCCCGCATCTTCTTCCAGATCGTGTTGCCGGGATTGAAGCCCATCCTGGTGACGCTGGCCATCTTCAGTTTCCTCGGCGCATGGAACGATTTCATGTGGCCGTTGATCGTGTTGAGCGACGACGCCCTGCAGACCTTGCCGGTCGCCCTGGCGGGCCTGTCGCGGGAGCACGTGATGGACTACGAATTGATGATGGCCGGTTCGGTCGTCACCATCCTGCCGGTGCTGCTGCTGTTCCTTGCTTTGCAGCGCTACTACATCCAGGGCTTGTTGCTGGGCAGCGTGAAGGGTTGACCCGGGAACCGGATCGTCGCGGAGCTTGAATCACCATGAACATTGAATCGTCATTCCCGCGCAGGCGGGAACACAGTGGCTTCGCTTTGTCGCCCGGCACCGAGTGCCGTCGCAGCCGCGTGCTCGTTGGCTGCCTGATTCTCGCGTTGGCTGCGCCCGCGTTCGCTGCGCAGGACGAAGCCCGCATCCTCGACGACTTCAGCGATCCCTCGGCGTGGCGCGTGGTGACCTCCAACCAGGTCAGTGGCGCGCTGCGCGCGGTCGATGGGGTGGACGGCAGGGCGTTGTGCCTGGACTATGACTTCAATGGCGTGTCGGGCCATGCCGGCATCCAGCGCGACCTGCCGTTGTCGTATCCGGCCAATTACCGGTTCGGTTTCCAGCTGCGCGGTGATTCGCCGCGCAACGATCTGCAGTTCAAGGTGGTCGACGCCAGCGGCGACAACGTCTGGTGGGTCAACCGGGCGAAGTACGAGTATCCATCCGTGTGGACGCCGGTGCGCTACAAGCAGCGCCACATCGACAAGGCGTGGGGCCCGGACCCGGACCGCGTACTGCGCCGGAGCGAGAAGCTCGAGTTCACCGTCTACAACAACGCGGGCGGCAAAGGGTCCGTCTGCTTCGATCAGCTGACGTTCGAGCCGCTGCCGGTGGACGATGGCGCGCCGTTGACCGGCCAGGCAAGCGCTACCGTCGCGTTTCCCGCAGGCCCGGCGATGATGGCCATCGACGGCAAACCGGAGACGGCCTGGTCGGCCGACCTGCATGGAGACACGGATCCCCAGCTGACGCTGGACCTGGGCAGGGTGCGCGAGTTCGGTGGACTGGTACTGCGCTGGAAAGCCGGTCAGCACGCGTCGGATTACCTGGTACAGCTGTCCGACGATGGCGCTCGCTGGCGCGACGTGCGCACCGTGGTGGGTGGCAACGGCGGCAACGATTATCTGGCGCTGCCGGAGTCGGAGGCGCGCTATGTGCGTGTCAACGTCGGTGATGGCCCCGGGCGTTCGTTCGCGCTGTCGGCACTGGAAGTGAAGCCGTTGGCATTCGCCGCGCATCCGAACGATCTGATCAAGGCGATGGCGGCTGAAGCGCCGAAGGGCTGGTTCCCGCGTGGCTTCAGCGGCGAACAGCCGTACTGGACGATCGTCGGGATCGATGGCGGACGCGAGCAGGGGTTGATCGGCGAGGATGGGGCCATCGAGATCGCCAAGGGCGGCATCAGCGTCGAGCCGTTCGTGCAGGTCGATGGGCGCTGGATCGGCTGGGCGGACCTGCAGGCGACGCAGTCGCTGCAGGACGGCTATCTGCCGATGCCGACCGTCACATGGACGCACGCCGACTTCGCGCTTTCCACCACGACTTTCGCTGCGGGCAGGCCCGGCGACTCGCGCGTCGTAGCCCGCCATCGCCTGACCAACACGGGCGTTGCGTCGCGCGAGTACGTGCTGGCGCTGGCTGTGCAGCCATGGCAGGTGAATCCACCCAGCCAGTTCCTCAACACGACGGGTGGTTTCAGCCCGGTCAACGCGCTGGAGTTGCGTGACGGCGTGGCCACCGTCAACGGGCGCGACAGCGTGCGGTTCGCGCAGCCGGACGCGGTGCTGGCATCCCGGTTCGATGAAGGGTTGGTCCGCGAGCGGCTGGACGTCCTCGATGCCGGGGACGAACAGAGCGGCGCTCACGTGACGGGCGATGCAACCGGCCTTGCCTCGGGCGCGGTGCTGTACCGGTTCACCCTGGCGCCGGGCGAAAGCCGCGACATCGACTGGGCCGCGCCGCTGGAAGGTGCGCTGCCTGCGCGCGTCGACGCGGCACGCGACCAGCAGGCCACCGCGGCCGTGTGGCGAGAAAAACTCGGCGAAATGAAGCTGCAGGTACCGGCAGAAGGCCAGCCGGTGGCCGACACGCTGCGTACCGCGCTCGCGCACATGCTGATCTCGCGCATCGGCCCGCGCCTGCAGCCAGGCACACGCTCGTACTCGCGCAGCTGGATCCGCGATGGCGCGATGATTTCCGAGGGACTGCTTCGTCTCGGTCGCCCGGAGGTGGTCAAGGAATACGTCGAGTACTACGCGCCCTACCAGTTCGAGAACGGCAAGGTGCCGTGCTGCGTCGACGATCGCGGCAGCGACCCCGTCCCGGAGAACGACAGCCACGGCGAGCTGATCTTCAACATCGCCGAGTACTACCGTTACACCGGCGACAAGGCATTCCTCAAGAAGATGTGGCCGCACGTGCAGGGCGCGTTCGCCTATATGGAAGAGCTGCGCCTGAGCGAGCGCACCGAGGCCAATCGCGCCGTCAATGCGGCGTTCTACGGCATGATGCCGGCCTCGATCAGCCACGAAGGCTATTCGGCCAAGCCGATGCATTCGTACTGGGACAACTTCTGGGCACTGCGCGGCTACAAGGATGCGGTCGAGGTCGCCGACGCGCTGGGTGAAGTCGCCGCGTCCAAGCGCATGGCCGCATCGCGCGACCAGTTCCGCGATGATCTGTACGCGTCGCTGCGCGCGGCTACGCAGCTTCATCGCATCAACTACCTGCCGGGTGCGGCCGAGATCGGCGACTTCGACCCCACGTCGACCACCATCGCGCTTGCGCCGGGCGGCGAGCAGGGCGAGCTGCCCGCCGACCTGCTGCATGGCACGTTCGAACGCTACTGGACCGAGTTCGTGCAGCGTCGCGACGGCAAGCGCGAATGGAAGGATTACACGCCGTACGAATGGCGCAACGTGGCGGCCTTCGTCCGGCTGGGTTGGCGGGAGCGGGCGTGGGAGGTGCTGGATTTCTTCTTCAAGGACCGTGCGCCGCAGCCCTGGAACCAGTGGGCGGAGGTGGTGTCGCGCACGCCGCGCACGCCGTTCTTCGTCGGCGACCTGCCGCATGCGTGGGTGGCTTCGGATTTCGTGCGTTCCGCGTTGGACATGTTTGCCTACACGCGAGAGCTGGACGACAGCCTCGTGCTGGCCGCAGGTGTCCCGGCCGCATGGCTGGACGGCGAGGGCATCGCCATCGAGGGCCTGCGTACGCCCAGCGGCGTGCTCGGCTATTCGCTGCGCAGCGGTGGTGGCGAGGTCGTGCTGGACGCGAAGGCCGGATTGAAACTGCCAACCGGTGGACTGGTGCTGCCGTGGCCGTACAAGCAGGCACCCGGCGAGACGCGCATCAACGGCAAGCCGGCGCAGTGGAAGGACGGCGAACTGCGCATCACCACGTTGCCTGCACGCGTGGTGGTCAAGACACCTTGACCGTAGAGCGGAGCCCGCTCCGCTGCTTCAACGGTGTGGTGGAGACGCCTGCTGCATGCTTGAGCCGGGTAAGCCCGGCTCCACGTCTCTCGCAGGGCGGAGTACATTGCGATGTATCGTCCGTCCTGCCGCGTCGCCGCCATGCTCGCCGACTCCACGCGCATCCCGCTCTGGCCACTGCCCCTGCTGATCACGCTGCTGTTCCTGGTCGCCGCGCATGCTGCCTACCTGCTTTCGATCCAGGGCGGCCATGTGCCTGCCTGCATGCCATACACGGAAGGTTGCGTCTCGATCAGTCGTGCGGCTCGGCACGGACTGGGCAATCACCTGTTCCGCTTGATGGTGATTCCGTGCGCGGTACTGCATGCGCTGGTGTGGTGGCTGTCGATGCGCTGGTTGCACGGCGGGCGGGCGATGGTGCTGTTGGGTCTCCTGTCCGCGATCGCACTGGCGGTCTACGCCACGTTCCTTGGGACTGAAGGCGAGACCTACCGTTTCCTGCGGCGCTACGGCGTGGTCGTCTACTTCGGATTCGGATATCTGGCGCAGCTGGCGTTGATGCGTCGCGCGTCGCGGATGCGCGCACTTTCGTCAAGGACGATCACGGCGATGTCGTGGATCTCGCTGGCAATGCTGTTGCTTGGTGTGGCGAATGTCGCGGCCGGTTTGCTCGTCGCCGACCCGGCAGCGAAGGACCGGTGGGAGAACGTCTTTGAATGGTGGCTCGGCGTACTGATGGTCGGCTGGTACGCCGTGCTCGCCTTGGGATGGAGGCGGCAGGGCCTGTCAGCGGACCTCAAGCCCCATGCTCCACTGTAGGAGCGACGTGAGTCGCGACCGTAAGGCAAAAGCCTCCCGTAGCACCGGGGGCAAGCACGACACCTTCCTGGCCTTGGCAAGCGGGCTGCGTTCCGATATCAGGGCCGCTTATTCTTGCGGTCGCGACTCACGTCGCTCCTACACACAGCGGAGCTGTCAGCCGCGAACGCGCTGCACGATACCGGCGGCCTTGGCCGAACTCTCGGTGACCTTGTCCCACTCGCCGTTGTCCAGCCATCCCTTCGGGACCATCCACGAGCCGCCGATGCAGACCACGTTGGGCTGCGACAGATAGTCGGCCGCGGTGTCTTCGGTGATGCCGCCGGTGGGGCAGATCTTCAGTTCCGACAGCGGGCCGGCGAGACCTTTCAGCATCGCCAGACCGCCGACGGCGGTGGCGGGGAACAGCTTGCACACACGGAAGCCGCGCGCCATCAGCGACAGCAGTTCGGTCGGCGTGGCGGCACCGGGCACCACCGGGATGTCGGCGGTGGCCAGCGCTTCCGCCATGTGCGGCGGCGTGCCGGGTGTCACCAGGAAATCCGCGCCCGCCGCGATGGACTGCTCCATCTGTTCGATGGTGAGCACCGTGCCCGCGCCGATCACGATGTCCGGCAGCTCCTGCTTCAGCATCGCCAGCGCTTCCATCGCCACCGGCGTGCGCAGCGTCAGTTCGATCGCGGGCAGGCCGCCTTTCAGCAATGCTTCGGACACCTTGCGCGCTTCATCCAGCGTATGGACGGTGACGACCGGCAGGATGCCGGCGGCGCGGAGGAGGGATTCGGCTTTCTGCTGGTGGGCTTCGATGGTCATGGCGTGTCGACTTGTTGGGTTGAGTCCCTCTTCCGTCGGGAGAGGGGTTGGGGAGAGGGGCGACGAAGGTCCGGATGATTCACCACCGGGACGGCCTTCGCCCCTCATCCGCCCTTCGGGCACCTTCTCCCGAGGGGAGTAGGAAAAGGCTCACGCATCTTTGGCTTCATGCGGCGCCTCGGCGGCATGCGCGGCATCGCCCAGTTCGTACTCGGCATCGTATTCCCACGTGCCGTCGTGATACGGCAGGCCGCAGGAAATCGACATGGCGCCGCGATCTGCGGGCGTGACCACGTCGCGACTGACCGCGAACAGGTTGCGGCCCATGTCCAGCGCGGCGGGCGAGGTGTTCGGCGCAATCTCGCGCGCCGCCCATTCCGCCGCATCGACCAGGGCTTCCAGCGTTCCTGCTTCCGCATCGAGACGCACGATGTCGCCTTCGCGCAGCTTGGCCAGCGGACCACCGCGGGCGGCTTCCGGTGTCAGGTGGATGGCGGCGGGAATCTTGCCCGACGCACCCGACAGGCGGCCGTCCGTCACCAGCGCCACGCGCCGGCCCTGGTTCTGCAGCAGGCCCAGCAGCGGTGCCAGCGAATGCAGTTCCGGCATACCGTTCGCGCGCGGTCCCTGGTAGCGGACCACGGCGACGAAGTCCTGCGGCAGCACGCCGGCGGCATGCAGTTTGTTGAGTGCGCGCGGATCGTCGACGACGACGGCCGGAGCCTCGATGAAGCGATACTCCGGCTTCACGGCCGAGGTCTTGATCAGCGAACGGCCTAAATTGCCGCGCAGCAGGCGCAAGCCACCTTGTTCCTCGAATGCGCGCGAGACCGGACGAACGACGTCTTCGTCCGCGCTCTGGGCGACACCCGGCGCGTAGGCGAGCTTGCCGTCCTGCAGGCGCGGCTCATCGCAGAACGCGCGCAGGCCGCCGGGCACGATGGTGGTGATGTCATGCATCAGGCCGGCATCGAGCAGTTCGCGGAACACGAACTGCGTGCCACCGGCCGCCGCGAAGCGGTTCACATCGGCTTCGCCATTGGGGTAGACGCGGGCCAGCAACGGCACGGTCTGCGCGATCAGGTCCATGTCGTCCCAGGTCAGCACGATCCCGGCCGAACGCGCCACCGCGATCCAGTGGATCGTGTGGTTGGTGGAGCCGCCGGTCGCCATCAAGGCCGCCATTGCGTTGACGATGGCGCGCTCGTCGATCAGGCGGCCGATCGGACGGTAGTCGTCACCCAGCGCGGTGATGGCCAGCGCGCGCTCCGCCGCCGCGCGCGTCAGCACGTCACGCAGCGGCTGGTCGGGATTGACGAACGAGGTGCCCGGCAACTGCAGGCCCATCGCTTCCAGCAACACCTGGTTGGAATTGGCGGTGCCGTAGAACGTGCACGTGCCCGCGGCGTGGTAGCTGGCGGCTTCCGCCTCCAGCAGTTCTTCGCGCGAGGCTTCGCCGGCGGCATAGCGTTCGCGGACGGCGGCCTTTTCCTTGTTCGGAATGCCGGGCGACATTGGGCCGGCCGGCACGAACACCGCCGGCAGGTGGCCGAACGCCAGCGCGCCCATCAGCAGGCCCGGCACGATCTTGTCGCAGACGCCCAGGTAGAGCGCGGCGTCGAACATGTCGTGGCTCAGTGAGATCGCCGTGGCCTGCGCGATCACGTCGCGCGAGAACAGCGACAGCTCCATGCCCGGACGGCCTTGCGTCACGCCGTCGCACATCGCCGGCACACCACCGGCGACCTGCGCGGTGGCGCCGAGATCGCGCGCGACTTGGCGGATGATCTCGGGGTAATGCTCGAACGGCTGGTGCGCCGACAGCATGTCGTTGTAGGCATTGATGATGCCGAGGTTCGGCGTCACGTCGGCGCGCAGCCGACCCTTGTCGGTGGGCCCGCAGGCGGCGAAGGCATGCGCCAGGTTGCCGCAGCTCAGGCGCGCACGCTGCGGCCCGTCGCGGTGCGCGGCATCGATGCCGTCGAGGTAGGCACGGCGCAGGGGGGCGCTGCGCTGGCGGATGCGTTCGGTGACTTCCTGGATACGGGGGTGCAGGCTCATGGGCATAGGGCTAGGCTGCAGACACGGACATTCTGCATGGCGTGGCGAGATGAGGCCGTGAGGCGCAGCCTTCCGGCATCTCCAGCGCGTGGAGGGGAAGGGCGGGGAACGACGGCGACGGCATGATGCTTTCTACCGTCTTTGGCGCAGGTGCGAAAGCGACCAAAGGCAGACCAGTCCCTGCTTCGGAGCATTGCGCGTGTTGCATTGCAGCGCGCATCTGCGCAAAACCTCAGGTGCGCGCGGGTGTCCTGGGGCCGAACAGTTCGACTGCGTACGCCGCCGCACCCAGCAGGCCCGGGCGCGGATGCATGTTCGCGAGCGTAGGCACGCGTCCCATCGCGGGCGAGAAGCGTCCCTTGTGCTCGAAACGCTGGCGGAAGCCGGAATGCTGCAGCGAGGTCAGCAGCTTCGGCACCAGCCCGCCGGTGAGGAACACGCCGTCCCATGCGCCCGTGGTCAGCACCAGGTCGCCGGCAATGGCGCCGAACACCGCACAGAACACATCCAATGTGCGCACGCAGCGCGGATCGCCAGCGGCGGCACGCGCGGTGACGTCCTTCGGTTCCAGCGGGCCGCCGGGATCCTCACCCGCGATCTCGCTGAGCGCGCGGTACAGATTCACCAGGCCCGGGCCGCAGATCAGGCGTTCGTTCGACACGCGGCCGAACTGCGCGGACAGGATGTCGAGGATGCGGATTTCTTCCGGTGTACCGGGCGGAAAACTCACGTGGCCGCCTTCGGTCTCCAGCGGATACGCGCGTCCGTCGCGAATCACCAGCGCCGCCACGCCCAGGCCCGTGCCGGGGCCGATCACCGCATACGTGCGCGGTACCGACAGCGGCGCCGGCGCCCACTGCGCGCCGCCGATGGCGACCACATCGCGAGGCGTCAACAGCGATACCGCCATCGCCTGCGCGGCAAAGTCGTTGACCAGTTTCAGGCCCTGGAATCCCAATGCCTGGCGCGTGCGGTTCACCGAGATCACCCACGGATGATTGGTGATGCGGGCTTCGTCGCCATCGACGCGCCCGGCAACGGCGAAGACGCCGTTCTGCGCCGTGGCGCCGGTTTCATCGAGGTAGTGCTGCGCGGCCTCGGCGAGCGAAGGGAAATCGGCGACCACGAACTCGCGCACGCTGTCGTCCAGCAGCGGAACGGCGGCGGCCGCATCGGCAAGCGCGAAGCGCGCATTGGTGCCGCCGATATCGGCGAGAAGGACGCGCTCGGCGTTGCTCATGCGGCAAACATCCTGTTCGATGCGGGGTGGCTTCCAAAACGGGTCCGCTGCATTCGCCTGGTCGATCCTGTGCTGCCGGAGAAGGGCCACGTCGCGTGGGCGGCGCATGATAGCGCGCACCTGCGCCAACGGGATGCCGGCGTGCGCGTCCATGCGGCATCCGTATACGTATGCGCTATTCCGGAATAGGAAGACGCGCGGTCGGAGGCGCAGGGAGACGTGACGGACATGGCGTGCGTGGGCAGTGCGACCCGCCCAAGTACACCAGCGTGCAGGGGGCGGCTTGCGTTGTGAAAACGGTTACATGGCAGAATAGCCGAACTTCCCCGCCTGCGGAAAGGGAAGCCGAACGCATCGCCCGCGAGGGCATGCCTGCCATCGGGAGAGCCCGGTCGCAGCGAATACAACCCATGGGCGTCGCCCGACCGGAGCAATGATGGCCAGTGTCCAACTCGACCGCGTGCGCAAGGTGTACGACAACGGCCAGGTGGCCGTGCACGGGGCCAGTTTCGAGATCGCCGATGGCGAGCTCATGGTGCTGGTCGGTCCGTCCGGCTGCGGCAAGTCCACGCTGCTGCGGATGATCGCCGGCCTTGAGGAGATCTCCGACGGCAACCTGCTGATCGGCGAACGGCGCGTCAACGACGTGGCGCCGAAAGACCGCGATATCGCGATGGTGTTCCAGAGTTATGCGCTGTACCCGCACATGACGGTGGCCGACAACCTGGCCTTCGGATTGAAGCTGCGCGGGGCGCCGCGTGCCGAGATCGATCGGCGCGTCAACGCCGCTGCCGAGACCCTGGGCATGACGCACATGCTGGGCAAGCTGCCGCGCGAAATGTCCGGCGGCCAGCGCCAGCGCGTGGCGCTCGGACGTGCGCTGGTGCGCGAACCGTCGGTGTTCCTGCTGGACGAACCGCTGTCGAATCTGGACGCCAAGCTGCGCCACTCCGTGCGTACCGAGATCGGCCGCCTGCACCGTCAGCTTGGCGCGACCATGGTCTACGTAACCCACGATCAGGTGGAAGCCATGACGCTGGGCCAGCGCATCGTGGTGCTGAAGGACGGCGAGATCCAGCAGATCGACACGCCGATGGCGCTGTATGAGAAGCCGGCCAATCTGTTTGTCGCCGGTTTCCTCGGCAGTCCGGCGATGAACGTGCTGTACGGCACACTGCACCAGGCCGATGGACTGCATCTTTCACTCGACGACGGTACGCAACTGCCGCTCGGCCATGCCCTGGTGGCCAATCCGTGGAGCGGACGACGCGTGGCCCTGGGCGTGCGCCCCGAGCATCTGCTGCCCGCCGGCATCGGCAAGGCCGCGTTCGAGGCGCAGGTGGAACTGATCGAGCCGGTGGGCAATGAAGTCTTCGTCAACCTGACGTATGCGGGCCACGCGCTGGTCGCCCGCATGCCGCCGCAGCGTCTGCCCGAACCGGGCCAGGCGCTGCGCGTCACCGTCGAAGGCGCCGTGCTGCATTTCTTCGACCCCGACACCGGCCTGCGGTTGGCCTGACCCGCCGCAGGACAGAAAGAAGGGAGGCCGAGGCCTCCCTTCTTCGTTTGCAGCAGGATGCGTTGCGGTCAGTCGCGGCTGACCGTCCGGATCGCTTCCGCTACGTAGCCCAGGTTCTGCTGGTTCAGGGCCGCCACGCAGATGCGGCCGGTCCCTACCGCATAGATGCCGAACTCATCGCGCAACCGGTCCACCTGCGCCTTGCTCAGGCCCGAGTACGAGAACATGCCCGCCTGCCGCTGGATGAAGGCGAACTCCGGCGCGCCGAGGGTGGCCAGCTTGTCCACCAGTGCCGCGCGCAGCGCATGAATGCGCTCGCGCATGCCGCCCAGCTCGCTTTCCCATACCGCACGAAGTTCGCTGCTTGCCAGCACGCCCGCCACCAGCGCGGCACCGTGCGTGGACGGGCTGGAGTAGATGGTGCGGATGATGCGCTTCACCTGCGACTGGACGGCCTTGGTCGCGTTGGCGTCCGGGCCGACCACCGATAGCGCGCCGACGCGCTCGCCGTACAGCGAGAACGACTTGGAGTACGAGTTGGCGACGATGAAGCTGTCGGTGCCGGCATCGGCGAGGATGCGCACCGCGGCGCCGTCCTCGACGATGCCCTTGTCGAAGCCCTGGTAGGCCATGTCAATGAACGGGAACAGGCCACGGTCCTTCAGTAGCGCTGCGACCTGTGTCCACTGCTCGACCGTCAGGTCGGCGCCGGTGGGGTTGTGGCAGCACGCGTGCAGCAGCACGACGGTGCCCGGCTTGAGTTGGCCCAGGTCGGCCAGCATGCCGGCGAAGTCCAGGCCATGCGTGGCGGCATCGAAGTAGGTGTAGTCGACGATGTCGAATCCGGCCGCGCCGAACACCGCGCGGTGGTTTTCCCAGCTCGGGTTGCTGATCGCGATGGTGGCGTGCGGCAGCAGCTTCTTCAGCAGGTCCGCGCCCACGCGCAACGCGCCGCTGCCGCCGACGGTCTGGGTGGTGGCGACGCGGCCGGCGGCCACGAGGGCCGAATCCTTGCCGAACACGAGTTCGCGGGTGGCGGCGTCATAGGCGGCCAGGCCATCGATCGGCAGGTAGCCGCGCGGCTTGGCGGCGTCGGCCAGCGCCTGTTCCACCTGACGGACGCAGTCGAGCAGGGGGATGCGCCCCTGTTCGTCGTAATAGATGCCGACGCCCAGATTGACCTTCTGGGTGCGGGGATCGGCGTTGTAAGCCTCGGTCAGCCCCAGGATGGGGTCGCCGGGCACCAGTTCGACGGATGCAAAAAGAGACACGGAGTGGGGACCGTTGATGAGTGAGGGAGGAGGGGTGAAGCGGCCTGCGATGCTAACAGGCGCGGGCCTCTCCGTACGCTGGTAGTGGTGCGGCGTACGTCAACGGGAGGCCCGGGCATCCCATGGCAGGGGCGGCTATACTCATCCGTTGGCGTGCCCCAAGGCATGTCGGATTGTCAGTCAAATCAATGAATTGGCAATCGAAGCTGATCCCACTTCACACTTGCGGCAGCGCGCCGGCCCGGTCCGGTCGCGGTGCCCGGAAGACACCGCCGCATGCGCCTTTCCACCATCAAGCTGTCCGGTTTCAAGTCGTTCGTCGATCCCACCGTGCTGCACCTGCCGACCAACATGACCGGCGTGGTCGGTCCGAACGGCTGCGGCAAGTCGAACATCATCGATGCGGTGCGCTGGGTCATGGGCGAAAGTTCGGCCAGCCGCCTGCGCGGCGACTCGCTGACCGATGTGATCTTCTCCGGCTCGGCGGCGCGCAAGCCCGTCTCGCAGGCCTCGGTCGAACTGATCTTCGACAACAGCGACCACACCATCAGCGGCGAGTTCGCCGCCTTCAACGAAATCTCGGTCCGGCGCCTGGTCAGTCGCGACGGCCAGAGCAACTACTACCTCAACGGCACCAAGTGCCGCCGCCGCGACATCACCGACCTGTTCCTCGGCACCGGCCTGGGCCCGCGCAGCTACTCGATCATCGAGCAGGGCATGATCAGCCAGATCATCGAAGCGCGGCCGGAAGACCTGCGCGTGTACCTGGAGGAAGCCGCCGGCATCTCCAAGTACAAGGAGCGCCGCAAGGAAACCGAAACCCGCATCCGCCACACCCGCGAAAACCTCGACCGCCTCAACGACCTGCGCGAGGAAATCGGCAAGCAGCTCGAGCACCTCAAGCGCCAGGCCAAGCAGGCCGAGCAGTACAAGGCGCTGCAGGAAGAACGCCGGGTGAAGGACGCCGAGTGGAAGGCGCTGGAGTATCGCGGCCTTGACGGCAAGCTGCAGGGCCTGCGCGAGGCGTTGTCGCAGGAAGAGACCCGCCTGCAGCAGCTGATTGCCGAACAGCGCGAAGCCGAGCGCCTGCTCGAAACCGACCGCGTGCGCCGCGAGGAAGCTGCCGATGCCCTCAACAAGGCGCAGGGTGAGGTCTACCAGGTCGGCAGCACGCTGGCCCGCATCGAACAGCAGATCCAGCACCAGCGCGAGCTCGGCGACCGCCTGAAGAGGGCCCGCGACGAAGCCCATAACGCGCTGCAGGAACTCGGCCAGCACATCAGCGGCGACGAGACCCGCCTCAACGTGCTGCGTGAGTCGGTCGCCGATGCCGAACCGCAGCTCGAACAGCTGCGCGAGGAGGATGTGTTCCGCCAGGACGCCCTGCGCGAGGCCGAGGCCGCGCTGGCCGACTGGCAACTGCGCTGGGAAACCCACAGCCGCGAATCGGCGGAAGCTTCGCGCGCCGGTGACGTGGAACGCACCCGCGTGGATTACCTCGACCGCCAGTCGCTGGAAGCCGAGCGCCGTCGCGAGGCGTTGGCCAACGAACGCCTCGGGCTGGACCTGGACGCACTGGCGTCCGCCTTCGAACAACTGCAGCTGCAGCACGATACCCAGAAGGAATCACTGGACACGCTGGCCGAGCAGGTCGAGGCGCGCAAGCAGGGCGCCGCCGACGTGCAGGAGCAGCAGCGTGGCACCCAGACCGAGCTGTCCGACGTGCGCAAGCGCGCGCAGGAAGCGCGCGGCCGCCTGTCCTCGCTCGAGACGCTGCAGCACGCCGCGTTGGGCCAGGAGCAGGGCGCCGCGATGAGCTGGTTGAAGGCGCGCGGCCTGGACAATGCTTCGCGCGTCGGCGAGAAGCTGACCGTCGAGCCGGGCTGGGAGAACGCCGTCGAAGGCGCGCTCGGCCAGCTGATCGAAGGTGTGCTGGTCGATGCGCCCGAAGCCTTGGTCGATGCACTGGGCGAACTCGGCGACGGCCGCATCGCACTGGTGTCGGACGACCGCAGCGATGTCGCGTTCGCACCGACCTCGTTGGCCGCCAAGGTGCAGGGGCCGGCGGCGATCCGTCGCCTGCTGGCCCGCCTGCACGTGGCCGAGGATCTGGGTGAAGCCCGCCGCCTGCAATCGCAGCTTGGCGAGGGCGATTCCGTCATCACCCGCAACGGCGAACGCCTCGGCGCAGGCTGGGTGCGCGTGCTGCGTTCCGGCGCCGCCAAGCAGGGCGCGCTGCTGCGCGAGCGCGAGATCCAGGCGCTGCGTGGCGAGATCGAAACCCTGCAGGCGCGCGAAGCCGAACTGGAAGAGCGCCTGGCGCAGCTGCGCGATCAGCTGCTGGCCGCCGAGCAGCAGCGCGAAGACGCGCAGCGCACGCTCTACATGGCCCATCGCGGCGTGTCGGAACTGGCCGGCCAGCTGCAGAGCCAGCAGGGCAAGGTGGACGCCACGCGGACGCGCCTTGAGCGCATCGATGGCGAGATCGCGCAACTGGTCGAAACGCTGGATACCAGCCGCGAACAGGCCCGCGAAGCCCGCGCCAAGCTCGAGGATGCGGTTACCCGCATGGGCGACCTGGAGTCGGCCCGGCAGGCACTGGAAGGCGAACGCCGCCAGCTGGTCGACGCCCGCGACCAGGCCCGCGAAGCCGCCCGCAGTTCGCGCGACACCGTGCACGCGCTGGCACTGACGCTGGAATCGCAGCGCGCCCAGATCGTCTCGCTGAGCCAGGCGCTGGAGCGCATGGGTGGGCAGCGCGGGCAGCTGGACTCACGCCTGGAAGAACTCACCCTGCAGCTCAGCGAAGGCGATTCACCGGTCCAGGAGCTGGATGCCCAGCGCCAGGCTGCCCTCGAACACCGCGTCACCGCCGACCGCCAGCTGGCCGAAGCGCGCTCGCTGCTGGAAGGCATCGACAACGAGCTGCGCAAGTACGAGCAGACCCGCCAGCAACGCGACGAACAGGCCGTGGCCCAACGCGAGCGCATCTCGCAGCGCAAGCTCGACCAGCAGGCACTCGCGCTGAAGGCCGAGCAGCTGTCCGAGGCCGTCGTCGCCGGCGGCTTCGTGCTGGACGACGTCATCAACACGCTGCCCGAGGTCGCCGACATCCGCGAGTGGGAGCAGGCCGTCACCCAGATCGATGGCCGCATGCGCCGGCTGGAGCCGGTCAACCTGGCCGCCATCCACGAGTACGGCGAAGCCAGCCAGCGTTCGGAGTATCTGGACGCGCAGAACGTCGACCTGACCACCGCGCTGGAAACGCTGGAAGAAGCCATCCGCAAGATCGACCGCGAGACCCGCGGCCGCTTCAAGGACACCTTCGACCGCGTCAATGCCGGCGTGCAGCAGCTGTATCCGCGCCTGTTCGGCGGCGGCCATGCCTATCTGGAACTGACCGGCGAAGACCTGCTCGACACCGGCGTGGCCATCATGGCGCGTCCTCCCGGCAAGCGCGTGTCCAATATTTCGCTGCTCTCCGGCGGCGAGAAGGCGATGACCGCGGTGGCGCTGGTGTTCGCCATCTTCCAGCTCAATCCCGCGCCGTTCTGCCTGCTGGACGAAGTCGATGCTCCACTCGACGAGGCCAACGTGGGCCGCTTCACCAACATGGTGAAGGAGATGAGCGAGAAGGTGCAGTTCCTGTTCGTGTCCCACAACAAGGCCACGATGGAAGCCGCACACCAGCTCAGTGGCGTTACCATGCGGGAACCCGGTGTCAGCCGGCTGGTGTCGGTGGACCTGGAAGAGGCCGCCCGCCTGGCCGGCGCCGCCTGACCCTTCATCCATTCCACCTTGCCGGAGAATCCCCTGTGTCCGACATGGCCATGCTTCGTATCGGAATCATCGTCGCCGGCATCCTGTTGCTGGTCGCGATCTTCCTGTTCGGTCGTCCCAAGAAACCCAGCCAGGGCCGCCGGCTGGAACCCGCCGAACGCGACACGGCGCGCGTCGAGCCCAGCCTTGCTGGCGACGACACCAGCGAGCAGTTGCAGGACTACAGCGACGACCGTGTCAGCCAGCCCGAGCTGGGCCTGCCCGGCGGCACGCCGGTGGCGGGCGTCGAAAGCGACCTGGGCAAGCGGCCCAGCCAGGATTTCGACAAGATCGTCTCGCTGTATGTCGCGGCCAAGGCCGGGCAGGTGCTGCGCGGCGAGGACATCGTGGTCGCCGCCGAGAAGACGGGCCTGACCTTCGGCCACATGAATGTCTTCCACCGGCTGGTGGAAGGGCATGCGGAACGCGGCCCGGTCTTCAGCATGGCCAACATCATGCAGCCCGGCAGCTTCGACATGGCCAACATCCGCACCCTGGAAACCCCGGCCATCGCGTTCTTCCTCACGCTGCCCGCACCGATGACGGCGCTGGAAGCCTGGGAGAAGCTGCTCCCCAACGTCGAGCGCATGGCCGAACTGCTGGGCGGCGTAGTCCTCGACGACAGCCGCAACACCCTCGGCCGCCAGCGGATCCAGCACATCCGCGAGGAACTGCGTGCGTACGACCGCCAGCATGAAGCGCCGCCGCTGACGAAGGCGCCGCGGTGGTGATTGTGGAGATCGGGCGGCGTGTTCAATAACGACGCATGCAGCTGATAGCCATCATTGAGGAGTCGTGGGGCTGGACGGGTTTGAGGCCGCAACTCGTCATCGGGGACAACGCATTCGGAAACTTGATCGTCAAGGACTTCGAAGAACACTACTGGCGGCTCCGTCCGGAGGACCCTTGCTGCAGGATGATTGCCGCCTCGAGGGCTGAGCTGGATACGCTCTCGAACGATCAGGGCTTCTCGCACGATTGGAATATGACCGAGCTGGTGCGGCAGGCGAAAGAGAGGCTTGGTCCGCTCCGTCCGGGGTTCAAATGCTGCCTGAAAATTCCTAGTGTGCTGGGCGGTGAGTATGGAGGAGACAATGTCGCCACGATGCCGCTTGAGGAACTTGTTTCCGTATCAGGCTCTATTGCGCGACAGATCGATCAGCTGCCTGATGGTGCAAGTATCAGTTTGGTGGTCAAGTAGCGTCTTGGTTGAAAAGCGTGCGTAGGATGGGTTGAGCCGAAGGCGATACCCATCGGCGGTGAAAAAGGATGGCCGCCGGGGTGCGCAGCTTAGCGATCGGCCATCAATCAGCATGTCTAGCGGTCGGGGGAATCGGAAGATGGCACGCAGGCGCATCGCAACGTGGATGGTTCTTCTGTTCGGCGCGTCCATCGTGGCGCTGATCCTGCCGTTGTTGAAGGCGCGGCCGACGGTACCGCCTCCACCTCCTGAAGAGATCCCGCCGTTCGTGCTGACGCGGGCGTTCGCGCTGCAATACGACGCGGTCGTGCTGCGGCTTGCGCTGGAAGGGCGCTGCCACATGGACCGAGAGTTTTTCATCGTGGCGTCGCCGCCACGTGACCGCGTGGATGGGCGCCGTGAACTGCGCCTGCTGGCACTACCCGAAGACCTCGGGTGTCCTTCCATCCACGTCGAGGATGGGGTCCGTTTCAACGCGAACGTCGACCGTTGCTTGAGCCAGATGGCGCGCGAGCGGTCGCACTCGCCCTTGCCGTGCCTCCAGCGAAGCTATCCCGGCATGGCGTCCTGGATGTCGCTTCAGATGCCACGGTACGGACGGGACGCAGAAGGCTTGCTCGCGACGGTGGACTATGGGATTCACTGCGGCCCGCATTGCGGCGGCGGGTTCCGGTCCAGGTTGCGGTTCAAGGAAGGTGTCTGGCATGTGCTCGGAACTGAGCCGACATGGATTTCATGAAGGCGTGGGATGAGTCGAGCGATGTGGCTTTGCACGACGGCGCCGATCTGTTTGTCGCCGACGGCAAGGCTGGCTCACGATGGGTATCGCCTTCGGCTCAACCCATCCTACGATTACTCTCCGCGCCCGGATTCTGAGGAACGCCAATGGCTAGCGCCGCATCTTCACCACCTCCTTCGCCAGCGTGTACCCGCTCTACGTGCAGAAGGCGGAGCGCAAGGGCCGTACGAAGGCGGAAGTCCGCGAGGTCATCCGTTGGCTGACGGTGTACGATCAAGCCTGGAGCGGCACATTGAGGCGAAGATGGATTTCGCCACGTTCTTCGCCGAGGCGCCGGCGTTTCATCCGAACGCGTCGCTCATCAAAGGCGTGGTCTGCGGCGTGCGCGTGGAAGACGTCGAAGACCCGCTGATGCGGAAGATCCGCTACGTCGACAAGCTGGTGGACGAACTGGCGAAAGGGAAGGCGATGGAGAAGATCCTGCGGTGAACCCGGACGGCGGGCCGGGGCCCGCCCTACCTACGTGTCGGCTGCACCATGTAGGCTGGGCCTTGGCCCACCACCACGCGATCCCGCACACTCCCGCCATGCCCCGCAACGTCCTCTTCATCTGCACCCAGAACCGCCTGCGCAGCCCCACGGCGGAGCACGTGTTCGCCGACTGGCCGGGAATCGAGACGGCCTCGGCGGGACTGGGTCATGACGCCGAGGTGCCTGTGTCGCCCGAGCTCCTGGCATGGGCAGACCTGGTCTTCGTGATGGAGAAAGTCCACCGGGTCCGCTTGTCAGCGAAGTTCGCCCGCCACCTCAACGGCAAGCGCGTGGTCTGCCTGGACATTCCAGACAACTACGACTTCATGGATCCGGCACTCATTCAACGGTTGAAGGAGAAGGTGGTGCGGTTCCTGCCCGCCGGAGCCGCGCGCCTCGGTTGAGCTTCCCCGTGTTGCGCGTGTGCAGTACCTTGCGCTGGGTCGCCCCTTGCAGGATCCACCATGCCATTACCCGTCAAGATCGGCTTGTTCCTCGCCTTGTGTGGCGCATTGTGGCTTTTCATCCGATGGCGTTCGCCGCGTCCCGAGTTTCCGCCGTTGCAGACGGACCCGGACGATCCCCTGCTGCTGGCTGCGATGGAGCGCGCCACCGCCACCCTGGATGCATTCCGCTCGCACCTGGCGGGGCCGCGCGAGAGCGCACTGGTCAAGCTGCGCTTCGTCAGCAGTTCCGGGCAGGTGGAGCACCTGTGGGCCGAGGTCGTCGAAGTGCTCGGGCCAAGCGAACTGGGCGTGCGCCTGGTCACGCCGCCCGTGACCCACAACGGCACGCTGGACCGCCTGCATCACTGCGCCTTCGAGGACATCGAGGACTGGCAGGTACGGGACAGCGCCGGAAAGATCCATGGCGGCTTCACCCAGCGTGCGATGTTCGCCATTGCGCGACGCGACGGCATTGCATTGCCCGAGAAGCTCAGGGCGCACGAAGCCGAGTACGCCGACACCTGATCACGCGGCCCGACATGCGCGCAGCGCGTAGGATGGGTTGAGCGAAGCGATACCCATCGCTCCTCTGAAAAAGCGTGATGGGTAGACCGGCTTCGCCGTTGAAAGCCGCCGATGGCTCAACCCATCCTGCGGTTGCTTTCTGATGCTCTGGTCCGGCCGCGCGTGTAGGGGTTCGCGTTGCTCACCCCGACCCCTCCAAACCCCATGGGATGCCCGATGAGCCGCCCCCTGCAAACCTACACCGGCCGCTGCCATTGCGGTGCCGTACGCTTCGAGATCGATACCGATTTCCCCGAGTTGACGCAGTGCGACTGCTCGATCTGCCGCAAGAAGAACGCGCTGATGGTGAAGGTGCACGAAAACGCCTTCCGCCTGCTGGCCGGCGAAGACGCGCTGACCGATTACCAGTTCCACACCCACACCGCTCACCACTACTTCTGCAAGGTGTGCGGCATCTATCCCTTCCACCGCAAGCGCGTCACCCCGGACTACTACGGCATCAACGTGCACTGCCTGGACGGGTTCGATCCGGCCGGCATCCCGGTGCGGATGACCGTGGGTGCGGGCATGCCATGACTTTGACCGGCTAGACTGCGCCCATGTGCCGTTTCATCACCGCCACGCTGCCCGCCACGGCGCAGATTGCCGCGCTGGACGCGCTTGCGCGTGCGCATGGCAAGCAGCTCCGTCCCCTGGCAAATCCGTCGGTGCAGCGACACCTGGCGCCCTGCGAGGCGTACTTCCTGACCACGCTCGGCCACTGCGACTGCGATGCGCCGTTGGGGTGGGCGCGCAGGTCGCGCACCACCGACTGGGACGAGGAAGCCCGGAAACTGGCGCGCAAAGGGTGGAGCACGGCCAAGGTGGCGCGGGCGCTGGCTCAGAAGCGCGAGCAGGCGGAGGTGGACGCGCAGGTCGAGGCACGCCGCGTCGACACCGCGATGGCGAAATGGGTCGCCTTCATCGACGCGGTGCTGGGCTCCGGACAGGTGCGGGAACTTGGCCTGCTGCTGCACCATTACAGCGGCCCGCTGGATGAGGACATCCGCATACGCGAGCGCCGTCCGGTGAGAGTGGGCGCCGCGCTGCCCGAGGTCCTGCGTGACCTGGACGAGGATGTGCTGTACCTGGTCCACGCGTGAAGCAGGGCCCCGGCGGGCGTCGGGCCTCACATTCCCGTCGCCATATCGGGCTCCGAGCCCCATCGATGGCTCTCCGAGCCTCGCGCGCACGGCTCGGAGCGCCGACGATGGCGTACATGAGCTCCATCGATGGCTCTCTGAAAGCCATCGATCGCCCTCAACGCCCCATCGATCACATTCCGAGCCCCATCCGTCGGGCTCCCCAGCCGCAGCGATCACACTCCGAAAGCCATCGATGGCATTCCGGAGCCCCATTGATCGCCCCCGGAAACCCATCGATGGCACTCCCAGCCCCATCGATGGCACTCGGGGCCCCATCGATGGAGCTGCAGTGCCTTGCGCTTGGGATTCCGAGCCTTGTGAACGATCCGGCCACGTGAGGCACGCGCGGGGCCGGAGGGCAGGGACGGTCCTCGACCCGCCGGCGTTGCGCCTTCCCTCACGGCGCGGGGCTTTAGAATTCCCCCATGACGCTGACGCCTACTGCCCGCATCGCCGACCTCCGCCGCCAGTTGGAGGACGCCAACCACCGCTACCACGTCCTCGACGAGCCCAACATCCCGGACGCCGAGTACGACCGCCTGCTGCGTGAGCTGGATGAGCTGGAGGCCGCCCACCCGGAGCTGGTCACCGCCGATTCGCCCACCCAGCGCGTGGGCAACGCCCCGGCCGGCAAGTTCGCCGAGGTGCGCCACGCCATCCCCATGCTGTCGCTGGGCAATGCCTTCAGCGACGAAGAGGTGGACGACTTCGTTCGCCGCATCGCCGACCGGCTGAAGCGGCCCACGCTGCTGTTCTCCGCCGAGCCCAAGCTGGACGGGCTGGCCATCAGCCTGCGCTACGAGAATGGCGTGTTCGTGCAGGGCGCCACGCGCGGCGATGGCGCCACCGGTGAGGACGTCACCCTCAACCTGCGCACGGTCAAGGCCATTCCCCTCAAGCTGCGCGGCAACGGCTGGCCGGACGTGCTGGAAGTGCGTGGCGAGGTGTACATGCCGCGCGCGGATTTCGAGACGTACAACGAACACGCCCGCCTGCACGGCGGCAAGGTGCTGGCCAATCCGCGCAACGGCGCCGCCGGTTCGCTGCGCCAACTGGACCCGCGCATCACCGCGCAGCGGCCACTGGCGTTCTTCGCCTACGGCACTGGCCTGGTGGAGGGCGGCGAACTGCCGGACTCGCATTCGGCCACGCTGAAGCAGCTGCGTGCGTGGGGCTTTCCGGTCAGCAGCCTCAGCGAAACCGTGGAAGGCGCCGACGGGCTGCTGGACTACTACCGGCGTATCGGCGAACGCCGCGACGCATTGCCGTTCGACATCGACGGCGTGGTCTACAAGCTGGACGACGGGGAAGGGCAGCGCGCGATGGGGTTCGTCTCGCGCGCGCCGCGCTGGGCCATCGCGCACAAGTTCCCGGCGCAGGAACAGATGACCGTGCTGGAGTCCATCGAGGTCAACGTCGGCCGCACCGGTGCGGTGACGCCGTGGGCGCTGATGCAGCCGGTGCACGTGGGCGGCGTGACGGTGACGCGCGCCACGCTGCACAACGCCGACCAGGTGGCGCGCCTGGACGTGCGCAACGGCGACACCGTGATCATCCGCCGCGCCGGCGATGTCATCCCCGAAGTGGTGGGCGTGGTGCTGGAACGCCGCCCCGCCGGCACGCAGCCGTGGCAGATGCCGACGGCGTGCCCGGTCTGCGGCTCGGAGATCGTGCGCGAAGAGGGCGCCGCGGTCTGGCGCTGCAGCGGCGAGCTGACCTGCCCGGCGCAACGCAAGGAGACGATCATCCACTTCGCCTCGCGCCGCGCGATGGACATCGAAGGCCTGGGCGAGCGTTTCGTGGAGGACCTGAGCGACCTCGGCATCGTGCAGTGCATCGCTGACCTCTACACGCTGACCGTGGACGACCTGCTGGAGATGAAGCGGCGCGCGGACGAGCGCGACGGCACCACGCCCGAGACGGTGAAGTCCGGCAAGGTCGCGACGAAGTGGGCCGAGAACCTGATCGAGGCCATCGACCGCAGTCGACAGACCACGCTGGAGCGCTTCCTGTTCGCACTGGGCATCCAGCACGTGGGCGAGAGCACCGCGAAGGCGCTGGCACAGTGGTTCGGCGACCTTCAGCTGATCCGCCGCCTGCCGTGGCCACTGTTCAAGCGCGTGCCGGACATCGGTGGCGAAGTGGCGCGCTCGCTGGGCCACTTCCTCGACCAGCCCGGCAACCAGCAGGCCATCGGCGACCTGCTGGCGCGCGGCGTGGTCATCGGCGACACACATCCGCCGTCGGGCAAGCTGCGCGCCGGCCTGGACCTGGCCACGCTGCTGGTGGACCTGGAGATTCCCAAGGTCACCCGCGTGCGCGCCGAACAGCTGGCCACGGCATTTCTGTCGGTGCAGGCGCTGCTGGACGCGCCGGTGCACAACTTCGTCACCGCCGGCCTGCCCAGCGATTCTGCAAACGCCTTCGCCGCGTGGCTTGAAGACGAGGCGAATGCGCGGCTGCTGGTGCGCAGCGGCGCGGCGCTGGAGGAGCTGCTGAAGGTCACGCCGGAAGACGCCGCCATCTCTGCCGGTCCGCTGGACGGCAAGACCGTGGTCCTGACCGGCGGCCTGGCCGCGATGAGTCGCGACGAAGCCGGCGAGAAGCTGGAAGCGCTGGGCGCCAAGGTGGCCGGCAGCGTGTCGAAGAAGACCCACCTGGTGGTGGCCGGCGAAGCCGCCGGTTCCAAGCTGGCCAAGGCACAGGAACTGGGCATCGAGATCTGGGACGAAGCACAGCTTCTGGCGTTCTTGGAGAAGCATGCATGAGGCGGAGCCCGCTTCTCTGTAGGAGCGACGTAAGTCGCGACCGCACGGCAACAGCGTTCCGACCCTTGAACGCAGCGACGCGAAACACGCTGCATGGCAGGAGAATTCTTCCGGTCGCGACTTACGTCGCTCCTACAGTGGCGGGAGGCTTGCCTTGACCTGGCAACCTTCGGCTTCGCTCGACACATTGCGCCTGCGCGCCTCGCTCAACCGGCTGATCCGCGAGTTCTTCCACGAGCGCGGCGTGCTGGAGGTGGAGACGCCGATGATGTCGTGGGCGGGCAATACCGACCCCAACATCGCCTCCTTCGCGCTCGAATTTTCGGGTCGCACCGATGGTGCATCGCGCACGCGCTGGCTGCGCACGTCGCCGGAGTTTCCGCTGAAGCGCTTGCTGGCCGCCGGCGTGGGCGACTGCTACGAGCTGGGCCGGGTGTTCCGCGACGGCGAGGCGGGCGGGCGGCACAACCCGGAATTCACCATGCTGGAGTGGTACCGCGTGGGCTGGACGCTGGCGCCGCTGATCGATGAAACCGTGGCGCTGGTGCAGTCGGCGCTCGCGCTGGTCGGTCGCACGGCCACCGCGTCTCGGATCAGCTTCCGCGACCTGTACCTGCAGCGGTTGGGGTTCGATCCGATGACCGCCGACCTGGACACCGTGCGCGCCGCGGCCAGCGGCATTGCCATCGATGGCGACGGCCTGACGCGCGATGACTGGCTGGACCTGCTGATGACGCACCGGATCCAGCCGGACTTCCCGCGCGACCAGGTGCTGGCCGTGTACGACTACCCCGCGTCGCAGTGTGCGCTGGCGCGCATCCGCCACGACGCCGTGCCCGTGGCCGAGCGTTTCGAGCTTTACCTGGGGCCGCTGGAACTGGCCAACGGGTACCACGAGCTGGCCGATGGCATCGAACAGGGCGAACGCTTCCAGCGCGACGTGGCCGCGCGTGCAGCGCGCGGCACGCCTTCGCCGTCGATAGACGCGCACCTGCTGGCAGCGCTGTCGCACGGCTTTCCCGACTGCTCGGGCGTGGCGCTGGGCGTGGACCGGTTGTTGATGGCCATGCAGGACACGCCGCGGATCGCCGATGTGCTGGCGTTCGATTTCGCGCGCGCCTGAAAGTCAGCCAAACACGCCATCAGCGATTCGATTCCTGCAAACGGTTTCGTGGGTTCACGTTCATGATGGCTGCGTAGATTTCAATGCAACACACACGAGGATGCATGCCATGGAACGTCGACTTCTTGCTTCGCTGATGCTGGGTGCCGCCGCGCTGCTCGGCACCGCCGCTGCCCACGCCGCGCCGCAGTACGGCAGTGATGGCTACGGTCGCAACGGTCAGGTGATCCGCTGCGAATCCAACGATGGCCGCTACCGGGAATGCCGCATGGACACGCGTGGCCGCGTGCAGGTGGTGAGACAGTTGTCGAAGACGCGCTGCGAGGAAGGCAGCACCTGGGGCCAGACCCGCGATGGTGTGTGGGTGAATCGCGGTTGCCGCGCGGAGTTCGCCAGCGGGCGCGGTGGATGGAATGGCGGTAACAGTGGGCAGCGCATCCGCTGTGAGTCGGACAATGGCCGCACGCGCACCTGCGCGATCTCCACGCGTGGCGATGTGCGTCTGGTGCGCCAGCTCTCCAGCGCGCGCTGCATCGAAGGGCGGAGCTGGGGCCAGGACCGTAACGGGATCTGGGTGTCGCAGGGCTGCCGTGCGGAGTTCGAGGTCCAGCGGCGCGGCAATGGCTGGAGCGGTGGTGGCTGGAACAACGGAGGGGGCTATGGCCAGGTATTCCGTTGTGAGTCCGAGCGCGACCGCACCCGTGTCTGCGACGTGGACGGCCGTGGCGGTGTGCAACTGGTGCGCCAGCTGTCCAGTGCGCCCTGCATCGAAGGCCGTACCTGGGGCCGTGATGGCCGCGGGGTGTGGGTCACCGCAGGCTGCCGGGCGGAGTTTCGCAGCCGCTGACATCGTGGCAGGGAGGGGCTTTCACGGCGGACCGTTACAATGGTGGCATGACCAATGCCATCGACTACGCCCGTTACGACCACGTCCGCCCGATCCGCTGGACCGGCAGCGCCCTGGAACTGCTGGACCAGCGCAGGTTGCCCTTCGTGGTGGAGTACCTGAGCTGCGCCACCAGCGACGAAGTGGCCGCCGCCATCCATGCACTGGCGGTACGCGGTGCGCCGGCCATCGGCATTGCCGCGGCATGGGGCGTGGTACTGGCATCGCGCGAGGTGATGGCGACCACGCCCGCGGAAGCGCTGGAGAGGCTGGAGCCCGCGCTGCAGCGGCTGAATGACGCACGCCCCACGGCAGTGAACCTGGCATGGGCGCTGGCGCGTATGCGCGCCGCGCTGAAGACGGCGGGCAACGAATGGCGCGGCGCACTGGAACTTGAAGCCCTGGCCATCGCCGAGGAAGATCTGGCCGCCAACCGGCACATGGGCGAACTGGGGGCTGCACTGATTCCCGCTGGCAGTGGCGTGTTGACCCATTGCAACACCGGCTCGCTGGCCACGGCCGGCTTCGGCACCGCACTGGGCGTGATCCGCGCCGGCGTGGCGCAGGGGCGCATCGGAAAGGTCTACGCGGGCGAGACGCGGCCCTGGCAGCAGGGCGCGCGCCTGACCGCATGGGAACTGCTGCAGGACGGCATCCCGGCCACGCTGATCGCCGACTCCGCTGCCGCCCACCTGATGAAGACCGGTGCGGTGCAATGGGTTGTCGTGGGGGCGGACCGCATCTGCGCCAATGGCGACACGGCCAACAAGATCGGCACTTACCAGCTGGCCATCGCGGCGCGCCACCATGGCGTGGGCTTCATGGTGGTGGCGCCATCGTCCACCGTTGACATGGCCACGCCGAGCGGTGACGCGATCCATATCGAAGAGCGCGATCCGGCCGAACTGCTGGGCATCGGCGGCACGCGCACGGTGGCCGAGGGGGTGCCGGCGTGGAATCCTGTCTTCGACGTGACCCCGGCAACGTTGATCGATGCCATCGTCACCGAGAAGGGCGTGATCGAGCGGCCGGATGAAACACGCATGCGGGATGCGTTCGGCGGATGAAGCGGGTCATGCGCCTGCGCCTGCGGGCGGAAAGCGCCCGCGTGCGTCAGTCCCGCCGGCATGCAGGCGGCAGCAGGACGCGTACCACGTGACGCGTTGCAGGCGACGGGCACATTCTGAACGCGCAGTGGCACGGGAGTTGCATCCTGAAAGCAGTCCCGTCCAGGAACCGCGCATGCGCGCCCGACTCCTCCATGCTCCGATCGCTGCCCCGGGCCTGCTGCACAGCCTGCGCGGACTGCTGTCGCGCGATTCCACCCGCGCGCTGAACGCCGAGGAACGGGAAGACCTCGCGCTGGCGCAACTGCGGGCCACCCGGCCCATTGTCAGCGGCGTGCTGTTGTGCGGCGCCGTGCTGCTGGCGATCACCGCCCTGTTCGACATGGCGGGCGTGACGCCATCGATCGGGTATCCCGTGTGGTCGCAGCTGCTGGCGTCCGCCTTGGTGGCGGGCTGCGCGGCAGGCGTATCGCGGATGGTGAACTGGCAACATCGCCTGGTACTGATGCTGCTGGCCACGCTGCTGACCGGCATCTTCATGAGCATGCCGCTGCCGGGAGCGACCGGCCAGCTGGCGCTGCGAACGGGCCTGTTCCAACTGCTGCCGCTGGCGTTGATGGCGCTGATGGTGCGTCCGGTATCGTTGCTGGCGCTTGCCCTGCTGATCGTGGTGATGGCACTGCTGCGCATCGCCCTGTACGGGGCGCCGGGGACGGGCAGCGCGCTGTACTGGTTGTATACGCTGACCACGATCGGCTTCGGTCTGGTGCTGGCGGGTTATCGGACGGACTTCGCGGTATCGGCCTGGCAGATGCGTCGCCGGCTCGTGCGGCAGGCGCATACCGATGAACTGACCGGACTGCTCAATCGCAACGGTTGGAACGAGCACGCCGTGTCGGCGCATGCGCGTGCGGTGGCGGCAGGTGTCCCGGTGGTGGTCGCGGTACTGGACATCGATTATTTCAAGCGCATCAACGACCACCACGGCCATGACGGCGGCGACCTGGTGCTGCAGCGGCTGGGAGACATCATGCGTGCGCGCGTTGGTGCCAACGGATGCGCGGCACGCATCGGTGGCGAGGAGTTCGCGGTCCTGCTGGAAGGTGAAGACGCACGGGCGGCGCGGGCGTTCGCCGAACGGGTGCGAAGCGAGTTCGGCAAGGAGCAGGGCGGCGTCGTCACCACGCTGTCCGCGGGCATCGCTGAACACCGGGCAGGCGAATCCTTGCGTGACCAGATGCGTCGCGCGGACCAGGCGTTGTATGACGCCAAGCGCGAAGGGCGTGACCGCGTGCACGTGGCGGCTGCTTCCTGAACGTCCTGATTTGATTCCAAATGTGACATCCCTGCGATAGCATCCTTGGATAACGGCGTGGCCGCGCGACATGCGCTGCTCCGCTGCCGTCCACAGATGCCGGGGGATCATGAACGACGACGACAGCGCCCGGCGAAGTTGGGGCACATGGCGACTGCCGCTGCTGGGGCTGGCCGTCCTGCTGATCGTGGTGGGCCCCGTGCTGCTGCTGCAGCGACTGTCGCGGGCGAATCTTGATGCCGCCGATGCCGTGGCGCACACCCACCAGGTGGAAGCGGCCGTGATGGCGATGGTCGTCGAGGTTCGCGAGATCGAATCCTCCGGCATGATGATCGCGCTTGGCGCGGACCATCCGCTTGCCCGCGATCGCCTGGCCTCCGGCAGGAAGACGCTGCCCGACCGGTTCGCGACGCTGACCGAACTCACGGCCGACAATCCCGAGCAGCTCGTGCTCATCGGCCGCCTGCGCGAACTGGTCGAGGCGCGCATGGAGGTCATCGATCAACTCATGGAGGCCCCCGAAGCGTATCGGGGTTCCGTGGTGGCGCCTTTGGCGACGCGCTTCCCCATCCGTGGCCTGTTGACGCAGATCCTGGACAACGAACGGCAACTGCTGGCCCAGCGCAACTACGATGCGCAGCGCCAGCGCCAGCGCGCGGAATGGTTGGCCCTCGTGGCCATGGGCGCGCAGTTGCTGCTGCTCGCCCTGGTGTTGCTGTCGCTGGGTCGCCAGGTCGCGCGCCGGCTGAATGCGGAGAAGCGGATCGCACAGGCCAGCGAGCGTGCGCTGGTGATGCTGGACACCGTGCGGGAACCCATCGTGCTGCTGGACGGCGACCAGCACATCAAGATGCACAACATCGCCTTCGGCGAGCTCTACGGCATGGGCAAGGGCGCAAAGGCGGGCAGCCTGGACGAACTGGGCAGCGCCTGGCAGGACAAGGTGATGCGGCAGCGCCTGGATGACGTGCTTGCACGAGGACGCGAGCTGTGGGACTACGAACTGCAGCAGGACACCGCAGATGGTGTGCGCCGTACCGTGCTGCTCAATGCACGCCGCATGCCGCTGCCGGGGGAAGACGAGTATGCCGTGCTGATGACGGTCAGCGACATCTCGCTGCAGAAGACCGCGCAGCAGGAGATTGCTGCGCTGAACCGCCAGTTGGAAGGCAAGGTCGAGCAGGTGTCGGAAGTGAACCGCGAACTGGAGGCCTTCAGTTATTCGGTATCGCACGATCTGCGTGCGCCGCTGCGGCATGTGGCTGGCTTCTCGGACAAGCTGGGCCGCCACCTGGGCGAGGATATCGACGACAAGAGCCGTCATTACCTGGAGGTGATCGGCGATTCCGCGCGCCGCATGTCGCAACTGATCGATGACCTGCTGGTGTACTCGCGCCTGGGCAGGAGCGCGCTGCGGCTTCAGGCGGTGGACATGCAGTCGCTGGTAGCCGAGGCGCGCGCCATGCTGGATGCCAACGAGGCCAACGAAGGCCGCGCCGACCGGGTGGAATGGCGCATCGCACCGCAGCCCATCGTGCTGGCCGACGAAAACATGATGCGGCAGGTATGGAGCAATCTGCTGGGCAACGCGCTGAAGTACAGCAGCCAGCGCGATCGTTCCATCGTCGAGGTGGGCCACCAGCTGCAGGCTGACGGCAGCCACCTGTTCAGCGTACGTGACAATGGCGCGGGGTTCGATATGGCGTATGCCGGCAAGCTGTTCGGCGTGTTCCAGCGTCTGCACAAGGCCAGCGACTTCCCTGGTACGGGCATCGGCCTGGCCAGCGTGCGGCGCGTTCTCGGCCGCCATGGTGGGCGCATCTGGGGCGAATCCGAGCCCGACCAGGGCGCCACCTTCTATTTCACCCTTCCCGCGGCGCTCGACGCTCCGCTTTCCAGAGAGAGAGATGCATGAGCGCCATCCGTACCATCCTGTTGGCCGAAGACAGCCTGGCCGACGCCGAAATGGCGATCGACGCGCTGCGCGAGGCCAATCTCGCCAATCCCATCGTGCACGTGGAGGACGGCGTGGAAGCGCTGGATTACCTGCTGCGCCGTGGTGCGCATGCCCAGCGCGAAGATGGACTTCCCTCGGTGCTGTTGCTGGACATCAAGATGCCGCGCATGGATGGGCTGGAGGTGCTGAAGACCATCCGTGGCGATGAGAAGCTCAAGCACCTGCCGGTGGTGATCCTGTCGTCCTCGCGCGAGGAAAGCGACCTCGCACGCAGTTGGGACCTGGGCGTGAACGCTTACGTGGTCAAGCCAGTGGATATCGACCAGTTCTTCCAGGCGGTCAAGACGCTGGGCACGTTCTGGGCGGTCATCAACGAAACCCTGCCGCGAGACTGATCCGTGCCGAAATCGGGAACACCGTTGGGACCTGTCCGTATCCTGCTGGTCGAGGATTCCGAACTCGACGCCGAACTGCTGACAGAGCAGTTGCACGAGGCCGGGCTGGATGCCGCCTTCGTGCGCGTGGACGCCGCCGACGACCTGCGCATGGCGCTGGCCGGTGCGCCGTTCGACCTGGTGCTCTCGGACATGGAACTCCCCGGCTTCTCCGGCTACGAGGCGCTGGAAATCCTGCGGGCGCATGATCCTCGGCTGCCGTTCGTGTTCTTCTCGGGCACCATCGGTGAAGAGACCGCCGTCAAGGCGTTGCAGGAAGGCGCAAGCGACTATGTGCTGAAGCACAACCCGGTGCGCCTGCCGGCCGCGGTGGCACGTGCCATCCGCGAGGCGCGCAGCGAGCGCGAACGCGAGCATGCCGAGCGCGAGCTGATGCGCTCGCAGCGGCTGGACTGCCTGGCGATGCTGGCCGCGGGTCTGAGCCACGATCTGCGCAATATCCTGCAGCCGTTGTTGATCGTGCCCGACCTGCTGTCGACCTACAGCGACGATCCGAAGATCCTGCGCCTGGGTTCGGTGATCTCGGAGAGCGGCAAACGCGGCCACGAGATGGCCGATTCGATGCTGTCGTTCGTGCGCGGTTCGCGCAAGGCCAGCGAGACCATCAGCGTGGCGGCGCTGTTCAGCGCGGTGCAGCTGCTGCTGCAGGGCAGCCTGTCGCGGCAGGTCCGGCTGACGGTGGAGCTGCCGCCGGAGGACCTGCTGATCGAAGGCAACTACACCGAATTCCAGCAGTGCCTGATCAACCTCTGCTTGAATGGCATCCAGGCCATGGCCGAACGCGGCGGGCAGCTGACCCTGTCGGCGACGCAGACGGTGGCCGCCGACGGGCAGGACTACGTGGTGCTGCGTGTTTCCGATGAAGGCAGCGGCATGGACGAGGCCACGCGCCAACAGCTGTTCACGCCGTTCTTCACCACCAAGACCAGCGGCACGGGCCTTGGCCTGATGTCCTGCAAGCGCATCGTCGAATCCGTGCGTGGGCGCATCGAAGTGAACAGCACGCCCGGGCAGGGCAGCGCATTCGAACTGCACCTGCCGGCACCTGCTGTCGACGATTGGACAGGCACGGAGGACACGGCGTTCCGGGATGGCGAGGGCCGCCGCATCCTGTTGGTCGACGGCGATGCCACGCGCCTCTCGCTGCTCGGCAACGCGCTGGCAAGCCAGGGCTACGATCCGATCATGGCGCCTGACGGTGCTAATGCGTTGCAGCAGATCACGCGGAATGGCCTGCCGCAGCTGGCGATCATCGACGACGACATCCTGCTGCTGTCCGCCGCAGACGTGCTGGCGGTGTTGCAGGAAGCCGGCTTCGAGGGTCCGGTGATCCGTCTGCGGGAGCCGGGTGCGCCGGACGGCGGCCACGACTGCGCCGCGACATTGACCAAGCCGGTGCAGGTCCAGGCGTTGTTCGAGGCAATCGAACACGCGCTGGATCTGCGCGCGTAGGCGCCCCTGCCTCGTGCAGGGACGCTGGATAGTCAGGCGTGGCCTGCGGCCGTGGCGACGGCAGGCTTCAGCCGCTGCCATACGGCGCGCATGATCGGCTGCGCGCGGTACCAGCCGATCGGCGTATCCGGGCAGTAGCGCTGCAGTCGGTCGCGCAGCGAGGGCGCGATGTCGTCGAAGTCCTGGCGATGGTGCAACAGATAGGCGTCGTACCCGATCTTCAGGCATTGCTCTAGATCGCCTACCGTGGCTCCGACCACCTGGAACGTGTCTTCGTCGAGTCGTGTCTTCCAGTAGGCGAGTTCAGCGTCGATGTCGACGATCTGGGCGGTCGCGTGGGCATTGCGATGATGCAGGCTGGCCATTGGTGATCCCCGGTCGGCGTGGTGGTGGCGACGTGGATTTTTTGTTCCGCCCGGTGATGCTTAAGTGAAATAAAGAGCGTTTTAACCTGTGTTTAACCGCGGGAGGTCTTTTACGTTCACCTTTGCATTCGCTGCGTGATGGTGCGGGTGCCCGCTTTGTTCATCGCCTCTGCCAACAGGGCGCGCTCGTCCACGACGGTCGCAACTGGCGGGGCGAACAGCGGAGCATCCTCTTCCAGGGGCGCATTGAGCCGCTCCCATACGCGTGCGATGACCGCGTGCGCCAATGGCCAGTCCAGCCGGACGCCACGCAAGATGCCCGCTTCGTAGCGGGAGGGCAGCGAGGGCAGCAGTTCTTCTAGCGATCGTCTGTGCGACAGCAGGTAGATGTCGTAGGCGAACTTGAGCGTGGGTACGTAATGGCGGAACGGCGTGCCCGGGCGGTGGAAGCTCTGGCGCGCGTAGGTTTCTTCCCAGAAGCGCAGTTCCGATTGGATGTCGATGACGGCGCACGGCATCGCATCATCCATCCATGCGGGGGCAAACGGATCAGACAGGCAGGAAGACATGAGTTCCCCTCCATGGCGCAGGATCATGGCGGAGGGTGAACCCATTGGATGAAATGCGGCTTACCAGCACATGACAGCCGCTTGCGTGCCCCGTCGCGACAGTCCCTGACTGCGCGCGGCCCCCTGTGGCAACGTGTCACCCCTTTCTCCCCGAAGGAGATGCATGGCTCACGCCCCTGCCGGATCTTGTCGTTATTGTGCCCCTGCGTTGTTGAAGACGGGGGGGCGTGCCATGGCCGGCCTACCGTTCGTCGTTTCCTGCAATGCGAGGCTGATTCAATGCATGCGGGTCGCACCGGCCCCGTGTTCGTCGAGCCAGCGCCACGTCTCGCGCAGCAACGTGCGGGCCACCGGCCAGTCGGGGCCGGAATCGCCACGCAGCCGTTCCCAGTGGTCTTCCAGTTCGAGTTCGGTATCGAGATCGAGATGTCCGGCGTGGTCGGCATGGGAAGCGGCGGCGAATGCGTATGCACGGCACGCGTCTTCCCAGGCGACATCCGGATGCAGGCGGCGGCGCCGGCCGTAGTCGTAGGCCGTGAATGCGGTGAAGGCATCGTCGGTCATGGCGCTCGAATGGCGGGGTGCCTGCCGAAGCGTGTCGAGTTGTTCGCGATAGAGGTGGCGGTTCATGGGGAGCTCCTGATCACGATGACGTGGTATCGCGGGAGACGTTACCCACGGGTGAGAAATGCCTTCAAAGTCCGATCACAAAGCTGAGGCAGTGGCTGCCTGTCAGCAGGCGGTCAGTCTCAGGGATTGAGACGCGGCACGGTTCTGATGGCGCACACGCCGCCGAGAGTCCGCCATGCCCGCCCAGACATCCCTGATCCGCCGTCACGCCACCGATGCAGCGCTGCTGCCCGTGAACGTAGCCGATGGCCGTGCCCTGGCAGAGCGGCTCGCGGGCAAGTACCACGATCGCGTGACCGGGCAATTCGTGATTCCGGGGCGCGAAGGGCGTTACGAGCCGATGCCGGCGGATCTGCCCGTGGAACTGGCCGAGGCGCTGCGCGCGCGCGGCATCGGGCGTTTGTATTCGCACCAGGCCGAGGCATGGCGGCATGTGCAGGCGGGTGGACATCTGGCCGTGGTTACGCCGACGGCATCGGGAAAATCGCTGTGCTACACGCTGCCGGTGGTGGCCTCGGCGCTTGAGCGCAGGGGCAAGGCGCTGTACCTGTTCCCGACCAAGGCGCTGGCGCAGGACCAGGTGGCGGAACTGCTGGACCTGAGCAGGGCCGGCGACCTCGGCCTGAAAGCCTTCACTTTCGATGGCGACACCCCGGGCGATGCGCGCCAGGCGATCCGCCTGCATGGCGACATCGTGGTCAGCAACCCCGACATGCTGCACCAGGCCATCCTGCCGCACCACACCAAGTGGGCGCAGTTCTTCGAGAACCTGCGCTACGTGGTGATCGACGAAGTGCACACGTATCGCGGGGTGTTCGGCAGCCACGTGGCCAATGTGCTGCGCCGGCTCAAGCGGGTCTGCGCGTTCTACGGTGCCACGCCGCAGTTCATCGTCTGCTCGGCCACCATCGGCAACCCGCAGGCGCATGCGGAAGCGCTGCTGGAACTGCCGGTGCATGCGATCACCGAGTCCGGTGCGCCGACGGGCGAAAAGCACGTGCTGTTGTGGAATCCGCCGGTGGTCAATCCCGACCTGGGCTTGCGCGCGTCGGCGCGCTCGCAGAGCAACCGCATCGCGCGGCTGGCGATCAAGGCGGGGCTGAAGACGCTGGTGTTCGCCCAGTCGCGCACGATGGTCGAGGTACTGACCAAGTACCTGAAGGACGTGTTCGACAGCGATCCACGGCTGCCCGCGCGCATCCGCGCCTACCGCGGTGGCTACCTGCCCACCGAGCGCCGCGAGGCCGAACGCGCGATGCGCGACGGCCGCGTCGACGGCATCGTCTCCACGTCCGCACTGGAGCTGGGCGTGGACATCGGCAGCCTGGACGCGGTGGTACTGAACGGCTATCCGGGCTCCATCGCCGCGACCTGGCAGCGGTTTGGCCGGGCAGGTCGGCGGCAACAGGCATCACTGGGCATCCTGGTCGCCAGTTCGCAGCCGCTGGACCAGTACGTGGTGCGGCATCCGGAGTTTTTCGCCGACAGCCCGCCGGAACACGCGCGCATCGCACCCGACCAGCCGATGATCCTGCTGGACCACGTGCGCTGCGCCGCGTTCGAGCTGCCGTTCCTGGCCGGGGAACCCTTCGGTCCGGTCGATCCGACGCCGTTCCTGCAGCTGCTGGACGAAGACAGCGTGGTCCATCGCGAAGGCGACCGCTACGAGTGGATCGCCGACAGCTATCCGGCCAACGCGGTCAGCCTGCGCTCGGTGGCCGACGGCAACTTCGTCGTCGTCGACCGCACCGATGGGCGCCAGGTGATCATCGCCGAGGTCGATTTCAGCGCCGCGCCGCTGACGCTGTACGAAGGCGCCATCCACATGATCCAGTCCACGCCGTACCAGGTGGAGCGACTGGACTGGGAAGGACGCAAGGCCTACGTCACCCGTACGCACGTGGACTACTACACCGATGCGATCGATTACACGAAATTGAAGGTGCTTGAGCGCTTCGACGGCTGCATCGCGGGGCAGGGCACCTGCCACCATGGCGAAGTGCACGTGGTGCGACGCGTGGCCGGCTACAAGAAGATCCGCTACTACACCCACGAGAACATCGGCTACGGCCCGGTGAATCTGCCCGATCAGGAGATGCACACCACCAGCCTGTGGTGGCAGCTGCCGCCGGTGTTGCTGGAGACATCGTTCGAATCGCGACAGGACGCGCTGGACGGTTTTCTTGGTGCCGCGTATGCGCTGCACATCGCGGCTACCGTCGCGGTGATGGCCGAAGGCCGCGACCTGCAGAAAGCGGTGGGCGACGGTGACGGTGCTTGGTTCGCATTGCCGGATACGCAGGGCCGCGGCCAGCTGCGAGGGACGGACAGCCAGGTGCTGTCGCCGGTATCGGGTGAGCGCTTCGTGCCGACCGCCTATCTCTACGACAACTATCCCGGCGGCATCGGCCTGAGCGAACCGTTGTGGCGACGCCAGCGCGAACTGGTGCAGCGTGCGGTGCAACTGGTGTCCGCGTGCGACTGCAAGGCCGGCTGTCCTGCCTGCGTCGGTCCGGTGCTGGCGAACGACGAAGACGCCGGGACCACGCCGCGCGCGCTGGCGGTGCGCGTGTTGCACCTGCTGGACGCCGCATGAGCGTCAGCCTCGAAAAACTGCAGCGGCTGCGACGCCAGGCAGGGCACGGCAGCACCATGTCGCCATCCGCGCCGCTGCCGCCGGTGCATGATCCCTTGCCGGCGCTGCGACGCATGCTGGGGATCCGTGAACGCACGCGTCCCGCCATGACGACGCGTAGCGGCGATCGTGCGTTGCCGGGCGAGGAGATCGCGCCCGGATTGCTGCGACTGGAGCAGGTGCTGCCGTTCGACGAGGCGCCGTCCCATGTCGACGGCACCTTCGCGCGGACCGGCGACTTGCCCACGCAGGGCATGCTGTTCTTCGACACCGAGACCACTGGCCTGTCCGGTGGCACCGGCACGCGCGCCTTCATGGTGGGTGCGTCGGATTTCGTGCCCGGCGGCCTGCGTGTTCGCCAGTTGCTGATCACCCACCTGTCGGCGGAGCCGGCGATGCTGCGGGCATTCGCTGGCTGGCTGTCGGAAGACACGCGGCTGGTCAGTTACAACGGACGCTGCTACGACGCCCCCTTGCTGGCCACGCGCTACCGACTGGCGCGACAAGGCACGCCGCTTGCCGGCATCGAGCACCTCGACCTGCTGTTTCCCACGCGCCGCCGTTATCGCGGCGTTTGGGAGAACTGCCGGCTGGCCACCATCGAGCGCAACGCGCTGGGTATCGTGCGCGAGGACGACCTGCCGGGATCGGAAGCACCGGGCGCATGGCTGCAGTATCTGCGTGGCGGTGACGCAGGCCTGCTCAGGCGCGTGCTGCTGCACAACTTCCAGGACGTGGTGACGCTGGCACACCTGCTTCTGCATCTGGCGCAGCCGGATGCTGGGACACCGGCGGTGGGGCCCCCGTTCGCCTGAGATCCTCCGTGATTGCCCCTCGCCGGACGGATGCTGGCAGGGTCGGGGTGTCGGCGATGACGCCATGCCTGTCGGCTTTGCCGCAGAAGCCGCCCCATGCGCCATCCCTTTGTCCCCTGCTTGCTGGTCTGCGCAGAATCGGCTTTCTGCGGGGGATCGCTTTTCCAGGGACGAATGGCCCTCCATGCTGCGCGGTGAGTATGCGCGGTCACTGTCGGGACACGGGCGATGGACGCCGCGCTGGCGTACACAAGGAAGCACAGTGGCAACGTCACCGGCGACGCGCTGGAAGCGCAGGTGGAAGTGGAGTACTTCCCCTGGGAGTACTTCGGCTTCTCGTAGCGCTACAACTACAACGACGTGGACCTCGATTTCGAGCGCACGCGCTTCATTGGCAACCTCAACCTCGACAACCGCGGGCCGCAGTTGCTGGGCACGTTCCGCTTCTGAGTCGCGGCGCTGTCGGGGATTCACCGACAGTGGAATGTGAAGGACTGCGCATTCCCCGCATCGCGATTCAAGAACGCCCGGCCGCGGCCGACATCCTTGCTAGATTTCATCCGGTCCGCGCCTCCTCAAGCAGGGGCGCGCGTTGAAGCTTGCAAGAACGATCCAAGGGGAAGTGCTTTGCGCATTCTGTATGTTGGCGACACCGCCTGCCTGCCTGACGACCTGGCCGACTACATCGGCGACATGGGTGACGAATGGACCGTGGAGGTCGTCGCCGACGGCAAGTCGGCGATGTACACCGTCGCCAATGGTCCGGTGGACGTGGTGATGGTGGGCCCTGCGCTCGCCGACCTGCCACCTGCCACGCTGCTCGGCCAGATCCGCACGCTGCGCCCGGAGACGATTCGCATCGCGTTGCTGGAAGGCGCTGCGGAGAGCCTGGCCGCGCCGATCAAGCTGATCGGCGTGGCGCACCGCTTCCTGCCGCTGCCGTTGTCGTCGGAGACGGTGCTGGAGGCGATCCACAGCCTGGAAGAACTGCGCGACCTGCTCGACAGTCCGCGCCTGCGCCGCGCCATCGGCCGGGTCGAACACCTGCCGTCGCCGCCGCACCTGTACTTCGCACTGACGCGTGCGCTGGAAGAGGACGAAGGCACCGCCAACGACATCGCCACGCTGGTGGCAGGCGATCCCGCCATCGCCGCCAAGGTGCTGCAGTTGTGCAACTCGGCCTATTTCTCCAACGGCCGTTCCATCACCGATCTGCGCGCTGCCGTCACGCGACTGGGCCTGGGCACGCTGCGCGACCTGGTGCTGGCCAGCGAGGTGTTCTCGATGAAGACCGCTTCCAACGTCGACCGCAGCGTCCTGCAGCAACGCGCATTGCTGGCCTCGCGGCTGGCGGCGAAGATCCTGCCGCGTACCAGCTCCGAACTGGGCGCGACGGCGGCGTTGCTGGCCGACATCGGCCTGCTGCTGCCGGGTGTGCGCGACGAGCGCGACACGCCAGCCGCCGAAGACGACGACCGCCCCGGCCATACCGAAGCCGGTGCCTATCTGCTCGGCCTGTGGGGCCTGCCGATGCCGATCGTGGAGGCGGTGGCCTTCCATCGCCAGCCGCAGCGTTCCAGCCTGCGCAGCTTCTGGGTGCCGGGCGCCGTGCACGTGGCCGGGGCTCTGGCCAGCAACGAACCCGTGGACGAGGGCTACCTGAAGTCGCTGGGTGTACTGGATCAGTTGCCCAACTGGCGGCAGATGGCCGAGACCATGGTCGAGCGAGCCGAGGAACAGGCGGCCTGACGAGCGCGTAGCCCGGGTAAGGCCGCAGGCCGCACCCGGGACGCGGATTGTCCGGTGACGCCATCCCGGGTGCGCTGCGCTTACCAGGGCTACATGCCTAGCCGATAGCCGGCGGCTCCGCCAGTCTCGCCCTGAGCGACGGGTAGGTGTACAAATGTACACCCATGAACCCCGTCGACCTGCCTCCCCAACGTGCCGCTGTCCTGGCCTTCTTGCGCCGGGAACTGGCGGCCGGGCGTGCCCCCAGCTTGGCGGACATCGCCGACGCCTTCGGGTTCGCGTCCCGCAATGCCGCGCAGAAGCATGTGCAGGCGCTGGTCGCCGACGGCCTGCTGGAACAGGCCCCGGGCCAGAAGCGTGGCCTGCGCCTGCCGGGCGGCATGGCGGACCTGCTGCCGCTGCCCGTATTGGGGCGGGTGGCCGCGGGCCAGCCGATCGGGGCCGACATCGGCCTGGACGAGCAGTTGTGGCTGGACCGCCGGCTGTTTTCGCCGCAACCGGATTACCTGCTGAAGGTGCAGGGCGATTCGATGATCGACGACGGCATCGTCGACGGCGATCTGGTCGGCGTGCATCGCACGCAGGAGGCGCGCGACGGACAGACCGTGGTAGCGCGCATCGATGGCGAACTGACCATCAAGCGCCTGCAGCGCGAGCGCCGCCGCATTCGCCTGCTGCCGCGCAATCCCGCGCATGCGCCCATCGACGTGCAGCCCGGGCAGGACTTCGCCATCGAAGGCGTCTACTGCGGCCTGGTAAGGCGCGGCTGACATGGGTGCGGTCGTCGCCCTCGACACGATGCTGGCCGCACGCACGCTGTGGCACGCGGGCCGCAGCGCAGCCATCGCTGCCGATGGCGAACCCACCGGCCACGCCGCGCTCGATGCGCTGCTGCCGCAGGGCGGCTGGCCCCGGCGTGCGCTGACCGAACTGCTGCTGCCCGCCGACGGCGTGGGCGAACTGGCACTGTTGCTGCCCACGCTGGCGCGGCTCACGCAGGCGGGGAATCCGGTGGCGGTGATCGCGCCGCCGTATATACCGTATGCGCCCGCGTGGCAGGCGGCCGGCGTGGATCTGGCACTGCTGGACATCGTGGAAGCCTCACCGCGCGACGCGCTGTGGGCGTTCGAACAATGCCTGCGCAGCGGCGCCTGCGCTGCCGTGCTGGGGTGGCCGGTGCAGGCGGATGGGCCTGCATTGCGTCGCCTGCAGGTGGCTGCCGACAGCGGCGAGTGCCTGGGCTTCGCGCTGCGCGACCGCCGCCATGCGGCCAATCCGTCGGCGGCCGCGTTGCGCGTGGAGGCCACCCGTGATGCGCAGGGCGGCACGCACTGGCAGGTGCGCAAATGCCGCGGCGGCCCGGCACCCGCGCAGTCGTTCGCGCTGGTCGCGCATTGAGGCGCGCGCATGCTTTGGGCCTGTGTACTGCTGCCACAGCTGGCGCTGGACGCCGTCCTCCGGCGTTTGCCTGATCCCGACGCGCCGCTGGCGCTGGTCGGTGGCGCCGCGCAACTGCGCACCCTGCATGCCGTGAATGCGTCGGCCGCGCAGGCGGGCCTGCGGGCCGGCATGCGCCTGACCGCCGCGCACGCGCTGCTGCCGGACTTCGCGATGGTCGAACACGATCCGCCGGCCGAAGCGCGCTGGCAGCGTTTCCTCGCCGCGTGGGCCTACCGCCACAGTTCGCTGGTCAGTGCGCAGTGGCCGGGTTGCCTAGTGCTGGAAGTGCGCGCCAGCTTCCGCCTGCTCGGACCGTGGCCGCGCATCGAGGCGCGCTTGCGCGAGGAACTGGGCCTGTTGGGCTTCCAGCATCGCCTCGCGCTGGCGCCCACGCCGCGCGCGGCGCATGTGTTCGCCGGCCTGCGCGACGGCCTGGCGGTGATGCAGCCCGCGGCCATGGCGGAGATGCTGGACCGCGTGCCGGTGCGCCGCGCACGCCTGCCGGACGACGCCGGCGAACGCCTGCACCGCATGGGCATCCGCGACCTGCGCACACTGCGCGGCCTGCCGCGCGACAGCCTGCGCCGCCGCTTCGGCCTGCCGGTGCTGGAGCACCTCGACCGCCTGTACGGGCAGGCCGACGACCCGCTGGTGTACTACGCACCGCCGGATCACTTCGATGCGTGCATCGAACTCGGCTACGAAGTCGAGAACCACATGGCGCTGCTGTTCCCGCTGCGCCGGCTGATCGGCGACCTGTCCACCTACCTGTCCATCCGCGACGGCGGCGTGCAGCGCTTCGTGCTGCGGCTGGAGCATGAGGAAGGCCATACCGATGTCGAGGTGGGCCTGCTGGCCGCCGAACGCGAACCGGCGATGCTGTTCGAGCTGACCCGCAACCGGCTGGAGCGCGTGCAGATCGAACACCCGGTCGTCGGCGTGCGCCTGCTGGCACGCGAGCTGCCGCCGTTCGTGCCGGCGGCGCGCGACCTGTTCGATACACGATCGCAGCAGCAACTGCCGTGGCCGCAGTTACGTGAACGCCTGCGTGCGCGCCTGGGCGACGAGGCCGTGCATCGCGTGGCGCCTGCGGGCGATCCGCGCCCGGAACGCGCGTGGCGTCGCATGCAGGGCGATGGTGGCCGGATCGAGCAGGCGCCCGTGCGTCCGCCACGCCCGACCTGGCTGCTGCCGCAGCCGGTGCCGCTTCGTGATCCGCATCCGCGCATCGTCTCCGGCCCGGAGCGGCTGGAAAGCGGCTGGTGGGACGGCGAGGACGCGCGCCGCGATTACTACGTGCTGGAAACCTCGCAGGGCCAGCGCGCCTGGGCCTTCGCGCCGCCCGGCGAGCAGGGCGGCTGGATGCTGCATGGGTGGTTCGCGTGAGCCGCGATGAGGAGCGCGGCGACTACCCGGGCGCGCACGTGCCGCGCGCCTGGGAAACCGCGCAACGGCTGCGGACGCATGCGGCGGCCAATGACGACGCGCCCGACGACGACGGCCTGCCGGCCTATGCCGAACTGCACTGCCTGTCGGATTTCTCCTTCCTGCGTGGTGCCTCCAGCGCGGAAGACCTGTTCGTCCGCGCGAAGCACTGCGGCTACGAAGCCCTGGCGATCACCGACGAGTGCTCACTGGCCGGCATCGTGCGCGGGCTGGAGGCGTCGCGCGCCACCGGGCTGAAGTTGATCGTCGGCAGCGAATTCACCCTGAAGTGCGGGTTGAAATGCGTGCTGCTGGTGGAAAACCTCGTGGGCTACACGCGGCTGTGCGAGCTGATCACCACCGCACGTCGCGCCGCCCCCAAGGGCACCTACACGCTGACACGACAGGACATGGTGCAGGTGCTGGGCGAGGGCGATCCGGAGGCCGGCGGACTGTTCGCACTGTGGCTGCCGGCGCGCGCGCCGGACGAAGCGCAAGGACGCTGGCTGCAGCAGGTGTTCGGCGGACGCGCGCAGCTGGCGGTGGAACTGCACCGCGAGCAGGACGATGCCGCGCGCCTGCAGCAGCTGCTTGATCTGTCGGCGCGGCTGTCGATGGTGGCCCTGGCCGCCGGCGACGTGCACATGGACGTGCGCCGGCAACGGGTGCTGCAGGACACGATGACGGCGATCCGCCATACGTTGCCGCTGGCCGAGTGCGGCGGGCATCTGTTCCGCAACGGCGAACGCCATCTGCGTACTCGCCGGGCGTTGGGAAACATCCACCCACATGCGTTACTCGAGGGGGCAGCAGCGCTGGCGCGGCGCTGCACGTTCTCGATGGACGAGGTGCGCTATCGCTATCCGGCCGAACTGGTGCCGGACGGGCACACGCCGGCCAGCTGGCTGCGCGCGCTGACCGAGCGGGGCATGCGGGAACGCTGGAAGGACGGCGCGCCGCCCGCCATCGTCGCGCAGATCGACGACGAGCTCGCCCTCATCGCCAAGCTCAACTACGAGGCGTTCTTCCTGACGGTCGAAGACATCGTCCGCTTCGCCAGGTCGAAGGACATTCTGTGCCAAGGCCGTGGCTCCTCGGCCAATTCGGCGGTCTGCTTCGCACTGGGCATCACCGTGGTGAATCCCGCCGAAAGCCGGTTGCTGATGGCGCGCTTCCTGTCCGAGGAACGTGGCGAACCGCCGGACATCGACGTCGACTTCGAACACGCGCGCCGCGAGGAAGTGCTGCAGTACGTCTACGGCAAGTATGGCCGCCGCCGCGCGGCGCTGGCCGCCACCGTCATCCGCTACCGCGGCAAGAGCGCGGTTCGCGACGTAGCCAAGGCCTTCGGATTGCCACCGGACCAGATCGCGCTGCTGGCCGAGTGCTATGGCTGGGGCAATGGCGAGACGCCGATGGAACAGCGCCTGCGCGAAGCCGGCTTCGATCCGGAGAATCCGCTGATCCATCGCGTGCTGGCGGTGACCACCCAGCTGCGCGGACATCCACGCCATCTCTCCCAGCATGTCGGCGGCTTCGTCATCAACGACGGGCCGTTGTCCGAGGTCGTGCCGGTGGAGAACGCCGCGATGGAAGACCGCACCATCATCCAGTGGGACAAGGACGACCTGGAGACGATGAAGTTGCTGAAGGTCGATTGCCTGGCCCTCGGCATGCTGACTTGCATCCAGAAGGCCGTGGACCTGGTAGCGAAACATCGCGGTTACACGATCGACCTGGCGCACCAGCCGCCCGCAGGAGACGAACCTACCTACGCCATGATCCAGGCCGCCGACACCGTCGGCGTGTTCCAGATCGAGTCGCGCGCGCAGATGAGCATGCTGCCGCGGTTGAAGCCGAAGAATTTCTACGACCTGGTGATCGAAGTGGCCATCGTGCGGCCCGGCCCCATCCAGGGCGGCATGGTGCATCCGTATTTGCGGCGAAGGCAGGGCAAGGAACCGGTGACGTATCCCTCGGATGGCATCGAAGCCATTCTCGGCAACACGCTGGGCATCCCGTTGTTCCAGGAACAGGTGATGGAACTGGTGATCCATGCCGGCTACACGCCTTCGGAGGCCGATGGCCTGCGTCGTTCGATGGCGGCGTGGGGCCGGGGCGGGGACATGGCGCCGCATCGCGACAAGATCCGTCGGTTGATGGAAGAGAAGAATTATTCATCCGACTTCATCGACCAGATCTTCGAGCAGATCAAGGGCTTCGGTTCCTATGGTTTCCCGCAGAGCCATGCGGCGTCGTTCGCCAAGCTGGTCTACATCAGCTGCTGGCTGAAGCGGCACGAGCCGGCGGCCTTCGTTTGCGCACTGCTCAACGCGCAGCCGATGGGGTTCTATTCGGCCAGCCAGATCGTGCAGGACGCACGGCGAGGGCACGGCGGGCGGGTCGGCATCGAGGTGCGTCCGGTCGACGTGACCTGCAGCGACTGGGACAACACGCTGGAAGGCGGGCATGCGCGTGTCGGGTTGGATGATGGCGGGCAAGCCGCGCTGCGGCTGGGGATGCGCCAGGTGATTGGTCTGTCCGAGGGGACGGCGAACGCGATCGTCGCTGCCCGGGCGCAGCGGCCGTTCGCCGACGTGCGCGACCTCTGCCTGCGCGCAAACCTCGACGAAAAGGCCCGGCATGCGCTGGCGGAAGCCGGCGCGCTGCAGGCGCTGACCGGCCATCGCCATGCGGCGCGCTGGGCGGTGGCCGGCGTCGAACGCCAGCGACCGCTGTTGCCGGGAAGTCCCGACGAAGACGACATCGTGTTGCCCGCGCCGAATCCGGTCGAAGACGTGCTGTCGGATTACCGCGTCACCGGACTGACGCTGGGCGTGCATCCGCTGGCGTTGCTGCGAGAGCGCCTGCGCCAGCAGCGCGTGGTCGATTCGCGCCAGCTGCAGGAGCTGCCGCACGGACGTGGTGTGCATGTGGCCGGCATCGTCACCCAACGCCAGCGGCCCGGTACGGCCAGCGGCGTCATCTTCGTCACCCTGGAAGACGAACATGGCGTGGTCAATGTGGTGGTCTGGGCACGCATCGCCGAACGCCGGCGCAAGGCCCTGCTGGGGGCGCGCCTGCTGGGGGTGCGGGGTCGCTGGGAACATGTCGATGGCGTGCGCCACCTGATTGCCCACGACCTGCACGACTTCAGTCATCTGCTTGGCGAGCTGCACACCAGCTCGCGCGATTTCCACTGAGCTCCTTGTGCGCGCCTTGCCCGCCATGATCGATGACCTGTTTGCGCCTGCGGTGGTGCAACTGGTGGACGATGCCGAAGGCGGTATCCGCTACTGGCCGGATGCCGTCGACGCCGCGACGGCGCAGCGTTGGTTCGACCTGCTGCATGCGCGCGCGGCGTGGACGCACCTGCAACGCCCGATGTACGACCGCATCGTCGACGTGCCCCGTCTGCTGGCGAACTACGCCGTGGAAACCCTGCCGACCGACCTGCCGCTGGCGCAGCTGCTGGCCTGCGTGCAGGCGAGGGCGCCCGCACCGTACTCGCGCATCGGCATGAACCTCTACCGCGACGGCCACGACAGTGTCGCCATGCATGGCGACAAGCTGCATACCGTGGTGGCGGGCCATCCAATCACCCTGGTGTCACTGGGTGCGCCACGGCGGATGCTGATCCGCGCCCGCGAAGGCCGCCGCGAGACGCTGGCGGTGGATCTGGCGCCGGGCAGCGTGCTGTCGATGAGCCATGCCTCGCAGAGGACGCATGAACATGGCATCCCGAAGACGCGACGTGCGCAGGGGCCGCGGATCAGCGTGGTGTTCCGGGTGCGGCCGGCTTGAGGGAAACTCCTGTAGGAGCGACGTAAGTCGCGACCGCGTAGGGTCGTGGCCAGGAACGCGTCTGCAGCACGCTCGCACTGGGGGTCATAGCTCGTCGAGCGTGCGGTCGCGCCTTACGTCGCTCCTACAGGAAGGCAAAAGAACGCCGCGAGGGAGCGCGGCGTGAGGGCAAGGACTGCAGGAAAGGAAAGGTATGCCGTCAGCCCATCAGCTTGAACAACGACAGAGACTGCATCTGCATGAAGACCGTCTGAGCAGCCTGCAGGGCGGTGTTTTCCATCTGGTAGCGGCCGATGGCTTCGGCCCAGTCCAGGTCGCGCAGCGTGGACAGCGTGCCCTGCAACGTGACGTTGTTCGCCTCGCGGAGCGCGGCGGCGTCGTCGATAGCGGATAGTTGGGCGCCGCCGCTGGCGCGCGCGTCGATCATCCTGCTCTGTGCGGTGGCGATATCGCGCATGGCCGCCTGCAGGCTGTTCTGCATGACGGCACGCTGGGTGTCGGTGGTGGGGCTGGTCTCCAGTGTGTCGATCAGGCCCTGCATCGTGGCGAAGATGTCGCGCGAGCCGGCCGGCCCCAGCGTGAAGCTGTCGCCATTGGCGGGCTGGCCGTCGATCTTCATCTGCACGCCGGCAAAGGCGATGCTCTCGCCCTTGGCGTAGGCACCTGTGGCGACCACCGCGCCGCCGCCATCGACCACCTGATAGGTATTGCCGGCGCCGAAGCTGAGCGTGTAGGTGTCACCGTCCCAGGCCGTGGAATCAGTCACGCTGAAGCCCATCAGCAGGCCGGTGCCGGTGTTGCCGCCGGCCGGTTGACCGTCGATGCGGCCATCGCCGGTGCGCAGGCGCAGGAATACCTCGCTGCCGGGCAGTGTGTCGGTGACGAACATGTCCGGCGCCACTTCCACCTGCCGCTGGGTCTGGTCGCCGCTGTAGATCATGTTGCCGCCGGAGATCGCAAACGGTGCGCTGCCGTCGCTGGTGCCGCCGAACAGGTAACGGCCGGCGCCGTCGGTGCTGTTGGCCAGGTCCAGCAGGCCGGCGTAGATCGATTTCAGTTCAGTGCTGATCGCCTGCCGACTGTCGTCGCCCATGGCCGCATTGTTGGCCTGGATAACGAGCTCGTTGACGCGCGCCATCGCATCGCCAACCTGGGTCAGCGCGTTCTCCTGCAGGCCCAGGCGGTTCTGCACGGCGCTGGCATTCATGCCGAAGCGTTCGAGTTCGGCCACCGCACGGTCCAGTCCCACGGCGGTGCCGGCGGCGACCGGATCGTCCTTGGCGGTGACCAGGCGCTGTCCGCTGGAGAGCTGTTGCTGGGTATGCGCCAGCTTCGCCTGCTTGGCCAGCATCGTGTTGATCGACTGCTGGTACATCATCCCGGTGGAGATGCGGTAGTTCATCGGCGAGTGGCTCCCAGCAGCGCCTGGAACAGGGTATCGGCGGTGGCGATGATCTGCGACGCGGCCTGGTATGCCTGCTGCAGGCGCATCAGGTCGGCGGCCTCTTCGTCAAGGTTGACGCCGGAAATCGCATCGCGCGCAGCCTGGGCCTGGTCATGGATGACCTGCTGCGCCTGCGCGGAATAGTCCGCCTGGCGTGCCGCCGAGCCGACCTGCGTGGTGAGCCCGCCGATGGCGCCATTGAGCGTCAGCGTGCCGCCGTTGAGCGCGCGCGCATCGTCCAGGTTCGACAGCAGCTTGGCATTGCCGTTGTCGCTGGAGTTGGCGCCGGTCGGGCCCACGCTGAAGGTGTCGCCTGCGGCAGGCGCACCATCCAATACCAGGCTCCAGCCATTCGACGCGATGGTCTGCCCTGGTGTGTAGGGAAACGGGCCGGTGCCGTTGATGGTGTATTGCGTGGCGTCGATGAACTCGATGTCCACCGGCGCCAGCAGGCCTGCGTTGGCCGCGTCGGTCACCTTCAGTCCGCTCAGCTTGCCGCTGCCGGTGTTGGCCATGTCGGTCGTGGCCTTGACCGGCGTGGCGGCGGCGATGCGGCCGGGATCGGTAATCGCCACGCCCAGGTTGCCGGCCGCGCCCGCGGTGGGTTGCAGCAGGAAACGGTCATTGGTGGCCGGCGTGCCGGAAGCCAGCACGATCTCCACGCCGTTCACCACCAGCGGATCGGCCGCGGTACCCGTGCCCGTGGTCGCGATGGTGGCGCTGCTCTCCGGATGTGTCGCCACCCATGCGCTGCCGTCGAAGCGCAGCAACACATTCTGCGCATTGAGCGCGGAGACGCTCCCGACCGACGTCTGGAGGACGGCATTGCCGGTGTTGCCGGCGTTCGATGAGATACGCGGCGCGGGCAGGCTGAAGAAATCGCTTCCCAGCTGGCCGTACTGGTCCATGCCGGCGCGATGCCCTTCGTTGAAGGTTTGCGCCAGCGAGGTGGCCACGCGCCCCAGTTCGGCCACGGCCGGGTCAAGCACCGTGGTACGGAACTCGATCAGTCCACCGATCTGGCCGCCAAGCGCGCGCTTGTCCAGGGTGATGCGCTGGCCATTGGTTTCCAGCGCCACCTGCAGGCGCTCGGGACGATACGCATCGGGCACGGTGACCAGCGTGCTGGCGCTCGCACCGACCACCAGGGGTTGCCCACCGGCGCTGAACACGTTGACCAGTCCGCCGTCCTGCGTCACTGCGTTGCCGCCGGTGAAGGCGACCAGTTCGCTGATCAGCTGGTCGCGACGGTCGAGCAGGTCGCCGGAGGGATTCGTATTGCCGCCGATCTGGCCGTTGAGCTGGGCGATCTCCTTCGCCAGGCGGTTCACTTCGCCCGTGGCGGCGGTCAGGCCCGCATTGACTTCGGTATCCAAGCCGTCGAGATGCTGGTCGATCTGGCGGAAGCGGGTGACCAGCGCATTCGCCTGCGCCAGCACGCTTTCGCGGTCGGCGGAGCCGGCGGCGTTGGAGGACAGCGCGCTGACCGAATCGAAGAAACTGGACCACGGCGCACTGATGCCGGTCGCCTTCTCGGAGAACAGCTGGTCGAGCCGGGTGGAGAGGACCGACAACTGCTGCAGGCGCGAGAGTTCGCCGCCACTGTCGAGCAGGCGCGAGGTGGCCAGCGAGTCGGCCATGCGGCGCACGTCGACGATCTGCACGCCGTTGCCCTGGTAGCCCTGGCCGAAGAAGGTGCCGTCGCGCGCTTCGAATTCGGCCCGCTGGCGCGAGTAGCCCGGCGTGTTGATGTTGGCGACGTTGTGGCTGACCGTGGACAGGGCGCGCTGGAAAGCGAGGAGGGCGCTGCTGCCGGTGGCGAGAAGGTTGGACATGCGTGCTCCCTGGATCAGCGCTGCAGTGCGTTGCCGATGGCATTGCCGACGAGGCCGCCGATCTTGCCGCCGACGGTGTCGCCGATCGCCGACAACACCTTGCCCAGCGTGGGCCCGTTGGCGATCGAGGCGATCTTGTTGGCGTAGGTGGGATCGGTGGCGTAGCCGGCGCGTTGCAGGCCGCGGGCGAAGCCGGCGATGTCCTTGCCCGCCGCGAGCGCCTGCTGGTAGCGCGGGTTGTTCTTCAGCAGGCGAACGTAGTCGGCGAAGCTTTCGGCGGGCGAAGCGTACGCACGGAAGTCAGCGGTCTCGCTGTGTTTCACGCCGTTGCTGTACTCGTGCGTGGCGGTGCGGGCACGCTCGCCCTTCCAGCCGGTGGCCTTGATGCCGAACAGGTTGTGCGCGCTGTCGCCGTCGCCGGTCCTGATCTGGCGCTTGCCCCAGCCGGTTTCCAGCGCGGCCTGCGCGACCAGGGCGCGCGGATCCACGCCCAGTTCCTTCGCGGCCTGCTTGGCGTGGTCCCAGATCTCGGCGACGAAGCGCTCCGGTGTGTTGCGAGCGTATTTCGACGGGTCGGCCGATGCCACGCTCTCGACCTCGTCGCAGGCCGCATCGGGACGCACGGTGATGGTGTCCAGCGTGATCGTGGCCGGCATGCCGGCATCGTTGCGCACGGTGCCGCTGCCGATGCCGCGGCCAGCGATGGCGTCGAGCATGGAGTCCGCCGCTTCGGCCGTGGGCATCATGCGGCGATACGCCGACAGGGCGGTGTTGGTCGCCACAGGTGCCGGGGTGTCGGTGGCACCCAGCTGGCGCGCGATCATCGGCGCCAGTCCCAGCCCGCGTCCCTGCGACATCGCGGTGGCGATCTGCTGGTCGTACATGTCGCGGAACACCTGGTTTTCACCCGGGAAGAGCGAATCCCCGAAGCCTGCCTCGCGCATGCACTTGATCATCATCTGTGCGAACTGGCCCTCCAGCTTCCGCGCGACATCGTGGATGCGGGCGTTGTCGGGCTTGCCGCTGGCGTCGGCCAGCGGCAGGGGAGAATTCAGTGCGCCGATAGGCGTGCTGGTCATGTCAGATCACCTCGAGCTCTGCCCGCAGGGCACCGGCCTGCTTCAGGGCTTCCAGGATCGCGATGAGGTCGCCGGGCGCGGCACCGACTTCGTTCACCGCGCGGACGATTTCGTCCAGCGATGTGCCGCCCTCGAACTTGAACATCCGGTTGCCTTCCTGGCTGATGGAGACGGTCGATTCGGGTGTCACCACCGTATTGCCGCCACGCGAGAATTCATTCGGCTGGCTGACATTGGCCGATTCGGTGATGGTCACCGTCAGCGAGCCATGCGTCACCGCCGCCGGCATCACCTGCACCTGCGCGCCGATCACCACGGTGCCGGTGCGCGCGTTGACGATCACCTTGGCCGGCGCACTGCCGGGAGTGAGTTCCAGGTTCTCGAGCTGTGCGAGGAAGTTGATGCGACGGGACATGTCGGCCGGCGCACGTACGGCGACCGTGACGGCATCCAGCGCATAGGCATTGCCGACGCCGAAGTTCTGTTCCAGCGCCGCGACCATGCGCGAGACCGTAGTGAAATCGGCGCGGTGCAGGTTGAGGGTGATGGTACCGTCACCGCTGTCGAGCGCATTCGGTATCGCGCGTTCGACCGTGGCGCCATTCGGAATGCGGCCGACGCTGGGGATGTTGACCGACACGCGTGAACCGTCCTTGCCCTGCGCGCCGAAGCCACCGACCACCAGGTTGCCCTGGGCGATGGCGTAGACCTCGCCATCGGCACCGCGCAAGGGTGCCATCAGCAGGCTGCCGCCGCGCAGGGAAGTGGCGTTACCGATGGACGACACGGTGATGTCGATGGGCTGGCCCGGCTTGGCGAAGGCGGGCAGGTCGGCGTGGATCGCCACGGCGGCCACGTTCTTCAGCTGCGGATTGACGTTGGCCGGCACGTTGACGCCCAGTTCGCCCAGCATGTTCTTCAGGCTCTGCACGGTGAAGGGCGCCTGGCTGGTGCGGTCGCCGCTGCCATCCAGGCCCACGACCAGGCCGTAGCCGACCAGCGGATTGCTGCGCACGCCACCGACCTGGGCCAGGTCCTTGATGCGTTCGGCACGCGCGGCGGGGGCCAGGCAGAGCAGCACCAGCCCGATCCACGCCAGCAGCCCCAGCAGCGTATAGGTGTCGATGCGACGCGGTTTCTTCGCGGGCGTCGGCGCTGCGTGGTGGGAGTCGTTGGTGTCCATCACGGCGCTCAGTTGGGGAAGATCGGGGAGTTGAAGAAGCGGCCCAGCCAGCCCATCGAATTGGACTGCGCGATCGCACCGCGGCCGCCATAGGCGATACGGGCGTCGGCAACCTTGCCCGAGGAAATGGTGTTGTCCGGGTTGATGTCGGCGGGGCGCACGATGCCCTGGATCTGCACCAGCTCGTCGCCCTGGTTGAGGCGCATGTTCTTCTGCCCCTGCACGACCAGGTTGCCGTTGGGCAGGCGCTGGATCACGGTGACCGTCACGCTGCCCTGCAGCTTGTTGCTCTGCGCGCTGTTGCCGGCGCCGTTGAAGCCACGCTCGCCGTTGACCGATGCGCTGAGGATGTCGCGTCCGTTCCAGGTAACGGGCGCACCGGCGATGTTCGGTGCGGCCATGCTGATCTCGCTGCTCTTGTCCACCGAGGTGGTGGCCGAGGTCTGCGCGGTGGTGTTCTCCACCAGGTTGATCGTCAGCAGGTCGCCGACGTCGCGGGCGCGGCGGTCGGCATAGAGATTCAGTCCGGGGCCGGCGCGGTAGATGGAGCCGGCGGTGGCCGGCGCCTGCGCGGCGACGATGGGCTGGATGGGCTGCATCGGCGCGTACGGGCGCACGTCGCCGTAGTAGCGTGCGCAGCCCGGCAGCAGCATCAGCGCGCAGGCGAGGGTGGTGGCGGACGTGGAGCGCTTCATGGCGGTTCCCGGTATGCGTGGATCAGACGTTGTTGTTGAGGTAGCCCAACATCGAGTCGGTGGTGGAGATGGCCTTGGCGTTCATTTCGTAGGCGCGCTGGGTTTCGATCATGCTGACCAGCTCCTCCACGACGTTGACGTTGGAGCCTTCCAGCGAGCCCTGTACGACGCTGCCCAAGCCGTTGAGGCCGGGCGTGCCGTTCTGCGCGGGGCCGGAAGCGGTGGTCTCGACGTAGAGGTTTTCGCCCTTGGCCTGCAGGCCGGACGGATTGACGAAGTCGGTGAGCGTGAGCGAGCCGATCTCCAGCGCCTGCGCTTGACCGGCCATGGTTACGCTGACGGTGCCGTCGTTGCCGATGGTCATCGACTGCGCACCCTCGGGCACCTGGATGCCGGGTTGCACGGGGTAGCCGCTGTTGGTGACCAGTTCGCCCTGTGCATTGATCTGGAACGAGCCGTCGCGCGTGTAAGCCGGTGAACCGTCGGGCAGCAGCACTTCGAAGAAACCGCGACCGTTGACCATGACGTCCAGCGAGCGGCCGGTCTGCTGCGGGTTGCCCTGCTGGAAGTCCTTGGAGGTGGATACGACGCGGACGCCGGTGCCGAGCTGTAGGCCGGACGGCAGCTGCGTCTGCGAGGACGTGGAGCCGCCGGGCTGGCGCACCTGCTGGTAGAGCAGGTCTTCGAAGCTGGCGCGGTCGCGCTTGAAGCCGGTGGTGTTGGTGTTCGCCAGGTTGTTGGAGACCACGGACATGCGCGTCTGCTGCGCGTCCAGTCCGGTCTTGGCGACCCAGAGGGCCTGGTTCATGGCGTGGTTCCTCGCTGGTGGAAGGGGTGGGGCCGCGTGGTGCGGTTCCTCGCCTCCTCTCAAGCAAGTCCTGTGCCGGAATGGGCGCCGTAAGTCCGGCGCGGGCGTCGGAGCCTGTGCGGCGGAAAGATGGCGGACGGCGGGGCCGGAGAGTCCACTTGCTCGGCGGCATGGCGCCGCTGGCCGCGGGGGCCCTACTTTTCTTTGCTTTTGCAAAGAAAAGTAGGCAAAAGAAACACACCCCGGCGGTCCGCCCGCCGCTGCGCGGCGGGTGCGCAGTCACGACGGGGATTTTCGGACGGGGCCTCCTGCCCCGGCCGAAAACGGCGCACGTCCTGTGCGCCGCCCCTGCGGGGTTTTACCCGCCGTGACTGCCGGACCTAAGGGGCCCCAAGAGCCGCACCCGACGGATCGGCGCGCGTCTTTGCTGTTGATGTTGCCTTCGGGTCCCCATGAGGCGCGGCGAGTGGGCAGGGTAAAACCCGAAGGGCGCCGTCATGGATGACGGCGTTTCCGTATGGCACCTGGATGTGCCTTACGGAAATTCCCGGCCCGCTCGCGGACCCGGAGCGAAGCGGAGGGCGCGCCGCCTTGGGTGTGCTTTCTTTGCTTACTTTCTTTGCACAAGCAAAGAAAGTAAGGCCCCGCGGCGAGCGGCACCATGCATCGACAAAAGAAGGCCCAACCCGACAGACCATGAAACCCAGTCGTCGCGGGCGTCGTACCAGAAAGATGTGCAGGGATACAGGCTTCGTTGCCCCTCACCCCAACCCCTCTCCCGGCGGGAGAGGGGCTCAAGAAGCATCAGCCACCGAGGCGCAGCAACTGGTTCGACGATTGCGCCATCTCATCGCCCGTCCGGATCACCTTCACCTGCATCTCGAACTGCCGCTGCAACTGGATCATCTGCACCAGCGCACCGGCCGCATCCACATTGCTGCCTTCCAGCACGCCCATCGTCAGGCTGTTGCCGTTGGCGACGGGCAATGCGGGCGCCTGCGGGTCCGATGGACGCATCAGCCCGTCGCCGCCGCGGGCCAGCTGCGACTGCGCCCCCTCGACGATGCGCATGCGGCCGACGATCGCCATGGTCTGCGGACCTTCGCCCTGCGGGATGATCGATACCGTACCGTCGGCGCCGATGTCGATCGACTGTGCCGGCGGTATCGCAATGGGATTGCCGTTGTCGTCCAGCACTGCGCGGCCGCCCGCGGTGACCAGCTGGCCGTTCGGGGTGACGTTGAGCTCGCCGTTGCGCGTGTACGCGGTGCCACCGTCGGCGGCCTGTACCGCCATCCAGCGGTTCGGCTGCAGCGAAACGTCCAGCGAACGACCGGTGACCATCTGCGAGCCGGTGCGCCCGTCGAAACCAGGGTCGATCAGCATCGCGTCCACGCGTGAAGGAAAGCCCTGTCCCTGGATCTTGAACGCCTCGGTGCCGGCCAGCGCCGCCTTGAAGCCCTTCGTGTCCACATTAGCCAGATTGTGCGACACGGTGCCCTGTGCCTGCAGCGAGGCGCGGGCGCCGGTCATCGCGACGTAGAGGGCTTTGTCCATGGAAGGCTCGTGATGGGTGGGTGGTGATTGGTGATTGGTGAATCGTGATTGGTAAGGGCTGGAGCGGGATCTGTCGCGGGTGCTGACGGTGACCCGGCTTGCCGTTCTTCAGATGTCAGCGCTTTTGCGAATCACCCCTCACGCATCACGAATCACCTGATGTTGATGACCGTCTGGGTGATCTGGTCCTGCGTGGACAGCATCTGCGAGTTCGCCTGGAAGTTGCGCTGCGCCACGATCATGTTCACCAGTTGCTCGGTCAGATCCACGGTCGAGGCTTCGAGCGCGCCGGAGGCTACCTGGCCGAAGTCCGAGGTGCCCGGCGCCCCGATGCGCGGCTCACCGGAGGCGAAGCTGTGCGTCCACGTGTTGTTGCCCTGTGACACCAGACCTTGTGGGTTGGTGAAGTTGGCCAGGCCCACCTGGCCGATGGCCCGGTCCACGCCATTGGAGTAGCGTGCGAATACCACGCCTTCGGGCGACACGCTGAACTCGTTGAGCTTGCCGGTGGCATAGCCGTCCTGGTTCTGGATGCGCTTGGCGAACTGCTCGCCGTACTGCGTGGTGCCGCTGATGTTCATCGTCATGTTCAGCACGCCGGCGCCGGTGCTGGGCGTGAACGGCGCCAGCGTCACCAGGCCGTTGGCCGGCGCGGTGAGCGTGCCGTTGTTGTCGAACTGCACCGTGGTCGGTGCGCCCATCGAAGCACCGTCCACGTACGTATGCATCTGCCACTCGTTCGGATTCGCCGTCTTCACGTAGTAGACGGCCTGCTGGTGGGCGACGCCCAGCGAGTCGTACACGGTGACCGAGGTGGTCTCGTTGTAGCTGGCGCTGTCGGTCGGCGAGAACGGGGTGATGGTCGGCTGCGCGGCATTGCCGGGCAGGGTGACGCCGAGGTCGACGTTGGTGGTCGGCGCGGGCGCACTGTCGGTGGTCAGCAACTGCAGGTCGACCAGATTGCCGGTGTCGAAGCCGATACCGTCGGCGCGTGGGGGGAACACCTGGAGGCGGTAGCCGTCAGGCGTGGTCACGTAGCCGTCGGGATCGCGCTGGAAGTTGCCGGCGCGCGTGTACACGTTCGTCCCGTTGTTGCTGACGGTGAAGAAGCCTTCGCGGTCCACCGCCAGGTCCAGGTAGCGTCCGGTCTGGTTGATGTCGCCCTGCGAGAACTGCTGGGCCACGTTGGTCACCCGCACGCCCGCGCCGATGCCGTTCTGCAGCAGGCCGTAGCCAGTGGTGGAGAACACCTCCGCGAACTCCGCGCGCGACTCCTTGAAACCGGTGGTGTTGACGTTGGCGATGTTGTGCGAGGTGACGTTGAGGTCGGCGTTGGCCGCCCTCATGCCGGACAGCGAGCTGTTGAAAGCCATGGATGACTCCTTGCAGGATGCGGTGGGAGTGAGAGGTCAGGACGCCGACTTGCCGATGCGCAGCACGTAGTCGAGCGGAGCGGTGCCCAGACCGGGCAGGTTGAGGTACAGCCCGTCGGAGCCGATGGTCACGCTGTCCACGGTGGCGTCGACGTAGGTATTGAGCGCAGTGCCGGTGCCATCGGTGGCGGTGTGCGTGGCCTTGATGGAGTACGCACCGGCGGCTGCGCGTTCGCCGTTGGTCTTCAGGCCGTCCCAGGCAAATGCGGTCTCGCCCTTGCCGGTCGCTTCCACCTCGACGGTGTCCACGACCACGCCGCTGGCGTCCTTGATCTCGAAGGTCACCTTGCCCGCGCCCGGCGACATCACCAGGCCGGTGGCACTGCCCGAGGCGGGCAGGGCGATGGATTCGGACGGCACAACCACCGAGTGTCCGACCAACGAGGCGCCCTTCAGCACCTGGTCGCCGGTCAGCGCCGAGGTGAAACCGCCGACGGTGGTGTTGAGTTCGCTGATGCCCTGCACGGTGGAGAACTGCGCCAGCTGGGCGACGAACTCGCTGTTGGACAGCGGCTTGAGCGGATCCTGGTGGCTCAATTGCTCGGTCATCAGGCGCATGAAGTCGGCCTGGCCCAACGTGTCGGCCTTCTTGGTGGTGGCAGCGCCCGACGTGGCGTTGTTGATGGCGGCGAACGGATCGCCATTGATGGTGGTCATGTGCGTGGTCGCTCGGTGGCGGGGCGTCAGCGGCCCATGGTCAGGGTGGCCAGGGCGAGTTCCTTGGCGGTGTTCAGTACTTCCACGCCGGCCTGGTAGCCGCGTGATGCCGAGATCAGGTTGACCATCTGCGCGACCGGATCGACATCGGGCGCGTAGACATAACCGTCGCCATCGGCCATCGGGTGGCCGGGCTCGTAGCGTTTGATCGGCGGTGCTTCGCTTTGGGTGATCTCCTTCACCTGCACCGATGTCAGCGAGCCGTCCGCATTCAGCGGGCGCGCCTGGAAGATCGGCTCGATGGGCTTGTAGACCGCCTCGGGCGAGGACGCGATGGAATCCGCATTGGAGAGATTGCTGGCGATGGTGTTCAGTCGCACCGACTGCGCCTGCAGCGCGGAACCGGCGACGTCGAAGATGGGCAGGTTGCTCATGGCGCGTCCCCTTACTGGCCGGTGATCGCGGTGAGCATGGTGCGCACCTTGGACTCGATGAAGCTGAGCGAGGCGCGGTATTCCAGCGCCGCGCGACCGTAGGCGGCACGTTCGGTATCGGCGTCGACGGTGTTGCCGTCCAGGCTGGGCTGCACGCCTGCGCGTTCGAAGATGCGGGGGGTGGCATCCAGCAAGGTCAGGTGCTGCTCGCTGGTGGTCAGCAATGGGGAGGCCTTGGCCGCCGCGCTCTCCAGTGCTGCCTGGAAGTTCAGGTCCTTCGCCTTGTAGTTCGGCGTATCCGCGTTGGACAGGTTGCTGGCGATCAGCTGCATGCGCTGCTCGCGCAGTGGCAGGGCCGCTCCGTGGACACCCAGGTAGTTGGAGATGGGATTGGACATAGCACCGCTCCGGCAGACCGTTGCCGGGGATGCTGCAAGGCGTGTGCCAGAACGGGGCAGGTCGGCATCCGGGCAGGCAGTAATTCCCCGTGCCGTCATCCCAGCGAACGCTGGGATCCATCTTGATCCTGCCCTTTGCCTCTTACCTCTTCCGTGGGAAAGGCAAATGGGTCCCAGCGTTCGCTGGGACGACGATCAGGCCGCCATCTGCGCCGCGACCACCTGGTTCAGGCGGAACAGCACGTGCTCGGCCAGTTCGTGCGGGCTGTACTTGGCCACGAAGGCATTCGCGCCCACGCGTTCCACCATGGCGTTGTTGAATACGCCGGACAGCGAGGTGTGCAGCAGCACGTACAGGCCGGCCAGACCCGGGTGGCGACGGATTTCCGTCGTCAGGGTGTAGCCGTCCATGGCGGGCATCTCGATGTCCGAGATGACCATGGCGTAGCGCTCGGCCGGATTTTCGCCGGCGGCGTGCACCTGCAAGAGGTGGTCCAGCGCCTGGCGGCCGTCGGACAGCAGGGTGGTGGTGACGCCCAATTGCTCCAGCACGCTGCGGATCTGCGAGCGCGCCACGCGCGAGTCGTCCACCACCAGCACCTGCAGCGGCGGTGCGTCCGCGGGCAGGGCCATCTCGGGCGCCAGCGTGGCGTCCATGCGCGACTGGCAGATGTCGGCCAGCACGCTTTCCACGTCGATCACCTGGATGAGTTCGCCCTGGAAGCGCGTCACGGCGGTCAGGTAGCTGTTCTCGGCGCCGAGTTCCGGGGGCGGGTGGATGTCTTCCACTGCGATGTTGACGATGCGTTCAACCCCGCTGACCAGGAAGCCCTGCACGGAGCGGTTGAATTCGGTGACCACCAGGTAGTTGGGGGTGTTCTCCGGATTCGGGTCGCGTTCGGGGTGGCGGATGCTCAGGCCCAGGTCCAGCACCGGCACCGAGCGGCCGCGCACGTCGGCCACGCCGACGAATTCGGTGGGCAATCCGGGCAACTGGAACAGGTTGGGCCGGCGCAGGACTTCCTGCACCTTGAATACGTTGACGCCAAAAAGCTGACGCCCGCCCAGGCGGAACAGCAGCAGGGCGAGGCGGTTGTGGCCGGCCAGGCGGGTGCGCTGGTCGATGCGGTTGAGCAGATCCTGGGTCATGCAGAGCATATCGGCCGCTGGATAGGGCACTTGAGCCGGTGGGCGGCAGCTCCAAACCCCTCTCCCTGCGGGAGAGGGGATGGGGTGAGGGTCAACGGAGTCCGTGCTTTTGATGACCTGCCGGCAGGCGCTTTCCATTTCTTGAATATGGCGCCGCTCGCCGCGGAGGCCCTACTTTCTTTGCTTGTGCAAAGAAAGTAGGCAAAGAAAGCACACCCCGACGGTCCGCCCGCCGCTGTGCGGCGGGTGCGCAGTCCCCGCAGGAATTTTCGTAAGGGCCATCCTGGCCCATACGAAAACGGCGCACGTCCTGTGCGCCGCCCTGCGGGTTTGACCCGCCGTGACTGCCGGACCTCAGGGGGTCCCAAGAGCAGCCCCTGATGGTTCGACGCGTGCTCTTTTTGCTGTTTGTGTTGTCTTTGGGTCCCCTTGAGGCACGGCGAGTGGGCAGGGTAAAACCCGTAGAGCGCCGCCATGGATGGCTGCGTTTTCGTATGGAAGAGGGATGTGCCTTACGAAAATTCCCGGACCGCTCGCGGACCCGGAGCGCACAGCGCGGAGGGCGTGCCGCTTGGGGTGTGATTCTTTGATTCTTTCTTTGCACAAGCAAAAAAGTGCTCCTCAACAACCCAATGGCTGGTCAAGAATGCCCCCGCGGCGAGCGGCACCATGCCTGGAGCCCGAAGTACCTCCGTCCTCAGCGCGAGATGGCACACGCCTTGCACGCCTGTTGGCGATGAACCTCCGGATCCCGCCCGTGCTGCGCCTGACCATCGTCCTGATCGGCGGCCTGACCGCATGCGTCGCGCTGGCCGCCGACTTCCAGCCGGTCGACAGTATCAAGGCAGCCGCCCTCGGGGCGCTGCCAACCGGAAGCGAGGCCGAGGCCACGCTCGATCCCGCCTTGCGCTTGCCACGCTGCGACGCATCGCTGGTCGCACGCGTCCAGGGTAGCCACAGCGTGGAAGTCAGCTGCCCGGATGGCTGGCGCCTGTTCGTGCCGGTGCGGGTACGCCGCAGCCAGACCGTGCTGGTGCTGAGCCGCGGCATCGCGCCGGGCGAAACGATCACCGCCGACGCGTTCATTCCCGAAACCCGCGATGCCTCGCGCATCGTCGGCGCCGCCGTCGCTGATCCATCCCAGGCCTTGGGCCGCGTGGCACGGCGCATGCTGTCGGCAGGCACGGTACTGTCGGCCACCGATCTGGTCGCCCAGCGCCTGGTCCGCCGCGGCGACAACGTGGCGCTGGTATCCCGTCGCGGCGGGGTGGAAGTGCGCGTGGCCGGCAAGGCGCTGGCGGATGCCGGTGAGAATGAGCGGGTCACCGTTGAGAATCTGTCCTCGCGCCGGGTGGTGCAGGGCGTGGTCGGCCCGGGCGGCGACGTCTGGGTCAACCGATGAAAAATGTGCAACATCGCCCTCAAGTTGTTGCGGGGGCGGCCGATACCGAATGCGGGTGGAAGCAAACCGGGCAGCATCGGGTCCTTCCTCGGAAATGTGGCTTCCGTCACTAAAGTCGAATCAGTCGCGGCCGATATCTCCCATGAACCCTGTTACAGGTGAACCGACATGAGCCAGAAAATCGAAGGCACTCCCCCCGCCGCCGTACGCACCACCGGTCCCGTCAGCGGGCGTGTTGCCAACGCGGGTGCCGACCGTTCCAGGCCGGTGGAAGCCAGCGCCGGTGGTGACAGCCTGCGCCTGACCGGCGAGGCCGCCAGCCTCCAGGCCATGCAGCGTGAGCTGTCCACTGCGCCTGCCATCGACAATGCCCGCGTGCAGGCCGTGCGCGAAGCGCTGCAGGCCGGCACGTACAAGGTCAATCCCGAGGCCATTGCCGACGGGATGCTGCGACTGGACAACCAGCTGGGCGGTTGATCGCGATGACACCGGCCCCCCTCCAGCGACTGTCCGCGGCACTGGGAGAGGAGCGTCGCGCCATCCTCGAGCATGACGTCGAGGCACTGGTGCGCGCCACCCAGGAGAAGCTGGAGGCATTGCGCGCGCTGGAGGCGGCCGCTGCCGGCTTCGGCTTTCCCGATGAACTGCAGGAGCGGCTCGCCGAACTTGCCGAGATGAACCACGCGAATGGCATCCTGCTTGCCCGGCGCCGCCGCGAAGTGAACTGGGCGCTGCGCCACCTGGGCCGCACCGAGAGCAGCGGCGCCTACGACGCGCAGGGCCAGACCGCGACCCTGTCCGCCCCCCGTCCGCTCGCGGTTGCCTGAGCAAGGTGCCGGATCCGCAAACTGCGACGCCGCAACTTGCCGCTCCCGTGGCCACGCCGGATACTGGCGCCCCATCGCCGCCGCCCGATGCGTCCGTGGCCACCGCCCCTCCCTTGAACCAGCCGTCCAGCGCCTGCACTGCGGATGACGTCCCGACCTTCGCCGATCTGAAGGCGTTGGCCGAACTGATGGACGACGGTTACCTGTTGTGCCGTGGCGACGCCCGCCCGTTGCACGCCAATGCGGCGGCGCGCGCGCTGGTGCAGGATGCCCCCGATGTGCTCGGCGCCCTGTCGCGGCTGCTGCCCCCCGACGCCATTCCCACCGCGCGCCAGTCCGGCCGCTGGAACGGCGACCTGGCCCTCGACGACGGCCTGGTGCTGCAGGTACGCGCGTACTTCCATGACAATCCGGGCGGCGGCCACTGCCTGATCGTCTTTCACGACGTCAGCGAAGCGCACGCGCGCCAGCAGGAACTCCAGCGCCGCCACGCGCAGCTGCGGCAGACGCTGGTGCGCCTGGCCGGTACGCAGGAACAGCTGGTGCAATCGGAGAAGATGGCGTCCATCGGCCAGCTTGCGGCCGGCGTCGCGCACGAGATCAACAACCCGATCGGCTACGTGCACTCCAACCTCGGCTCGCTGCAGGAGTACCTGCACAGCCTGTTCTCCCTGATCGAAGTCTACGAGCGCGCGCTGCGCCTGCCGGACCCGAAGGCGATGCTGCCCGAGATCGAGGACCTGCGCGCCCGCTACGACATCGACTTCATCACCGGCGACCTGCCACAGCTGATGTCCGAGTCGCGCGAGGGTATCGAGCGGGTCACTGCGATCGTGCGCAACCTGAAGGATTTCTCCTACTCCGGCCGCGACGACAGCTGGAAGTCTGCCGACCTGCATGCCGGCCTCGATTCCACCATCAACATCATCTGGAACGAGCTGAAGTACAAGGTCACTCTGGAAAAGCACTACGGCAAACTGCCCCTGGTGCAGTGCCGGCCGTCGGAATTGAACCAGGTGTTCATGAACATCCTGCTCAACGCCAGCCATGCCATCGACGAACGCGGCACGATCACCGTGGGCACGGGGGTGGAGGGCGATGAGGTCTGGGTCGAGATCCAGGACAGCGGCCATGGGATTCCCGACGACATCCTGCAGCGCATCTTCGACCCGTTCTTCACCACCAAGCCGGTGGGCAGCGGCACGGGCCTGGGACTATCGATCTCCTACGGCATCGTGAAGAAGCACAACGGCCGCATCGAAGTACGCAACGAGCCCGGCTCCGGCGCCTGCTTCCGCATCATGCTGCCGATCCGGCAGCCGGCGGTCGACGCAGCTTGAGCGATTAACGCGTATCACTGTAGGAGCGACGTAAGTCGCGACCGGAACAATGCGTTGGTCGCGAGCGTGGGTTCGTGCGATGAACCATTCGCAGATTGTTTGATTTCCGCGGTCGCGACTTACGTCGCTCCTACAGAGGGCGAATCGAAGAACGCCAGCTTCTTCGCCCGTGGCAGCCGCTTGAGCTGTGCTTCCGCGCGGGATGCCGCGCTGCGATCCGGATAGCTGCGACTGGCGAGCAGGGTTACCGGCGGATTCGCCCGCGTGTACTTGGCGCCCGTACCCGCCACATGCGCGGCGTAGCGGGCGTCCAGCCGGTTGGTGATGCCGGCGTAGTACGCGCCGTTGCGGCACTCCAGCAGGTACACGCACCAGCCGTCCTGCGTTCCGGTGCGGATCTCAGGCATGCGCGCGGTGGTGCGGCTGGTGCTCGTAGGTGGTGAATGCCTGGCGGATGTGTTCGCGCAGGTCGTCGTCGTTCCACGGTTTGGTCAGGAAGCGGTAGATTTCGCCGCGGTTGATCGCCTCGGTCACCGTGGCCAGGTCGGTGTACCCCGACAGCACCAGGCGTATCGTGTCCGGATACAGCATGCGCACGCGGCCCAGGAACTCGGTGCCGCTCATGTCCGACATGCGCTGGTCGGACAGGATCACCTGCACGTCGTTGGTCGCCAGCAGTTCGAATGCATCGGTGACGTTGCTGGCGGCCAGGATGCGGTAACCGTCGCGGCGGAACAGGCGCACCAGCGAACGCAGGATGTTCTCTTCGTCGTCCAGCAGCAGCAGGGTGCGATCGGGCTTGGTGGCGGCGAAGGCATCGGCGCGCAGGTAGCGGCGGCGCAATACCGCGCCGGCATCTTCGGCCGACATCGGTTCGCCGAACAGGTGGCCCTGGAACATGTCGCACTGGTTCCTGCGCAGGAATCCCAGCTGCACGTCGGTCTCCACGCCATGCGCGATCACCTTCATGCCGAGCTGGTGGCCCATCGCGATGATGGCGCAGGTGATGGCCACCTCACGGTTGCCGGACGGCACGCCCTTCACGAAGTTGCGGTCGATCTTGATCTTGTCCACCGAGAAGCGGACTAGCGAGTCCAAGTTGGAATCGCCCATGCCGAAATCGTCCAGCGTCAGCCGCACGCCTTCGTGGTGCAGTTGCGCCAGCGTGCGGTGGACCAGGTTCATGTCCTTGGCCAGCGCGTTCTGGCGTACTTCCAGCACCACCATCTGCGGCGGGATGCCGGCCTCCTGCATGGCCTCCAGCACTTCGGACACGAAGCTGGGGCGCAGCAGCTGCAGCGTCGACACGTTCACCGCGATCTCGAAATCGTCGAAGCCCCAGTCGCGCCAGACGCGCGCCTGCTTGAAGGCATTGCGCAGCACCCAGTCGCCGATCTGCACGATGACGCCCAGCTTCTCGGCCACGTGCATGAAACGTTCCGGTACCAGCAGGCCGAGCGCGGGCGAGTACCAGCGCAGCAGCGTTTCCATGCCCACCACGCGGCCGTCGTGGGCGTTGATCTGCGGCTGGTAGAACAGGCGCAGCTCGTTGTGTTGGATGGCGTTGACGATCTGGCGGGCGATGATGCTGTCGCTGCGGGCGGTGATCGCGGCGCCGCGCCGGTACAGGCGCACCAGGTTCATGCCCTCGTGCTTGGCCTGTTCCATCGCGCTTTCGGCGCACTGCAGCAGGCCGGACGCATTGTCCGCATGCTCCGGGCACAGCGCGATGCCCAGCGTGCCGGTCAGGAACAGCGTGTATGGCAGCACCGTCATCGGCAGTTCGATCTGCTCGCGCAAGGCGTCGCCGAAGCGCTCCGGCGGCAGCGTGCCCGGCAGGCGCGGCACCGCCACGATGAATTCGTCGCTGCCATGGCGCCAAGCGCGTGCTTCCGGGCCGAGTGACCGCTGCAGCCGGTCGCTGAGGATCGCCAGCGCTTCGTCGCCGACTTCCACGCCCATGTTCTCGTTGATCGAGCGGAAGTGGTCGATGTCCAGGTACAGCAGCATCAACGGCGTGCCGTCCGCATTCGCGGTGTCGACCATCCGCTGCAGGTCGGGTTCGCCGGCGCCGAGGCGGGGCAGGCGGGGCAGGTGGGCGTGCTCGGTGTTCAAGCGGCGTCGGTGGGCGTCACGGGTGCAGGCGCATAGGGTAGGCGAAGTTGCCATCGGCTGCCGTGCTCGCCACCGCTGGATTCCAGGCTGCCGCCCAGCGTCGCGGCCAGGGCCTGCAACAGGGGTAGCTCGGCGCTCGGTACTTCGACATCGGCGTCCACGGTGACGGCGAATCCGCCATCGGCCTCGGCATCGCCGCTCAATCCCAATGCCAGTGTCCCACCAGCCCCCGCCACCGCGCGCATGGCGACCTGCGCGATCCGGAACGCCACCAGCACCGTGTCGGTCGCAGGCATGCACGGCAACGGGTCGAGCGCCACCGTGGCGCCGGGAAACACGCGTTCATGCTCGGCGCGCAATGCGGCCTCCAGCCCGATCGCTTCCAGTTGGGGGGGGTGCAGCGTGGCATGCAGGTCGCGCAGGATCGCGACGGTCTCGTCGCAGGTGCGGATGATGTCCTGCAGGTCTTCCTGCTGCTGTGCCGGATCGTCCTCGGATTGCACCAGGTGCACGCCCATCTTGATCGCCGACAGTGCCTGCCCGACCTGGTTGTGCAGGGCGTGCCCCACCTGGAGGCGCTCGGCTTCCTGCAGCCGGAACAATTGCAGCAACAACGGGGAAGAGGGCGGATTCGACATCGTCTGCGGCGGGGCAACCAATCCGCAGTATGCCAGTGGTGCTTCGTGGCTGGGTGTGCCGCCGGCAGAAACGCGACGGGGCGACCAGATCCTGGTCGCCCCGTCGGGATTCAGTTGCGTGTGGATGCGGTTGCGATCAGAACAGTTCCACCGTGCCGGCACCCATGTTCTGCTGTGCGACCGGCTTGTGCGGTGGGCGTTCCCACTCGGTGCGCTGGTCGCGCAGGCGGTTGCCGATCAGGCGCAGTGCGCTGAGCAGTTCGTTGTCGGTCGCGCCGCCGGAGCGGTGCAGGAGTTCCTGCAGGGCGAGGGCTTCCTTGTTGATCGCGGTCAGGCGGTCCAGGTGGGTGTTCGCGCTGCCCAGCGACTGGGTGGCGATGTCCTCGAACTGCAGCGAGCGGACGGCATCGGCCACGCTGGCGTCGATGGCATGGCCGCACATCGAGACTTCGCGCATGCCATCACCCAGCGAGGCATTGATCGCGGCCACCTGGTTCAGCATGCCGGCGGCTTCGCTGCGGGCTTCCCGTGAACGATCCAGGTCGCGGGAAGCCATGTTCGACACGGTATCGCGGACCTTGGCGATGGATTCCTTCGAACTGTGTGCCAGTTTGCGGATCTGTTCGTTGAAGGCGGTGGAGCGCTCGGACAGGTTGCGCACTTCGTCGGCGACCACCGCGAAACCGCGACCGGCTTCGCCGGCACGGGCGGCTTCGATGGCGGCATTCAGCGCCAGCAGGTTGGTCTGGTCGGCGATGGACTTCACGTCTTCCAGCAGCGAGAAGATGCCGTCCAGGTGCTGGGCCATGTCGTCGATATGGTGCACGGTGGTGCCACTCTGGCCGGCGACCTGTTCCAGCGCCTCCACCAGTTGCTCCATGCGCTGGCTGGCGTTCTGGGCGAAGCGGGCCACGTCCACGCCGGCGCGGTCGCCGTCGCCGTTGCGGTCGATGATGCGGGAGATCGCAGCGCTCTGTTCGCGCGACTTGCGGTTCATCGCATCGAAACTGCCGCCGAGGTTGCTGACCGCCTCGCGGATGAGTTCCCGGGCGCGGTCGATCTCGCTGCGCGAGCCTTCGATCTCGTTGTTGACGAAGCGGCGCAGCTCGGTCAGCAGGGCGTCCTGCTCGCGTACGACGCTGGCGTGCTCGGGCGAAATCTGGTGCGAGTTGGTGACTGTCAGCCAGGCGAAGATCAGCCAGGCCAGGGTCAGCGAGGTCAGCAGGGCCCACTGCAGCGCGTTCGGCCAGTCGAAGGCGACCGACAGCGGGAACAGCAGGGTGAGGATGAGGGGTGCCGCAAGACGAACCAGGATGCGCGAGTACATGGATGCTCTCTGATGAAGCTCACTGTTGAGTATCGGCCGTGGGGTTCGGCTCTTTAGGCGGGAAGTCCGCTGGTTTCTGGATTGCGGATGATCTGTGACCGTCGTAGCGCCCCTGCAGGAGCGACGTGAGTCGCGACCGCGCGCGGGAGAGGCGATTGGCGCAGATGGAGTGGGGCTCCTGCCCGTCAGGGCCTCTCATTCGCATCATGGATATCGGCAGCGTCAGCCCTGCGGTCGCGACTTACGTCGCTCCTACAGTGGATCCCGCAGGAGCGTCGCCGGGCAATCAGGCGATCTGCGCCGCCAGGTCCAGCAGGCGCTGGGCGATGCGTTCCAGCGGCACGACATCCTTCGCCGCGCCCAGCTTCACCGCCGCGCCCGGCATACCCCAGACCACGCTGGTGGCTTCGTCCTGCACCAGGGTCGGCGCGCCGGCCTGGGCCATTTCCAGCAGGCCGCGCGCGCCGTCGTCGCCCATCCCGGTGAGGATGGCGCCTACCGCATTGCCCGCTGCGCTCTGTGCGACCGAGCGGAACAGCACGTCCACGGCCGGCTTGTGCCGGTTCACCGCCGGGCCGTCGTCGATGCGGCAGCGCCAGCGCGCACCGTCGCGGATGACGCGCATGTGCTGGCCACCGGGGGGCAGGTAGGCGTGGCCGGGCAGGATGGCTTCGCCATCGCTGGCCTCGCGCACCGCCATGGCCGAGTGGCGGTCCAGGCGTTCGGCGAAGGCACGACTGAAACCGGCGGGGATGTGCTGCGTCAGGACGATGGCGGGTGCGTCGGCCGGCATCTGTTCCAGCACCACGCGGAGCGCCTCGGTCCCGCCGGCGGAGGCGCCGATGGCGATCAGGCGGTCGGTGGTGCGGAAGCGCAACGCGGGCGGCGAGGGCAACACCGTGTCCAGGCTGGTGCGTGGGCCGTTGCTGCGAGCGATCGGGCGCACGCGCGCCTTGGCCGCGGCCTTGACCTTGGCGATGATCTCGTCGGCATAGGCCTGCAGGCCGCTGGCGACGTCGAGCTTGGGCTTGGACACGAAATCCACCGCGCCCAGCGCCAGCGCCTGCAGCGTGGTGTCGGCGCCGCGCTCGGTCAGCGAGGAAATCATCACCACCGGCATCGGCCGCAGGCGCATGACGTTCTCCAGGAACGCCAGGCCGTCCATGCGCGGCATTTCGACGTCCAGCGTCATCACGTCGGGATTCAGGCGCTTGATCTTGTCGCGTGCCAGCAGCGGATCGGCGGCGGAACCGACGACCTCGATGCCCGGGTCGCGCGACAGGATCTCGGTCAGCATCTGCCGCACGACCGCCGAGTCGTCGACGATCAATACCTTGCAGGGGGAAGGACTACTCATCAGAACAGCTCCACGCCTCCGGTGACCGGCGCCCTCGACAGGCGGGCGCGGGCGGCGGATTCGGCGGCCAGGACCTCGGCATCATGGGCATGCGGCAGGCGCTGCACGACCACGCGGCCGGTGTTGGGGAAATACCAGACCTTGCGCGGATGGATGCCGCGCAGGTCTTCGGCGACCACGGGAATGCGTTCGGCATTCAGGTACTTGCGGACGAACTCGGCGTTGCGCGTGCCGACCGGGTTGCTGGTGAAGCCTTTCAGCACGTTGGCGCCGCCGAAGACCTTGGCCTCCAGCCGGTTGCGCGCGGCGCCCCGCTTGAGCAGGTCGTTGATCAGCAATTCCATCGCAAAGCTGCCGTAGCGCGCGGGTGCACCGTCGCCCACGTTGCCGTCCGGCAGCAGGAAGTGGTTCATGCCGCCCAGCTTGAGCAGCGGGTCGCGGATGCAGGCGGCCACGCACGAGCCCAGCACAGTGACCAGCGCGGTGTCGTTGTCCACCACCAGGTACTGCGTGGGCAGCAGCTTGGCCGCTTCGGTCTTGAAGCGGGCGTCGTGGTAGCGCATCACACTGCCATCGACGAACGAGGCGGCGGCTGAACTCATGCGCCGGTCCCGACGCGGCGGTACAGCGTGCGACCGCAGGGCTGGATGATGTCGGCGGCGTGCAGGTAGTTTTCCGAGTGCCCGGTGTACAGCATGCCGTCGTCGGCCAGGTGCGGCACCAGGCGCGCCAGGATGCCGCGCTGGGTGGGCTTGTCGAAATAGATCATCACATTGCGGCAGAACACCGCAGTGAACGGGCCGGCCACGTCGTAGCGTGCGGTCAGCAGGTTGAGCGGGCGGAAGTCGATCAGCTGGCGCAGGGCCGGATGCACGCGGCACTTGCCTTCGTTGGGGCCGCTGCCGCGCTGGAAATAGCGCCGTTTCAGGGTGTCGTCCAGGCCGGCGATGCGCTCGACCGGATAGACGCCGCGTTCGCCGGTGGCAAGCACCTGCGTGTCCACGTCCGTGGCCAGGATAGTCACGGGCGGGGTCAGCGTGCCATAGGCCTCGCAAGCGGTGATGGCGATGGAGTAGGGCTCTTCGCCGGTAGACGCGGCACATGACCAGATCTTCAGCGGGCCGTCGTGCCGGCGCTTCGCCAGTTCTTCCTGCAGCCGCTCGAAGTGGTGCGGCTCGCGGAAGAACGAAGTCAGGTTGGTGGTCAGTGCGTTGGTGAACGCCTGCCATTCATCGCCGCCGTCCCGTTCCAACTGGTCGAGGTAGTCCTTGAAGCTGCGCAGGCCCAATGCGCGCAGTCTGCGTGACAATCGGCCATAGACCATGTCGCGCTTGCCGTCGGCCAGGGCGATGCCCGCGCGCTGGCGGATCAGGTCGACCACACGACGGAAGTCGCGGTCATCGAACTCGAAATCGCGTCCTGCCGATCCTGGCGCACCGTCGTCGGCGGGAAGCGGCGCGGGGGTCCGTCGTGTCGTGGCAGCCGGAGCAGGGGAGCGGGTACTGACGGACATCGGATTCTCGACGGGACGGGTGAGGCTAGGGGTGTGGCGGTGCCCTTTCCCTGCCGCATGGACAGGGAAAGGGGCGTGTTGCCGGGATGCGATGCAAACCGCGTGCCTCAGAATTCCTGCCAGTCGTCACCATCGGCCAGCGCGGGCTCCAGCACCGACGGGGCAGCGGCCCGCGGCGCGGGCTTCACAGGGGCTGCAGATGCGGCCTTGGCCTGCTTGGCGACCACGGGGGCCGGTGCCGCGTTGGCATGCAGTTTGAACACCGACACCGATTCGCTCAGTGCCTGTGCCTGCTCTTCCATCGAACGGGCAGCGGCCGAGGCTTCTTCCACCAGCGCGGCGTTCTGCTGGGTGGTCTCGTCCATCTGGGTGATGGTCTGGTTGACCTGTTCGATGCCCGCGCTCTGTTCCTGCGAAGCAGCGGAGATCTCGGCCATGATGTCGGTCACGCGCTGCACCGAGGCCACAATCTCGCCCATGGTTGCGCCGGCCTGGTTCACCAGTTTGGAGCCGTCGGCAACCTTGTCCACGGACGTTTCGATCAGGCCCTTGATCTCCTTGGCCGCATTGGCCGAGCGCTGGGCCAGCGTGCGGACTTCCGATGCGACCACCGCGAAGCCGCGGCCCTGTTCGCCCGCACGTGCGGCTTCCACCGCAGCGTTCAAGGCCAGGATGTTGGTCTGGAACGCGATGCCGTCGATGACCGAGATGATGTCGGCGATCTTCTTCGACGACTGCTCGATGTCGCGCATGGTGGTGACCACCTTGCCGACCACCTCACCGCCCTGCGAGGCGACACCGGCGGCGCCGATGGCCAACTGGTTGGCCTGGCGGGCGGACTCGGCGTTCTGGCGCACGGTGGAGGTCAGTTCCTCCATCGAGGCGGCGGTTTCTTCCAGGTTGGCCGCCTGCTGCTCGGTACGGCGCGACAGATCGCTGTTGCCGGAGGCGATTTCACCGGCGGCGGTGTTGATGCTGGTCGAGGCATCCTGGATACGGCCGACGATGTCGGTCAGCTGAACCACAGTGGCATCCGCATCGTCACGCATGCTGGCGAACACACCGTGGAAGTCGCCCTCCATCCTCGCGGTCAGGTCGCCACGCGCGATGGCCTGCAGCAGTTCGGACACCTCGGCGAGGTTGCCGTCGGTGGTTTCCATCAGCTGGTTCAGGCCGTCGATCATGTCGCGGAAGTCGTACTGGTACTTGTCCACGTCGCCGCGCTGGCTGAAATCGCCGGAGGAAGCGGACATCGCCAGGCGCTTGATCTCGCCGTTGATCGCCGACAGGTTGGCCTTGGTGGCGTCCATCGTCTCGGTGAGGTTGGCCTTCTCGCCCGGCAGCTTGGGCATGTCCAGGCTCAGGTCGCCGATCGAGTAGCGCTGCATGATCTTCAGTGCATCGCCGATGGCCTGCAGGTGCGAGGCGACCAGGGCGTTGGTGTCGCGCACCATGCGGCCGTACTCGCCCGGGAACGCACTGTCGTCCATGCGGTAGCTGATCTGGCCCTCGTCGTGGCGCGCGGCCATTTCGCTCTGGGCGGAAATCACCGACTGCACCTGCGTCTGCATGCGCTGCATGGCGGACAGCAACTGGCCCACTTCGTCCTGGCGGCTGGTATCGATCTTGCCATCCAGCTTGCCGGCGGACACGTCATTGGCCACGCGCACGGCTTCGCCGACGGCGCCGGCGATGGCGCGGGCGAAGAACCAGGCCAGGGCCAGGCCGCCCACGATGCCCACCAGCAGCATGATGACCATCAGCGTGCTGGAGGCAGCGAAGGTGCTGTCGGCGCTGGCGCTGGCGCCCTTCGCCTGCTGGTCGACCTCGTTGATGAGCGAAGTCAGGGCATTGGCGGCCTTGGCGTGCTGGTCGCGCGTGCTGCCGATGAAGGTATCCACGGCGTCATCCGGCAGGCCCAGGTCGAGCATTTCCTGCACGTCGGCGTAGGACTGCTTGGTGGCCTTCCATTCCTTGACGAAGGTGGCGTACACCGCCTTTTCCTTCGCCGTGACGATCAGCTTGGCGTAGTCCTCCACCGCTTGGTCGATCTGCTTTTCCTGCTTGGCGGCATTGGTCTTGGCATCGGCCTTGACCGCGTCGCTCGCGCGCACGTGCTGGCGATAGGAGGTCGTGCGGAGCTCGCCGAGTAACGCGCGAAGGTCGCCGGCCGCTTTCACGCTGGGCAGGACGTTGCCGGTCACCTGGGTGGTGGCGCCGTTCAACGAGTTCAGGCCGACGAAAGCGGCGATGCCCTGTACCAGCATCAGCGCCAGCACGGCGCCGAAGGCGAGCATCATCTTCGTCGTCAGTTTGAGGTTCTTGATCCGCTGCATGGGATTCGTTTTCCTTTACCGGTGGCGTGCCGCGCCGCTCTCGGGTGCGACCAGGGCGGGCAGGGCGTGGCGCCCTGCCGTTGGAACGGATCAGCGGATCGTCGCGAGCTTCAGATTGGCCGGCGAACTGACCACGATTTCGGCGCGCGAGTTGTCGCGCTCGATGGCGCCGATCACGCAGACGTCCTTGCCTTCCAGTTCTTCCGGAGCCGGCTTGAACTTGGCGCGGGCATCGCCCGGGATGCGTGCAGTGAAGGTATGGCGCGGGAAGTTGCCGCCCATGTACAGGAAGGTCGGCGTGCCTTCGGAATTCTCGGCGAAGCGGGCCTTGCCCACCTTGCCGCACACCGTGCCGTTCTTGCCCGCGAAGCGCGCGGCCATGTCGGCGGGGATCGCGTTGTCGACCTGCGACTGGCTGTTGGCCGGCGTCGCGGGCATCAGCAGGGCGGCGCCGACGACGGCGATGGACAGGGTCAGGACGGATGCGATTTTCATTCCAGTAACTCCGGATGGACAGAAGAGGGGTAACGGCTCACTGCCAGAGATCGGCTCGTCGTCGCCAAACTTGAGGCGATGGGGCAACGCGGGATCGTTGCTTCCTGCGACTGGGAGGCGGGTCACACTTTCGGGGTTGCCCACGAACCGCCTGCACAGCCGGCGTTGCGGCTACGGTGTAGCGCCAGCTCCGGTTTCGACTTCGCGGGCAGCCGTGTAGCCGTGCGTGTCCAGCCACTCTTCCAGCGGCCCGGGCGGCAGCGGTGGCGAGAACAGGTAGCCTTGCAGCACGGGAAAGCGCTGCTCGGTCAGGAAGCGGTGCTGCGATTCGGTTTCCACGCCCTCGGCGACCACCTTCATGCCCAGGCTTTCACCGATGCGCAGCACCGAGGAGGTCAGCGTGCGCGCGATGGCGCTGGTGTCGATGTCGCGCACGAAACTCTGGTCCAGCTTGAGCTCGCTGATGGGCAGGCGATGCAGGTGGCTGAGGCTGGAATAGCCGGTGCCGAAGTCGTCCAGCGACAGCCGCACGCCCAGCACGTAGATGGCCTCGATGTTCTCGAGCACGTCCGGGTCCGGGTCCAGCATGACGCTCTCGGTGATCTCGAGCGTCAGGTCGCCCGGTTCCAGGCCATGCTCGTCCAGCAGGTCGGAAATCTGCAGCGACAGCTGCGGGTCACGGAAATTGATCGCGGAAACGTTCACCGACACGCGCGGGATATCGATGCCACGCTGGCGCCAGTCGGCCATCTGCGCACACGCCTGGCGCAGCACCCACAGGCTGAGCTCGGCGATCAGCCCGCACTCTTCGGCCACCGGCACGAAGCGCGCGGGGGGAATGATGCCGAGCTCCGCATGGTGCCAGCGCAGCAGCGCTTCCACGCCGTACAACTGCCTGCCGTCGCAGCCTCCGACCTGGGGCTGGTACTGCAGTTTCAGCTGGTCGAGCCGGAGGGCCTCGCGCAGCGCGGTTTCGAGCGAAACCCGCTCCTGCGCCAACCGGTTCATGTCCAGGCTGAAGAAGCGGAAGCTGCCGCCGCCATCGGTTTTCGCTCGGTACATCGCCATATCGGCATGACGCACGAGCAGGTCGATGTCACGACCGTCGTCCGGAAACATCGCCACGCCGATGCTGGCGCTGGGATGCAGGGTCATCAGTCCGGCGGTGGTCGGCGTCGCGATGGCGCCGAGCATCCGCTCGGCCACGCTGCCGGCCTGTTCGGCGCTGCACATCGGCAGTACCGCGACGAATTCGTCGCCGGCCTGGCGACCGACGATGTTGATGCCCCCGAGTTCCTCGCTCAGGCGTGCGGCGACATCGCGCAGCAGGCCATCGCCGGCGGCGTGTCCCTGCGCGTCGTTCACGCGCTTGAAGCGGTCCAGGTCGATGAAGAGCACGGCCGCGGTGCCGTTCACCTGGGCGACGTTGGCCAGCGCCTGTTCCGCTTTGGCGCTGAACATGATGCGGTTGGGCAGGCCGGTCAGCGTGTCGTAGAACGCCAATTGGTGCACCCGCTCGTTGGTCTGCTCCCGCTCCAGCGTCAGCGAGCACAGGTGCAGGCAGGTGTCGGCCAGACGCTCGTGCAGTTCGTCGGGACCGCGGTTCTCGCGGTAGTAGAACGACAGCGTGCCCAGCACGCGGCCGCTGCTCGACTTGATGGGGTGCGTCCAGCAGGCGCGCAACCCGAGTGGCGTGGTGAGGTGGCGGGTACCGGCGCACAGCGGATCGCTGGCGATGTCCTTCACCAGCACCGCGCGGCCCCGCCAGGCGGCGGCACCGCACACGCCGGCGCGTGGACCTATCGCCATGCCGTCGATCTTGCGGGCCCAGGCTTCCGGCAGGCTGGGCGAGGCGAGGGCATGCATCAGCCCCTCGTTGTCCACGGTGATGATGGAGACCGTCAGTTCCGGCGCGATGTGCTCGACCTCGCGGCAGATCAGCGTCATCACGTCGGCCACGCTCCATTCGTGCACCAGCGCATCCAGCACCTTGTTGTGCAGCACCTGGTGCATCTTGGTCTGGGTGATGTCGCTCAGCACGCTGACCAGCCCCAGCAGCGTCCCGTCCTCGTCGTGCACCGGGTTGATCGCAGCCGACAGCCACAGCGGGCGGCCCGACTTGGTGTACAACAGCACTTCCGTCTGCAGGCCTTCGCCGGCCTTCATCGCCTGGCTGATGCGATCGTCCAGGCTGGCGTCGGTATGCGCGCCGGACAGCAGCTGCGAGGGTTTGATCCCGCGCAGCTCTTCGAGCCGGTAACCCAGCATGCGGGTGAAGCCGCTGTTGACGTACACCACTTCGCGGTCCGGCGCGCTCACGAAGATCGCGTTATCGCTCTTGTCCACCACGATCGACAGTTGGCGCAGGCGCTCGAGCTGGCGCTTCTGGTCGCTGGTGTCGCGCACGAAGGCGGTGTGGAAGACCTGTGGGCCCACTCGCACCTTGGACAGGGAAACCGAACAAGCGACCTCGCTGCCATCGGGCCGGTGCAGCACGGCATCGCGATGGCTGCCCAGCAGTTGCGCCAGCGTGGCGTCGGGGCTGCTGTCCGACTGGGGACTGGACAGCAGTCGGGTGAACGGCATGCCATGCACGTCTTCGCGCGGGTAGCCCCAGAGTGCTTCCGCCGCCGGGTTGAACAGCACCACCCGGTGGCGCCCATCGACGACGAACGCAGCATCGACGGACTGCTCCAGCACGTGCCAGAGGCTCTCCGGCAGGAGATCGGTGGACGCCTGTGCGTCGCGCACCGATGTCAGCGAAGTCAGCGTGCGGCCTAGCATGCACTGTCCTCGCGGCGCACTTTCGGGCAGCGGGTGGCGTCGTCGGTGGCGGGGGGTGCGACGGTCATCGGGTGCCAGGGAAGAGGGCCTTCTGGTGACATATCGGCCGGAGTCCGGGTTACTTGAAGGCGGTCACGGAAAGGGGCGCACGCCGGGTGCGCCCGTCGGCTCAGAACTCCTGCCAGTCCCCATCGGCGAGTGCGGGTTCGGGTTTGCGCGCGACCGGCTTGCGGACTGCAGCCTTGGGCGTCGCCACCGGCCGCGGCGTGCCGGTGGCCACGATGGCCTGACGGACCGGGGCATGTGCACTGGCCTGCAGCTTGAATACCGACACGCTCTGGGTCAGTGCACCGGCCTGCTCTTCCATGGAGCGCGCAGCGGCGGTGGCTTCTTCCACCAGCGCAGCGTTCTGCTGGGTGGTTTCGTCCATCTGGGTGATGGTCTGGTTGACCTGCTCGATGCCGGCCGACTGTTCCTGCGAGGCGGCCGAGATCTCGGCCATGATGTCGGTCACGCGCTGCACCGAGGCCACGATCTCGCCCATCGTCGTGCCGGCCTGGTTCACCAGCGCCGAGCCCTCGGCGACCTTGTCCACCGACGTTTCGATGAGACCCTTGATCTCCTTGGCGGCATTGGCCGACCGCTGGGCGAGGGTGCGCACTTCGGAGGCGACCACCGCGAAGCCGCGGCCCTGCTCGCCGGCACGCGCGGCTTCCACTGCCGCGTTCAAGGCCAGGATGTTGGTCTGGAAGGCGATGCCGTCGATGACCGAGATGATCTCGGCGATCTTCTTCGATGACTGCTCGATGTCGGTCATCGTCGTGACCACACGACCGACCACATCACCACCCTGCGAAGCGACCGATGCTGCACCGATGGCCAACTGGTTGGCCTGGCGGGCGGACTCGGCGTTCTGGCGCACGGTGGAGGTCAGTTCCTCCATCGAGGCGGCGGTTTCTTCCAGGTTGGCCGCCTGCTGTTCGGTGCGGCGCGACAGGTCGTTGTTGCCCGATGCGATCTCGCCGGCAGCCGTATTGATACTGGTGGCCGCCATCTGGATGCCGCCGACGATGTCGGTCAGCTGGGCGACGGTGGCATTGGCATCGTCACGCATGCTGGCGAACACGCCATGGAAGTCGCCTTCCATGCGGGCCGTGAGGTCGCCATCGGCGATCGCGCGCAGCAGGGCGGACAGCTGGGCCAGGTTGCGGTCGCTGGTCGCCATCATGGCGTTCAGGCCCTGCACCATCTGGCGGAAGTCGTGCTGGAAGCGCGCCTCGTCGCCGCGGGCGCTGAAATCACCGGCCCCGGCGGCCTGCGCGAGTCGCTTGATCTCGGCGTTGATGGCCAGCAGGCTCTGCTTGGCGGCGTCCATCGCTTCATGCAGGAATGCACGCGTGCCGGGCAGGCGACGCGCATCCTGGCTGAGGTCGCCGCTGGCGTAGCGTTCCAGGATGCCGATGGCATCGCGGAAGGCATCCAGGTGCTCGAACATCATCGTGTTGATGCCGCCCGCCAGCTCGCCGTACACGCCAGGGAAATCTTCGGGCATGCGATGGCCGATGTCTTCGGCTTCGTGCAGGCGGATCATCACATGCGTTTCCTGCGAGAAACGTTCCAGCATGTGCACCATTTCATCGGTGGCCTTGAGCATCTGGCCGACTTCGTCACGGCCGTGGTGGCCGGTGCGCACGCTCAGGTCGCCACGCGAGACGCCCTTGATGGCCGCCAGTGCACGCGAGACCGGTTCCAGCACCGATTGGCCGATCACCCAGCCGATCGCCATGCTCAGCAGCACCAGCAGGCCACCGGCGATGGTCATGATGAAGGTGAACTGCAGCGCCTGTGCCTGGGTGTCGTCGATATAGACGCCGGTGCCGATCACCCAGCCCCAGGGCTGGTACAGCGCTGCATACGAGGTCTTCGGCACAGGGTCTTCTTCGCCGGCCTTGGCCCAGCTGTAGTCGACATGGCCACCGCCTGCGCGCGCCACGCGGACGAACTCGGGGAAGATGCGCTTGCCGTCCGGGCTCAGCACATCATCCAGCGGCTTGCCGATCAGGTCCGGACGGGTAGGGTGCATCAGCATGGCCGGTGCTTCGTCGGTGACGAAGAAGTAGTCCACGCCCTTGTTCGCTTGCATCGAGGCTAGCGTGGCCAGCGCGCTTTCCTTCGCCTGAGCTTCGTCCAGGGTGCCGGCTTCCACCTGTTTCGCATATCCCTCGATGACGCCCAGCGCCATCTCGGTCTGCGCCTTCAGGCCCGCCTGCCGTGTCCCGGTGAGATCCAGGTACTGCATGCGTGCCGCGACCACCGCCAGTCCGATGGTGCCGATGGCGACCAGCGCGGTCTGGATGAGGAACTTGCGCTTCAGCGGCAGGTTGGAGAGCAGGGCGGCGATCTTGGCGTTGAACGTCATGGCGGGGTCTCTGGCGACAGGTGGGGCCTGTGCGTACGGAATGCGGGGCGGATTGCCTTCGTAGGTATTAGCGGCCGCGAATGGACGAATTTCAGTGGTTTTCGCGCCCCTACGACGAAAGGCGTGGCGCAGCGGGGGCGGGGCCGCGCAAGAAAAAGGGACCGGAGGCCTTGCGGCCTGCGGTCCCCGGGGAAACGCATGGTGCGTACCGTGAACGCGATGCGTCAGGCGGCGACCTGTTCCGGCGCCGGCTGACCCAGGTCGGCGCTGTCGATGAGGGTCTCGATATCGAGCAGGATCAACATGCGCTCGTCCACCGTGCCGATGCCGGAAATGAAGCGGGTATCGACGCTGGCACCGAATTCCGGCGTGGGACGGATCTGCTCGGCGTTCAGCGCGATCACATCCGACACGCTGTCCACCACGATGCCGACCACGCGGTCTTCCACGTTGAGCACGATCATCACGGTGAAGGCGTCGTAGCGGGCTTCCTTCAGGCGCAGCTTCAGGCGCAGGTCGATCACCGGCACGATGGTGCCGCGCAGGTTGATGACGCCCTTGATGTAGTCCGGTGCGTCCGGCAGGCGGGTCACCGAGTCGTAGCCTCGGATTTCCTGGACCTTCAGGATGTCCACGCCGTAGTGCTCGTCCCCCAGGGTGAAGCTGAGGAACTCGTCCGCGCTCGCCGCGGCCTGGGTTTTCTTGTCGCTCATTCGTCGGGCTCCTGTTGCAGCCGGTGAAAGTGTCGGGGTTCCCGGGACGGAACCTGTCATGGCCTAGATCGGCCCCGGGACGGGTTTCTTTAGCGGATCAGTACGGGTGCGGTTCGGTGACGCCCCGCGGTGCGGTGCCGGCCGCGATGCGGGTGACGCGTTCGTGCACCAGCCGCGCGACACGGCCGTGGCCGTCCAGCCGGAAAGTGGAGACGGCCTCGGCCAGTGCCTGCGCCTGTTCTTCCATGCTGCGCGCGGCGGCGGTGGCTTCTTCCACCAGTGCGGCGTTCTGCTGGGTGGTCTCGTCCATCTGGGTGATGGTCTGGTTGACCTGCTCGATGCCGGCGCTCTGTTCCTGCGAGGCGGCCGAGATCTCGGCCATGATGTCGGTCACGCGCTGCACGCTGGCGACGATCTCGCCCATCGTCGCGCCTGCCTGGTGCACCAGGGCCGAGCCGTCGGCCACCTTGTCTACCGAGTTCTCGATCAGGCCCTTGATCTCCTTGGCGGCGTTGGCCGAACGCTGGGCAAGCGTGCGGACTTCCGATGCGACCACCGCGAAGCCGCGGCCCTGTTCGCCAGCGCGTGCGGCTTCAACAGCGGCATTGAGCGCCAGGATGTTGGTCTGGAAGGCGATGCCGTCGATGACCGAGATGATCTCGGCGATCTTCTTCGACGACTGTTCGATGTCGGTCATGGTGCTGACGACTCTGCTGACTACCTCGCCGCCCTGCGAGGCGACGCCGGCAGCCCCGATCGCCAACTGGTTGGCCTGGCGGGCCGACTCGGCGTTCTGGCGCACGGTCGAGGTCAGTTCCTCCATCGAAGCGGCGGTCTCTTCCAGGTTGGCGGCCTGCTGCTCGGTGCGGCGGGACAGGTCGCTGTTGCCGGATGCTATTTCACCGGCGGCGGTATTGATGCTGGTCGAGGCGTCCTGGATACGGCCGACGATGTCGGTCAGTTGGGCGACGGTGGCGTTGGCGTCATCGCGCATGGTGGCGAACACGCCGTGGAAGTCGCCTTCCATGCGCGCGGTCAGGTCGCCCTTCGACAGCGAACGCAGTACGCCGGAAACCGAGTCCACGCTGCCCGCTATCGTCGCCAGCAGGCCATTCACCTGCTGCGACAGCGCCAGCAGGAAGCCCTGCTTGCCGGTTTCGGTGATGCGCCCGCTCAGGTCGCCCTGCGCAGCTTCCTGCACGATGCGGGTGACTTCCTGTTCGACCATTACCTCGTTGGTGCGGTCAGCCCATTCCACCACGTAGCCGATGCGCTGGCCCTCGCCGTCGGTCACCGGGTTGATGATCAGTTGCATGATGCGGCCGCCCACGCTGATCTGCGCGCGATGGGTGCCCTGCAACTGGGCCAGCATGCGCGACTGGTGCTCGGGCTTCTTGTGGAAGATGTCGATGCTGCTGCCGATGACGGTACGCACATCGAAGGCGGGCAGGTCGCGCCGGAGGTCCTGTTCGACGTCGGTGAGCATCTTCATCAGTGGCCGGTTGGCATAGACGATGGTGCGGTCCGCGTCGGCGATCATGACGTTGGTGGTGACATCCTCCAGTGCGGTACGGATGCGCAGGCTTTCCTTCGCCACCACGGCGTCCCGCTCGATGCGCTCGCGCAGGTTGCCCTGCATGCTGCGCATGGCCTTCATCAGGGTACCGATCTCGTCGTCGCGCCCGACCTCGATCTGGCTGTCCAGCTTGCCGCTGGCGATATCGTCGGCCACGCGCACGGCGCCGGCCAGCGGCACACCGACCTGGCGGCGCAGCAGCCAGAACACGGCGCCGCACAGCAGTGCCGCGCCCAGCGCGCCGACCGCCACCACCGTCCAGAGCACGGCGCGCGCTTCGCGCATCAGCACTGCACGGGGCACCACCACGCCCAGCGCGAAGTGCTCCTGCGCGGCGCCGATCTGCAGCGGTACGTAGGCTTCCATCACGGTCTCGCCCGCGGCATCGGTGGCCTCGCGGAACACCGGCTTGCCGGAGGCCACCTGCTTGATGACGTCGGCAGCGTGGGCGCCTGCATAAGGCTTGCCGACCGAGGCGGCATCCTTGTCCGCGATGACCACGCCGGCCGGCGTGAGCAGGCGGACGAAGCCGGCATCCATCGGGGTGAGCTTCGCGATGCGCTCCTGCAGCGACTGCAGGGCGAAGTCCACGGTCATCACGCCGAGGTAGTCGCCGTCCTGCAGGATCGGCGTGGACAGCGTGGTCATCAGCACGTCCTTGCCGGCGATCTTGTAGACGTAGGGCTCGGCGACCACGGGACGCTTGAGTTCGCGCGGCCGCCGGTACCAGTCGCCGGCACCGGGGACTTCATAGTCGCGCAGGGCTTCCAGCAGCGGGGCGCCGTTGCTCCATGCCCAGTAGCTCATGAAGCGGCCTGTGTCATCGTGGCCTTCGGCGCCGATATGTTCCGCATCCTTGCCGTCGAAGGCATCGGGTTCCCACAGCGTGCCGACGCCGACCCATTCCGGGTGCGCTTCCAACTGGCGCTTGAAGATGGCGCTGGCGGCGCTGCGGCTGATGCCGTCGCCCCCGCGCTGGGCGAGCAGTGCATGCGCGAGCGTGTCGTTGCCGTCGAAAGCGCGGGTGAGTTCGCCCGAGATGCGCTGGGCCTCCTGGTTCGCCAGCCCTTCCATCGTGGTTCGCGCACCGGCGAGCAGGGACTGGCTGCTGCGCAGGTAGCTGGCCGCGGCGGCCACGCCGAAAGCGAGCAGGGCCACCAAGGCGGTGCCGTACATCACGCGCGTGGCGATGCTGCGGGAGGAGGATCGGGAGGGAATGGATGACATGCTGGCCTCGTGCGGACTGGATGGTACGGCTTGCGACGCCTGCGGCATGGCGGTGGCGGTGGTGCGCTGCCACGCCCCCGTCGCAGGGGTGTTACGCGAGGTATCGGCGGCGGCGGTGCAAGGTTGAGCGGATGCCGGTCACAGGCGACGGGCGGCGGCCGGAAATTCGATGCAGGTCACGCCGCGCCGCGTTCGCGGGCGCTGCGCTGGCGTTCCAGCCGGAAGATGTAGCGCTGGATCAGCGCATCGCCGCCACGCGGCAGGTCGGTGAACTGGCAGCCGGCGCGCCAGCTTTCGGTGCCGTTCTGGTTGAGCTGGCGGTGCAGGCTCTTGACCATCAGGCGGACGCACAGCGGGCCGCTTTCGGGCAGGTGGAGGAGGCTGCCGGGAAACTCCTTGTAGGGGCGAAGCGTGGGCTCTTCGGCCTGCACGGCCAGGGCGATGCCGCCGCCGCTGATGTCCATCACGCGGTAGTTGCGGTAGGTGGTCTCGCCGTCGGGGTGTCGCTCGGCGACGGCGCATTCCATGGGCTGTGTCACGGGCACCTGCAGGCGATAGAACTCGCGACGCTGCAGGCGCAGGATGCTTTCCGGCAGCGAGGCACGGAATGCCACCTGGCCGTCCTTCTGCACGCGTTGCAGGTCATAGAGCTTGAACTGCACGTGGATGCGGTCGAGCCGGGAGACGCAGGTGACGTGGGTCGCTTCCTCGATGCTGCGGTTGATGGTCTCCGATGCGCTGCCATCGATCAGGACGCCGTCTTCGTCCTCCAGTACTTCGATGATGGAGGTGGGGAAGGTGTGGTTGCGCGGCATCGCGCAACCACTGACGAGCGCGCGCCTGGCGATCAGCGATTGCAGAATCTGCCGGATCTCGTATTCGCCATGCACCAGGTACTTTTCTTCTTCGTCGTACCTGACGGGATCGGCCAGAGTGGCGTCGCTGGGCTCGGTCATGCGGGCGTCGGAAAGCGTCTGGGCAGGGAAGGCGTCACAGGCTGTATCGGCGTGGTGTGCAGCATCTTTAGGGGCTAGTAGCTGCCGGCCGGGAAGATGCCGATCGTGAGGGCGTCGGCGGGACGTAAATGTACTTACCCGATTTGCCGTCTTTCCCGTTACGCGGCGACCGTGTAGCGTTCTATCTGGTTCACGAGGCGGCGATGCGCCGCACCTTTTGCAAGGCAGCTGAAGAGGGGATAGGGATGTTCAGAGGGTTCTCGATCATCGCGGTGATCGCGATGCTGGGTGTGGTGGGAGAAGTTCGTGCGCAGGCGATTGCGGTGGATGACCCGACGGGTGGCTTCACGCCGGGCGCGACCTATTGCCCGAGTACTGGAGGCTGTTTCACTTCGTTGGGTGCTGCAGAAGCTGCGCTGCGTGCAGCAGTGCCTGACGTTGGCCGGTTTCTGTACAACAGCAGCCTGCAGAAGCTGTCGAACGGTCAGATTCGGTCATACTACGCCGTCAAACCGCAAGCGCCACTGGAGTACTACGAGCCTTACTACATGTTCCTTGAGGCCGTCGAGGCAACGCAGTACTGCCCAGGATCCGCCAATAACTTTGGTGGGTGCGGAAATGAAGATGAGCTCATTTCTAACTTCTTTGCTCAAAGAATCAACGCGGGAGTGGTTTACTCTTGTGGCTGGAACAGGTGCTACAACCTCAATCCCCGCGTGGAAGGATCGTACGTCCCACTGAATCGAACCGACGGTACCAGTACCCCCGGAGTCGGGGTGCTCAATGATTCGACCAAGTCTCGATCTCGCAAGATCGTTTTCGATACGAACTACGACGACCATAGGTACCGAGGAACGTACGAGTTCCCTCTTGTCCGTCGGCAACTGTACCTTTGCCCGGCAGGAATGGGGCCTACGAGAGGCGTGCTGGCGGACATCGCGCCCTACCTGTGCCAATCGACAGCCGGCGGCACTATCTTGATCACTACGCCCCGGCAGAATGCGGGCCAGTGTCCCGCAGACAACCAGTCGTGCGAGCCCTCCACGACCAACAAGTCGAGCGCCGAAGCGGACTTCACCTTCGCCGGTCGTCCCTTTGCCCGCCACTACAACTCGCTGCGCGAGGAACTCTCCGGCGGATTCAAGCTGGGACGCGGCTGGTCCCATACCTATGGGCCCGTTTTCAGCCCTCCGGGAACCAATTCGAGCCAGCTCATCGTTGGCGGAAAAAGGATGAAGTACCAGTCGGTTGGCGGCGGTCGTTTTGTAATTGCGGGTCTCGGCGATGCGTCAATGATCCAGGCCGCGGACGGAAATTGGCAGATCACCGAATCCAACGGAGATGTCAGTACTTTCTCTTCGACGCTGGGGTTGGTCAGCATCCGCAACGCGCGAGCGCCCGAGCGGGACGTGACGCTGGAGTACAACAGCAAGAGACTCCTGGAAAGGGTGGTTGACAATAGCGGTCGCGCCCTGCAGTTCACGCACGACTATTTCGGAACGCTGACTGGCCTGCTTCTGCCAGATGGAACAACACAGACCTATGCCTACGATGGGCACGGCAACCTTGTATCGGTTTCCGATGGTCACGGCGGAGTAAAGCAATACCACTACGGTGAGGCCGGCTTGGCCACCAATGGTGATCCCGGATTGCTGACTGGCATCACGTACGAGGATGGCAACCGTCATTCGAGTTTCGGCTACGACGTACATGGCCGGGTTGTTCTGAGTGCGCAGTTCAACTCAGCAGGGCAGCCAGTGAATACCAGCAGGATGCGTTACACGTCAGCGAATCAGGCGGAGGTAGAGACAAGTAGCGGCGCTACGCGCACATTCACCTATAGCGCGGATCGAAACCGTAGTCCCCTGTCAGTGATTGACCCTAATGGCACACGGTCCGCCACCTTTGATAGCTACGGGCGGACGCTCACGCGAACCAACGTCAATGGCTCCCAGGATCGTTACACGTACACGGGTGGAAAGCTGACCTCCGCGACGTCTGCTTTCGGGACTTCTGACAAGCAGACCCGCGAAACGGTTTGGCACGCTACGTTGAACGTGCCCACACAACAACGAACCCTGAACGCTGCTGGTCAGGTCGTGTCTCAGACCAATATGGACTACAGCGCCACCGGACAGTTGTTGACGACGACATCCCTGGACCCGTCGACACTGGCTGCGCGTACTGCCACGCGTGCCTACTGCGAGCAGGCCGACGTCGATATCGGTACCTGTCCCCGTGTCGGCCTGCTGAAGTCGATCGATGGTCCACGCACGGACGTGTCCGACACTAACGCATATGCCTACTACGGCACCGTCGGCGGCGCCTGCGGCAGCACGTTGTCCGGGTGCGGCTATCGCCCAGGTGATCTGTGGAAGGTTACAGATGCGATGGGGCGCGTAACCGAAGTGCTGGCCTACGATGCAGCCGGGCGTCCGCTGGCGGTCAAGGACACGAACGGCGTGGTGACCGAGACGCTCTACTACCCGCGCGGCTGGGTGGCGACGATCACGGTCAAGGGCGCGACGAGTGCGAATGACCGCATCACCTCGTACGAGTACTGGCCCACCGGGCTGGTGAAGAAGATCACCGATCCTGATGGTGTCTACACTACGTACGAATACGACGATGCCAAGCGCCTGACCGCGGTCGCCGACAGTGCCGGCAATCGCATCGAGTACACGCTGGACGGCGCGGGCAATCGCGTCGGTGAGAGCACCAAGGGCGCAGGCGGTGTGCTCAAGCGCACGCTGTCGCGGGTCTACAACACGCTGGGGCAACTGGCCACGCAGGCCGACGCGCAGTCGAACCCGACCGACTTCACCTACGATGCAAGCGGAAACGCGAAGACCGTGACCGATGCGCTGGGGCATGTCACCCGCAACGACTACGATCCCCTGAGCCGGCTCAAGGGCACGCTGCAGGACGTGGGCGGGATCGAGGCGGAAACCAAGTTCGAGTACGACGCCAACGACAACCTGACCAAAGTCACCGACCCGAAGGGGTTGGACACCACGTACAGCTACAACGGCTTTGGCGACCTGGTGCAGTTGAGCAGCCCGGACACGGGTATCACCACCTACACCTACGACAGTGCCGGCAACCGCGCCAGCCAGACCGATGCCCGCGGCATCACGACGACCTACCAGTACGACGCGCTGAACCGGCTGACGCAGGTGGGCTATCCCACCGCCAGCCTCAATGTCGCCTATACCTACGATGTCACCCAGCCGGTCTGCCAGGCAGGCGAGACGTTCTCGGTGGGGCGGTTGACGCTGATGGTGGATGGCAGTGGCTCAACCCAGTACTGCCACGATCGCTTCGGTCAACTGGTCCGCAAGGTGCAGACCACGGATGGCGTGGCGCTGACGCTGCAGTACGCCTACACCAGGAGTGGGCAACTGCAGGCGATGACCTACCCGGACGGCACGGTGGCGGACTACGTCCGCAACGCGCAAGGCCAGATCACCAGTGTGGGCGTCACCCGGCCGGGACAGGTGCGGGAAATCCTGCTGCACCAGGCGACCTACCACCCCTTCGGTCCCATCGCTGGCTGGGTGTACGGCAACGGTCGTGTCATGCAGCGCGACGTGGACCTGGACTACCGTCCAACGTCGATCCAGGGAGGAACGGGCGGTCTGGACCTGACCTATGGCTATGACGCGGTCGGCAACCTGGTCGACATCGATAGCGGCAGCTCACCACCGATGGAGTACCGCTACGACGCGTTGGGTCGCCTGACGGAGGCGCTCGATGGCCCGGCCCAGGCAGTCCTGGACAAGTACGAGTACGACAAGACGGGTAACCGGATCAGTTACACCGACTCGTTCGGCACGAAGGCCTATGCGTATCCGGCCAACAGCCATCGGCTGGATTCGGTCGCAGGTGAGAATCGCGCCTACGACGCAGTCGGCAATACGCAATCTATTGGCGCCTCACGTGAGCTCGAATACAACGATGCGGGCCGGATGAGTCGGGTGCGCAACGGTGGCGTTGTGGCCATGGAGTATGCGTACAACGGGCGAGGGGAGCAGGTTCGCAGACATTTGGGTGTTACTGAAACGCAGTCGCTCTACGACGAAGATGGTCACTGGCTGGGCGACTACGGCACGTCAGGTGTCGTGTCGCAGCAGCCGATCTGGATAGACGACATGCCGGTGGGTGTGCTGGATGGTGGACACATCTATTACGTCCAGCCGGATCACCTTGGCACGCCGCGCGCTGTCGTGGATCCGATACGGGACACCGCTGTATGGCAGTGGGATTTGAAGGGCGATGTTTTCGGGCTCACGCCTCCGGATCAGGACGCGGACGCCGACGGCGTGGCTTTTGCGCTTGACATGCGATTCCCTGGTCAGCGATGGGACGAGAATTCCGGTGCATTTCACAACGGGTATCGCGATTACGATCCTGCTACTGGTCGCTATTTGCAAAGCGATCCCATTGGGCTCGGGGACGGTCCGGCAACTTATACTTACGTTGGTAGTGGTCCCTTAACCGGGCTCGATCCCCTCGGTCTAGCGACAATGACGATGCCGGCAAGCGCTCCATTCAATTGGGCGCAACTTCGGCTTGTAGCTGGAAGGCTGGGTGGTGCTGGAGCTGCCGGTTGGGCGGGTTGGGAGTTTGGTTCGTGGATTGATGGTCAGTACACGAGTTGGAGTGGCCAACCCCTCGGCGCGGATATCTACGATTGGACGCATCCAAAACCCGATGAGCAGTTTGGCGGATGGTCGTCGTCGGCCCAAGCGGGTGGGCTTGCAGATGCTCCTGCTCCCTATGATCATTTTGAAGAAGATGCAGCCATTGCTTTCATGCCGGACCCTTTTGGTGGTGGCGATGCATGTAATAGGCTGGCGCATGCGATCAGGGTTTTGAGGGCGCAGATTGCATGGAGAAGGACAGATCTGAATCCAAGCTCCGGTAGCTATCAAGGGCATCTCGCCAGAATTGCCAAGTTGTCGGCGACGCTGGCGAAGCTGGAATCGTCCTATAGAAACATTTGTGGTGGAACTTGTCCCCCTTAGGAGCCGAGCGAGTCGACATGAAAGAGCAGGTAGAAAAACTGGATGGCTTTCTTTCTGGGGTTGCAGCTTTCAGTGGAGCACTTAGAGATCACACCGCGTTTTCGTACGTGGTTTCTCTGAGTGAGGCGAGATCTTCTGCTGAAGAAGCCTTAGCGGCACATTTCAGCTGGCGTCCTAACCTGACGTTTTCTAGCGTGCACGTGCTGCAACATGGAGTGGCTGATCTTGAGTTGGAGTTAAGGCCATTCCTAGTCAAGAATTTTCGGTTCGGAACGAAGGAGGAGGTCTCCGATCTGCGAAAGTACTTGTCATTCAGGGTCATGGAGTATGTGTGTGCAGTGGTCGAAGACAAAACTGTGAGCAAGGTGCTGAAGCTGGTGGCGGACTCGGGGCCTTACGAGTCGAGCTCAGTGTTCTTTTGCGTTTGCTTGGAAGCCGAAGTGCTCTTTATGCAGTTTAATGACGACACTGGGTTCAAGAAGGGGCGTGTGCCCTTGACGGAGAGAGGCAGTTAAAGTAGATCGTCTTTGGCTCTCATCTGAACGGCTCTCGCGCTGCCAAGCTTGCGACTTCTACGTTAGAGGCGGATAGGTTGGCCTCCGAATAAAATAGAGAATGGAAATTGCGCCCTGGTCCTGAGAGCAATAGGGAACAAGGTCTCCTGCGGAGTTTCCGATAGCTCTGTCAGAAACTCACCGCCGGGCTCGCGACCATAGCGCCATTTAAGAGCAATCAGGGAGACTTAAATGCCCGGAGCTCCTACGCCAAGATCGTGGAGCGGCGCCGATGGGGACGCTATGCAATCCTCGCTGCCGTGGCGTGGCTGGGACTTGTGACCAGCGAGGCTGAGTAATAGAAGATGCTGGCGGGGTAACCCAACATCGTCAGCGCGTAGGATGGGTTGAGCGAAGCGATACCCATCATCGTGGTGAAGGCGCCACGTGCTCGATGGGTATCGCCTACGGCTCAACCCATCCTACAGGGTGAATCTTCACGGATTTCGTTGCTCCGCGTGCAAGCACAGGGCCCGGAATTTCTTGGCTGTGTGCTTGTTGCGCGCCGCTTTATACGAACCGCGAACCGCTCAGAACTCCTGCCAGCCCTCGCCATCTCCCTCGACAAGCACGGGTTCCGGTTTGCGTGCGGGCTGCCTGCGGACTGCGGCCTTCGGCGTCGCCACCGGCCGCGGTGCAACGTCGGCGGCCGCAATGGCCTGGCGGACCGGGGCACTGACGGTGGCCTGCAGCTTGAACACCGAAACGCTCTGGGTCAGCGCGCCGGCCTGCTCTTCCATCGAACGCGCGGCAGCGGTGGCTTCTTCAACGAGCGCAGCGTTCTGCTGGGTGGTCTCGTCCATCTGGGTGATGGTCTGGTTGACCTGCTCGATGCCGGCCGACTGTTCCTGCGATGCGGCGGAGATCTCGGCCATGATGTCGGTCACGCGCTGCACCGAGGCCACGATCTCGCCCATCGTCGTGCCGGCCTGATTGACCAGCGCCGAGCCCTCGGCGACCTTGTCCACCGAAGTCTCGATCAGGCCCTTGATCTCCTTGGCGGCATTGGCCGACCGCTGGGCGAGCGTGCGGACTTCGGAGGCGACCACCGCGAAGCCGCGACCCTGTTCGCCGGCACGTGCGGCTTCCACTGCCGCGTTCAAAGCCAGGATGTTGGTCTGGAAGGCGATGCCGTCGATGACCGAAATGATCTCGGCGATCTTCTTCGATGACTGCTCGATGTCGGTCATCGTGGTGACCACGCGACCGACCACCTCGCCACCCTGCGAAGCGACCGATGCCGCACCGATGGCCAACTGGTTGGCCTGACGGGCCGATTCGGCGTTCTGGCGCACCGTGGAGGTCAGTTCCTCCATGGAGGCGGCGGTTTCTTCCAGGTTGGCGGCCTGCTGTTCGGTACGGCGCGACAGGTCGTTGTTGCCGGAGGCGATCTCGCCGGCGGCAGTATTGATGCTGGTGGCCGCCATCTGGATGCCGCCGACGATCTCGGTCAGCTTGGCGACGGTGGCATTGGCATCGTCGCGCATGGTGGCGAAGACGCCGTGGAAGTCGCCTTCCATCCGTGCGGTCAGGTCGCCACGTGCGATGGCCTGCAGCAGTTCGGACACCTCGGCGAGGTTGCCGTCGGTGGTTTCCATCAACTGGTTGAGTCCCCCGATCATCTCGCGGAAATCGTACTGGTACTTGTCCACGTCGCCGCGCTGGCTGAAATCGCCCGAGGAAGCGGCCTGCGCCAGGCGCTTGATCTCGCCATTGATGGCCGACAGGCTGGCCTTGGTGGCGTCCATCGTCTGCGTCAGCACCGCCTTTTCGCCAGGCAAACGGTCCATGTCCATCGACAGGTCACCGATGGCGTAGCGCTGCATCACCTCGACAAGACGCAGTTTCACCGCGATATGCGAGGCCACCAGCGCATTGGTGTCGCGCACCATGCGGCCGTACTCGCCGGGGAATGCGCTGTCGTCGATGCGGTGGCTGATCTGGCCCTCGTCGTGTCGTCGCGTCATCTCGGTCTGTGCCTCGATCACAGATACCACCTGGGTCTGCACATGGTGCATGGCGGACAGCAACTGGCCGACTTCATCGTGGCGCGAGGTGTCGATGCGGCTGTCCAGTTTTCCGACGGCCACCGCTTCGGCGATGGCGACGGCACCACGCAGCGGGTGCGAGACCACGCGACGCACGCCGAACCAGGCCAGCGTCGCTATCACCACCAGTGCCAGCAACGAAAGCAGCAGGATGGCGACCGTCAACGCATGGCTTGAAGCCAGCACGGTGGAACGGGGTTCGACCGCCACCAGCGCCCACTTCCACGGGGCGAACTGCTTCACCGCGACCAGTGCCGGTACGGCCTCTTCGCCGGCCTTGGGCGCGATGTCGAGCACCGTGTGGCCATGGTCCTTCGCCAGCAGGGCCTTCATCTCCGGCACGGAGTCGACGTCCACCACCGAGGAATACAGCGCGTCCTGGCTGGCGGGATGCGCGGCCAGCTTGCCGTAGTGCTCGCCTTCGGCGATATCCACCACGAAGAAATAGCCCGCTTCGCCCAGTGCCGTGTTGCGCAGCTTGTCCTTCAGCGCCGCGAGGCCATCGCCGTAGTTCTGGCCGACGAACAGGATGCCGATGGTGTTGCCTTCCGCATCCTGCAGCGGCTCGTAATGGGTCATGTAGTCGCGACCAAAGAGACGCGCGCGGCCGGTGTAGGGCTTGTCCTGGAGGATCAGAGCGTATGCGGGATGCTTGTGGTCCAGCGCGGTGCCGATGACGCGTTCGTCTTCGGTGTTGCGCAGCGACGTGGTGGCACGGATGAAATCGTCGCCCTGACGCACGAAGAGCGTGGCGACCACGTCGGTGGCTTCGGTGAAGCGGTCGACGGTGGTGAAGTCCAGGTTGATCGCCTGCGCACCGAAACGCAGTTCGGGAACCTCGAAATCGCCGATCGGCGTGGTGCGTCCGGCATCGACCGAGACGTCGCCCGAAGGCAGTGCCGCGCGGAAGCTCCTTGCCATCCGCTGCGTGGCGTCGGTCAGGGTGCTGTCGTAGAGCGCGATGGATTCCAGCATCACCTGCGCCGCGACGTCGAGATCGCCGAGGGCACGTGCTTCGATGGCGCGGCTGGATTGCCGCTGCACGACCACAGCGAGGAGGGTGAGGACGACGGCCACGGCGAGGGTGACCTGGAGGGAGAGCTTGCTGCCGAGAGAAAGGCGCTTCAGTCGATTCATGGGGGCAGGGCGTGTCGTGATGGAGGCTGGATCGATATCGGCGTTACGGCCAGGTCATTGAGCCTTTGTGGGGATTTCCCCGACGAGCGGTAAATACAGATACCTGCGCGAGTGTGGCGCTCCAGACAGGCACGGCCCGGAAATCCGGGCCGTGCAGGGTGCTTCTGTCGCGTGTTCCGATGCGCGATCAGAACTCCTGCCAGTCCCCGTCGGCGAGCGCGGGTTCGGGCTTGCGTGCGACCGGCTTGCGGGCCACGGCCTTGGGTGTCGCCACCGGCCGCGGTGCAACGGCGGCCGCCGCAATGGCCTGGCGGACCGGGGCACTGACGGTGGCCTGCAGCTTGAACACCGACACGCTCTGGGTCAGCGCACCGGCCTGCTCTTCCATGGAACGCGCGGCGGCGGTGGCTTCTTCCACCAGCGCAGCGTTCTGCTGGGTGGTTTCGTCCATCTGGGTGATGGTCTGGTTGACCTGCTCGATGCCAGCCGACTGTTCCTGCGAGGCGGCGGAAATCTCGGCCATGATGTCGGTCACGCGCTGCACGCTGGCAACGATCTCGCCCATGGTTGCGCCGGCCTGGTTCACCAGCGCCGAGCCGTCGGCCACGCGATCCACCGAATTCTCGATCAGGCCCTTGATCTCCTTGGCGGCATTGGCCGAACGCTGGGCAAGCGTGCGCACCTCGCTGGCCACGACCGCGAAGCCACGGCCCTGTTCGCCGGCACGTGCGGCTTCCACTGCCGCGTTCAAGGCCAGGATGTTGGTCTGGAAGGCGATGCCGTCGATGACCGAGATGATCTCGGCGATCTTCTTGGAGGACTGCTCGATGTCGCGCATCGTGGTTACCACCTGGCCGACCACATCGCCACCCAGCGAAGCCACGCCTGCGGCACCGATGGCCAGCTGGTTGGCCTGGCGGGCGGACTCGGCGTTCTGGCGCACGGTGGAGGTCAGTTCCTCCATCGAGGCGGCGGTTTCTTCCAGGTTTGCGGCCTGCTGTTCGGTGCGGCGCGACAGGTCGTTGTTGCCCGATGCGATCTCGCCGGCAGCCGTATTGATGCTGGTGGCCGCCATCTGGATGCCGCCGACGATCTCGGTCAGCTGGGCGACGGTGGCGTTGGCATCATCCCGCATGCTGGCGAACACGCCATGGAAGTCGCCTTCCATCCTCGCGGTCAGGTCGCCGCGGGCGATGGCCTGCAGCAGTTCGGACACCTCGGCGAGGTTGCCGTCGGTGGTTTCCATCAGACGGTTCAGACCTTCCACCATGTCGCGGAAGTCGTACTGGTACTTGTCGACATCGCCACGATGGGTGAAGTCACCGGAAGCGGCGGCACTGGCCAGACGCTTGATCTCGCCATTGATCGCCGACAGATTGGCCTTGCACATGTCCATCGCTTCGGTGATGACCATTTTCTCGCCCGGCAGGCGGTCCATGTCCACCGACAGGTCGCCCACGGCGTAGCGGCGCATCACCTCCACGGCGCGCATCTTCACGCCGATGTGCTGGGCGACCAGGGCATTGGTGTCGCGCACCATCCGGCCGTACTCGCCGGGGAATGTGCTGTCGTCCATCCGGTAGCTGATCCGGCCTTCGTCATGGCGCGCCGCCATTTCGCTCTGGGCTGCGATGACCGACTTCACCTGCGTCTGCATGCGCTGCATGGAGCCGAGCAGGTCGCCGAGCTCGCTGCGGTCGTCGATGATGATCTGGCGATCCAGCTGGCCACGCGCCACGGAGTCGGCAACGCTCGCGACGTCAGCCATCGGGCGCACGATCGAGCGGGTGATGAGGACCGCGGCCGCGATGGCCAGCATCAGTGCCACCGCCACCAGCAGGCCGATGGCGCGGATGTTGTTGGTATAGCCGGCCTGCTGGGCGGCAACGGCTTCGTCCAGCTCCTTCATCTTGTCGTCCAGCATCAGGGCCACGGCATCGGCCGAGGCCTGGCGCAGGTCGCCGGCTCCACTGGCAGGTGCCAGATCGCCGACCTTGACCGATTCGATCAGAAGGCGGCTGTTGTCGAAGTAGAGCGCGGACTTGGCCAGCATCTGCTGGTACAGCTCTTTCTGATGCTTGTCCGTGATAGTGGTCCCGTACGCTTTCGAGAGCTCGTCGAAGGCCTTGCCGCCCGCGACCATCTCGCCGGTGTATTCGGCGACTTTCTCCGGGTCCTGGTAGCCGGCGACCAGGCCGCGTTCGCTGACCCGGTATTCGGCCAGCATCGTGGCCAGGCGTCCCAAGTCGCGGATGGCCGGCACCTCCTTGTTCGTGATCTCGACCACCACGCCCTGGGCCACGCCCATCCGCTGTGCGGAGAACGCCCCGGTGGCGACGATGAGCAGGACGAGCACGGCGAAGCCGATGGCCAGGCGTTTGCCGATCTTGAGGTGCTTGAACATGAAGGCGGTCTCGATAGAGTTCAGTAGGTGGGGCCAGTGCATCAGGCGGAAGCAGTGGCGGTCCATGCCCTTGGCGCCATGTCTCTCCCGAAGTAACGGCGGAATGTGACAGTTCTTGATGGCCGCTCGGCGGAAAGGTAAGCGCGCTTACCTGCATGTCGACGGCATGCCCGCGCAGACCGTGACCGGCTGCGCGGGCGATGCGGCATGCGCGGTCAGAAATGCATCTGCGCGCGCAGCTGGAACACGGACGGGTCGGCGGAGAACGCGCCGCGCGTCGCATCGCTCTTCACGTAGTTGGCCTGGAACTTGAAGTAGGGCGTCAGGTACCAGTTGGCGCCCAGCGTCCAGTTGTGTTCGCGGCCACCGGCGATGCCGTCGCTGTCCAAGTCGATGCGGCTGTAGCGGGCCAGCAGTTCCAGCGCGCCGTGCTTGCGCTTGGGCTTGGGGTTGCTGACGTTGCCGCCGCTGTAGCCACGCGACTCGCCGGTCACCAGCCAGCTGCCGAGCACGTAGCCGCCATCGGCCGAGTACGAAGGCAGTCCCAGCTCGCGCGTGGTCTCCTGCCGCAGGTACTCGCCCTGCAGTGACCACGGGCCGTGGATCCACAACGCTTCCAGGGCGGTACGCTCGATGCGGTCCACGCGCGTGAGCGTGCCCGAGTCCACCAGGCGCACGCCGGTGAGCGAAGCTTCCGGCTTGGCGCGCCAGCGCACGCTGGGATACACGGTGGCGCCCAGGCCGTTGACCTCGCTGTCGGGACGTTCCTGCGAACCGGCGATTCCGAGGTGCAGCACGTCGCCGGCCGCCTTGCGCGGCGTCCACGCCAGTCGGAACGCCGCCGTGTCGCCCTTGTTGTTGCCCTGCAGGTCGGATTCGAAGAAGTAGCCCACATTGGCGATATAACGGTCGCGCTCGAACGCCCAGTCGATGCCGCTGCGGCGGCCCTGGTAGAACGCCTGCGTGGGCAGCGACGGCTCCATCATCGAGACGTGGCGGGTGCCGGTGTTGCCCTCGAAGCCGAGCGGCAGCTTCATCTGGCCGATGCGCAGCTTGCCGGCGTCGTGACCGAACAGCGCCTTGGTTTCCAGCCGCAGGGCGACGTCGCTCCAGGTCTTGGCCTGAAAGTCGAAGGTCGCGCCGAAGTCGTACACCCCTTTGCGCTTGAGTGTCACGCCGATTTCCTGGCGGCGCCAGGCGTCGTCGTCTTCCAGCGCGGCGCCGTTGTAGCCCTCACCGGAGAAGCGGTTGAGGTCGTATTGCAGATTGCCGCCCAGACTCAGTTCGGTGCCGTCGGCGAAGCTGATCTTCGGCGGCCATGCACTGGCTCTGGTGCCGGCATCTTCCGCATGCGCGGTGGCGTGGGCGGCCATCAGGGCCAGGGCGAGGGTGGACATGTACTTCATGGATTTACCTATTGGGTGTGGGCGTGCGTCCACCTGTCGCGGCCAGTCTAAGGCCGCGTCCCAAGTGAACGCCGGAGAGGAAGAATGGAACGGCTGCGTCAGGCCGCCTGCAGCGTCCTGCGTGCGCGGACCAGTCCGCCGACATCGACGATCAGGGCCACGCGGCCATCACCGAGGATGGTGGCGCCGGAGATGCCGTCGATGCGGCGGTAGTTGTTTTCGATGTTCTTGACCACGACCTGCTGCTGGCCGATCAGTTCGTCCACTTCCAGCGCCAGCTTCTGGCCGTCGGCTTCCACCACCACCACCAGCGGATCTTCTGCGCTGCTCTGGCCGTAGCAGTAGTAGTCGTTCAGCGACACGATGGGCAGGTACTCGCCGCGCACGCGCAGTACGCGGCCGTCGCCGGCCACTGTGCGCACGTCCTCGGCCTGCGGCTGCAGGGCCTCGAGCACGTAGCCGAGCGGCAGGATCAGCGTTTCCTCGCCGACCGACACGCCCATGCCGTCCAGGATGGCCAGCGTCAGCGGCAGCCGGATGACCACGCGCGTGCCGCTGCCGGATGCGCTTTCCAGCTGCACTTCGCCGCCCAGCGCCTGGATGTTGCGGCGGACCACGTCCATGCCCACGCCACGACCGGAAAGATCGGTCACGGCCTCGGCGGTGGAAAAGCCGGGTTGGAAGATCAGGTCCCAGACCTGGGAGTCGCTGGGATTCTCGGGCACGGCCAGACCACGCTCGGCGGCCTTGGCCAGGATGCGGTCGCGATTCAGGCCGCGACCGTCGTCGCTGACTTCGATGACGATGTGGCCGCCCTGGTGCGACGCCGCCAGCGTGATCGTGCCGGTTTCGTCCTTGCCCGCTTCGCGACGCGCATCGGGAAGTTCGAGGCCGTGGTCGATCGAGTTGCGGACCAGGTGGACCAGCGGGTCTGCGATGCGTTCGATCAGGCCCTTGTCAAGTTCGGTGCCCTCACCAATCGTGCGCAGGCGGACCTGCTTGCCGAGGCGGGCGGACAGGTCGCGGACCAGGCGCGGGAAACGGCGGAACACGGCATCCACCGGCAGCATGCGCACGCCGATGACGGCCTCCTGCAGATCGCGCGTATTGCGCTCCAGCAGGTCCAGACCGGCGAACAGGCGCTCGCACTGGGCCTGGTCGAGCAGGCCGGAGACCTGTTTCAGCATGGCCTGGGTGATGACGAGTTCACCGACCAGGTTGATCAGTCCGTCGATCTTGTCGACGCTGACGCGGATGGAGGTTTCTGCGGTGTCGTTGGCGGCGGGCGCGGCGCCTGCCGGTGCCTGCGCACCGCTGGCGGTCACCGTGGCGACCGGCTGCGCGGCGATGGCGACGGCTTCCACAGGCGCCGCATTGCGCTGCATCGGCTGGATGTCGAGTTCGCAATCGTCGACGACCCACGCGAACACATCGTCCACCGCGCTGCGCGGCACCTTGCCGATCAGGCCCAGGTCCCACGCGAGATAGGCTTCCAGCGGATCGATCTGCTCGAACCCCGGCAGGCGCTCCATGCGGCACGCGATCTCCAGCGGACCGAGGTGTTCCAGTTCGCGCAGGATGCGCAGCGGATCGTTGCCGCTCATGAACAGCGACGGTGCGGGGGTGAATCCGATCTTCCAGCCTTCCGGCGTTTCGTCGGCCTTCGCTGCAGCCGCGGGCGTGGCGGCAGGTGCGTCCTGGCCGGACAACACCGCGTTGAGGCGGTCCTTCATGGCCTGCACCGCTGCAGGATCTGCCGGCGTGCCGTGTTCGGCCTCGGCCAGCAGGGCGCGCAGCACGTCTACCGAGGCCAGCATGGCGTCGACGGCGGGCGGGCTGACGGCGCGTTGGCCGGCGCGCAGTTCGTCCAGCAGGGTCTCCAGCACGTGGGTCATGCCGGCGATGGCATCGAAGCCGAACGTCGCCGAGCCGCCCTTGATGGAATGCGCGGCGCGGAAGATGGAATTGATCAGGTCGCCGTCGCGGTTGCCCTGCTCCAGCGACAACAGGCCGGCCTCCATCGCTTCCAGCCCTTCGCGGCTTTCCTCGAAGAACGTGGCGTGGAAGCGCTGCATGTCCATGTTCATTGCGACGGTGCCCTGGTGCGGTCGGAAGGGAAGCGGAGGGAAGGAGGATCAGCCCAGGACTTTCTGGACGGTGGCGACCAGTTGTTCCGGGTTGAACGGTTTGACCAGCCAGCCGGTCGCGCCGGCAGCCTTGCCTTCGGCCTTCTTGTCGGCGGCCGATTCGGTGGTCAGCATCAGCATGGGCGTGAACTTGTAGTCGGGGATGCCGCGCAGGGCGCGGATCAGCGAGATGCCGTCCATGTTGGGCATGTTGACGTCGGTGACCACCGCATTGAACTTCTGTCCCTGCGCGCGTCCCAGTGCGACCTGGCCATCTTCGGCTTCATCCACCGAAAAGCCGGCCGACGTCAGGGCGAAAGCGACCATCTGTCGCATCGAGGCCGAATCGTCCACTACCAGAATGCGTGCGCTCATGCGGCGTTCTCCACTTGTTGCATGTTGTTTTCGTTGTTGGTGGTCGCCAGGCCAAGCTGCGGCGCGAGGCCGAGCAGGCGCGCCGCGTCGCGGAAGTTCTGGCTGACCGCACTGAAGTCGGTGGCCAGCCCGGCCTGCTCGCGCTGGCGCACGAAGCTGCACAGCACCTGCAGGCTGGCGGTGTGCACGCGCTGTACCGTGCCGGCATCCAGCACCAGCGGGCCAGGCTGTGCGACATGCATGGCCAGGTGTTGCTTGAGGTCGGTGGCGGCCTCGATGCCGAGGTCATCACCCAGGGGCACTGCGCTCATCGTGTCTCCGGAAGGGCGGCTCTAGTGGGGTATCGGCGCTCGCGGGCCACTCTTGAGCATCCGGTGTGGATATGTGACGCGGTTCGTGAAATGCAGGGGGCAGGGCGCGAGGCTGGGAAGCCAGCTTCGGCGCACGCGTTCCCGGCTTCCGCTACACCCGGCAACACCGGCATGGACGTGCTGGCGGAATGCGCCATCCCTCGGGTCCTGTTTTGATTTCCCCCCATCACTGCAGGACTTGCGAGGCGTCCAGCAGGATCACCGCGCGTTCGTTGAGGCGGGCCACGCCGCGGACCAAGGGATTCGCGATGCGGCCGACGCGCGCGTTGTCGGGGGATTCGATCTGGTTGTCGGTCAGGTTGGCCACGTCCTCCACCGCGCTGACGCGCAGGCCGAGGATCTCGCCATGCTCTTCGAGCACCACGATGCGCGTGGCGGCATCGGTGTCGATCGCACTGCGGCCCAGGTACAGGCCCATGTCGATGACCGGCACCACCTGGCCGCGCAGGTTCATCACACCGAGCATGTGAGGCGCGGCGCCGCGCAGGGGCAGCAGGGTGGCGGGGCGCACGACCTCCTGCACCTTCAGCAGTTCCAGCGCGTAGTGCTGCTGGTCGCAGCGCAGGCGCAGCCAGCGCGTCTTGCGTTCGGTTGCGCGTCGGCGCTCGCCGGTGTCGGGCAGCGCTTCCTGCAGGTACGGCTTGCTGGGCAGCGGCGCCAGGGCGCGCGGCGCCTGTGCGGCGGGTGCGGCCGGTGGGGCGACAGGCGCGCGTTCGGCAATCCGCGCGGTGGGCGCAGCGCCTCCGTGCAGGTCGTCAAGCAGGGCTTCGAACTCGTCGTCGCTGATCATGTCGCCGGCGCTGTCTGCGCGCGCAGGCGCGACCGCAAGCGCAGGCGCAGGCGCGGGCGCGGGCGCGGGAGGCGTCGGCGCCGCGATGATCGGCTCGCTGGCGGGGCCGGTCACCACGGTGGGGGCGCCACTGCCGTGCAACTGGTCCAGCAGCGCTTCGAACTCGTCGTCGTTGATCATGTCGGCGTCGCTGCCCGCCCGCACCGGTGCGATCGCCAACGCGGGAGGCGCTTCGACCTTCGCGATGGGCGGCGCTGGCGTGTCGGCCGCGTTGGGCGATATCCCGGCGATCACCGCCGTTTCCTCGACGACCGCGGCTTGGGAAGGAGCGACGGTTGCCGTGCCCAGTTCGCCCAGCAGGTCTTGCAGGTAGTCATCGAGGACGGCGGGCGTGTTCATGCGGCTTGCTCGGTGGCGCGTGCTTCCGTCAGCAACAGCCAGTCCAGGGCGCGGCGGTACGCCGACAGGCCGCGGCCGGGATACTGCGCGGCGGGGCTGGAACGGGTCAGTGCATCGACGCTGCAGATGCGCGTGTCGTTGGGGATGGCGTCGTTCCAGACGCGTCCGCCGTACTCGTCCTGCATCGCCTTCAAGGTCTCGGCACCCGTGCGGGTGCGCTTGTCGTACAGCGTGGGCAGGATCGACACCGGAAGTTCGCGATGGCGCGAGCGCTGGATCATATCGGCGGTGCGGCACATGCCTTTCAGGCCGTGCAGCGCCAGCGGTTCGGTCTGGGTCGGAATGATGACGTGGTCGGCAGCGGCCAGCGCATTGACCATCAGCAAGCCCAGCGTGGGCGGGCAGTCGAACAGCACGTGGTCCCAGGCCTGGCCGCCGCGCGCGAGCGCATTGGACAGCGCCAAGCCCAGACCGGGCTGGGTGGCGCTGCGGCGCTCCAGCGTGGCCAATGGTGTCTGTGCCGGAACGAAGGCGAGGTTCTCGATCTCGGTGGCGCGCGCCACGCTGGCGAGCAGCGGCGGTTGCTCATCGAACAGGTCCAGCACGCCGGCAGGCTGCGGCTCGGCGGGCACGCCGAACGCGCGCGTCAATGACGCGTGCGGGTCCAGGTCCACGAGCAGCACGCGGCGGCCACGCATGGCCAGGGCGCGCCCGAGGGCGAGGGTGGTGGTGGTCTTGCCTACGCCGCCTTTCTGGTTGGCGATTGCCCACACGCGCATCACTGGACTCCTTCATGGACCTGGGGCGCCGGCGGCGCTCCGGGCATGGGCGACGCGGCGTGGGTCGGCAACGACGGCAGTGCGATCACTGACGGCGCTTCGACGGCCTGCTCCTGCGCATGCAAGTTCGGTGCCGGGCCGGCCGGGCTGGCCAGGATGATCAGCAGCACGCGGCGATTGGCGTTGCGGCCTTCGAGGGTGGTGTTGTCGCCGATCGGCCGGAACTCGCCGTAGCCGATCATCGCCAGCCGCTCCGGCGGGATTCCGTCGCGGACGAACAGGTGCACCACGCTCGCGGCGCGGGCCGAAGACAGTTCCCAGTTGGACGGGAATTGCGCGGTGCGGATCGGGCGGTCGTCGGTATAGCCTTCCACGCGCACCGAGTTGGGCACGTTGCCCAGCACTTCCGCCAGCTTGCCGACGGTCTGCTGCGCCTGCGGATCCAGTGCCGCCGAACCGGTGGCGAACAGGATGTCGCTGTTGATCTGCACTTCCAGCCACAACTCGGAGCGCTTGATGACCACCAGCTTCTCGTCGATCAGCGGCGCCAGCGCGCGCTCCAGATCATCGGCGATGCGCTTGAGCTCGCCCTGCGCGCTCTTCAGGCCCTTCTCGTCCATCGAGAGGTTCATCTGCGAGGCCATCGCCGCCAGCAGGGTGACGTTGGGCGAGGGCGATGGGGCGGATGGACCTTGTTTGGCGCCGGACTTGATCGGCGAAGGCCGGTCGAAGTCGGCGCCCTGCAACTGGTGGTTGCCCACCTGCACCGGGTTGATGGTGCGCGGCGCGCCACCGAAGGCTGCCGTGAGCGCATCGGCCATCACGCGGTACTTGCCCTCGTTGATGGTGGAGATGGCGTACATCACCACGAAGAAGGCGAGCAGCAGCGTCATCAGGTCGGCGTAGGGGATCGCCCAGGCCTCGTGGTTCGCGTGCTCCTCGTGTTTCTTCCTGCGCGCCATCGCCGTCGTTCCGCGGGATCAGTGCAGGAAGCCGGCCAACTTGGCCTCGATGTTGCGCGGGTTCTCGCCCTGCGCGATCGCGATCAGGCCTTCGATGATCATTTCCTGTTCGCGGCTGCGCCCGCCGATCACGCTCTTCAGCTTGCTGGCGATGGGCAGGAAGAACAGGTTTGCCGAGGCGATGCCGTAGATCGTCGCGGTGAACGCAGCGGCGATGCCGTGGCCCAGTTTGCTGGGGTCGGCGAGGTTCTTCATCACCGCGATCAGGCCGAACACCGCGCCGATGATGCCCAGCGTGGGCGCGTAGATGCCCATGGCTTCGAACACCTTCGCGGCCGCCAGGTCCTGGTGCTCCTGGCCATTGAGGTCGATCTCCATCATGTGTCGGATCGATTCCGGTTCCACCCCGTCCACCAGCATCTGCAGGCCCTTCTTCAGGAACGGGTCGTCCTGCTGGTTGACCAGCGGCTCCAGCCCCAGCAGGCCCTGCTTGCGGGCGATGTTGCTCCAGTCGACGATCTCGGCGATCAGCGCGTCGCCGTCGCTGCCCGGAGGCCGGATCACCCAGCGCACGATGGACAGCGCGCGCTTGAATACCGGTGGCGGCGTATGCACCAGGATCGCGGCGATGGTGCCCAGGATCACGATGACGAAGGCCGCCGACGACCACAGCGAGGACAGGCCCGCGCCCTTGAGGATGCTGCCGCCTACCAGGGCGACCAGCGCCAGGATGAGTCCGATGAGGCTGAAGATGTCCATGTGCAGATCTATCGGCCCGGTTCAGGTGGACTTGAGGTGCGCTTCTTGTAGGAGCGACGTGAGTCGCGACCGCGATCACACAGACATCGGGCTGTCATGTTGTGCACGATGTGCGGTCGCAGGCAGTTGCATTGCTGTTGTAGGAGCGACGTAAGTCGCGACCGTGATCACACAGACATCGGGCTGCCGTGTTGTGCACGGCGTGCGGTCGCGACTTACATCGCGCCTACAAGGTGCCGGAGGGATGGCTTACGCCGTCGCGCGCAGGCCGTCCACGTCCAGGATCAGGGCCATGCGGCCGTCGCCGATCAGGGTGGCGCCGGCGTAGCCGGGCAGGCCGCGCACGGCGCGCGGCAGGGGTTTGATGACGACCTCTTCGCGGCCACGCACCTGGTCGACGATCAGGCCGAAGCGTTGTTCGCCCATCTGCAGCACCACAATGGTGAGCAAAGGCGTCATCACCGGGTCCACCCGCAGCCAGTGGCGCAGGTCGACCAGGGGCAAGGTATGGCTCTGGCGGTCCAGCACGGCCTGGCCGTCGAACCAGCGCAGGCTCTCGGAAGGTGCGTGCAGCACTTCCATCACGCGCGCGAGTGGCAGGGCGTAGACGGGTTCGCCGGCCTGCACCAGCAGGGTGGGCAGGATGGCCAGCGTCAGCGGCACGCGGATGACGAAGCGGCTGCCACGCCCGATGTCGGAATGGATGGCGATCTGGCCGCTGAGTTCGCGGATGCGCGACTGCACCACGTCCATCCCCACGCCGCGGCCGGAGATGTCGGTGACCTCGGCCTTGGTGGAGAAGCCGGGCAGGAAGATCAGTTGCAGGCATTCATCGTGGGTAAGGCGCGCGGCGGCTTCCGGATCGATCAGGCCTTTCTCGAGCGCCTTGGCGCGCAGGCGTTCGGGGTCGATGCCGGCGCCATCGTCGCGGATCTCGATGGTGACGAAGTCGCCTTCCTGCTGCGCCGACAGGCGCACGTGGCCGGCGCGCGGCTTGCTGCAGGCTTCGCGCAGGCTGGGCACTTCGATGCCATGGTCGATCGCATTGCGCACCAGGTGCACCAGCGGATCGGCCAGCGCTTCCACCAGGTTGCGGTCGAGTTCCGTCTCTGCGCCGACCAGTTCCAGGTCGACTTCCTTCTGCAATTGCCGGGCGACGTCGCGCGCAACCTTGGGGAAGCGCGAGAACACCTTGCCCACCGGCTGCATGCGGGTGCGCATCACGGCCGTCTGCAGGCGCGCCGTGGCGATGTCGAGGCCGCTGACGGCGCGGTCCAGTTCTTCGTCGCGGATGCGCGCACGCAATGTCTTCAACCGGTTGCGCGACAGCACCAGTTCGCCCACCAGGTTGACGATGGCGTCCAGCCGCTTGGTGTCCACGCGGATGGTCTGTTCGGTTTCACCGCCGGCCTTCGCGACCGGCTTCGGTGCGGCCGGTTTCGCGGGCGAGGGGGCCGGTCGCGCGGCTGGCGCAGGTGCGGCCGTGCGGGTGGGGGCGCCATCGCCATGCAACTGGTCCAGCAATGCTTCGAACTCGTCATCGCTGATCAGGTCCGTGCCGGTCGCAGCGGGCGTGGCGTTCGTCGCGGTCGTTTGCTTCGGTGTGGCAGGCGCGGCATCCCCGCGGGTATCGAACTGGTCGATCAGCATCTGCGGTGCGTGCGGCGGGTCTTCACCGGCGCCGATCGCATCCAGCATCTGTTGCAGCCAGTCCAGCGATTGCTGGGCGGCATCGAAGTGCTGCGGTTCCAGCGTGGCCTGTCCGGCGCGGACCAGGCCGAGTGTTTCTTCGGCGGCGTGGCACAGGTTGACCATCGGCTGGATGCCGAGGAAGCCGGCACCGCCCTTCAGGGTATGGAAGCCGCGGAACACCGCGTTCAGCTGCTCACTGTCGGAAGGGTCCTGCTCCAGCGTGACCAGTTGCTCGCCCAGCCGGTCGAGGATTTCCTGCGCTTCGATCAGGAAGTCGGCGGCGATTTCAGGCGTGACGGCGGACATGGGCGGGGCGGGTACCGGTACGGGCGATCAGCGGGAGGAATGGGGCAGGTGCATCGCGTGGGCGTGGCGACGCCGCAGGAAGCGGCCCACCAGGGCATCACAGACCAGCAGCGCTCCCACGAACAACAGGACGAGCGGATGGCGGGAACGGCGGGCGGAAGCGTCGGGCATGGCAGGTCTCCGGTTCCGCTGCGCGTTCGTGGGTGCCTACAGCCCCAGTCCGGAGAGCAGGTCGTCTGCGTCGTTCTGTGAGAACGCGTTGCGGTCCAGACCAGCAACGGCCGGGCCGGCCAGATCTGAAGGGTTCTTCTTCTCCGGCGGAGGCAGGCCGAGCGCACCGAAGCCCTCGTGCACGCGACGGACGATACCCGCGACGCGACGGATGATCTGGCCGGTAAGGTCCTGGTAGCTCTGCGCCAGGGCCATTTCCGATAGCCCCTTGCCGATGCTGTCCACCAGCGCCGCCTGTTCGGGCGACAGCGCGGTGCCCTTCAGCTGGGTCGCGTAGCCGCGGCATTGTTCGGCCAGGTCCAGCGTGGTGTGGCTGGCCTGTTCGGTCATTTCCACCACATGGTCCAGGCGTGCGCAGGCGTCGTCCAGTTCGCCGGGTCCGGTGGGCGGCAGTTCTCCCAGCGTCTGCGCCAGTTCGCGCGCGAGGCGGCCCAGGCCCTGCATCATGGGCTGCGTGCGCCAGGCGGCGATGGCATCCAGTTCGCGGCGCCAGCCGGCTTCGTCGCCCTGCTCCAGGGCATCCAGCGCGTGCTGCAGTTTTTCCACCAGCGCGGCGCGTGCGCCGGCGACATCGGCCACGGCGCTCATCAGGCGGCGGCTCCCAAGCGTTCGAAGATCTTGCCCAGCTTCTCTTCCAGCGTCTGCGCAGTGAACGGCTTGATGATGTAGCCGTTCACACCGTTCTGGGCGGCTTCGATGATCTGCTCGCGCTTGGCTTCGGCGGTGACCATCAGCACCGGCAGGGTTTTGAAGCGGTCATCGGCGCGGATGGCCTTCAGCAGCTCGATGCCGGTCATGCCAGGCATGTTCCAGTCGGTGACCACGAACTCGAAGCTGCCCTGCGACAGTGCGGTCAACGCACTGTTGCCGTCCTCGGCCTCAGCGGTGTTGGTGTAGCCCAGGTCGTTGAGCAGGTTCTTGATGATGCGGCGCATGGTCGAAAAGTCGTCCACGATGAGGATGCGCATGTTCTTGTTGGTCACGGGTGCTCCGGTGTTGCATGGACGGTGGGTCTGGTGGCGGTATCGGCCGGGCCGGGGAAATGTTTAGCGTCCGGCGCATGCCCTGGTCGCACCCAAGGGGCGCTGCTGCGGCGCCAACGCGCGGTCCTCATTCGTCTTCAAGGCCGGCGTCGGCCTTCTCGAACACCTGCAGACGGCCGCGCAGACGGACCATGGCCTGACCGTGGATCTGGCAGACGCGCGACTCGCTGACGCCGAGGACCGCGCCGATCTCCTTCAGGTTGAGTTCCTGCTCGTAGTACATCGAGAGGACCAGTTGCTCGCGTTCCGGCAACTGGCCGATGGACTTGACCAGTTGCTGGCGGAATTCACTGCGCTCCAGATGCTGCTCCGGCGAGGGGCCGCCGGTGCGCGCGGTGTTCGGTTCGCCGTGGTCGTCGATGTGCGACTCCAGGCTCAGGACCTGGCCGCGTGCGGCATCTTCCATCAGACGCAGGTATTCGGGCAGCGGCATCTCCATCGCGCTCGCCACTTCGGTGGCGATGGCGGCGCGGCCGGTGCGCTGTTCGATCTCGCGCACGGTGGCGGCCGCCTGGCGGGCACGGCGGTGGACCGAGCGCGGCACCCAGTCGCCGCGACGGATCTCGTCGATCATCGAGCCGCGGATGCGGATGGAGGCATAGGTCTCGAACGACGCGCCCTGCTCGGCGTCGTAGCTGCGAGAGGCTTCCAGCAACCCGATCATGCCGGCCTGCACCAGGTCGTCGACCTCCACGCTGGCCGGCAGGCGTGCGGCCAGGTGATGGGCGATGCGACGGACCAGGTCGGCGTGCTGGGTGACGAAATCGTTCGCGGTGCTGCGTTGCACCGCGCGGTATTGGGCGGCGGCGGTGTTCATGCGGCGACTCCCCGCTGGATCAGGCGTTCGACGAAGAACTCGACGTTGCCGCGCGCTCCCAGCGGCGGCTGCCAGCGCGCGGTCATGCGCGCGATCTCGGCGATGGCGCGTGCCGACGGGCTGCCCGGATAGGCTTTGACGACGGGTTGCTGGCGCTGCACGGCACGGCGCAGCCAGTCGTCCTGCGGCACGGCGCCCAGGTAGTGGAGGGCCACGTCGCCGAGGAAGCGCTCGCAGACGCGTGCGAGTTTCTCGTACAGCTTCCGGCCCTCGTTGGGGTCGCGGACCATGTTGGCGATGACGTGCACGCGGTCCAGGCCGCGTTCGCGCGCCAGCACCTTGATCAGCGCGTAGGCGTCGGTGATGGACGCCGGCTCGTCGCAGACCACCACCACGGTGTCCTGTGCGGCCTGGCAGAACGTCAGCACGCTGTCGGTGATGCCGGCGGCGGTGTCCACGACCATGAAATCCAGCGCCCGCTGCAGCTCGGAGAACACGTTGACGAGACCCACGTGCTCGGCCGGCGCCAGTTCGGCCATGTGGCGGAAACCCGACGAGGCGGGAACCACCAGCACGCCTTCGGGCCCTTCCAGCAGTACATCCTCCAGTGCGCAGCGACCGGCGACCAGGTCCGCTAGGGTGAACTTGGGCGACAGCCCCAGCAGCACGTCCACGTTGGCCAACCCCAGGTCGGCATCCATCAGCAGCGTGCGCTTGCCCATTTCGGAGAGCGACACGGCCAGGTTGACCGACACGTTGGTCTTGCCCACGCCGCCCTTGCCACCGGTGATGGCGATGACCCGCACGGGGTGGAATGCGCCGGGCATCGGCGGCGTGCTGCGGGGATTCGTCTGCAGCAAGTGGTCAGGCGACATGGGTGGCCTCGGTCGAGCAGGGTTCGTCGGCTTCGCGGCGCAGCTGGTCCAGCCGCAGCACGAGGTGGGCGCTGTTGGCGCGGTGGAGATCGTGGGGAACGCGCTGGCCGTCGGTCACCCAGGTCATCGGCAACTGGTGGTCCACGACCACCGACAGGGCGCTGCCCAGGCGACCGGTCTCGTCCAGCTTGGTCAGCACCACGCCTTGCGGCTGGACGCTGCTGAAGCGGCGGACCACTTCGTCCAGATCGGAGAAGTGCGAATTGGCGGGCAGGCACAGCAGGGTCTTCACCTGGCCCGATGCGCGCAGCCAGTTGAGCTGGCCCACTAGGTTGCGGTCGCGCTGGCCCAGGCCGGCGGTATCGATCAGTACCAGCTTGTAATCGCGCAGGCGCTCCAGCAGCAGGGCGAGGGCTTGCGCGCTGTCGGCCTCGTGCACGGCGATGCCGAGCTGGCGACCGTAGCCGTGCAATTGTTCGCGACCACCCACCCGCACGGTATCAGTGGTGATCAGTGCCACGTCGCGGGCGTTGTAGCGCTGCGCGAAGCAGGCGGCGAGCTTGGCGATGGTGGTGGTCTTGCCGGCGCCGGTGGGGCCCACCAACGCGATGACGCCACCGGTTTCCAGCAGGTCGGTGTCGACCACCGGCAGCTTCTTCGACAGCAGGCCCAGCATCAGGCCACGGCCGCGGTGCAATTCGGTGTCGGCGGGAATCTGCAGGGCGATGTCGCGGGTGATGCCGGCGTCGAAGCCGTAGTCTTCCATCAGCTCCATCGCCTGCATGCGCACCGGAGAACCGCGCAGGCGCTCATCGGTAAGGCGGTGCATCTCGCGCTCGATCATCTCGCGCATGGCGGACAGTTCGCCGCGCATCTGTACCAGTTGCTCGTCGCTCTCGCGGGCTTGGGTGGCGTTGTCGGTGACGACGGTCAGCGTCGGCACGGTGACGGCGGCGGGCGCCGGTACCGGTGCGGTCACCGCTGTACGCGTGGCGTGCAGCGCGACGACCGGCGCAGACTCGGGTTCCGGCAGCGACACCGGCGGCGCGATGGAGGGCAGCAATGCATCCAGGTCGAGCGTGTCGTCGGCGTCGGCGCGCGGCGCGGCCGGACGGCGCGGCGGTGCAGCGGGTTCGATCGCGGAGACCGGTTCGTTGGCGGGAGCGGCCGGCAGGCAGGCGGCCAGCTTGGCGGCGAAGGATTCGGGTTCGATCAGCAGTGGCGCGATGTCGCGGACGACCGGCGCCGGGATCTCGCCGGTGGTCGGCGTGGGCCTGGCGGCCACCGGCGCGCGCGGCGCTGCGATGGGTGCTGCCGGCGGTGCGATCGACGCAGGCGCGGCGACGGCCGGCCTGGTGGTCTCGGCACGCGGGGCAGCGGGGACGGCCGGCTGGCGGCGGGCGAAGTAGCTGGCCGCGGCTTCGGCCGGTGACAGGGCCGGAGCGTTCGCGGTCGGTGCCTGCGGCGCCGGGTCGAGCATCGGATGCAGCGGCGCAGTGGGCGTGGCCGGACGCATCGCTTCCAGCGTGCGCTGCACCAGCGCTTCGTCGTAATTGCTGGCAGCGACGATTTCGATGCCGTCCTCCGTCACGCGGTTGGACAGGATCACCGCGTCCGGGCCGTGCTCCTGGCGGACCATGGCGAAGGCGGTGCGCATGTCGGGGGCAACGAAGCGTTTGATTTTCATGGCGTGCTATCCGGTTCGATGTCGCGTCGGGTTCTGCTGCTCCCGGTCTCAGCTGATCGTGCCGACCAGCTTCAACCGCTTGTCCTCGGGAACCTCGCTGTAGGCCAGCACCGACAGCGAGGGGACGCTGTGGCGGACGAGGCGGGCGAGGGCGGCGCGGACCGAACCCGGTACCAGCACCACCGCAGGCTCGCTGCGGGCTTCCTGCTTGTTCACCACGTCGGCGAGGCTCTGGTGCAGGCGTTCCGCCAGTCCCGGTTCCAGCGCCGCGCCGGTTCCCTGGGTGCTGTCCTGCAAGACGCGTTCCAGATTCGGCGCCAAGGTGTAGACGGGCAGTTCCGGCGCCATGCCGGAGATTTCCTGCACGATGAAACGGCCCAGCGAGGTCCGCACCGCAGCGGTGAGCGCGGCGGGATCGCTGTTCTGCGGGGCGAACTCGACCAGCGCCTCGACGATGCGGCGCAGCTGGCGGATCGGCACGCGCTCGATCAGCAGGTTCTGCAGCACGCGCACCACGGTGGCCAGCGGCAGCGCCTTGGGAGTGAGGTCCTCGACCAGCTTCGGAGCGCTGCGACCTAGCTGGGACAGCAACTGCTGCACCTCCTCGTGGCCCAGCAACTCCGGCGCGTGTTCGCGCACCAGGTGCGAGAGGTGGGTGGCCATCACGGTGGCCGGATCGACCACGGTATAGCCCAGCGATTCGGCGGTGGCCTTCTGGTGCGACTGGATCCATACGGCATCCAGCCCGAATGCCGGATCCTTGCCCGGAATGCCGTCGATGCTGCCGAACGCGCCCCCCGGGTCCAGCGCCAGTTCGCGGTCAGGATGGATCTCGGCCGACGCCACCGGCACGCCGTGCACCAGCAGGCGATAACCATTCGACGGCAGTTCGAGGTTGTCGCGGATGTGCACTGGCGGCACCAGGAAACCGAGGTCCTGGGTCAGCTTGCGGCGCACCGCCTTGATGCGGGACATCAGCTCGCCGCCCTGGTTCTTGTCGACCAGCGGGATGAGCCGGTAGCCGACTTCCAGGCCCAGCGGATCGACCGGGCGCAGTTCGTCCCAGGTCAGCTCGGCGTTGCGGTCGGGCGCACCGGGAGCGGGCAGGGCCGCCAGGTCGCCGGCGGCCGCTTCGGGGCTTTCCTGGGTCCGCTTCCACATTTTCCAGGCCAGGTAGCCCAGACCGGCGGCGAGCGTCAAAAAGGCGACGTTGGGCATGCCGGGCACCAGGCCGACCAGGCCCAGCACGCCGGCCGACACGGCCAGCGCCTTGTGCTGGCCGAAGGCCTGGCCCATCACGGCCTGGCCCATGTCCTGCGAGCGCGAGGCGCGCGTCACCAGCATGGCGACCGAGGACGAGACCAGCAGAGCGGGCAGCTGCGCGACCAGGCCGTCGCCGATGGACAGCAGCGTGTACGTGGACGCGGCGTCGCTTGCCGCCATGCCGTGCTGGAACATGCCCACGGCAAAGCCGCCGACCAGGTTGATGAACAGGATCAGGATGCCGGCGATGGCGTCGCCGCGGATGAACTTGTTGGCACCGTCCATCGCGCCGTAGAAGTCGGCTTCCTCACGCACTTCCTCGCGCCGGGCCTTGGCTTCCTCGCGGGTCAGGATGCCGGCGTTGAGGTCGGCGTCGATGGCCATCTGCTTGCCGGGCATCGCGTCCAGGATGAAGCGGGCCGACACTTCCGAGATGCGCCCCGCGCCCTTGGTGATCACCACGAAGTTGATGATGGTCAGGATGGCGAACACCACGATGCCGACGGCGTAGTTGCCGCCCACCACGAATTCGCCGAACGCGGCGATGACCTTGCCTGCGGCGTCATGGCCGTTCTGGCCGTTGAGCAGGATCACGCGGGTGGACGCCACGTTCAGCGCCAGGCGCAGCATCGTGGTCATCAGCAGGATGATGGGGAAGATGGTGAAGTCGAGGGGCCGCTTCACGTACACCACGGCCAGCAGCACCACCAGCGAGATGGCGATGTTGAAGCTGAAGAGGGCATCCAGCACCGGCGGTGCCAGCGGCACCACGATCATGGCCAGCAGCGCCAGCACCACCAGAGGGGCGCCGAGGCCGTTCTTCAGCATCTCCATCCAGCGGATGCCGCCGACGGGCTGCGCGCTCATGCCTTGCCCCCGTGCTCATCCACGTCCACCGCGGGCAGGTCGGGCAGGGGGGCCTCGCCCACGCGCCAGGCGCGCAGCTGGTACACGTAGGACAGGATCTGGGCGACGGCGGCGTAGAGTCTCACGGGGATTTCCCGGCCAAGTTGGCCTTCCCGATACAAGGCGCGTGCCAGAGGGGGCGCCGAGACGATGGCGATGCGGTGCGCGTCGGCCACTTCGCGGATGCGCATCGCGAGCTCGTCCACGCCCTTGGCAACCACGGTGGGCGCGCCCATCTGGCCGGTCTGGTATTTCAGCGCCACCGCGTAGTGGGTCGGATTGACCACGATCACGTCGGCCTGGGGCACGTCTTCCATCATCCGGCGCTGCGACAGCTGGTGCTGCATCTGGCGGATACGACCCTTGACCTCGGGGCTGCCCTCGCTTTCCTTCATCTCCTCGCGAAGCTGCTGGCGCGTCATCTTGAGCTTCCGCAGCCAGTTCCACTTCTGGTACGGCGCGTCGATGGCGGCCAGCAGGATCAGGCCCCCGGTGGTCGCCAGCAGCAGGGTGCTGGTGAACTTCAGGCCGCTGCGCACGGCCTGTTCCAGCGGCATGGTCAGCAGTTCGCGCAGCGGGTTCAGGCCCAGCTTCACGCAGATCGCCGCCGCACCGCCGATCAGGGCCACGCGCAGCAGCGACTTCAACAGCTCGGCCACGCTCTCGGCGCCATACAGGCGCTTGAGGCCGGCGGCGGGGCTGAGCCGCTTGAAATCCGGCATCAGCGCCTTCTGCGAGAACTGGAAGCCGCTCATCGCGATCGGTGCGGCCAGGCCGGCCAGCACGCAGATGCCGGCCACCGGCGCGACCACTGCCAGCAGCTTCAGCAGCAGCAGGCCGACGTGCCCGAACAGCTGGTCCGGCTGGCGCATCAGCGCGGGGTCGGGTGTCAGCGCGATCTTCATCCAGCCCAGCGTGTCGCGTGCCAGGCCCGGACCCATCGCGATGATCGCCAGCACGCCGGCCCCGAAGACGGCCGCCGTCGCCAGCTCGCGCGAACGCGGGATGTTGCCCTGTTCACGGGCTTCGCGGCGTCGTTTTTCGGTAGGGAGTTCTGTGCGTTCGCCGCTTTCGTCCTGCTCAGACATGGCGCGTTTCCGACGGGGTCGGATTGGCACTGCAAGACCTGTTCCATCCCGCGGCCGCAGCGCGACGTGGAATTGTCTAACGTCGATGGCTGCCGCTAGGATGCGGACCGATGCTCCGTTTTCTCCGCCGCCACTGCCTCCGGCTGCTGCGCCTGCCCGCGCTGGCGGTGCTGTTGCTGGCCGTGCTGGCGAACCCGGTACTGGCCTCGCTGGGCGACCTGCACGAGCTGGGCAGTGGTGGCGACCATCTGCATGCAGTCAGCGAACATGCCGGTGAATCCGCAGGCAACGACCACGATCACGCGAATGGGGAGGCGGGCGAGGGCGATCTTCTGCACGCCCTGATGCACGCCAGCCACTGCTGCGGCCACCTGACCGCCATCGTGCCTGCGGCGATGCGCGTGCCTGCCATGAAACTGCTTTCCGCCGCGCCCGTCGCGGCCACGATGCCGGTGCCACGCGCGCCGGTCACCTCCCTGCTGCGTCCTCCGATCAGCGCGTGATGTCCATGCCGGGCTGACGTTCTGCCGCCCGCGCTCCATCACCGACTTTCCGGAGAATTTCCATGTGGTTGCGATTGGCGGCATTGGCTGCCTTCGCGATCGTGCCGTGCGTGCATGCGCAGGTGCGATCGCCCGCTGTATCCCCCGAAACACTGACGCTGGATGACGCCATTGCGCGCGTTGCCCGCGTCCATCCCGACCTGCGCCTGTTTGGCGCCCGCACCGACGCACTGCTTGCCGAGCGCGACGCCGCGATCCTGCGCCCGCCGTTGAGCGCCGGCATGCAGGTGGAGAACATGCTGGGCACGGGCGACGCCCGTGGTTTTTCCGGGGCCGAACTCACGCTGACACTGGCCGGCGTGCTGGAACGGGGCGGCAAGCTGGATGCCCGCCGCACGCTGGCGCAGGCGCGCATCGATGCCCTGGCCGTGCAGCGCGAGGCACAACGCCTCGACCTGCTGGCGGATGTGGCGCGGCGCTATCTGGCTGTCACTGCCGCGCACGCACAACGCGGGGTCGCCGAACATGACATCGCGCAGCGCCGCCGTACCGTGGCGGCCGCACGGCAGCGTCTGCAGGTGGGTGCGTCGCCGGAGTCGGTGCTCCTCACTGCCCAGGCAGCACTGGCGCGTGCAGAGATGGCGGCGGCACGTGCCAAGCAGCAGCAGGACGCCGCGCGCCAGCATCTGGCCGCGTTGTGGGGCGAGCGCGATCCCGGGTTCGCAGTGGCGCCAGGCGATCCTCTGGCGCTGCCGGCCATAGAAGGCACGCAGGCCCTGGCCGCGCTGCTGCAGGGCACGCCGGAGCTTGCACAGTTCGCCGAAGAGCGCCGCCTGCGCGAGGCACGCCTGCGCCTGGCGCGCAGCCGCGGGACGGCAGACCTCGACTGGCAGGTCGGCGTGCGCCGGCTGCAGGAAAGCGGCGATACGGCACTGGTCGGCAGCGTGTCGCTGCCGTTGGGAAGCGCGCGCCGTTCCGGCCCCGAGGCGAGGGCTGCGGAAGCAGACCTGGCGGCGCTGGACATCGAGCGCGAATCGCGTGACATCGCGTTGTACTCGACGCTCACCGACGCCCACGGCCGCTATCGCGTTTCGCAACTCGAAGTGCAGCGCATGCGCGACGACGTGCTGCCGCGCCTGGTGCGCGCCGAACAGGCGGCGGAGCGTGCTTACCGCGCCGGCGCCATCAGTTACCTGGAATGGGCGCAGCTTCAATCCGAGACCACGTCCACCCGCCGCCAGCAACTCGAGGCAGCGCTCGAAGCACACCGCGCGCTGATCGAACTCCAACGCCTCACCGGCCAGGCCCTGGTGGCCGGGACCGCAACTGCCGAACAAGGAAGCACGCCATGACCCTGCGACCCCTCCTGCGCGCGCTCGCGCTCTCCCTGATGCTGGCAGGCTGCGGCGGCGCGAACGACAGCGCGTCCACGGACGACCACGGCCATGAAGAGGGCGGCGCACACGACGACGCCGATGCCGCACGTGGTGGACACGGTGGCCGACTGCTGAGCCAGGAAGGTTTCACCGTCGAGCTGGCGATCGCTGAAACCGGCACACCACCCAGGTACCAGGCCTGGCTCTACCGTGACGGCAAGCCGTTGCCCGCGAGCGCGGGCAGCGTGGAAGTCCGCCTCGTCCGCCTGGGCGGCGTGCGCGAAACGCATGCGCTGACGCCGCAGCCGGACGGCAGCCTGCTGGCGAAGACCGTGGTGGGCGAACCGCACTCCTTCGACGTCGAGGTGGTTGCGAAGATCGATGGACGCACGTTGCGCTGGAGCTACGACAGCTACGAAGGCCGCACCACCATCGCCGCGAAGATCGCCGGGGAGTCCGGCATCCGCGTGGCCCCGGCACAGGCCGGCACCATCGCCGATGAGCATGAAGTGCAGGGACTGCTGACGCCGGTGGAAGGTCGGGTGGCCAACATCGCCGCGCGCTTCCCCGGCCCCATCCGCCGGCTCGCGGTCAATGTGGGCGACCGCGTGCAGGCCGGTCAGACCGTGGCCACCGTGGAAAGCAATCTCAGCCTGACCTCGTACGCCGTCACGTCGCCGATCACCGGTGTCGTGCTGGCACGGAACGCCACCGTCGGCAGCGTGGCGGGGGAAGGGGCCACGCTGTTCGAGGTGGCCGACCTGTCCACGCTGTGGGTGGACCTGCACATCTTCGGTGCCGATGCGCAGCACATCGTGCCGGGCGTGCCGGTGACGGTGACGCGGTTGAGCGACGGGGCCACCCTGCAGACCACGCTGGAACGCGTGCTGCCGGGAACCGCCACGGCCAGCCAGAGCACCGTCGCCCGCGCCACCCTGGAAAACGCGGATGGCCTGTGGCGTCCGGGTTCGGCGGTCAAGGCGCGCATCACCGTGGAGCAGCAGCCGGCGGCAATGGTGGTGCCGGTCGCCGCGCTGCAGACGTTTCGCGACTGGCAAGTGGTGTTCGTGCGCGTCGGCGACACGTATGAGGTGCGGCCTGTCGAACTCGGCAAGCGCGATGCACGACAGGTGGAAGTGCTGTCCGGCCTGAACGCCGGCGACCAGGTGGTCGTCGAGCAGAGTTACCTGGTGAAGGCCGACATCGAGAAGTCGGGGGCATCGCATGACCACTGACCGATCCCGTCCGGCATCGTACGGATTGCTGGAACGCATCCTGCGCTTCGCCATCGCGCACCGCTGGCTGATGATGGCGCTGACGTTGGCACTGGTCGTGGTCGGTGCCTGGAGTTTCAGCAGGCTGCCGATCGACGTCACGCCGGACATCACCAACGTGCAGGTGCAGATCAACACGCAGTTGGATGGCTATTCGCCGCTGGAAGCGGAACAGCGCGTGACGTACCCCATCGAGACGGCGCTGGCCGGACTGCCGGGGCTGGACCATACGCGTTCGATCTCGCGCTACGGCCTGTCGCAGGTGACGGTGGTGTTCAAGGACGGCACCGATCTCTACTTCGCCCGGCAGCAGGTGGGCGAACGTCTCCAGCAGGTGAAGTCGCAGCTCCCTGACGGCGTGGAGCCCGGCATGGGACCCATCGCCACCGGCATGGGCGAGATCTTCATGTACACCATCGAAGCCGGCGCAGAGGCCCGCAAGCCGGACGGCACGCCGTATACCGCCACCGACCTGCGTACGCTGCAGGACTGGGTGGTGCGGCCACAGCTGCGCAACGTCCCGGGTGTGACCGAGGTCAACACCATCGGCGGATTCGCGCGGCAGATCCACATCACGCCGGACCCTGCGCGACTGGTCGCACTGGGCTTCACTCTGCACGACGTGGTGCAGGCGGTGGCCAGCAACAACCAGAACGTGGGCGCGGGCTACATCGAACGCAACGGCCAGCAGTTCCTGGTGCGTGCGCCGGGGCAGGTGGCTGATCTGGAGGGTATCCGCGACATCGTGCTGGACCGGCGCGAAGGCGTGCCGATCCGCGTGCGCGACGTGGCACAGGTGGGTGAGGGGCCGGAACTGCGGACAGGCGCGGCCACGATGAACGGCAAGGAGGTCGTGCTGGGCACTACGTTCATGCTGATCGGTGCCAACAGCCGCGACGTGGCGCAGGCCGTGGCTGCGCGACTGGCCGATGCCAACCGCAGCCTGCCCGCGGGCGTGCGCGCCGAGGCGATGTACGACCGCACCTCGCTGGTGGACCGCACCATCCGCACGGTGACGAAGAATCTGGTGGAAGGTGCGGTACTGGTCATCGTGGTGCTGTTCCTATTGCTGGGCAATGTGCGCGCGGCGCTGATCACCGCGGCAGTGATCCCGCTCGCCATGCTGTTCACGCTGACCGGTATGGTGCGCGGTGGCGTGTCGGGCAACCTGATGAGCCTGGGGGCGCTGGACTTCGGCCTGATCGTGGATGGCGCCGTCATCATCATCGAGAACTGCCTGCGCCGCTTCGGCGACCTGCAGCATGCGCTGGGCCGCCTGCTGACGGATGAGGAGCGCCTGGACGCCACCGCGTCGGCGACGGCGGAGGTCATCCGGCCCAGCCTGTTCGGCCTGGGCATCATCACCGCCGTGTATCTGCCGATCTTCGCGCTCACCGGCGTGGAGGGAAAGATGTTCCACCCCATGGCGATCACCGTTGTGCTCGCACTGACCGGTGCGATGGTGCTGTCGCTGACCTTCGTGCCGGCGGCCATCGCGCTGTTCATGCGCGGCCGCGTGCAGGAGAAGGAAACCCGTGTGATGCAGTGGGCGCGACGTGCGTACGCGCCGGCGCTGGCATGGACGCTGCGCCGGCGACTGCTTGTCGGCGCCGGTGCCGCGTCGCTGGTGGTGGTGTGCGGGCTGCTCGCCACGCGGCTGGGCACCGAGTTCGTGCCCAGCCTGGACGAAGGCGACATCGCCATGCACGCCATGCGCATTCCCGGCACCAGCCTGGACCAGGCGGTGCGCATGCAGGCGACGCTCGAAGCACGGATCACCCAGTTTCCGGAAGTGCACCGCGTCTTCGGCAAGCTGGGGACGGCGGAAGTGGCGACCGATCCGATGCCACCCTCGGTGGCGGATACCTTCATCATGCTCAAGCCGCGTGCGGAGTGGCCCGATCCGCGCAAACCCAAGGCCACATTGGTGGCGGAGATCGAACGCGCGGTGCAGCAGATTCCCGGCAACAACTACGAGTTCACCCAGCCCATCCAGATGCGCATGAACGAGCTGATATCAGGCGTACGCGCGGATGTGGCCATCAAGATCTACGGTGACGACCTGGAGGCCCTTGTGGAATTGGGTGAGCAGATCGAACGCGTGGCGAAAACCGTCGATGGTGCGGCCGACGTACGGTTGGAGCAGGCGACGGGACTTCCGCTGCTGACGGTCACGCCCGATCGCCAGGCGTTGATCCGTTACGGGCTGAATCCCGGCGACGTGCAGCACACCGTGGCGACCGCAGTGGGCGGTGAAGTGGCAGGGCAGCTGTTCGAAGGCGACCGTCGTTTCGACATCGTCGTGCGCCTGCCCGAGGCGTTGCGGCAGGATCCGGCCGCGCTGCACGACCTGCCCATCCCGCTGGGACGCAGCGACAACCAGGACGAGTCCACCCGCTCCGCGGCGTGGGGTTCCGGCACGCCGGGCACGGTGCCGCTGCGCGAGGTCGCGAAGATCGGCATCACGCTGGGGCCGAACCAGATCAACCGCGAGAACGGCAAGCGCCGCGTGGTGGTGACGGCCAACGTGCGTGGCCGTGACCTGGGCGGATTTGTCGCGGAACTGAGACAGGAGATCGGTGCCGGAATACAGGTGCCTGCCGGCTATTGGGTGGACTATGGCGGCACGTTCGAGCAGTTGATCTCGGCCAGTCGGCGCCTGGTCATCGTGGTGCCGGTGACGCTGGTGGTGATCTTCGCGCTCCTGTTCTGGGCGTTCGGCTCGGCGAAGGATGCCGCCATCGTGTTTACCGGAGTTCCGCTGGCGCTGACCGGCGGCGTAGTGGCGCTGGCGTTGCGCGGCTTGCCGCTCTCCATTTCGGCCGGCGTCGGCTTCATCGCGCTGTCGGGTGTGGCGGTATTGAACGGGTTGGTGATGATCGCCTTCATCCGCAAACTGCGCGAGCAAGGCACCTCGCTTGATATCGCGGTCGTCGAAGGGGCGCTCGGCCGCCTGCGGCCGGTGTTGATGACCGCACTGGTGGCATCGCTGGGCTTCCTGCCGATGGCGCTCAATGTCGGGGCGGGATCGGAGGTGCAGCGTCCGCTGGCCACGGTGGTGATCGGCGGCATCGTCTCGTCCACGCTGTTGACGTTGCTGGTGCTGCCGGTGCTTTACCGGTGGTGGTGGAGCAGGAAATGAGCGGGGCGATCACGCCGGGCCGCCCGATCGGATGAACTCGATCCCGTCATTCCAGCGAGTACAGGAATCCATCGCCTGTGAGTGCCGGGACTTCCAGGGCAAGAGCAGATGGGTCCCGGCGTTCGCCGGGACAATGGGAGGGGGACCTGGGCGTGATGAGCGCGATGCCGCGGGTCGGCCACGCGATCCCACGCACGCCTAGAACAGGTCGTCGGCGATCACGTAGCTGTCGCGACCGGCCGACTTCGCGCGGTAGAGCGCGGCGTCGGCGCGCGAGAACCAGTCGTGCCAGGTTTTCTCGTGTTCGCGCAGCAGGGCTGCGCCCAGCGAGATGGTGATGCGTCCGCCCGGACCGCGCAGTGAGGCACGCACGGCTTTGCGCAGCCGTTCGGTCGTGGTGTCGAGATCTTCGATGTTGTCCAGTTCCAGCAAGGCGACGAACTCTTCGCCTCCGAAGCGGAACACCTGGTCGTTGCGCCGCATTTCGAAACGCAGGATAGAGGCGAGGTCGGCGATGGCGGCATCACCGGCGGCATGTCCGTACTGGTCGTTGACGTCCTTGAAACGGTCCAGGTCGAGCACGACCAGCCCGTAGTTGCGTCCGGTCCGCTGGAACGTGTCCACCGCATCCGCAAGCGCGCGCTCCATGCTGCGCCGGTTGGGTACGCCGGTCAGGGCATCGATCGCGGCCAGCTTCTCCAGCCGCGCCCGGTCCCCCTGCGTGCGCTTGGCGAAGATGTACGAGAATCCGGTGATCAGCAGCACGCTGACCGCCACGGACGTGGCGTGGAATCCGTCGTGGAAGAAGTCGGGCAGCAATTGCACGCCGAAGAGGATGACAAGGTTGGCGGAGGCCGCCAGCCAGCGATTGGCGATGAAGAAGTTGGTCAGCAGCACCAGGTAGATCCACGTCAGTGCGGTGTGTCCCGCCAGCAGGCACGCGGCCAGGGTGCCTGCCGAGTTCAGCACGCACAGGGCTGCGCCGGCCCGGGCGCTGTCGCCGGTTCGCCATGCGTAAAGCACAGGCAGCATGACGCAGGCGACGATCGCGAAGTCCAGCCAGGCGAGGGCGTGCTGCCCGCTGAGCCAGCGATAGATGCCGAAGACGGTGATGGTGACGCCCGTGATCGAACCCAGCAGGATGATGATGTCGAGGCGGAAGTCGCGGCGGGTCGGCTTCATGGCGAGGGCCGGATGTGCCGGGGGGCGGGATGCTTCTTCGTCGTTCAAGCGTTCACGCGATCGCAGCAAGTCGGCGGAGATGGACCACCGCGCAGTGTATGCGGTTGCCTGTGGGTGGGCGTGACCCGTGTCACGCTTGGGTGCAACGGGTGACCACGATCGGACGCCATGAGTCGCCCTGGTTCGCATTACATTTCGCGCGCTGCGTCATTGCGTATTCAGTGCGTCGGGCCAAGACTCCGCCCACCGTGAAGGAGGAGCAGAGCATGAACATGTTGGCGCGCTGGGTAGTGGTGATGGCGGTTGCCGGTGCTGCGGTGGGGAGCGTCCAGCCCATCCATGCGCAGACTGTGGGTTACAACATCCGGACAGGCGATGTGTGGGTCGACACCCGGCTGGGTGAGATCAACGACTACGGACGCCGGTACCGGGATCCGTTCGTTTCAGAGATGACCGGGCACTATGGCGCGCCGCGCTCGCTGGTCCTGGACCTGCTTGATCGTCGCGGCTGGGCGCCGGCCGATGTGTACTTCGCCTGCGCCATCGCGCGCGCGCTTGGCATTCCCTGCCTGGATGTGGTGCAACGTTATGAGCGCAATCCGGGTCAGGGCTGGGGCAATCTCGCCAAGCAGATGGGCATCAAGCCCGGATCGTCGGCCTTCCACGCCCTGAAGAACGGCGCGGTGGGCACCTACGACCGCTGGGGCTACCCCATCCGCATCGACCAGCGCACCAGCGTGGACTGGTCCAAGCACGGTCCCGGCCAGGGCAAGCGTGCAGGTGGCGCGAAGCCTGCGCAGGCCAGCCAAGGCGGGAAGCCTGTCCATGCCGACCATCCCGGCAAGGGCAACAGCGGGAAGGGCAACGGCAACAAGGGTAACGGCCGCGACAAGTAGCCTTATGTGCGTTGCCTGATCCAGCGACAACGGCCGCCGACGCGGCCGTTGTCGCGTCTGTCCTTGCGCTTGCGGGCATCACCCGGCTTTCCAGCGCACCACCCACACCACGCCCGCCGCCAGATTCAGCAGCATGCCGGCGATGGTCAACGCGTAGGCCACCCTCGGGCTGCCCGCGATGGGCAGCAGGGTCAACAGTGACCATGGCAAGGCCAGCAACCAGGCGAATGCGTGCGCGAGGGGGTCGGGCCGCAGCCCCAGCAGTTGATGCTCGGAGACATGGATCAGTCCCAGCGCGCCAACGCAGCACAGCAGATAGAGAGCGAGCACGGCGCAGGAGGTGGCGCGCATGGAGGTTCCTTGCGCAGGAGCGGGCGCGATCAGCATGACACCTTGAACCACCCCAGGATGGCCCGTGGCCCGACATGTCCAGCGGGCTTCCGATATACGGCGCCCAGGCGCGCTGCGGCTCAGGCCGTCAGCGCTTCCAGTGTCTTGAATACCTGTGGCACGGCCATGGCCGGGGTGCCGCCATTGACGGAGACGGCGCGCAGGCCGTGCTGGTAGCTCTGCCAGATCATCTCATCCGCATGCTGGATGTCCACGCCGCGGAATTCGCCCGCGGCCATGCCGCGGCTGAGCTCCTGGCGCACCGGCTCGCGCATCCGGCGCAGTGCGGTGTTCATTTCCGCCTCCACGCTCGGGGACCAACGCGCCGACACGCTCCACAAAGCCGGGAACGCGATGAAATTGGCGGCGTCCTCGCGTGCCATCCAGAAATAGAAATCGAGGATGCGCTGGGCATGCGTAGACCCCTGCGGGCGCTCCACCATGGGCGCCTTGCGCGCGGTGTAGTCGCGGATCAGCAGGGTTGCGATGATGTCCGCCTTCGTTTCGAAGTGCAGGATCACACCGCGGGCACTAAGTCCGGTTTCTTCGCCCAGGTCCATCAGGGTGGTCTGGTCGAAGCCCTTGGTGAAAAAAAGCCTGCGCGCAGCGATGAGCACGGCTTCCCGGGTCTCCTGGCTGGTACGGCGCTTGTGGGTAGGGCTTGGACTCACAGGCATTCTCCGGTTCGCGGGGGAAACTCTCCTGCGTCGGCCTGGACCTGGGTCCAGACCGTGCGCTGGCGTATGTGGCGCCTCCCTCAGCCCCATTCTGCACAGATTCATGCATTTAGTGGAACAGGGGGCGCACACATCGTGTGAAACCCGCACGCCGGGGCCTGAACGGCAGGCGCCGGGTGCTCCGAAGAGAATAACCGCAGTTTCGTTACGCGCTGATTTGCCGCGCTGCATCAAACGAAAGGTCGAAGATGCGTTGTACCGGCGGCCCCAGCTCGCCTGCCAGCAGCGCCAGCAGGAACAACCCCAGCAACAGGGCCGTGGGCAGGCCCAGCTGGATGGGATTGAGGGCCGGCGCGGCGCGACCCAGCACGCCGAACGCTAGGTTCACCGCAAGCATCGCCACCATCACCGGCAGCGCCAGCCCGACCGCGGCACGCAGGATGTGGCTGAACAGCATCGGCGCGACTTCGAGCATCTGCTGCACATCCGGCAGCGAGGTGCCGATCGGCAGCGAGCGATAGCTGTCCACGAGCAGCGACACCAGGGCAAGGTGGCCATTAGCGGTGAAGAACAGCAGGCCGAATGCCAGGTAGAACCATTGGCCGACGACACCGGAGTTCACGCCGCGCAGCGGATCGGACATCTGGGCGAAGGCCAGGCCCGTGCCCTGCGAGATCAGTTCGCCCGCCAACGCGCCGGCTTCGAACGCCAGCCGCAGCATGAAGCCCATGCTCGCGCCGACGGCAAGTTCGCGCGCCACGTTGAGCACGGTGCTGGCGTCGAAGGCGATCCGATCCGGCGTGCCCGGAAGCAGCGGTGCGAGCGCCATCGCCAGCGCGCCGGCGATGATGACCCGCACCCGTACCGAGACCGCACGCGTGCCGATCAACGGTGCCGCCATCAGCAGTGCGCCGGTGCGCAGCATCGTCCACAGGATGGCGTTGACCATGCCGAAGGCCTGCTGGCCATCGATGACCATCTGGGTCGCGGGATCCATCGCGTCGCGTCCGCGTCGTCAGCCGATCAGATGAGGCAACCGCTGGAACAGGCTGGTCGTGTATTCGACCAGCACGCCGAGCAGGTAGCTGCCGGTGGCGAACAGCGCCGCAGTCAGCGCGATCGCCTTGGCGACGAAGGCGATGGTGGGCTCATTGAGTTGTGTCGCCGCCTGGATCACGCCGACCACCACGCCGACGATCAGCACCACGAGCAACAGCGGGCCACCGACCCACAGGGCGATTTCCAGGCCGTCACGCAGTTCGGTAAGGGCAAGTTCGGGACTCATCGCGTGCTCCTCAGACGCCGTTGAAGCTGGCGGCCAGCGAGCCGACGATCAATACCCAGCCGTCCACCAGCACGAACAGCAGGATCTTGAACGGTGCGGACACCAGCATCGGCGACAGCATCATCATGCCCATCGACATCAGCACGCTGGCGACCACCAGGTCGATGATCACGAAGGGAATGAAGATCAGGAAGCCGATCTCGAACGCGGTCTTCAATTCGCTGGTGATGAACGAGGCCACCACGATCGGGAACGGCACGTCCGCCGGGCTGGCATAGCTGCCGTGACCGGCAAGACCGGCGAAGGTCATCAGGTCGGTTTCGCGTACCTGCGCCAGCATGAAGTCGCGCAGCGGCCCGGTGGTCATTGTCCACGCAGTGGAGAAATCGATCTGGCCGTTGAGGTAGGGCGCCATGCCCTGCGCCCACGCCTTTTCGCCCACCGGCATCATCACCAGCATGGTCAGGAACAGCGCCAGCCCCACCAGCACCTGGTTGGACGGCGTCTGTCCGGTTCCCAGCGCCTGCCGCAGCAGGCCGAGCACGATGATGATGCGGGTGAACGCGGTCATCGCCAGCAGCGCGGACGGGATCAGCGTGATCGCCGTCATCAGCAGCAGCGTCTGCAACGGCAGGCTGACGGTGTTGTCGCCGATCTGGCCCACGTTGACCTTGGGCAGGGCAGGCAGGGTCGGTGCGGTCGGCGCGGCGGGCGTCGCCGCAGGTGCGGGGTTCTGCGCCGGTGCGGCGGCGGGGGCCGTCTGCGCCAGCGCCAGCACCGGTGCGCACAGCCACAGCAGGCAGATCAGGGAAAGAACGAAACGGCGCATGTCAGCTCTCTCTGCGCAGGCGCTTGGCCAGCAACTCGGCGAAATTCGGCATCGTCGGCGCAGGCGCGACGACCAGGGGTTCGGGCAGCGTGTGCAAGGCCGTGATGCCGCCAGCGGTGACGCCGATCAGCAGTTGCTGCTTGCCCACCTCGATCACCATCACGCGCTCCTTGGTGCCCACTGACAGCATGGACACCACGCGAAGCTGTTCGCTGGGCCGGATGCCCAGGCCGGCGCCCGGCATGCGCTTGAGCAGCCAGGCCATGCCCAGGATCAGGCCAAGCACCAGGATCAGGCCGACCAGCGCACCGCCGATGCCGGGCGTGGACGGCGCGTGCTGGCCGATCTTCTGTACGGGTGCCGCAGCGGTGGCGAGCAGGGCGAAGGCGTGCATGGACATCGGCTCAGCGCAGGCGACGGATGCGTTCGCTGGGGCTGACCACGTCGGTCAGGCGCACGCCGAAACGGTCGTTCACCACCACGACTTCGCCATGCGCGATAAGCGTGCCGTTGACGAACACGTCCAGGGGTTCACCGGCGCCGCGCTCCAGCTCCACCACCGAGCCCTGGTTGAGCTGCAGCAGGTTGCGAATCGGCATGCGGGTGCGGCCGACTTCCAGCGACAGCGTGACCGGCACGTCGAGGATCACGTCCAGGCTCATGTCGTTGTCGCCGTCGTTGTCCTGCACGGGGGCATCCGCGCTGGTGTCGCCGAAGGCGGCGAGGGTGTCTTCGTTCTCGGGAATCATGGTGTGGCGTCCTGGAAGGCGACGGGTGTCAGGGCGTGGCGGGGAGGCGTGGCGTGCTTGTGATGGCTGCCCGGCGGGTGCTTGGCGGTGATCTTCACCGCGTTGTTGCCGTTGGAGATGCCGAACTCGCCGGTGAATACCGGCACCTGTTCGACGCACACCGGCACCGACTTGGGCAGGTCGATGGGCAGGATGTCGCCCACCTTCAACCGGGTCAGCTGGCGCAGGTTGATGCGCTTCTCCGCCAGTACGCTGGAGACGGTGACTTCGGCGCCGCGCAGCTGCTCGTGCAGGGTGACGCGGAAGCTGTCGTCGTCGTGTACGCGGTCGGACTGGATGCCGGCGTCGAGCAGTTCGCGGATCGGTTCCAGCATCGAATACGGCAGCGTCACGTGCAGGTCGCCGCCGCCGCCATCGAGTTCCACATGGAAGCGGCTCACGACCACGTACTCGCGGGGACTGACGATGTTGGCGAAGTGCGGATTGACCTCGCTGGTGATGTACTCGAAGTCCACCGGCATCACCGGCGCCCAGGCATCGACCAGGTCGGTGAAGGTCTGCTTCAACAGCAACTGGATCACCCGCATCTCGGTGGCGGTGAACTCACGGCCTTCGATCTTGGCCGGATAGCGACCGTCGCCGCCGAAGAAGTTGTCCACCATGGTGAACACCAGCTTCGGTTCGAACACGATCAGGCCCACGCCGCGCAGCGGCTTGAACTTGATCAGGTTGAGGTTGGTGGGTACGTACAGGGAGTGCAGGTAGTCACCGAACTTGATGGTTTCGATGCCGCGCACCGACAGTTCGGCCGAGCGCCGCAGCAGATTGAACAGACCGATGCGCCACGTGCGCACGAAACGCTCGTTGATCATCTCCAGCGTCGGCAGCCGGCCGCGCACGATGCGGTCCTGGCTGGCGAAGTCGTAGGTGCGCGCGATGGTGGGATCGACCGGCGGTTCTTCGGTCTCGATCGCGCCGGTATCGACGCCGTTGAGCAGCGCGTCGATCTCGTCTTGCGACAGCAGGTCACTGTTCATGGCGGCGCGGCTCCGTCACTGCATCACGAAGCTGGTGAACAACAGGGAGTCTGCGGAGGGCTTGCCGGTTTCGGCCACCAGCAGCGCTTTCACTTCCGAGAGTGCGCTGTTCTGGAGTCGCTCCTTGCCTTCCCGGCTCATCAGGCCGGCGGCATCCTGCTGCGCGAACAGCATCAGCAGGCGCGCGCGGATGGCGGGCGCATGCAGTTCGATGGCCTTGAGCGATTCGGGGTCGCGGGTCATCAGCTGCACCTCGACCTGCAGGTAGCGTGCGCCGCCCGTTTCGCCGACAAGGTTGACCACGAACGGCGGCTCCAGCGCGAAGTACTGGGCGGGCGCGGGAACCTCGCCGGGACTCTTGGCCTTGGGGGCATCGGCTTTCACTTCCGCGCCGGCATGGCTGGCGAAGTACCACGCACCACCGCCAGCGGCGCCGGCCGCGACCAGTGCCACCAGCCCGATGGTCAGCAGCGACTTGCCGCCCTTGGGCTTGTCGCCCTTGTCGGCCTTGGATTTGCTTGCGTTCTTGTCGGCGGCTGCCACGGCGGTGGATCTCCTGAGGGGTCAGTCCAGGGGATGCAAGTGGCGTGCCGTGATGGGCAGGAGAGCCCGACGGGGTTTTGACGGGGATGCCTTCTGTAGGAGCGACGTGAGTCGCGACCGCACGTCATGGCGGTCCAGAAACGGTGTGCGCGCAAGGATGGCCGCGTAGGCCGGAGCCCATGGCGCCGAATTTCCGCGGTCGCGACTCACGTCGCTCCTACAGGAACAGCGACCCGTCAGGCGTAGGCGTCCACCAGTCCCCGCGCCGTCATGCGGACGGTACGTGGTGTCTCGGGGCCGGCGTCGCTGGTGTCTGCGGCGCCTTCACCGTGCGGCGCAGTGCCGCCCTGCGACGGCGGAGCATGCTGCTGGCCGACATCGGCGTGGGCCAGTTGGAAGCCGTGTTGGCCCAGCATGTCGCGCAGCTTGGGCAGGCTGTTTTCCAGCGCCTGCCTGACGTCCGCCTGGGCGCTGGAGAAGTCGGCGTGCACGCGGTCGCCTTCCAGTCGCAGGCGGATCTCCACGGTGCCCAGGTCGTTCGGGGTCACCTTGATGTGCGCATGGCCGATCTTCTGGTCGGCCATCCAGCGCACCGCATCGGCGACGTCCTCGTCGAAGTGGCCGCCATGCAGGTCGGCGCTCGGTGCTTCCATCGCATTGACGGTCTCCGTGCGCGCCAGGCCGAGCGGGGCGTTCGACGCGCCGACGCCGGCGAGGAGCGTGCCGGTGGGCGAAGTGGTGGTCTCCGCGTCGTCGTTGCGCAGGGCATCGATGATGTCGCGGCCGAGGTTGATCACCTCCGGTATCGCGGCGCCGGCCTGGCCGGTGGCCAGGTGGGCAGTGAAGGAGAGCAGGTTCTGCAGCGGCGCCTTGGCCAGGTTGTCCATCGTGGCGGTCGCCGTGGGCAACGCTGTCGCGGTCGCGTCAGCGGTGGTTGCGGTGGCGGTTGCGGCATTCTGGAGGTCGGGGACGCCCGGGTTGTCGACTCCTGCGTTGGCCTGGGCCGGCAAGGTGCTGGCCGGCGAGGTCGGCAAAAGGACGCGACTGCCGGCCGACGGGGCATCGGGTGAGGAGGGCGCCTCCGCAGGCAGGGCGCCGCCGAGCAGTGGGTCGCCCAACAGCGGATTGCCCAGCGGATCGGTCGGCACCATAGCGACGCCAGGATCGGACGGCAGAGCGACGCGTGTCGGTACCGGAAGATCCGGCAGCATGAGCGTTGAGACGGGAGTCTCCCGGGTGTCCTGATCGTCCGTTGCGTGCGCCGCCTTGTCGGGACTGCGCTTGGCGGTGTGCGCAGGGGGCAGGGCGGTCTCCTGCCCCTCGTCGCGCCGGGGCGCGGGCTTTAGCGCGGGAGCGTCTTCACGCATTGCCGGGCGACGCACCATCTCGTCGAAGCTGGGCTTCGCCGGCTCCGATGCGCCTTCCCGCGTCTGCGCGACGCCACCCACCGTGGCGGGCGACACCGTCTTGCCAGCAGAAGGCAGCGAAGCCATCGGGGATGGCATCAGGCTTCCTCGCTTTCCTGCGCGGTGGCGGCCAGTCGCGCCCGGCGCGCACCCAGGTCATCCATCTCGCGCTGGTCGCGCCGTTCCACCACCTGTCGTTCCTGGGCCCGGTAGCTGGCGGCGAGCTGTTCGAGCACCTGCTTGTCGCGGCTGGCCAGCAACAGGCGGTCGCGTTCGATGTCCACGCTGCTGCGGCTGCGGTCGACGTTCTGCAGTTGCTGCGCCAGCGCCTGGTCGATGCGTTCCAGGAAGGCACGGCGATTGGCCAGCTGCGCCGGGCTGGTGGCGGCCATCTGGCTGTTGGCGTACTCCTCGGCGTACTGCCGCAGTTCCTCCAGGCGCGACTCGTGCTGCGCCAGCGTGCTCTGGCGCTCGGCCAGGTCGCGGGCAACGGAATCCTCGTGTTCCTGCGCGCGGCGCAACAGCGGATCGATTCGGCGGGACTGCATCATGGCGGGGATTCCTTGGCGTTACTGCGGGCTGCGCGGCGTGGGGATGCCGGCAGCGACGTTGCGTTGGACCAGCGATTCGAGGGCGGCACGGCTGCTGGGCAAGTCGGCTGCGCGCGCCACGTCCTGGCCCAGGAATTCGACGATCTCCGGCCAGCGTTCCAGCGCTTCGTCCACGGTGGGATCGTTGCCGCGCTGGTAGGCGCCGATGGCGATCAGGTCGCGGTTGCTGTTGTAGGCGGACAGCAGGCGCTTGAGTTTGCGGATGCGGTCGCGCCAGGTTTCGTCGGCGATCTCGGTGACCACGCGGCTGACCGATGATTCCACGTCGATGGCCGGATACAGGCCGCTGTCGGCCACGCGGCGGGAGAGCAGGATGTGGCCGTCGAGGATGGCGCGCGCGGCATCGGCGATCGGATCCTGCGGATCGTCGCCTTCGGTCAGCACGGTGTAGAACGCGGTGATGGAACCGCGTCCTTTCGCACCATTGCCGGCACGCTCCACCAGCGCGGGCAGGCGCGCGAACACCGACGGCGGATAGCCGCGCGTGGTGGGCGGCTCGCCCACCGACAGGCCGATCTCGCGCTGCGCCTGGGCGAAGCGGGTCAGTGAATCCATCAGCAGCAGCACGTTGAGGCCCTGGTCGCGGAACCACTCGGCGATGGCGGTGGCGCGATACGCACCCTGCAGGCGGGCCAGCGGCGGCCGGTCGGCCGGGCTTGCGACGACCACAGCGCGCGCCAGGCCTACCGGGCCGAGCGTGCTTTCCACGAAGTCGCGCACTTCACGGCCGCGTTCGCCGATCAGGCCGACGACGATCACGTCGGCGGCGGTATAGCGGGTCATCATGCCCAGCAGCGTGGACTTGCCGACGCCGGAACCGGCGAACAGGCCCACGCGCTGGCCACGGCCGATGGGCAACAGCGCGTTGATCGCGCGCACGCCGACATCGAGGGGTTGGGTGATCGGTTCGCGCGACAGCGGGTTGATCGTCACGCCCGCGAGGCTGACGCTGCCTTCCGCGCGGATCGGGCCACGACCGTCCAGCGGAACGCCGTCGCTGTCGATCACGCGCCCCAGCAGCCCTTCGCCGACCTCCACGCCGCCGCGGCGGCGCGAAGGCACCACGCGCGCATTCGGCAGCAGGCCGTGCAGTTCGGCGCTGGGCATCAGGTAGGTGCGTTCGCCCGAGAAGCCGACGACTTCGGCATCCACCCAGCCGCCATCGACGACTTCCACCTTGCAGGTGGCTCCCATCGGTGCTTCGCAGCCGATGGCTTCCAGGGTGAGGCCGACGGCACGGCGCAGGATGCCCTCGCGGATCAGGCCGCGGCCGCCGAGTTCGGGATTGATCTGCGACAGGCGCGCAGACAGGCGCAGGTCGCGTGCGGTCAGCCATTCCAGCGGTTGGGCGCTCATGCGCGCGTGCTCCGGTTGAGCACGGTTTCCAGCGCGCCGCGCAGGCGGGCTTCAAGGGTGCCGTCGATGCGGACGCTTTCGGCGTGCACGCGCAGGTCGCCGCGGCTGAGCGAGGTGTCCGCGGTCAGTCGCGTACCCGGGGCCATGGCCAGCACGGGAGTGAGGGCCGCGATATCGTCGGGATGCAGGCGCAGTTCGACTTCGCGCTGTGCGCCGCCGACAGCATCCAGTGCACTGGTCGCCAGTTCCTGCAGCAGGACCGGGTCGGTCTGATAGGCGCGTCCCACCAGTGCGCCGGCAATGCGCACGGCGAGTTCGGACAGGGCGCCGACGACTTCATTCTCGAGTCGATCCAGCGGACGCGAGAAGTTGTCGAGGATGCCCTCCATCTGTGCGGCCAACCGGCGGACTTCGGTCTGGCCGGTCGCGAAGCCTTCGGCATGGCCTTCGGCCAACCCGCGTTCGAGGCCTTCGCGGTATGCGGCATCCTGGATGGCCTGGATCTCTTCGATCGTCGGCGGTACCAGCGGCGGTGCTTCCGGTTCGGGGGCGGATGCCGCGACGACGACATCGAGCGGCGCCGGCATCCAGCGCAACGGCGACGCCGCGCTCATACCATTTCCTCGGCGCCGGCCATCAGCGAGATCACGCCCTGGTCAGCCAGGCGGCGCACGATGGCGAGGATTTCCTTCTGCGCGCCTTCCACGTCGGACAGGCGCACGGGGCCACGGGCCTCCATGTCTTCGACCAGGATCTGCGCGGCGCGCTGGGACATGTTGCGGGTGATCTTTTCCTTCACCTTGGCATCGGCGCCGCGCAGCGCCAGGCCCAGGCGGTCGTTCGGCACTTCGCGCAGGAGCGCCTGCAGTTCGCGGTCGCCCAGGTCGGCCAGGTTGTCGAACACGAACATCAGATCCTGGATGCGTGCACCCAGGTCGGCGTCGACCTGGGTGATGTTGCCGAGGATGAGCTGGTCCTGGCCGGAGTCCATGAAATTGAGGATGTTCGCCGCGACCTTGACCCCGCCGATGCTGGAGGCCTTGAGGTTCTGGTTGCCGGCGAACTGGCGCTCCATGATCTCGTTGAGTTCGTTCAGCGCATTCGGCGGGATGCCGTCCAGCGTGGCGATGCGCAGCAGCACGTCGGTGCGGGTGCGCTCGGGCAGCAGCTTGAGGGTGTCGGCGGCCTGATCGCTGTCCAGGTGGGCCAGTACGATGGCGATGATCTGCGGATGTTCGTTGCGCACCAGATCGGAGATCGCGCGCGGGTCCATCCACTTCAGTGTGTCCAGGCCGGTGGTGTTGCGGCCCAGCAGGATGCGGTCGATCAGGCTGCCGGCCTTGTCTTCGCCCAGTGCCTGCACCAGTACCTTGCGCACGTAGTCGTCGGCGCCCATGCCCAGCGAGGTCTGCTTGTCCAGCGATTCGCCGAACGTGGCCATGACCTGCATCACCTGCTCGCGGCTGACGCCGGAAATGGTGGCCATGGCGATGCCGAGCTTCTGCACCTCCTTGGCGTTCATGTGCTTGAGCACTTCGGCGGCATCTTCCTCGCCGAGGGAGAGCAGCAGCACGGCCGCGCGCTGCACGCCGTTGAGTGCCGGTTCCTGTGCGTTATTCATCACTGGCCACCCAGTCCTTCACTACCTGCGCCACCTGCTTGGAATCTGTCTTTACTGCTTCGCGCGCCTGGCGCAGGCGGTCTTCGTAGGCATCGGAGGGCAGGGCGCGCATCGGCGGCAGGGCGTCGTGCGACAGCGTGGCCAAGGCGCCAGCATCCATGTCGTCCTCGTCCATCACGGTGACGTCGATGCCGTCTTCCTCGTCCTGCGTCTTCCGCCTGGTGGCCGGATGGATGATCTGGCGCATGGCCGGGCGCAGCACGCCGAACAGCAGCGCGATGACGACCAGCGCACCGAGGCCATAGCGGGCGATGTCGCGCAGCATCGGGTTGTGCAGCCAAGGGCTTTCCCAGAAAGGCACGTCCACCGGGGCTTCGGTCTCACGCACGAACGGCGCGTTCATCACCGAGACCGAGTCGCCGCGCGCGGCGTCGAAGCCCACGGCTTCCTTCACCAGCGCTTCGATGCGGGCCAGGGTGGCGGCGTCCAGCGCGGTCATGACGACTTTGCCGTTCTCGCCGGTACGCGGCACGTGGTCGACCAGCACGGCGGCGGTGACGCGGCGCACCCGGCCGGCAGGCTGGCGCGTGTGCTGCAGCGTGCGGTCCATTTCGAAGTTGCGGGTGGCACTGCTGCTGGTTTCGACCGGCGCGGCGGGATTGGGCGCGGCGGCCGCGTTGGGGCCGGGCGGCGTGTTGCTGGTGGCGCCGGGCACGCCTTCCGGACCGGTGCCGGCGACGCTGTTCTGGCTGACCTGCTCGCTGCGGATCTTGGCCGGATCATTGGCGAAGGTCTCGCGCGCCTCCTCGGTGACCGAGAAGTCCATGTCCACCGCGACTTCGGCATTCACGCGGCCGGGGCCGGTGAGCGGCTCCAGCAGTTCGCGGATGCGGTCGTTGAACGAGGTTTCCAGCTTGCGCACGCGCTCGAACTGGGCGGCGTTGAGCGCGGCTTCGCTGTTCGGGTCGCTGATGGTCAGCATGCGGCCGCTCTGGTCGACCACGGTGACGCGTTCCGGTGCAAGGTCGGGGATGCTGGACGACACCAGGTGCACGATGGCATCCACCTGGTTGCGTTCCAGCAGGGCGCCCGAGCGCAGATCCAGCACCACGGACGCACTAGCGACTTCGCGCTGGCGGGTGAAGGCGCTGGGCTTGGGAATGGCGAGGTGTACGCGTGCGTCGCGCACCGGGCGCAGGGTGGTGATGGTGCGCACCAGTTCGGTTTCCAGCGCGTGCTGGTAGCGCGCGTTCTCGACGAACTGGCTGACGCCGAAGCCCGGATCGCGCTCCATCATCTCGAAGCCGAGGCGTCCGCTTTCGGCCAGGCCGGCGCCGGCCAGCTTCAGGCGGGCGTCGTGCAGGTTTTCTTCCGGTACCGAAATGGCGCCGCTGGCCTGGTCCAGTTGGAACGGGATCTGCGCGGCGCGCAGCATGTCGGTGGCTTCGGCGGTGGCCTTGGCGTCCAGGCCGGTGTACAGCGGCGTGTAGGCCGGCTTCTGCGACCAGAAGAACACCATCATGCCCACGGCGACCGCACCGGCGATCAGCAGCAGCGTACCCATCTGCTTGAACACGCGCGCGTCCTGGATCCTGGTCAGCGCCGCGCCTGCCTTGTCGGCGGTCAGCGATTCCTTCAGGGCTTCCTTGGAAAGGGTCAGGGCCATGGTGGTGCGGTTCCTGCGCGGTCGGCTCGGTGGAGTGGGGCGGTCAGCGGTCGGGCATTGCGGCGGCGGGCTTTACAGCGGCGGGACCTACAAAGGCATGTTCATGACGTCCTGGTACGCCTGCACCAGGCGGTTGCGGACTTCCACCGTTGCGCGGAAGGCCACCTGCGACTGCTGCGCGGCCACCATCACCCGTGCCAGGTCCGCGCGCGGGTCGCCCAGTTCGAAGGCTTGCGCGAGCGCGCCGGACGTCTTCTGCGCTTCGTTCACGCCTTGCAGCGCGTTCTGCAGGGTGTCGCCGAAACTCGGCGCCTTGACGCCCGGCTGTTCAAGCCCCACCCGGTTCGGGGTGAATGCACCCGGGTTCGGCATCGGCTCGAGGGCACGCGTACCGACCTGGTGCTGGTAACTGCGGATCTGCGAGAGGATGGAGGAGACGTCGGACATGGGCGGGTGCTTCGGTCGTCGGGGTGTCTTGTCAGATCAGTTGCAAGACCCGTGCCGGAAACGCCGTCCGTCGCCAGTCAGTTTTCCGTCGCCAGGGCGACCTCTTCTCGCTCGATGCCGTACTTGCGCAGCTTCTCCACCAGCGTGGTGCGGCGCAGGCCCAGCAGTTGCGCGGCGTGCGCGACCACGCCACCGGCGCGGTCCAGTGCATCGCGGATCAGGTTCAGCTCGATCTGCGCGATGTGTTCGCGCAGGTCGATGCCGGATTCGGGCAGGCGGTCGGCCGGCGACACGGCGGCGGCCACGACGGCGGTCGGCAGCGGGGCCGGCGCAGCGGCCACCGGTGAAGGGGCCGGCGCCTGGGCGACTAGCGCCTCCACGCCGTCCGGCTGGTAGCGCTTGGGCAGGTCGGCCACGCGCACCAGTCCGCCCGGATGCAGTACCGCAAGCCGTTCGACCAGATTGGTCAGCTCACGTACGTTGCCCGGCCACGCGTACAGGCGCAGCGCCTGCAGCGTCTCGTTGGCGAAGCGCACTTCACCGCGACCGGTGCGTGCCAGTTGCGTGGCGATGGTGGTGACCAGGTCGGGCAGGTCGTCGGCGCGCTCGCGCAGCGCCGGCATCTCGATGGGGAACACATTGAGACGGTAGAACAGGTCTTCGCGGAAGTGGCCGTCGGCGATGCGCGCTTCCAGGTTGCGATGGGTCGCGGCGATCACGCGCACATTGCAGCGAATGGTCTGGTTACCGCCCACGCGTTCGAAGCTGCGCTCCTGCAGCACGCGCAGCAGCTTGACCTGCATGGGCAGGCTCATGTCGCCGATCTCGTCCAGCAGCAGGGTGCCGCCCTCGGCCATCTCGAAACGGCCTTTGCGGGCACTGAGCGCGCCGGTGAAGGCACCCTTCTCGTGGCCGAACAGTTCGCTTTCCAGCAGGTCCGGCGGAATGGCACCGCAGTTGATGGCGACGAACGGCCCGTCGCGGCGCGGCGACTGGTCGTGGATGGCACGCGCCACCACTTCCTTGCCGGTGCCGGATTCGCCCAGCACCAGCACGGTGGTGTCGAAGCTGGCGACCTGTTCGATCATGCGGCGCAGGCGGGTGACGGCCGGGCTGGTGCCGGTCGGGCCGCTGGTGCTGACCTGCTGCGCCTGGTGTTCGGTATCCAGCCGCTTCAGGCTGGCGCGGCGCAGGCAGGCTTCCAGCTGCGCGTGGCGGATGGGGCTTTCCAGCGTCCATACACCGGCGTGGTGCAGGCCGTGCGCGGCGGCGAAGGCGGCGGTGTCGCCTTCCATCAGCAGCACCGGCGGCGGCAGTTGCGCCTTGCCCAGCCAGGCGAAGAACGCGTCGGCGGCCTTGCCATCGTCGAGGGTGCCGACGACGATCGCCAGCCAGTCGTGCGGGCGCTGGCGGCGCACATCCACGTCACCGGCGCTGGCGACCCAGCGGGGTGTCAGGTCCATGAATTCGAGCAGGCCGGCCAGGCGTTCGGCACGCGTGGCGTCGGCATCGATGACGAGGATGCGGGATTCACTCATGGCGGCTGTCTTTGAACCTTTCGAGGATGGGCAAGACTTCCTGGATATAGGAAAGCTTGCTGACGAATTCGTCGGCACCGGCGCGCATCGCGTGTTCGCGGTGCTCGGCGTCGTCGAAATGGCTGGCGATCACGATGAAGGGCGGTGCGTCCTGCGTCTTGATGAGGCGGGTAGCCTGCAGGCCCCCCATCTCCGGCATGGCCAGGTCCATCAGCACGACGTCCGGACGCAGGGTCTCGGAGCGTTCGATGGCTTCCAGGCCGTTGCTGGCGCGGCCCACGATGTCCAGCCACTCCACCTTGCGCAGGTGGCGCAGGGCGGCGTTGATGAAACCTTCGTGGTCGTCCACCAGCAATACGGTGATCTTGCTCATTGCGGTCGTGCTCCGTTCTTATCCGGCCTTGGCCAAGACCGGTACGGTAGCGCGTCGGCGTTCCCGGGCGGGAGCGATATCGAGCTGTTCCCGGTACTTCGCCACAGTTCTGCGGGCAATGTGGATGCCCTGGCGGGCCAGCAGGCCGGCGATGGCCTCGTCGGCCAGCGGCTTGCCGGCCGGTTCGGAATCGATCAGGCGGCGCACCATGGCGCGCACGGCCGGTCCGGACACGTTGGCCCCTTCCAGGCGCACCGCGAAGAAGTGCTTGAGCTCGAACGTGCCGCGCGGCGTCTGCATGTACTTGCCGGTGGTGATGCGCGAAACGGTGGATTCGTGCATGCCGATGGCGTCGGCGATTTCCTTCAGCGTCAGCGGGGCCATCGCTTCATCGCCCTGGGCCAGGAAACCGGCCTGGCGCTCGACGATGGCGCGGGCCGTCCGCAGCAGGGTGTCGTAACGGATCGAAAGGCCACGGGTCAGCCAGCGCGCTTCCTGCAGCAGCTCGCGCAGCTTGCCGGCGCCTTCGGAGGCTCCGGCCTGGTCCAGTGCGCGTTCCTGCATCGGATTGACCCGCACGCGCGGCGTGGTCGCCGGGTTCAGGGCCACGCGCCAGGCGCAGTCGGCATGCCAGGCGACCACGTCCGGGACGATGTAGCCGGTGGGTGCCGGCGCCAGCGACGCGCCGGGGCGCGCATCCAGCGACAGCACCAGGCGCACGCCTTCCATCACCTGGTCGAGTTCCAGGTCCATCAGGCGGGCGAGGGCGTCGTACTCGTGTGCGGCCAGCAGCGCCAGGCCTTCGGTGACGATGCGGCGGGCGACGTGGCGGCCGGGCACGCGGCCCTGCAGGCAGTCCAGCTGTACCTGCAGGCACTCGCGCACGTCGGCGGCGGCCAGGCCGGGGAATTCGCCCCGCAACAGACGCGCGCGAAGCTGCAGTGCGGCGCCGGTGGTCACGTCGAAGCGGGCCGAGGCCAGTAGCGCCAGGGTGTCGGGCGCCTGCTCAAGGTAGCCGGCGTCGTTGGTGTGCTCGAGCCAGAAGGCGACCACGTCCAGCGCGCGGTCGTCCAGCTCCAGCGCGAGGCGGTCGAGCACGCGCACGTGCGGGTCGCTGGATTCGCCGGCTTCGACCCGCTGCATGCGGTCGTCGTCGCCGTCCTGCCAGTTGGCGCCTGCCACGTCCCACAGGCTGGATTCGGGCAGTTCATCGAACGCGGCGGCATCGAGGGCGGCGGCGTCCTGCGCCGGCAGCACGTCGATCTCGGCGGCCGTCTCGGCATCCTGCGCTTCCTCGACTTCCAGGAGCGGATTGAGGTCCAGTGCGCGGCGCACTTCCATCTCCAGCTGCAGGCCGTCCAGCTGCAGCAGCCGGATCGACTGCAGCAGCTGCGGCGTCAGGTGGAGTTGCTGGCCGAGCTGGGTGGAAAGTCCCGTCTTCATTCCCGTTGTCCCCGATTCGATGGCGTGCCGAGGTCGGCTTCACATCGTGTGAACACTTTGGGCGCCCGGTGACGGAAAAAAAATCAGGGCGTTTCTGGTTGTGCTGCGGGCACGCCCCACTGGCCGTCAGGGTTTCCCCTACAGCGTCGGGTTATCGTCGATGGGAAGTGCCCGTCAGGGCGGTGCGGCAACGGGAATCCGTCGCCGGCGAGGTCATCCACGCCGTACCTGCAAGGCTCAGGCCAGTTCGTTCTGGTGGCGTGCGGCCAGCAACAGCAGATCGTTGGCGCGACGGCAGCCCAGCGATTCCATCATCCGTGCACGGTGGGTTTCCACCGTCTTCACGCTGATGCCGAGTTGGGCCGCGATTTCCTTGCTGCTCATGCCGCTGCCCAGCTGGCGCAGGATCTCGCGTTGCCGCGGCGACAGCGCGGCGATGCCGGTGGGACGCTGCGGGTTGAGCATCGGCGCCAGCATCTTCGAGGACACCTGCGGACTCAGGAACACCTGGCCGCTGGCGGCGGCGCGCAGGGCGAGTTCGAGTTCCATCGGCGCCGCTTCCTTGACCACGAAACCGGCGCAGCCGCGGTCCAGCGCCACGCGCACCTGGGTGGGATCGTTGTGCATGGACATGATCACCACGCGGGTCTGCGGCAGCGATTCGCGCAGCAGCGGCAGCAGATCGAGTCCGCTGCGGTCGGGCAGGGAGAGGTCGAGCAGGATCAGGTCCGGGCGGTGGATCGCCGCCATGTCCAGCGCCTGTTGCGCGTTGCAGGCCTCGGCCACGACGTCAACGTCGGGCAATGACTGCAGCAGCCGGCCGATGCCGGCGCGGACCAGAGTGTGGTCGTCGACGATGAGTACACGCACAGGGAAGAACCAGTCGATATCGCGTTGCTTAGTGATGTCACGATAGCCGCGCTGTCCCCGTGCGCCAATTCAGAATCGCGATGGAAAAGTGAAACCACGACATAAGTCACACTTGTGGTGACCGTGTTCCCGTGAAAAGGGCGAATACCGCAATCGCGGCGTGTGATGCATGCACATCGCAGGTGTCGCGGTGCGCGTGCATGCGCGAAAAGGTGGCTACGGACGAACCGCGTGCTGGGACTGGCGGGCTTCGGCGATCTGGCGGCGATGCAGGCGGAACAGGTGGCGGTCCATCGCTTCGGCAAGGCCGGCGCCCAAAGCTTCGAACTGCAGCCAGAGGTGTTGCATGCCTTGCGAGCCTTCGGCCTGGGCCAGCAGCGTGGCAGGCAATTCGATGTGGTCGCTCAACCAGGTGGCGGGCTGCATGGTCACCACGCCGGAGATGCCGACGGCCAGTTCCTGCGGCGAGGCGACATCAAGGCGCAGGCCACGGTGCGACCAGCGCAACGGGGTGGCGGGCAGGGTTTCATGCTGGCTGCGCGCCAGCCGGCCGAGCAGCGACAGCACCAGGTCCAGCTTGGCTTCGATGCGCTGCTGCGTGGGAGTGGCTTCCTTGCGGTCGTCCGGGTCTTCGCCGCGCACGTCCTCGGCGACAGCCAGGCCTTTCAGCAAGGCCTCCGACGGGCCCTGCATCAGGACCCGTGCACCCGCATCAAAGCGCGTGGGCAACACCACCTCGCAGGTAAGCGCGCCATCGAACAGCGCGTGCTCGGCAGGGTGCTCCACGAGGATGATCGAAGCGGTCATGGCTCACCCCTCGACAACGGAAAGATAGGCGCGCGCGGCGCGGTCGGCGCTCTGGTTGACGTGCATGCGGATACGCACCTGTTCGCGCGCATCCTGCATCGACTTCTGGAGTTCCAGTTGCGCACGCAGCAACACGGCCAGCGCGTCGTAACCCGCGGAGCGGCCCCCATCGGCATGCAGGAAAGCGCGCACGTCATGGTCGTGACGGTTGAGCAGGCGCTCGACGTCCTCCAGTTCGCCCGCGTGCAGGGCGTGACGCATGCCGTCGAGCTGGGCGAAGAGGTCGTCGAGGGCCGGTGTGGCGTTCATCGCGCGGCGGCCATGGCCGGGGGCTGGCGCTGCTCGGAGGGAATGGCGTTCCAGGCGGACTCGATCTCACCCAACAGGTCGAGCGACTCGCGCAGTGCGGCTGCATCGTTGTGCAGGTTGGCATCGATCAGGCGCGTCTGCACGTAGTCGTACAGTGCGGAGAGACTGCCTGCGATTTCGCCGCCCGCCTCATGGTCCAGCGATCCATTGAGGTGCCCGATGATCGCGCACGCTTCGCCGATCGCCTTGCCCTTGCGTGCCAGGTCGCCACGTTCCATGCACGCGTCCGCCAGTCGCAGGCGTTCGCAGGCACCCGACAGCAGCAGGGCCACCAGGCGATGCGGATCGGCGTCCATGACGGCACTGCTGAGGCCGGTGTTGCGGTACTGGGCGGCGTACGAATGCGATGACATTCCATTTTCTCCTGCGATCCCCGCGCGTCACCCGACGGCGGCTCGGATCGGCGGTTATCCGGTCTGGTTGGCGAGCGAGGCGAGTTGCTGGGCCAGGTAGCTGCTGGTGCTGCTCATCTGGGCGACCATCGAATCCATCGCCACGAACTGGGCCTTGTAACGGTTGCCGACGGCTTCCATGCGCGCATCCAGCGCCAGGCGCTGCGTGGCGACGTCCTTGATCTGGGCATTCAGGCCGCTGGTGCGCTGGGTGAAAGCCCCATTGGTGCCGATGTAGCTGCCAACGGCCGCCTGCAGCTTGCCCGCGAAGCCGCTGTCGCCGGTGAAGGCGCTGCGGATCTTCTCCGGGTCGCTGACCAGCGCGGCGGTGAACTTGCTGCTGTCGAATACCAGGGTGCCGTCGGAAGACGGATAGCCCTTGGTCTGCAGCCCCAGCGTCTTGGCGTCCAAGCCCTGCGAGGCGAGGTCGCCCAGCACGCCGCTCAGCACGCTCCTCAACTGGCCCGAGGCGCTGCGCATCTGCGCATCGCCGGTCAGGGCAGAAGGCTCGTCGCTTTCGGCGTTGTACTTGGTCGACGTGTTGATGGCGCCGATGGCCGCGTTGTACGCGGTCACGAAATCCTGGATCAGCTTGCTGGCGGCAGCGGTGTCGGTGGACACGGTGACCGTGCTGGTGCCCTTCGTCTTCACGTCCAGGGTCAGGCCGGGCACCGCGTCGGTGATCTTGTTGCCGCTGGCGGTGACGGTCAGGCCGTCGATCTTCACTTCGGCATCGGCGGCGGGGACGCGTTCCTGCAGGCTGGCAGCCAGCGCCTGCAGGTCGCTGCCGCCGGAGGTGAACGCGAGCGAGATGCCGTTGGCCGCGCCGGTCTTGTCGGACGACACGGACAGGTAGAGCCCGTCATTGGACGTCAACACGCTCGCCTGCACGCCCTTGCTGCGGGCGGCGTCGTTGATCGCGCTGCGGACATCCTGCAGCGTGCTGTCCGCGGCGATGTCGATGGCCAGCGCCTCGCCACCGACCGTCAGCGTCAATTGACCGGCGCCGAAGGTCGTGCCGGCCGTCACCGGCTGGCTGGTGATCCATTTGTTGGCGGTGGCCAGTTCGACCACTTCGACCGCATACGTGCCGTTGGGCGTCCCGCTGCCCACCGTGGCGCCAACCACCGTGTCGGTGGCGGACTTGACGGTGCGGGTGTCGAAGGCGGTGGCGGCCTTCAGCGCGGTCAGGGCCTTGTCGAGGTTGCTGAAGGCGGAACTGACCGTGCCCAGTGCGGACAGCTTGAACTTGGCCTGGCTTTCGATGCGGGTCAGGCGGTTCTCAGCGGGCGCGCGATCGGCAGCCACCAGCTGGGACACCATGCCGTTGATGTCCATCCCGGTGCCGATGCCGCCATAACCCAGCGAATAGTCTGCCATTGCCGTCTCCTGTCAGTGCCCTTCCGAAAAAGGGTGGCCGGGCGGGCCTGGCATCCGCTACCGGATGGGGCCCGCCCGTGCAGTTTCAGTAGCGGCCTGCCGCGGCCGTTCTTTAGCCCGCATCTCTCCGTCTCCCACCGCCGCCGTGGGTCCGGCGACTGGTGAGAAATGCGGGCGCAGGAGCTGATGCAGGGTTTGTGCCAGAAAGCGGTGATTCGTGATTGGTGATTCGTGAGGCGGCAACTCGCAGAATCCCGCTC
>NZ_VFPB01000003.1:0-294331 GCF_006716465.1 Pseudoxanthomonas sp. 3HH-4 | reverse complement strand
ACAATCACCAATCACCAATCACCAATCACCAATCACCAATCACCAATCACCAATCACCAATCACCAATCACCAATCACCAATCACCAATCACCAATCACCAATCACCCACAAAAAATACCCCCTCCGTCGCCGGAGGGGGTTGGGGTACTGCCAAACGGAGGGAGACGAATCCGTCCGTGACGACAGGTAACTAGGAGGAACTGCGGATAAAGGGCGCCGCGTATCAGCGCAGCAGGGACAGCACGTTCTGGGGCACCTGGTTGGCCTGGGCCAGCATGGCCGTACCGGCCTGCTGCAGGATCTGGGTGCGGGTCAGTTCGGCGGTTTCCTTGGCGAAGTCGGTGTCGCGGATGCGGCTGCGCGAAGCGGCCAGGTTTTCCGAGCTGGTCTGCAGGTTGGCGACCACCGAGGTGAAGCGGTTCTGCACGGCACCCAGGTCGGCGCGCGCGCTGTTGACGGCCGTCAGTGCCTTGTCGACGATTTCCAGGGCCTGCTGCGCGCCCTTGAAGGTCGAGATATCCAGGTTGCTGGCGTACTGCTTGGTCGTCGCGGTGGTGCTGGCGGCGACGTCGGCCGGGGCGGTACCGCCGGTCCAGGTGCCGGTTTCCACGGCGATGCCCAGGAAGTCGCCATCCGAATCCACGCTGTCCTTGACCGAGGTCAGGTTGACGGCGCCGTTGGCACCCAGCTCGGCCAGCACGCCGGTCTCGCCGATCTTGGCGTTGATCGCGCCGACCAGCGCGGTGGCGGCGGCGTCACGCGTACCGGCGGCCGTGCCCTGTGCGGCCACTTCGACGGTGTCGATGGTGACGGCATTGCCATCGGCATTGGTCAGCTGCAGGCCTTCGATCTTCAGATCGGTGGTGCCGTCGGCCGGGGTGGCCGTGGTGAACGTGGCGGTGGCGAACATCGCGCCGCCCAGCGCATCGGCCTGCGCATCGACGACCTTGTCGATGGCGATGGCCTGCGACGCATTGGCGCCCACCTGGAACAGCTGGCTGGTGAACGAGCCGTCCAGCAGCTTGGTGCCGTTGAAGTCGGCCTGCTTGGCGACGCGGTCGATTTCGGAGGTCAGCTGCTTGACTTCGGCGTTCAGCGCGGCGCGGTCGGACGAGGAGTTGGTCGCGTTGGCCGACTGCACCGACAGCTCACGGATGCGCTGCAGGTTGTTGCCGATTTCGGTCAGCGAGCCTTCGGCGACCTGGGCCAGCGAGATACCGTCGTTGGCGTTGCGGACCGCGACGTCCAGGCCGCGGATCTGGGTGCTGAAGCGTTCGGAGATGGCCAGACCGGCGGCGTCGTCCTTGGCGCTGTTGATGCGCAGGCCGGACGAAAGACGCTGGATGGTGGTGGCCAGTGAAGCACCGCTGCTGCTCAGATTGCGCTGCGCATTCAGCGAGATGGTGTTGGTGTTGATGACCTGTGCCATGGAAGTTTCCTCTAGGCGGGATTACGAAGGGGAGAAGCCGGGCCGGAAGGGGTGGCGATGGAGACCACCCGTTCCGGCGCATCACCGCGTTAGCGGAGCAGGCTGAGCACGTTCTGGGGCACCTGGTTGGCCTGGGCCAGCATGGCCGTACCGGCCTGCTGCAGGATCTGGGTGCGGGTCAGTTCGGCGGTTTCCTTGGCGAAGTCGGTGTCGCGGATGCGGCTGCGCGAGGCGGCCAGGTTTTCCGAGCTGGTCTGCAGGTTGGCGACCACCGAGGTGAAGCGGTTCTGCACGGCACCCAGGTCGGCGCGCGCGCTGTTGACCGAGGTCAGGGCAGCGTCGACGATTTCCAGGGCCTTCTGTGCGCCTTCGAACGTGGTGATGTCCAGGTCCTTGGCGAACTGCGCGGTGCCTGCCGTTGCCGCCGTGGTCGCGGCCGTCAGGCCCGAGCCGGTAACGGTGCCGCCCACGACCAGGTCGGTGTCGGCCTTGACCGAGGTCAGGGTGACCTGGTCGGCGTCGACCGAGGCGTACACGCCGGTCTCGCCCAGCTTGGCGTTGATAGCGGCGGCCAGGCCCTTGGCGATGTCCTCACCGCTCGTGCCGTTCGTGTACTCGACGTCCGCGATGGTCACACCGTTGATGGTCAGGTCGGCGATGCTGCCGTCGGCGGCGGCATCGGCGATGGCCGCGCTGGTGACGTCCGCAGCGAACTTCACGTTGCCCAGTGCATCGGCCTGTGCATCGACGACCTTGTCGATGGCGATGGCCTGCGACGCATTGGCGCCGACCTGGAACAGCTGGCTGGTGAACGAGCCGTCCAGCAGCTTGGTGCCGTTGAAATCGGCCTGCTTGGCGACGCGGTCGATTTCGGAGGTCAGCTGCTTGACTTCGGCATTCAGCGCGGCGCGGTCGGACGACGAGTTGGTCGCGTTGGCCGACTGCACCGACAGCTCACGGATGCGCTGCAGGTTGTTGCCGATTTCGGTGAGCGAACCTTCGGCGACCTGGGCCAGCGAGATGCCGTCGTTGGCGTTGCGCACGGCAACGTCCAGGCCACGGATCTGGGTGCTGAAGCGTTCGGAGATGGCCAGACCGGCGGCGTCGTCCTTGGCGCTGTTGATGCGCAGGCCTGACGAAAGACGCTGGATGGTGGTGGCCAGTGAAGCCCCGCTGCTGCTCAGATTGCGCTGCGCATTCAGCGAGATGGTGTTGGTGTTGATGACCTGTGCCATGAGTTCTACTCCTTAGGCGTTTTCTGCACGGGGGAAAAGTTTTCCAACGATCCCCGCCGTGCCGCCGGGGATACCTGGTTCAGCGTTGCAACAAGCTCATTACGTTCTGCGGCACCTGGTTGGCCTGGGCCAGCATGGCCGTACCGGCCTGCTGCAGGATCTGGGTGCGGGTCAGTTCGGCGGTTTCCTTGGCGAAGTCGGTGTCGCGGATGCGGCTGCGCGAAGCGGCCAGGTTTTCCGAGCTGGTCTGCAGGTTGGCGACCACCGAAGTGAAGCGGTTCTGGATGGCGCCGAGGTCGGCGCGCGAGCCGTTCACGGCCGTCAATGCCTTGTCGACGATTTCCAGGGCCTGCTGCGCGCCGGCGAAATCGGAGATGTCCAGGTCGGACACGAACTTCGGCACTTCGCTGGTGGCGACGGCCGTTGCGGTGTACGTGCCGCCCGTGATGGCGACGCCGAAGGCCGCGAAGTCGCCGTTGGCGTCCACGCTGGTCTTGACCGAGGTCAGCTCCAGGCCGGTGCCGGCGGCATCGACGTTGGCGTAGATGCCGGTTTCGCCGAGCTTGCCGTTGATGTGGGCAGCCAGCGCCTTGGCGGCGGCTTCGTTGGTGGCCGCGACCGAACCGGCGCTCTTGACGGTCAGGTCGTCGAAGGCGACGGCATTGCCGGCGCTGTCGGTGAGGGTCAGGCCGGTGATGGTGATGTCCGCAGTGGCGGAAGCCGCGGCCGTGATGGCCAGCGTGCCGCTGTCGAACTGCGAACCGCCCAGGGTCAGGGCGCGGGCGTCGACCACCTTGTCGATGGCGATGGCCTGGCCGGCATTGGCGCCCACCTGGAACAGCTGGCTGGTGAACGAGCCGTCCAGCAGCTTGGTGCCGTTGAAGTCGGCCTGCTTGGCGACGCGGTCGATTTCGGAGGTCAGCTGCTTGACTTCGGCATTCAGCGCCGCGCGGTCGGAGCTGGAGTTGCTGGCGTTGGCCGACTGCACGGCCAGTTCGCGGATGCGCTGCAGGTTGTTGCCGATTTCGGTCAGCGAACCCTCGGCGACCTGGGCCAGCGAAATGCCGTCGTTGGCATTGCGCACGGCGACGTCGAGGCCGCGGATCTGGGTGCTGAAGCGTTCGGAGATGGCCAGACCGGCGGCGTCGTCCTTCGCACTGTTGATGCGCAGGCCCGACGACAGGCGCTGGATGGTGGTGGCCAAAGAAGCGCCGCTGGTGCTCAGGTTGCGCTGAGCGTTGAGCGACATCGTATTCGTGTTGATTACCTGTGCCATGTTCGTCTCCTCTTATTTGGATTCACGGCGTTGAAGGGAAAAGACGCTGCCGGTTTGTTTTGTGGTGGCTAGTCGTCTTTGTGTTGCGAAATGAATAACGGCGCTGCCGAAAAAACCTTTAGGGCAGGCGGAAAAAAATGTGTTAGGGCACGGAACCGCAGGGGGAAACAGGCCGTTTCCGGGGCGCGCGGCGTGGCCTAAAGAAGGGGCGCACGCTGCCGTTAAGCGGCGGCGCGGGCACGGCCGATGCGATCAGGGTTCGCCGCTGCGCGATGCCGCGGCGCCAGCCTCAGGGCTGCGGTATGCGCCAGGCGTCGGCGGGATCGGCCAGCAGCGACACGCCGGGCATGCGGTACTCGCAACCGATCAGCGTGCGTTGCCGGAGTCCGGCATGCTCGCCGGGGTAGACCACCAGAGCATGGAAATCGTCCAGGGCGCCGGACAGGGGCGCATCGCGGCTGTCTTCCAGTGCGCGTTCGAGCTGCGCCGCCGCCTGCTCGATGGAATCGTCCACCAGCAGCAGGACGCGGTTGTCGGTGATGACGACGGCATCGCTGTGATGCCCCCACGCCAGCACGGGTTCGGCCAGGCGGTAAAGATCCATCATCGGCGCGCTGAATTGACGCTCGGTCTGGGTGAACTCCGTCGGACGCTCGCGGCGGAGCCGTTGCAACAGGGTGGCGAGATCGCCACTGGCCGTACGGCAGGCGAGGGCATCGAGCAAGGTATTGGACGGTGCGCTGGCCGCAACGGGCGCAGGCGCGGGTGGCACGTCGGTAACCGACTGTGCTGACACGACAGGCACGCCAGCCAGCCACAGCGCGGCCAGCACGAAGAAAACCGTCTTACTCGATCTGCGCATTCGCGTGGGCAGCATCGAGCGCTTCCATGGCGTCGCGCGGCTTGAGTTTGCCGGCTTTCTCGAACGATGCCGCCGCGACGTCTTCCTTCTTGTCGCCGTGAAGGAGCAGCAACACGTTCGCGTATTCCACGTGCGCGATGGGCGAATCCGGCGTCAGCTTGAGCGCGGTCCTGATATGCGACTCGGCTTCACTCGCTTTGGCGCCGTAGGTCAGGCCGCCGATCATCGCGCCGATCTTGTTGATGATCTCGGCGTGGTACAGCGCCAGCGCGGTATGCGCCTCGGCGTGCTTGGGGGCCCGTTCCAGCGTGGCGTCGAGCGCGGTGCGGACCTTGCCCGCGATGCCCTGCTTGAGCGCCTTGGCGATGCTCATGCCCTGGCTGTAGCGGCCCAGCGCGAAGGCGTGACGGTAATGACTGTTGGCTTCGTCGGGCAGGGCCTTGATGGCGGCTTCGGCCAGTTTCGCCGCCTGTTCGAAGCGTTTGAGTTGCTCGGCTTCGTCCTCCACCAGATAGGTCGCGTGGATGCCGATGGCCTTGACCGCTACCGACGCGCCCAGCGGGCCCAGCGCTTCACCGGCTTCATACGCGGCCTGGAAGTCGCCATGGTGGAACGCACGCCACGCGTCCTGCAGGCGCTGCGCGAGGTCGGCGGGTTCGATGCCTTTGGCTGCCTTGCCTGCGGCAGCGATCAACGCCTTGGCGCGCTTCTCGTCGGGGTAGGGCTCCTGGTCGCCGGCATGCAGTGCTGGCCATGCCTTCTTCAATGCATCGCCCACGTAGGCATAGCCCTTGGCGTCATGCGAAAACGGAGCCCACTTCGAAGATTTTCCTGCCATTGGTCGTCCCTCCCAGGATGCGGGGAGCATCGCCGCGAACGCGGTCATCAGGCAACCCCTACGCATTCCGTGACACGAGCGGCCAATAGTGTGATTGCTCGACGCGGGCAGGACAGCATCGTCTCATGGAAGCCGGCCGTCCTGGTCGGCATATGGACTGCCCCCATGCCAGCCAAGAAGACCACCCGCAAGACGCCCGAACCCACCCTCCGCCACGTCTGGCTTGCCGGGCTTGGCCTGATCGCCGTCGCGAGGCGCGAGGCTGTTGCGACTGCGAAAGAAGCCGCAGACCGCCTGCAGGCGGCGCGTGAACACGCCGAAAGCTTGGCCGGACAGGCGCAGCGCGATGTGCTGGGCCGTTTGGCCGACGTGCGTGAACAGGGCGAAGCACGTGTGGACCGGTTCAGTGCCGAGGTGGAAACCCGCTTGCAACCGGTGCTGACCAAGCTGGGCCTGAAACAGCCCGCCCGGAAGGCCGCGCCCCGCGCCCGCAAGAAGCCGGCCGCCAAGCGCGCCCGCGCCACGCCTGTCCGCAAGCCGGCGACCAAGCGGCCGGCGCGCCGCAGCAGGGCCTGACGACCCACGGAAGCAGCGCGCGCAGCACGCCCCGGCTCCCGGGGCGTGCTGCCATGCTGTTCTGATCAGAGGTGCGCGGTGACGGCAGGTTCGGAGAACCAGTCGTTGTCGCGGCCGTTGGCGTAGCGGATCGAGACCTGCGCCAGCGTGGCGGGCTCCACGTCGTCCAGGCAGGCCAGGTTCACCGAGTAGTAGCGACCCCCGAGGACTTCCAACTCGCCCCGGCCGAAGGATTTGACGCCGCAATGCCGGCAGAACAGATGCTCGGCGACGCCGCTGCCGAAGGGGTAGCGGGTCAGCGCGTCTTCGCCCTGCTGCAGTCGGAAAGCGTCCGGCCGGACCACCGTGCCCCAGTAGCGCGTCTTGGTGCAGATGGAGCAGTTGCAGCGGCCGCTCCCGGCGGCCAGGTCGAGGTCGACTTCGTAACGCACGGCGCCGCAATGGCAGCTGCCCTGGTAAGTCTGGACGGTCATGGGGTTTCCTTCTGGCGGGAGACGAGGTTCCAGTCTTGCGGATATAGAGGACAGAATCAGTCCTCAATGGGCGGCATACTGCGCCCATGCTCAGCACATCCAACCGCCTGCTCCGCCTGCTGTCGCTGCTTCAGTCGCGCCGTCACTGGACGGGCGCGGAACTGAGCCAGCGCCTGGAAATCGACCGTCGTACGCTGCGCCGCGACGTGGAGCGCCTGCGCGAGTTGGGGTATCCCATCGATGCTTCGCCTGGCCTGGGGGGCGGCTACCGGCTGGGGTCCGGTGCGACCATGCCACCGGTGTTGCTTGAGGATGACGAGGCCGTGGCCGTGGCGGTGGCATTGCGCACGGCGGCGGCCAGCGTGGGCCGTATGGAAGACACCGCACTGCGGCTGCTGTCCAAGCTGGACCAGTGGTTGCCGGCGCGGTTGCGCAAGCGCGCCAGTGCCTTGTATTCGGTCACGCTGTCGCTCGCGGGCGGTGCACCCACGTCCGATGTGGACGCTCTGCTGCGCATCGCCGGTGCCTGCCGCGACGGCTTCCGCCTGCGCATGCAGTACCGCGACCGCACGCAGCGCGCCAGCGAGCGGCTGATCGAACCGCTGCGCCTGGTGCATACCGGCAGTCGCTGGTACTTGGTGGCATGGGATCTGAAACGCGAGGACTGGCGGACGTTCCGCGTGGACCGTGTGCAGGCGCTGCATGACACCGGCACCCAGTTCCCGCCGCGGGAGTTTCCCGGCGACGTGGCGGACTATGTCGCGAAGTCGATCAGCCAGCCGTTCACCCGCTTCCAGGTGAGGCTGCGGCTGCCGGGATCGGTGGAGGAGCAGGCGGCACGGGTTCCTACTTGGTGCGGGATCCTGGAAGCGGGCGATGCGCATCACTGCGTGCTGGAACTGGGTGCCGAATCCGTCGATGCGCTGCTCGCGCTGCTGGCCCTGGTAGGGCCGGATTTCGAGATGCTGGACGATCGCGGCCTGTTGCCCGAACTGCGTGCGGCATCGGCGCGGCTGGGTGATGCGCTGGCGGCGGCCTGATTCCTGGCTTCGCCGAAGCACGTGCAGGAGGGGCTCGCTAGTGGGTATACGCCTGCGTGAGCGTGTTCAGGTGCACGCGTTCCGCGTCGCGCAGGAACGGAGCCACCAGCATCATCACCTGCACGATGCCCTGGCGGATGGCGACCTGTTCGTCCTTCTCGCCGCGCGTGGAGGCGTAGTTCAACCAGAAGGTGGACACCACCAGGACGTTGGTGGCCGTGGCGGCCAGTTCCGCTGCCGATGCGCGCATCACTCCGGCATGGCCCATGCCGCGCATCACCGCATGCGCGCTGTCGTCGGCGCGCCGGAGGATGCGCGCGAAGCGCATGCGCAGTCGCCGGTTGCGGCTCAGAATCTCCACCAGGTCCCGATACAGGAAGCGGTAGTCCCAGATGCACTCGAACACCAGGTGCAGCTGCAGCCAGATGTCCTCCAGACCCGGCAACCGGTCGGTGGGGGGCGTCAGCGCCGCGTCCATCCGCTCTTCGTACCGCGCGAAGAGCTGTTCGATGATGTCGTCCTTGTTGCGGAAGTGGTAGTACAGGTTGCCCGGGCTGATCTCCAGCTCGTCGGCGATATGGTTGGTCGTGACGTGGGGCTCGCCCTGTGAGTTGAACATCGCCAGGGCGGCGTCGAGGATGCGCTGGCGGGTATCGCGTGCCACTAGGCGACGAGTTTCTTTACCAGATCCACATATTTCTTCTGGGCATCCTCGGGCGCGGTGCCCTTGAGCTTGGCCCAGGCTTCGTACTTGGCGGTGCCGACGAAGTCGAAGAATCCGGGCTTGTCTCCTTTCACATCACCTTCCGAGCCCTGCTTGTACAGCCCGTAAAGCCGCAGCAGGGTGTCGTTGTCCGGACGCTCGGACAGCGTCTGGATGTCCCTGGATGCTTGTTCGAATGCGCTCTTCAGATCGGCCATGGATGATCCCTCCCAGTGATCGAGGCCATCACACCACGGGTAATGCAGGCGGTCAATCCGTGACGGGATTGTCGAAACCGGATGGCTCTGGCAAGTTACGACGCAGGGCGGTCGGAGGGGCTGGCCCACACAACTTGAGGGATGGGGCAGTCATGAGCTATTTCGTCACGGGCGCCACGGGATTCATCGGTCGCTATCTGGTCGGCAACCTCCTCAAGCGCAGCGGGACGGTTTACGTGCTGGTCCGCAAGGACTCGCAGAAGAAGTTCGATGCCATTGCCAAGAAGGCAGGCTGGGACATGAAGCGCGTGTCCGTGGTGCACGGCGACATGACCAAGCCCAAGTGCGGCCTGACGCCCGCACAATTGCGTGCACTGACCGGCAAGGTGAAGCACTTCTTCCATCTGGCGGCCATCTACGACCTGACCGCGACCCGCGAAGCGCAACAGGCCGCCAACATCGACGGCACCCAGCATGCGCTCGATCTGGCCGCCGCACTGAAAGCCGGCTGCTTCCACCACACCAGTTCCATCGCGGCGGCCGGCCTGTACCCGGGCATCTTCCGCGAGGACATGTTCGACGAAGCCGAAGGCCTGGACGATCCCTACCTGCGGACCAAGCACGAGTCCGAAGGGCTGGTGCGCAACGAGAAGCGCATCAAGTGGCGCATCTACCGCCCGGGCATGGTGGTGGGCCATTCGAAGACCGGCGAGATCGACAAGATCGACGGTCCGTACTATTTCTTCACTCTGATCAAGAAGCTGCGCGAACTGCTGCCGCAGTGGGTGCCGGTGCTGGGCATCGAAGGCGGGCGCATCAACATCGTGCCGGTGGACTTCGTCGCCGACGCGATGGACCACATCGCGCACAAGCCCAAGCTCGATGGTCACACCTTCCACCTGACCGATCCGGAGCCGATGCGCGTGGGCGAGGTGCTCAACACGTTCTGCCGCGCCGGACATGCGCCGGAGATGACCATGCGCATCGACGCGCGCATGTTCGCCTTCGTGCCGGGCAGCATCCGCATGGCGGTGGGCAACCTGCCGCCGGTGCGACGCTTCATCGGCATGCTGCTGCGCGACTTCAAGATCCCGAAGGAAGTACTGAAGTTCATCACCTATCCGACGCGCTTCGACAGCCGCGAGACCGAGCGGGCGCTGAAGGGCAGCGGCATCGCCGTGCCACGCCTGGACGACTACGCGTGGCGCCTGTGGGATTACTGGGAGCGCCACCTTGATCCGGACCTGTTCATCGACCGCTCGCTGAAGGGCAAGGTGCGCAACAAGGTGGTGGTCATCACCGGCGGCTCGTCCGGCATCGGCCTGTCGACGGCGCAACGCGTGGCGGAGGCCGGCGCCACCACGATCATCGTGGCGCGTGGCGAGGAAGAACTGTTCAAGGCCCGCGACGACATGAAGAAGGCGGGCGGCAAGGTGTTCGCCTATACCGCGGACCTGGCCGACATGGCCGACTGCGACCGGCTGGTGAAGATGGTGCTGGACGAGCATGGCCATGTCGACATCCTGATCAACAATGCCGGCCGCTCGATCCGACGTTCCATCGAGGCCAGCTACGACCGCTTCCACGATTTCGAGCGCACGATGCAGCTGAACTATTTCGGCAGCATCCGCCTGATCATGGGCTTCCTGCCGAAGATGACCGAGCGCCGCAAGGGCCACATCATCAACATCAGTTCGATCGGCGTGCTGGCCAATTCACCGCGTTTCTCGGCCTACGTCGCATCGAAGGCGGCGCTGGATGCGTTCAGCCGGTGCGCGCAGGGCGAGTTGTCGGGCAAGGGCATCAGCTTCACCACCATCAACATGCCGCTGGTGAAGACGCCGATGATCGCGCCGACCAAGATGTACGACAGCGTGCCGACGCTGTCGCCGGAGGAAGCCGCCGACCTGCTGGTGAAGGCCATCATCGAGAAGCCCAGCCGCATCGCCACGCGCCTGGGCATCTTCGCTGCACTGGTCAATGCAGTGGCACCGAAGGCCTACGAGGTGGTGATGAACACCGCGTTCGAACTGTTCCCGGATTCGGCCGCGGCCAAGGGCGATCGCAAGGCGTTGAAGGAAGCCGCGCCCAGCCAGGAGCAGATCGCGTTTGCCTCGCTGATGCGAGGTGTTCACTGGTAGTGGCGTGCTGGCCGACGACGCGCTAAGGCGTGTCGTCGAGATTGCAACCCGGTATCAGGCCTGTTGCGGATCCGCCCATCGCAACGGCACCGCCTGCATGTTTCGCATATGCAGCGCCAGCGGTTCGATCCGGCGCCACAGGAAGTCGCGTAGCTCGGCGTCTTCAACCGTCTCGACCATCGCGCCATGGAAGCAGGCCAGCCAGCCGCTGGCTTCCTCCATGCCGATCCGGAAGGGCAGGTGGCGGGCGCGCAGCATCGGGGCGCCGTGCTTCTGCGTGAACAGCGGTGGGCCACCCAGCCAGCCGCTGAGGAATTCGAACAGCTTCTGCTCGCTGCCGTCGAGCGTGGCCGGATGTTGCGCGCGGACGGCGGCGGCTTCCGGCAACGTGTCCATCAGCGCGTACATGCGTTGAGCCATCCGGCGCAGGCCGGCTTCACCGCCGATGCGGTCGTAGGGCGTGGGAGCGGCAGGATCGTTCATCGGATCGGAAGGCGGGTCGACGGCAGCACGATCATCCGGCAGCGCTGCCCGGGCGCACAGCGACGAAGTGTCGCGGCGGAATCACATCGTCTTGCACTGGCGCCAGCGCACCGGCTCGCTGCTGCCCGGTGGGGGGTTGAGTTGCACGCGGGTGGCGCGCAGGGCCGGGTAGCGCTCCAGCTCGAGGCAGATCGACGGCCAGATGTCGTTCTCGCTGCCCGCCCGATCGATACTCAACGTCAGCTTGGTCTGCCAGACGCCGCGGGTGATGCCGGGGGTTTTCGACAGCGCCTGGAGCACGCTGCGCATCTGCGCTTCGAGCTCTTCCTGCGTCGGTTCGCGGAAGGCTTCCTGCGGCGCAGGCGTGGCGGGTGCGCTGATCGTCCGTGCCGGTGCGGGTGCTGCTGGCCGTGCATCGACGCTCGTGTCCGCCGCCTGCCTTCCTGCCCATCCCGCCATGGCGAGGGCACCGAGCGTCACCGCCCCGAGCCAGCTGATGCCGACATGCCGTTTGGCGCGTGCCGATGCATACGTCACGATCTGCTCGCGCAGGCTCGGCTCGACAAGGTGTCGGACTTCCGGCCACAGCCGCGGCCCATCGAGCAACTCGATGTTGTTGCCCTGGGCCGCCTCGCGGCCTTCCTTTTCCACTTTGCCCTCGGTGGCGAGGATGCCGCCGCTGGCCGCACCCAGGCGGATGCTGGCGGCAAGTTCCTGTACCGGGGCAGCAGCGATCCGGTAGGCCGAACCGTGCTTGCACGAGAGCAGCCACTTTTCCTGGCCGCGCGCGAGCAGGAAGGTCGTCTGGGGTTCGCGGGATTCCTGGGGATCGGGGCCGGTTTCGACCAGGCCACGGCCTGCCATCGCGGCAAGGACGAGTTTCGAGAACTCCCTCCAGCGCAATCCGGACAGGGCGTGCAGCCCGTAGGACATTTCGTCGCTGGGGCGCCGCACAAGCCAGAGATAGGCGGTGGCTGCCGCACCGGTCACAAGGGTGACCGCCAAACCGAGGAGCCAAATGGACATGCGTCGCGGGTGCGTTGTTGTTATTAGGCCCGCGATTCTACCGGGCCGCACCCACGGCTGTCTGTGCTGGCGGGTGCCCGCGCCGGACGGCGGGCAAAGAAAAGCCCGCCAGTCCGAAGCCGTAAGGGGAGGGGAGCAAACGAACTTCGATGGACTGGCGGGCTGGAATGATTGTTACGTCATTCGATGTTGCCACGCAACAAAATTTTATTCAGGAATACGCATGAAAATGCGCATGCAGCCTTATGGTGCAGCCTTCTTGCGCGCTGCACGTTTCGCGGGCGTTTTCTTCGCGGCAGGTGCCGGTTTTTTGACGGCCGGCTTGGTGCTGCGCTTGGCACGGGACGGCTTGGTGGCCGATGCACCGCCCATCGTGCGCAGTTGGGCATTCAGTGCGTCAACACGATCAATGAGCGCGGACAGATCCTCGCGGCTGGGCACCTCGAGACGGCGCAGCGCGCGATGCACGCGTTCTTCGAACACCTTCTCCAGACGGTCCCAGGTATCCGACGCGCGTTCGCGCGCCTGGCCGACGGTGGTCTCCATCGCATCGCGCATGGCCTGGGCCTTGCCGCCTGCCACCTTGCGCGTGGTCTGCTCCAGCGACAGACCTTCCTTCACCAGCGTTTCGAACAGCTTGGTGCCTTCGGCCTGCGCGCGCCCGAAAGCGCCCACGCCTGCCAGCCATACCTGCTGTGCGGATTCGCCCAGGCGCTTGGACATCTGCTCGGCCTGGGCCTGCAGGTTGTCGTTCTTGGAAGCGGATGCAGAAGCGGTCTTCTTGCGTGCGGATTTCTTCAGCGTGGCCATGGCGTTCCGTCGGTGGTTGGTGTCGGGGATTGCGCACCAGAATCGGCGTGCTGTCTAGAGTTTTCACACCAGGCGGTGACGCGGCCGTGAGCGCATCAGCCGCGACGGGCCGCGCGATGCCGCGACACGAGCTGGTCCACGTCGTCCAGGGCACGCCGCAGGCGCGCCGTGGTTTCGGTCATCCGCGGCATCACGTCCAGCCCATCGAGGATGGAGCGGTGGCGGTCGTTGACGATGTCCTCGTTGTAGCGGATGCCGTGCACGGCCAGCATGGGCTTGAGCACCGACGCGCGCTTGCGCAGGTCGGCCAGCGTGTTGCGGTAGGCCAGCTGGCAGACCCGGTGGCGCGAAGAGAAGCTGAAGAGATTGGTGAAGAACAGTTCGCTGTCGTCCGAATTGGGCTCGAACACCAGCTGGTCGATATCGGGGTAGCGATGCGGATACTTCTCCATGCCGATCTGCATGCGCGACTGCAGCAGTGTGCGCAGGGTCTGCGACAGCACGGCCGGCAGGCCACCGCTTGCCAGGCCCACCTGTTCAGCCTCGTCGGCCTGGGGCGTGGCCTGGTTCGCATCGAACGGCACCAGCGGGTTGATGCCGATCATCAGGTCGATGCCGCGATCCAGTACCGTGCTCGCATGCATGGTCCGGCGCAGGGCGCCGTCGAGGAAATGGCGGCCGCCGATTTCCACCGGCGGATACAGGCCGGGCAGGGCGGAACTGGCCTGCACGGCGCGCGAGATCGGGATGTCGTCCCAGCCTTCCTCGCCGAAGCGCACGGCCTCGCCGCTGTCGAGGTCGACCGCAACGACGAAGAGATCCGCGTCGAGTGTGCGGAAATCATTGCTGCGGCCTCGGCGGCTGAAAATGTCGCGCAGGAAACGCTCCACTTCCTCGTTGTCGAAGATGCCGGTGGGTACCAGGCCGCCAAAACGCAGGAACATGTCGGACCAGCGCGTCGCGCGGCGCGGATTGCGCACCAGGCGGTTCAGCCAGTCGGCGTACAGGCCCGGGAGGCTGGCCGCACGGCGCAGGTACTCGCCGACATTCGGGCGCAGGAAGGTTTCGGGCCTGAATTCCGCATCGTCGCTGGTGCCGGTGATGAAGATGCGGCACATCTCGGCCGTGCCCATCCGGTTGGCCAGCCCGGCGGCGAGGAATGCACCGGAACTGACGCCGACATAGCAGTCCATCCGGGTCAGGTCCAGGCCGTCGAGGGCTTCGTCCAGGGCACGCAGCGCGCCCAGCTCGTACATGCCCCCGATGGGGCCGCCGCCGGCGATGGCCAGCCCGATCTTGCCGTTGTGGCCCCGCCGCCGTGCACTGTGGATCGAAAGCATGTACTACCCGTGGTGACCTTGCCGCCCGAGTGTAGCCGACCTGCCGCCGGGTTGCGGCGCCCCCGGCGGGCCCGGATCATGGCCGGCATGACCTCAGGAAATCCCTTGATCGAACGCGTTGGCAGGCGCCTGGCCTGGCACCAGGCCCTGCATGATCCGGTGCAGGAGCCCCGCAACCGGCTGCGCTGGCTGCCGGAGCTGCGGCGCTGGCAGGCAGCACGGCTGGAGACCAGCTTCGAGCACTTCCTGAACGACCCGACGCGGCGCGCGGCGGCGATGTTCTTCCTGACCGACGTCTATGGCGACCACGATTTCAGCAAGCGCGACGCCAATGTCGCCAAGGTGATGCCGATGATGCAGCGCCTGCTGCCCGGTGCCGTGCTGGATACCGTGGCGCACGGGATCGAACTGGGCGTGCTGACGCACGCGCTGGACATTCGGATGGCCGAGGCGCTGCACCAGCTGGCACCGAATCGCCGCAAGCTGGACGCCGGGCTGTACGGGCGTGCCTATCGTGAGGTGGGCCTGCAACGCCTGCGCGGGCACCAGATCGACCTTATCGCCGAGGTGGGCGTGGGCCTGGCGCGGGCGGTGAAGACGCCCGGCGTGGCCACGCTGCTCAAACTGTCCCGTGGGCCGGCAAGGGCGACCGGGCTTGGGGAACTGCAGGGATTCCTGGAGCGGGGCTTCGCTGCCTTCGCCGCACTGGGCGACGGCAAGGCTTTCGTGCGCGACATCGAGCGGGCAGAGCGCGCCGTGTCGCAGCGATTGTTCGAGGACGAGCCCGACCCGTTCCGCGACTGACGTTCAGTCGAACTTGTCGCTCAGGACCCGACGGATCTCGGCCTCGATGGGGCCTTTCATCGCCGACAGCAGGAAGCCCAGGTTGGCGGTAACGCGCAGCGTGTCGGCGAGCAGGGCGATTCTTCCTTCCACACCCGAACGGCTGAAGTTCAGCGTGTCGCCGTCCCAGCCGTAGTCCATGTCGAAGCGCTCGGACAGTTTCTTTGCCACGTCTTCGACTGCCTTGCGCGCCTGCTTGGGCGATTTGGAATGCGGATGGAGGATGTCGATGCTGGCCATGCGAAGGCTCCCTTTGTGCGGCGCTATTCTGCGCAGCGTGGCGGCATATGCCAAGCCGGGGCTGCCGGATGGGCCCCAACCTGATAGGCTCCCGGGGCGTGCAGAACCTCAGACTTCACTTCGCAAACCGCCCTTCGCCCGACCGGCCGCTCACCACCGGCGTGCATCGCATCGTGCGTGAAGCGGCAGGTACCGTGGGTGTAGGGGATTCGCCGCAGGGCGCACTGCTCGCGCAGATCTGCGTTGACCGGCGCGGCCTCTGGCTGCAGGTGGCCAACGGCATGCGGGGTGTGCACATCAACGGCCGTCCGGTGAAGCGCATGGCGGTATTGCGGCCCGGCGATGCGGTGTACGTGGAAGGCGTGGAGCTGCTGCTGCAGTCGGGCTACCAATCGGCCGCCGACCTCCGGGAAAGCGACGCCGGCCAAGGCGATGTCCGCGTGGTGCTGCGGGGCCTTGGGGGCAAGTACCACGGCAAGAGCATTTCGCTCGAGCAGCCGCGTGTGGTCGGGCGTGCGCGCGACGCCCATATCCGCGTTGACGATCCGGCATTCGCCGAGCGGCACGCGCGGCTGGAGCTGCGTGGTGAACGCGTCCTTCTGCGCGACCTCGGATCCGCCGACGGCACCCGGGTGAACGGTGTGGCCGTGCGCGACGCACTGCTCGTGGCCGGCGACCAGATCGTCTTCGATGCCCAGCATCGTTTCGTTCTGGAAGTGCCGTGGGCACCCAGCGCCAAGTCGGACGAGGCTGTGCAGCAGGACGAAACGGGGCCGGCACCGGCCGCTGGCGACACCGCCCCGGCGTCATCGTCATCGGTGTTGCGCTGGCCCTGGCTGCTGCTCGCGGCCTTGTTGATGGCAGGTGCGCTCAGCGCACTGCTGCTGTTCGGCGCGGGCTGAACCGCTTCCACGCACGCCAGCCCAGCAGGGCGGCGAGGATGGCCGCGTACAGCAACGGCTCGCGGATGTCGGATTTCACCAGCCACCAGAAATGCAGCACGGCCAGCACGCCGATGGCATACACGAGCTTGTGCAGTTGGCCCCAGCGACGGCCGAGGCGGCGCATCCATCCCAGCGTCGATGTGATGACCAAAGGCACCAGCAGCAGCCAGGCGGTGAAGCCGACGGTGATATAGGGACGTTTGACGATGTCCTCGAAGATCTGGGTCCAGTAACCGCGCAGGTCCAGGCCCAGGTATACCGCCAGGTGCAGCGTGGCGTAGAAGAACGCGTACAGGCCGAGCATCCGCCGGAAGCGCAGCAACGCCGACTGCCCCGTCAGCTGGCGCAGCGGCGTGACGGCCAGCGCGACCATCAGCAGGCGCAGCGCCCACAGTCCCGTGCGGTGTTCGATCTCGGCCACCGGGTCCGCGCCCAGGGCGTCGCTGCCGTTGCGCCAGACGTCGTGGAACTGCCAGGCCAGGATCGCCAGCGGGGTGAGCGCGAGGGCATGGACCAGGGTCTTGGCGGCGATGATGCGCGGGGAAGTCTTGGGCATGCGTGGCTGGGTCGGTGTCGGGAAGGAGGTGATATCTGGGTTATCCGGCAAGAGCGCGGCTCGACAGGCTCACCACGGATGGCGTTGAAGCTCACCACCGACGGGCCTGCGAATGGCGTGGTCACCACCCGCGGAACCAGGACGCGCGACCCACGCAGAGGCTCAGGGCGTGGTTTCCGGACCTTGCCTCAGTACCACTTCTTCAGGTCCATGCCGGCGTACATCGAGGCGACCTGGTCGGCATAGCCATTGAACATGCGTGTCGGGATGCGCTCGGCGAACAGCTTGCTCTGCTTGCCGGCGATGCGGCGTTCGGTCTTCTGGCTCCAGCGTGGATGGTCGACGCTCGGGTTCACGTTGGAAAAGAAGCCGTACTCCGACGGCTGCAGGTCGTGCCACGCGGTTTCCGGCATTTTTTCGACGAACTTGATCTCGACGATGGACTTGATGCTCTTGAAGCCGTACTTCCACGGCACCACTAGCCGCAGTGGCGCGCCGTTCTGCTGCGGCAGCGGCTTGCCGTACAGGCCGGTGGCCAGCAGGGTGAGGGGATGCATCGCCTCGTCGATGCGCAGCCCTTCGCGGTAAGGCCAGTTGATCGACGAATAGCGCACGCCCGGCATCTGCACCGGATCGGCGAGGGTGGTGAAGGCGACGTACTTCGCCTTGGAAGTGGGCTGGAACTTCTTCAGTACCTCACCCAACGGCACGCCCAGCCAGGGGATCACCATCGACCAGCCTTCGACGCAGCGCAGGCGGTAGATACGCTCTTCGGGTGTCAGGCCCTTCACAAGATCTTCCAGCGAGATCCGGCCCGGCTTCGCGCATTCGCCGCCCACCACCACCGACCACGGCGACGTCTTCAATGTCTTGCGTGCGGTGGACGGGTCGGCCTTGCCGGTGCCGAACTCGTAGAAGTTGTTGTAACTGGCCACGTCTTCGTAACGGGTCAGTTCTTCCGTCGTGCGGAATCCGGACCGCGCCTGCTCGGGTGTCACCGCGATCCTCGGCGGAGGCGGCGGCTCGGCCTCGGCGCAACCGGACAGGGCAAGCGCCGGCGCCATCGCGAAAGCACGCAGCAGGGCGCGGCGCTCCCGGTATACGGACTCGTCGGTGATCTCGGAGGAGGGGATTCGCAAGGCGTCGCGCAGGGACATGGGGGAGCTCCGGAACGTTGCAGAGGATCTTGGACGTCTGTACGGCGGGAAAATTCCCGGCTCGCGGACGACCTGTCGCAAGCCTATACGGCCATGGCCCGGTGCGGGATGCAGTCCGTCCGCATTTCATGCCCCAACGTTCGCATGGTTGCCCCTGCAACGGATGCGCTGCGGCATACTAGCCGTTCATCCTTCCAGGTGCCCCATGACGCGCGCGTTCAACTTCAGTGCCGGTCCCGCCACGTTGCCCGAGTCGGTATTGCGGCAGGCCCAGGCCGAGATGCTCGACTGGAACGGCATCGGCGCGTCCATCGTGGAAATCAGCCACCGCAGCCAGGATTTCATCGTCGTGGCCGCACAGGCCGAGGCCGACCTGCGCGCCCTGGTCGGCATCCCGGACGACTACGCCGTGCTGTTCCTGTCCGGTGGTGCCACCACCCACCAGGCCCTGTTGGCGCTGAACTTCGCCGCCCCCGGCCAGGTGGTCGACTACGTGGTGACCGGGCACTGGGGCAAGACCGCGATCAAACAGGCCAAGCCGTACTGCACCGTCAACATCGCCGCCGACGGCGAGGCCGGCGGCTTCCACGACATCCCGCCGCGCGACACCTGGAAGCTCACGCCCGGTGCCGCCTACGTGCACATCACCGCCAACGAGACCATCCACGGCGTCGAGTTTCGCGATACCCCGGACGTCGGCGAGGTGCCGCTGTTCGCCGACTTCAGTTCGTCGATCGCCTCCGAGCCGCTGGATGTGTCGAAGTACGGGGTGATCTATGCCGGCGCGCAGAAGAATCTGGGCCCGGTGGGCGTTGCAGTGGTCATCATCCGCAAAGATCTGTTCGAACGCAGCGGCCAGCCGCGCGCCGACATCTTCGACTACCGCTCGCACGCCGCCCGCGACTCCATGCTCAACACGCCGCCGACCTGGAACTGGTACCTGGCCGGGCTGGTGTTCAAGTGGATGCTTGCCGAAGGCGGCGTGTCCGAATTCGCGCGCCGCAACGCCATGAAGTCGTCGCTGGTCTATGGTGCCATCGATGCATCGGGTGGCTTCTACCGCAATGAAGTGGCCCCGGCCGTGCGGTCGCGGATGAACATCCCGTTCTTCCTGCCCGACGAGACGCTGACTTCGCGCTTCGTGGCCGAATCCAAAGCAGCCGGCCTGCTGGCGCTGAAGGGGCACAAGGCAGTCGGCGGCATTCGCGCCTCGCTGTACAACGCGCTGCCGGTGGAAGGCGCGCAGGCGTTGGTGGAGTTCATGCGCGATTTCCAGCAGCGCAACGGATGATTCGGGTCGTTGTTGTAGGAGCGACGTAAGTCGCGACCGTCAACATCCAGGTCGCGACTTACGTCGCTCCTACAGAAGGCAACACAGGACACAACAACAATGGCTTCCAAGCCCAGCAAACCCTCCGCCAAGCCTGCGAAAGGCAAGAAAACCGACGCCACGACCCCCGCCGCTCCCGCCCTCTCCGACGTACGCGCCAAGATCGATGGCATCGACCGCCAGATCCAGTCGCTGATCGCCGAGCGCGCACGCTTCGCCCACCAGGTCGGCAAGGCCAAGGGCAAGCTGGCTGCCGCGGTGGACTATTACCGTCCCGAGCGCGAGGCGCAGGTGCTGCGCATGGTGGTGGACCGCAACGAAGGCCCGCTCAGCGACGAAGTGCTGGTGCACGTCTTCCGCGAGATCATGTCCGCCTGCCTGGCGCAGCAGGAACCGTTGAAGATCGGTTACCTCGGCCCGGAGGGCACCTTCAGCCAGCAGGCGGTGCTCAAGCACTTCGGCCGCTCGGCGCATGGTCTTCCGCTGGCCAGCATCGAAGAGGTGTTCCAGGAAGTGGCCAGCGGAAACGCCGATTTCGGCGTGGTGCCGGTGGAGAACTCGGGGCAGGGGACCATCCAGATCACCCTGGACATGTTCCTCACCTCCGACCTGAAGATCTGCGGCGAAGTCGAACTGCGCGTGCACCAGTTCCTGATGTCGCGCACCGGCCGCATCGACGACATCGAACGCATCTATGCGCACCCGCAGTCCTTCGCGCAGACCGCGGGTTGGCTGCGCGCCAATCTGCCCAAGGTCGAGAAGGTGCCGGTGTCGAGCAATGCCGAAGGCGCGCGCCGCGCGCGTGGCAATGACGACGCAGCCGCCATCGGCGGCGAAAGCGCCGCCCATGTGTACGGCCTCAAGAAAGTCGTCATGAGCCCGATCCAGGACGACAAGGACAACACCACGCGCTTCCTGGTGATCGGGCGCAGCATCTTCCCGCCGTCGGGCCACGATCGCACCTCGGTGCTGGTCTTCATCCACGACAAGCCCGGCGCGCTGTTCGACGTGCTCAGTCCGTTCGCCCGCCACGGCATCAGCATGAATCGCATCGAGTCGCGTCCCTCGCACCACGCGAAGTGGGAGTATGGTTTCTTCATCGACCTCGCTGGCCACATCGACGACGAGGCGATGAAGCAGGCGCTGGCCGAACTGAAGCAGCATTCGGCGCAGATCAAGGTGCTGGGCTCGTACCCCGTTGCGGTGCCTTGAGCGCCGTGATTCGTGATTGGGGATTCGTGATTTGCCATCGCACTGATTACGCCCAATCCGAACGCCGCTCATCGAATCGCTCCTCACGAATCACGAATCACGAATCACAGCTCCCATGACACAAGACTGGATCGCCTCCACCGGCCAACCCCTGCGCGGCACCCTCCACATCCCTGGTGACAAGTCGGTGTCGCACCGCGCGGTGATGTTCGCCGCACTCGCCGATGGCACGTCGACGATCGACGGCTTCCTTGAAGGCGAGGACACCCGTGCCACTGCCGCGATCTTTTCGCGCCTGGGCGTGCAGATGGAAACCCCGTCGCCGTCGCGCCGCATCGTCCATGGCGTCGGCGTGGATGGCCTGAAGGCTGCCGACGGCGCGCTCGACTGCGGCAACGCCGGTACCGGCATGCGGCTGCTCGCGGGCCTGCTGGCCGCGCAGCCTTTCGACAGCGTGCTGGTCGGCGACGAATCCTTGTCCAAGCGCCCCATGCGCCGCGTCACCGGGCCGCTTTCCTCGATGGGCGCGCGCATCGACACCGAAGAAGGCGGCCTGCCACCGCTGCGCATCCACGGCGGCCAGCCGCTGGCGGGCATCGACTACACGCTGGAAGTCGCCAGTGCCCAGGTGAAGTCCGCCGTACTGCTGGCGGGCCTGTATGCCGATGGCGAAACCGTCGTGCGCGAGCCGCATCCCACCCGCGACTACACCGAGCGCATGCTGAAGGCGTTCGGCGTGGACATCGACTTCTCGCCCGGCTTCGCGCGCCTGCGCGGCGGGCAGCGGCTGAAGGCCACCGACATCGCCGTGCCCGCGGATTTCTCGTCGGCCGCGTTCTTCCTGGTCGCCGCCAGCATCATTCCCGGCTCCGAACTGCGCCTGCGCGCCGTCGGCCTGAATCCGCGTCGCACCGGCCTGTTGCAGGCACTGCGCCTAATGGGCGCGGACATCAGCGAAGAGAATGCCAGCGAGCACGGCGGCGAGCCGGTGGCCGATCTGGTGGTGCGTCACGCGCCGCTGCACGGCATCGAAGTGCCGGAAGCGCTGGTGCCGGACATGATCGACGAGTTCCCCGCGCTGTTCGTCGCGGCGGCAGCGGCGGACGGCCCCACGGTTGTGCGCGGCGCTGCGGAACTGCGGGTGAAGGAATCCGACCGCCTCGCGGCGATGGCGAACGGTCTGCGTGCCCTGGGCCTGCGAATCGATGAGACGCCCGATGGCGCGACGATCTTTCCGGGCCCGCTGCATGGCGGCACCGTGGATTCCCACGGCGACCACCGCATCGCGATGGCGTTCTCCATCGCCGGGCAGGTCGCAACCGGCGAGGTGCGCATCGGCGATGTCGCCAACGTGGCGACCTCGTTCCCGAACTACGACGGCTTGGCGACCGGCGCGGGGTTTGCGTTGCGGAAGGCGTGACACTTTCGCTTCTGTAGGAGCGACGTAAGTCGCGACCGCAGACCCCGGGTTCGTGTGTTGCTCTCCCGTTCCGCGCCTATCCCGCGGTTGCTTGCCGTGATCCTGTTGCGGAAGGATCACGGTCGCGACTCACGTCGCTCCTACAATAGCGAGACATGAGAAAGGGGGACGCTTGCGCGCGTCCCCCTTTTCTTTCCTCGTGAGCTCCCTGTGCGGAGCGGGGCAGCGCTTAGATCGGCTTGAAGTCCACCGGTACCTTAACGCTGCTGGCGATCGCCTTGCCATTGCGCATGGCCGGCTCGAAACGCCACTGGCGCACCGCGCTCAGCGCGGCGCGATCCAGGTCGCGCTCACCGCTGCGCTCGATCACGCGCACGTTGACCGGATTGCCGTTGGCATCCAGTTCGGCCTGGACGACGACCGTGCCGCCCACGCCAGCGCGCAGCATGGAAGCCGGATACTTCGGCTCGGCGTTGCCCGACAGCGGTCGCGCGTCACGGCTGATCGCGGCCTGGCGGGTAGCCGGGCGCTCGGTGCGCGCGCGGTTTGCGGCTGCCGTTGCACGTTCTTTTGCTGGAGTCGTGGCCGCTTCGTTCTCGATCACCGGCGCCGGCATCGTGGCGACCGGCACGTCCCGGGTCGTCCGGGACTGGCTCCACCAGATCAGGCCGGTGGCCGTCACGGTGAACGCAAGCAGCATCAGCAGCACGGGCGACGTCGTGCGGCGCGGTTCCATCGTGGTGTCTTCCCCGGTATCCGGGGTGCGGTACTCGTTGTTTGTGGGCATCGACATGTGAACCTCCGTTTCGCGTTGTGGGTTTCGCGTTGGAACGGGGCCGAGTCTTGGCGGGGCGATGTTTGCGATGCGTGATGTCGCGATGAAGCAGGCGGGGCGAAGTTCAGCTAGCGGAACAACGGTTCAGCAATGCATATCCGCTGTCAAAACGCATCCGCGCATCGGTCATCCCGTTTGAAGTAGACGCTGCCTGGCGCGCGCACGTTCTGTTCGCCTCGTCTTGCAAGCGCTTCGCAGCCCATCACGGTGACAGGCACAAGCTCCATGGCAACCGAACCGGATGCGTGCCGCAGCACGAGCGTGCTGTCTTGTCGCGTCCACGTGCCCGACTGGAGCGGCGCAGCGCAGATATCGCACTGGGTTTGCATCGCGTAGCGCCCGGAGTCCATCAGCCGCACAGCATGCGAATAGCCGCGGCCCTTCACCCAAGTCTCGCCTGGCTCGTCGCCCAACGGGTCGTGGACGGTTGGGCTGCGCAGGGACCAGAGCCATGCGCAGACGCACAGGGCGATCAATGATGCCGCGGACCAGGCTGCGATGCGTTTCAGTGATCGCGCATGGCCCATGCCATCACCGCATCTTGAAGTCGATCGGCACCGTCACCGCGCCCGGCACCGCCTGGCCATCGCGCTGCGCCGGCTGGAAGCGCCAGCGACGCACGGCCGCCACCGCAGCGCGATCCAGATCACGGGAGCCGCTGCGCTGGGCCACATCGACCGACGTGGGAACGCCATCCGCACCCACTTCCACCCGCACCATCACCGTGCCCTCCGCGCCATTGCGCATGGCAGAGGGCGGGTACTCGGGCGCGGGTGTCTGGCCGGGGATCGGCACCGGCACATCGCCGGGGGCGAGCGGAATACCTGCCGCCGCCGGCGTCGCATTGGCCGGTGCCGTGGGTACCGGGGTCTCCGGCACGGGCGCGGGCATCGGCTTTTCTTCCACCAGTTGCGGGCGCTCCTCGGTGGGCGGTCGCGGTGCGGGTTCTTCCATGCCGCTCGCGCCATCGCCAGTGGAAAGGGGTTCGGGCAGCGCCTCGACCGGCAGCGATTTGCCAGGCACCGTGGCTTCCGGCGTGTAGAACCCGTCGTCGCGGCCCGCCCACCAGACGATCGCGAACAGCAGCAGGCCGATGCCGAAGGCGATGGCGGCGTTGCGCAGGGCCGTGCGGGGCAGGCGGAAGGTGAAGTGCGGTTCGTGCGGTTGCTGGGCCGACATGGGAATCACCGGTGAAGTCGCGCCGATTCTTGCACAGCCGCGGTTAACCGCGCGGGCAACCGGTCGCAGATGGGCGATAATGCCGGCCTCCCACGCCAGACAGCTGTTTCCATGCTCGATCCCGTCCTGCTCCGCACCCAGCCCGCCGAACTCGCCCAGCGCCTCAAGGAGACCCGTGGTTTCGACCTGGACGTGTCCCGCATCGCCGATCTGGAAGCCGCGCGCAAGCAGATCCAGAAGCGCACCGAGGAACTGCAGAACCTGCGCAACACCCGCTCCAAGGCCATCGGCCAGGCCAAGGCCAAGGGCGAGGACGTGTCCGCACTGATGGCGGAAGTGGCCGGCTTCGGCGACGAGCTGAAGGCCTCGGAAGTGAAGCTGGATGAGATTCGCGCCGAGATCGAAGGCATCGCCTTGGGCATCCCCAACCTGCCGCACGCCAGCGTGCCGGTGGGCAGCGACGAGGCCGGCAACGTTGAGCAGCACCGCTGGGGCACACCGCGCGCGTTCGACTTCCCGGTGAAGGACCACGTCGAACTCGGCGCCCGCCATGGCTGGCTGGACGCCGACACCGCCGCCAAGCTGTCCGGCGCGCGTTTCACCGTGCTGCGCGGCCAGCTGGCCCGCCTACACCGTGCGCTCGCGCAGTTCATGCTGGATTTGCACACCGGCGACCACGGCTACGAAGAGACCAATGTGCCGTTGATCGTCAACAGTGAGTCTATGCGTGGGACCGGACAGCTGCCCAAGTTTGAAGAGGATCTGTTCCGGCTGCCATTTGGCGCGGTGTTGACGGACACGTGGAAACAGCTTCCCAAGATCCAGGAGGGTGCGAGAAGGCTGGCTGCTGTGCAGGTAGATCCGGCCAATCCCGCGGCGGTCCGTTACTTTGCCGAGATGTATGGCGATATTGTCGCGGCAGGTGATCGCCGCTACCTGATCCCGACCTCTGAAGTGCCGCTGACCAACATCGTCCGCGACGAGATCCTCGACGACGCCCGCCTGCCGCTGCGCATGACCGCGCATTCGATGTGCTTCCGCTCCGAGGCCGGCAGCGGCGGCCGCGACGTGCGCGGCATGATCCGCCAGCACCAGTTCGAGAAGGTGGAACTGGTCTCCATCACGCGCCCGTCGGAAAGCTACGACGAGCAGGAACGCATGACCCGCGCCGCCGAAACCGTGCTGGAGAAGCTGGGCCTGCCGTACCGCCGCATGCTGCTGTGCACCGGCGACATGGGCTTCGGTGCCACCAGGACCTTCGACCTGGAAGTCTGGCTGCCGTCGCAGGACATGTACCGCGAGATCTCCTCCTGCTCCAACTGCGAAGACTTCCAGGCCCGCCGCATGCAGGCCCGCTGGCGCAATCCCGCCACCGGCAAGCCCGAGCCGGTGCACACGCTCAACGGCTCCGGCACCGCCGTCGGCCGTGCGTTGATCGCGGTGATGGAGAACTACCAGAACGCCGACGGCTCGATCACCGTGCCGGAGGTGCTGCGTCCGTACATGGGCAGCGTGGAGCGCATCGCCTGACGCTGTATCCCTTCTCCCGCGCGGAGAAGGTGGCGCACATCCCTTCTCCCCGCCTGCGGGGAGAAGGTGCCCGGAGGGCGGATGAGGGGTTGCTGTTCGCGCGGGACTTTCCGCGTTTGGATGTGCGCGCATGTGGAGCGCAGGCTGCGTGGTTCAAGCATCCCGTCTCCGCTCGCCCCTCACCCGCCCGTTGGGCACCCTCTCCCCGCTTCGCAGGGAGAGGGAGAGGCAGCCACAGCTTCGCGGTATCGGTTTCCTTCCAACCCCCAGCGGGGCGAGGGGATGCGCAGGATCGGCGCACTCCTAGACGTTTTTCTGCGCGCGTCCTTTGTCCGACTTCGCCACCTTCGCGCGCACCAGCGGGCGGTTGAGATCGCGCAGCGCCTCCTTGCCGATCCGGCGCCGCGTCGCATCGTCCGAGGCGGCCAGCCGTGCAGCCAATGCGGTCGCCTCCGCATGCAGCGCCGCATTGCGGTGGCCGATGGCGCGCAGCGCCCAGCTCACGCCCTTGCTGACGAAGTTGCGCGCGTCGCCAGCGGCCGCGTCCACGTGGGCCAGTCCGGCGAGGAAGGGCGCATCCGGCGTGTGGCGGTCATGAACCGCCAGTCCGGCCAGCAGCGCGAACGCCGCGCGTTTCTCGAATTCGCCGCGCTTGCGCGCCCATGCATCGATCCGTCCCCACGCATGCGGACTGCGGTCGAACAGGTGCAGGCACAGCGTGTCGCAGACCGCCCAGTTGTCGAACTGGCGGCACCAGCGGTCCATCTGCGTGGGGGTGAGGTGCGTGGGATCGGCGATGAAGGCCACCAGCAGGCGGGCTTCGTAGATGCCGCTGTCCCAGAGGAGTTGGGCCATGGCGTGACGACGGCCGATGCGCTTGCCCAGCGCCTGGATATCGCGCATCGGTACGCCCAGCGCGTGCGTGTCGGGAATGCCGTAGCGCGCCAGCCCGGCGCGGTGGTCCGGGCGGGCGGCGGCCTTCAGCAGGGCCAGCGCCTCTGGGGCGTCGATCGCGTCGGGCGTCGTGTTCCGGGCGGGCATCGGCGGGCGGTGGGAACGGGTGCCGGCAGCATACCGGCCCCGTCCCGCGACCCGAAGACTCAGGCCGCCTTGCGCAGCGGCATCGGGATGCTCGCAAGCGCGGCCTCGATGGCCTCGGCCTTGTGCTGCGGCGAATACGCCACGCGCTCGGCACGGATGAACTCCACATCGGTGATGCCGAGGAAGCCGAACACCTGCTTCAGGTACGGCGCCACGAAGTCGATCGCCGTACCGGCGTATTCGCCACCGCTGGCCTCGGCCACGATCACCTGCTTGCCGCCGGCCAGGCCGACGGGGCCGTTCTCGGTGTACTTGAAGGTGCGGCCGGCCACGGCCACGCGGTCGATCCAGGCCTTCAGCGTGGACGGCACGCCGAAGTTGTAGCGCGGGGCGCCCAGCACGATGACGTCGGCGGCCAGGAACTGCTGCATCGCCGCCTCGCCGGCTTGTGCGGCGGCGGCATCGCCCCCACCCAGTACGGCGTTGGTCAGGTGGGGCAGCGGGTCGGCGTCCAGGTCGCGGTAGGTGACCTCCAGCCCGGGCACGGTGTCCTGCCAACGGGCTACGATGGCGGCGGTCAGTTGTCGGCTGACCGAATTGGCGGCCAGGGCGCTGCTGTCGATATGCAATAGTTTCATGGTGGTTCTCCGGTCGGGATGCGGCCTCAACCGCGTTGGAGAACACTGTAGGTCGTTGCATTTGTATGGTAAATGTGGTCAAACGTCACTGATTGTTCTAAAGGTGGATCTAATTCATGCAGCACGACCTCAATGACCTCTATTACTTCGCCATGGTGGTGGACCACGGCGGCTTCGCCGCGGCCGAGCGGGCGCTGGGCATTCCCAAGTCCCGCCTGAGCCGGCGCATCAGCCAGCTGGAAACCGACCTGGGCGTGCGCCTGCTGCAGCGCTCCACGCGCCGCTTCGCGGTGACCGACGTGGGCATGAGCGTGCACCGCCATGCGCAGACGATGCTGGCCGAAGCGCAGGCCGCGCGCGAGGTGGTCGATCGCCTGAGTGCGGAACCGCGGGGCGTGGTGCGCGTCAGCGTGCCGGTGGCGGTGGCACAGATGCAGTTGCCCAAGATCCTGCCGGCGTTCCTGGACAAGTACCCGAAGGTGCGGCTGCAGTTGCACGTCAACAACCGCCGCGTGGACATCATCAACGAGGGCTACGACGTGGCCCTGCGCGTGCGCGCCAAGCTGGATGACGACGGCAGCCTGGTGATGCGCAGCTTCGGCCAGATCCAGGAGTTGCTGGTCGCCAGTCCGAAGTACCTCAACCGCGCTGGCCGCCCGAAGGTGCCGGAAGACCTGGCCGAACACGTCACGCTGAGCATCAGCGAGGACGAGGCGCGCCAGCGCTGGGAGCTGCATGGGCCCAATGGCGAGGTGCGCCGCATCGAGTTGAATCCGCGCCTGGCGGGTTTCGATTTCCCGCTGCTGCAGTCGATGGCGAAGGACGGTTACGGCATCACGCTGCTGCCGGAGACGGTGTGCGCGGACGCGGTGCGCAAGGGCGAGCTGGAGGTGGTGCTGCCGGAATGGAGCCTGCCGCAGGGTATCTGCCATGCGGTGTTCGCCTCGCGTCGGGGCATGTTGCCGGCGGTGCGGGTGTTCATCGATTTCCTGGCCGAGCACCTGCCGCAGCAGATCGAATCCTCGCGGCTGGATTGCGGTGGCAAGTGTTCGGAGGAGAAGGAGAAGGCCATCGCGATGGCCATCGACAACACCCACGCCGGCAAGGTGAAGAAGGCGTCGTAAGCCACGGGCAGGGTGTTCGTGCGAAAATGCCGTCCGGCCCGCAAGGGGCCGGGCGCGCCGCCGGGGCAGGGTGGCGATTCACCGCGACGGGGTCGCGGGCAGTTCCAGACAACGGAGAGATGGCCGAGCGGTTTAAGGCAGCAGTCTTGAAAACTGCCGTAGGTGCAAGCCTACCGTGGGTTCGAATCCCACTCTCTCCGCCAATAGCGCCTCATAAAATTCTGATTTTAAAGGAATTTTTGGCAGATTCGGCGCAATGGCTGTAGGACTCATATTGGCGCATACCTCATGCGCATTCCCCACTATTTGACCCGTTCCCTGGCCTCTGGTCGGTGGTCGTTTCGCCAGCGCGTTCCCACCGACCTCCAGCGCGTGCTGGGGTGTCGCGTCATAAAACGGACGCTTCGCACGGGAGACCTTCCCGAGGCCAAGGTGCGCGCGGTGTGGCTGACGGCCGGTTATGCTCGTCTCTTCACACTGTTGAGGGATCAACGCGTGGACAAGCTGGGGAAGAAAGATGCTGATGAGTTGGTCGCGCGACTTACCGCATCCAAGGATCTGCGGGAACTGACGCTGCACCGCAGCCGGGCACCGGATGGGACCGTTACAGAGCGCTGGCAGATGGACGACGAAAAAGACGTCCAGCTGTTCCGCTCGATGCAAGAGATCTATGCAAAGGATCCCTTGCTCGAGGCCGTCCACACGCCTTTTCCGTCGCGGTCTTCGCCGGTGGCCAAGGCCGCCGTGGAGTCGTTGACCTTGGGCAAGGCCCGCAATGCTTGGCTGGCCACGCTGAAGGCCTCGACGCTTCCCAAGACCTACACGATCAAGAAAACCGCCATTGAGTCATTGGTCCGCTTCCTGGGAGATAAGACCCAGCTCGCGACCATCCATCGGTCAGACCTGGCCAGGTGGTATCAGCACATGCGCCAAGAAGGCGCCTCCACGCCCACGCTGACGAACAAACAGAGTTACGTCGGCGGGAAAGGGGGCTTCTTTGATTGGGCGATGGCTTCGGGGTATTACCCCCAAGGGGATAACCCTGCCGCAGGGCACGTGCGCTATTCGACCCGTGAGAAGCGGTCGCGACGGAAGCTGGGCTTTAAGGCCTATGACCGGGAGCAAATCCAAGCTCTATTCGCGCCTGAGGCCTTTGGACATCTCTCGCGTGCCGCGCGCTGGGCTGCACTGCTCGGTCTTTACACGGGCGCGCGGGCGTCGGAAGTCGGGCAGCTATTGGTGTCGGATGTGATCGAGGAAGAAGGCATCCTCTGCATCCGCATTTCAGACGAAGGTCCTCACCAGAAAGTGAAGACCGACGTCAGTCTTCGAACCGTGCCTGTCCACCCTGATCTCTTGGCATTGGGCTTCGAGGAGTGGGTGAACTCGCTGAAAGCGAATGGCAGCAAGCGTCTCTTCCCAGCCGCGAAAGCGGATGCCAAGAATGGCCAGGGGAACTGGATTTCGAAGGCTTTCAGCCGCCATCTGGCGGTAGTAGGGAAGGGCTGGCCAGAGGCCAAGAGGGGCTTCCATTCCCTACGAAAGACTTTCATCCAGGAGTTGCAGGGCGCTGGGGTCGTGTCTGAGCTAAGGGCTCAAATCGTTGGACATGAGCTGGATGACGAACACCATGGCACGTATAGCAGGGACTTCACGGTTACGGAGAAGTTGAGGGGATTGGGGCCTCACTCTCCAGGATTGGCGGTTCTCCGCTACGGGTTGGAGCTGACTAGTGAACACTGTGAAGACCAGCGATGAGTGTTTGTTGTCACCTCTGAAGCTTCAATCATTTTCCCGGGAAACGGGTGGCGACAGGTTCGCCGATTAATACGCTGTCAAAGAGGCTATCGATGAGTGGGAATACTGTTTCCGTTGTTACTGCGGCAAAAAATGGAGTCATTGTCATTCGTCTCGATCGATATGATGAGACGGGGAATCCCGTTCCTGTGAGCGATCAGCCAAAAGGGCGTTTTCAGGTCATCGACGTCAACGGTCCGCCAATCGTTAGGTTCAGAGGAGAATCGCCAGACGAAGCTTGGGGCTTTGTTGACAAAAGTCCTGGCTATAGCGCGGCAAGCGATGAAGTGATCTCAGCTGAGTATCTTTCAGAGACATTTCGATCAAGCTTTCCTGAGGACGCTTCAGCGGCTAAAGGAATGGTCTGCAAGGTTGAAATCGTCGATCGTTCAAATACTTCTAGCAGTAAAGAGTTCGAGAGGTCATGGGTTCTCGTTGCCCTCAATGTTGGCGGTCCAAATAAGGGCGGACTCTCGATTCTTCTCGGGGAGCATTCTTTCGACGATCTTGCAAGCCTTCTTGGATACAAACAACGTGTTGATCCCGCGACGCCTACTGCGCCGCGCCCTCCAAGGCAGCGGCGTTAGGTGTTTCGAGGTTTCTTGGTATCTCGGAGATGTTTTGGTCTTGCCAGCGCGGGGTAATAGAAGGGCCCCAGTTGTAGAGCTGTTCTTGCCAATGGGTGATGACAAGCCTGGTTGCTTCGTCAGCCTCGACCTTTGCCTGTGCCGGAGGCACACGACTCAAAGCGGCAAGAAAGGCGTTGTTCCAGAATGTTTCGACCTTCATAAAGTCTCGCGAGAGGAGCATGGGGAATTCGCTTTCTAGCAAAGGGCGGGCGGCTGTCAACCCTGTTTGGTTAATAGTGCGCCGTATTTGTCGCCGAACCGGCATGTCAGGCAGCTGACTTTCGAGCTCTAACGTCTCTGATGGCCTCCGTTTGCACGGAGCCGTGTGTGGATGCTGGCTCAGCCGCGGCACGTCAGGTTGGTCAACTCGAAGGGAGTGACCTTGTGTGCCGAATTCGCCTGCTCACTTTGGATTGTCAGCCGATACCGAAGATAGAACGCGTTTCTCCACACCGGTGCCTATTACAACCTGCCATCGGAGGAAGCCTGCATGTTCTTGCGACGTTGGCGTCAAGCTGTCTTCGAGGATAAGTGACTCGAGCATGCTAAACGCCCTAAGGCCTTTAGCTTTGACTACCAGCCGGTCCCGACTGCGGATGACAGTCCCCGGTCGCTCGTCCATGCGGCTCGGATCAAAGATGCTGCTCTCATCTACTTCGATACGCACGTTAGGGATAATCAGACCATGCCAGTGCTCGTTGCCTGATGACTCAAACCATTTGAATCGCTCTCGTTCACTGAGAAAGAAGGCCGCAGGGCCATTCTCACATCGAGCGATCAAGATGGTCTCCTCATGGTCATGTCGAGGGAGAACCAGGGCCAATGGCATTGCCTGCCCGATGCTGCCGACGGTAAATTCGCTTGCGGAGAGCATGCTGCGCCTACCAGTTGTGGCGTTGTTGAAGTGGATCTATGACCAAGCCCCACAGGAGCTCCGCGGCCCCCTCCTGGGTCAGCTTCTGCTCGCGCGCTCGTCCGAACGATGACATGCCCATGCTGGTCAGGAAGAGCATCTGGTCGTCAGCGTCGACCGAAAGCGACTCGTTGGACGAATTGCTGCTGGTGGTTTCGCCTTGGAGATAGTTGATCGCACCCAGCATGCCGCCCAGGTAGACCGTCGCCCGCGCAACGTCTTTGCCGTCCTTGTAGATCGTGGCAAAGAAGCGGTTGGCATCCACACGCCGGAACGTGCCTTGGTAGCCCGGGTTCCGAGCCTCGAGCTCCGCTAAGGAATTCTCGAAGTAGCGCGCGATGTATTCGAACGTGTCGGCCTTGAACTGGTCCTTGTCTCGTTGGGTGAAACTCTTGGACAGCCGTAGGTTGCTCGATCGGGGGCCAGGCCTTGACGACGTGACATCACCTTCAGTGATGGATGCCTTTGAGGGGGAGGGTCCCACTAAGGCCGGTGCCTTTCCTCCTGAAAGGCGTCCGGCGGCGTCCCGGACCGCTCTGGCGACCTGGAGAAAGGCCTCATCCCGGTCCGGCCATTGGGTGACAGGCTTTCCGTCCGTAGGAGTGGCCATCAGCTTGCCAAAAGGGGCATAGGGCCATTCGCACGCCCTCAGAATCACGGGGATGACGATAGCCTCGCCTGCCTCGTGACGCTCCAGTGCCTGCTTCATCTCAATGTTGTAGCAGTAGTCCGAGGAAATGAAGTCTTGGCTCACCAGTAACAAGATGATGTCATCGGTATTGATGTGCTCATCGATGACTTGCCCAAGCTCCTGGCCCGCGCCGATACGGCGATCATGCCAAGTCTCAATCACCCCCTGGCGCTTCAGCATGGCCAGCTGCTTCTCCAACTGGTCGCGCAGGTCCTCGTCGGCATGGGAGTAGGAGAAGAAGACGGTTGGCAAGGGAAACCCCAAGTCGGCTGGGCGCTCCGGCCCGTTAGGGCTGATTCTAGCCAAGCCTTGGGTAGGCTGCTTCGCCACCGGTTCAATTAAACTCGTGGGCTGCCGGCCATCAGGTCCGTCTTCTGAAAGAGGTCAACGCAACGCATGAGTAAGCCAACCCTGGATTCCATCGCCACCGCCAAGGCCAAGCTGGAGGAGGAACTCCGGAAGCTCGAAGAACAAGAGATCCAGCTCCGCCAGCAACAGGCAGCTGATGCCTACGCCGAGGTCATGAACTTGCTCGGCCAATACGGTCAGCACTTCAGCGCTAAGCAAAAGGCCGAGATCGTGACGGCCGTGGGTGCAAGTAGCCCAGCAAAGGCCAAGAAGGAAGCAGGGACCAAAGAAGTCGCCCCGAAGTATTGGCTGCCCCATACCCAGGAGACGTGGAGCGGGCGAGGTCGGCCGCCGAGGTCGTTTACCGCATGGGAGGGAACTGCTGCCTACAAGGAATGGAAGGCTCGGCACCCTGATGAGAAGTTCCCGAGGTTTCCGGGGTGAGCAAGATCATCGTTTTTGAGAGGGGCTTTTAGCGGCCCCTCTTCCCAGTTCGCTCAATCCCCACGGTGAACTTTCCAAATCGACAACTAGATCATTTGGCCGTGGCCTGGATACTCAAGGCTGGCAGCGGAGTTCTGATCTCGATCCCCTCTCGAGGCAATGTCCTCATGGCCTTAGTATTGATGTCGTAGATGGCGATCAGGTTCTCATTGGTTGTGATGACGTGACCACTAACCAAGAGCTGATCGTCGCGCCAAAGCTCTGAGAAGTGAGCGGTTTCTCGCTTAAGAAAGGCATTCATTTCGTCGGCCTTGGACTTGCCAAACTTCTCGCCTGCAAGGCCCGGCACAATTGCCATTAGCAGGACAAGGCAGCCTACGCAGACAGTAGCTGATAAGAACAGCGTGGAGGCCAGCGCGGCGACGATGGGCTGTTTGACCCAAAAAGACCGACGGTCCAACCAGCTCCGCAACTCGGAATCTTCCTTGACCGGAATCCGGATGATCACGATGGCTAATGTGGACAGGCCGATAATCGCTAGCACGGCCCCCCAAGGAACGTCTTTGAGAAGGCCCAGTCCTTGAAGCAGTGTCACGTAGTAGCCGTGGATGATCTTTGAGTCGACCGCCTGCGGGAACGATGAAGGTTCGACTCCCAAGCTGGTCAGATAGGTTGAATTGGCAATGTCACCAGCGAGATGCAGGCAAAAGCCTATGATCGTTGCAAGAGCAGCTATCGCGCCGACCAGTGTCGCTGCCGTGGTCGCAATCTGTGGGAGGGACTGCTGGGCCTCCTCGCTTGACGGTCCTTGGTGCCTTTCCTTGCAAACCTTGGCTTCGCCGCCCCGTCGTCCAGTTCGCATAGCTTCCTTTTCCTCCGAGTTGATGGTTTGCTCGCTTGAACTCGGGGCGCCAAACCCGAGAAAGGACGTATTCAGCGCTACCTCTGCAGCTGGATGTGGGCGCGCCGATAGTGCTCTGGTGGTCCGGCGTGTCGAGCAAGATCGCTGCCTCGTCCAGCCTCTAGCGTCGTGAGATTCCGATCAAGTTTCTCTGACTGTCACGGTTCAATAGGCCATATGAACACGTAGCCGGTCGTTCCAATGTCGGTAGCGATGATCTTCAATCATGGACGGGTGCCGATTCTGGATACGACCCAGGATTGCTCGTAATGCGTCGCGGACGAACATTAATTGGTTGGGGTCGAGTATGGCAGTCACCAAATCCAGCGTGGCGGCTGGATGCTGCTCTGGGTGATTTGTATTAGCTAACTGCTCCAGGGGCAACCCTGCATCCGACGGCACAACAAGCGGAACGATCTGATGCACCGCTGACTCGAAATGTGCTTGAGTTGCGATTGCGATCTCTGCCAGATGGCGCGATTCCGATGCGCTCCGTGCATCAGGACCAAGTGGCCAACTGCGGCGCAACCACGGAGAAACGTTGTCATGCCAGATGCTGTCGGCACTTCGAGAGTCTTCGTTCTCAATTGGTCGTTGCATGTGCGCAGCGATCCAGGAAAGGGCTTCAGAGCGTTCTTGAGGTCCTAGGACTGCAAGAGCAGCGCGGCCCATATTGCGCGGCAGCTCAGCCATTCCCAACTCAACAACCACAACGGCAAGGAGTTGTGCCATTGACCCTGCGGCTTGCTCCCCAAGCCTAGAAATTCGATCCGTGGTGAAGCTCGCCAGGAAGCTGTGCTTGATCGCTTGCCACAGCAAAGGGTCGAAGCGAGGTTGCCAGGAAAAGCCTTGCCAGGAAGCGACAGCCTCTTCTTCATCTCGCATCCAATCAAAGCTTGGCAGAAGCTGGGTATGTGACCAGTCAGGGTCTACGGCGAAAAGATAGGATAAGCGAGAAGCGGCGATGACGCGGGCTGGACGATGCGAAATTTCTTCAGGAGATAGCAGAACGTTCAGGCGACCAACAAGATCTTCTGGGATGCCAGCGCCCACGAGCAAGCGGCGGGAGAAAAGCACGCCGAGAAAGGTCGTGGCTAGCGTGCCCAGCGATCGATTGATAGAAAGTGAAACCCAATCGTCGTGTCCGGGCTGATCCGCGTTACTAGGATCGAATGAGGCCGCAGTCGTGACAAGATCGAATACGCGCCAAAACTCGGGACCTTCAGAATCTTGAAGTGTTTGATTTGACGCGATGGCCTCAAGAAGGTTGGATGCTGCGCTGGATACGCGCGGAGTGCGCAGCATTGCGGAATCGATGTTTGCAATCAGTGCCAGAACAGCTTGGATCTGCTCGGAATCCTTCGTTGCGTCGCGCAATCCCCATAGTGCGTCGGACCAGAAGTCTGCATGATCGATGCTGGCGCTTCCTATCTCGCTGAGTATCGACAACGTCCGTCGTGTTTCGCGCGATGCGAACTGGCGCCATGCATCGAGAAGGCCGTCACGATCTTCGCTTTCAGCAAGAAGTAGGTCCTGAAGCTCTTCATCCGATATTTCAAGAAGTGCTTCCACTGTGTAGTCGCTTCCGCTGCCCCATCGGACTTGCGTATAAACACCAAAATGGCTTTGCTCGCCACCCCATTGCCAGTTCGGATAACGCTCAACTAGGCGATCACGTTCTGCTACGAGAGAGCCACTGAGGGTATGGCCCGCATGCTCCATTGCAGCGATTCGGTCAAATACTCGGCGATCACGTGAAGCTTCTCGTTCCGCCTCTGGAAGGTTGGGGTTTAGACGGGCCGGTGGTCCAGAAACAAGTGCGGATGAAAGGATCGCCTGATCGTTGTCCGAGAGCATTGGCCACAGAGAAACGAGTAGGTCGAGCGCCTCTTTTCGATGCGCGCTGTTCCAAAGTGAAGGTATGTCAGACATTCAGAAGATACCCCATCTTCTCCGATGGACTCAGGTGCGCTGTGCGAGAGGTGGCCGCTAAAGCGAGCCTGCGGAACGCAGGGTAATCTATCGAAAACCACCCTTCGATGAGGCGCTTGCTAGCCGCGGCATCTGTTCCATCGAGATGTTGCCAACCCAGCCAGATGAGATCGAATAGGCATGTCCACTTTTCACGATTTCGATTCTGCTCATGGGGAACGATGGAAGGACGTTGGTAGATTGATGGATCACTATTGGGCCCGGCCTCACCAACAAGAGCGAAGAGATCGAGTGCGGATTTCAGTTTTGACGTCAACTCCGTGATGATGCTGGCGCAAAAGGAGCCTTCAAATGGCTTGCCGCGCAGTGCGGAAAGCAGACTTGCTATGTGGGTTTCCTCGCTGAGGACAACTTTGGCTCTTGCAAGCTGATTTAGGCGCGATCCCCGGTCATCGTCAGGAGTTGGGTTGCCTTGATCATCCAGGGGAGGCTGGTAGTAAGCCGGCAAGAAGGTTAAAGACGGGCGCAGTCCAGCCAGGACTTCCTGCCGAAGCCACGGCTCTGCGTGCGAGTCGGTAAAAGATTTTGAGGCCGTATGAAAAGGGCCCTGCCAGCGCGGCCGGGGCGGAATTGCCCAGTCGCCCTCTGCCGAGATGCACCGCCAAAATCTGAGAAAGCCATCTCTCAGACCTTTTTCTCTCTCAATCTCTTCTCGAATCGCGAAGCGAAACTGTTCATGCAAGCGTCTACCATGACCAATCTTTTCGATTACTCGCTCGACCAAGTCAACGGAAGCAAGGTGCCTAACCAGCCAAGCTGTCAGGGCAAGCGCTGTGGGTGATAGTCGGTGATCCGAGAGGTTTGAGTTATGTGGAAATAACTCATTTGTTAGCAACTGTGGTGCTGGCGGTATCGGCATGTTCTGTTTGCTGGCTTGCTCCGCCTCAGTTGCGTGTTCCGCAACGAGTTGCTTGTCGTGTTGCTCAATCTCGTCAAGCCAAGTGAGATGAGGGGCGTCCGCGAGGCGTGCAAACACCCTTGCGCCATGTCCTTGGTCTTTGGGTCGTCCTGCAACCGCCCATAAGACATTTGCTGCTTCACTTGGATCCAGCGAGGCGGGCTGTGTTGGTGCGATTCGCTGGATCATTCCTGCAGTATTAGCAAGATAGTCCTGTCGCGCTTTAGCCCAAGCAATGACCGTATCGCGCAAGTAGCGATGGTCTTTTGTTTTCTTATAGAAGATTGGTTCGAGCCTGCGCTGCCGATAAGGGGCCGGGTCCGGCGAGGTGCTTGGTCTGGCAACGAAAATGTAGGCCTTGTTGCGTAAGTATGTTGTGCGCGAGGCGGCCCTCTCAGCAGCAAATGCATCTGTCATGTAGCGAAGAACAGGATCGTTGAGACTGTATCCGACGAAAAGGACCGTGAACTCTGCGAAAAGTCGTGCCACGAAGCGTGCCGCCCATGCGTCCGTCAAGTAGGCGCGACCAAAATCGGCGCTTGTTAGAACCAGATGATGGTTGTTGTCTTCGACGAGTCTCCCGTGCAGATACACCACGCTTTTCCAGCTCACAATATGGTCATTGCGCGGGATGGGGAGCACGGGACCCGAATGAAAGGGGACTTCATCAGATACCCCTTTCTGCGCCTGCTCGAAGTAGGTATCGAAGTTGGTGGTTATGAGCCTTGTGCCGCCGCTGTTGCGCAGGCGAGAAAGCTTGAGTATCGATTCATGAAGTCGTAAATCCCTCGGCGGCTTGGACAATCGCTCTGAAACCACTCGGCGCACTGCAGCGGCTTCGTAGTTGCTTTCGAGAATCCCCAGCATGCGGTCGGGCCAGTCCCATGCTTTGCTGTGCTTGCCAGGCACTGGCATGCCAAGTTCTGTGTAGCAATGCTTAACTAATCCAGCATAGCTAGGCAATCCTGCGCCCATCGATATGCCGGCGCCACAGAAGAAGATGACGCGATCGTCTTCTAGGTCTTGGACGAGATCGTCAGGAACCACAGGTCCGTCTTTGATAAAACGGGGCATAGTTTGGTTTGGATTGTGTTCTGGCGCGGACTCGGCCCTCCTGCCGCGTAACGGTCAGAAAGGTGCATTCTGAGATGTGATCATATCCAGCAAGACATTGGTTGTCGCGGCATCCAGCCTGCCTTCTTCTCCAGGCAGGTCTGTTCAATGGCGTTCGGGTGCGGCGGTGGACTGATATGGATTCTTAGGTGTTACATACCCAGTTTAGAACTAGAGGTGAGAGTTTCGCTCTTGGGGTCGGGGCCGAGCGAGCTCATTGGTCGGGAATGCTGGTGGATCTAGTCAAGCTGTAAACAGCGCCTCCGAGTATCGGAACCACCACGTGTGCCGGCACGAGGACCAACACCGCCAGACTGAAGATCGCTCCGGTTTGCTCGGGATACGGAAGCGCTGGCGCAAATCCCATGCCGAAGAGGGCCACCACGTGGACAACCAGCACCACGGACCAGGCGACTAGGAAGCCCTTCCAGAACCCACCCCGCTTCAGCCCCTGCTGTGCGAAGTGGGAATAGGGCTGTCGTTCGATCCAGTCCCGCCGCTGATACGCGCGGTAGCTGATCCAATACAGGAAGCCGAGAAGCAGGAGCAGACCGATTGCGCCCGCGACGGCGAGCCAACCAAGAGGGTGCCCCTGTTGGATGGCCTCAAAGCCTCCACCTGCGAACACCAGGCTGGCCCCGCCGAGCAGGACCGTCGCGCAGCCAACGTGCGCGTATGAGCGTGTGGTTGTCATAGGGGTGCTCAGGGCCTGTGCGCCGTCCAGGTGCCCGAGGCCTTGGAGAACCGGACCGGCTCCGTGAACGGCCGAACCTGGGGCGTCCCGGCGATGTCCAAAACGATCGCACCCCCAACGTCGCAGACGACACCGTCTGCCGTCTCCGATTGTCGGCAGCCACTCAAGGCGAAGTCACGGAATTCCTTGACCTGGACGGCGCTGCCCATGGCACCTTCGAATCTCGCGGCGATGGCTTTCTTGGCGTCGCTTTCAGAGGGCTCATTGCTGCTGCAGGCAGCCAAGATCAGGGCTGCGGAGAGTGCGAGGGCGGCGTTGCGAAGAGTGGTCATGAATTCGTCCTTGTTGAGAATGGGTAGGGAGGGGGCACTTACTTGTCGCGGTTGCCGTTGGGGTCGAACCCACCGATCCACATACGGGTGTCCCGGAAGGGCGTGAGGATCCCAGAGGGGCCGGGGTAGAGGTCTTCGGCGCGCAGGTAGCCGGACACCCACGCCATGCTCAAGGCGACCTTCCGGGCCTGCTCGGCAACGCCATCGCGGGACGTAACGACGTTGAATGGCTCCCTGGGAGGATTCGGCCCGGTCGTCCGCTGGTCGCCGGTGTTGGGCTTCCCAGGGCGCACCCGCAGGCCGACCATCAAATCCGTGGTTGCCTTCGCCCTGGCGTTATCGTTGAGCTCGGCTTCCTCACCCAGATCGTCCAGGATGGTTAGAGGGGCGTCCGCGCAAGCCTGGAAGGTCTCCGAGGTCGATGCGGCGGCACTGGTCCAGATCCGGGCTTCAACGGTCCAGCAGGGCAGCGACGCGCCCCATTCTTTGAAGGTCAGCGCGACCCGGGGCCAGTCCAGGCGGCCCATCTGGGCGGCCTGATGATCCTGGCCCTTGAAGAGCCCATTGATGCGGCCAGCACCACTGATCGGGGTGTAGAGCGGGCCCGCGGTCTTACGAGCGCCGGAGCGGGGCTTGGCGCCGACCATCTGTTGGCCCGCGCCTTTCAGGCTGTCACCCAATTGGCGGAAGAAGCCGGGCTTCTGTGCGGGCTGGTCTTGGGCGAGGGTGGAAAAGCTGGCCAGTGCCAGCGTCAGGAGCGCCAGGGCTCCGTGTCCTGTGTGCTTCATTGGTGTGGCCCCTGTAGACCGACGAGCCGTCGGCATTTACGATAATCGCAGATGTGCAGACGGGGTCCAACCGGCACACTTAGGGGAATTCAGCTGCCGTGCAATTTCCGACATGCCCCAGCCCAAAACGCCGGCAACGGTCTATGGCAAGCGCCTGCGCAGTGCGCGGCTGGCCAAGGGCTGGACGCAGGCCGACTTGGCCAAGCGGATTGGCATGGTGGACACCGTGTCCGGGGCCACGCGCGTGAGTCGCTACGAGACCGGTGCGCATGACCCGGATCCTGCAACGGCGGAGGCGCTGGCCAAGGCCTTGGGCCTGCCGCTTGCGTATTTCCACGCGACATCCGACGTGCTTGCCGAAATTATTCTGGTCGTGTCTCGCCTTCCCGTGGCGAAGCAGAAGGAGGCGCTAGAGCGCCTTAAAGAGTTGGCGGCAAGGGGAGCAGAGCGGTGAAGCAGTGATCTGGCGCCCCTCATCGCAGCCGCTTCCCGAGGTTCACTGTCGACAGACTTTCTCGGGCTAAATCGTTAGATGTGTGAGGGCTAATAGATGCTGTGCAGCCATCAAGGTTCAAGTCAACGCGTTGCAACTGTTCTCTACTGGACCGAACAACGGGGCTACTCCTAACTTGGAGAATCAGTTCGGCCGTGGAGATAGCATGGCGCTAGATGCGCTGTTCGATGATTAGGCCGATAGAATGATTATTCTTAATTTCTTTGGTGTAGATCGGCTGGCATGAAGACTGTGCGCGTCTTGTATTTTGCTTCGCTGCGCGATGCGGTGGGGCTCGCTGAGGAGGATGTGAGCACCGAAGCGTTGGATCTGGCGGGTCTTTATGCGCAAGTGGCCCAGCGACACGGGCTACAGTGGCCTACTGCTCACCTTCGCGTCGCCTCGGACGGTGCGTTTGCACGGTGGTCAGATGCGCCCCAAGAAGGCAGCGAGATCGCCTTCATTCCACCGGTGAGCGGAGGCTGATATGGGTGGCTTCGTCATTTCAAACGTGCCTATCGATGCGATATCCCTTCGGGATACGCTGCTGGATCGACGTGCGGGTGCCTTCGCCAGCTTCGAAGGTTGGGTTCGGGATCATCATATGGGCCAAGCTGTGCGGGGCCTGCGGTATGAAGCCTACGAGTCGCTTGCCACGGCAGAGGGCAAGCGCATCGTTGACATGGCGTGCGAGAAGTTCGCCATTCTCGATGCCGCCTGCGTGCACCGGATCGGTGAGCTGGCGTTGGGGGAAATGGCGGTTTGGGTCGGGGTGAGCGCAGCTCATCGTGATGCCGCGTTCTCCGCATGTCGCTACATCATCGATGCAGTGAAGGAAGATGTGGCCATCTGGAAGAAAGAGCACTACGAGGACGGTCGCCAAGACTGGTTGCATCCAGAGCCTGCGACCTAGTCCTACGCACCTGTTTTGTCGGGTTCATGCCTGCTGCAGTGCAGGTCTACTCCCTCAGTGCCGGATTGATGGTCCTCACATATGAGGCATCGGCGGGCGTGTTCGTATTGATCAGCACGGTAGGATCTTTCACATCCAGCAGGCGCAGCTGCAGGTGAGCCATTGCGTGCCGCAGGCTTGCGCCGCCATGGTCGATACAGGCATGCAGGGCCGTGCGGCAGGAAGGCTCCCAGATGGCGCATAGCGGCTCGGGCCGCGCGTCAACGACGCTCGCGTATGCCGTGGCACCGCCTTCGTGGAACCGGGAGGTGATCAATCTTTGCAGTGTGGGTGCATCGAGCAGAGGAAGATCGCAGGCGATCACCAGCCAGCCGACATCAGGATAGGCGTGCATGGCCGCCAAGATCCCCGCGACCGGGCCACAGTCGGCCAGCTGATCGACGATCTGCGGAAGTGTGGATCGCAACGCATCATCCGTCTGCGCCTCGCGCACGGAGATGAAACATCGATCCACTCGGCTTTGGAGCAGTGCGTAAGCCCGCTGGAGCTGCGGTTGTCCTTGGTAGCCCAAGTAGGCCTTGTCCTGCTGCATGCGTCGGCTTTGGCCGCCACTGAGCACAAGGCCATAGAGGGGCCGAACATGGGCCACGCTCGCCCTCAGCCCAGTTCCTGGAAGAGGTGGCCGTTGGCCTCAAGCTCCTTTAGCTGATCCGGTGGGATCTCGTTCTGCCAGACGTGTCCTTCCAGTTGCCACTGGCTTGCATCGGCCAGGTCGGGCAGTCCCGCCCCTTTACGCACATAAAGACCCAGGGTAGGGCGACTAGGATTGATGTAGAGGTCGAACTCTTGCGGTTGCATTTGACATGCTCCTGTCGGAAAGGGTCAGCCGCCTAGTGAAAGATCCACAGACGCTTCGGTAGTCAGATTGAGAAACGTGAAGCTTTCCTGGAAATACAGTTCGACGTCTTCATGCGAGTGACCGATGTAGCCGATGGACAACTCCTCGCCCAGGTGCAGTTCGAAATCACCCCCGCGCCCGGTGAGCATGAGCCCGCCTTCGATGGCCGGTGCCCAGATGATCTCTCCATCGATCAAGCCACGAATGTCCTTGAGGACCGGGTAGCTCTCTGCTGGGGCCCCACTGAGTCGTTCGTAGGGCTTGCGGCCCAGCAAAAGCTTGTAAGGGCCGTTGACGCCTGCATTTTTCAATGTTGCAACGGCCCGCTCCACGGTGCCCGGATACTCCCTCACCTCGGCAGGCAAGGCGATGGACTGATTGCTGCTGCTGGGGCGAATTCCGTCGATGTTGGCCAACGCGTAACCATCGACAATGGCCCGGTCCTCGCCAAAGGCGATGCAGCGGGCTGCGTCTTTGAGCGGTTGGAGATCCGGATCGTTCGCGCCACGCTCCACCGAATCGATCGCCTCGCGGGAAAGCTTGAAGGGAACGCGAAAGCGCACCAAGGGCTTTACCTTGTATTGGCTCACCGTCAGGCCTTCTTGCTCGGATTTGAGGGCCTGCAGGTGGCCGGTGCCCACGGCAGCCAGATCGGATCCGGCCGGCCCGATGACATCCACGACCTTGCGCGCTGCCAGGTAGCGTTTGAGGGTCCGAGAAGCTTCTTCTTCGATCTGCTCCCATGCGCCGGAGGAGATGGGCGCCAGCTGGCGATGCAGGTTGTTCATGGGTCTATTCTCCTTTCAGTGAGCCAATGCGGAGCGAGCCGTTCTTTGTGCCTTCAACCTCCGAGGAAGGGGAGTGCTCTTCTCGGATCGTTGGCGCTGACTCAGGGCGCGCGGGAAGGCTTGCGAGCAGGTCCACCGAGGGGACAAAGAACAGGCTTCCGGTGATGGCCTTGCTGAAATCAAGCAGGCGGTCATAGTTGCCGGGTGGATTGCCGACGAACATATTGGTGAGCATCTGTTCGGTGCGTTCGGGCGAGCGGGCGTAGCCGATGAAGTAAGTGCCAAATTCCCCTTTGCCCACATCGCCAAACGGCATGTTGTCCCGAAGAATCTGTAGCTGCTTGCCATCTTTGGTGATGTTGGTCAGCACATTGTGGGCGTAGGGAGCCTTCTCTTCGTCGGCGATCTCTATGTTGGAGAGTTTCTTGCGTCCGATGATGGCCTCTTGGGTTGAGACCGGAAGTTTGTTCCACGCGGTGAGGTCATGCAGATACTTCTGGACGATCACATAGCTTCCGCCTGCGAAGGAGGAGTCCTCCTCACCAATAACAACAGCGTCTATTGCATCCTGATCAGCCGGGTTTTCCGTGCCATCGACAAAGCCAATGAGGTCGCGGCTGTCGAAGTAGCTAAACCCATGGACTTCGTCCGTCGTGGCCGCATCAGCCCCTAAGCGCTCGATCAGGACAGAGGCGAGCTCGAAACACAAGTCCATGCGATCGGCTCGGATGTGGAAAAGGACATCGCCTGGTGTCGACACCGCATGATGTTGCCCTTTGATCTCGCGGAACGGGTGAAGATCCTTGGGCCTGGGGTCGCCAAAGAGCCTGTCCCAGGCATCTGAGCCAAATCCCATGATGCAAGACAGGCCCGCCTCAGGCGCGCGGGAGCCAACGGCGCGGAGTATGGAACTCAAATCCGAGCACAATGCACTGCACGCCTTGAGTGGATCGGCTTCTTGTTTGAAGACGATCACAAGAAAGATGGCCGCCCGCGTGATCTTGGTTACGACCGGTTGGGAGATGGCTGAGGTCACACTTGCTCCTGTTGCGTTGAGTGCTGGTGTGCTGCGTGCCAGGCAATGAATTCTTCCGCGGGCAGAGACTTGGAATACAGCCACCCTTGTGCCATCTCAATGCCGGCTTTGCGCAGCGCTGCTTCCTGCTCTATCCGTTCCACGCATTCAGCCACGACTTTCCTACCACTGGCCTGGATCAGGGGTGCCAACTCCTGCAGCAGCGAACTGTGGCCACTGTCATCGATGCTGCGGCTTACTTCCCTGTCGAGCTTGATCACATCCACGGGTGCCTGAAACAACACCAGAAGGTTGCGGCTGCGGGCGGCGATGTCATCCAGTCCGATCGCTACGCCCTCGTCCGATACTTCCTTGAGTTCTTCGAGGCCCAGCCTGTCGGGGATGCCGCGTTCGGTTACCTCGAGCAGAATGGACCCTGGGTAGTCCAGTAGCTTCGATGTTCTGGCCACATACTCAAAACCACCGCGGCCCAGCACTTTGGGCGGGACGTTGATGCCGATCTGAGCGCCAGGATACTGTTTAAGCCATGGTCCGAGTTCCTTTGCCACCTGATCGATTACCCAATAAGTCAGTGCTCCAGCGACGGGCGTGTTCTCCACCAGGGGCACGAAGTCCATGGGCTCGATGATTTGTCCTTGATGTTTCCAGCGAACCAAGGCCTCAGCGCCCACGCAGCGCAGATCTTGCATCAACGATACGGTTGGCATGTATTCAAGGAACATCTCATTGTTGATGATGGCCTGGTGTATTTGCTGCTCGGTGTAGATTTCCGGCTGTGCCATGGCTTGGATCCCTCGCTCAATCGACGTCGGTTATGGCACGGGCTGTTGGAACCCCAGTGAGTTCATCCCTTCTTCGGGGCATTGACTACACGAACCACAGCACCGCTCATGATCACACCGTTTGGGATAACAACCTCGTTGGACTCCTCGTCTATCAGGGAAGTGAACCCTAAGGAAATTTCCTTCACGCTTGCTGAAATGGTGCCAACCGGTGAATAAATTCGCACATCATCGCCCACCCGGATGGCTTTGGAGGCCACGAGGGAAAAGCCGGCGATGAGGTTGCCCAACGTGTCTTGCGCAGCCAGTCCAAGCACCACGGAGATAATGCTCGCTCCCGCCAGCAGGGCGGTGCCCAAGGCGCGAAGTTCTGGCACGACGTGCGCGAATGCGGCGATGCCGAAGAGATAGATCAGCATCTGCACAAAGACGCTGGCGAACTGCAACACGGTCACATCTGAAAGGCGGTGCTCTAAGCGCTTGGCCGCCCTTCGTGTGAACCACGCCAGCGTTGCACAAACGCAGAGCGCCACGATGCCTATGATGATCGCGCCGGCTAGGGAGCTTGGGTCCAGCAAGGAGCTTGTCTTCCCAGCTAGGTTGGGCAGTTCGAGGCGCGCAGTCATGTCAGGCGCTCGGGATAGGTGTAGATGTTGTAGCGTTGAGGGCGGGAAAATCCGATGAGACATATCCCTGCGCCACGGGCCAAGTCGATCGCCAGGGCCGTGGGGGCAGAAATTGCCGCGATCATGCTTACCCCCGCACTGGCCGCCTTGGCGATCATTTCATAACTGGCTCGGCTGGATATGAGCAAGAAGCCGTCGTTGGGGTTGATACCCTCGCGCGTGAGTGCGCCGATAAGCTTGTCCAAGGCGTTGTGCCGCCCCACATCCTCGCGCGTGAGCTGAATGTTGCCGTTCGTATCGGCCCAGGCTGCCGCATGCATTGAGCCGGTGGCATCGTTGATAGGCTGGTGCTGACTGAGTGTCTCCAGTGCATGGCGCAATGCCTGCGCGGAGAATGAGCGCACCTTGGCAAGAGGGGCGGGCTGCCTGACGAGATCTTCGAGTTGGCGTGTGCCACAGATGCCGCATCCGCTGCGACCAGGAAGCAATCTTTGGTCGTCGGTAGACAGGGCGTTGACGGGCGCTTGTTCGGCCACACGCATGGAAAGGGAAATCCCTTCGACATAGTCCTTGGTTTTGACATCCAGCAGCTGATCTGGATGGCTGATCAATCCTTCGGTCAACGAGAAGCCCAGCGCAAAATCGTCCAGATCGCCAGGCGTGGCCATCATCACGGCATAGGAACGATCGTTGTAGAGCATGGCGATAGGGACTTCCTCTGCGACCTTATCACTTGTGTTGGCGCTCGCATCGCCCTGCACACGCACGATCGGGCGTTGTGCATACCTGGTGATCGACTCGGTGTTGGTTGCGCACATCATGCCTTCACCCTGATTCACCCCACGGCACCGCGGCCTTCGCATCCTCTGGCCATTGGAACATTTGCGGACAAACTGTCGGCGAGCCGGATGAGGATAGACCTTTCCGGATCAGACCGTAAATCCTCTCGCAACGCCGCTACGAAAGTAGCGCTTCCGGACGGACATTCTGTCCATCTTGTCCGGACATTCTGTCTTTAACGCGGTGGTAGCGTTCCGCGGGCCAACAACATTACTGGCACGCAGGTCCATCACGTCATGGGCCAATGTCGATACCAGCAGTCTTTGGGAGGAGATGTATGGAGAAGGCAGCCAACAGTGGGGCCACCGTTGGGTTTCTGGACAAGTCCCGTAGCGTTGCACGACCTGGCTTCAATCGATGGCTTGTTCCCCCTTGTGCGCTGGCGATGCATCTGTGCATCGGCATGGCGTATGGGTTCAGTGTCTTCTGGCTGCCCCTGTCCAGGGCCATCGGCCTCTCAGAGCCTGCTGCATGCCCGGACATGACGCTTCTTGATGCACTCACCACTAGCACCTGCGATTGGAGAGTGAGTGATCTGGTGTGGACCTATTCGATCTTCTTCGTCGTGCTTGGCGCGGCGGCCGCGCTTTGGGGCGGGTGGCTGGAACGGGTAGGGCCGCGCAAGGCCGGTGTAGTGGCGTCCTGTTGCTGGTCCGGTGGTCTGCTGCTCGGTGCATTGGGCGTCTACATACATCAACTTTGGTTGTTGTGGTTTGGCACGGGCCTGATAGGCGGTATCGGATTGGGTCTTGGCTACATTTCCCCAGTCTCAACGCTGATCAAGTGGTTTCCAGACCGTCGCGGCATGGCCACGGGCATGGCCATCATGGGCTTTGGTGGAGGCGCCATGATCGGCAGTCCTTTGGCGACGATCCTCATGGAGAAGTTCGCCGATGCCACGCAGGTGGGTGTTTGGCAAACGCTGCTGATCTTGGCCGTGCTGTATTTGGCATTCACCATGGCCGGTGCGCTGGGCTATCGCATTCCCGCTCCAGGCTGGGCCCCGGCGGGGTGGACGCCGCCCGCAGCCGTGGCTAGCAGCCAGTTCGATGTCCATTTGAAGGATGCGCATCGCACGCCTCAGTTCTGGCTGATTTGGCTGGTGCTGTTTCTCAATGTCTCCGCCTCCATCGGCATTATCGGCATGGCTTCGCCAATGCTCCAGGAGATCTTCGGTGGAAAGCTGATCGCGTTGCCGGATCTCGCATTCTCCCAGTTTGGTGATGCTGAGCGCGTGGCCGCCGGCGCCATCGGCGCGGGCTTTGTGGGGGTCATCAGTCTGTTCAATATTGGCGGACGGTTTCTGTGGGCAAGCTCCTCAGACAAACTGGGTAGAAAGCTCACCTATGCCGTGATGACAGGCTTGGGTGCATTGCTCTATGGCATCGCGGCGCCGTCGCTGGTTGGCGGTCCGATCGCGTTGTATATCCTGGTGTTCTGCATCTGTGCCTCGATGTATGGCGGCGGCTTTGCCACGGTGCCTGCCTATCTGGCTGATACGTTTGGAACGCGGTTCGTGGGTGCGATCCACGGACGCTTGCTCACGGCATGGTCCACTGCCGGCATCGTGGGTCCTTACTTGGTTACCTCAATACGCGATGCACGTATTGCCGCGGGTGCGCAAGGAGGCGATGTCTACCAGCCAATCTATTGGACGTTGGCTGGGCTGCTCGTGCTGGGTTTCCTACTCAACCTGCTGATCCGGCCCGTGAACCCGCGGTTCCACATGAGCGCGGCGTCGGAAGGGGTGGCAACCAAGAGCGTGGGGTCAACGGGTGTCCTGGGCTTGATTGGAGGTGAGGCTGTCAATCCGGTTCGCGGAAGGCTGGCCCTGGCATGGATCGCGGTGGGTATTCCCATTTGCTGGGGGGTGTTTGAAACCGTTGAGAAGGCTGCAGCATTGCTGGCCTGACGGTGCCGCTGGCACCGTGGCCACGCAGCGCCAACCTTGAGTCCATTCTATGACCCAGCTAGCAGCCCAATCCAACTCCAAGGCCGGCATCACTTCCCGCCGCACGGTGTATGCCGCCTTGGCGGGCAACCTAGCCGTGGCGCTGACCAAGATTGTTGCTGCGGTGATGACCGGCAGTTCGGCCATGCTCAGCGAGGCCATTCACTCGGTTGTGGACACGGGCAACGAGGTGCTCCTGCTGTATGGGTATCGGCAGTCGGAGAAGCGACCCAATCTCATGCATCCGTTCGGGTATGGACGTGAGCTGTATTTCTGGAGCTTCATCGTTGCCTTGTTGCTTTTCTCGGTAGGGGCGGGCGTCTCGATCTATCAAGGTGTGCGCCATGTCATGGCGCCTGACCCCGTGGAGAACGTCCAGATCACCTATGTCGTGTTGGGCTTTTCGTTCGTGTTCGAAGCCTATTCGTGGTGGGTGGCCTGGAAAGGTTTCTCCCAGGTCAGGGGTGGGCAGGGCTTCTGGGAGGCATTTCGCAAGAGCAAGGATCCACCTGCCTTCATGGTGCTGTTTGAAGACTCTGCGGCATTGGTGGGTATCGTGATTGCAGCGCTGGGCATCTACCTGTCGGAGCGTTTGGGGCTTCCCATGCTCGATGGAGTGGCGTCCATCTTGATCGGGCTGGTCTTGGCGATCATTGCCGGGTTGTTGGCCGTGGAGAGCAAGAGTCTGCTGATCGGAGAGCGCGCCCCACCGGCATTGGTAGAAGCAATCTGCCGTATCGCCGCCCAGCAACCGGGCGTGCTATCGGCCAACAGCGCCTTGACTGCCCAGCTCTCCCCCAACCAATCCCTGGTCGCTTTGAGTATCGCCTTCGAGCCCACGCTGTCGGTATCGCAAGTTGAAGTATGCGTGGCCTCGATTGAGGCTCAGGTGAAGTCGCTGCACCCGGATGTCATCGCGTTGTTTGTCAAACCGCAGACCTTGCACCAATTCCACTCCGCTGTTCGCCATCGGTTCGGCGATATCGACCCTTGAATCCTTTTATGCCAGGAATAGATAGCCAGTTGCCATTCAACGCCTTGCAAGTCGCTGTGCTGACCATCTCAGACACCCGCACCCGGGACACGGATAGTTCTGGTTCGCTGCTGGCTGGCCGGCTTGCCGATGCGGGACATCGACTGATGGAGCGCGCGTTGGTGCGCGATGACATCCAGCAGATACAGGATCAGGTGTTGACCTGGGCCGATAACGCCGAGATCGATGTCATCTTGACCACGGGAGGCACCGGTTTTAGTCCCAGGGACGTAACCGTGGAGGCCGTTAGGCCGTTGCTTCGCAAGGAGATGGATGGGTTCTCCGTCCTGTTTCACCTAGCCAGTCTGGCCACGGTGGGCGTGTCCACCCTGCAATCTCGCGCGTTCGCCGGCCAGGTGGGAGACACCTTCATTTTCTGTCTGCCGGGATCGGCCGGTGCATGCCGCGATGGATGGGACAAGGTCTTGGTGTTGGAGTTGGACAGCCGATATCGGCCTTGCTCCATTGCGGGCCACATTCCCCGGCTGCGTGAGCTAGATGTGTGACGCTGGAGAAAGCTCATGATCGATTTTGAGCACGCGTGTTCGCTGATCGCAGGACTGCACGAGCGCACCGGGATCGAGTCCACTCCCTTGTCGCAGGCCTGCGGGCGAGTCCTTGCACGGGATGTGCATGCGCATGTGGACTCGCCCAGGCAGCGCGTCTCCGCCATGGACGGCTATGCGGTGCGAGAGGCCGATCTGGCTATCCTTCCGGTCCGTCTCCCGGTTGCGACCACCTGCTATGCCGGTGGTAGCCCGGCCCCGGACGTGCCCCGAGGAAGCTGCGCGCGCATCTTTACCGGGGCTAGCGTGTCCGAAGATCTGGACCGGGTCGTTATCCAGGAGCAGGTGCACGAGAAGGCAGGGGAGGCGATCTTTGAGCAGGCCGTGGGTTCAGGGCGCCACATCCGCGCGCAAGGGAGTGATTTCCGGCGAGGCGACATGCTGCTGATCGCTGGCACCCGACTCGACGCGCGCGCGGTGGTTGCGGCAGCCGGGGCCGATCGTGCACGCGTTGACGTGCATCTGCGTCCCCGCGTGATTGTGCTGGGGCTGGGTGATGAGCTGTGCGCGCCTGGCACGGCGCGTGAAAGCGAGCTGGGGGTGCCTGAGAGTGTGTCCTTCGGCGTCGCCGCACTCGTTGAGCAATGGGGTGGGGTATGCATTGGTCGCGTTCTGCTGCCCGATGTGCTCGACATCCTTGAACGTGCCGCAGGGGGTGCGCTTGAAAAGGCCGACCTGGTGGTCGTGGCAGGCGGAGCATCGGTGGGGGAACGAGATTTCGCCAAGGCCATGTTTCATCCGCATGGCCTAGAGCTGATCTTCTCCAAAGTGGCCATCAAGCCTGGCAAGCCGGTTTGGCTAGGCCGTGCGGGTGGGAAACTGGTGCTCGGCCTGCCGGGTAATCCTTCCAGCGCGCTGGTTACTGCTCGGTTGTTCCTGGCCCCGCTTCTGATGCGGTTGGGTGGTGGTCGCATGGCCGATGCACTGCGCTGGATACAGGCAGGGTTGGCACTGGAAATGGCGGCGGGCCATGAGCGCGAGACGTTTGTTCGCGCCCTTTGGTATGAGGGCCGCGTGCTGCCGCTGCCTGAGCAGGACAGTAGCGCGCAACGTGCACTGGCTCAGGCAGATGTTCTCATTCGCCGGCCCAGCAAAGCCGATCCGGTTCAGATGGGCGGCTGTGTCGAGGTTCTCGAGTTCTAGTGCATCACCTTTCCGAGGTTTGGAGCATCCGAGGTTCAACCGAGCATACCCAGATGATTACCAAGCGGCAGCCCACGTTCAACGACATCGTCTTTGCGATCAACGGTTCGATCCTGCCTCGCATCTCAAGGCGCTTGTTTACCATTGCCGTAGTCAGTGTCATTGCCGTCTTGGCTTCTTCTGAGCATCCTGGAATTTTCGCCAAGATGAGCTTCATCCCCTTCACCCTGATCGGCATCGCCTTGTCGGTGTTCATGAGCTTCCGCAACAACGCCTGCTATGCGCGGTGGTGGGAAGGCAGGGAGCTGTGGGGAGAGCTGATCGTGGCCTGCCGCAGTTTGGCGCGACAGATCTCGCTACAGGGGAAGGACGAGCGAGAGCATGTGGGGCGATCGTTGTGCGCATTCACTGCGGGCTTGGCGGCTCGGCTGCGGGGTGCCAATGAGGAGGCGGCCATCTCCCTTTGGCTACCGGTGGCCACGCCCGGCCGGCCCAATCCGACCAATGACGTGCTCCAAGGGCTTGGTCGGTATTTTCTCGAACTACAGCAACAGCAGAAGATCGGTTCAATTCTGTATTCAGTGCTGGAAGTGCAGCTGACCCAACTGGCGCACGTGCAAGGCGGCTGCGAACGGATCCTGTCGACCCCGGTCCCCTTTTCCTACTCGCTATTGCTGCACCGCACCGCGTTGGTCTTTTGCCTGACGCTTCCCTTTGCCCTAGCTGGTTCGCTGGGGTGGTGGACGCTGGTGCCGGTTTTGCTGGTGGCCTACACCTTCTTCGGCTTGGACGCGCTAGGCCATCAGTTGGAAGACCCATTTAGCTTGGAGCCCAATGCGCTGCCGCTGTATGCCATGCGGCGAACCGTCGAGCGCGAAATGCTCGCCATTCTGGGGCACGCTGATCTGCCTTCACCTGCCGAACCCCAAGGCCATGTGCTGACGTAGAGCGCGCGTCTTAAAGGGTTGAGGATGGACATTTTGTCCGTGGCGCGCGGACAAAATGTCTATGGTGATCAGTCAGATAGCGTGATCTACTTTCGAAACGCCAGCTGACTTCTTGGGAGTGCGAGCGCCATGGCTGAGAAGAAGATCCCGCTATACAAGCCCTACGATCAGCCAGCAGGCGGATGGGGCGCTGCAGCTGCCACGGCCAAGGTGCTGCTGGAACAAAGCGTGGTAACCAAGGGCTCCCGAGCGCTGTTGGCGATGAACCAGCATGGTGGCTTCAAATGCCCCAGCTGCGCATTTCCCGATGCTGATTGCACGAAGAAGCTGGAGTTCTGCGAGAACGGCGTAAAGGCGCTGGCCTTCGAGGCGACCAAGTTCCGGGTCGATCGTGAGTTTTTCGCCACGCATTCTGTTTCCAAGCTCATGGAACAGTCCGATTACTGGCTGGAGATGCAGGGGCGATTGACCGAGCCCATGCGCTACGACGCGCAAAGCGATCACTACGTGCCCTGCAGCTGGAACGACGCTTTCGAGTTGATCGGCAAGCATTTGCGGGAGCTGAGCAGCCCGCACCACGCTGAGTTCTATACTTCTGGGCGCACGCCAAATGAGGCGGCATTCCTGTATTCGATCTTCGTGCGGGAGTTTGGCACCAACAACTTCCCCGACTGCTCGAACATGTGCCACGAGCCTACCAGCCGTGGTCTGCCGCCTTCCATCGGGATCGGTAAGGGCACAGTCGTGCTCGAAGATTTCGAGCATGCTGATGCGATTTTCGTCATCGGTCAGAACACCGGCACCAACTCTCCCCGGATGATGACCAACCTGGTCGAAGCGCGGCGACGGGGCATACCGATCGTGGCAGTCAATCCGATGCCCGAGCGTGCGCTCATCAAGTTCACCGAGCCGCAGGACTTTCTGCAAATGGCCACCTTCGGATCGATGGCCATCAGCAGCGAATTCGTCCACATCAAGATCGGCGGCGACCTGGCGCTGATCAAGGGCATGATGAAAGTCATCTTCGAGCGCCAGGCCATGGGCGAGAAGATTCTGGATGAGGCGTTCATTGCTGAGCACACGGTCGGTATCGATGCGATCCGTGAAGAGGTCATGTCCCACGACTGGAAGGACTTGGTTCGTGTGTCGGGCATCTCTGAGGCGCAGATTCGCAAGTGCGCGGAGATCTATATCCAGTCGCGCGCCACCGTTATCTGCTACGGCATGGGGATCACCCAACACCAGGAGGGTTCTCGTCTGGTCCAGCAGATCGCGAACCTGCTCTTCCTGAAAGGCAATTTCGGCCGACCAGGGGCGGGCATCTCGCCGATCCGCGGGCACTCCAATGTTCAAGGCGATCGCACTGTGGGCATCGATGAGAAGCCCTCGCAGGCGTATCTTGACCGCGTGCGCGATGCATTTGGATTCGAGCCTCCCAGGGAGCACGGCCACCACACGTTGGAGACCATCGAGGCGATGATGGCGGGCACCGCCAAGGTATTCATCGGGATGGGCGGCAACTTTGTGCGCGCCGTGCCGGATACCGAGCGCTCATATGATGCGATGCGAAAGCTGGACCTTACGGTGGGGATTGCCACCAAGCTCAATCGAGGCCATCTGGTTCACGGGCGCGAGGCCTTGATTCTTCCGGTGGTCTCGCGTTCGGAGCGCATCATCACGGCGTTGGGTGAGCAGTTCGTCACCATCGAAGACTCCATGTCCAATGTCTCGCCTTCGCGTGGCGTGCTAAATGCGCCCAGCGAGCACTGCATGCCAGAAGTGGAGATCGTCTGCCAAATGGCCATGGCGACTTTGCCCGACAGCAATACGCCGTGGGAAAGCTACATCGACAACTACGATCTTATCCGGGACAAGATCGCTCAGGTGTATCCGGAGATATACAGCAATTTCTCCGAGCGAATTCAAGATATTCGCGGGTTCCATCTGGACGTGCCGCCGCGCCGCCGGGTGTGGAATACGCCCAACGGAAAGGCGAACTTCCTGCTGCTGCCGGGGTTGGAAGTCAACGATGTGGTGGATGACCCCACGATGCTTCGTCTGGCCACCGTCAGGTCGCATGATCAGTTCAACACCACGATTTACAGCAACAACGATCGCTACCGCGGGGTCTACAACGATCGCATGGTGTTGTTCATGAATGCCGAGGACAGGATCGCGCGCGGACTTGACCCCCAAGCCAAAGTGGCCTTGGAAACCATCAGCGATGACGGGATCAAGCGTCGTGTGGATGGATTGACGATTTTGGACTACCCCATGCCCCGTGGTGCGGTGGCCGGATACTACCCCGAGCTCAATCCGCTGCTGCCGCTGGAGTATTACGACAAGATCAGTGGAACGCCGGCAGCCAAGTCCATTCCTGTGCGGACCATCGCCCTCTAGAGCAGCGGGTGGGTGGTGATGTATCGGTTCAAGCGATGCTCGAAAGAGCATGGGAGCGTGGCGTGTGTTCGAGCAATTTGATGCCTTGACGCTGGCGCGTGCGCAGTTCGCGTTCACCATTGCGTTCCATTTCATTTTTCCCTCGTTCTCCATCGGCCTGGCCAGCTACCTGATGGTGCTGGAAGCTTGCTGGCTCAAAACCGGCAAGGCGGTCTACGGTGATCTGTATCGCTACTGGCTCAAGATCTTCGCCATTGTCTTTGGCATGGGCGTGGTTTCCGGCGTCGTTATGTCTTACCAGTTCGGCACCAACTGGTCGGTCTTTTCTTACAAGGCCGGGCCTGTCATTGGCCCCTTGATGGCCTACGAGGTGCTCACCGCCTTCTTCTTGGAGGCGGGCTTTCTTGGCGTGATGCTTTTTGGCATGAGCAAGGTCGGCAAAGGTCTGCACTTTTTCGCGACCTGCATGGTTGCGTTGGGAACCTGCATTTCGGCGACGTGGATCTTGGCGGTCAACAGCTGGATGCAGACGCCGCAGGGCTTTGCCATCAACGCCGACGGCCAGTTCATCCCCGCAGGGTCATGGTTGCCGATCGTCTTTACGCCAAGCTTTCCCTATCGCCTGGCGCACACCGTCATCGCAGCCTATCTGACCACCGCCTTGGTCGTGGGTGCGGTGGGGGCATGGCACTTACTGAGAAACAACAGCACTGCTGGCGCGCGCAAGATGTTCTCCATGGCCATGTGGATGGTCGCCCTTGTAGCGCCGATACAGATCCTGGTAGGGGATGCACACGGCTTGAATACGCTGGAACATCAGCCGGTGAAAGTATTGGCCATGGAAGGCCACTACGAACCGAGCCCCGATGGTGCATCCCTGATCTTGTTTGGGTTGCCCGACAACGATGAGGCGCGCGTGCGCTACAAGGTGGAAGTGCCCAAGTTGGGTTCACTGATCTTGAAGCACGATCCGAACGCGCCGCTTCCGGGTTTGAATGACTACCCGCGCGAGGATTGGCCCCCCACACCTATTGTGTTCTGGTCATTCCGGATCATGGTGGGCTTGGGCATGGCGATGCTGACATTGGGCCTTTGGAGCCTGCTCATGCGCGCCAGGAAGAAGCTCTACGAAGCCACGATGCTGCAGCGCGCTGCCGTGGCGATGGGCCCTGCGGGCTTTGTGGCGGTGATCGCGGGTTGGGTTACCACCGAAGTAGGTCGGCAGCCTTTTACGGTGTATGGCTTCTTGCGCACAGCCGAGTCGCATTCGCCCCTGGCAGCGCCGGCGGTGGCGACCTCACTGATTGCTTTCATCGTGGTGTATTTCTTCGTCTTCGGCGCCGGCATCTATTACCTGCTTCACCTGATGTCCAAGCCGCCGCAGCCGGGTGAGCCGGAACCTCCCCATATTCCCCAACGTGCGGCGGGTGTAACCCCTGCACCGGCCATCGAGGAGTAGCGTCATGGCGAATATGGATCTAAGCCTTGTGTGGCTTGCCATCATCGCGTTCGCCATTTTCGCCTATGTGGTGATGGATGGGTTTGATCTGGGGATTGGGATCTTGTTCCCCAGTTTGGCGGTGGGCGAGGAGCGGGACCAAGCGATGAACTCGATTGCACCCTTCTGGGACGGCAACGAGACATGGCTGGTTCTTGGCGGTGGGGCGCTGTTTGCGGCGTTCCCGATGGTCTACGCCATTGTGTTGCCGGCGACTTATCCGCTGATGATCGCCATGCTGTTGGGGCTGATTTTCAGGGGTGCTGCTTTCGAATTCCGCTGGCGCGACCCACGACACCGCGCCTTCTGGGATTTTGCTTTCACCTTGGGCTCGGTGGTGGCGGCGTTGGCACAGGGCATCACCTTGGGTGCGATCTTGCAGGGCATCCGGGTGGAGAACGGCGCGTATGCCGGCGGATGGCTGGACTGGCTGAGTCCCTTTAGCCTACTCACCGGCGTGTCCGTGGTGATCGGCTATTCCCTGCTGGGGGCTACGTGGTTGATCTGGAAGACCGAGGGCGGTAGCGCAAGGCATGCGCGCAAGGTTGCGTTCTGGTTGGCCTTGGGCACCTTGAGTGCGTTGGCCGCGGTTAGCGCGGCCACTCCCTTCTTGGACTACGCCTACTGGCGCCGCTGGTTCGCCATGCCAGGGGTGATGCTCACCTCCCAGGTTCCCATCCTGACCCTGCTGTGCTCAGCGGCTCTGCTCTGGAGTTTGCGACGCGGCCGTGAACGCATGCCGTTTTTCACATCCCTGGGGCTGTTCATGTTGGGCTTTGTGGGATTGGGTATCAGCGTCTTTCCCTACCTGGTTCCACCGACGATCACCATCTGGGAGGCGGCCGCTCCCCGTCAAAGCCAAGCGTTCATGTTGGTAGGGGCGGTGGTCATCATCCCGATCATTCTGGCCTATACGGCATGGGCCTACTGGGTTTTCCGCGGTAAGGCCGGCGTCCATGGCTACCACTGACCAACCCTCCGGCCCGCTTTGGAGACGTCTGGGGTGGATGCTGGCCTTCTGGTTGGCTGGTGTGGGGATGGTGGGCGGCTTCGCGTGGTTGATCGGATTGGTGCTGCGGCCTTGAACCGGCAGCCTATGGAAGCTTTTCCGAAATAGCGCTATTAGGTCAATGACGCCCAGTCGCCAGCGGGAAAGTTAAATTATTGTTGTAGATTCAGCTGCTCAGGAGTTCTATGCCGCTCAAAAGCGCACGTAGTTCCGACGATCCTGCTGTCGGGGCAGATCTGTGGCCCTGGCTAGCTCAGGCCTCGATATTGATCGTGGACGACGAGCCGGGTATGAGGAACTTCCTGGTTCGCACCCTTCGGCCGCGCTGCAAGCATGTCGAAGAGGTGGCCGACACCAGCGAGGCGTCGGCGAAACTGGATGCCCAGCCATTTGACGTGGTCATTCTCGATAACGTCCTGCCCGGCCAAAACGGCGTGGAGTGGCTGGCCGAGCAACGCCGCCGCGGCATGTTTGCCGACGTCATCCTCATCACCGCTTATGCGGATCTGGAAGCTGCTATCGGGGCACTGCGTGCCGGGGCAGCCGATTTCCTGCTCAAACCATTTCGCTCCAATCAATTGCTGGGTGCGCTCTCCCGTTGTCTGGAGCGTAACCAGTTGCGTCGGGAGAATGCCGTTCTGCGTCACGAGTTGAATGTTGCTGGCGATCAGACCTTGCTCCGAGACAGACTGTTGGGCAACTCGCCTGCCATTGAAGCCGTGCGCGAACTGATCTCCCGCGCTGCACCCACGCCGAGCACCGTCTTGTTCACCGGTCCGTCGGGCACGGGCAAGGAAGTCGCCGCGCGATCGCTGCATGCGCTATCCAGTCGCGCGAAACGACTGTTTGTACCTATCAACTGCGGCGCCATTCCGGCAGACCTTATTGAGAGCGAGTTGTTTGGGCACCTGAAAGGATCTTTCACCAATGCCGAAAGCGCGCGCCCGGGTCTGATCATGCACGCGCAAGGTGGCACGCTGTTCCTGGATGAAATCGGGGATCTGCCTGCGGCCATGCAGAGCAAGTTGCTGCGCGTGCTGGAAGACAAACGCATTCGGCCCGTCGGCTCAGAGCGCGAGCAACCGGTGGATGTCCGCTTCGTCTTTGCTACCAATGTGGATTTGATGACGTGCGTGGAGGCAGGGACCTTCAGGGCGGATCTGTATTACCGGATCAACATCATGGAAATCAACATGCCGCGCCTGTGCGAGCGCGGTGAGGATGTGCTCGAGCTGGCGCAGCGCTTCATGGAAGATATGTCCGTGCAACTGGGGCTGCCGACCATCACGATCGACGATAAGGTCAAGGCCCACCTACTGAGTTACCGGTGGCCGGGAAACGTCCGCGAATTGCGTAATCTGATCGAGCGAGCGTTGATCGTGGGCTCCTTCCCGAAGTCGTTCTCCAGCATCGAAACGCCCCGTCAGGGCAGGAACAAATCCCTGGCCGAAGTGGAGCGACTGCATATCCTCTCCATCCTGCGCGAGACCGGTGGAGATCGGGAGAAGGCAGCCCGGTTGTTGGGGATATCGCGAAAGACCATTGATAGAAAATGCTCCATCTGGAATGTCTAAGGCCAGCTCCACTGTTGGAAGAGGAAAGCGATCGGTCCGCTACCGACTGCTTACGATAGCCCTGCTTCCCACGTTGGTCATTCTGCCGCTGTTCCTGGCAGCCACGGGTCTTCAATGGAACACCAAGATCGATGACATGCTGACCACCAAGGTCAGTAGCGATCTGAAGATCGCTGATCAATACATGGCGCAGTTGTTGTTAAGGTCCCAGCGAGCGCTGGTCGCCCTGACGGAGAGCGTGAGATTTGATCAGGCGCTCAAGCAGGAGACTACTTCTCCTGGCGCTTTGGATGCGCTACTGGCCACACAGGCGCAGCAACGAGAGCTGGACTTTTTGTATCTGGTCGACGCGCAGGGCGGCAGGGTGGGTTCGAGCAGCCCGGCCAGCAGCGCTATCCAACGCGTGGATTGGCCTGTCGTGGCCTCGGCCCTGAAAGGGGGGGCAAGCGTTGCCACGGATGTCTTTAGTGCCAGGGATCTGGATGCGATTGACCCTGCGCTGGCGAGGCGTGCGCAGTTGCCGATCTTGGGCAACCGGTCTGCCGATACCTTGGAAGGAGCAGAAGAGACCCGGGCGCTGGTGGTGCATGTGGCTGCGCCCGTTCGACTGCCCGACGGCAAAGCAGCGGCGCTCGTGGGCGGGATGCTGCTCAATGGGAACCTACGCTTTATCGACACCATCCACGACATGGTCTATCGGCGGGAAGCGCTGCCAGAAGGCAGTATCGGCACCGCCTCGCTTTTCCTGGACGATCTGCGGATCAGCACGAATGTGCACATGACCGGACGCAAACGGGCCATGGGCACTCGAGCATCTGAGGTGGTGCGGCAGGCGGTTCTGGTGGAGGGGAAAACCTGGCTCAACGACGCCTATGTCGTGAATGATTGGTATGTATCCGGCTATGAGCCCATCCGGGACAGTTTCGGCAAGAGGGTGGGGATGCTGTATGTGGGTTTCAAGTCCCAGCCCTTCGTGCATGCCAAGAAGAGCACCCTAATCGCCACCGTGCTCGTGTTTCTTCTTGTGGCGACGTTGACCACGCCACTGTTCCTTCATTGGGCACGGAACATCTTCAAGCCACTCGAGCGCATTGCCCGGACGATCGAGCGTGTTGAGAGCGGCAATCTCGGCGCCAGGACTGGACAGATCGATGCGACCGATGAACTCGGTCAGCTGGCAGCGCATCTGGACAAGCTGTTGGGACAGTTGGAGGAAAGCGATAAGCGTCTTCGGGGGTGGAACGAGGAACTCAATGAGCGGGTGGAAGAGCGAACCCGAAATCTGCTGTTGGCCAATCAGCAGCTTGAGGCGACGACCAAGCAACTGATCATGTCCGAAAAGCTGGCTACCATTGGTGAGATCACCGCAGGGGTGGCGCATGAGATCAACAACCCCCTGGCCGTGATGCAAGGCAACCTTGAGGTCGTGCGCGATCTGCTGGGCAGTCAGGCCGATACAGCTGACGTGGAGTTCAAACTGTTGGATGAGCAGATCCATCGCATCAGTTCGATCGTAACCAAGCTCTTGCAGTTCTCCAAACCAGCCGAATATGCCGGACATTTGGATGAGCAGGATCCCTCCGAGATCGTGTCCGATACGCTCCCCTTGGTCCAGCATATTCTGCGGAAGACCTCGATCGTCATTGAGAAGCAGTTTTCCGCTACGCGCTTGGTATCGGTAAACAAGAGCGAAGTTCAGCAGGTTCTGGTCAATCTAATCGTTAATGCGATCCATGCCATGCCCGATGGCGGGCGTTTGGTGCTTCGCACGACAGATGCGGAGAGCATGACGGGTGATGCTGGCGTTGCCATTCAGGTGGCAGACACCGGTGCGGGCATCGCTCCAGATTTGCTTGCCCGGATCTTCGATCCGTTTGTGTCCACAAAGCAGCAGGAGGGGACGGGGCTTGGCTTGTCTATCAGCCAAATGCTGGCATCCCGGCAGGGCGGCACACTGACGGCCACCAGCGGGTTGGGCAAGGGTTCTACTTTCACACTATGGCTGCCTGAGAGCGCCTAGCAATGCGGTGGCATCCGTTCTGAGCATAGAAAGAATAGTGGAGATCAGGTTTTGAGCAATCCATACGAAGTGCTGGGCGTTGAGTCCAATGCCTCCCTCGATCAGATAAAGAAAGCCTACCGACGGTTGGCGAGAAAGCTGCACCCCGACCTCAATCCGGGCGATAAGGCGGCCGAGGAGAAATTCAAGGACGTCAACAACGCCTACCGTTTGCTAAGCGATACGGAAAAGCGGGCACGTTTTGATGCAGGCGAGATCGATGAGACCGGCGCTGAGCGGCCCCGCCACAACTACTACCGCGACTATGCCGACTCCGAGCAAGCCTACGGCTACGGTGGCGATGACGCTTACGCAGACTTCATGCAGGGTGATGATCCTTTCGCTGACCTGTTGCGGCGTAGTGCGCAGGCCCGGGCCAATCGCCCCGGACAGGATTTGCATTTTCGATTGTCCATCGATCTTGCCGAAGCGATTGAGGGTGGGAAGAAGCGCCTGACGTTGCCCACTGGCGATACGCTGGATGTGGTCGTTCCCGCCGGCGTGGTGGATGGGCAGGCCATACGATTGCGGGGCAAGGGGGCGCCGGGTGCCGGCAAGGGTAAGCCTGGGGATGCTTTGATCGAGCTTGAAGTCAGGGACGATCCGCGTTTTGTGCGCGAGGGCGATGACTTGACGATCGAGGTTCCCATTTCGCTTCACGAGGCGGTGTCGGGCGGAAAGGTTCGTGTCTCGACGCCTACCGGTCGGCTTGAGGTAACGGTGGCGCCTGGCTCTGATGGAAGCGTCAGGTTGCGATTGAAAGGGCAGGGCATGCCCCGCCGCGGAGGCGGTAGAGGCGATGAGTTCGTCAAGCTCAGGATTGCGCTGCCCAAGGCGATTGATCCAGCTCTGAAAGACTTCGTTTCTGCATGGGAGGCGGGGCGTTCGTTCAATCCCCGCGAGGAGAGCAAGCGATGAGCATCGATATTGAAGTATTCCTATCGAACTCGGGGATCAAGCGTGAGGTTCTCGAGCAATGGATCGAGAACGAGTGGGTTACCCCTTCGAGAACGGGCGTGGGTGTTCACCTGACATCGGTGGATGTGGCCAGGGTGTATTTCGTGCGGGACCTCAGCGCCGATTTCGGTGTCAACGACGCTGGCATTGAAGTGGCCCTTCACCTGGTGGATCAGATTCATGCGTTGCGCAGGGTATTGAGGTCCTTGCAGCATGAGTTGGGCCCGGAAGGGACGTCCAACGAGGATTACATTGGCCAAGGGTGATGAGGCGTTTTATTCCTGTCGCTGCAAGATGGCCGGTAGCAAGGAAGCTCGCACGATGGCATGTGCCGCCGGGCGTGTGAGTTCATCTCCCACGATGTCGATGCGCTCGGCTGCCATCGATAGCAGGTCGTGCACGTCCTGTTCGGAAAGCAGGCCCTTGTCGAGGAGGGTGCGGATGAGGTTCTGCAGGATGAGGTTGGTCAACGCTACATCGTTGGGGAGCCTGTGGTAGTCCATGGCGCTTTCCTGATCCGAGTTTGCGATTGCATCCTACGCCGGTTGCGGGCCGCGCATGGAAGACAGAACGTCCGCTCGCATCGAGACAGATTGTCCGTCAAGCAGGGCACATGTATCGCAAGATACTGAGTTCATTGGATAGATGAGCTGGCACGCAAGTTGCTCTCTATCTGGGGTATGCACCACCCAGTGTCCTCTGAGCTGCGGTGAGTGGACATACTCCCAGGCTAGAGAGAGCTCGACATGCATAGAGTCGTCGTGGTCGGTGGCGGTGCGGGCGGCCTGGAACTGGCCACCCAGTTGGGCAATGCCTACTGTCGCGGCAGGAAGGCCAAGAAGGTGGGGGTAACGCTGGTAGACCCAGAGCCGTTCCATGTGTGGAAGCCCCTGCTGCACGAGGTGGCCTCAGGCAGCCTGGATCCGGGTATTCACCAAGTGGACTATGCGGCGCAGGGCTACTGGCATGGTTTTGATTTCGCACAAGGTGCCATGACGGGTCTGGATCGGAGCCGGAAGCTGGTGAAGGTGGGTGCTGTGTTCGATACGCATGGCCAGCCGCTGTTCCCGGCCCGGGCTTTGCCCTATGAGACGTTGGTGATTGCCGTGGGCAGCACGACAAACTTCTTCGACATCCCAGGTGCGCGCGAGCACAGTTTTGCGTTGGATACGGTCGAGGACGCGGAGCGGTTTCGCAGCAATCTGGTGTCGGCCTGCATTCGGGCCGACAGCGCGCAGGAGGGTGCGAAACGCCGCGTGCGTATCGTGATCGTAGGCGGCGGTGCGACGGGGGTGGAGTTGGCGGCCGAGCTGCGACAGACGGCTCGCTTTCTCTCCGTCTACGGTCTGCATCATCTTGATCCCATGCGCGATATTCACATCAGCATCGTGGAGGCCGGTCCTCGGATCCTGCCCACGCTCCCAGAGCGCGTGTCCGAAGCCGCCTCGGAGCTGCTTGAACGGTATAGCGTGCAACTGGCCCTGCGCGAGCAGGTTAAAACGGTAACGGCGCAAGGGCTATTTACCTCTGACATCACTTTTCATGGTGCCGACCTGATCGTGTGGGCGGCCGGTATCAAAGCGCTCCCGCTGCTTTCCAAGCTGGATGGGCTTGCGGTAGGGGAGCGCGGCCAGCTGTTGGTGAAACAGACTTTGCAGAGCGTGAACGATGATACGATCTTCGCCCTTGGTGATTGTGCCCAGTGTCATTGGAGTGGGCAGGCTCAGTGGGTTCCTCCACGTGCCCAGGCGGCCCATCAGCAAGTCCAGTTCCTGTTGCGTGCGCTGGGAATCCGACTAAAGGATCCTCACGAACGACTGCCGTTGTTCCGCTATCGGGATCTAGGCTCGCTCGTCTCACTGGGCAGGCTGGGTGCCACGGGCAACCTGATGGGCGGGTTGATCAGCGGTCGCCTGTTTGTCGATGGCATCTTGGCCAGGATCATGTATCGATCCTTGTATCGGATGCACTGTGTCGCTTTGCATGGCTGGTGGCGAACGGGCGTTGACATGTTGGCCAACCTGTTGCGCAGGTCGATATCCACCAAGATCAAGCTGCACTGAGGTCCTATGAGTGCGACCGCAAGACATACTGCTTCAGAGGCTTTGCTTGCGCTGTTGGATACGCGTGGGCGACCGTTGCGGGATTTGCGCATTTCGGTCATGGACCGATGCAATTTTCGTTGCACCTACTGCATGCCCGAGGGCACGTATGGACCTGACTATCGCTTCATGGCGAGCGAGGACTGGTTGAGCTTTGATGAGATCGAGCGGATATGCAGGACCTGCACGCAACTGGGTGTGAGCAAGCTGCGTTTGACCGGGGGTGAGCCGCTGCTCAGGCCCGGGCTGCCCGATCTGGTGGCCCGCTTGCGTGCCATCCCTGGCATCACGGACCTTGCCCTGACCACTAACGGGATGCTGCTGACGCGTCAAGCCGAGGATCTTCGCAAGGCGGGACTGGATCGCATAACCGTTAGTCTGGATGCGCTGGAACCGGCCCTGTTCCATCAAATGAGCGGCGGTCGAGGCTCGGTGGCCGAGGTCCTTGCTGGCGTGCAGGCGGCGGTGCACGCCGGCTTTCCGCAAGGTATCAAGATCAACACGGTGGTTCAGCGGGGTGTGAACGAGAGTTCCGTCCCGGATCTGGTGGCTTGGTCGCGCGCCACAGGTGTCATTGTCCGGTTCATTGAATACATGGATGTGGGCAATCGGAACCAGTGGCAGCGACAGGACATCGTGTCATCGGACCAGCTGCTGTCGAAGATACAGGAGCGATGGCCTGTTGAGGCAGTGCCGGCTCACTATCCTGGGGAGGTGGCGACCCGCTACAGGTTTCTCGATGGGCAAGGGGAGATTGGTCTGATCTCTTCGATCAGCAAACCCTTCTGCGGGGATTGCTCGCGTGCCCGACTGTCCGCCGATGGCACACTGTATACCTGTCTGTTCTCCACCCAAGGCACTGACCTGAGGGCCCTCTTGCGCAGCGGTTTGGACGATCAGCGCATTGAAGCGCGCGTGCATGAAATCTGGGCAGCCCGCTCGGACCGGTATAGCGAGCTGCGAGGCCGGGGGAGTTCAACCAGATCCTCTGGCAGGAAGATCGAGATGCATTACATTGGTGGCTAGTCATTGAGCGCAGAGATGGTCGAGTTTGCGCCGTTTGAAACCAGAAAAAGGAAGTTGCCGTGTCGATCCGTTATTACATCAGTCTGCCGAACCCTCAGGTGGCCCGGGGGCAAGACCCGGCGTTTAGCTTTAGCGCGCAAGGATCCCAGGAATTTGCCGATCAGCTGCAAGCGGCGTTGAGCCATCCGAACTTCTTTGAGCGATGGAAGAACACCCATGTGGATCCTGACGGCATTGATCCGGTCTTGGCCATGGTCGATCCCGGGGCGCGCGTTTCTGGCTCCCAACAGGATCTGCAAATCGATCTTGTCGTAGACACTTCGCTCCCCGGCGCCGTGATCAAGCAGCGCATGGGCCTGCTGGCCGGCAATGCCTGGGCATTGACTGACATCACCGCCTAGGTCAGTTCCGGGGCGGCACCGAAGAAGTGGGGCTTCATCACCTTTGACTACATCGGCACCCATGCGCTGGTTTCGCTGCTAGTGATCCCGTCCATCCACGATGGCCTGGATCGGACTGACAAGGTCCTCAACGCCGTTCTGCAAAGGATAGAACTGGCCATTGATGAAGAAGCTGGGTGTGCCATTGACGCCGCTACGCAGGCCGCCATTGAGGTCAGCATGAATATGGTCCGCGAACTGCGCGCTTTCGAACGCCTGGCGCAACCCTTCAACATCCAAGCCCAGTGCGCGCGCTAGTTCCACATACAGGGCCGGACCGAGCCGATCCTGGCTCTCATACAACGCGTCATGCGCTTGCCAGAACTTGCCTTGGATGGCTGCATACTCGGCGAAGATCGCCGCCGGTGCGGCCTGGGGATGGTCATCGCTTAGTGGGAAGTTGCGGAAAACAAAGCACAGGCTCTGGCCGAATTGTGCCTGCAGTTCCTTGATGCCCTCGTAAGCCTCACCGCAGTAAGGGCATTGATAATCGCCGTATTCAACCAGCACGGCCGGCGAATCGAGGCTGCCTTGGATGTGATCACGTGGGGTGACCGGAACACGAAGCGTGGACATGGCATATATCCTGTTCTGGGATGAAGTCAGGAGTGTTTGAGAGATTCGAGTGCATCCAATACTCCGTCAACGCCTGGGTTAATGGCCGTCGGCGATAGGTAGCTCCAGGCAATGCGGCCTTGCGCATCGATGACAAACAAAGCCCTTTTGCAATAGCCATGCTCAGCGTCATACGCTCCATACAGGGATGACACTGAGCCCTTGGGGTGGAAGTCTGAGAGTAGATCAAAACGGAGCTTGTGCGCGGCGACAAAGGCTTGGTGGCACCAGGCGCTGTCTACAGAGATTCCGAGTGTTGTAGCGCCACCTTCCAAAATGAGCGCAAGCGCCTGATTGAAGAGCGCAAGCTCATCTGAGCACACTTCGCTCCAGTCGGCGGGATAGAACACCAGAACCACAGGTTTGCCGCGTAACTCATGGAGCGACAATTTCTGATCGGGCGTGGCGTTGAGCGTGAAGTCCGGCGCCAGAGTGCCGGCCGAAAGGATGGCGTCTGACCCTAGGGTATGGGCGGACATGAGCTCCTCCACAAATACAGGGTTCTTGTAGGGCCGTCACCGCAGGTTGGCGAAGACGCCTGTTGGAGCTCCGCCGAATAGCGAGAGCGAGCCCGGCCCCACTGCGGCGAGCAGGAAGAAACCTCCGGCCATGCCTACATGAGCCAACAGCTGGTTCGCATCGCCCCTGTGGGCTGCGTAACCTGTCACCAAGCACCATGCAGCTAGCAGGACGCCTACCGTGCGAACGGGATAGCCAATGCACACGGCTATCCCGCCGACAAGCTCGCAAGCACCGATCAGGTAGGCCAGCGCCTTGGCGTCGGGCAAGCCCATGCCGGCAAGGACGGGCACGAGTTTGGCCTCACCGCCATGAAGTTTCATGACGCCCCAGATGACGAAAGGCACACCCAAGAACAGCCGGGCCACAAGCAAAGCTACTGCGTTCATTGCGTTCTCCCCGTGAGGCGTCGCTCCCATGCATCGCGGCCACCGCGCGCATTGCAGGACTCACCCAGCCTGACTCTACGCCTCTGCTCCGCGGGTGAGAACCCTCCCGTCGCGCATATTTTGCACGGACATTCTGTCTAGAAATTTGGACAACTTGTCCTTCGTTGTGCGGTTCAAATACTGATAAGTTTGGCCCCCGCGGCGGCATTTCGGTCCGGCATGAGCCGGCTGGATTGGAATCCGCCGAGTTGATGCGCTGTAGGGAGAACAGATGCGTCTTGAGAAGCTAACTTCGCGTTTGCAGCAAGCATTGGTCGAGGCGCAAGCATTGGCTGCTCGCCGAGACAACACGCTGATCGAGCCTGTGCATCTGCTTAAAGCTCTTGTAGACCAGAACGGAGGGACGACGCGGCCTCTGTTGGTCAGGTCGGGGGTAGACGTCTCCAGCCTGGATGAGCAACTTGGCGCAGGGATAGATAGGCTTTCGCGCGTTCCCGGGCAAGCGAATGTGTCCATCGGCAATGACCTTGCGCGACTTCTCAATGTGGCAGACAAACTGTCCCAACACAGTGGCGATACCTATGTCGCCAGCGAATGGTTCTTGCTGGCGGCAGTGGAGGACACCGGAGAAGCGGGGCGGGCACTTCGGCACGCCGGTGCCAGTAAGGAGAGGTTGCTGTCCGCGATACAACAACTGCGGGGAGGAGACAAAGTGGATTCCGAGCACGCGGAAGACCAGCGCGAGGCGCTGGATAAATACACCATCGATCTGACCAAACGGGCTGAAGAGGGCAAGCTGGATCCAGTCATTGGTCGCGACGAAGAAATACGGCGCACCATTCAGGTGTTGCAGCGGCGCACAAAGAACAACCCCGTGTTGATAGGCGAGCCGGGTGTGGGCAAGACCGCGATCGTGGAAGGGCTGGCTTTGCGCATAATCAATGGCGAGGTTCCCGAAGGTTTGAAGAATCGACGGGTGCTTTCGCTTGACATGGGTGCATTGATTGCCGGTGCGAAGTTTCGCGGGGAATTCGAGGAGCGCCTCAAAGCTGTTCTCAACGATCTTTCCAAGACCGATGGACAGGTCATCTTATTCATCGATGAGCTGCATACGATGGTGGGTGCCGGCAAAGCGGAGGGCTCGATGGATGCGGGCAACATGCTCAAGCCCGCCCTGGCACGCGGTGAGCTGCATTGCATTGGCGCCACGACGCTGGATGAGTATCGCAAGTATGTGGAGAAGGATCCGGCCCTCGAACGCCGCTTCCAGAAGGTGTTCGTGGGCGAGCCTTCGGTGGAAGACACGATAGCCATCTTGCGGGGCCTAAAAGAGAAGTATGCCGTGCACCATGGCGTGGAGATCACCGATCCGGCGATTGTGGCTGCGGCCATGCTGTCAAACCGCTATATCGCCGACAGGCAGTTGCCGGACAAGGCCATCGACCTGATGGACGAGGCGGCCTCGCGTATCCGCATGGAGATCGATTCAAAGCCAGAGGAACTGGATCGCAAGGAGCGCCGCTTGATCCAACTCAAGATTCAGCGCGAGATGCTCAAGAAGGAGAAGGATCCTGAGTCCAAGAAGCGCTTGGCGGACTTGGAAGCAGATATCGCCGCGTTGGAGCGCGAGTTCTCAGACCTTGATGAGGTCTGGAAATCCGAGAAGGCCGCCCTGCAAGGCGCCACCAAGGTCAAGGAGCAGATTGAGAAGGCCAAGCTGGAACTGGAGGCCGCCCAGCGCCATCAGGACTATGCGCGCATGAGCGAAATCCAGTATGGACAGCTTCCTGAACTGGAAGAGCAACTGCGTGCGGCGCAAGAAGTGGAGCAGAAGGACTTCAAACTGGTCCAAGACCGGGTAACAGCGGAGGAAATTGCCGAGGTGGTTTCGCGCTGGACCGGCATTCCGGTGGCCAAGATGCTTGAAGGCGAGCGCGAGAAGCTCTTGCAGATGGAGCAGTCGTTGGGCAAGCGGGTGATCGGGCAGGAGGAGGCCATCAAGGTGGTGTCCGATGCGGTGCGCCGCTCCCGCTCTGGGCTAAGCGATCCCAACCGCCCCAGTGGTTCGTTCCTGTTCCTGGGGCCCACCGGCGTTGGCAAGACCGAATTGTGCAAGGCGCTGGCGGAGTTCCTGTTCGATAGCAGCGAGGCCATGATCCGGATTGACATGAGCGAGTTCATGGAGAAGCACAGTGTCGCCCGACTTATTGGTGCTCCGCCTGGCTATGTCGGCTACGAGGAGGGGGGCTACCTGACCGAGGCGGTGCGCCGACGTCCTTACTCGCTAATCCTGCTTGACGAAGTAGAAAAGGCGCACGCGGATGTGTTCAACATCCTGCTGCAGGTGCTGGACGATGGGCGGCTTACCGATGGCCAGGGCCGCACCGTGGACTTTCGCAACACGGTCATTGTCATGACCTCCAACCTGGGTTCGAGCCTGATCCAGGACATGTCCGATGCAAGCGGCGCCACTGACAGTGCGGAGAGCTATACGCAGATGAAGGCGGCAGTGATGGGCGTGGTCCAGACCCATTTTCGGCCTGAGTTCATCAACCGGCTGGATGACATCGTCGTGTTCCATCCCTTGGACAAAGCACAAATCCGGGAGATTGCACGTATCCAAACCCGCTACCTGGCCAAGCGCTTGGCCGAGCGGCAGATCCACTTGGAACTGGATGATTCAGCGCTCAACCTTTTAGGGAACATTGGGTTTGACCCCATCTACGGGGCCAGACCGCTCAAGCGCACGATCCAAACCCAGTTGGAGAATCCCTTGGCCAAACAGATTCTCTCGGGAGAATTCGCACCGGGCGATACGGTAAGGGTATTCGCCCAGGACGGAAGATTGAGCTTCAAACGAAACTGAGCGGTAGCGGTTCGACGGTGCCTGGATTCATGGGAGTGTTGGGATCAGGCGCATGGTTTCTACTTCTTAATCGGAAAAGGTGAACACGATGGGCAAGATCATTGGCATCGACTTGGGCACGACCAACTCCTGTGTTGCCATCATTGAAGGTGGCAAGGCCCGCGTCTTGGAGAATTCCGAAGGCGATCGCACCACACCTTCGATCGTGGCCTATACCAAGGACGGGGAGGTCTTGGTAGGCGCTGCGGCCAAGCGGCAGGCGGTTACCAATCCCAAGAACACGTTCTATGCGGTCAAACGACTGATCGGGCGGAAGTTCAAGGACGCAGAAGTGCAAAAGGACATCGATTTGGTGTCTTACAGCATCGTGGAGCATGAGAACGGCGATGCATGGGTGGCGACTTCCGAAGGCAAGAAGATGGCGCCACAGGAGGTATCGGCCCGCGTGTTGGAGAAGATGAAGAAGACGGCCGAGGCTTTCTTGGGTGAGACGATCAAAGAAGCTGTCATCACAGTGCCGGCCTATTTCAATGACAGCCAGCGGCAGGCGACCAAGGACGCCGGCAAGATCGCGGGGTTGGACGTCAAGCGCATTATCAACGAGCCCACGGCCGCTGCCTTGGCCTACGGTCTGGACAAGGAAGGCGGGGATCGCAAGATCGTGGTCTACGATCTTGGCGGTGGCACCTTCGACGTATCCATCATCGAGATCGCTAATGTGGATGGCGAGAAGCAGTTTGAGGTGCTGGCCACCAACGGTGATACGTTCCTGGGTGGCGAGGACTTTGACAAGCGTGTCATCGATTACCTGGTTGATGAGTTCCAGAAAGACCAGGGGATCGATCTTCGCAAGGACCCGATGGCACTCCAACGCCTGAAAGATGCTGGCGAGCGTGCCAAGATTGAGCTGTCGTCCGCGCAGCAAACCGAGGTGAACCTGCCGTATGTAACGGCCGATGCCTCAGGTCCGAAGCACCTAAGCATCAAGCTGACCCGCGCCAAGCTCGAAGCACTGGTGGAGGATCTGATCAAGAAGACCATCGAGCCTTGCCGCATTGCCCTCAAGGATGCCGGCATCAAGACAGGCGAGATCAACGAGGTGATCCTGGTGGGCGGTCAAACACGCATGCCCAAGGTGCAGCAAGCCGTGTCCGACTTCTTTGGCAAGGAGCCGCGCAAGGACGTTAACCCCGATGAGGCCGTGGCGCTGGGTGCTGCGATCCAGGGTGGTGTGCTGGCGGGTGATGTCAAAGATGTATTGCTGCTGGACGTAACTCCGCTGAGCCTGGGTATCGAGACCATGGGCGGAGTGATGACCAAGATCATCGAGAAGAACACGACGATTCCGGCCAAGGCGTCCCAGACCTTTAGCACGGCCGAGGACAACCAACCCGCGGTTACCGTGCATGTGCTGCAAGGTGAGCGCGAGCAGGCGCAGTTCAACAAATCGCTGGCCAAGTTCGATCTTACGGGCATTGAGCCCGCGCCACGTGGAGCGCCTCAGGTCGAGGTATCCTTCAACATCGATGCCAATGGCATCTTGCATGTTTCGGCCAAAGACAACAAAACCGGCAAACAGCAGCAGGTGGAGATCAAGGCGGGTTCTGGCTTGTCAGAGGCAGAGATTAGCCGCATGGTCGAGGATGCAGAGAAGCATCGGGACGAGGACAAGAAATTCCAGGAACTTGTGGGTGTGCGCAATCAGGCCGACGCGCTGATCTACACGGTCCGCAATGCCATCAACGAACATGGAAGCAAGGTCGGTGGTGGTGTAATTGGTGAAGTGGAGGCGGCACTGGCGGACCTTCAAACTGCCATGAAGGGCGATGACAGATCCCAGATCCAGGCCAAAACGCAAGGTTTGGAGCGCATCGCGCAGCCGTTGATGGAAGCAGCAAGCGGTGGCGGCCATGCCCAGGAGGGTGGAGGCGCGGGGCAGGAGACGCATGACCCCAACGTCGTCGATGCTGAGTTCACCGAGGTCAAGGACGATAAGGAATAGGCCTCGCGCCACCACTCCCTTTCTCTGTGAGATGCCGCCATGCCACGCGCCTCAACCGCCTTTCTCTTCGATCTCGATGGCACCCTCATCGACAGCGTTTACCAGCATGTGTTGGCATGGAAGGAAGCACTGGATCGGGAAGGCGTTGACCTGCCGGTATGGAAGATCCATCGCAAGATCGGCATGAGCGGTGGCTTGTTCACCAATATCCTGCTGCGTGAGACTGGCTTGGATATCACGCAGGAGCGTCTGGCCAGGCTTCGGCAGTATCACGCCGAAGCCTATGGACGATTCTCCCGCGAGGGCACTGTGCATCCTCTTCCCGGGGCGCGCGAGCTGTTGGACTTCCTCACGGGCGCATCTATTCCCTGGGCTATCGCAACCAGTGGACGCATGGAGACCGCGGGGCCCAACATCGCGGCACTAGGGGTGGACCCGGCGCAAGTTCCGGTCATCACTCGGGATCTGGTCCGGCATGCAAAGCCGGATCCAGATCTTTTCATCGCCGCGGCTGAGCGGCTGGGGGTGGACATCACGCAGTGCCTGGTAATTGGCGACAGCATCTGGGACATGCTCGCAGCCCAGCGGGCTCGATCCTTGGGCGTTGGCGTGCTCTCGGGTGGGTATGGGCAAGAAGAGCTTGAGCGTGCGGGTGCTTTTCGTGTGTATGAAGACCCGGCGGATTTGCTGCGTCATATCGATGAAGTCGCGGCACGAAGTTAGGTCTGCTGACGGAGGCTGAGTTCTTTGCGAACTCTTTTCAAGGAAAGGTGGATCGAGATGAGTAAAGACAAAGATCAGCAGGACTCTGTAGCGTCTGGCACCTCATCCACCTCGCCCGATGATCCAAGGGCATCGGAAGAGTTTGACGGGATTCCCGATGATCTTGATTTCGAACCGGCTGTGCCCGTCGGGAAGAAAGCCGATGGTCAACCGGCATCATGGTGGGCGCGAGTATTCGGCATCCATTCCACATGGGATCGGACGTGGCTGGGTATTGCCATCACGTTGATCGTAGGAAGTATCTACCTCGCGCTATCCGAGCTCATTCCTCAACAGGATCCCGCCGCGCACATGAATGCACTGCTGCTTGGGCTTTTGCTTGCCTCCGCGGCTGTGGCTATGTGCACTCAGATACGGACTCGAGCGTGGGGAATTGGCTTCGCTGTAGCGGGGGTTGTTATCTGGGCCATGGATGTCGTGTATGGCGCGGGTGGCGACATAGGCGCGCTGGGGGACGTATTCTGCAGGGGCGTTGGCTGCCGATGAGAGCGCATGTATTGGCATCCAAACAGCACCAGCCAGAAGTAGCCCAGCATCACCAGCATGCCCGTGCTGATGGCCATTCGTTCTTTCCACGTCAGACCTGATAAGCCGTTGGATTTCATGAGTCTCTACCTGTTGATGGGTAGATACCCATAGCGAAGAATTTATTCTTGTCAAGCATGAGCCATCTGTTGATGCTTCGACGTTGGCCGGTATGGGGCAGAGCACATGCAGCTTTCTTTAGAAGGTGGACGAAAAATGATTAAGTTGTCGCACGCCAGAGCTAGCTTCTATCTCGCCGCCGGCGCAGGCGTGTTGGCGTGGGGCTGGGCTCTTTATGCCGTGCCCTACCTGGCCGTAGTGGTGGGAGTAGATGTCTTCTTCATTGCTTATCTGGTGCGCACGCTCGCCGCTGTCCCGTCTTTCGACGCCCAACGGATGAGAGACAGCGCTGGACACCGCGATGAGCCGTTATGGCTGGTCTTGATCATCACCTTGGCTGCCGCAGCCCTGGCCGTGATCCTGGTAATCTCCGTCGGTAGCAAGAGTGAGCGCGATGCCATCGTCCTGGTAATGACGTTGGCGTCATTGCCGCTGGCATGGGCCACGATCCACGCGATGATGGCCTGGCACTATGCGCACATGTATTGGCGAAAGGCCGACAAAGAAGACACCGACGGAAGCCAGACGCAGGATGGGTATCACGGCGGACTGCTCTTTCCAGGAGGAAAGCCTCCTGGCGCGCGTGATTTCCTTTATTTTTCGTTCGTCATCGGGGTTGCCGCGCAGACTGCAGATGTCTCCATCTCGTCCTCACGCATCCGGGCGGTGAGTTTGCTGCATTCGCTCGTGGCCTTCACCTTTAACACCGTGCTTCTGGCTGCGGTAGTCAATGTCGTGGTAACGCTGGCTTAGCTGGTGGGCCGGTCCGCGTGTTTCGAGAGTCGCAACGCCGAAGTGGACTGCTGGAATGTTTTGCCTGCTTGGGAAAGGAGAACGAAGATGACGGCCGTATCTAGCGAAAAGCTCACCAATGACATGCGTTCGCATGCGCAGGAGCTGGTGAATAGTGTCGGCCTCGTGCCGCAGGCAGAAGATCGCCCCCTGGAGGCCGGGGATCTGCTCTTCTACATCAGTGAGACCTCCATGCCGATGGCGGAGTTCCTGCGTCAGCACGGCCTGTTTGTGGACGCCAACGGTCTGAACTTCGATCTCACCCAGTTCATCGCGATTCGTCGACTCGCCAATAGCGTGATCGATGAACGCCAGGCTGGCGACGTCAATGGGGTGTGGAAGCAGCTCGATCTTTCCACGGACGAGGATGCAGACTACAACGGCACCTATGTGCTGACCGCATTGTCTGCCCTGGAGTTGCTCTACGCTCCACCCGTTTAGCGACAGGGGTGAACTTAGCCAGGCTGTCGACGATGGCGGCGCCAGTGCGATACATGGGGGTGGGCCGGAACATGCCATCGCCACGGCTTCTCGGTCGTGTGTCGAATGCCGATTCGGCGACCCACCTCGGGCTCTTGGGGTGGCGGCGTGCCATCAGAGACGATGCTGATGCCATGATCGTTTCCGACCAGGTCGGCGCCATTTAGCTCGCCCGTGATTCCCATGGCCTGCGTCAAACGCCCTGGACCTGAGCCTATTTCACGATTCTTGGCCGGGTAGTGTCGTGCTTGGCGCATGAGGTCGATGCCGGCGACCGGTTCGATGGCTCGCAATAGCACGCCAACGCCCTCGCCGATTTCGCCACACACCGCGTTGGCACCCCAATGCATGCCGTAGTTGAGATAGACATAAAGGTGCACGCAGGGGCCGAACATCGTAGCGTTGCGTAGTGTGGGTCCCCGGTAGGTATGCGCGGCGGGATCTTCCTGTCCGCAGTAGGCTTCGAGCTCGACGATTCGACCTATCCGACCATCGGCGCGGACCAAGACTTATTCAGTAGCTCTGGGGCGACCATGCGCGGATCGCGGTGATAGAAGCTGCGCGGGAGTCTTCGATCAATGACCATGTCGACGCACGCACCTCGCTTAGAGGACGGGGGCCATCATGCCCACTGCGTTCTGAAGCAAGCGGACATGGAGCGGCCAAGCCTCCACGCTATCGAGGGCGACCGCCGCTGAGGCAGAGAGGTAACCCTGCTGCCGCTTCTGGATAGTCGTCGTCGTGTCAGGATCCATGATGAGAAGGTTGTTCTCAAAGTTGAGTTGCAGGCTGCGGCGGTCCATGTTGGCCGAACCCACCAGGGCAAACTGGCCATCGGCCGTGAGCGACTTGGTATGGAGCAATCCCAGCGGATACTCGTAGATCGCCACGCCAGATTGAAGCAGGTCCCGATACGTGCTGCGGCATGCACAGGCCACGAGCCATGAGTTGTTGCGCGTGGGAAACACGACGGTGGTTTTCACCCCGCGGCGGGGTGCGGCACACAAGGCTCGCAACAGGGCCTCATCGGGAACGAAGTAGGGGGTGGTGATCAACAGTTCACTTTGGGCTGCGTAGATGGCGCCAACAAAGGAATCCGACATGGCATTGCCGGGGGTGGACGGGCCGCTGCCATACATCTGGGCGGTGGTGCCGGGTTCAAACGAGGCGGGTAGAGGGTGAGCGGCCGGCAGTGATTCCAGCGCCTGACCGGTTTCGGCGATCCATGTGCTCAGGAACAACCATTGCGCTTGACGCACCACCGGGCCTTGGCAACGCAGGAAGATATCCACCCAAGGTGCGTAGTGAGCCAGAACCCTGAACTGAGGGTCGGCACAGTTTTGGCTGCCGCAGTAAGCGATGGCATTGTCGATGACCACGAGCTTGCGATGGTTGCGCAGGTCCAAGCGACCCACGGCCAGGTGGCCAATGCGCGGAATGTCATCGAGTGTTGCCAGCAGGTGCACCCCGGCCTGGCGCAGCTGCTGCCAGCGGGGACCGCGAATGAAGACGCGCGAACCCAGTGCATCGATCATGACCCGGCACGCGACCCCGCGTTGGGCTGCCGCCGCTACTGCATCGGCCACCTGGCCGCCATGCTCATCGTCCAGCCAGATATAGAAGCTGATATGCACGTGGTCGCGAGCTTGGGCGATGTCGGCGACCAGCGCCTCGATGGCCGCCTCCGAATCAAGCATGGGGTGGTGTGCTGATGCGCCGGGATGGCCCAGCAATTCGATACGGTTTCCGCCCACGGCAGGCAACCCGTTGATCGCTGTGCATAGGTCCGACAGCGCATGTGCGGGGGCAGACAGCGAGGGTAGGGGCGTGGCGGGAGGTTTGGCCAGCGCTTTTTCGGCGTGGTGCAGACGGACCACTCGACCGCGGCCGATGCTGGTCTCACCCAAAAGGAAATACGCAATGATGCCCAGGGTGGGGACCGACATGATGACGGCCACCCAAGCTGCGCGTGAGGCGGGCGTGCGATCTGGCCGGGTGATGGCACGTGCCGCCACCAGTAGGTGCAGGAGGAGTAAGGCCAGGGAGAACGCCAAACTCAGTGGGTGGTGAGGCCAACCCCAGGCAAACGACATCGGACCCCCAAGCTTCTCGATGTTCCAAGAAGTCTAGGGGATGACAAGAGCCGAGTCACGCGGACCAAGTCCATGGAGAGCCATTTCAAGGGTAGCGATGCCGTCCTGGATGGCACCCATGAGTCCGGTGTGGGCTACCGCGATGTTTCTTTGAACTAAACCAGGAAAAAGAACGCCTTAGTTAGTAGGTGTCGTAGTCCGAAGTCACGCAGAGGTCGTAGCCGATGTCGATGTGGTCTTCCCCGACATTCCAACCCCAAGAAGTGAAAACGCCGTCCACAGCCCACTCTGCAAGTCGGCCCGTCTTTTGCGACTTTGGAAGATTCATCCTGGCTCCCCAATTAGAAGGCCGTCTCGCGAGCGCGAACGCCGCGGGCGTCATGACGAGATTGTCGCCTGTGTTCGTCAACGGGCGCGCCCCAATGACGCGCCTCCCTGCCCGCTGGTGCCCGAGGCGTCTGGGCCACAGGTTCCGGAGGTATGCAAAGGCGACCGATAGAGCGCGCCCGCAGCCGGGGGATCAAGCTCGAGAACGGCCGAGCCGAATCGTCTCAGAAATTGAGATGCACGTCACTTACAAAGAGCGAACCAGGTATTCGCCTGGTGCTTCATCAACCTTAGAGGACTTTAGCTATGAGCAGTGGTAAATACTGGTCGGGGCAGGAGTGCCCCAAGACAGCGACCTACGGGCAATACAGCGACGTGAACAACGCTTACGCTGGCAGTTCGCACGACCGCCGGGTGGAGAAGGGGGAGCGGTTCCCCCCGAGCTTGAACAATCATCACTTCGAGGAGAAGTGATGAGGAAGGGAGGGGCAACAGTCCCCTCCCTTTTTATGCGCGCTCGCTGCTAGATTTCGCGGTTCATGGATACAACCGAGATGGGTCCGTGAGTTGCTCGGCGAACTGCCCTCGTCGATAGACCGGCAGTTCGACCGGAGGCTGGTAGCTCGCCAGTGCCTTGATCTGCTTGGATCGGGCCACCGCCGGCTTCTTGTGGAAGTAGGCCTCATGCAGGACCGGCACCTTCTTTGATACCGAGTGGCCGGTGACCAGCGCGATGTCCTCTTCAGGAATGCCTTGGTGATGTAGCTCGGTGGCGAAGGTGTGCCGGAATGCGTGGAAGCCCACGCCCTTCGGAAAGCCGAGGTCCCGCAGGTAGCGCCCGAACTGGTTCAAGATGCCTTGGCTGTAGCGGGCATTGGTCTCTCCGGTCTTTCGGTTCACGCCGGCAGAGAGATGCGGGAAGAGGCGAGGGTGCCCACATGCGCGCATGTCTTCGACGAACTCAATGAAGCCAGCATCCAGGAGGGGCTTGGGAATGGGCAAGGTCCTAACCGCGGCCTTGCCTTTAAGACTCTGGCGGCTCCGGCCGGTGGCCTTGTGCGCCAAGTCGGCATCGATCGTCTTTTGGATGCGGATGCACCACACGCCGCTCTCTTGAACAATGTCGGCCAACTTGAGCTGAGCCACTTCGTTGATGCGAGCACCTGTGTAGAGGCCAATCATCGGGGCCCACCAGCGGTGCGGATGGCACTTGGCCCAGGGGATGAACGTGGCGGGGGCAAAGATTCGCTTCAAATCCTCGTCATCGAACAGCCGCTCCGGCTTGTTCGGATCGATCGCGAGATCTTTCTTGACCTCCGCGAACGGTGCCATGGGGGAGGCAGGAATGGCGCGGGTGCGGACCAGCTGATTGAAGAAGGCAACCAGGAACCGCCGGTGCCTTTCCATGGTCGCCGGTGCGGGCGCTTTAACGCCCTCCTTCTTACCCAGGGCAATCGCCCTGTCGGGCGGTAGAGATGTGAAGTTTGGGAAGGCCATCAGGCCGGTGGGTGCCCAGCGGATGACATCCCACAGCTGGTAGATGTGCTTGTGGTCGATGCGGGACACCGGAATGTCGCCGCATGTCAGCTTCAACAGCTTCAAAGTGCGCTCGGTCGCTTCGATGGTCCTGGGCTGGAGGTTTCGCCGGGCCATGTCGTTGAGATGGTCTTGCATCTCGATTGAAAGAAGGCGAGCGGGAGAGGCTACGGGCAGCGGCTCTGGATAGCGAGTTCCATTCTTGCTGATTCGAAGACGCTTGGTCTTGTCGCACGCCATCAGGAAGATTTCCTGGAGATTGATGGCGGCTTCGCGGCCCGCGATAGCGACTTCTTCAATGACAACCCGCCCGATACGGACGCCTTTCATTGTGAGCAAGCCGAAGGGGCTGTTGATGTAGTTCTGAAGGGTTTGGTTTGTTGCGTGGGGTTGGTTCGACATGGTTTCACTTCCATCTGGAGATGGAAGTAAGTTCAATCAGGAAAGAAATTCGTCAACCCGTCTGAGACATTTTTCTGCAAGGCGAGTGATGGCCTTAGGCGTTGAGATCTTGCTGGGATCAAACGGCATGGATGCGACGCGCATTATCACCGCTGATTTATGTGCAAACTATTCTGGATCAATGGCTTGCATTTTTAGTCCGCGCTTGCTTTCGGAGTCATGACCGTACTGTTTAATGAAACAAGCTAACTTGAGGCTCGGGATTTGTTAGGGAAGATCTGTACGGTAGATAAATGTTGGCTCTTAGAGTCACGTGATACGAGCAAGCCAATCAATGTGCTACGTAACACAGCCTAACGAGCGGGCTAGCTTTTACTGGGCCCAATCATTCATCGAGCTTGTTCATCCACCAGGAGTAGTGAGGGCTAGAGCGGTGAGGCCTGAATCTACCCAACTCGGTAATACGCTTCACCATCGTAGGAAGCGTGCCTAGACGGTGTGGCTCATTTCCCGCCCAGCCTAGAAGCAGGCTCGGCGTAGAAGCGAGATTTGCTTGAATGCCAAGGGCTGTAACCACTTTTTGGACGGCGCCGTCATCCGTGCAGAACTCCATGGCACGTGAAGCAGCAATAGCTAATCCCTGAGCCTCGCCATCATCCAGCCATGCTGACAATCGAACCATGAGCTCGATCTCTTCTGATGTCGGTGCCAGTTCGTGCAACGGGTGGTGGCGAGCCAACTCTATAGCACTCAAATTTTTGGCGACAACGTTACCTTTGCTGTCGAACTCGCGAACATAATGAATTTCTGAAGCCACAGCCGTCCCGATATGGAATGGCGCTGGAAAGCAATTCAAGTTGGCGATACTGCCCCATGCGCAGTAGAGATTGATCAACGTGCATCCATCCAGCACATATCCCTTCATGCAGGAGCGTTGCTCCGGTCCAGAACCGAGGCGCTGAGCTTAACCCGAAGAAGCCCCTCTTCGTCCAGGGTGGAGCGTTTCTCTGCCAACTCTCGGGCTTGAATCGGAGATCGGCGGAGAAGCTTGGCGAACTGGGCAGTAGTGATCTCTTCGTTGTTCCAAGCCTGGATGGCCAGTAACAGATAGCGTTCTGGGAACGTGTCGATGACCGGCTTCTGGCTGGGTTCCACAATCCCGGCTTCCCGCTTCATCTCGCTGACGCGCACGCCAGACTCCTTTAGCAACTCCCAAGTGCGCGATCGGATGAGCTTAAGGCCCTCCATTCGCAGCGTCATCGCCATCATCGAAACGCCATAGAAATCGGCCATCCGGCAAACGTCGCCGACATTGACATCACCGCTTCGTGCTTTCGCATCTTCAAATTGTCGGCGAACTCCCTCGGCAGGCATCAGGAAGTTGGCAGCAAACGCGTCAGCAAAGCGTTCACTAAAAGGCCTGCGCGTCCCGGAATTCAGGTAGTCGACCCCTGGCTTATCTCTATCAAACACAAAGTGACCATACTCATGAGCAATCGTCCAACGCATTCGCTCACGAGGATGAAGCCGGTTTACCAAGATGCAGTATCCAAAGCCCTCTACATAAGAATAGAGTCCGGCCAGCTTGGAGTGGAGGGCGTCCACAAAAACATGAACGCCAACCTCGTCAAGCGTTTTACGTAGATCGCCGATGGGCTCCCGCTCTCCAAAGCCGAGTCTACTTCGCTCGTGCTGTGCGACGCGAGCTGGAAGAGCTTCCAGCTCTCTCGCAGAGCGGTCGATAAGAGGAGGGGCCATTACCGGGATCAACCGGGCGTTGTTCTTCTCCAACAAGAACTGATAGTCGTCGACGAATTCCGCGAGCTTGTCGATTGCTTCGCTAACGCCAACTTCTTGTGCTGCCTGTGGGATCTCGCCGCGAAGGTGCGGCGCAATCATGGGGGGCGCGGTCTCTTGCCGAACCAGACGGCTGACCTGAGTTTTGAACAGGGCAGCCAGTGCAACGAGCTCGCCCGGCTTAACGTCTCTCTCCCCCTTCTCGATGGCTATGTAGGTGGGCCGGCTGACATTGATGTGCTTGCCGGCATCGAGTTGCGAAACTCCTGCAGCTTTTCGAGCGGCCGCTAGTCGCTGCGCAAGCGCGCTCACGCCGCCCTCAATATTTCTGGCGTTGGATGACTAGGAGATGGTGCGTCAGCGTGTCTAGCATAGACGCGCAGAACTTCGGCTGCATGGTGCTCGTGAAGCAAAATCAGTTCCTCAAGGGGAGTCGCGGAATTGGATAACGCGCAATGATCATCTAACCTCTCTCTGATGCCAAGGTCTCCTCGGGCCCATCGCTGTGCTTGCCAGAGATAGCTACGGAAATAGTCGTCGTCCAAGGCGTTTACTTGCTCCCAAAGAGGGCGGCTGTATGAGGTGACGTCGACCACGTCTGCTCCCTCAAGAGCCTGATGTCGTTCGATGCAAGCAGCACAGTAACCGCAATGGGTAATGCCAAGCTCCCGCCAGGACGTGTGAACGCAGGAGCGCGACTGTTGCGCCCAGTCGGCTAATCGTGGAGTGCTAGTAAGCTTAGCGACCATGTCCGCCTTGGTCATGTGCGCGAAGGGAAGCTCGAAGCGGATAGGGCGCTGCAGCACATCGCTTGCCAAACGCGTCATCTTCGAAAGAAAGGCAGGATGGGCGCCGCGCGTAGAGAATCCGCTCGACAAGCCGCCTCCAATCAGGGGCAGGTTGATTGCGCCGTGACCGTTCTCGTAGATATCGACAATCTCGACTCCGCAGGCCGCCGCCAGCACTGCGCCGGAGACGCAGAACAAGAAGCCTCGAGTGCGCTGCGTAGTCTCTTGATCACGAATACGCCCCGAGCGTTCAAGACCCAATACAAACGACGCATGGCTGATCGAACTGGCATGGGGCATGACACGCTTAAGGGCATTGACCTGATCGATGGCGCGTCGGCGAATGGCGGATTGGTGACCAGCAGTCAGCAACACCATCTCGCGCTGGCCATCTTGCAACGCACAGGCCAGGCCCGCTGCGGAATCCAGTCCTCCGCTGTATAGTGCCACTCGGCTTGGGCGCCAGTGCGCTCCGAAATCGAGCAGCTCTTGATGGCCTGCGGACGTTGATCGCTGCTGAGCCGCGAACGAAATTAGCCAGAAGTCGCCAGACAGAAAATGCAACAGTTCTGCCAGTTGGTCTATGACTTGCGGCTGAGACCAGTAGTCGATGTCGGCAACATTAAAGCAGACGGGGATCGTCCGAAGGCCTGCCTCATTTCTGAGGCTAGTTTTGCGGCGGTGAATACGGTCGATTGCGTATGCGCCCGCCGCGATGCTGATGAAGTCAATTGAACGGTCGTCCACGCAGGCTAAGAGATCCTGGATCATGGCCTGGGCGCTGATGCTCATTCGGCGGGTGGTGTCGCCTTCAACCTCGAGATAACCGTTTGAGTAGCGAACCTGAAGTTGTTGCGGCAGCTCAACGAGCACGATTCGACTCCTTAGGATGCTGTGGGGGAGCAGTCAAGGACATCCCTACCAACTGCTTCGAACTCATACGCCTCTTTGCAGTCAGACGCCGCTTGAATGGCACCGGCGCGCCGTCTCGCAGCGCAGCCTCTAGGATCACTCGAAGGTCAGCCTCGTAAGCGCCGAAGGTCTTCGCCGCTTGGAGGCAAAGCTCATCGCGCGATTCGGGATCTCGAAAGCGCTCCTCCCGGCCAGCTCGGCACTCCGCCTGATCAACTAAACGCTGCGTCAGGAGTCGAGCGGCAACGCGTGCGACCTCGGCCGGATCACTGCTGCGGCAGAGATTACGGGCCGTGTTGACCAGGCTCGCGAGCCCCTTTTCGGTGAACTGGGCAATGACCGCTTGGACTTGCAAGGGCGAACCCAATGAGAGACGGAGCAACTGTGACAGCGGCGGACCGTTCCGCAAGGCGCCGTTTAGAGCGGCGCACATGCCTTCCATGTCTGCGCCCATGGCAGCTGCGATGTCCTCTACGGAGCAGTTGGGGTCCCTCATTGCCTTACGCGTGCGAACCCATCGCGACGCGTGCCCCATATCGATGATTTCGTTCTCGGCCATGAGCACAGCCTAAAAGCGACTTTCGCAGATGTCAAATCATAACCTACATAAAATGTAAAAATGTAAAGAAAATACACGTAAGTGATTGAATTTAAAGATATATGCCTGTATTTATGCTGCGCCAGCCGTGATGGGTGTCGTAGGAGGCTTGTTTGAGGTGTCGCTAAGATGGGTCAAAGTGTCGGCCAGACTCGGGCGACCGTTTCCATTGCGGCGCGCACCTTTGCCTTGTTATCGATGAACCAGGCTTCGGTCATGACGGCGCTGTATTCCACAGCAACCTCAGTCGCCCCCTTCGCCGGCTTTTCGAACTTCACGATGCGGAACTCTTCTTCACTCGGCCCCGCGAACACTCGGCCGTGGGCGAGGGCATCTCTCAAGGTGACCAGACTCAAATCCAGCGGAGGCGTGGGAGAGAAGGAGCCGTTGAAAGCGTTGATCAGCTCCCGAAGACTGGCATAGCTACTCAGGTCGCTTACAGGAACCAAGGTTCCGACGGGAGCGTTGCGGAAGTCGTCGCCATACATGCCTTGGGCAGGCGAGCCGGGACGCTGCGCCAAAGTCAAACGGATGGAAATCTCCAGTGACTGAAGGTTGCCAATAAGTCCGCCTAGATGCTGGGCATGTTGCTGGTTGTCCACCCTTCTCTCCATCTAAAATGATTGGTAGCCCATCTGCTGGTTTGATCCACAGCTAGTTATCGTCGGGTGTTAGGTGTAGCCATATCGCTTTAACAAGGGCTTCCAAAGTTGAAGAGCTGTTTCCCTTCTCTTTCGCGCAGACCAGCAAGCGATGCATGACCTCGGGAATTTTGTGCGTATCTCTGCTGGGTGTTAGACCAAATGGTTCGCAGGCCTCTGACAAACAGAGCTGGTGCACCTCATCCCCTAACTCTGAAATTAGCGTTGACTCAAGTGTATCTTCGAAGTATGCGTAGTTCGTAGCTATACGGGTAGACAGGGGGTCGTCATAAGCGGCCTGTGCATCTGATAGATGGAGGAGTGCGGGGTTTGCTGCTGCTGCTTCTTTCTTGTTCTGATCGCAATCCCACACCATGAACGTTGGGATTTCTAGTTCGGTAAAAATTGCGTAGGGCCTATCAAGATTCGTCTTTCCATCCGCAGGAAGGATCGCGATTCCGGCGGCGTGAAAGTCGAGGCCAAGTAATCGCGCACATGCTTGCAGCGCGGATCGGTCGCTTCGTCCCTCGACCAAGACGACGCCGTTAGCAAAGAAGCCTTCTGAAAGCTCTGGTCCGAGGATGTGTAGTCTTGGGGTAAGAGTTTCGGCTGTCCAAGTCCCTGGAGGTTTGTTGTTCGCTCTCTCTAGGCGAGCAGCGACCTTGGCAAGGCTCAAAGACGTGAGGCGCGCATGTTTGAACTTGCTATCTGCTGACGTTGATCGTCGAGCAAGTCTCACCTCATCAGCTCGGTCCATCGCAACGAACATCGGTGAGTGTGAGCCAAAAATGATCTGGGTTGGCCCAGTTGCGCCTGGCAGGCTTCCGGTGCTCAAGCCTCTTAGGACGCTCGCTAAGTGGCGCTGTTTGGTCGGATGTTGGTATAGCTCTGGCTCCTCAATGGCCAAGATGAGGCTTGGAGCCGCTGGTGGGGTCGTTTGGGCTGCTTCCTCCGTAGTCTCTCCTTCGGTCGCCGAAGGCTGATGACTGGTTTTCGCCAAATGCTGTAACAGCGTGAAAACAAATGCACGCTGTAGCCCGTGACCTTGGCGGTCAACAGGGCCACCGAAACCTTCGTCACTCAATGAAACGTCTGCGGCAGGCAGGGGCACTGCGATATCCGCCACATCTCGCCAAGTTAGGCCCACAGCAGCGTCCCGATACAGGCTCTTGAGGTCGACGGTTAAACGGTTCGCGAGTTCTCCGAGTTCGGGCATGTTTGCAGGCGCGACCAGGGCGCGATAGCGAGCCGTCACTTCCTCTTGAAAATCCCGCACATCCTTGCGCTGTAGAATGGCGCTGCGAACGACAATCTCAAGCAGTCGCCCGATGGCGCTGGATTTTCCATCGGCGGCATCAAGTGAAGCTTCTCTAACCGCTGGAACGAAGACAAAACTTGTATGGCGCTGTAGTGCTCCACGTCCCGCATTCTGGAATCCGAAAAACTGGCCGTCGTCCCTCAGTAGGGCCAGCGAATCAGGGTGGGCTAGTTCCCACTCTTGAAGATATGCCTCAATTTGCCCAGCACTCGTCACACTGGGGAGCTCAGCGTAAGCAGAGTTCCCCTCTTTGAGTGCTTTGTAGGCAGCTCGCTTTTCATTCGCGCCACCGATGGCACGTATGGCAGAGAAGTCTGGATTTTGGAGAGTCGATCCGTAGTAGCGACCCGAGGAGGCCGTTCCATCGAAAACTCTCGATACCGTCAAGGTTCCATCACGAACCCTGCTTTCAAAGGTCTCTTGCTCCACGACACTTAACGCTCCGAAGGTCAGCTCAATCTCTACGGGTAGAGTGATGTCGCGGCCGAAGTGGTCATCTTGGTCGAGCACTTTGCTGGTCGAGTAAAACTTCTCAAGAGCCTTGAGGATGCTTGACTTACCCGCACCATTGCCGCCAATCAGTGCGGTGTGAGCTTCAAAGTCAATGGAGACATCACGCAAAGAGCGGAAGTTCTTGATGCGTGCTCTCAGTAGTTGCATAGAGCAATGCCTCCCGGTCCGTATGTGGTTGTTTATTCTTGGCGCTAGTGAGTGGTCGAGCTAGAGCTCGCAATAGATTGCCAGCATGTCCCGGTCTCCTTTCCTATAGCCAGGTCTTGGTGCCTTAGACCGGGTCGTAGAAAGATGCGCGGAGAAGCTCTTATCTATGAGCATCATCTTCCAGCCGGATCTTTCGCCGCTCACAGACCCGCCGCTCACTTGGTAGACCCGCATGCAAAGCTCACCGGTTTTGCTCGTTCCAACGGCATGGACCTCTACCAAGCGTGAGAAACCATCGTAGCGGAGCTCAAGGCACAGCCCGCTCTCAATCGCCGACACTGCCGCATCCCTGGACATCATCCTTCCCCCGTTGGTATCCGGTTTATGGTGTTGGAGTCAAAGCCGTCAAGTTCTCATCGCACCATGACGCCGGCCTGCCCCCAGTGCTGATTGCACCACATTTCTTTGTGGTGTGCTGCCCTTGTCGAGACGGCGGCCTAAATGGGTCCGAAAATCCCGCGGGCGGGGTGCTTGTTTTCAGTGGAGTTTGAGTCGCTCGGAGCCCTTTGCGTAAATGAGTTCACGCATGTTCTCGTCGTTCCTACGAGCAGTGTGCTCTAACAGTGCGCCCACAATTTCCTCATCGTCCAACGCGTGGGCGCCGGCTAGAAAAACTAGTTCCGATACGCGTTGTCGTCGTTTCATCTCCTCCCGCTTCGCTTTTCTTTGCGCCTTTGCTTCGCGTCGCTGGTGGGCCAACAGAGTCCTCGCTTGAAGCTGGGCCAGGCGTACTGTTTAACTGCTATAAGCTAACAAGCAGCCTGGATAAGTTAGGAAAGATCTGTACGGCAGGTAAATAATGGCGCGCTTTCTCTGTCGTCGAACCTGTAGTTCTCAGGATTTGCGACGGGTTGTCGGTAGCGTGGTTCTCGCATAGCCCCTTAATCTTGAGAGCGTCCGATGGCCACAGGCACCATTTCCGTCAAATGCCGCTGCGGTAGCGACAAGTTCAATGTTCCGAGCACCCGACGGCCCTCGGACACGATTTCCTGTGCGAGGTGCGGGGCTACCGGAAAGTATGGGGACGTGACGCGGACTGCCAAGACCCAAGCCAAGGCCGCGGTGGAGAAGCAGCTCAAAGACGCCTTCAAGAGGGCGGGCTTCAAGCTCAAGTGAGCGGCAACCCAGTCGGGAACGGCGCGGCAGCTTGGGGATGCTAGGAAAGGTTTTGTGGGCCGATGCAGCTGTTGTTACGTGGCCCGAAGCAGACGTTAGGCGGCACGGCAGGTCAATCCTTTGAAACCTTCGAACTAAGGAGTCCACGTATGGCCATCAAGCCTGGTCCAAAGCCAATTGCAAAATCGACGGGAAAGCCCGATCAGCGGCGCCGGGATAACAAGGAGACGCCCGGCAACACCCCCTCTCTCAAGCCTCACCAGCACAAGAAAGGCAGCTAAAGAAGGACGCACTACTCAGTAGCGTGCCGCCTAACGCCTCTGGCACGCTTGATGCAGATTAGTGCGTGATTGTTGCTCTTGTGTGGTGGCTTCTAAGAGCAGTTTGTCGGTCCCTGTCCAGCGTGATGGATCTCGGTTTTGCTGAGCCGAGGTTCGGACATTAGTCCAACCCCAGCTGCTGTCTGAGGCGGGCCACGATCATATCGGCCTCCCCATTGGGCATGGTCTCGGCAGTGAAGGGCACGTTGGCGTAGTAGCCTTCGCCCTCACTGAGAGGAGTGAGCTCGATTCCCGCCGCAGCATAAGCCTGAATCATCAGCGCCTTCAGCGCATCAAAGATCGCCAAACCCTTTCCAGCGTCTCGCTCGTCCCAAACGGTTCGCAGTGCCGCTCTGAGCGCAGGGATCAAGGTGACTAAATGGGACTTGGCGTAGGCGGGGCACAGCTCCTCTAAGGCGTCCGTTGCCTCAATGGCGTCCAAGTGCCCCAGCAGGTAGCCGGCCATCTTGAGCGGCATGGCGATGGGCTCGCCAGCTTCGACCAGGAGTCGGTCGACGTCTCCGTGGGTGCGATACTGTTTGATCTGCTCTTGGGCACGCGCCAACGAATAACCCGCCGCCCGGTCGAACTCTTGGGCATAGCGATGTTTCAACGCTTCACGGTCGCCGATCATTCCCGTCATCCGACAGGCCGCATATTCCTCCCAAGCCGTCAGGATGGTCAGTAAGAGGGTGACGTCTACCCACTCCCCCTCCGGTCTGGTCAGCAGCAAGCCCGGCATGGCCTCATCGCGCCACTTCAGCTCAGCCACGTGCCCGAACTCGTGAGCGATGATATGCAGCGCATCCAGATGATGCTCGTGGGCCGGGTCTACTAATGCATCGATGACGTTCGCGTTGTAGACCACGTGCGACATCACTTTGCCATCCCGTCGCACGTTCATTGCTTTGGCTACGGCAACGACATCGCTATTGTTCGTGTATTGCCTGGCGATCGCTGATTCATAACCCAAGTCAACGGATGCTAGGGCGGCGTCGAAGTCGTATCCCACCGTGACACCCGCCAAGCGTTCAAGGTCAAGGAAGCGCCCACAGGCGACGATGGCGCCCGTCATCTCGTCGCTGAATTTCTGGATGAACTCTTGGTCCTCCGGAAAGTTCATGAGAGCCAAGTTAGTGCTTTGAGGGACGGTCGAGGGTGGCAGTTCGTCGGTCACGTGCGGGGATGTCCTTCGGGCTGTCGAAGGGGGAGCAGCTGCGCCCCTATTGTGTTTGCGCGATGGCTTAAAGTGCATTGCCCTGCATATATGGAAACAAGAACCTGTTCTTGTCAATTTGCTTGCAAACCCTGCTTCGGACGGTGAAGGCGGCGGAAGCTGCTGCGGTATGCCTGGCCTTTCGTAAGCCATAACCCTTCCACGGATCAGAGTAGGGGGGCGACTGGATGCGCACTGCCGGTCCATCACCTCCCTTCGCACGGGGCGCTAGCAGTGGGGCACAGTGGCTGCGTCTGTCATCCCTGCAAGCCTAGCGGCTCCTCCACGCTGTTGCGGCCTGCGGTGCACGGCTGCCCAATCGACACAGCCCATCGGATCCCACGAGCGCCACGCCGGCGCGACGGGAGAAGCAAGATGGGTTGCACGCAAGACATCCTGGGCCACTACCACCTCACCCCGACCACGACGGAAGAGGAGATCCTCCGGGCTGCAGAGGCCATCCTCGAACGCCGGTTCCAACGAGGCGACGCCATGACCGACCCGGAAGCAGCAGGGCGCATCTTGAAGATGCGCTTGGCCCACATCGCCAACGAGGTGTTCACGGTGGTCTTTCTCGACACGCGCCACCGCATCTTGGCAATTGAAGACCTCTTCCACGGCACCATTGATGGATGCGAAGTCCATCCCCGTGTGGTGGTCAAACGCGCCCTGGACCTCAATGCGGCAGCCGTGATCCTCGGCCACCAGCACCCTTCTGGAGATCCTGAGCCCTCTACAGCAGACCGGACCCTGACGGCTCGCTTGAAGCAAGCCTTAGCACTGGTCGACATCCGCCTACTGGACCACTTCGTGGTAGGCGGTGCCGTGACGCCCATTTCCATGGCGGCGAGGGGTTGGCTGTAGCCCCTCAGGCGGCGCCGGCTGTCAGTCGGCGCCATGTAAATGCATTTACAGGAAATAACAATTGCAAGAGTCCCGACGACGCCGAGATACTTGATCGGCGTGACGTTGGTCACGAATTCGCGGGTCTGAGGCGACGCTGTGGTAGGTGATCAAATCCAGGGTGCGCGACGCACCGGCTGGGCCTTGGGATCCGATCGGGACGCCTGACCGGCTTGGCGGAACAAGTTCTTGTAGGTGGCGAGTGCAGGATGATCAGGACAAAATTTGGGATGACTTCGTGGAGCAATCCCACGATCTTGCGGTGGCGCTCATTGATTGCGTCTCCTACGAGACCTACGACGACAGTGCTCGTATTGCCTTAAGCGATGTCTTGGCGTCCCTAGCGTTTGAACACTCTCACTCTGCGCGCATGCTTCTGCATACTGGCTTCCTGCCGTCCGCGCTTGTGGTCCACCGCTCCCAGTTTGAGTCGGTCGTGCGGTCGCTCTGGGTTCTCTACAGCGCCAGTGACGAGTCGATTGCAAAGCTCAGCGCTGAGTTGACACTGCAAACCGAGCAGGCCGCCAAGAACACACCTTTGGCCGCGAAAATGATGGAGGAGTTGGCCACGACGGCTCCGCCCAATGCGTTCAAGCCCCTTTTTGAGTTTAAGGCTCACAGCTGGGGTGCTCTCAACTCCTATGTGCACGCGGGTATCCATCCGATTCGACGTCACGCCGAGGGCTATCCATTGGAGCTGCTGGCGAACGTAATGAAGAACGTCAATGGCCTCACTGTCGTGACTGCTATGCAGGCCGCTATCTTGACGGGGATACCCAATCTCCAGCGAGAGGTTCTCGATATCGCGGATCGTTTTCCATGTGTCTTGTCATCGGCGCCGGGAATTTGACGCGGGCAGTCAAGTGCGGGAGTAGAAGCGAAACGGGGAATCGCTTCAGTTGGGAGCGAAAGAGCATGACGTGTCTTTTCCCGGCGCGGTAGAAGCGCCTAAGATAGTCAAGAACATTTCAAGTGAGGGGGTCACATGAGCTACACAGCAGAGATCAGTCGCACCAGTCCGACAGCATTTCTCTTCCTGGTCGATCAATCTGGCTCGATGCAGGACACGATGCAGAACGGAAAGTCGAAGGCGCAGTTTGTTGCGGACGTTCTCAATAGAACCTTGGCAACCCTCATCACGCGCTGCACCAAATCTGAGGGGACGCGGGACTACTTCGAAGTGGGCGTGCTCGGATACTCCGGAAGTTCTGCTGAAAACGGACTAACGGGTGGTCTTTCCTCGACGGTTCTGCACCCCATCTCAAGGATCGAAGCCAATCCTTTGCGTGTAGAGGATCGCACCAAACGTGTAGACGACGGGGCCGGTGGTCTGGTCGATCAGGCGATCAAGTTTCCTGTCTGGTTTGAGGCCAAAGCGTCGGGTGGCACCCCTATGTGCACCGCGGTCACCACGGCGGCTGAGCAGCTGGTAGCCTGGTGCGATGCGCATCCGGACAGTTATCCGCCCACCGTGCTCCACGTCACCGACGGTGAATCGACGGATGGTGATCCAGAGTCGCTTGCCCAGCAGCTTCAGCAGATCGCCACCAACGACGGCAATGTCTTGCTGTTCAATCTGCATGTAAGCACTAGCGGGGGCGATCCTGTGAAGTTCCCGAGCTCCGATGCAGGCTTGAGTGATTCTTACGCCAAGCTGCTGTTCCGCATGTCCAGTGCGCTGCCGCCGCATCTTCAACGGGTGGCCGAAGAGAAGGGCATCAAGGCGACGATGGAGTCAAAGGGATTCGTGTTCAACGGTGAGATTGCTGAGATCGTGGACTTCTTCGATATCGGCACCAGAGCCGCGCAGTTGCGCTGACTATGGCACTGACCGTTCTTTTCGAAGGAACGGTGGCTAAGCATCTTGAGTCACCGGATGACAACGAGGACGCCTATCGCTTAGCCCCTGAGAGGGGGCGGTTGGTAGTTTCTGATGGGGCTTCGGAATCCTTCGACGCCCGCAGTTGGGCGAGGGTCCTTGTCGATCGCATGATCGACGAGGATCTGTCTTGGGAGGCGGTGGCTCTCTGCGCGGAGGATTACGAGGCGCTACATGATCCCAGCACTCTTTCCTGGTCTAAGGCGGGAGCGTATGAGCGCGGCAGCTTTGCGGCTATTCTTTTGGCTCAGGATGAGCCCGAAGACAACGCTGTCCAGGTCACCGCTGTCGGCGACAGCTTGGCTGTTTGGGTAGACGGCGACGAATGGGTCGCGTCTACACCTTACGAACGTGCGGAACAGTTCCAAGAGAAGCCCATGCTGTTGGCTACTCGCCTAGCTTTGAACTCTGCTGACGGAGAGGGCATAACCGTCCGGCGGTGGAAGTATGAAGCGAAAGGTCACCGATTCTTGCTTTGTATGACAGACGCCTTGGGTGCGTGGCTCTTGACGCATCAAGAGCGAGGGGATCCTTCTGCTCTTGAAGCGTTGCGGGGCATCCGGGACATTGAGGAGCTAACGGAACTCGTCGAAAGCGAGCGAGCGGCGGGACGCCTCAAGAGGGATGACACCACGCTGATCGTTGCGTCTGTATCCCGGTCCAAGCTGGACTAAGACCGTGGCCTATCCTTCTCTAGAACAATACAACGAGGCTTTGCAGTCACCTCAGCTGGTGCTGCTGGATCCCGAGTTGAAGCGCGGCACGCTAAAAACGACCGGCTTAGGGCTACCTTTGGCGCTTTGTGGTGGTTTCGCGCTCACCTACACGGTCACCGCAGGCTCGCAGAAGTATGCGCTACGGTGCTTTCACAAGGAATCGCGTGAGTTAGAGAGACGTTACGAGGCCATTTCGACTCGGCTGAAGCAGCTCAACAGTCCATATTTTTTGCCGTTTGAGTTCAACCCCAACGGCATTCGGATTCAGGGCAAGACTTACCCCATCGTCAAGATGGCGTGGGCGAATGGGCGCACGTTGGCTGAGTTCTTGGAGGCTGAACATGGGACCAAGGCATCCCTCGAGAAGCTCCGCAGCGCTCTGGCAGCGCTGGCCATCTTTCTGGAAAAGAACGGTCTTGCCCATGGCGACATTCAGCCCGAGAACCTGATGGTCAGCGCGGGTGGGGCGGCCGTCCAGCTAATTGACTATGACGGTCTTTTCGTCGAGTCCTTGAATGGCGCTCAAGCCACTGAGTTAGGGCAGATCAATTTCCAACACCCTCAACGCTCGGCTGATCACTTTGGCCCGACGCTTGACCGTTTCTCTTTCCTAACATTGGACGTAGCGCTTCAAGCTCTGATCGCCGCGCCGAAAATATGGGCCTCCTCACGTTCCGAGCCAAGTGCGGTGGTGTTCCGCCGCAATGACTTTCTTGACCCTGCCCAATCGAAAGTGTTCCAGGAAGCGGTGGCAATCCCCGCCATCAAGGCGCATGTTGAGAATTTGGCCAAGGTCGCAACTGCGTCTTTCGCTGCAATTCCTCAGTTGGCTGACTTCCTGCAGGGTAAGGGTGTCCCCTCTGGACCGATTGCTATTCGGCCGCCAAGTCAGGTTCTGGTCTACCAGGGACCCTACATCGTCGCGAACGCCGAGAACTATGCACAGGTCTTGCAGTTGGTCGGTAACCGAGTGGAGATGGTTGGTCGAGTCCACGAAGTGACGCGGCGGCGAGCGAGAAATGGCAAGCCTTATGTTTTTGTCAACTTCGCTGATTGGCGAGGCTTTGCGGTCAAGCTTTCCATTTGGTCCGATGGCCTTGACGCGATTGGGCGCAACGTTCCTGACGCATCGTGGGTGGGGCGCTGGCTTTCGGTCACTGGATTGGTAGATCCCCCTTACAGCAACCGAGTGCGCTCGGTGAGCTACACCCACCTCTCGATCACCATCACGGCACCAGGGCAGATCCAGACATTGTCGGAGAAGGATGCCAGGTTTCGCTTGGGTGTCGCCGGTAAGTCTGCTGGTGGAGTTGTGCAACCCACGACTACGCGCAACGCAGACATCCTCAAAGGAATGGGTGGCAAGACGTCAAGCCCAGGTGCGCCCACGAATGCGCCCGCTCCAATGCCTCCACAGAGCCGTAATCAGCATGTTTTGTCGGGCATGCAAAGGCAGTCGCCATCACAACCGCCGCCGCATAAGCCTGCCCCCGCAGGCGCGCCTCCATCTCGCTCCTCATCCAATAGCGGTTGCCTGCCGATAATCGTTCTAGGCGTGGTTCTGTTGCTCGTGATGAGGGCATGCGCTGGCTAGGTCTGAGAGTTTCTAGCCTTGTATGACGTGCCACGGCCCATCGCTTGACGCTTAGGTTTCACTGAGATGCCGCGTTTGCAGGTGCTGGGAGGGCCAGAAACACCATCAAGGCGCCTGAGATTGGTGGAACTAGCCGAACGCCTTGATCAATTTTCAGCGAGCCCCAAGGGCTGGGCACGAAGAAGCGTGCTTAGATCTGGAGCCATGATTCGGATGCTGCTCTCCATAATGTGGCCCGGCATGAATCTTAATGTTCGACTGGGAGAATTCGAGCAAGTGCATGCACTGCGTCGGCAAAGTAGGGGGCGGAGCCGGATCTTGATATGTGTAGTAGTTCATTGAGGCCGGAAGAGCTATTCAGGCTGAGCTGATCGTAGTTGCAAATAGGGATCTGCTTGTTATTGTTGAAGCGCCGATCTGGTCCACCTTTCTTGTTTACATATCGCCAAGTGTGTCCGATCACTGTCGCGTCAGCGGGGACGGCCTCGTCTTCGACAAATGATGTGGCTCCGGTCCTGATCTGCAGTTCTTTGTATCCCACAGCACCGACTCCCGAAGAGTCGTATATCAACACTCGGTCAGGGAAGAAGTGCAGGGTTTGGCGCCCAACGTTCACCGCGACGGTCTGGACGTTGGTCTTAACGAAGGGGGGCGAGGAACGATGGATCTTGGTCCGGCTTCTTTTGACCAATGAATTGGCTCCGGCGTGATATTTGGAGTTGTGCACCTGCGCCCTAGACGGGATGTGCCAGGCTGCCGACGCGCCAGTGAGGTAGTCGGCAGCTGCATGTAACTGCGTCAGGGCGGCTTCCATAGCAGGATCAAACTCATACATCAGCACAACCGTCTTTCGCAGCGTGTCCCAGAAAGATGCGACGGCTGTCAGCGAGCAACCCAAGAGCACAATCAGCACTACGCTCCATGTGGGCAAGTCACTTCGCCACGCCGTCCACCAGCAAATCACTGCAGCCGCGGCTACCCATGGCCAGACCCGGAGCTTGGCCTGCTTTTGCTTCATCTCATCGAGCAGCGACCGGGAGGACGAGTCCACAATCTGTGTGGAATCGGCAGACTCAATATCCACCATGGGGCCATGTGTGTGTGCGGGTATTACCGGATCGACCGACCCGCCCAGAGGACTAGAACCGGCTCGTCCAGGATTGGAATGGGTGGTGGAGGGAATGGTGGCTCTGTAATAGATGCCATTTGCTCCCATGTGCACGTAGTTGCCGCGTGGTCCGCTGCCAACGCGAAAGCCTTTGATACCGACGGACACACCCACACCGCCGTTGGAAAGATTGAATCTAAACGGCCCAACGCGAATGCTCTTTCGCAAATACAGACCCATGCTCCCCCCAAAAAAATGTATGAGGATCTCCCCAGTCGTCAGCGTGTCGTCCCGATCCAACGCAACCGCATCTTACGCTTCCGAGCCCTGTTGGCGTTTGAACGGCAGGCGCTTCGCCAATCGCACACCAGGCCACTTGGCCGGTGGCGGCTCTCCGGGCATTGCAGCCTAAGTGGCAGCACTGGCGCTTCCTGCCAACACTGGGCCGCATGCTCGCCGTTTGCTTGCTGCGGTGAGGATGCTGACAACTTGTCTCGGCGTCGACTTCTTCGCCTCTTGCAGGCCTAGGATAGGCCTCGGACCCAACTTAAGTTCTCCTCATCTACGCTGGGCCATCTGAGAAGAATTCAGGGCCCTCGGTCTCATCCCAAGGGCATGTCTCCTCCGCGCCGTCTCGGGTCTACCGCAGCCTTGGCGGTGAGTTGCCGCGCTTCTCGCTCCCGTGCGCGTGAGCTTGGCGCTTCTCGAATGGACAAGTGAAGTGATCCTCTTCTGCAAGTATTCGCCCTAAAATACTGATCTGAAGGCGTGAAGCGAGCCGAAGGATCTAGCAAGAAGGTGTTGCCTAGCCTAGGTATTTGCGAGTAGTTCCTTAGGGGAGTATTACTCGCGCCGCCGGGCCTGCGGGGCATCGGCAGGTGGATCTGCATTCCGGATGAGGCCGACATCCGACCGTCATGCGGAGCGTGGATTTCTCTCCACGACACGTCGCGTGTTCACTCAAAGAGTGAGGGCGCGGAAAGGGACTTCCCATGCCCAGTGCAAATTCGCCGCGCTTGTCTCCTGCTGCTGTCGCACTTTTCCTCCTGGTTTGCTCGATCATATTGGTGCCACTAGGTGCCATCATCACTGAAGTTGTGGCTCAGACCACGGGTGGACCTTCGCAGCCCGGCGTGCTTGCGGAGCCGGATCCTCTCTCAGATGCCGTTTCCGCGACGGGCGCTGAGTTTCGCGTCGATGAATCCGGTGCGGCGACCTACTCCGTTCCCATCTATGCGGTCTCTGGCACGGCCGGTGTGGTGCCAAAGCTCACGTTGAGCTACTCCAGCCAGGGGAACGACGGGCCAGTGGGGAAGGGCTGGGCGATCGGCGGCCTCTCATCTATCTCTCGGTGCCGTGCAACTCGCGAGGCAGGCGACTTCATCGGTGCGGCCACGCCAGATGGTAATCCTAGACCCGTCAACTTCTCGTCCTCCGACCGATTCTGCTTAGACGGACAACGCTTGATTCCGCTAGCTGCTACGTGCCCTTCGGTCAGCGGCATGAGTGGTGTCGCTCTTGCTACCGAAGTCGACTCCTTTCAAAGGGTGTGCGCTTACACAACAAACGGCTCTCAGAGCGGGCCAAGCTTCTTTACGGTAGATGGGAAGGATGGCTCGACGAGCTGGTATGGCGACCGTGACAACAACAGCAGCGCCAACCGGCCAGACGGCTACTTCGAGACAAACTCACCGATTAATCCTGCTGCGGCGTTGAACTGGGCGCAAACACGTTTCCAGGACTCCACAGGCAACTACATCGATTACGTCTATCTTGAGAATCCTGCTGGTGCGGGAACTGGCGAGCATCTGATCAGTGAGGTCCGCTTCACTGGAAAGACAAATCTACCTGGTCAGTCCGGAAATTCATCTGCACCTTACGCAAAGGTGGTTTTTAACTACGGCGTCCGACCTGCGACAAAGTGGAGCAAGGGATACGTGTCTGGAGGGACGTTGACACAAACTCGCTTCCTCACAAGTATCACCTCTTGCGGCAGCATGGGTTGCGCCGGCTTTGAGCAGGCTAGGCACTACCTGCTCACGTATGCGCCGAGCGCTTCCGGCAGCAATGTGGATACGCTGGTTGGACTGCAAGAATGCCGGGATAGCACGGGGGCTGTTTGCTCTGCGCCGACGAGCTTCCTGTGGAGTCAAGGCAAATATGAGTTTGCCACGCAAGAGTCGCCCGGAAATCTCGCTTTAGACATCTCCGCCTTCTCTGGTTACAAGTATGGTGATCTGAACGGAGATGGACGATCCGATCTCGTCTACCTGAGAAGCGGGAGCGGCGGCTGCTCGACCAGTTACATCGTGTCTGCGCTGAGTGTGCTGGACGCCAGCGGCCGGCCGGCGTTTGGAAGTGGAGGCATCATCTGTCTGCCCGCGGCGATTACCACCCGTGGAGTGGGTGCTTGGCATCTTCTCGATTACAACGGTGACGGACGCGATGATCTTTTCGTCAGCGGACCCGCTGGTCAAGGCTGGCGAGTCTATCCTTCCACCGGTATTGGCTTTGACGCAAGTCAGAACTTGATTGCTGGGCTGTCGCCAATTGTCCCTTCAAACACGGCAAAGAGCGATCAAGTCCAGTTGGCGGACCTGAACGGTGACGGCTTGACCGATATCGTTTACCCGAGCGGCGGCGCCATGCGTGTTCGCACCATGGAGCGCCAAGGTGCCACCTTCGGGTGGGGTTCCGAGCGAACCATCGCAATCGACGAGTCAACCATCGGCTGGACGCATCCATTCTGCAATGAGCCCGGCTATTACTGCTCATACACGATAGCAGGCGCGCCAACAAAGGAGACAGGCTACAACCAGCTCGCGGACTTCAACGGCGATTCGGCGTCAGATCTGCTCATCGATATCTCTGAGGTATTGAGCTCCCCGATGGCTTGCACCACCGCAAGGAGCGCTGCTGTGGATGGGGAGCTGCTTTCCCACTCGCGTCCCAATGCGGGGGTCCGGATCACGCCGCTTCTATCAGAGGTGGTGGCTTCCTCTAAGAGAACGAAGTCAGATCCTATTGGGTGTGTGATCGCCTATACGCCGATGCTGCATGCCTTCACCATTCACGCGGCCGACGCTAGCACTGTGTTGCTCAGGTCATATGGAAGTATCGGATCGATAATCGACGGTGTGGATCCAGGTGCTCTGAAGATCGCAGATGGTAACGGCGATGGTCTGACCGACATGTTCTTTCGTCATTTGGGTTCCCAAAGCTGGCGGTTCAGCCAGAATACCGGTGCTGGTTTCCAGGCTCCCGTTGATCTGGGCATAAGCACCTACAAGAACCAGACCCAGTTCCAGGATGTGAATGGCGATGGGCGCGCAGACGCTCTTGTTCTAACTGATTATGGTAGCTACAAGGCATACGCCGTCCGATATGCCTTGAGCACAGGGGGGTATGCCGCCACCGCGTCGCCAATGCCCGGTGGTGGCGCGCGGCTGTGCTCTGGAAGCTGCAATCCCGATCAGTTCTCACCGATGTTCTCAGATTTCGACGCGGACGGAAGTCTTGACTTCATGTCATTCAAGTATGAGAACAATCCTGCGCTGTATGTATCTCGTGCAACGACCCGGTTTGAGCCACGCGACACGATGGTAAAGGTGGTCAATGGACTGGGGTCTGAGACGGACATCGTTTACGCCGCACTGACAAACAAAGACGTCTACCGGCGCGATACCGGTTCACGGAATGGGCTGAACGTCGGTCGCGGCTCCCCCGTGGTCGACCTGATCGCGTCCAGCTACGTTGTTGCGCGTGTATCGAGCAGCGCTCCAATCGCAGGCAATCCCGGCGCCAAGGCTTCGTTGTATTACCGATATGCCGGGGGCAGGGTGCAGGCGGGTGGGCGAGGCTTCTTAGGCTTCCGTGAGACCGTCACTATCGACCCTAACCAGTCTGGCGGTTACGTCGCGACCACAACGTCTTATGCCCAGAATTTTCCATTCGTTGGGGTTCCCACTCAAACGGTCAAATCGGCATTTCCCGGGCAGAGTTATGCCGCTCCCTCCTGCTTGACCCAACCGATCACCAATCTGTGCTACCCAACCTTAGGCGAAGCTTTTCCCGCAATAGGGGGAAGCGCCTTCTCTAGCAATGTTCAGATTTGGGAGGTGGCGCCGGCGTCCCTTGCGGCGCAGGTGCCACTCCACGTTCGCACCGCCGGTTCGGAAGAGTCGGTGCGGGATCCATATACGGGAGTTCAGACCAGCAAGACAGCCACAGCCTTCTCCTACACGGCCGGTGGCAACGTTAGCCAGACCGTTGTTGATACTTTCAATGGCGGCGATACGGCTTGGTCAATGAGGCTGACTACCGACAACACATACGCCGACGATGCCGCAAGGTGGCGACTTGGTCGCCTTACGAGCAGCACCGTGACCCATCAGCGGCCCGGTGAGGTTCCTGTCGTAAGGACTGTGGGCTTCAGTTATGACATGGGTGGGGCTGCTACCGGTCTTATGACCGAGGAACGGACCCAACCCGGTGGGTCGGCCGATCTCGCCCTCACCAAGGCATATCAACTGGACCCATATGGAAATCACTCCATGCTCGTCACGTGTGGGGCGCCCGCCGCCTCGTGCAGCACGGCAGGATTTCAGTTCCACCCCAGCACGCTGGACGCAGTTAAGCGATACTCGCGTGTGGAATACGATTCATTGGGTCGCTTCCCGGTCGCGACCTTCGAGCCGTTCTGGACGGACGCGGGCGGAGAAGAACGTCAAACGTATCGTGTGTTGCAGCGGAACATCTTCGGTGATCCCGTAGAAGCGCTTGACATCAACAACGTTCGAACCCTGGCGATCAAGGGTGCGTTAGGTCGCGACTACTTCGGTTGGAAGAAGACCAGCCCCAATGCGTCGCCAGGTAACGGCGGCATGACCTCGCTTACCACTTACCGTTGGTGTGGCAGCCAAGTGAACTGCCCCGTAGGTGCAAGGATGCGCCAGAAGCTGGCCAGTCCTGGATCGCCGTCTCAGTGGGTTTACATGGACGTCCTAGGACGCACGGTAATGAAGGCCATGGAAACCTTCAATGCTGGCGTGGCTGACCAGGACGTGTCGGCGGTCTGCACTGAATATGACATCACGGGTAAGCCAAGGCGGCTTTCCAATCCGTTCTTCCTTCCTGGCACGGCTGGAACAGACGGACCGACGGGCCTTGATGCTGTCTGCACGTCACCATCGCGCCAGTGGACAACTACGACCTACGACGTCTTGGGGCGCTCAGTGCATGTGTTGGCTGCCGACGGTAGTGAAGTATCGAACAGCTACAGCGGGTTGGCCACAACGGCGGTAGATCCGAGAGGCAATCCGACGACGCAAACGCGTAACGGAAAGGGAGAGCTCGTCTCTGTTCAAGACGCGGCGGGCCTCACCACAAACTATACCTATACGGCAGATGGCAATCTCAAAACAGTCGCGCGCGACGCCGGCGCCGGCACTATCGTCAATTCGTATGTCTACGATGTGCTCGGAAGGAAGATACAGCAGTCTGACCCAGACTCTGGCACCACCACGTTCCAATACAACGCGATGGGAGAGCTCATCGTTCAAACCGATGGCGAAGGGCAACGTATAGAGAATGAGATCGATGCAAGGGCCCGAGTGTGGCGTAAGACGGTAAAACTTGCTAACGGCGCCATAGAAAGTCAAACCACGTCTGTCTTCGATACCGCCCAGAACGGAAGTGGCTCGGTAACCATGGAGACTACGGTTGGCACATATTCTGGGCTCGTCGGTGAGGCCAGCAGTGAGCTGAACATCGTCAACTATCACTACTACGATGCGCTGGGAAGGACTAGTGGCAGCACCTACCAGATCGATAACCAATGGTATATGTCGGCTACCGTCTATGACGCGCTAGGCCGCGTGGTGAGGGTGCAGGACGCCACTTCGCTGTGGACGAAGACGCAGTATGGGAATCGAGGCATCGTCGCTGTTTGCGAAAGCGACTGGACCGATCAGGATCCAAATTGTTCCGTGCCGGCGTCCACCTATCAGCGAATACTGGCCACGGACGCATGGGGTAACGTTACCAAGGAGCGCAGGGCCGATACGGCCGCCATGGAGGTCAACAGGAGTTTCCACCCTCTCACCGGACGCATCGCATCGATATGCGCTGGGTCCACAAGCTGCAATCTCACGAACGAAGCTTACCTTTGGGATGCGGCGGGTAATCTGAGCTCGCATCAGAAAGAGAGCCGTTATCTGGAGGCATTCCAATACGACTCGCTCAATCGCCTGATTGAGGCAAAGGTTCTGGCCCAGAACGGCCAACCCGCGAACCAAGTCACCCTGTCCCAAGGCTACGATGACCTGGGCAATGTGTGCATGAAGAATGGCTTAGGCTTCGATTATGCCGGCGCAGACGGGTGCGGAGGGGCCGCGGCATTGTCCGCTACCCCGTTGGGTAGCCAGGCGAAAATTTCCCCATTGCTCCCGTCTTATCAACATCCTGTCCTGGCCGACAACAGCTTACCGGCGGCTTGGAGAGATAGTCGCGCTCACAAGGCCCCCGAAACGCCTACTCGCCGCTACAGCGAGTCAAGTGCAAGTTCTGCAGGGCTGGATCTGGGGGAGGGGAGGCGCGGGATCTCCAGCTATGGAGCCACCACAGGCATGGTCTCGATGTCGGGCGGATCTGGTAGTCCGCACGCCGTCAGCCAGTCCGGCACCGGCACCAGCGCGACCTTCTATTACTACGACATGCGCGGAAATCAAACCTTGCGCGATGCACCTGGCACGGCCAACGACAGGACGGTGAAATACTCGGTAGACAACAAGGCCTATGAAATCCTCATGGGCAATGGTCAGCGGGTTCGATTCTGGTATGGGCCGGACGGAAAGCGCTACAAAAAAGAGGAGGCTGGAAAAGTAACGCTCTACGTCAACGGCGTTGAAGTGATCACCCAAGGCGGTGCAACAAGCTTCAAGCGCTATCTGGGAAGCGTGGCCATTCAAACCGTCATCGCCGGCACGGTCAACAGCACAAGGTTCCTCTTCCAAGATCACCTTGGGAGCTTGGTTCGTGTTGCCAACGCCGACGGGTCAGTAGCAGAAGGGTTGGATTACGCACCGTTCGGCGGGCGACGCAGTTACGCGGATCCTGCCGCGCCGGGCTCTGCTCCCTCTACGACAAATAGAGGGTTCACCGGTCACGAGGGGCTGGATGGGACGGGCGTAATTCACATGAACGGGCGAATCTACGATTCGGAGGTGGGTCGTTTCATGCAAGCGGATCCGTTCGTCCAGGCGCCTGACAATACTCAGAGCTGGAATGCCTATACCTACGTCTTCAACAACCCACTCGCATACACCGATCCCTCAGGAAACCTAACATTCCGACAGGTCCTGGGCATCGCCATAGCGATCATAGGCACCTACGTCACCTGGGGCATGGACGGAGGATTCTTCGCCAAGCTCGGTGTCGCCATCGCATTCGGCGCGGCGTCGGGATATGTAGCGACGGGCACTCTCCGCGGCGCGGTCACAGGCGCGCTCACTGCCGGCATCACGATGGGCATTGGCCAGTTGGGTCTGGACATATGGGGCCGCATCGTGTTTCAAGGAATGACGGGCGGTATCGCGGAAACTCTCAATGGAGGCAACTTCGGCAATGGCTTTGTGGCTGCGGGTCTCACTGCCGCCGTGATGCCGCAACTCAGCGGCATCAAGAACGACCTGGGCCGGATCACGACTGGAGCGTTGTTGGGTGGAACGATATCTACTGCAACCGGGGGCAAGTTTGCCAACGGAGCCATCAGTGGGGCGATCCAAGGCGCAATGGCAAAGAGGAGCGATGGGATTCGGACGGCCAGTCGAGCCGGAAGAGCCCCAGAGAACATGGAGCTGGCAAATACCGCGATGAGGGATGCGCAGGCTGCTCTGGTCAAGTCCGGGTTTTATGCTCGGGTTGCAGCTAACTACTACACGTCCGAACGTCAGATCGCTCAAGCTTGGGGTGAAGTGGTGCTCCCCATTGCTGAGTTTCATAAGGTCGAGATCGGGGCTTGGATCGCTCAGGCACCCAATGGGGCGTGGTCAGTGAGTGGACCTTGGAGCAATGGCGCTTATGATTGGGTCATGCCGGCCGATGCAAAGCTACCGTTGTTCTCGAAGACAGCTTGGGTCCATACCCATCCGTCCATCCCTTCAGGCGTTCAATTGTCCGGAAGAGACAACCTTATCGATAATCGCGACGGTGAGCTGTTCGCCAGAACGCATGATGACGCGAGCGACGTCATCTTCGCTCTGTCTGAGAAGGTGAACGTTTACTCCTATGGTGGCTCACCTGTCACGCTGTCGTCTTTCAGTTACGCAGATGCCTTGATGCAAACTCCATCAGGCGGTTCCAACTATGCATGCACCATCATCCAGCCTGTCGACTGTGGGAACTGATATGAGAGCGATTTCGTTTGGGATACTCGTTCTGCTTCCTTTACTGGCTTCGTGCCAAGCGGAGGATAGACCCGCCACGGAAGCTGGGTCCGCGAGGCCGTTCTGCGGCGTTTCAAAGGCATCTGAGGCTGACCCCTGTCATGTTTCGATCTATACCCTGGCAGCTCACCCTGACTACTTTGATGGGAAGTTCGTCCGGATTTCTGGGTTCTATACCAAAGGTCTGATGGACGTTCTCTTCTTCGACAGGGACTCGTCCGAAAACGTCATCTTGAAGAACGCGGTAGCCCTGCTGGACACAACCCCTCAGCATCAGGAGAAGCTCACGCTTCGGCTGAATCGATACGTGGAGGTGGTCGGGAAGTTCTCGCAGACAATCAGAGAGCCGGGCGAGTTCTCGGGCCCGTCCTATGGACAGTTTCTTGGCACGCTTAACGTGGTGAAGGTTGGATCCGCACTCAACACTCACACGCCATACGCGTGCTGGGATCCACAGCGCGATCGCGCTAGGGATCCTAAGACTGTCCGGGCTCTGCTTGGTGAGCAGGTATGCAACGAGGCGCCCCCTGCTGAACCTGCCCCGTCATCCAAATAACTGAAATGCAATTAGCCCGTTCGGAATAGACCACTTCCCGCTTCGCCTTGTGTGGCAGGAGTATCCAGCCAGTGACAAATTCAGTTCAAGAAACCGCAGAGGCTCATGCTGCACTTGGCTCGGCTTTGGACAAGGCTTTGAAGTCCATCGAGGGTGGCGGCCCGATTCCTTGGGCCGACCTAGAAGCAGCAGTAGAGATTGCGATCAAACATGCTCTTGCCGAAGTAGACGACCTGCGGCCTATCAAGGAAAGAGCTCTGCCCGTTGAGAGACTGAAGGATTTGCTGAGACAGATCAGGGATCGCTATGGTGCCAATCAAAAGTGTAAGAGTAAGATCTAGGATGCACAGTGGTGCGGACCGCAATTAGAGGAATCCAACCCAGTGGTTAGTGTCGCGTGTCGCTCCTGGAGGATGATCCCGTCATCCAGGCAGCGCCGACTTCGCAAGTAAGTTGTCTTAGTTGGCCGTTCCTGTTCTGGATGTGCTGGCGAAGAACTCCGACAAGTTCCGCGTCATCGAGTGATTGCGCACCTGCTAGAAACGTTAGCTCGGCTACGCGAGCGCGCCGTCGTGCCTCCTCCATCTTCGCCTTTCGCTTGGCTTTAGAATCTCGTCGCTGGCTCGCTAAAAGCTCACGCGCTTGCAGCTGCGCGAGCTGCTGCGTGGCTCGCTGGATTCGATCATGGTATTGATTTGGGGCTGTCATTCCGATCTCCGCTTCTAATCTGCCTTGAGTGAAGCAAAGAAATCGGTCGCGTCAAGATCGGCCGGCCCGCCAAATCTGCAGGCCATTCAAGTCCCCCTACGACTGAGAGTCAGAGCCAAAGCTGGAAGAGCAAGAGCGCACTTAGGCATTCCCCTTCGGGGAACGCGTGCGCCAAGGGCTTCGCCCCTGGAACCCCAAGCCGTTCCCGGCTTGCGTAAATCAGAAGCCGAGGCATAAAGAGCGGAGCACGAACAGGAGCTCCCCATGGCGATCTACCACGCACGCGTCAAAACTTTCAGCCGCGCTAAAGGCCATTCGTCTGTCGCCGCCGCGGCCTATCGCGCGGGCCTGCTGCTCGTCGACGAGAAGACGGGCGCGCGGCACGACTACTGCAGGCGTGGCGGCGTCGTGGAAACGCGCTGCGTGGTTCCGACCGATGCCCCGGATTGGTCGATGGTTCCGGCACGGCTCTGGTGCGCGGCCGAGCACGCAGAGCGGCGCAAGGACGCGACCGTTGCCCGTGAGTTCGAAATTGCGCTGCCGCACGAACTCGACGACGACCAGCGATCAGCGCTCGCTGCGGAGCTCACCCGTGCCTTGGTCGATCGTTACCAGTTCGCCGCTCAGGCGAGCATCCACTCGCCGGACGCCAAAGGCGGCTTGAACTGGCACCTACATGTCCTCGCCACCACCCGCCGACTGGATGCCGATGGATTGGCGGATAAGACCAGGGAACTAGACGGCGGGCCGGCGGGGAGGGCGGAGGTCGAGTGGGTTAGAGAGATGGTCGCTCGGGTGACCAATGCCCACCTCGCTGCTGCGCAGGTCGGTGCCCAAGTGGATCACCGAAGCCTTGAGGCCCAAGCCGCAGCCGCGATGGCCCGAGGCGATGTAGTGTCCGCTGCGCTCTTGAGCCGCCGGCCTACGAAACACGTCGGGAAGAACGCAGCGGCCTTGGCCCGGCGAGGCGAAGACACCGAGCGCGCCGCACTCAATGCGGCAATCCAAGAGGAGAACTATGAGGAATTCGAGAAGCTCCTCCAGACGTTTGAGCGGGAGGGCAGGGCAATGGCATCGACGGATGGTCACGGTCTAGAGCAAGCTCGCCGCGATCGCCGGAGGGCGAACCCCCGTGGGGTCGACTTGACGCTGCCCGGAGGCGGGCAGATGCGTGGAGTCCAAGGGATCGCGGGTCTGACCGTCGGACAGATCGCTGTGCCTCCCCGAAGCCCGGGCCCTTCGACACAAGACCTTTTTGGTGAGGCAGTCCAACTGTGGCTTGATGACGCATTGGCAACGGTCATCGATCTGCTCAAGAACGCCCGGCGTTTCCTCGAGGACCACGCCAGCCGCCTTGCTGCCTTTGCCGATCATTCGCGCCTGCGCACCGACCTGCGCGAGCTGATCAAGCGGCTCAAGACGCTTCGGCGTTGGGCGACGGAACGCGGGCGGCGGCAGCTCGCGGAGCGCCACGCGCTGAAGTTGCTCCATAGAGCGGAACATTCTCTGGAAGAGTTCGTCGAATCCAACCCGAAGCCGGCCGACGGGACGGAGAAGGACTGGGCAAGACGCCGCGGACGCAGATTGGCGGCGATTGAGCAGCGTTTGGCTGCGCTAAAGGCCGCCAGAGAGGCCCGGTCACCCGAGGCCGAAGCTGCGTGTGAACAGCGGCTGGTGAGCGCTGTAGAAGCGGTGGAAGCGTGGAGCAGCCACCTGCTCAAGAACTACCCGCTGGAGTCCGATTCGCTGCCACCGGCCTTCGGGCCAGTCGACAGCGCGAAGCTGAGTGCTGAAGCGGCAAAGCCGCCGCCCCCTAAACCTCGGCTGCATTGAACGACTACGCCCCGCGATGGCGGGGCATGGTCATGACGCTTGGTTCTGATTTCAATGAAGCGTGGGCCCTTTGCGATCCGTCTTTTCGGGGGATGCATTGCCCTGACCCCGGCGTTGGGTAAGCAAGCCGCCCAGGGGAGGAAGGACCGGCCGTTCGATGACCCTTTCCTTGGTCGCCATTCTGGGGGAGGCCGTCCCTTCGGTCGGTGGTTTGTTGTCCAGTGTCGGCATACCCCGGCCTCGCTTGCTCAAGATTTCGGCGGCCACCTCCAGGGCGAGCTCAATGGCCTCTGACCTTTGCTCGGGGGTCTTGCCTTGGGTCTGGTAGAGCGTGCCGCTCAACAGTTGGGTGGCGATACGAACTTGGGGATCTGGCATGGTTGCTCCGGTTGCGGGGGAAGGAACTCGCAGCCAAGCAGCATTTACGAATTGCGCAAGTTCGCGCACCGGAATTACTTCACAAAATTGATTATCGGCGTCAAAAAAGTGTCGCCTTCACCAGTATGGTGCGGCGGACGATAGGGGTGACTCGACGGTAACTGCATGTAGCTGTCGGGTTGATCCGGCACCCCGTCCTGCCACTAGAATCCTCGGACACAAACCAGGAGACCCCGCCAAACGGGTTCTGCAGTCAATTCAAGCGGTTAGGTGGGACCTACCTCCATCCCACTCTCTCCGCCACTTCGGCCGCCATGAAATGTAGGATGGGTTGAGCGTAGCGATACCCATCGCTTCGGTGCGCCTGATCATCCGCGATGATGGGTAGACCGGCTTCGCCATTGAAAGCCGCTGCGCTCTACTCAACCTACGTGTTGGAGGAACCGGTCATGCGTCGTCTCCTTGTGCTGGCATTGCTCCTTCTGCACGGCGCCGCATGGGCGGCAGGGCCGCCGGCCCGCGTCATCCTCATCGGTACCTACCACTTCAGTAATCCGGGTCAGGACCAGGCCAACGTGGAGTCGGTAGACGTCACGGTGCCCCGGCGTCAGGCGGAACTGCAGGCGGTGACCGATGCCCTGGCCGGGTTTCAACCGACATTCGTCGGCGTCGAGTGGCCGGCTGAAGCGGCGCGCGACAACTACGCGCGTTATCTCGACGGCACACTGCCGGCCTCCCGCAATGAGGTCGTGCAGTTGGGATTCCGCTTGGCCAAGCAGGTGGGGCTCGATCGCGCTCACGGGCTGGATGTCCCGGGTGACTTCCCATTCGAACCATTGAGCGCGTGGGCGCAGGTCAATGGCAAATCGGGCGATCTGCAAGCGCTGATGGCGCAGGCCCAGGGCATCACGGCGCGAATTACCGAACTGCAAACCACCCACAGCATCGGCGGCGTGCTGCGCGAGATGAACACGCCGCAGGCCCTCGATGAGGCCGCGAGCTTTTACGCGGAGTTCCTGCGCTACGGAAGCGGTGAGCAGCAGCCAGGGGTCGAACTCAATGCCGCGTGGGCGAAGCGCAATTTCGCGATCTGTGCGCGACTGTTGCAAGCACTCAAGCCCGGTGATCGCGCGGTGGTGTTCTACGGGCAGGGACACGTTCCTCAGCTAGCAGCCTGTTTGCGGTCTGCGCCGGGCGTCGAGCTTGTCGAGGCGGGGGCGTTTCTTCCGTCCTCTTGAACGCAAGAAAGGTAGGATGGGTTGAGCATAGCGATACCCATCGCTTCGGCGCGCCTGATCGTCCGCGATGATGGGTATCGCTGCGCTAAACCCATTTTACGGACTGTTTTAAGTAGGCTCGACATCACGGATCAGCGCTTAAGGAGAAGAGTTTATGTCTGACGCAGCAGCGGTTACGGCAGCACCGGAGAAGGCTGCACGCCGGAAGATTCCTGGAGGTCTTCCCTACACGACGAGCCACGGCGTCTTGAAGCGGGTCATGGATAAGATTCCAACATCGGAGAAACCCTCCGTCTTCAATACTGATTTCCTCGCTACCGTCATGGGCGCCACCGGCGGTGCAGCTAGGCCTATTCCACCCATCCTGAAAACGGTGGGATTCCTCAGTCAATCAGGAGCACCCACGGAGCTGTATTCGCAGTTTCAGACTGACGCCGGCAGGGCAGGGGCCGCGGTTCAGGCATTAAAGAACGGATTCGCCGAGATCTTCCGGCGGAATCAGTATGCCCATCGCGCTGACAGGCCCGCATTGACCGATATCGTTGTGGCGGTCACGGGGTTGCCTAAAACCGACTCTGTCGTGGGTTACATGGTCAACACGTTTCAGGTGTTTCAACAATACGGAAAGGACTTCCGCGAGGACCAGGCTCAGCCGGACAAAGATAAGGAACTAGAGCAGCCGGTTCGAGACGGCGTGCCGGGCACGCCGGTTGAAACGCTGCAGAAGAGTTTGGCGCTGGCTTATAACATCAACATCATTTTGCCCGAGAGCACGAATGTTGAGGTCTACAACGCTATCTTCCGCAGCCTTAAAGGCAACCTCCTGACATGAACGACCACACCGTTGAGTTATTCGTTCTCAAATGTGCGGTGATTCAGTCCGGCGTGAATGCTGAGAATGTCGCGGCCAATCCTGACTATGCGAAGGGCGTGGAACAGTGGGACGACAATCTTGAGCCGTTCATTAGGCAGTTCGAGTTGGCTAATCGTAGAAACGCGGTAAAAATGGCGCGTTACTACGAGCTTTTCTATCTGCTTGAGAACGACATCCGTCGCCTCATCATTGAAACTATGGAAGCGGCTCACGGTGACAACTGGTGGGATACGCGCGTGCCGCAAGGCGTCTTAGATGAAGTAAAGAAGAATCAGGCGCGTGAAGCTCAGGCGGCAGTGACTCAGCGGTCTGACGACAAAATTGACTACACGACCTTTGGGCAGCTCGGCGACATCATTCGCGAGAATTGGAGTGACTTCGCGGGGATGCTCAGCAATCAGTCGGCGGTCGGCCGCGTTCTCTCTGGCCTGAACATGCTTCGCGGGACTATTGCCCACTGCGGTGTACTAGCCGACGACGAAGTTGATCGGCTAAAGCTGGCCATCCGAGATTGGTTTCGGGTCTTAGAAGGGCCAAAAAGCTGAAGCACTCAATGTGGCGCGTCGAGCTTATACGTGAGCATTTCTACTCGATCTTAGTAGTTAATCGCGTATCAGGTGCTGCCAATACCGTCGTTGCCAGATGCCGCGTTCGCCCTTGTCGATGCGGCTGGCGCGTCGATGTTCGCCAAGCGGCAGATTGCGAGAGAACCAGGTCTTGATGAGGCGCCAGCGCAAAGGGAAGTCGGCATCGCCCCATGGTAGGGTCCGGATGGCGTGCAGGTGATCGGGCAGTACGACCATAGCATCGATGACAAAGGGATGCCGTTGGCGTGCGTACCGGATCGCGTCGCGCAACAGGTCGATGTGGTCGACCAGCAGCGTGGCACGACGGTCAGCGAGATTGACCGTGAAGAAGTAGGTGGCGCCGGGGACGAGAGTGCGTCGGTAGTCGGTCATTCCTTGACCTCGGAGATGGCGTTGATGGGTAGACCGGCTTCGCCGTTGAAGGCCGCTTCGCTCAACCCATCCTACGACTATCCGCTAGCTTTCCGCAGAGTTGCACGTTGCGCCCAGCCGTTAGACTTGGCCATGGGCTCTATCGGACATCACCCCACATGAAACTTACCCCCACCCCCATCGCCGCCGCCATCGCCGGCCTCTTCGCCGGCATCGTGATGCCGTTGATCTGGCCGCGATTGGGGGACGAAACGTTGAACTGGGTGTTCGCGTTCCTGCTGGTGGTCGCGTTACCCGTGCATGGGCTGGTGGTGGGTTTCACTCCGTCGCGCGAAGCGCGGGCGGCCGGGGCGCTGGATACCGCGTTGCTCAAGCGCGTGACGATCTGGCTGGTGGCGGCCGTGGCGACGGTCGCGTTGATGAAGATCCTGTTGGCCTGACCGGTGGACCGAGGCGTCGGGTGCGGCGCCCCATGAGGTCCGACCATCCGGCACCGTCGTGCACGGGGCATCGCTGACCAGGATGGCCGAGGCTTTTTCACTGGCGTGTCAGGCCATGTGCGAGTAGGGCCAGGCTTTTTCGCTCTCGTGCCAGGCTTTGCGTGAGTAGAGCCAGGCTTTTCGCCTCTCGCGCCAGGCTTTGCGTGAGTAGAGCCGGGCTTTTTCCCTCTCGTGCCAGGCGATGTGTGAGTAGAGCCGGGCTTTTTCCCTCTCGCGCCAGGCTATGTGTGAGTAGAGCCAGGCTTTTCGCCTCTCTCGCCAGGCTTTGTGTGAGTAGAGGGGAATGATCCGCCCTGTACGCCTGTCCGGGTCGGCAAGCGCACAAGGCGGGCACGCTGGCGCCGCTGTCAGTCCAACCGCTCCAGCAACACCTTCGCCACCTCTTGCGCCGAGGCCGGGTTCTGGCCGGTGATCAGTTCCCGATCGACCACCACGTTCGATTGCCACGGCTGGGCATTGCTGCGGTACTGCACGCCGGCCTGTTGCAGCGCGGTCTGCGGGTAGAACTTCATGCGGCCGCCGTTGAGCGCGGCCTTGGCCTGTTCTTCCTCATCGTTGCTGATCACCGTGACCTGGTAGCCGGCGTAGATCCAGTCGGCCGGCGCCGGGGCGCGGTTGTCGCGTTCCATCCGCTGCACGAAGGCGGCGTTGCGCGGCAGTGTGGACAACAGGGCGATGGGGCCGTGGCAGACCAGGGCGGTGGGCTTGCCCTGCTGGTGGAAGTCGGTCAGCAGGCGACCCAGCGCCGGGCTGGTCAGCAGGTCCTGCATGGGCGCGTGGCCGCCGGGAATGTAGACGGCGTCGAATTCGCCATAGCCGATCTGTTCCACCCGGGCCAGGCTGAGCACCGGCGATTGGGTGGCGGACGTCAGCTTCAACTGTGCCAGCAGGTCGGCGTGCGATTGCAGGCTGGCTGCGTCGTTGCCGAAGTAGGCCTTGTCCACCGAGGTGCGGTCCACCGTCGGTGCGCGGCCTTCCGGCGTGGCGAAGGTGATCTCGTGGCCGGCGTCGCGCAGTGCCTTGACCGGCTGCATCAGTTCGTTGAGGTAGAAGCCGGTGGGGTAGACCTGGCCGTCGCGCAGGTCGAGGTGGTCGGCATCGGACAGCACCACCAGCACGTGGGCGGCCAGGGCGTTGGCCGAGGCGAAGGCAAGCAGGACGGCGGCGGTGAGAGGGGCGAGCAGTTTCATGGGGGTCTCCGGTGCGGGCGGGAAGCCCGGGGTGGCGCGCACTGTATTCCTGGCGCGCGAGGCGATAAATTGGCCTGAGAGGGATTCATCTGTTCTCCGGAGGCAAGAATGGCGCGACGGTTCGATCACCTGGCCGATGTCGAGGCGCTGGTGGCGGTGGTGGACCACGGCTCGCTGACGGCTGCGGCGGTGGCGCTGTCCACCACGCCGTCGGTGATCAGCCGCGCGGTCGCCCGCCTGGAAACGCGGCTGGGCAACCAGTTGCTGCGTCGGACCACGCGCCGGACCAGCCTGACCGAAGCCGGCCGCCTGTATGTGGAGCAGGCGCGTGCCGCGTTCCACCTGATCGACGACGCCGAGCGTGCGGTGCAGGGCGAGGCCGGCACGCTCAACGGGCAGGTGCGGATCAGCGTGCCGACCACCTACGGCCACTACCGGCTGCCGTGGCTGCTGCGGGACTTCGTGCAGCGACACCCGCAGGTGCGGCTGGAGGTGAACATCGCCAACCGCAACGTGGACCTGGTGGCCGAGGGCTACGACCTGGCCATCCGGCTCGGCGCGCTGCCCGACAGCGGGCTGGTGGGCAGGACACTGGAAGACGCCACGCTCAGCGTGGTGGCCTCACCGGACTACCTGGCTGCGCACGGCACGCCGCATACGCTGGACGACCTGGCGACGCATGTCTGCCTGCCGTTCGTGCTGCCCAGCAGCGGACGCGTGGCGCCGTGGCTGTTCCGCGTGGACGGCGGTGACGTGGACTGGGTGCCGTGCTCGCGCCTCGAGGTGTCCGATGACGTGCTGGGTGTGGTGTCGCTGGCACAGGCCGGCGTCGGCATCTGCCAGACGTACGACTTCATCATCGATGCCTGCACGCGTCGCGGTGCGGAGCTGGCGCGTGTGTTGCCGGAGCTGTCGGGACGCACGCGTCCGTTCTCGTTGATCTACGCGCCGCATCGTCGTCTCTCCGCAGCATCGCGTGCGTTGATCGACGCCCTGGTGTCGGCGACAACGACGCGCACGTGAGCATCGCTCGCACGCGACATCACGTGCAGTGATGTTGAAAAAACGCGGATTTCCCGGCGGAATTTAACGTTCTTAACATCACGTTGACCTTTGCGACGACGAGGCGGACTACAATGCTGCATCGCATCAGTCGATGTCCGCGTCCACATCCGGAGATGGACGCGCATCTGTAGCGCGCTTGCGCGCAGCGTGTTCCGCACGCGGCAACCCTCTTCCTGCGCCTGCCTTGCAGCGCCTTTCCGATGCGATCGATCCCCGCCTGCGTCCGTTGACGCGTCGCGTCGTGCCTCCGTGCGCGGCACACCACCCACTGGGAGTGCACCTGCATGAGCCTGTTGAAGAATTCGTCCGATCCGCTGTTGTTGGCCACCGACCTGGACGGCACGTTCCTGGCCGGCGATCCGGTCGCGCGCAAGCAGCTGTATCACCTGGTCGACGCCCATCCCGGCGTGAAGCTGGCGTGGGTCACCGGGCGCGGGCGCGAAGCCATCCTGCCGCTGCTGGCCGATCCCGGCCTGCCTACGCCGGACTACCTGATCTGCGACGTGGGCGCCACCGTGCTGCGCACCGCGGACATGCAGCCGATCCAGCCGCTGCAGTCGCGGATCGAAGCGCGCTGGCCGGGCGAGCACGTGGTCGTCGATGCGATGCGCCGCTTCCCGATGCTGGTGCGCCAGGAAGTGCCGCAGGAGCGCCGGTGCTCGTACTACTGCCACCCGGAGCAGCTGTCGACCATCCAGGCCGAGGTGGAAGCCGTGGCGGCATCGCTGGGCTGCGAGGTGCTGTATTCGGCCGACCGTTACCTGGACATCCTGCCGCGCGACACGCGCAAGGGCAGCACGCTGACGGCACTGGTGGCCGAACTCGATCTGGAACACGGCCGCGTGCTGGTGGCCGGTGACACGCTCAACGACCTGTCGATGTATGGGGAAGGCTTCCCCGGCGTGTGCGTGGGCGACTCCGAGCCCGCGCTGCTCGCTGCCACCGCCGGCATGGACCAGGTGCTGCACGCGGAGGCGCCGGGCTGCGGCGGCATCCTGCAGGCGATGGCGCACTTCGACCTGCTGCGCGCCGACGATTACGCGCCGCCGACGCACGCGCCCGGCAAGGCGGAACTGGTGATGGTCTACCACCGCCTGCCGTATGAAGAACACATCGTCGACGGCAAGCGCGTGCGTCGCCCACACAGTTCGCCCAACGGCATCATTCCCAGCCTGCTGAGTTTCTTCGGCGAGGGCCAACCCGGCTCGTGGGTGGCATGGACGGTGGACGATCCGAAGGGCCCACCGGTGGAACTGCACACGCCGGTGGATGCGGAGCGCTACCCCGGTCTCACCGCCACCCATGTGCCGTTGACCAAGCACGAGGTGGACGTGTTCTACAAACGCTTCTCGAAGGAGGCGTTCTGGCCGGTCATCAACAGTTTCTGGGAACGCGCGCGCTTCAACGAGGACGACTGGGCGCTGTTCAAGCGCGTCAACCGCCGCTTCGCCGAAGCCGCCGCCGCGGAGGCCGCGCCGGGCGCGACGGTGTGGCTGCACGACTACAACCTGTGGATGGTGCCATCGGTGCTGCGCGAGCTGCGCCCGGACGTGAAGATCGCTTTCTTCCACCACACCCAGTTCCCGTCGGCCGACATCTTCGCGATCCTGCCGTGGCGGCGCGAGATCCTCGGCAGCCTGATGGCGTGCGACTACGTGGGCTTCCACATCCCGCGCCATGCGGAGAACTTCACCGACGCGGTACGCAGCACGTTCCCGGTGGAAGTCACCGCGCGCGCGCAGTGCGCGCCGCGCTTCCTGACCTTCGGCTGCGCGGTGGGCGTGGAGGACATGGCCACCGAACTGCGCATCGACGGGCGCACCGTGCGCATCGGCGCGCATCCCATCGGCACCGACGTGGGCCGCATCCAGGCGTGCCTGGAAACGGAGCAGGTGGCCGAGGACATCGCACGCATCCGCGACGAGATCGGCAGGCGCAAGCTTGTGCTGTCGATCGAGCGGCTGGACTACACCAAGGGCATCCTGCAGAAGCTGCACGCGTTCGAGCGCCTGCTCGACGAGTCCCCGGAACTGCAGGGCGAAGTGACGCTGGTACTGGTGTGCGTGCCGGCCGCGAAGGAGATGACGGTGTACCGCCCGCTGCAGCAGCAGATCGAACAGGCGGTGGGCCGGATCAACGGGCGGCTGTCGCAGCTGGACTGGACGCCGGTGCGCTTCTTCGCGCGCGTGCTGCCGTTCGCCGACGTGGTGGCGCATTACGCCGCCGCCGATGTCATGTGGATCACGCCGCTGCGCGATGGTTTGAACCTGGTGGCGAAGGAGTTCGTCGCGGTGCAGGGCCTGGATGGCGGTGACGGGGTGCTGGTGCTGTCGGAATTCGCGGGTGCGGCGGCAGAACTGAAGGGCGCGGTGCTGACCAATCCGCATGATCCGGCGGATCTTGCGCGTGCATTGCGGCACGCGCTGGTGATGACGCAGGGCGAGCGCGAAGACCGCCAGCGCAGGCTGTACGACATCGTCCGCCACTACGATCTGTCGCGCTGGGGCAGGGAGTTCCTTGCCGCAGCGCGGGGTTTGGAGGACGAGGTAAACGCGGAAACGCGGACGGCCATCGCGGCTTAATGCATTTACCTTTGACTCGTCGCGCGCCTGCATCGATAGTCGTGCCACACACGGGACAGGGAGACCCTTACATGCGCAACCTGCTGGTGCGGAGCATGGCCTGGATGCTGATCGCCGCGACGGCGCTGGTGCTGTTCGGCCTGCTGCAGATGCCCGAACTCTGGCTGGGCGGCGGCAACGGCTGATCCTGCCGCCGCCAAAAGAAAACCCGACCAATGAGGGTCGGGTCTGAAGGGGGAGTCCCCGGCTCCGGCAGTGCTGCTTGCTCAAGGCAGCGCCCGTTTCCTTTGCAGAGCGGCCTTTCGTGGCCTGCGCAGGGCGTGCTGCCGGGGACGCGAGCATCGTCGTCCAAAGCCGTCACATTCGCCGTCGGTCGTCGCCCCGATGTGCTGTAGGAAAAATCCTACCCGCTCTCCCAGCTGCGTTGTCAGGCGAACAGTCCGTTGATCGCGCCATAGCCCATGGCGCGGGGATCGGGCAGGGTGGTGTGGTCGTCGCGCAGGAATTCCTCCACCTGCACACCCAGTCGCCCGTACATCGATTCGGCCAGCGCCGAGCCGGTGCTGATGCGGCGCACGCCGAGACGTTCCAGCGCGGCGAGATCCTGCAGCTGCGGGCGCAGCATCACGTTGAGCGGCATGCCGCAGCGTGCGGCCAGGGTGGCGATGGCATCGGTGTCGACCAGGCCAGGCACGAACAGGCCATCGGCGCCGGCTGCGCGGTAGGCCTCGGCGCGTGCGAGGGTTTCGTCGATGCGCGCGGTTTCCGCGACCAGTCCGCGCAGGTAGACATCGGTGCGCGCATTGATGAAGACGTCCAGTCCCTGCGCGGCGCAGGTGGTTCGGATCGCGCGGATCTTGGCGGCGAGGAGTGCAGGCTCGCCTGCGCCGTCTTCCAGGTTGATGCCGGCGGCGCCGGCCTGCACCACGCGCATCACCGTGCCGGCAGCGGTGGCTGGATCGTCGGAATAGCCGCCTTCCACGTCGACGGTCAACGGCACATGGAGGGCGCGCACGATGCCGCCCACGGCATGCAGCAATGCGTCAGGCTGGAGGCGGTCGCCATCCGGATACCCCTGCGCCCATGCCAGGCCGGCACTGGTGGTCGCCACGGCCGGGGCGCCAAGGTGCTCGATCAGGCGTGCGGTGCCGGCATCCCACGCGTTGGCCAGGCGCAGCAGGCCCTGCTGATGGAGCTGGCGGAAACGGGTGACGGCGTCGGAGGGGGCGGTCATGGGCGGCAGCCGGCATTGGGATGGGCATACAGGGTGCCATGCCGTCGCGCCGGCTACTCGCCGGATGCGGTCGTCAATGCCGCCATCAGGCCCGCAATATCAGGCGCAGAGCCGCCAGCCATTGAACAGGCGCCAGCGGCCATCGCCGCCCTCGATGTTGATGGCGTAGTCCAGCCCTTGCTGGTGGCGCTGATTGGCGAGTCTGACTGCGTAGCCCAAGGCCGCGCCGCGGCTGGCGAAGTGCAGGGGCGGGGACTCGTTGATGGAAAGCTCGTAACTGCCGTCGTCGGCAGCGTCGTGGAACAGGTCGAAAGTCATCATGGCGGCTGTGGGGAAGTGCGCGTGCCTGACTCGAAACTACGCAGCGATCCGTGAGGTGGATGCGAATCCGCGCCCGGGGCCGTTCGCCCGGGTTCATCGATGTCGAGCCGGCGTCATCAAACCGTGCGCTGCAGCTGAACGCCGTACACGCCGTCTTCGCAAACGCCAACGTAAAACGTCGCCAGTGGTCGGGCAGGCGGAACCACCCCCTCCGTCCCCCGCGCAACCCTGCTTCCGAGCCGCAAGGCTGGCACCCAGGGCGCCACGAGAGAACCGAACGCAGCGCTCCGGACACCCCCTGTTCCTTGCTGCGCCTGGCGGTGGACCGCGAGTCCGACACCGTCGCCGCCCGAAGAGCCAGGCGTGTTCTCGTCCAGATGCAAACGGGCCCTGCAGGGCCCGTTTGCATGTGTGTTGGGGCAGACGCGCTCAAGGCGCGGGAGCGGCGTCCCAGGCACGCAGTCCCGCTTCCACCACGCGCAGCGCGTCGTCTACGCGGGCACGGTCCAGTTCGGCCGTGGTGTCGCGCGGGCTGTGGATCACCTGCATCACCTTGGGCATCCGCTCGGGCTTGGCACCGCCGAACACCGTGAGGATGGAGTCGATCTCGTCGCCGCCGACCAGCGAGAACGACACTGCCGGCCAGCCCGCCTTGAGGAAGGCGAGGTGGTCGGTAGGCGGATACTTGTCACCGGGCTGGAAGCCGAGCTTCTCGTGCTGGCTGGCAACACGCAGGGCGGCCACCAGGGGCGTGCCGGCGTCCGGCGCCATCATCCATAAGGTATCGCCCCAGCCGAAGACATCGAAATTGACGTAGAGCGCGGGCTTTTCGCGGCCGGGCGTGGCGACCCATGCGCGCGAGCCCAGCAGACCCTTCTCTTCGAGATCCCAGAACGCGACCTGCACGCGATGGCCCGCAAGGGGCTTCGTCTTCAACGCCTGCGCCAGTTCCAGCACGGCCGCCACACCCGAGGCGTTGTCGGTCGCGCCATGGCCCACGTCCACCTGATCGTAATGCGCGCCGATCAGCAGCAGCGGCGCCCCGTCGGGGCCGCCGAGATCGGCGACCAGGTTGTGGCCGGACTGGCCGTCATGCTCGAACGCCTCGCGCTTCCACGCGATGCCCAGGGCGTCGAGCCGTCGGCTGATCGCATCGCCTCGCGCCGTGGTGTCGGCGTGCGCGCTGACATCGCCGACCTGCGTGTGCCAGCGATCGGAGACACCGTCATCGGCCCAGGCGGGCGTGATGGCGGCGAGGGAGAGCAGCAGGGCGGCGCGGAGATGCGGACGGATGCCGGGCATGTCGGATTCCTTTGGGAAAGCCGGAGTATGCCGCAGCGGATGCGCGTGCCGGATGTGGCTTCCTGCATGTGCGGGTGCGACAACCGATAGAATGTTAATTGCGCGGCGATGGACGGCCACCTACGCTCGAACCGTACCTCAAGGCATCCGTGTCCCATGACGATCCGCGTTTTCCTCATCGACGACCATGCCCTCGTGCGCACCGGCATGCGACTCATCCTCGGCACGGACACCGACATCGAGGTGGTGGGCGAAGCGGAGACCGGCGAGGCCGCATTGCCGATGGTGCGCCAGCTCAAACCGGACGTGGTGCTGTGCGACCTGCATCTGCCGGGCTACAGCGGTCTTGAAGTTACCGAACGCATCGTGCGTGCCGACATGGGCGTGCGGGTGATCATCGTGTCGGTGCTGGAGGATGGCCCGCTGCCGAAGCGCTTGCTGGAAGCCGGGGCGTCGGGTTACCTCGGCAAGGCGGGCGATGCGGCCGAACTGATCCGTGCCGTACGCGACGTATCGCGCGGCAAGCGCTACCTGGGCAGCAACGTGGCGCAGAACCTCGCTTTGCATACGGTGGGCGGCGATGCTTCGCCGTTCGATGCGCTGTCGCCGCGGGAACTGGAAGTCGCCATGCTGCTGACGCAGGGCCTGCGCCAGGAAGAGATCGCCAAACGCCTGAGCCTGAGTGCGAAGACGGTGAACACGCACAAGACGCGGCTGTTCGAGAAGACCGGCGTGCAGGACACCATCGCGCTGGCGCGCCTGGCGGCGCAGTGGGGACTGATGGATCCGTCGCGCGCGCTCTGAGCGGGCAGGCGACGCATCCTGCGGTGGGGATTCGCCAGCTCTTCCGTGCCGTCATTCCAGCGAAAGCTGGAGTCCATTGCGAGCATGCGGGTGTGCGCTCTAACGCGCAGGCTACGCCTTCGCTTTCATCGACGCGGTGCAGGTCTGCAGCGAATCCAGCATGGTGTCGGCAAGCTGCGCGGCACGTGCTTCCAGCGCAGTGCGAGATTCGCCTTCTGCGGGCACGCCAAGCACGGCGATTTCGTAGCGGCTACCGCCGTGCATGAACAAGCGATGGACCGAAAGCGAGTACAGCGGTTCATCGGGTACGTTCAGCAGGGGACGCGTGACCGGGAACGGGCCGTCTTCGTTGCCGCCTTCGATGTTGAGCAGGCGCATCTCCACGGTAGGACCGAAGGTCGATATGCCGGTGCCGACCACATAGCGCTCCGCGGAGGTGGCCGCGCGGATGGCCAACGCATTGTCCTGCTCGCGTTGCAACTGTCGCGCGTACTCGTCGGAGGCCGTGCGGCCATTCGGCAGGGTGGAGGTCACCACGTGTCCATGCAGACCGTTGGTGTAGGCCAGCCGGTAATACGAGATCGCGCCACCCTTGAGGGTGCCGTACACGACGTTCTCGATGGGGCCGGCGTCGGGCATGTCGACACAGTACACATCCATGAAGGTCTGCTTCAACAGATGTTCCCGCGTGTTGTCGGAGCCACGCACGATCACCGGGCCTTCGGTCCAGGTGTAGACCTCGCGGGACTGGGCGCCGGCAGTGCTGGACAGGCATGCAAGCAGTGCGATCGCTGCTCGGCTCAGGGTGAAGGACGAGGCGACTGACTTCATGACAGGCATCCATGCACTGGGAACATGGAGGGACTGTAGTCGCATCGTTCCACACTTGCCAACCCGCGCGATAGGGGAGCTGAAACGACACTGGCCGCTCGCGCGGCCAGTGTGCTTTCACTTCTTCGGGAGCGCGAAGCGTGTCAAACGCTGCGTTCTTCCGAAGTTTCGTCGTCCTGCTTGTCGTCGTGGGCGATATCGTCCGCCGGTTTGACCGGCGTCACCACCGGCTCGAACAGGCTGCGCGTCACCGATGGTGGCGTGTCGGCGTCGGCGACGAAGAACAGCGAACCGGTTGCCGGCACGCTGGCCGGCTTCGGGGCTTGCTGCGGTGCGGGGGCGGCCACGGCCACCTCGACGGGCGCGACAGGTTCGCTGGCGGCTTCGTTCACCGCGTCGACCAGGTCGATCTGCACGGGCTCGCTGCGCAAGTCGGTCACGGGAGCTTCGGCGGCGGGAACCGCCTCGACGACGTCCGCCACCGCGACAGGCGCTTCGATCTTCCGCACGGGTTCGGCGGCGATCTCGGCCTTCACCGTCTCGACGATGGCGACGGCTGCCGGTGCTTCTTCCTGCACCGTGGCCGTCACCTCGGGCTGGGCGAGTACGGCCTGGGCCTTCACGTCCTCGATGACATCGGCCGCCAGCGCGGCCTCGACCACGACGGGGGCGGGCACGTGGACAGGCGTCGACGCCTGGGGCACTTCGGCCGCCGGGACGTCTGCCATGACAGCCACGGCCGCGACCGGCGCGATGGCAGCCGGCGCGGTGCGCTCACGTACCGGCGCATCGATGGTCTGGGGCTTCGGCTGACGGGGAGCGGCGACGGTCGGCTCTTCGTCATCGAAATCGAACTCGGGCTGCGAACGGTCGGCCACCGGGGCTTCGTCATCGCTGCCGAGGTCGTCGACCGACAGGCCTTCTTCGCCGGCGGCGGCGCCTTCGCCATTGCCACGGCGGCGGCGGCGACCGCCACGACGGCCGCGACGGCGGCGGCTGCCACCTTCGCCACCATCACCAGCATCCGCAGCGGCGTCCGGGTTGGCCGGGGTTGCCAGGCTATCCGTCACGTCGGTGTCCAGGGCCGGTGCGTCGATCGGCGAGACCAGAGCGGGCTCGACGACAGCTGCCACGCGGGTGGTTTCAACCACGGCAGCCACGGCCGCCGTTGCGATCACGGCATCATCAACACCCGGGGCAGCAGACTTGGCCGTCTCCTGCTGGGGCGTGCGCGGCGCGTTCGACTGGCGCTGGCCTTCCTGCTTGCCGGGCTGCGCCTGCCGGGGCGCCTTTGGCTGTGGAGCGTTGCCCTGGGCATTCAGCTGGCCGCCCTGCGCTTTCTGCGGCTTCTGGGCCTGCTGTTCATTGCGCGGCTTCTGCTGCTGGGCATTGCCGTTCTGCGCGTTCTGGCCCTTGTTGCCGCGTTCGTCGCGGCGGCCACCGTCCTGCTTGCCGCCACGACCCTGGTTCTGCTGGCCACGGGCGTCGCGGTTTTCACGACGGCCGTTGTTGCGGTCATTGCGTTGGCGGTTGTCCTGCTGCGGACGTGCCTGCGGTGCGGGCGTGGTGGCCTCGCTGCCGCCGAGCAGGCGCTTGAACCAGCCGATCACGCCGCCGCTGGTGGGCGCCGCCACTGCGACAGGCGTGGCGACCGGAGCCGGTGCGGGGGCCGCCACCGGGGCTTCGCGCTCTTCGCGTACCGGGGCCGGCTGCGCGTGCTTCACGTGCGTGACCGCCGGTGCGGCCGGGATGTTGAGCTGGGCCTTGGTCAGCGCATGCACCGGCAGCTTGCGCTGGGTGCCGCGGTGGTAGCTGGGCTTGCTGCTTTCTTCGCCGAGCTCGTTCTCGCGGATGCGGGTGACTTCATAGTGCGGGGTGTGCAGCGCTTCGTCGGCGACGATGATGACGGGTGCGTCGTGGCGCTGTTCGATCTCGCGCAGCGCGCTGCGCTTCTCGTTGAGCAGGAAGTTGGCGATCTCGAGCGGGGCCTGGATCAGCACCTGTCCGGTGTTGTCCTTCATCGCATGCTCTTCGGCCACGCGGATGATCGACAGCGACAGCGACTCGACGCTGCGCATCCGGCCATGGCCTTCGCAGCGCGGGCAGACGATCTGGCTGGACTCGCCCAGCGACGGACGCAGGCGCTGGCGGCTCATTTCAAGCAGGCCGAAACGCGAGATGCGGCCGATCTGCACGCGGGCGCGGTCGTACTTGAGCGCGTTCTGCAGCTTGTTCTCGACTTCGCGCTGGTGCTTGTTGCTCGACATGTCGATGAAGTCGATCACCACCAGGCCGCCCAGGTCGCGCAGGCGCAGCTGGCGGGCCACTTCCTCAGCCGCTTCCATGTTGGTGTGGAACGCGGTTTCCTCGATGTCGCCGCCCTTGGTGGCGCGCGCCGAGTTGACGTCGATGGCGGTCAGCGCTTCGGTCTGGTCGACCACGATGGAGCCGCCGGAGGGCAGGCGGACGTTGCGCTCGTAGGCGCCTTCGATCTGCGATTCGATCTGGAAGCGGTTGAACAGCGGGATGTCGTCCTTGTACGCCTTCAGCTTGCGCAGGTTGTGCGGCATGACCTGCTGCATGAACTCGCGGGCGGTTTCGTACAGTTCGTCGGTGTCGACCAGGATCTCGCCCACGTCGCTGCGCAGGTAGTCGCGCAGGGCGCGCACGATCAGGCGGCTTTCCTGGTAGATCAGGAACGGGGCCGGCTTGGTCAGCGCCGCTTCGGCGATGGCCTTCCACACGCTCAGCAGGTAATCCAGGTCCCACTGCAGCTCTTCGGCGTCACGGCCGACGCCGGCGGTGCGGATGATCACGCCCATGTCGTCGGGAATGGCCAGCGCATCCATCGCCTTCTTCAGCTCGGCGCGGTCGTCGCCTTCGATGCGGCGCGACACGCCACCGGCGGTGGGCGAGTTGGGCATCAGCACCATGTAGCGGCCGGCCAGCGAGATGAACGTGGTCAGGGCGGCGCCCTTGTTGCCGCGTTCGTCCTTGTCCACCTGGACGACGACTTCCTGGCCTTCCTTCAGCAGCTCGCGGATGCCGGCCTTGTTGTGGTCGACGCCGGCCTGGAAGTAATCGCGGGAGATTTCCTTCAGCGGCAGGAAGCCGTGGCGGTCAGCGCCGTAATCGACGAAGGCGGCTTCCAGGGAGGGCTCGAGCCGGGTGATGCGGCCCTTGTAGATATTGGACTTCTTCTGTTCCTTCGACGGCTGTTCGATATCGATGTCGTACAGGGTCTGACCGTCGACGATGGCCACGCGCAGCTCTTCGGCCTGCGTGGCGTTGATCAACATGCGTTTCATTGTGCGTTCCTCGCGCGCTGCTACCGCGCGGAACGCCATGGAGTTTCGCTTCTGGAACGTTGCACCACCCCTTGCGCAGGCGCAGCGGGGCAGATCGGGTTTCCAGCGCTACGACACCACGGCAGGCCGCGGGAGCGCTTCTTCTAATAGGTGTTGCGGGACCGGCGGCAGCTTCCCTGGTGAGGTGGCGCCGCGCGGGACATGTTCAGCCACAGGTACCGTCACGTACCCGGCGGTATCCGGGCCTGCCGATCAGCCGCTAACATGGCCGCCCCTGGGGCGGTGGCCGCGCACTTGCCGGAATCGCGGGGAGACGGGCTTCTGGCCCAACTGCAACTCCCTGCGAAATCAAACCCTTATCTCGCCCGCCGAGTGTAACAGAATGAATGCTTCCAACCCCACCCCCCCTTCCGACAAGCCGGCTGCGGGTGCCAAAAGCGCCGTGCGGACGGTCACGGTGCCGGAGGACCGCGGTGGGCAGCGGCTGGACAACTTCCTGCTCGGCCAGCTGAAGGGTGCGCCCCGCAGCCTGGTCTACAAGCTGGTGCGCAGTGGACAGGTGCGGGTGAACGGAGGTCGGGCCAAGGCCGAGCGCAAGCTGGAGGGCGGGGACGAGGTCCGCATTCCACCCGTCAGTCTCAGTGACGCTGGAGAAAAGGCCGCGCCGCCGGCTGGCTTCCTGAAGCGGATGGAAGCCGCCATCGTCTTCGAGGACGAGCGGCTGCTGGTCATCAATAAACCCACGGGCGTGGCCAGCCACGGCGGCAGCGGCATCAGCCACGGTGCCATCGAGACGATGCGCGCGCTGCGGCCGAACCAGGCGCTGGAACTGGTGCACCGACTGGACCGCGATACCTCCGGCCTGCTGGTGATGGCCAAGAAACGGTCGGCCCTGTCCGAACTGCAAGCATTGCTGCGCGAGGACAGCGAGGACGGTACCCGTGCCATCGAGAAGCGCTACCTGACGCTGCTGGTCGGCCGCATGCCCGATGGTGTGATGAGCGTGGACGCGCCGCTGCACATCGGCCTGCGCCAGGGTGGTGAGCGGCACGTGCAGGTGCATCGCGACGGCAAGGCGTCGTTGAGCCACTTCCGCGTGCTGGAGAGGCGGGGAGGGCATTCGTTCTGCGAAGTACGCATCGAGACCGGCCGCACCCATCAGATCCGCGTGCACGCGCAGCACATCGGTCATCCGGTGGCGGGCGACGACAAGTACGGTGACCCGGCCGTCAACAAGCGCCTGCGCGAGCAGGCCGGCCTGAAGCGCCTGTTCCTGCATGCCGCGTCGTTGCAGTTCGCGCTGGACGGCGGCAGGACGCCGTATGTGCTCAGTGCCCCGTTGTCCGACGATCTTGCCGAGGCACTGGAACGGCTTGGCTGACCGACCGCGTCAGTGCCAGAGGCCGAGGACGAGGCCGAACAGGGTGAACTGCAGCGTGTGGTAGCCGGCGTCGATCAACCAGAGTCGCGCACCACGCTGCGCGAACAGATAGTTGATGCCGAAGCTCGCCGCCACGAAGCAGAAGCCGACCAGCGCGCCCCGGCAGAGTGCGGTTGTCAGCGCCGGCTGCGGTCCGATCTAAGGATGCGAACACGCCGGCTGCGAGCAGGGAAAACACGAACGCGCCGCCAAAGATCTTCGCCGGATGCCCCTGTTTCTGCGGGTCCATGCCCGCCGCCTTATTCCACGTCTTGCCGAACAGCGGTCCATACCAGATGCCGCCCGGCAGGAAGCTGCAGGCCGCTGCCGCCAGCACCGCCCAGCCATTGATCCCTTCCATCGTCACGACCCAACGGCCTGCGTCAGCCCGAGGTGCCCTGGGCGAAGCAGCGGGTCGGCTTTTCCAGCACGGGCGGAAACGTCACCGGCACGGTGATGGTGTGGCTGACCGGCTTTCCGTTGCGCGTGGCGGCGCGGAACTTCCAGGTCTGCACGGCTTCGAGCGCCGCCTTGTCGAGGGCGGCGTTGCCGCTGCCCTGTGCCTGCGAAACGCGCGATGGCACGCCATCCTTCTCGATGGTCACGCGCAGCACGGTGGTGCCGCCCTCGCTGTTGCATTCGGCTTCGGGCGGATACGCCGGGGGCGGCGTGTCGGTCGCCGCAAGTTCGGTGGGCGGAATGGTGGGCATGGGCGCTTCTTCCTGTTTCGCGCATGCCGCCAGCACGAGCGCGGTGAGCGGAACCAGGAAGCAGAGGCGGGCGTTGCGCAGGTTCATCAGGACTCTCCCAACAGGGCGCTGGCCTTGGCCGCGCAGATGAAGTCGTTCTCGCTCAGGCCGCCGACATCATGCGTGGAGTAGCGCACGACGGCGCGGTTGTAATGCACGCCCAGGTCGGGGTGATGGTCCTCGGCGTGCGCGATGAAGGCGAGCGCATTCACGAACGCCATGGTTTCGTAATAGTTGTCGAACGGGAACGTCCGCGACAGGGCATGGCCTTCTTCCACCAGCTCCCAGCCCGGCACCTGGGGCAGCAGTTCGGCGACGCGGGCAGGGGGCAGGCGGTGCTCGCTGCCGCGCAACGGCACGCAGTGCGCGCGGGCGAGAGGGACAAGGTCGGACATGGGATTCTCCTGCGTTGCGGCCAGTATGAACAAAGACCGACGACGGGCCGGTGAATGTGAATGCCTGTCGGGCAGGGGGCTAGAATACCCGCATGATCCAGATTTCCGACAGCGCGCAGGCGCACTTCCGCAAGCTGATCGAACGCGAGGCGCTGCCCGGCCTTGGCGTGCGCCTGAGTGCGGTTCATCCCGGCACGGCGCAGGCCGACGCACGGCTGGAGTTCTCCGAGCCGCGCGACCTGGCCGGCGATGAATGGGCCGTCGACTGCGACGGTTTCACGCTCTACGTCGACGCCGGCAGCGTGCACTGGCTGGATGGCGCCGAGATCGATTACGTGATGAAGGGTGCAAGCACGCAGCTCACCATCAAGGCGCCGCGCATCAAGGGCGAGGCGCCCGGCGATTCCGCTTCGGTGGTCGAACGCGTGCGCTGGGTGGTGGACAACGAGATCAACCCGCAGCTGGCGTCCCACAAGGGGCGTGTGGCGGTGGAGGAAGTGGGCGGCGATGGCGTGGTCTGGCTGCGCTTCGGCGGTGGCTGCCACGGGTGCGGCATGGCCGATGTCACCCTCAAGCAGGGCATCGAGAAAACGCTGATGGCCCGTGTGCCCGGCGTGACCGCGGTGCGCGACGCGACCGATCACGGGACCGGCGAAGCGCCGTACATCCCACGCGGCAACGCCGCCTGACGGAGCCAAGCGCCGGTGACGAACGCCACCGACGTCATCGCGCAGCTGCTGTCGCGCAAGGCAGCCCCCATCGTTGAACGCCACACCGGCCTGCCGTTCGGCTGGGGTTTGTGGTTGCGCGCGCTGCCTGAGAAGCTGGGCCGGATCACGCGCGAGAAGGCCGATGCGGTCGTCGCGCTGCTGGTGGCCCGCACACCTCGGCCACCCGATGCCGTGCCCACTTCGTTGGGTAGATGGCGCGCATTCCGCTCGCTGTTCTACCAAGGGTGGGGACCGCCACCACGCGAAGAGCGCTGGATGCGCTGGTTCGCAGGCGTCACCAGCAGTGCCGTGCACCTGCTGTTCTTCCTGTTCCTGATGTGGGTGGCACTGGTCCAGATTCCGCCACCGCCGCAGCAAGCCGGCGACACCAGCCGCGTTCGGCTGGAGATCATCGGCGACGGCAGCCCAGAGGAAGCGGGAGGCGAGACGCAGGCGGTCGAACCGGGTTCGCAGCAAGCGGCGCAGGCGGACCCCGCAGTGCAGGCGGCGACCACGGCGACCCCAACACGGCCCGCGCCGTCCGAGGCTTCGCCGCCACCGTCCGACGCGGTGCTGCCCGACGTTGCGGTGGAGATGCCGCAGATCCAGTCCCGCGATGTTCCACAGCCCGAACTTGCGCACCAGCCCTTGCAGGTCACCGAGGTGCCGGAACCCACCCGCGCGTTCGTGCTGCCACCGCCGACACCCCGGCAACCCGATGTCACCCTGCCGGCCCTGCGCGAGCCAGGCGTACCGGTGCGCGAGATCCCGACACCGCTCGCTGCGCCGGTCGTGCGCCGGGCAGCGCCTGTGCGCAGCGTGGACCTGCCTGCCGTGGCGACGCGTGACGTGCAGGTGCGCGAGCGCGAGGTGATGGCGCCGGCACCCCAGGTGCGCAGCGTGCCGGTGCCTGCGCGCGAGGTGGCTCCTGTTCCCATCGCCACGCGGGAACGCAGCATGCGGCAAGCCGAGATCCGCGAGCCGGCGCCGAGACCTGCCACCGCCACCGCCGCACCGGTTCCTGCCACGACGGGCGCCGCGACGACCGCATCGACACCGGCGAGGACAACGGCGCCGAACCCGTCTGCTTCGCCTGCAACGTCTCGCGGCACGCCCTCCCGCGCATCCACCACGCCCGGCCCGGCGGCCGCGACGAAATCCGGCGGATGGAACACGCCTGCACGCGCCGACGACTGGGGAAACTCGACCCGCAATGCAGCAGGCGACAGTGCGGCGGATGGCCGCGACGCGCCAGGCCTCTACAACGCCGACGGCAGCCTGCGGGTGCCGGGCGGCGCGGGCGATGCCACCGCTCAGCGCGGTGCGCCCGGCGGCGAAAACGACCAGTGGACGCGTGAGCAACTGGCAGAGGCGGGCACATGGTTGCAGCGTCCCCCCTACGACTACGAACCGACCACGTTCGACAAGTACTGGGTGCCGAACGAGTCCCTGCTTGCGGAATGGGTGCGTCGCAATGTGCGCGAAATGGAGATCTCGATCCCCGGCACGAACATGAAGCTCAAGTGCACGGTGTCGGTGCTGCAGCTGGGCGGCGGTTGCGGCCTTGGCAGTCTGTTCCCCGATCCACCGAAAGCGCGCCCGCCGCCGGAGATTCCGGTCAAGCGCACCCCGATCCCGACCGACAGTTGATGGTGCGGATGATCGGGTGGGGGCGACACAAATCGCGAAGAGGCGTCGCGACCTGCTATCGCGACTCGCGTCGCTCCCGCACCTGATCGTTTTCTTGTCCCCAAAGAAAACGGAGCCTTGCGGCTCCGTTTCTGCATTCCCGACGAGGGAGCGAAGGCTTACTCGTGCACGCCGTGCAGGTCGCGGAGTTGCAAGGGCCGCGAACCGAAATAGGCGGCGAGGTCGGAAATGTCCTGGTCGCTGAGGCTGGCGGCCTGCGGGGTCATCAGGGCGTGCTGGCGATCACCGCTGCGGTAAGCCTGCAGCGCGTGCCCCAGATAGTCGGCGTACTGGCCACCCAGCTTGGGATACGTGTCGTCGATCGGCGCGTTGCCTTCGGCACCATGGCAGTCCACGCAGCTCTGGCCGGTGGCCTGGCCCTTGGCCTTGGCCAGTTCTTCGCCCTTGGCGATGTGGCCCTTGGGCAGGCCGGCGGAGGAACTGGAACCGTGCTCGCCACTGGCGTGGCCGGGATTCTCGGCGGCGGTTTCCGTCGTTTCCACCTTCGAGCATGCCACCAGGGCGAGGGCAGCGAACAGGGCGATGGCTAGACGCTGGGCGTGCTTGGCGTTGGGCATGTGGGCTTACTTGACGGTGGAAAGGAAAGCGGCGATGTCGGCGATGTCCTGGTCGGAGAAACTCTGCGACTGGGCCTGCATCGTGGGGTGCTTGCGGTTGCCGTTGCGGTACTCGGTCAGCGCATTGGCCAGATAGTCGGCCGACTGGCCGCCGATGCGGGGCACGTGGAAGTTGGGGTAGGCGTTCTTGTAACCCACGATGCCGTGGCAACCCTGGCAGGTATAAGTGAGTGTGCGGCCGGTGTCGGCATTGCCGACCAGCGGTGCGGGCGCGGCAGCGGGAGCGGCGACAGGCACCGCGGCTTCGACCGGGGCCGGTGTGGCCGGGATGTCCTGTTGGGCGGTCAGGGCGGCCAGCGGGAGGGCGGCCAAGGCAAGGCAAGCGGCGAGCGGCAGCAGTCGCATCATTCTCGGGAAACTCTCAGGTTGCGCGCGCCACGTACCACCGCAGCGCTTGGCTGAACGCAAGTATAGCCTGCGACCGAATGTCGCGCACAGGCGCGGTGCGTCCGCGCGGATGGCTTAAAGTCGCGTGCCGCCGAATGGTTGCCGCCGATGCCGACGTTCCCACGTTGGCCAGAGAGGGTGCATGCGGCCAGCAACCTTGGCGGAAGCGCATGTGCGCTTCCGCACGCCGCTTCCTGCAGAGGCGAGTGTCGTTCTCCGGACACAGGCCCGGACGCAAGTCACCATGACCTTCGGCGCATGGAAGTCGTTCAGGGGTGATATACCTTGATACAACACCACCACAACACCACCACCACGGTACCGCCCCATGTCCCGACCCCGCCCCGATTCCGGTCATTCCTACCTGCGCCTGGCGCTGGTACCTGTTCTCTGCAGCCTGCTGGTCCTGTCCGCCTGCAAGGGGGGCGGCCCCACGCCCGAGGCCCAGGCCAAGAATGGCGAGGCACCCAAAGAGCCCGATGCCGTCCCCGTCGAGGTGGTCAAGGCCAGCCGTCGCCCGGTGGCCGCCAGCTACAGCGGCACGGCGGCCCTTGAAGCGCTGGGCGAGTCGCAGGTGGTCGCCAAGACCTCCGGTGTGGCACTGGCGGTGATGGTGGAGGAGGGACAGGTGGTCCGCGCCGGCCAGGCGCTGGTCCGGCTGGACCCGGACCGCCTGCGGCTGCAGGTGGCCCAGGCCGAAGCGCAGATGCGCAAGCTGGAGAACAACTACCGCCGAGCGCAGCAGCTGGTGGGCCAGCAGATGATCAGCGCCAACGACGTCGACCAGATCAAGTACGACCTGGACAACGCCCGCGCCATGTACCGCATGGCCGCGCTCGAGCTGTCCTACACCACCGTGACCGCGCCGATTTCCGGCGTGGTGGCTTCGCGTTCCATCAAGACCGGCAACTTCGTGCAGATCAACACGCCGATCATCCGCATCGTCGACGAATCGCGCCTGGAAGCCACCTTGAACGTCTCCGAGCGCGAGCTCTCCAAGTTGAAGGCGGGCCTGCCGGTGGCGCTGGCCGTCGATGCGATGCCGGGCAAGGTGTTCCAGGGCGCGGTGGATCGCATTTCGCCGGTCGTCGATTCCGGCAGCGGTACGTTCCGCGTGGTCTGCTCCTTCGGCAGCGACGGCGTGCTGCAGCCCGGCATGTTCGGCCGCATCAGGATCGACTACGACCAGCGTGCCGATGCGTTGGTGGTGCCGCGCGTCTCCCTGCTCGACGACGGCGACCCGGCCGTGTTCGCGGTGCGCGACGGCAAGGCGGTACGCGTGCCGGTCAAGGTCGGCTACGTGGACGGCGAGTGGATCGAAGTGCGCGAAGGCTTGAAGCCTGGTGACCAGGTGGTGACCGCCGGCAAGGTGGCGTTGCGTGAAGGCAGCGCGGTGCAGGTGATCGGCGCCGAGCCCGCCAAGGTGGCGGCCAAGGCCGAGGACGCCAAGACTGCCGGAAACAAGCAATGAGCGCGCCCGGCCACGTTCCCGGGGAGCACGAACCCCGCGACACCGGCGGCGACGACAGCATGGGAGGAGGACTGGTCGAGTTCTCCACCCGCCGCCGCGTCACCGTGGCGATGTTCTGGATCACGATGTTCCTGTTCGGCGTGATCGCGCTGTTCTCGCTGAAGGTCAACCTGCTGCCCGACCTGAGCTATCCCACGCTGACCGTGCGCACCGAGTACACCGGCGCCGCGCCTTCCGAAATCGAAACCCTCATCAGCGAGCCGGTGGAAGAGGCCGTCGGCGTGGTGAAGAACCTGCGCAAACTGAAGTCCGTGTCGCGTACTGGCCAGAGCGACGTGGTGCTGGAGTTCGCCTGGGGCACGGACATGGACCAGGCCAGCCTGGAAGTCCGCGACAAGATGGAAGTACTGCAGCTGCCGCTGGAGGCGAAAGCACCGGTGCTGCTGCGCTTCAATCCGTCGACCGAGCCGATATTGCGCCTGGCCCTGGGCAACAAGCAGGAGCCGAAGAACGATGCGGACGCCGTGCGGCTGCTGACCGAGCTGCGCCGTTACGCGGATGACGACCTGAAGAAGAAGCTTGAGCCCGTAGACGGCGTGGCGGCGGTCAAGGTCGGCGGCGGTCTCGAGGACGAGATCCAGGTCGACATCGACCAGCAGAAACTCGCCCAGCTGAACCTGCCGATCGACACCGTCATCCAGCGCCTGCAGCAGGAGAACATCAACATCTCCGGCGGTCGGCTGGAAGAAGGTTCGCAGCGCTACCTGGTGCGCACCGTCAACCAGTTCGCCACGGTCAACGAAATCCGCGAGATGCTGGTCACCACCCAGAGTGGTGGCGACAACGCCGCGGCATCGGCGGCGGCGCAGATGGCCGCCATCGCGGCTTCGACCGGCTCGGCCGAAGCGATGGCGGCGGCCGCCTCCGTGCAGAATGCATCGTCTGGCGGCAGTTCGACGGTCGCCGGCGGCATGCCGGTCCGCCTGAAGGATGTCGCCGACGTGCGCCAGGGCTTCAAGGAACGCGAGGCGATCATCCGCCTGGGCGGCCGCGAAGCCGTCGAACTGGCGATCTACAAGGAAGGCGACGCCAATACGGTGGCGACGGCGCAGGCGCTGAAGGCCAAGCTCGAGCAGATCAAAAACCAGACCCCACCGGATGTCGAACTGACCGTCATCGACGACCAGTCGCTGTTCATCGAACACGCCATCTGGGACGTGCAGAAGGACGCCATGATCGGCGGCGTGCTGGCGATCCTGATCATCTTCCTGTTCCTGCGCGATGGCTGGAGCACGTTCGTCATCAGCCTGTCGCTGCCGGTCTCGATCATCACCACGTTCTTCTTCATGGGCGAGCTGGACCTGAGCCTCAACGTGATGTCGCTGGGCGGCCTGGCGTTGGCGACGGGCCTGGTGGTCGACGACTCGATCGTGGTGCTGGAGAGCATCGCCAAGGCGCGCGAACGTGGCCTGGGCATCCTCGAGGCGGCGATGGTCGGCACCCGTGAAGTCAGCATGGCGGTGGTTGCGTCCACGCTGACCACGATCGCCGTGTTCCTGCCGCTGGTGTTCGTGCAGGGCATCGCCGGCCAGCTGTTCCGCGACCAGGCATTGACGGTGGCGATCGCCATCGGCATTTCGCTGGTGGTGTCGATGACGCTGATCCCGATGCTGAGTTCGTTGAAGGGGCGCCCCCCGCTGGCATTCCCTGACGAACCGGCGCATCCGCAGTGGCGTCCCGATTCGCGCTGGCAGAAGCCGCTGGCGGCCACCGGTCGTGGAGTGGGCGCTGCGATCCGCGGCTTCTTCTTCGGCATCGCATGGCTGGTGGTCCGCGCCTGGCGTGGGCTGGCCGCCGTGGTCGGCCCGGTCATGCGCAAGTTCAGCGACCTGGCGATGGCGCCGTACAACCGTGCCGAAGCCGGCTACATGCGCCTGCTGCCCGCGTCGCTGCGCCGTCCCTGGCTGGTGCTGGGCTTCGCCGCCGCCGCGTTCGTCGGCGCGATGCTGCTGGTACCGTTGCTGGGTGCGGACCTGATCCCGCAGCTGGCGCAGGACCGCTTCGAGATGACGGTCAAGCTGCCGCCAGGCACGCCGCTGGCGCGCACCGACGCTTTGGTCCGCGAGCTGCAGCTCAAGCACGCCAAGGACGAGGGCATCCATGCTCTGTACGGCGTGAGCGGCAGTGGTACCCGTCTTGATGCCAATCCCACCGAGAGCGGCGAGAACATCGGCAAGCTGACCGTGGTCATGGCCAATGGCGGCAGCGAGGACGTTGAAAGCCGCGAAACCGAGGCCTTGCGCGCGTCCATGAAGGACCATCCCGGTGCCCAGGTCGATTTCAGCCGTCCGGAGCTGCTCAGCTTCTCGGCGCCGCTGGAAGTCGAGCTGCGCGGCCAGGACCTGGCCGGCATCGAACAGGCAGGCCAGAAGCTGGCGGCGATGCTGCGTGCCAATCCGCACTATGCCGACGTCAAGTCGACGGTGGAGCAGGGCTTCCCGGAAATCCAGATCCGCTTCGACCAGGAACGCGCCGGTGCGCTGGGCCTGACTACGCGCCAGATCGCCGACGTGGTGGTCAAGAAGGTGCGCGGCGAAGTGGCCACGCGCTACAGCTTCCGTGACCGCAAGATCGACGTGCTGGTGCGCGCCCGCGAAACCGATCGCGCTTCGCTGGAAAGCATCCGTCAGCTGATCGTCAATCCGGGCAGCGCTCGGCCGGTGACGCTGTCGGCCGTGGCCGATGTGGTCGCCACCACGGGGCCCAGCGAGATCCACCGCGCCGACCAGGTGCGCGTGGCGATCGTCTCGGCCAACCTGCGCGACATCGACCTGGGCGGCGCAGTGCAGGAAGTGCAGAAGCTAGTGTCCGAGAACCCGCTGGGCGCCGGCATCGGCATGCACATCGGTGGCCAGGGCGAAGAACTGGCCGAATCGGTCAACTCGCTGATGTTCGCGTTCGGTCTGGCGATCTTCCTGGTGTATCTGGTGATGGCGTCGCAGTTCGAATCGCTGCTGCATCCCTTCGTCATCCTGTTCACCATTCCGCTGGCGCTGGTCGGTGCCGTGGGCGCGCTGTTCCTGACCGGTTCGGCGGTCTCGGTGGTGGTGTTCATCGGCCTGATCCTGCTGGTGGGCCTGGTGACCAAGAACGCCATCATCCTGATCGACAAGGTCAACCAGTTGCGCGAGGCCGGCGTGGCCAAGCGCGAGGCGCTGGTGGAGGGTGCCCGTTCGCGACTGCGGCCGATCATCATGACGACGCTGTGCACGCTGTTCGGCTTCCTGCCGCTGGCGATCGCGATGGGCGAGGGTGCCGAAGTGCGCTCGCCGATGGCGATCACTGTGATCGGCGGCCTGCTGATCTCGACGCTGCTGACACTGCTGGTGATCCCGGTCGTCTACGACCTGCTGGACCGCCGCGCCGATGAGTACTACCTAGAGCGCGGACGCCGCGCTCGCAAGGGCGCGGCACTGCCACCGGTCGGGGAGGGCGAACCTGCATGAGCGTCGCCGAGTTCAGCATCAAGCGGCCCGTGACAGCGGTGATGTTCTTCATCTCGCTGTTCGTGATCGGCCTGATCGCGGCCATCCGGCTGCCACTGGAAGCCTTCCCCGAGGTCTCGCCCCCCTTCATCTTCGTATCGTTGCCGTATACCGGCTCGACCCCGGAAGAAGTGGAGCGCACGGTGCTGCGGCCGGCCGAGGAAGCGCTGTCGACGATGGCCGGCATCAAGCGGATGGAGTCGAACGCGAAGGCCGACGGCGCGCAGATCTTCATCCAGTTCTCGGACTGGGACCGCGACGTCGCCATCGCCGCGTCCGAGGCGCGCGAACGCCTGGACGCGATCCGCGATGAGTTGCCGGACGATCTGCAGCGCTATTTCGTCTTCAAGTTCTCGACCACCGATCAGCCGGTGCTGCGCGTACGCCTGGCCAGCAAGACCGACCTGACCGGCGCGTACGACATGATCGAACGCGAGTTCAAGCGCCGCATCGAACGCATCCCGGGTGTGGCCCGCGTGGACGTGTCGGGCGCACCGCCGAATGAAGTGGAGATCGCGATCAACCAGGATCGCCTGACCGCACACAACCTGAGCCTCAACGATCTGACGGCACGGCTGCAGGCGGTCAATTTCTCCATCTCCGCCGGTGTTATCAGCGACGGCCCGCAGCGCCTGCGCGTGCAGCCCGTCGGCGAGCTGACCGACTTGCAGCAGCTGCGCGACCTGATTGTCGGTTCGGGCAACGTGCGGCTTGGCGACATCGCCGACGTCCGCCTGAAGCCGGCCCGGATGGACTACGGCCGCCGCCTGGACGGCCAGCCCGCCGTCGGCCTGGACATCTTCAAGGAACGCAACGCCAACCTGGTCGATGTGTCCAGCAAGGCGCTGGCCGAGGTCGAATCGATCCGCGCACAGCCGGAGATGAACGACATCCAGGTCAAGATCATCGAGAACCAGGGCGACAACGTCACCTCCTCGTTGCTGGAACTGGCGGAAGCAGGTGCGATCGGCCTGGTGCTGTCGATCGTGGTGCTGTGGTTCTTCCTGCGCCACTGGCCGTCGGTGTCGATGGTGACCCTGGCGATTCCGATCTGCTTCGTGATGACGCTGGGCTTCATGTACTTCGCCGGCGTGACGCTGAACATCCTGTCGATGATGGGCCTGCTGCTGGCCATCGGCATGCTGGTCGACAACGCGGTCGTCGTGGTCGAGAGCATCTACCAGGAACGCGAGAAATACCCGGGCAACCCCACCTGGGCGTCGATTGTCGGCACCCGCCATGTGGCGATCGCGCTGTCGGCGGGCACGCTGTGCCACTGCATCGTGTTCGTGCCCAACCTGTTTGGCGAGCGCAACTTCCTGAGCATCTACCTGGGCCAGATCGCGATCACCATCTCGGTTTCGCTGCTGGCCTCGTGGCTGGTCGCGGTCAGCCTGATCCCGATGATCTCGGCCCGGTTGAAGACACCACCGCAGGTGCGGAGTGAGACCGGCATCATCCCGCGCATGCAGAAGCGCTACGCGGGCTTCCTGCGCTGGACGCTGGAACACCGCGGCTGGAGCGTGCTGGGCATCCTGCTCATCATCGTGGTCAGCCTCGTGCCCATGAAGATGACCAAGTTCGACATGTTCGGCAACGACGGCGGAGGCGAGGCGGAGCTGTACTACCAGTGGAAGGGCGCCTACACCAAGGAGCAGATGTCGGCCGAGATCCTCAAGGTCGAACAGTTCCTGGACGCGAACCGCAAGAAGTACCGGATCAGCCAGATCTATTCGTACTTCAGCGAGCAAGGTTGGGGTGGAACCCAGGTCAAGTTCGACACCGAAAAGGCCAGCGAGACCAAGCCGATCGTCGAGCAGTTGCGCAAGGACCTGCCGAAGTCGGCCCGCGCCAACATCGGCATCGGTGGCGACGGTGGCAATCAGGGTGGCGGTGGCCAACCCGGCCAGAGCGTGTCGTTCCAGCTGGTTGGTGATTCGACCCAGACCCTCGCGGAGATCGCAGACGACCTGATCCCGATCCTCGCCAAGCGCAAGGAACTGCGTGACGTGCGCGTGGACGTGGGCGACCAGAACAGCGAGTTGAACGTGCGCGTCGACCGCGAGCGCGCCGCCGCCTTTGGTTTCACCTCCCAGCAGGTGGCGAGCTTCGTGGGCCTGGCCCTGCGTGGTGCGCCGCTGCGCGAGTTCCGTCGTGGCGAGACCGAGGTGCCGGTGTGGGTGCGTTTCGCAGGCGCCGAAGACTACGGCACCGAAGACCTGGCCGGTTTCATGGTGCGTTCGCCGGATGGCCGTACGGTGCCGCTGCTGAGCCTGGTCGACGTGGGCATCACGCCGTCGGCCACGCAGATCCAGCGCACCAACCGCCAGACCACGTTGACCGTGCAGGCCAACCTGGCCGAGAAGGTCACCGTGCCGGACGCGCGCAAGGCCATGGAAGAAGCGCTGGAGGGCATGTCGTTCCCCGCGGGCTACAGCTATTCGTTCGATGGTAGTGCCTTCCAGGAAGACGACGAGGCGATGGGGCAGATGATGTTCAATCTGCTGATCGCGCTGGTGATGATCTACATCGTCATGGCCGCGGTCTTCGAATCGCTGCTGTTCCCGGCCGCCATCATGAGCGGCGTGCTGTTCTCGGTGTTCGGTGTGTTCTGGCTGTTCGCGCTTACGGGCACCACGTTCGGCATCATGTCCTTCATCGGCATCCTGGTGCTGATGGGCGTGGTGGTGAACAACGGCATCGTGATGGTCGAACACATCAACAACCTGCGGCGACGCGGCATGTCGCGCACGGACGCGCTGGTGGAAGGCAGTCGCGAGCGGCTGCGGCCCATCCTGATGACGATGGGCACGGCGATCCTGGCGATGGTGCCCATCGCGATGGCGAACACTCAGATGGCGGGCGACGGCCCGGCTTACGCCCCGATGGCGCGCGCCATCGCCGGTGGCCTGGCGTTCTCGACGGTGGTCAGCCTGCTGTTCTTGCCGACGATCTACGCGATCCTGGACGACATGCGCAGTGGCACTTCGCGAGCGATCAGCCGGGCCAAGCAGCGTCGTGGCGATGCGCCTGCGGCGGCAAGCGTGGCAGCCATGCACGTGGAGTGAAGAAGACGGAAAGCAAAGAGCCGGGCATTGCCCGGCTCGTTCTTTCTCAGGTACAGCTCAGCCGACAAGTTTGCCGAGCATCCTCAGTCCCCCTGTCCACACGCCGATGGCGGTGCCCAGGCTGGTGAGGAAGAAGTTCAGCAGCACGCGCGCCACTCGGTTCTTCCACCAGCCACGCATTGTCTGGACATCGTCGCGCAACGCCATGAAGTCGGCATAGGTGGGCTTGCGCAACGTCGCTTCCACGAAGGCGCTGACGGTACCCGATGCAAGTGCGGGATGCAGCGGCGTGAGAGGCGATGAAATGAAGGCCGCGAGAATGCTGAGCGGATGCCCGCCCGCGATCGCGCATCCGATGGCGCCCAGCACGCCGGTGGCCAGTATCCACTGCAGTAACAGGTCCGAGCCGACGTCCACGCCGCCCTGCCAGAATCCCCAGGCGAATCCGCCCACCAGGAACACGCCGATCACCAGTTCCATCCACGGCACGCGCGACTTGGGCTTGACGAGTTCGAGCGCGCGTCGAAGCTCGGCCGGATCGGCGGTATCGTCCTTCAGGTGGCGGGTCAGGCCGGGCAGGTGCCCCGCACCGACCACGGCGAGCACGCGGTACGGCGATGTGGCGCCGGTCGGCTTGCCGGCGGCAACCTGGCGCAGTGCCGACGCCATGTACTGGTCGCGCTCGGCGATGATCGCCTGGTACAGCTGCGGGCTTTCGGCGGCGAACTCACCGAAGCTCGATTCCATCATGTCGCCTTGCTTGAGCTTCTCGATTTCGTCGTCCCCGACTTCTTCGTCCCCGAACATGCTGGCGAGGATGCCGGCGCCCACCTTGGTGCGCTGCCACCAGCCCAGCGATTGCAGCGCGCGCTTGAAGGTCAGACCCACTTCGCGATCGATCAGGTGGACGGGCAGCCCGCGCGCCTGTGCATCCAATGCGCCGGCCTTCAGTTCTTCGCCTGGCTCGACGCCGAGTTGTTCCGCCAGCCGCCGCTGATAGGCAGCCAGCGCGAGGTTGGCGGCGAACAGGTGCGTCTTGCCTTCGCGTATCACCTTCACCAGGTCGAGCCGCGTAAGGGTGTCAGGATCGGTCAGTGACTGCAGGCGACCCGGATCCAGTTCCACCGCCACGCTGTCATAGTCGCCACTGGCCACGGCCGCTCGCACGGCATCGACGCTGGCGCGCGAGACGTGGGCGGTGCCGAGCAGGGTGTAGCGCACGCCATCCCGCTCGACGATCTCGTGGGGTTGTCCGTGCAACGGATCGGCGGGAGGGGTGTTGGATTCGGTCATCGTGTCATTCGTCTTGCGGGGGCGCAGTGGTGCCGGCACCGAGGGTGCGCTGCATCTGCACGGTGTCCAGCCAGCGGTCGTGCTTCCAGGCGATGCCGCGGAAGATGCCGACCAGGGTGAACCCGAACTTCTCGTGCAGGCGGATGGAGGCGGTATTGGTGGGTTCGCCGATCACGGCGATCATCTGGCGATAGCCGCGCGTCTCGCAGGCGTCGATCAGCGCCTGCATCAGCGTCGCGCCGATGCCCTGGCCCTGCCGGCCGGAGACCACGTAGACCGAGTTCTCCACGGTCTTGCGGTAGCCCGCGCGGGCGCGATAGCTGCTGGCGTAGGCGTAACCGACGAACTCTCCTTCCAGGTCGGCCACCAGGTACGGGTAGCCGGCGTCGAGTACTGCCTGCATGCGGCGCGCCATTTCGGCCTCGTCCGGCACGTCGTACTCGTAGGTGTTGACGTGGTCGCGGACTTCATCCGCGTAGAGGGAGGCGATGGCCGGCACATCGGCCGGCGTGGCATCACGGACGATCAGCGGCACGCCCGGGCCTCAGTCGATGTAGCGCTTGAGCAGGTCGCCGTACGCGTCGATGCGGCGGTCGCGCAGGAACGGCCAGATGCGACGGACATGCTCGCTGCGCTGCAGGTTGATGTCCGCCATCAGGATGGTTTCCTCGGTGCCGGCTTCGGCGATGAACTCGCCCTGCGGACCCAGCACGTGGCTGTTGCCCCAGAACTGGATGCCCGATGCGCCGAGCGGCGAAGGCTCGTGGCCGACGCGGTTGCAACTCAGCACCGGCAGGCCGTTGGCGACGGCGTGGCCGCGGTGGCTCAGTATCCAGGCATCGCGCTGGCGGTTCTTTTCGGCTTGTTCGTCGTCCGGGTCCCAGCCGATCGCGGTGGGATACAGCAGCAGGTCGGCACCGGCGAGCGCCATCAGGCGAGCGGCTTCGGGGTACCACTGGTCCCAGCACACCAGCACGCCGAGACGGCCGACGGAGGTATCGATGGGGGTGAACCCCATGTCGCCCGGCGTGAAGTAGAACTTCTCGTAGAAGCCCGGATCGTCGGGGATGTGCATCTTGCGGTACTTTCCCGCGATGCTGCCATCCTTCTCGTAGACCACGGCGGTGTTGTGGTACAGCCCGGCGGCGCGGCGCTCGAAAAGTGAAGACACCAGCACCAAGCCGTGCTGGTTCGCCAGCTTGCCCAGGCGCTCGGTGCTGGGGCCAGGGATCGGCTCGGCCAAGTCGAATTCATGCACGGATTCGTGCTGGCAGAAGTAGGCACCGTTGTGCAGTTCCTGCAACAGCACCAGACGGGCCCCACGCTTGGCGGCCTCGGCCACGCGCGCCTCGATCACCGACAGGTTGGCATCGGCATCGCCGTGGTTCTTTTCCTGGATAAGGGCAACGGGCAGGGTGGTGCGGCTCATCGTGCGGGCAGGGACGGACAGGGGAGGGGCGCATGGTACCGCGTCCACCGTGGCGGCAGGCGTCCGGGGAGTGAACGCGCGGGCTCAGGAGGCGTTGTGCGTCGCCTCCATCCGCCTCTGTCGTCTGCCCAGCGTCATGCCTGTAATCGCCCACACTGCTGCCACGCCGGTGCCGATGAACATCGCTGCCGCGGGATGCTCCGCCAGCACGTCCAGCGCCCGCTTGACCCAGCCGCTGAGCGCATCGCCGCCGCGGTAGACCACCGTGTCGATGAAGTTCTTCGCCTTGTACTTCTGTTCTGCGGGCACCACGGTATAGAGCATCTCGCGCCCCGGGCGCACGAAGGCGTACTCGCCCGCGCGCCGCACCACCATCACCACCACGAAGACGGCGAACACCGGGGCCAGCGCAAGCCACAGGAAACCGGCGGAGACCACCACGGGCACCGCAACCAGCAGCACGCCGACGCCCAGCTTCTGCGCAATGCGGCCGGTGATGAACAACTGGCTGAGGATGGCCAACGCCTGCACGACAGTGTCGATGAGGCCGAAGACCTGCGTCTGCTCCTCCTTGTCTGTGAAGCGTTCGGCGACCAGCTTGGCCTGTTCGAAATACAGGAAGGTCGTCACCGTCGCCAGTAGCAGCACGAAGAAGGCGATGCCCAGCAGGTAGGGCGAACGGAACACCGCTGTCGCGCCCGCGAAGGGATTTCCTCCCAGCGGCCGTTGCCGTTGTTCGGTCGAGCTCGCACCCGCAGGCAGCGGATGGCGGTCGCGCCAGTGATGCAGCCAGGTCGCCGTAGCGGCGCTGGCGCCGATCAGCAAAGCCGAAAACACCATCAGGCCGCCGTGCCCCAACGGCTTGACCAGCAGCGTGGTCAGCAGCGGACCTGCCAGGCCGCCCAGGCTGGCGCCCGCGGCGACCAACGCGAACAGGCGCTTGGCCTCGTGGCTTTCCATCACGTCGGCCAGCACACTCCAGGCCAGCGAGATCATCAGCAGGTTGATGACCGACACCCAGATGTAGAACGTGCGTGCCAGCCAGACATCATCCGGACGTGCCAGCATCGCCGCACCGTAGCCGAGCAGGCTGGCTACCACCATGCCGAACACCCATGGCACGATGCGTCGGCGAGGGACCTTCGACGCGATCCAGCCGTACAGCGGCAGCACGATCAGGGTGGCGGCGAAGGTGCCGGTGAACAGCCACTGCAGATTGTCAACGCCGCCAGTGACGCCCATCGTTTCGCGGATCGGGCGGAGCATGAAATAGCCCGCGAACAGCAGGAAGAACATCGCCAGTCCGGCGCCGACCACCGGCGCTTCGTGTTGACGGACATTGAACAGGCGGCCGAGCCAGCCGGCCACGCTTGACGGAGGGGGCGATGGCATCGGCTCAGACCACCGCGGCAATCAGGGCGTCGCGTTGTGCCGGCGTCAGGTCAGGACCCGAGCCGGCTTTCAGGTTGTCGCTCTGGCGATCGGGCTTGCCCGTGGCCGGGATGACGGCGGTGACCGCAGAATGGCTGAGGGCGAATTTCAGGAAGGCCTGCGCCCACGACGAAGCGCCGGCTTCCGACAACGCGGGCGGCAATGGCTTGTCCTTGACCTGTGCGAACAGCTTGCCGTCCTCGAATGCGCGGTTGATCAGCACCGCTACGCCCAGGTCCTGTGCCAGCGGCAGTACGCGCTTCTCCGCACCGCGGCTGACGACCGAATAGTTGATCTGTAGGAAGTCGGGCTTCTCCGCCTGCACGATGTCGGCGAGTTGTTCCTGCGCCCGTTCGACGTAATGCGTCACGCCGACGTACTTCACCTTGCCCTGTGCCTTCAGTTCGCGTGCCACGGCCATCTGGGTCTTCAGGTCGCCCAGGTTGTGAACCTGCAGCAGCGCCACCTTGTCGGTCTTCAGCCTGCGCAGCGTGTCTTCGAACTGGGCCATGCCGGCCTCGCGCCCGGTCACGCCGGACAGTTTGGTGGCCAGCCACGCCTTGCCGGTAAGGGCTTGTTCGGCGAGCAGCGCACCCATGACATCTTCGGCGACGCTGTAGGTGGGTGCCGTATCGATGAGCGTGGCGCCTGCGGCAAAGAACCGCTTCAGCACTTCACGCAATGGATCGAGTTCGGCCGCGCTCTGGCCGACTTCGAAACTGCCGGACGTGCCCATGCCGATGACGGGAACCCGCTCGCCGGTCGACGGGATGAGGCGGGTGTTCAACGTACCGGAAACGGCTTCGAGCGCTGGAGCAACGGGCGCCAAGCCAACCCCGCCCGCCTGCGCCGCGTCTCTGCAGGCGGCCAGGCCAAGGCCGGCCGTGGCCAGCGCAGTGGTCGTCAGGAACTTGCGTCGTGAATACACGGCCGTCTCCTAGATAAATGGGAAACGGTGGTTATCCGGGATCGTGTGATGCGAGATGTAAACGAAGCGTTCAATCTGCGCCCAACTGATGTCACTGTGCCACGAGCCGTGGCGCCGATGACGAATTCAGCCGAGCAGCCCCGCCGGCAATTGCATGGTTATGCAGTGCAGGCTGCCGTTCTGCCAGATCAGCGCGCGGCACGGCACCTGCACGATCTCGCGATCCGGGTAGGCCTGTGCCAGCACCGCGGCCGCCTGGCCGTCGGCGGGATCGCCGTAGGCCGGTATCAGCACGGCGCCATTGATGATCAGGTAGTTCGCGTACGACGCTGCCAATCGGCGGCCGTTATCGATCACCGGCTGCGCCCATGGCAGCGGGAACGCGCGGTACGGGCGTCCATCGGCCGTCCGCAGCGCCGCGATGTCGGCGGCCATGGCTAGCAATTCGAGGTAGTGGGCATCCGAGGCGTCGTCGCACGCCTGGTAGACGATGGCATCGCCGGGCGCGAAGCGGGCGAGGGTATCGATATGGGCGTCGGTATCGTCGCCTTCCAGGTAGCCATGGTCCAGCCACAACACGCGTCCCTGCTTCAGCCAGCGCGCCAGCTTGTCGGTCAGCTCTTCGCGCGAGGCGTCGGGGTGTCGCTCGTGCAGGCACTGCCACGTCGTCAGCAGGGTGCCCGTCCCATCGGTCTCAATGGCGCCACCTTCCAAAGCAAAATCAATGCTTTGGACGAAGTAGTTATGAAATAGCTGCATACCCGAGAGCTCGCCGACCAGGCGGTCGTCGCGCGTGGCTTCGTACTTGCCGCCCCAGCCCGTGAAACGGAAGTCCAGCAATTTGAACCGCTCGCCATCACGTAGCGTGATCGGTCCGGAGTCGCGCAGCCAGGTGTCGTCGTATTCGGCGGGAACGAAGCGCACGCGCTCCATGTCCACCCGCGCCGAGCGCAGTCGCGCTTCGGCATAGGTCTGCAGGTCGTCGTCGGCGACGCAGATCACCACCGGCTGGAAGCGGGTGATGGCGGCCACCAGGGCGACGTAGGTTTCCTCCACATCGGCCAGGCGGTCGGCCCAGTCCGTCTCGGCGTGCGGCCAAGCGATCAGGATCGCGGACTGGGGTTCCCACTCCGCGGGGAAGCGATAGGCATCGGTCATCGGATTACAGGGGCGCGCGGGGCGCCAGTCAGCGGATGGGGGGCTTGGGGCCGATTTCTTCGGCGGTAGCCTTGTTCAGCACCACGTCGATGACGCGGCTTTTCTCGAAGTAGACGGTGAAACCGGGATAGACCCAGCGATGGATCACCGGCCATTGCCGCTTCTGGCCGCCACGTGGCTCTAGCTTCTGTTGCGGAGCGCCGAAGCGGGCTTCGACATCGGCTGCCGTCTGTCCACGCACTGGGGCCGCTGCCGCGGGCGTTTCCTGGGCGCGCTCTATCAGCAAAGTGTCTGCGGAGGCCGGGCCGGCAAGGCCGAGCAGGGCGATCAACGGAAGTGCGAGGGCGCGACGGCTCATGGTGGGATTCCCCTGGGTGATCTGCCTTTTATAACAAATGCAGGACAACAAAAAACCGCCCGGAGGCGGCTTTCAGCGCATTGCCGGCTTGGGGCCGGCAGTGCCGTTCCTCAGCGCTGGCGCGCCTTGAAACGCGGGTTGGACTTGCAGATCACGAAGACCTTGCCGCGGCGGCGGACCACCTTGCAGTCGCGGTGACGGGCCTTCGCCGACTTCAGGGAGGACAGGACCTTCATGAGATGAACCTCGGCGTAAAAGAGTATGGGGTGGAACGAAGCCGGCTATTCTAACGGCAATTCCGCTGGCATATCAAGCGGTTGCACTAAGCCCTGCGTAAGCGCGCCGCCGAAGGTGTCCCCGGCGAGGACAGCCGACATCATAATGCCGCCCAAAACCCCTCAGGAGACCCCATGTCCGATACCTCACCCGTCCTGACCATCGATGGCCCTTCCGGGGCAGGCAAGGGCACGGTGAGCCGGTTGGCGGCCGGTCGATTGGGCTGGCACTACCTCGATTCGGGGGCGCTGTACCGCGCGGTTGGCGTTGCGGCAAGCTGGGCCGATCTGGATATCTCCGATCCTGCCGCCCTGGTCCGGTGTGCCTTCGATACCAGCGTCAGTTTCCGCGAAACCGAGCAAGGCCTCCGGGTCATCGTGGACGATCTGGACGCCACAGACGAACTGCGCCTGGAAACCACGGGTGCCCTCGCGTCCGCCATTGCGGCCATTCCCGAGGTGCGGTCCGCTCTGAAGGAGCGCCAGCGGGCTTTTCGCCGGCCGCCGGGCCTGGTGGCCGATGGGCGGGACATGGGGACCGTCATCTTCCCGGATGCTCCTTACAAGGTATTCCTGACCGCCAGTGCCGACGAGCGGGCGGAAAGGCGCTATAAGCAGTTGAAAGACAAAGGGGTTTCGGTCACAATCGACGGTCTGCTGCGCGAGATCCTCGCCCGTGACGCCCGTGACGCCCAGCGTGCGGTGGCGCCCCTGCGGCCGGCCGAAGACGCCGTCCTCATCGACACCACCGGCCTTGGCATCGATGCCGTCGTCGAACGCGTGCTGGCTTTGGTGCCGGCGCGCGCGGACTAGGCTCCCGCCCAGCAGAAGGTCCGCCCGGAATCCTCCGTGCGGTTCAACAACCACAACACTCACGGCCACAAGCAATCCCGCGCCGGCCGACAACGGGTGGATCGCGGTGCATCCTCAGGTGCGCCCGGTCTGTGTCATCAACCGAGTATTTTTCAATGACCGAATCATTTGCCGAACTGTTTGAACAGAGCCAGACCCATCTGGCCAAGCTGAAGCCGGGCGCGATCGTCACCGGCGTCGTCGTGGAAGTCCGCAACGACGTGGTGGTGATCAACGCGGGCCTGAAGTCCGAAGGCATCGTGCCGATCGAACAGTTCCGGAACGACGCCGGTGAAATCGACGTGGGCGTGGGCGACGAAGTCAAGGTCGCACTCGACTCCCTCGAGAACGGCTTCGGTGAAACCGTCCTCTCGCGCGAGAAAGCCAAGCGCGCCATGGTGTGGGACGAGCTGGAAGAAGCCCTGGAGAAGAACGAAACCATCACCGGCCGCATCAGCGGCAAGGTCAAGGGTGGCTTCACCGTCGACATCAAGGACGTCCGCGCATTCCTGCCGGGCTCGCTGGTCGATGTGCGCCCCGTGCGCGATCCGGGCTACCTGGAAGGCAAGGAGCTGGAGTTCAAGCTCATCAAACTGGACCGCAAGCGCAACAATGTCGTCGTCTCCCGCCGTGCGGTGGTCGAGAGCGAGCATTCGGAAGAGCGCGAGCAGTTGATGGACAAGCTGCAGGAAGGCGTGGTGCTGAAGGGTGTGGTCAAGAACCTCACCGACTACGGCGCGTTCGTCGACCTGGGCGGCATCGACGGCCTGCTGCACATCACCGACATGGCCTGGAAGCGCGTGCGCCATCCGTCCGAAGTCGTGGAAGTCGGCCAGGAGCTGGATGTCCGCGTGCTGAAGTACGACCGTGAGCGCAACCGCGTCTCGCTGGGCCTGAAGCAACTGGGCGAGGATCCGTGGGACAACATCGCCCGCCGTTACCCGGCCAACAGCCGCGTGTTCGGCAAGGTCTCCAACGTCACCGATTACGGCGCGTTCGTCGAGATCGAGCCGGGCGTCGAAGGCCTGGTGCACGTCTCCGAGATGGACTGGACCAACAAGAACGTCAATCCGTCCAAGGTCGTGCAGGTCGGTGACGAAGTCGAAGTGATGGTGCTGGACGTGGACGAAGAGCGTCGCCGCATCTCGCTGGGTATGAAGCAGGTCGCCGCCAATCCGTGGGAAACCTTCGCTGCTACCCACAAGAAGAACGATAAGGTGTCCGGCCAGATCAAGTCGATCACCGACTTCGGCATTTTCATCGGCCTGGACGGTGGCATCGACGGCCTGATCCACTTGTCCGACATCAGCTGGAACACCACCGGCGAAGACATCGTGCGCAACTTCAAGAAGGGCGACACGCTGGAAGCCGTGGTGCTGGCGGTCGATCCGGAGCGCGAGCGCATCAGTCTGGGCGTGAAGCAGCTGGAGCAGGATCCGTTCGGCCAGTACATGGCGACCCATCCGAAGGGCTCGAAGGTCGAAGGCACAGTGAAGGAAGTGGACGCCAAGGGCGCCACGGTCGAACTGGCCGATGGCATCGAAGGCTACGTGATGGCGCGCGACATCAGCTACGACCGCGTGGACGACGCAAGTCAGCACCTGAAGGTCGGCGACAAGGTCGAAGCCAAGTTCATCGGCATGGACCGCAAGGGCCGCACGCTGCAGCTGTCGATCAAGGCCAAGGACGAAGCCGAAACCGCCGAGGCGCTGGCCGAGTACAACAAGTCCGCTGCCGAAGCTTCCACCGGCACCACCAGCCTGGGCGCGCTGCTGCGTGCACAGCTGGATGGCGGCAAGTCCGAGTAAGCGGCTCGCGCCGTTGCAGTATTGCTAGCAGTACCGTTCCCCGCCGGCCCGGAGTACCCGGGCCGGCGCGGGTTCATCCGTCCGAATTCCGCATGCGATGACCAAATCCGAACTCATCGAGATCCTCAGCCGCCGCCAGCCGCACCTCAAGGCCGAGGACGTGGACCTGGCCGTCAAGGCATTGCTGGAGATGATGGGCGGCGCCCTCGCACAGGGTGACCGTATCGAGATCCGCGGGTTTGGCAGTTTTTCGCTGCATTACCGTCCGCCCAGGATGGGCCGCAATCCGAAGACCGGCGAGTCGGTCGCGTTGCCGGCCAAGCACGTTCCTCACTTCAAACCGGGCAAGGAGCTGCGCGAACGCGTCAGCGACGTGACGCCCATCGAAGAGGCGGGGGAGTAGCGCCTCGTCGGGTGCGTGTCGTTCCGCGCCGACTCCGTTAAGCTAGGCGCCGTCCTGCAAGGAGTCGCCTGATGAACATGTTCCGCCTGGTCGTTGCGCTGCTGTTCCTGGCCTACGGACTCATCATCGGCGTGTTGAATACGCAGCCGATAACGTTGAAGCTGCTCTTCACCGAGTTCCAGACGTCATCCGGCGTCGGCATCATGCTGTCCCTGTTGCTGGGTGTGGTGATCGGCGGCCTCATCGTGGTGGCCACACTGGTGTGGCCGCTCTACGCGAAACTCCGCAAGGCGAATCGCGCCCAGGCCCCGGCATCAAACGGAGGCACCTCGACCTTCGATGGTGGCGTCTGACCCATGGCCTTCCTCACCGAGTGGTTCTGGTTTTTCCTGTTCCTGCCACTGGCTGCATTGAGCGGCTGGATCATCGGTCGCCGTGGCGGCCAACGTCACGGCGACACGCAGGTCAGCCGGCTGTCGAGCACCTATTTCCGTGGCCTGAACTATCTGCTCAATGAGCAGCCGGACAAGGCGATCGAGCTGTTCCTCCATATCGCGGAACTCGACAAGGAAACCTTCGAAACGCAGGTCGCCCTGGGCCACCTGTTCCGCCGTCGTGGCGAGGTGGATCGCGCCATCCGCCTGCATCAGGGGCTCGTGCAACGAGCCGACCTTAGTGATGCGCAGCGCGTACAAGCCTTGCTGGCGCTTGGCGAGGACTACATGCGTTCCGGACTGCTGGATCGCGCAGAAACCGTATTCACCGATCTCGCACGCATCGATCAACGTGCTCCGCAGGCGCTCAAGCACCTCATTGGCATCTACCAGGCCGAGCGCGACTGGGAGAAAGCGATCGACAATGCGCGACGCTATGAAGAGGTCACGACCGAACCGATGGGTAAACTGATCGCCCAGTTCGAATGCGAACTGGCCGAGCGGCACCGGACGGCGAACAGCGTCGATGCGGCGCGCGCAGCGGTGGCGCGCGCCTATCAGGCTGATGCGGGCAGCGTACGTGCCGGCATCATCGAAGGCCGCATCGAGTCTGATGCCGGCAATTCCGAAGCCGCAATTCGCGCGTTCGAACGCGCGGCACGACATGACCCCGACTACCTTCCCGAGGTGTTGCCAAGCCTGCTGGCAGGCTACGAGCAAGTGGGTGATCTGTCCGGAGCGCGGGCATTCCTGTCGGAGATGTGCGAGCACTACCGGGGAATCGCCCCGGTGCTGGCATTGACGCGCCTGGTCGAACGGCAGGACGGCGTTGCCGCCGCACGGGCCTACCTTGCACGTCAGCTCAAGGACCGGCCGTCGGTGCGCGGCGAAGCGGCACTGATCGACCTCACGTTGGCGGAAGGTGCGGACGCGTCGGCCACGCTGCATGATCTCAAGCACATCACCGATCAACTGCTGGTGCGGAATCCGAGCTACCGGTGCACCCAGTGCGGCTTCGGCGCCAGGACGCACCATTGGCAATGCCCGAGTTGCAAGGAGTGGGGCACGATCAAGCCACTGTTGAACTACGCGGTCGTCTGATGCCGAGTTTGCCCGTCTGGCTGTTGCTGCTGACGGCAGGTACCGCCGCGGGAACTTGGCTGGCGCGTCGATATGCGTTGCGTGGCAACCTTCTCGATCAGCCCGGTGAACGGCGCAGCCATGACGTCGCCACGCCACGCGGCGGCGGCATCGCGATCGTGACGGTACTTGCCGCGGCCGGCCTTTATCTGGCATTGGGTGCAGGGGCGATGGACCTGTTGTGGTGGGGGTTCCTGCCGGGGCTGTTGATCGTGGCCGGAGTAGGGTGGTGGGACGACCATCGGCCGTTGTCGCCCTGGTTGCGGCTCTTGGTCCAGGCCGTTGCGGCGCTGGCCTTGGCTGCTGGAGCTGGAGGGCAAAGCGGCCAAGTGCTACCGGCTATCCTGGCCTTTGGTACGGCCATGGTGCTGGTCAACGTCTGGAACTTCATGGATGGCATCAATGGTCTGGCGACCAGTCAGGCTGCATTGGTGGCGCTGGCCTATGCCGGTCTGTTAATGGGGGGGTGGCACTGGCTTGCCTTCGCGCTGCTCGCGGCATGTATCGGCTTCCTCCCCTTCAACTTCCCCAGGGCCCGGATCTTCCTGGGAGATGTGGGTAGCGGTGCATTGGGCTATGCGTTGGCCGGGCTTGCCACCGCCGCCTACCTGGTACTGCCACCGGTGAGCGCCCCCCTGTTGCTGTTGCCTCTATGCGCATTCCTTGTCGACGCAGGCTTCACGTTGCTGGGGCGCATGCTCCGTGGCGAACGATGGTGGACGCCTCATGTGGGCCATCTTTATCAGATCGGCGCGCGTCGATTCGGGCACGCCGCTGTAACCGTGATTTACATGATGTTTGGCGGCGTTACCTTATTGTTAACATATTGCCTGCCGGACGCTGGGTCGACGGCAACGTTGGGTGCGGCAATCGCGGTCTACGGATCGGGTTGGGCGCTGTGGTTTGTATTGCGCCGAGGATGGCGTGGCGGGTAGCACCGGGAGAGGGATCTGATGGAATCGTGGCGGGATCGATTTAGCGGGTTTATTCCACGTCTTCTCGTGGCGGCCCATGACCTGGCAATGGTGTGGCTCTGCTGGCAGGTACTGCACCGCCTTCGCTATGCAATGCTGGCCCACGCACCGGCGTTTCCCTTTTGGTCGAACGAGATCGCCATTGTGCTCGTGGCACAGGGTGCCGTGTTCTGGTGGATGGGGCTGTACCGCGGCCTCTGGCGCTTCGCCAGTCTTCCAGATCTCTGGAACATCGTGAAGGCGTGCGCCTTGGGTTTCCTTGGCGTCGTGCTTGGTCTGTTCTTCTACAATCGATTCGGTTCAACGCCGCGCGCTGTGTTGGGATTCTATCCGTTTGCCCTGGTGGGTCTGCTTGGGTTGCCTCGGCTTGCTTATCGGGCCTGGAAGGACAGTCAGGTCAACCGCAGCAACGAGAGCGCATCGCGGGTCCTGATCCTGGGCGCTGGGCGGGCAGGGGAAGCCCTGGTGAGGGAACTTCGACGGACTGGCGTATACCAGCCTGTCGCGTTCCTGGACGACGCGTCGCGACTGCACGGATCAAAGCTGCAGGGCATTCCTGTTCTTGGCGGCTTGGAGAACGCTGCGGCAGTCGCGCGGGAGACGGCGGCCCGGATGCTGGTCATTGCCATGCCGTCCCTGGATGCGTCCGCCATGCAGCGCGTGGTAGCAATCTGCGAAAGCACCGGACTGCCATTCCGCATGGTGCCGCGGCTGGTCAATGTGCTCGAGGGGCAGTCCATGCCGGGTGACCTGAAGGAGGTCGCGATCGAGGACTTGCTCGGCAGGAAATCGGTCACACCGGACTGGAAGCTCATCCGGGGCTGGCTTGGGGGGCGGACCGTGATGGTGACCGGCGCAGGCGGGTCCATCGGTTCGGAGCTCTGCCGGCAATGCGCTCGTCATGGTGCCCAGCGGATAGCGCTGGTTGAGATCGACGAACTGGCACTCATCACGATCCAGGGTGACCTTCGCCGCGCCTTCCCGGATCTCGAGGTCCTTCCGATACTCGGCAACTGCGGAGATCCGGCGGTCATTGAACATGCGTTGAGGATCGCGAACCCGGATGCAGTGTTTCATGCCGCGGCTTACAAGCAGGTGCCGTTGCTGGAAGGACACCTGCGTGAAGCTATCGGCAACAACGTTCTGGCGACCGAGACGGTGGCGCGGGCCTGCCGTGAAGCCGGTGTTGCGACCTTCGTCCTGATTTCCACGGACAAGGCCGTGGATCCTGTCAATGTGCTTGGTGCGACCAAGCGGCTTGCGGAAATGGCCTGCCAGGCACTTGATGATGCGCGCTCTGGAACACGATACGTCACGGTGCGCTTCGGCAACGTCCTTGATTCCGCGGGTAGCGTGGTGCCTCTCTTCAGAGAGCAGATCCGCAAAGGTGGTCCGGTCACTGTCACTGATCCGGACGTGACGCGCTACTTCATGACCATTCCCGAAGCGTGCCAGTTGATCCTGCAAGCCGCGTCAGGTGCAGCGCATGCCTCCATCTACACGTTGGACATGGGCGATCCAGTGCCGATCCGGCTGCTGGCGGAGCAGATGATCCGATTGGCGGGCAGGCAGCCGGGACGCGACATCGCCATCGTTTACACCGGTCTTCGCCCTGGCGAGAAGCTGCATGAAACGCTTTTCCATGCAGAGGAGCGCTACCAACCCACATCTCACTCCAAGATCATGAAAGCGCTTGCGCGCGAGGTGGCGCCTGAATTCATCGAACTTGCGCTGCAGCGCATGCGGGCAGCGCACGCCCGGTACGATACGAATGAGTTGGGAGAGGTGTTGCGGATCGCGGTTCCCGAGTTTGCACCGTTGTCAAACGAACAGGACGATTCTTCGGCTAACATCGTGGTATTCCCCGGCCGCGATGCCCGCAGGACCCGATGAGCGCCGCCCGAATCCGCAAAGCCGTTTTTCCCGTCGCAGGTCTAGGAACCCGCTTCCTGCCCGCCACCAAGACCGTACCGAAGGAGATGCTGCCGATCATCGATCGGCCGCTGATCCAGTACGCGGTCGACGAGGCGGTGGAGGCCGGCTGCGACACCCTGATTTTCGTCACCAACCGCTACAAGCATGCGGTGGCGGACTATTTCGACAAGGCGTACGAGCTCGAGCAGAAGCTCGAGCGGGCGGGCAAGCAGGAGCAGCTCGAACTGGTGCGCAATGTGCTGCCGAGCCATGTGCGCGCGGTGTTCGTGACCCAGGCCGAGGCGCTTGGACTGGGCCATGCCGTGTTGTGCGCGAAGCCGATCGTGGGCGACGAACCCTTCGCGGTCCTGCTGCCCGACGACCTGATCTGGAACCGTGGGCCCGGTGCACTGAAGCAGATGGCCGATGCCGCCGAAACGACAGGCGCCAGCATGATCGCGGTGCAGGATGTGCCGCAAGACCAGACGGGCAGCTATGGCATCGTTGCCACCGACGCCTTCACCGGCCGGGAAGGGCGCATCCGCGCGATCGTGGAGAAACCGAAGCCTGAAGTTGCACCGAGCAATCTGGCGGTCGTTGGCCGCTATGTACTCGACTCGCGCATTTTCGCCCTTCTCGAAAACACGGTACCCGGCGCCGGCGGGGAGATCCAGCTGACGGATGCCATCGCAGCGCTGCTGTCCGAAAAACCGGTACATGCCTATCGCTTCAAGGGCACCCGCTTCGACTGCGGTACGCACATCGGCCTCATCGAAGCGACCATCCGCTACGCACTCGACCACGAGAAGCTCAGTGATGCCGCCCGCATCATGATGCAGGACGCGTTGAACGAGCTGGGCGTGCACGAACTCGAGTAAGTTTCCGCATCACCGAAGACCTGATTCGATCAGCTGGTCCCGCACCATTCGATGGATGCCATGTCTGCAGCCGACATATCCGGAGCCGGCTACTATCTCGATACCGCCGGCCCGGCCCCGGCATCGCCTGTGCTGAAGGGGGGCGTCGAAGGATCGGTCTGCATCATCGGCGGCGGGTTCGCCGGGCTCAATACCGCGCTGGGGTTGTCGGAGCGGGGTGTTCGGGATGTCGTGGTGCTCGAGGCGGAGGTGGCCGGGTATGGCGCCTCCGGACGCAATGGCGGCTTCGTGTTCGGGGGATTCTCCCGAGGCGAAGATGCGCTACTGCGTGAGCTGGGTGCCCCGCGTGCCAAGGCGCTTTATGACGGCACGACGGAGGCTGTCGACCTGATCCGGCAACGCATCACACGCCACGCCATCGCCTGCGACGACACGCACGCCGGCATCATTTGGGCCAACTGGTTCAAGGATCCGGAGGTGCTGCGGAACCGGCAACGTCTGCTGGCGGATCATTACGGTCAGGACTGGCGATGGATGCCGCAGGAAACGCTGCGAAGCCAGATCCAGACGCATCGTTACCACGATGGCCTGTTCGAGCCCGACGCCTTCCACTTTCATCCGCTGAAGTACGCGCGCGGCATCGCCCGCGTGGCACAGGAGCAGGGGGTTTCGCTGTTCGCGCGTTCGCCGGCGACAGCGCTGGTGCGGGACGGCGCGGGTTGGCGCGTGATTACACCGCAGGGGCAGGTCAGCGCACGCCATGTGGTGCTGGCGTGCGGCGGCTATCTTGCGGGTCTGCACCGCCGCGTCGACGCAGGTGTGTTGCCTATCGCCACCTACGTGATGGTGACTGAACCGTTGCATGCGCGGATGCAGGACGCGCTCACGACGCAGGCCGCGGTCTACGACACGCGGTTCGCGTTCGATTACTACCGCCCGCTGCCCGACACGCGGTTGTTGTGGGGAGGACGCATCTCTGTAGTCGACCGGTCTGCCGGAGCGGTCCGTAGGCTGCTGTATCGCGACATGTTGAAGGTGTTTCCCCAGCTCGAAGGCGTCCGCATCGACTACGCGTGGTCGGGGTTGATGAGCTATGCCCGCCACCAGATGCCGCAGGTGGGGCGCGTGGAGGACGGACTATGGCTTGCGCAGGCCTTCGGGGGGCATGGCGTGGCGCCCACCACGTTCGCCGGCGAGATCATCGCTAGTGCCATCGCCCATGAAGACCCGCGGTGGCGTGAGTTTTCTGACTATGGCCTGGTGTCGGCCTTGAAGCCGGCGGGCTTCTTGGGCGCGCAGCTCGGCTACTGGTGGGCCGAGTTCAAGGACGCATGGAAAGACAGGATGGAGCGCAGGTGACCGACATGACGGCAACGCAAGACGTCATCCAATGGTCCGACTTCGAACGGGTCGCGTTATGCGTGGGGACGGTGATGAAGGTCGAGGCCTTACCGCAGGCGCGCAAACCGGCGTGGAAGCTCTGGGTGGACTTCGGGCCGCATGGCACCAGGAAGACCAGCGCGCAGATCGTCAGTCTCTATTCGGCGGAGGATCTGGTCGGGCGGCAGATCGTCGGCGTCATCAATTTCCCGCCGAAGCAGATCGGCGGATTCCTGTCGGAGTTCCTGCTGACCGGCTTCCACACAGACGCCGGCGTGGTCATCACCACTGTGGAGCGCCCGGTGCCGAATGGTACGCGGATGGCGTGAGTGAAGGCACCGCAACGACGAAAAAGGCGCCTTGGGGCGCCTTTTTCGTTCGACACGGAAGGGCAAACAGTCAGAGCGACTCGAAGATGCCCGCCGCACCCATGCCGGTGCCGATGCACATGGTGACCATGCCGTACTTCTGCTGGCGACGGCGCATGCCGTGGACGATGGTGGCGGTGCGGATCGCACCGGTGGCGCCCAGCGGATGGCCGAGCGCGATGGCGCCGCCCAGGGGATTGATCTTCGAAGGATCAAGGTCGCTGTCGCGGATCACCGCCAGCGCCTGCGCGGCGAAAGCTTCGTTGAGCTCGATCCAGTCCAGCTGGTCCTTGGTCAGGCCGGCCTGCTTCAGGGCCTTCGGAATCGCGGCGATCGGGCCGATGCCCATCACTTCAGGACGCACGCCGGCGACCGAGAAGCTGACGAAACGGGCCAGCGGTGTCAGGCCGTAATCCTTGATCGCCTGCTCCGACGCCAGCAACACGCCGGCGGCGCCATCGCTCATCTGCGACGAGGTACCGGCAGTGACGGTGCCGCCGAACTGCGGATTGCGGAACACGGTCCGCAGCTTGGCCAAGCCTTCCAGCGACGTGTCCGCACGCGGGCCTTCATCCTGTTCGACCAGCAGTTTCTTCAGGCGAACGGTGTTGCCGGCCAGGTCGGGCTGGCGCGAGATCACTTCGTAGGGACTGATCTCGTCCTTGAACTCGCCCGCGGCCTGCGCGGCGAGGGCCTTCTGGTGCGAGGCGACTGCGAAGGCGTCCTGGTCCTCGCGCGAGATCTTCCATTCCTCGGCCACCTTCTCGGCGGTGATGCCCATGCCGTAGGCGATCGCAACGTGGTCGTTGTCGAACACGCTCGGCGCCATGGCGATCTTGTTGCCCATCATCGGCACCATGCTCATGCTCTCGGTGCCGCCGGCCAGCATCAGGTCGGCGTTGCCCAGACGGATCTGGTCGGCCGCCATCGCCACGGCCTGCAGGCCGGACGAGCAGAAGCGGTTGATGGTCTGCGCGGCGATCGTGTTCGGCAGGCCCGCCAGCAGCAGGCCGATGCGCGCCACGTTCATGCCTTGCTCGCCCTCGGGCATGGCGCAGCCGATGATGGCGTCATCGATGCGGCCGAGGTCGATGCCCGGCGCCTGCGCGACGACGGACTTCAGTACGTGCGCCAGCATGTCGTCCGGACGGGTGTTGCGGAATACGCCCTTCGGCGCCTTGCCAACCGGCGTGCGGGTGGCGGCGACGATGTAGGCTTCTTGGATCTGCTTGCTCATTTCGATGTGTCCTTGTCCGTCGCTTAGTTACGCAGGGGCTTGCCGGTCTTCAGCATGTGCGCAATGCGCGCCTGGGTCTTTTCCTGCTGGGCCAGTTCAACGAAGTGCTTGCGCTCCAGCTTCAGCAGCCACTCTTCGTCGACCAGGGCGCCGCGATCGACCTCGCCACCGCACAACACGGTGGCGATGCGCACAGCGATCTCGTAGTCGTACTCGCTGATGAAGCGGCCTTCCAGCATGTTGACCAGCATCATCTTGAAAGTGGCGATGCCGACGTCGCCGGCCACCTGGATGCGGCGGGCAGGCAGGGGCGGGCGGTAGCCGGTCTCGGCCAGCGCCAGCGCTTCCTGCTTGGCGATGTGAAGCAGCTCGTAGGCGTTGAAGGCGACCTTGTCGCCCGCGCGCATCAGGCCCAGTTCCTTGGCCTCAACGGCGGAGGCGGAGACCTTGGCCATTGCGATCGTCTCGAAGGTCTTCTTCAGCTCGGCGAACACATCGCCACCCGGCCCCGCGGCTTGCGAAGCGCGTACTGCAAGTTCCTTCAGGCCACCACCGGCCGGCAGCAGGCCGACGCCCGCTTCGACCAGGCCGATGTAGCTTTCGAGGTGCGCGACGGTGCGTGCACTGTGCATCTGGAACTCGCAGCCACCGCCCAGGGCGAGGCCACGTACGGCTGCCACGACCGGCACCAGCGAGTACTTGATGGCCTGGCTGGTCGCCTGGAAGTTGGCCACCATCGCTTCGAACTCGGCGATCTTGCCGGCCTGCAGCGCGCCCAGCGCACCCGCCAGGTCGGCGCCGGCCGAGAAGGGCTCCTTCGGCTGCCAGATCACCAGGCCCTTGAACTTCTGCTCGGCGATGGTGATCGCCTGCTGCACGCCTTCCAGCACGGCGTCGGACACGGTGTGCATCTTGGTCTTGAAACTGACCACACCGATGCCGTCGCCGTCGGTCCACAGGCGCACGCCGTCGTTCTCGTAGACGGTCTCGCCCTGGGAGAAGGTTTCACCCAGCAGGGGATCCGGAAAGCGCTGACGCTGGTAGACGGGCAGGGCCGAGCGCGGCAGCTTCGCATTGCGCGCGGGGCTGTAGCTGCCCTCGGGAGCGTGCACGCCCTCACGGCCATCGAACACCCAGTTCGGCAGCGGCGCGCTGCTCATGGTCTTGCCGGCGACGATGTCGTCGGCGATCCATTGTGCGACCTGCTTCCACCCCGCCGCCTGCCAGGTCTCGAACGGGCCCAGCGACCAGCCGTAGCCCCAGCGGATGGCCAGGTCGACGTCGCGTGCGGTGTCGGCGATATCGGACAGGTGATAAGCGCTGTAGTGGAACAGGTCCCGGAACACCGCCCACAGGAACTGCGCCTGCGGGTGCTGGCTTTCACGCAGCTTGGCGAACTTCTCGGCAGGGTTCCTGATCTTCAGGATTTCGACCACTTCCGGCGCGGCGACGCGGTCGGCCGGACGGTAATCCTGCTTGGCCAGGTCGAGCACCACGATGTCCTTGCCCACCTTGCGGAAGATGCCGGCACCGGTCTTCTGGCCCAGCGCGCCCTTGGCGATCAGGGCCTCCAGCCACTTCGGCGATTTGAAGTAGGCATGCCACGGGTCGTCGGGCAGGGTATCGCCCATGGTCTTGATGACGTGGGCCATGGTGTCCAGGCCGACCACGTCGGAAGTGCGGTAGGTGGCCGACTTCGGCCGCCCGATCAGCGGACCGGTGACGGCGTCCACTTCGTCGAAGCCCAGCTTGAACTCGGCCGTGTGATGCGCGGTCGCCAGGATCGAGAACACGCCGATCCGGTTGCCGATGAAGTTGGGGGTGTCCTTCGCATACACCACGCCCTTGCCCAGCGTGGTCGTCAGGAAACCTTCCAGGCCTTCGAGCACCGAGGCATCGGTGGTCTTGGCCGGGATCAGTTCAGCCAGATGCATGTAACGCGGCGGGTTGAAGAAGTGCACGCCACAGAAACGATGGCGAAGCTGTTCCGGAAGAACTTCTGCCAACTTGTTGATTCCCAAGCCAGAAGTGTTGCTCGCCAGCACGGCATGGTCGGCCACGAACGGCGCGATCTTCTTGTACAGGTCCTGCTTCCAGTCCATCCGTTCGGCGATGGCTTCGATGATCAGGTCGCAGCCCTTCAGGTGCTCCAGCCCGGTTTCATAGTTGGCCGGGGTGATGGCTTCCGCCAGCGACTTGCTGGCCAGCGGGGCGGGGCTCAGCTTGGCCAGGCCAGCGATGGCCTTCAGCACGATGCCGTCGGGGTGGCCCTCCTTGGCGGGCAGGTCGAACAGCACGGTGTCGACCCCGGCGTTGGTCAGGTGCGCGGCGATCTGCGCCCCCATCACACCGGCGCCCAGGACGGCCGCCTTGCGTACAAGCAGTTGGTTGGACATGAGGAATCCTTGCGATTACAGGGGTTGTTTGACGTGGTCGGCGCGCAGGCCGGCCTCGGCGAAGCGGATCAGTTCGCGGGCGGCGCGCTCACGATGCGCCGTCTCCGTGACGCCCGTGGGGCGCTTGATCAGGCCGAAGTCGGCCATGGCGTAGGTCAGGGCGCCGGAGAAGAAGTCCAGCCGCCAGTAGAGTTCTTCCTTGCTGAGACCCGGCACGCAGGCGGCGATCGCCTTGCCGAACTCGCGCAGCACGTGACCGTAATGGTCGGACAGGAACTTGCGCAGCCCGTCGTTCTTTTCTGCGTAGGCGCGGGCGATGACCCGGACGAAGGCGCCGCCGCCGTGACGGTCCTGGGCCAGGGCAAGGGCAGGCTCGACGAAGGCGGCCAGGATCGGTTCCAGCTGGCCCGGGCGGTCGGCCAGCGCCTTCTCGAGCAGGGACAGGCGGGCGGCCGTCATGTCGTCCATGCGGCGCCGGAAGACCTCATTGACCAGGTTTTCCTTGCTGCCGAAGTGGTAGTTGACGGCCGCGATGTTCACGTCGGCCCGACTAGTGACCTGGCGCAGCGAAGTGCCGGCGAATCCATGCTGTGCGAACAGCTCTTCGGCTGCCCCCAGGATGCGCTCCTTGGTGGAGAAATGCGTGGTGTTGGCCATGGTGTCTCCGGGACTGAATCAAACGCTTGTTTGATTCATTCTCCGCTGTGCTCCTGCCGCTGTCATGTTGCGGGGCAGCAATTTGCCGCATCCCTGCTGCATCGCGATGCCGTATACGTTAGAATCTCTCTACGCTTTCTGGTCTAAGCCCGCGTTTCGACGCGGGTTTTTCATGTTAATCTTGGGTCTTTAGTGGCCCGCCCAACGGAGAAAATCCCCATGGCGCTGGAGCGCACCCTGTCAATCGTCAAGCCCGATGCCGTCGCCAAGAACGTCGTCGGTGAGATCTATGCCCGCTTCGAAAAGAACGGCCTGAAGATCGTCGCCTCGAAGATGAAGCACCTGTCGCGCCGTGAGGCCGAAGGTTTTTACGCCGTGCATCGCGAACGTCCGTTCTTCAATGCGCTGGTTGAATTCATGATCTCCGGCCCGGTGGTGATCCAGGTGCTGGAAGGCGAGAACGCCGTGCTGAAGCATCGCGACATCCTCGGCGCCACCAACCCCAAGGACGCCGCACCGGGCACGATCCGTGCCGACTTCGCCGATTCGATCGACGCCAATGCCGCGCACGGTTCGGATTCGGTCGAGAACGCGAACATCGAGATCGCGTACTTCTTCGCGGCCACCGAAGTGTTCTCGCGCTGAGCGAACAGTGATGAGCAGCCACGAACTGCCACCGATCGAACTGAAAATGGCCACGGACGCACCGTCCGTGGCCATCGGTGCATCCGTGCCTGCGAAACAGAACCTGCTGGACCTGGATCGCGAGGGCCTGGAGCATTTCTTCATCGAGAAGCTGGGTGAGCAGAAGTTCCGTGCTCATCAGGTGATGAAGTGGATCCACCATCGCTACGTCACCGACTTCGAGCTGATGACGGACCTCGGCAAGAACCTGCGAGCGAAACTGCAGGAACATGCCGAAGTCGTTGTTCCGCAGGTGGTGTTCGACAAGCCCTCCACCGACGGCACCCACAAGTGGCTGCTCGGCATGGGCGTCGATGGCAAGAATGCCGTCGAAACCGTGTACATCCCCGACAAGAGCCGCGGCACGCTGTGCGTGTCGTCGCAGGTGGGCTGTGGCCTCAACTGCACGTTCTGTTCGACCGCCACGCAGGGCTTCAACCGCAACCTGACCACCGCCGAGATCATCGGCCAGGTGTGGGTGACGGCGCGCCACCTGGGCAACGTGCCTGCGCAGAACCGCCGCCTCACCAACGTGGTGATGATGGGCATGGGCGAGCCGCTACTGAATTTCGACAACGTCGTGCGTGCGATGAACATCATGCGCGACGATCTTGGCTACGGCCTGGCCAGCAAGCGCGTCACCTTGTCTACGTCCGGCCTGGTGCCGATGATCGACCGGCTGTCCACCGAAACCGATGTGTCGCTGGCCGTCTCGCTGCATGCGCCGAATGACGCGCTGCGCGAACAACTGGTGCCACTCAACAAGAAGTATCCGATCGCCGAACTGATGGCGTCGTGCGTGCGCTACCTGCGCGCCAACAAGAAGCGTGACTCGGTGACCTTCGAATACACGCTGATGAAGGGCATCAACGATCAGCCCGAACATGCGCGCCAGCTGGCCCAGCTGATGCGCAAGTTCAGCAACGCCGCGCAGTTGAAGGATGCCGGCAAGGTCAATCTCATTCCGTTCAATCCTTTCCCCGGCACGCGCTACGAGCGTTCGCCGGAAGAAGAAATCCGTGCGTTCCAGAAGTTGCTCCTCGACGCGCAGGTGCTGACCATGGTCCGCCGCACGCGCGGTGACGACATCGATGCGGCCTGCGGTCAATTGAAAGGGCAGGTCATGGACCGCACGCGCCGGCAGGCTGAGTTCCGTCGGCAATTGCAGCAACAGGGCATTGACGATGCGGCATAAGGCGCTTTGCCTGCTGCTGATCCCCATTCTGCTGGGCACCGCCTGCAGCCGCCTGACCTTTGTACGCCCCAAGGGCAAGATGGAGCATCTCTCCGGGCAGCAGATAGCGCCTGAGTACTCGGTCAAGGACAGTCCCGAGGTCAAGCGCCGCCAGTCTGTGCAGACGATGCTCGCTCGTGCCACGCAGCGTCTGCATGCCGGAGAGCTCGATGCAGCGGAGAAGGATGCGCGCGCTGCTCTGAAACTGGATCCCGTCTCGGTGGATGCAACAACGCTCCTGGCGGTGATCGAAGATCGGCGCGGGCGGGTGCAGGAGGCGGGCCAGCTGTATCGGCGTGCCGCAGAGCTGGCGCCCGGACAGGGTGGGGCCCAGAACAATTACGGCACATGGTTGTGCAGTAACGGGGCGGCGGCCGAATCGCTGGTTTGGTTCGACCGTGCCGTGCGGGCGCCTGGCTACACGACGCCAGCGTTGGCCATGGCGAATGCCGGCAGTTGCGCCCTAGCCACCGGACAGACCGAGCGGGCCGAACGCGATCTGCGTCTGGCGCTGTCGCGCGACCCATCCAATACAACCGCCCTTGGCGCGATGGCGGAGCTCGAATTCAACCGGCAGCACTACCTGTCGGCACGTGCCTTCATCGAGCGCAGGCTGGCTTCGGGACCCGCCAGTGCCGTGGTGTTGAAACTCGCATCACAAATCGAGGATAGACTCGGCGACAAGGCCGCTGCCAGTCGATATGTTCAGCGGATTCGGGCGGAGTTCCCCGACGCGCAGGACGTCAACTCTGGGGGAAATGCAGGGCCATGATGGACACGGTAGGTGGGGGAGTGGCGCCGTCGCAGGGGTGCGGCGAGGCGCTGAAGGTGGCGCGTGAGCAGGCCGGCCTGTCTTTGCAGGAGGTCAGTCAGCGCCTCAAGATGCCCTTGAAGGTGTTGCACGCCCTCGAAGGCGGGCAGTGGGACCAGTCGGGCGGGGCAGTGTTCGTGCGCGGTCAGCTGCGCAGTTATGGCCGCCTGCTGAAGGTGGACGTCGAACCGTTCCTGCAGCAGGCGGAGGCGGTGGTGTCGAAGCCGGCAGAACTGGTCAGTCATAGTCATACACCGCGTTTCCAGTACTTCTTCGAGAGCCTCAAGCGGCGCGCGGTTTACGTGGTGCTGACGCTCGTCATCGCAACCCCGGTATGGATGGCCTTGCGGCCAGCATCGGGCCCTGCGCCGGATGCTGCGACGGCATCGTTAGACATCGTCCCGAGCGTGCAATATTCGCCAGACACGGCGGAAGGCACCCGCCCGGTCGGTAGGCCGCAGGCAACGCCCTATGTCGCTTCAATGGCGCCAATTCCGCGTGCGACGACATCCTGGCTGACGCTCACGTTCAAGGGAGACAGCTGGGTCGAGGTCAATGATCCCGATGGCCGCAAAGTAGAGCATGCGCTCGTCCGGGCGGGCGAAGAACGCAGGTATGCGAAGGGCGAGGTGGGGCGCGTCAAACTGGGTGATGCCACGGCGGTCGAGGTTCAGCATGCCGGTAGTACGGTGAGCTTGGCGCCGTACCAGCGAGCGAATGTCGCACGCTTTACGGTATCCTCTGAGGGTTCCTTAGCGCCGGTCGGAGACTGACCCGCGCGACGGGTTTGTCCAACAAAGACCAAGACCCCGCCTCGACGGGGCAAGAGAGCGCATGGCGATTGATGATCTGCTCGACGAGCACGAACAAAGCGAACGCGTCCGTAGCTGGCTCCGTAACAATGGTGCCGGTCTTCTGGGGGGCGTGATCCTGGGGCTGGGTGTCATCTTCGGCTGGCAGTGGTGGCAGAAGAGCCAAGCGGGCAAGAAGGAACAGGCGTACCAGGCGTACCAAGCGGCTGTCGAGGATCTGTCGAAGGGCGACCTGAAGCAGGCCAAGGGCGCCGTGGATTCGCTCATGAAGGAAGACGAGCTGTACGCCGATGTGGCCGGTCTCCAACTGGCCAAGGCGCAGATCCAGGCGGGTGAGCGTGATGCCGCCATCGCCACATTGCGCGGCCTGACGCCTGTCGATTCGCTGCGGCCGCTTGTGAACCTGCGCCTGGCGCGCCTGCTGATCGATACCGGCAAGCACGATGAAGCGTTGAAGTTGCTGGACAAGGCCGATGATGCATCCAGCCTGGAAGTCCGTGGCGACGCGCTGCTGGCTGCCGGCAAGTTGAAGGAAGCACAGGATGCCTATACGCGCGCGTTGACGACGCTCGATGTGGTATCCCCCCAGCGTCGGCTCGTGGAGCTGAAACTCATCCACGCCGGCGGCACGCCGCCCAAGAGCGGAGACGCCGCATGAAGCTTACCCATGGTTTTCCCGTCCGTCTCCTGACGGCAGCACTCCTGATCGCCGCCCTGGGGGGCTGCAGTACGGTAAAGGGCTGGTTCGACGGCGACGACAAGCCGGACGAGAAGCCCACCGATCCAGCGGAACTGGTCGACATCACGCAGTCTGTGTCTGTGTCCAAGCTCTGGAGCGCGAACGCCGGCAAAGGCGAGGATCGACTGGGCATCCAGCAAGCGCCTGTGGTGGAAGGGGGCCGCGTGTATGCCGCTGCAGTCGAAGGCGGCGTGCGTGCCTTCGATCTCCAGACGGGCAAGCAGGTGTGGCAGTACAAGTCCGATTTGCGACTGTCGGGTGGGCCGGGCGCGGGCCAGGGGCTCGTGGTGGTGGGCACGCTGGACGGTCAAGTCATCGCCCTTGATGCCGCCACTGGTGCCGAGAAATGGCAGGTGAAGGTGCCGAACGAAGTCATCGCGGCGCCGTCGATTGGAACGGATCTGGTTTTCGTGCGCAGCAATGACGGCCGCGTCACCGCATTGAGCGCCGCAAACGGCGAGCGCCGCTGGTTCTGGACCAACGAGCTTCCCAGCCTGACCGTTCGCGGCAACGCGCCGGTCGTGGTCGGTCCGGGCGTCGTGTTCGCAGGCAGCGATGACGGCACGGTCACCGCACTGTCGGCGGGCGATGGTCGTCCCATGTGGACGCAGGCGGTAGGTACGCCGGAAGGTCGCAGCGAACTCGAGCGCATGGCCGATGTGGATGGCGCTCCGGTGCTGGAAGGCACCACCCTGTATGCCACCAGCTACAAGATGGAGACCGTTGCGTTGGAAGGCCCTTCGGGCCGTCCTTTGTGGACGCGGGACAACGGTGGCGCGGGTGGCCTGGCGGTCACCAGCAGCGCGGTCATGGTGGCCGATCCGGCGGGTACCGTTTGGGCGCTGGACAAGTACAGCGGCAGCGCCTTGTGGTCCAACACCACGCTGGCGCGACGCTCGCTGACCGCACCTACCATCCATGGCGATTACGCCGTGGTCGGTGACTACGACGGCTACCTGCATTGGCTGAAGACAGACAATGGCGAGGTCGCGGCGCGCGCCCGCGTGGGGGGCAAAGCCCTGCGTGGCAAGCCTGTCGTCGCCGACGGCATCCTGCTGGTACAGGATGTGGAGGGCGGCCTGACCGCCTTCGGGTTCAAGTAACCCCAGCCGGAGGAGTGGGTCGGCCCACTCCTGGTCTTGCTGGAAAGGGCCGCATTGCGGCCCTTTTTCGCGGAAGGGGACGTATTCCGATACCATGGCGGCCCGTTGCCAGACCGGAGCGGCCGTGCCCCGCGCGCGGCGACACGCCTCCGGCAACATTTTCCTTTCCGGTTGCCTCTGCATGTTGCCCCTCGTCGCCCTGGTGGGTCGTCCCAACGTCGGCAAATCCACCCTGTTCAATGCGCTGACCCGCAGTCGTGACGCTCTGGTGCATGACCAGCCCGGCGTGACGCGTGATCGCAACTACGGCGTCTGCCGCCTCGATGAGGACGCCCCTTTCCTGGTCGTCGATACCGGCGGCATCGCCGGTGAGGAAGAGGGCCTGGCGGGAGCCACGGCACGCCAGGCGCGTGCGGCGGCCGAAGAGGCCGACCTGGTGTTGTTCATCGTCGATGGCCGTGAGGGCGCTTCCGCGCTCGACGACGAGATCCTGGCCTGGCTGCGCAAGGCCGCGCGCCCGACGCTGCTGGTCATCAACAAGATCGATGGCATCAACGAGACCACCGCGCTCGCGGATTTCGCCCGCTACGGCTTCTCCGACGTCATCACGATCTCGGCTTCGCACCGACAGGGCATCGACGACCTGCTGGAGGAAGTCCACCAGCGGCTTCCCGAAGAAGGCGCGACAGCCGGTCTGGACAACGATCCGAACCGCATGCGGGTGGCCTTCGTAGGCCGTCCCAACGTGGGCAAGTCCACGCTGGTCAACCGCCTGCTGGGCGAAGAACGCATGATCGCGTCCGAAGTGCCGGGCACCACGCGCGACTCGATTGCCGTGGACATGGAGCGCGACGGTCGCCAGTACCGCCTGATCGACACCGCCGGCCTGCGACGCAAGGGTAAGGTGGAGGAGGCCGTCGAGAAGTTCAGCGTGGTCAAGACGCTGCAGGCCATCGAACAATGCCAGGTGGCCGTGCTGCTGCTGGATGCGACCGAAGGCGTCACCGACCAGGACGCCAGCGTGCTGGGCGCCGTGCTCGACGCCGGCCGTGCGCTCGTGGTGGGCATCAACAAGTGGGATGGACTGACCACTTACCAGCGCGAACAGGCCGAAGCCTTGCTCGCCCGCAAGCTGGGATTCGTCGAGTGGGCCGAGGTGGTGCGCATTTCCGCGCTGCATGGTTCCGGCCTGCGCGAACTGTTCAAGGCTATCCATCGCGCGCATGCGTCGGCGACGAAAGAGTTCGGCACCAGCGAGGTCAACAAGGCGCTGGAAGTCGCGTACGAAACCAACCCGCCGCCGAGCATCCGCGGCCATGTCTCCAAGCTGCGCTATGTGCACCCGGGCGGCGCCAATCCGCCGACCTTCATCGTCCATGGCACGCGCTTGAAGGTGCTGCCGGAATCGTACAAGCGGTACCTGGAGAACTTCTTCCGCAAGCGCTTCAAGCTGGTCGGCACGCCGGTACGCTTCATCTTCCGCGAAGGCAGCAACCCGTACGAAGGCAAGAAGAACGTGCTGACCGAGAAGCAGATCGCCAAGAAGCGCCGCCTGATCCGTCACGTCAAGCGCGGCAAGTGACGGCTTACCCGACCCGCATCGATTTCGCTTCCGCTCGCGACATCGTCCGCGGGGTCGCCGGCAACCGGATGCTGAAGGCGGAGCGGGTTCCGGTGACGCGTGCCAGCGGTCGCGTACTGGCCGAGGACATCATGTCGCCCATCGCGCTCCCGCTGTTCGACAACAGCCGCATGGACGGCTTTGCGTTTGCGCATGCCAGCTTGTCGAAGGAGGGTCCGACCACGCTGCGCCTGATAGGCCAGCAGTTCGCGGGGCGACTGCAGGACCTGGAGGTCGGTGCCGGTGAGTGCGTCCGCATCACGACCGGTGCACCGTTGCCGCGCGGCACCGATACGATCGCCATCAAGGAAGATTGCGCCGAGGAGGCGGATGCGGTCCGCGTGCCTGCCGGCATCGCGCCGGGTGCGGATGTCCGCCGTGTCGGCGAGGACGTGCAGGCGGGCGTCCGTGTCCTTGAGGAAGGACAGTGGCTGACGCCGGCCCGCGTTTCGCTGGCTGCGGCGCTGGGTATCGCATCGCTGGCCGTCACGCAGCGCCCGACCGTGGCCGTGTTCACCACCGGTGACGAACTGGTGGAGCCCGGATTGCCGCTGGCGCCGGGCCAGATCTACAACAGCAACCGCGACCTGCTCATGGGCCTGCTGCGAGCGGAGGGCCTCGAACCGACGGCATGGCCGACCCTGCCAGACGATCCTGAGCGCATGAAGTCCGTGCTGACCGATGCCGCGGCGGCGTTCGACGTAGTCATCACCTGCGGTGGCGTGTCGGCCGGCGAGAAGGACCACGTTCCCGGCCTGCTCGCGATCCATGGCAGCATCCATTTCTGGAAAGTGCGCATGAAGCCCGGCATGCCGGTGCTGTTCGGCGAGATGGACCGTGCGCTGTTCCTCGGCCTTCCCGGCAACCCGGTCTCGGTACTGGCGACGTTCCTGGCGCTGGGTCGGGACCTGCTGGATGGGCTGCAGCGCCGACGCGAGCCGCGCCCGTCATGGACGGCGGTCCTTGCCACCCCTTGGCGGAAGACGCACGAACGCCTTGAATTCCTGCGCGGCTGGCTGGACAGCACGCCGGACGGACGGCTGCAGGTGGTGCCGAATGCCGCCGATGCCTCGCACCAGCTGCGCGCGGTGGCCGACAGCAATGCGCTGATCGTGCTTCCCGAGGGCGCACGCGAGTATCGCGCGGGCGACGTGGTCGACGTGATCGGCTGCTGAGGCGGGCCGCACGGCGACTTGCGCGATAATCGCCGCATGGCCATCCGTGAAATCGAACCCCGGGACGTTGCCGCACTGCTGGCGCAGGGCAGCGTGTTCATCGACGTCCGTGAGGACCACGAGCGCGCCACCGGTCAGGCGGAAGGCGCACGCGGCATCGCCAAGGGTGTGCTCGAGCGCGATCCCACCGAACACCTGCCGGACCGCGATGCCAACATAATCCTGATCTGCCAGAAGGGCGGGCGATCGCTGGAAGCCGCGCGCGTGCTGGCGGCGGCGGGCTATACCCGCCTGGCTTCCGTCGCCGGGGGAACCTCGCGCTGGATCGAAGAGCGTCGCGTGATCGTGGTGCCGGCACTGTCCCAGGAAGCGCGCGACTTCAACGAACGTTATTCGCGCCACCTGCTGCTGCCCGAAGTCGGCGTCGCAGGGCAGCAGCGCCTGCAGCAGGCACGCGTGCTGATGATCGGCGCGGGCGGACTGGGATCGCCGGCGGCGTTCTACCTTGCCGCCGCCGGTGTCGGGCACCTGCGCATCGCGGACGATGACGTGGTCGACCGCAGCAACCTGCAGCGCCAGATCCTGCACACCGAGGCCCGTATCGGCGAGCCGAAGGTCGCGTCCGCACAGGCGACGCTGGCGGCACTCAATCCGCTCACGAAGGTGGAAGCGGTAGAGGAGCGCGTCACGGCAGAGAACGTCGAGCGGCTGCTCGACGGCGTGGACGTGGTGCTGGATGGCGCCGACAACTTCCCGGCCCGCTACCTGCTCAACGACGCCTGCGTGAAGCTGCGCAAGCCACTGGTGTACGGCGCCGTGCAGCGGTTCGAAGGGCAGGTGAGCGTGTTCGACGCCGGTCGCCATCGTGGCAAGCAGCCGTGTTATCGCTGCCTGTTCCCGGAACCGCCTCCACCGGAGTTCGCACCCAACTGCGCCGAGGCCGGCGTGCTGGGCGTGCTGCCCGGCGTGATCGGCCTGTTGCAGGCCACCGAAGTGATCAAGCTGCTGCTGGGTGCGGGTGAAACACTGGCGGGCCGGTTGCTGCACTTCGATGCGCTCGCCATGCGCTTCCGCGAAACCCGCCTGCGCCACGATCCGGACTGCCCGGTCTGCGCCGCTGGCCGGCCGTTCCCCGGTTACATCGATTACGCGGCGTTCTGCCGCAGCGGATAGTCAATCCAGCGGACGCATCCGCAGGCCGTCGCGGAACTGGCGGGGCGTGATGCCGGCATCGCGCTTGAAGGCAGCACTCAGATGGCTGTGGCTGGCGAAGCCGCAGGCGAGGGCGATGTCCGTGATGTCGTCGTTGCGGTTGAGCAGGTACCAGCGCGCACGGCGCAGCCGCTGCGCGAGGATGTATTGCGCAGGCGTGGTCCCGAAGGTGCGGCGGAATGCGATCAGCAACTGGTGCACGCTCATGCCGGCGAGCGCCGCGAGCGTGGACAGTGCGATGCGTTCGCCCAGGGCGCTTTCGATGTGGTCGCTGAGCTGTCGTGCGATATGGGGCGACAACACCATCGACGCGGTGGCTGGCGTGGCGGGCAGCCGATAGACGTCATACAGGTGCTGGCGCAGCAGCAACTGCAGGCGCTCGGCCATCATCGCCGACAGGTCGTCGTCCTGCTGGCTGAGTCGCCCCAAGCGGGCAACGCTGTAATGCAGGAATTCGTCGCGATGGCCGAGCCTCGGCATCAGGCCATCGATCGCGGCGCGCCGGTCGGTGCCCACGTCCACCTCCGCGGCGGGAGACACGCGCAGTTCTGCGTAGGTGATGATCTGGCCGGACGCTTGGCTGGCATAGCGTTTCCCGGCGGGGACCAGCCAGATGTCGCCCGGGGAGGGGGGCGTGTGGGTGGCGCCGACCCCATCGATCTCGGTATCCAGTTCGCGCATGGTGCCGCCGAGATGGACGATGACGGTATGGCGCGGCTCGTCGATGGCCCAGAGCGTGCGTTGCCGGATGTCTTCCTTGCAGAGCAGCACCTCAACGCCTGGCCAGTGCGCCTGCGCCAGCACGCGGTACTGCGGCGTCTGGCCGGGTTCCGGATCGGCAGTGGTCGCTAGGGCAGCGTGCGGCTCAGTAATGTGAGTTGAAGCCGGAGAATTTGACAGCGGATGGGACATCGTGAAAGCCCGCCGGGGTGCGTTCACCTCATCTTAGACGCGCCTCGCGGCGCTTGCCCATCCTGTTGTTGGGCATCGCCGCGAGGTTCCGTCCCAAGCCAGGAGCATTCCCATGACTGATCATTCCATCCGGGGCAAAGTCGCCCTGATCGCCGGCGGCGCCAAGAACCTCGGCGGCCTGATCGCCCGCGACCTTGCTGCGCAAGGTGCTGTCGCCATCGCCATCCACTACAACAGCGATGCGAGCCATGCCGACGCCGAAAAGACCCTTTCCGCGATCCGCGATGCCGGTGCCCGCGCCGTCGCGTTGCAGGGCGACCTGACTACCGCGGGTGGCGTCGAGCGGCTCTTCGCCGATACGGTCGCGATGGTGGGTCGGCCGGACATCGCGATCAACACGGTGGGCAAAGTGCTGAAGAAGCCGATCACCGACATCTCGGAAGCCGAGTACGACGAGATGGCGGCGGTCAACTCGAAGGCGGCGTTTTTCTTCCTGAAGGAGGCCGGCAAGCACGTCAACGACAACGGCAAGGTGGTCACGCTGGTGACCTCGCTGCTCGGCGCTTTCACGCCGTTCTATGCATCGTACGCAGGCACCAAGGCGCCGGTGGAACACTTCACCCGTGCCGCGGCCAAGGAGTTCGGTGCACGCGGCATTTCTGTGACCGCGGTAGGCCCCGGTCCAATGGATACGCCGTTCTTCTATCCGGCCGAGGGCGAGGATGCAGTGGCGTATCACAAGACTGCTGCAGCGCTGTCGCCTTTCAGCAAGACTGGATTGACTGACATCCAGGACGTGGTGCCTTTCATCCGGCACCTCGTCAGCGATGGTTGGTGGATCACCGGGCAGACCATCCTCGTCAACGGTGGTTACACCACCAAGTGAGGGCGGCCGGGAGCGGGCTGTGCGGCCCGTTCCCGGATCGAAAGTCTGGTAATGGATTGCGGTAATGTTGGCGCGCGGGGCTGGCCCGCGCGAATCACCTGCCGGGGAGGGTTACACCGTGCGGACCTTGATCTTCATCGTCGTGGGCCTGCTGATCGCGGGCTTCGCCATGTGGCTGGCCAGGCCGGCCAAACGTCGTGCCGCGGCGGTGTTATTCAGCCTGGGCTGGTTGCTCGCCGTGCTCTGGAACCTGCGTACGGGCATGTCGCACGGTTACTCGCTGCAAGAAGAGTTGCCCATCCAGCTGTTGATCTTCGCGATACCTGTGGGAGCAGGTGCATGGCTGGCGATGAAGGCGCCGCGTCGTTAGGGTAGGCGCGTCCATCCGGTAGACTGCCCGCATGAGTGCAGAATCCGGTGCCAGCCAACTGGTCAGTGTCGTCGCCCTGCTGGGTGCCGCCGTCGTCACCGTACCGATCTTCCGGCGCCTGGGCCTGGGATCGGTGTTGGGCTATCTTGCCGCCGGTCTGGCGATCGGCCCTTTCGGCCTGAAGTGGTTCTCCGATCCGCAGTCCATCCTGCACGTTGCCGAGCTCGGCGTGGTGATGTTCCTGTTCGTGATCGGCCTGGAAATGCGGCCCAGCCACCTGTGGAGCCTGCGCAAGCAGATCTTCGGCCTGGGAACGCTGCAGATCGCGGTGTGTACGGTGTTGCTGACCGGCGTGGGACTGGCCTTTGGCTATCCGTTGGCTGTTTCGTTCATCGGTGGCATGGGCTTCGTGCTGACCTCGACGGCGGTGGTCATGCAGTTGCTGGCGGAGCGCGGCGACGTCGCGTTGCCGCATGGCCAGAAGGTGGTGTCGATCCTGCTGTTCGAGGATTTGCTGATCGTGCCATTGCTGGTGCTGGTGGCCTTCATGTCTCCCCAGGTGGTGCAGCCTGAGGAGGGCTCGCGCTGGATGGCGATCGGCATCGGCGTGGCATCGCTGGCGGGCTTGATCGCCGCCGGCATCTGGCTGCTGAATCCGTTCTTCCGCATCCTCGCCGCGGCCAGGGCGCGGGAGGTGATGACGGCGGCGGCCCTGCTGGTGGTGCTGGGCGCGGCGCTGCTGATGCAACTGGGCGGCCTGTCGATGGCGATGGGTGCGTTCCTCGCGGGCGTGCTGCTTTCCGAGTCGACGTTCCGCCACCAGATCGAGGCGGACATCGAACCCTTCCGCGGCATCCTGCTGGGACTGTTCTTCCTGGGCGTGGGCATGGCGCTGGACCTGGGCGTGGTGGCGGCCAACTGGCCGCTCATCGTCAGCGCAGTGCTTGCGATGATGGTGGTGAAGGCCGCCTGCATCTACATGGTCGCGCGCGTCACCCGCAGTTCGCATGCCGAAGCGCTCGACCGTGCGGTGCTTATGGCGCAGGGCGGCGAGTTCGCCTTCGTGCTGTTCGCTGCCGCCGCAGCGGCCGGCGTCATCGATGCCACCGTCAATGCCAACCTCACCGCGATCGTGGTGCTGTCGATGGCGTTGACGCCGCTGTTCGTGCTGTTGATGCGCCGGTTCACCCATCCGGAGCAACCCTCGATGGAAGGTATCGAGGAAGCGAAAGGCCTCAGCGGCAGCGTGTTGATCATCGGCTTCGGCCGCTTCGGCCAGGTGATGAGCCAGTCGCTGCTGGCACGCGACGTGGACGTCACCATCATCGATACCGACATCGAAATGATCCGCAGCGCGGAGGAATTCGGCTTCAAGATCTACTACGGCGACGGCACGCGGCTGGATGTGCTGCGCGCGTGCGGCGCACAGACGGCGCAGTCCATCGCGATCTGCATCGACGACAAGGACGCGGCGAGCCGCATCGTGGAACTGGTCAAGCACGAGTTCCCGCAGGCGCAGGTGCTGGTGCGCTCGTTCGATCGCGAGCACTCGCTGGCGCTGATCGCCGCAGGCGTGGATTTCCAGATCCGGGAGACGTTCGAATCCGCGGTGGAGTTCGGTCAGGCCGCGTTGATGAGCGTGGGCATGTCGCGCGAAGATGCCGAGACGATCGCACTGGAAATCCGTCGGCGGGATGCCGAGCGCCTCGAACTGGAGATCGCGGGCGGCGACCTCAGGTCAGGCATCCCGGCGCTCTACGGCAACGCCAAACCCACCAAGCCCACGCCGACCCCGTTCACCAAGCCCAAGCGCGAGGCGAAGGCACTGAACGAGGAAGCCGCCGAGATCATCGGAGAGGAAGAAGAGGAATAGCGTTCCGGATCAGTCGGCGCGCGTGAGAAAGTCGCGGATCGCCGGCCAGTAGGCGGGATCCGCCGACAGGTCGTCATGGCCTGCGAGCGGAAAGTCCACCACCTGCGCCGGCCCCTTGAACGATGCCAGCAGGCGGTCGGTGTGCGGCGACGGCACCACCACGTCCTGTCCGGCGCGCAGCACCAGCACCCTTCCTTTGTATGCGGGCAGCCGTGCGACGGAATCGTAGCGATCCTTCAGCAGCAGGCGGACCGGGAACATCGGGTAATGCGACTGGGCGACCGCCACCAGGCTGTCGAATGGCGTGACCAGGATCAGGTTGGCGACGTCGCGCTCGGCTGCCAAGTGGACCGCCATGCCGCTCCCCAGGCTGCGACCCGTGACGGCGATCATGCCGGCGGGGTGGCGCCTGGCGACGTCGTCATGCAGCGCCAAGGCATCGGCGAGCAGTGCGGCCTCCGACGGCTCGCCGTCGCTTGCGCCGTATCCCCGGTAGGCCACCAGGTACACGGTATGCGTCGGCAGCCAACGGGCGAAGGCGTCACGGTTGGCTTGCACAGACTCTGCATTGCCGCCGAAGTACAGCACGGCATCTTTGCGGCCGGGATTGATCACCCAGCCCCGCAGGACCGCATCCGGTCGCGCGAGGACGAAGTCCGTCTGCTCCGGAGCGACCCGGGTGAACTCTGGGTAGTAGATCAGGCGGCGCTGCTGCAGATAGAGCAGGGCACAGAAGGCGAGATAGGCGGCGATCGCGAGCGCAGCGATCCATAGGGCCATGCGACGGACGCGATGTTCAGCCATGGCGTTCCTGCGCTGCCTTGAACGCGGCCAGCTGTTCCGGCGTCGCCTCCGCCTGGTGTCGCGCCTTCCAGTCGGCGAACGGCATGCCGTAGACCCGCTCGCGCGCCTCTTCCTTGTCCATCTCGATGCCCGACTCTGCGGCCGCTTCGCGGTACCAGTCCGCGAGGCAGTTGCGGCAGAAGCCAGCCAGGATCATCAGGTCGATGTTCTGCACATCGGTGCGGTCGGTGTTGAGGTGCTTGAGCAGGCGCCGGAACGCGGCGGCTTCCAGTGCGGTGGTGTCAGTCATGGCCTTGTTCCATAGGGTGCCCCTTGGGCGCGATGCCTTTGAGGCGAAGGGGAACAGCATCGCGCCCATGGGGAGCTCCTACAACATGGGGATGGAATCGGGGACAATGTGCACCGACTCTACATCGCACCTCCCCATGACTGCCCGAATTCTGGACGGCCGCCGCATCGCCGAAAACCTGCTCGACCAACTGAAGGTCCGGGTGGACGCGCGGGTGGCCGCGGGCCAGGCGCGCCCCGGCCTGGCCGTGGTGCTGGTGGGCGGAGATCCCGCTTCCACCGTTTACGTGCGCAACAAGCGCCGCGCGGCGGAAAAGGTAGGCATCGCCGCCTACGACTACGACATGCCGGAAGGTACCTCCGAGGCGCAGCTGCTGGGCCTGATCGACCAGCTGAATGCGGATCCGAAGATCCACGGCATCCTGGTGCAGCTTCCGCTGCCGGGCATTCCGGACGCCACGCGCCTGATCGAACGGATCGACCCGCGCAAGGACGTGGACGGGTTCCATCCAGCCAACGTCGGCCACCTGGCCCTGCGCCAGTTCGGCCTGCGGCCGTGCACGCCGCGCGGTATCACGACGCTGCTCGGGTATACCGACCAGCCGGTGCGTGGCCGCAACGCCACCATCGTCGGCGTCAGCAACCACGTCGGCCGCCCGATGGCGCTGGAACTGCTGATCGCCGGCTGCACCGTCACCAGCTGCCACAAGTTCACCCCGCGCGACGTGCTGCAGGCCCGGGTCGGCGATGCCGACATCCTGGTGGTCGCCGCGGGCAAGCCTGGCCTTGTTCCGGGCGAATGGGTCAAGCCCGGGGCCGTGGTGATCGATGTCGGCATCAACCGGCTGGACGATGGCCGACTGGTGGGCGATGTCGGCTTCGAGGCGGCCGTCGAGCGCGCCAGCTGGATTACGCCCGTGCCGGGCGGGGTGGGTCCGATGACCGTGGCCACGCTGATGCAGAACACGCTGGAAGCGGCTGAAGCACGCGCCTGAAAGGCGGCCGAGGGGCTTTGTGGGAGCGATGTCAGTCGCGATGGGGCTTTACCGGTGGCCCTATCGCGACTGACGTCGCTCCCACGTGCCCATGACAGGCAACGGGAAAGCATCGTTCCAGTTGCCGCAGCAGGCGGAAGCCCCGCCGATCAGGGTATAATGCCGCGCTTCCCCAACTATCCGGGCCCGCCGATGCTGCGCATCCAGGCTGAAGCACTGACGTACGACGACGTTTCCCTCGTCCCCGCCCATTCCACCGTCCTGCCCAAGGATGTCAGCCTGGAAACGCGCCTCACGCGCGACCTGCGACTGAAGCTGCCGATCGTTTCGGCCGCCATGGACACCGTCACCGAGGCGCGCCTGGCCATCGCCATGGCCCAGTTGGGCGGCATCGGCATCCTGCACAAGAACCTGACCGTCGAACAGCAGGCCGCTGAAGTGGCCAAGGTCAAGAAGTTCGAAGCCGGCGTGATCAAGGAGCCCTTCACCGTCGGGCCCGAAACCACGATTGCCGAAGTGCTCAAGCTCACCCGCGCGCGCAACATCTCCGGCGTGCCGGTCGTCGACGGTGGCCAGCTGGTCGGCATCGTCACCAGCCGCGACATGCGCTTCGAGAAGAAGCTCGACGATCCGGTGCGCCACATCATGACCAAGAAGGATCGCCTGGTCACGGTGAAGGAAGGCGCCAGCGACGACGAAGTGCTGCAGCTGCTGCACAGGCACCGCATCGAGAAGGTGCTGGTGGTGAACGACGCCTTCGACCTGCGCGGCCTGATCACCGTCAAGGACATCCAGAAGAAGACCGACAATCCCAACGCCGCCAAGGACAGCGCCAGTCGCCTGGTCGTCGGCGCCGCGGTGGGCGTTGGCGGCGACACCGACCAGCGCGTCGAAGCGCTGGTGGCCGCGGGCGTCGACGTCATCATCGTCGACACCGCGCACGGCCACTCGCAGGGCGTGCTCGACCGCGTCAGCTGGGTCAAGAAGCGCTTCCCGCATCTGCAGATCATCGGCGGCAACATCGTCACCGGCGATGCCGCACTGGCGCTGATGGACGCCGGCGCCGACGCGGTGAAAGTGGGCGTGGGCCCGGGCTCCATCTGCACCACCCGCATGGTGGCGGGCGTGGGCGTGCCGCAGATCACCGCCATCGACATGGTGGCCGAAGCCCTGCAGGACCGCATCCCGCTGATCGCCGACGGCGGCATCCGCTACTCCGGTGACATCGGCAAGGCGATCGCCGCTGGCGCATCCACGGTGATGATCGGCGGCCTGTTCGCCGGCACCGAGGAAGCGCCGGGCGAAGTCGAACTGTTCCAGGGCCGCAGCTACAAGAGCTACCGCGGCATGGGCAGCCTGGGCGCGATGGAGAAGGGGTCGAAGGACCGCTATTTCCAGGACGCCAGCGATGCCGACAAGCTGGTGCCGGAAGGCATCGAGGGCCGCGTGCCGTACCGCGGTTCGGTCGGCGGCATCATCCACCAGCTCGTCGGCGGCCTGCGCGCCACGATGGGCTACGTGGGCTGCGCCACCATCGAGGAGATGCGCGCCAAGCCGAGGTTCGTGGTGATCACGGGCGCCGGCCAGCGCGAGAGCCACGTGCACGATGTGCAGATCACCAAGGAACCACCGAATTATCGGATGGGCTGATCGTTGCCAGAGAAGGGAGACGCCAGCGTTTCCCTTCTTCGTTTATAGCCGCAGGACACCATGACGAATATCCACACCGACAAGATCCTCATCCTAGACTTCGGCGCGCAGTACACGCAGCTGATCGCCCGCCGCATCCGCGAGATCGGCGTCTACTGCGAGATCTGGGCGTGGGACCACGACCCGGACGAAATCGCGAAGTTCGGCGCCAAGGGCATCATCCTGTCGGGCGGCCCGGAATCGACCACCCAGCATGGCGCCCCCGCCGCGCCGCAGCAGGTATTCGACAGCGGCCTGCCGATCCTGGGCATCTGCTATGGCATGCAGACGCTGGCCGCACAGCTGGGCGGCGCGACGGAGGCCGCGGACGCGCGCGAATTCGGCCACGCCGAAGTGCAGCTGGTTGCACACGACGCGCTGCTGGGCGGCCTGAGCGACCACCAGGGTGAGCCGCGCATCGATGTGTGGATGAGCCATGGCGATCACGTCGCGAAGGCGCCGCCGGGCTGGACGATCACCGCCACCACCGACCGTATCCCGGTCGCGGCGATGGCGCTGGAAGAAAAGCACTGGTACGGCGTGCAGTTCCATCCGGAAGTGACGCACACCAAGCAGGGCCAGACGCTGCTGCGCCGCTTTGTTGCCGACATCTGCGGTTGCAAGACATTGTGGACGGCCGCCAACATCATCGAGGACCAGATCGCCCGCGTGCGCGAGCAGGTGGGTTCCGATGAAGTGATCCTTGGCCTGTCCGGTGGTGTCGATTCCTCTGTGGTTGCGGCACTGCTGCACAAGGCCATCGGCGACCAGCTGACCTGCGTGTTCGTCGATACAGGCCTGCTGCGCTGGCAGGAAGGCGACCAGGTGATGGCGATGTTCGCCGAGCACATGGGCGTGAAGGTCGTGCGCGTCAACGCGGCGGACCGCTATTTCAAGGCGCTGGAAGGGGTTGCCGACCCGGAAGCCAAGCGCAAGATCATCGGCAACCTGTTCGTCGAGATTTTCGAAGAGGAATCGAACAAGCTGAAGAACGCCAAGTGGCTGGCGCAGGGCACGATCTACCCGGACGTGATCGAGTCGGCCGGCAGCAAGACCGGCAAGGCGCACGTCATCAAGAGCCACCACAACGTCGGCGGCCTGCCCGAGCACATGAAGCTGGGCCTGGTGGAGCCGCTGCGCGAGCTGTTCAAGGACGAAGTGCGCCGCCTTGGCGTCGAGCTCGGCCTGCCGCGCACGATGGTCTACCGCCATCCGTTCCCGGGTCCGGGCCTGGGTGTGCGCATTCTCGGCGAGGTTAAACCCGAGTACGCGGAGCTGCTGGCCAAGGCGGATGCCATCTTCATCGACGAACTGCGCAAGGCTGACCTGTACGACAGGACCTCGCAGGCCTTCGCGGTGTTCCTGCCGGTGAAGTCGGTGGGCGTGGTCGGCGACGCGCGCGCGTACGAATGGGTCATCGCGCTGCGCGCGGTCGAGACGATCGATTTCATGACCGCGCACTGGGCGCACCTGCCGTACGACTTCCTGGGCACGGTGAGCAATCGCATCATCAACGAACTGCGTGGCGTGTCGCGCGTGGTCTACGACATCTCGGGCAAGCCGCCCGCGACGATCGAGTGGGAATGATGGATGGCGGCGGCGCATGGCCGCCGCCGCGAGGAAATCCGCCGGAATCTCTTCCGGCGGTCTGACGCGTCACTGGATGGTGGTGTTGTCTGCGCGCACCAGGCAGGACTCGAAGCCCGACACGGCGATGCCTACCGAGGTGTTTCCCTTGCAAAGTGCGGGTTGGCCCGAGAGTCCCGAGACCCCGGGCTCGCGCATCATCAATGCATTGTTGATCAACTGGCCGCCCGTGGTGGACGCGCCCTGCGCCCAGCCGGTGAACCAGATTCCGATGGCGTTCGTGTCCGTGCGGCGACGCAGATCAAGGACATGATTGTTGACCAGGCGAGGGTTGGTCGAGCCGGAGATCATCATGCCCACCAGCATGTAATCGGCCGTCAGGCCCGCGATGGTGTTGTTGATGGCTTCCTGGCCGGTGGCTGAAACTTCGGGCGAAAAGGGAAACAGGCTGATCCCGACAACCTGGTAGGCGGTGTCGGGGAGGATGTTGGACACGCGGTTGTTTACCACGCGGGCGTCGTGACCCCAGACCGCAATGCCGTTGGACAGCACGTTCTCGACGCGATTGTTGAGGACTTGGGTATTGCGACCCTCGTAACCCGCGGTGATCCCACGGTCGAAGTTCCTTACCACGCAATTCTGCACGGTCACGTTCTCCAGTCCGGGCATGCCAGCGATACCGTCCGAGCCGGCCGACAGCGTCTCTGCCTGGATGCTACGGCCCCGACAGTTGAGTACCACGTCACTGGAGGCGATGTGGACGCCGTAGTGGCTCTGGATGACAGCATCATTGCGCAGACAGTAGTTGCCGGGCGCGGTGATCGTGTATGGCAGGGATGTGATGATGGTGGAGCACGTGGTCGTACCCCCCTCCTGCGCGAGGGCGGGGGCGCCGAAGGTGGCCAGGGCGAGCACTGCAATGAACTTGTTGAACATTTGCGCATCCTTGTGATCGATTGATGGAATGGGGCACGCGCTAGCCCTCCACTTGAAAAGGCGAGTCGGTGGTATCGGCGGAGTCCCCACGACGATTCTATTCAATGTCGTCTCAATCGCTGTGACGAGCGCCATGTTCCCGTGCACCTCACCGTTGTGCGTCGAGGGAGCTGCAGGCGACAATCCCTGAGCTGGCATGGGACGGGCGATCAGGACGCGAAGACGTGGATGACGAATACTGGATGCGCCACGCCTTCGCGCTGGCCGACCGCGCCGAGCGCGAATTCGACGAGATCCCGGTCGGCGCCGTGCTCATCGGCGCCGATGGACAGGTACTGGGCGAAGGCTGGAACCGCAACATCGCCGACCATGATCCCAGCGCGCACGCCGAAATCGTGGCTATGCGGCAGGCAGGCGGGGCGCTGGGCAATCACCGGCTGGTCGGCTGCACGCTGTACGTCACGCTCGAGCCCTGCGCCATGTGCGCGATGGCGCTGGTGCATGCGCGGGTCGCGCGGCTGGTCTTTGGCGCTTCCGATCCCAAGACCGGCGCATGCGGCAGCGTGTTCGATCTGGTCGCGGATCCGCGCCACAACCATCGCGTCGAGGTTGTCGGTGGCGTGCTGGGCGACGAAGCCGGTCGCCGCCTGACCAACTACTTTCGCGCCAAGCGAGGACGTCCGCTGGTCTAGTTCGATGAGACCGGCATCTTCCGCTTCACCTTGCGGTGGTCCATCTCTTCGTTGATTGCGGTGACGGCCAGGGTCGATTCACGGGCCAGCAGCAGGCTTGCGGCCAGCATCGCCACCACGCCCAATGCTGCGAGCCAGGTAGGCAGCGAGCCCAGCCTGTGCCCGGTGAACGTATCCACCGCCACCGCCAGGCTGGTGCCGACGAAGCAGCTGATCGCGCCATAAAGCAGCTGGCCCGCGCGCAGGATGATCAGGCTGCGCTGGCGCTGCAGCGCGATCCGCTTTTCCAGCAGTTCACGCCCCGCGTCTTCTTCCATCTCGGCCAGCTCACGCAGCAGCGTGCGCGCCCGATCGATGATACGTGCGAGACGGTTGTTGGCTGACAGCAGCAGTGAGGCGGTCGCGGTCAGGAAGAACGCCGGCGCCAGCATCGCGGTGAGCACGGTGTGGTCGGTGGTCGGATTCATGGGCCGGTCGCGGGAAGGGTCTGCGTTATGATGACATGATGCGGCATGCCCGCATCCCCGGTGCGGATATCCGGGCCTTCTTTCCGTCACGGACTGCTGCATGGCATCGCAAAACACGCACAACGACCGCCTGATCTGGATCGACCTGGAGATGACCGGTCTGGACACCGATCGCGATTCGATCCTGGAGATCGCCACCGTGGTCACCGATTCCCGCCTGAACGTACTCGCCGAGGGGCCGGAGTTCGCGATCGCGCACCCGGTCGCGGTGCTGGAGGCGATGGACGACTGGAACCGCAACCAGCATGGCAGGTCGGGCTTGTGGAAGCGCGTGGTGGAAAGCCAGGTGACCCTGGGCCAGGCCGAGGCGCATACGGTTGCGTTCCTCAACGAGTGGGTGCCCGCTGGCGCCTCTCCGATGTGCGGCAACTCGATCTGCCAGGACCGTCGCTTCCTGCATCGCCTGATGCCGCGGCTGGAGAAGTACTTCCACTACCGCAACCTCGATGTCAGCACGCTCAAGGAACTCGCGCGCCGCTGGGCACCGCAGGTGCTGGAAGGCGTGCGCAAGCAGGCCAGCCACACCGCATTGAGCGACGTGCGCGACTCCATCGAAGAGCTGCGTCACTATCGCAGGCACATGGCGGCGCTCGCCGGCGAGTGAGGCGTCGGGCCGAGCTTGCTCGGCTTCACGACAGGTTCCAGCGGAGCAAGCTCCGCCCTACAACGCGGGCTTCGCCACGTCGCCGTCGTCCACCACGCCCTTGGTGATGATGTCCGTGAGCGGCGTACCGTCGGCGTTGTGGTGGTATACGTGCAGGTCGCGCTGCGGGTAGGGGATGTTCAAGCCGTTGCCGATGATCTCGGTGCGCACGGCTTCCGTCAGGTCGCTTCGTGCCTGGCCGAAATCCTTCGTCTTCGCCCAGGCGTAGAGCGTCAGGTCGACGCTGCTTTCGCCCAGTTTCGACACGAAGACGAAAGGCTCCGGATCCTTCAGCACCATCGCGTTGGCGTGCGCGATATCCAGCAATACCTGCTTGGCCTGCTTGAGGTCGTCGTCGTAACCAACGCCTACCAGGATGTCGATGCGGCGCTGGGGCTTGGCGGTGAAATTGATGATCGGTGCGGTAGTGATGAGGCTGTTCGGCAGCACGATCAGGCGATTGTCGAGGGTGCGCATGCGGGTCTGGAAGATTCGCACTTCTTCGATTACACCCTCGAGCCCGGCCGCCTGCACGAAATCGCCCTCGCGGAAAGGCCGTAGCACGATCAGCATGACGCCCGACGCGATGTTCGACAGCGAGTCCTTCAAGGCCAGGCCGACCGCGAGGCCCGCGGCACCCAGCACCGCGAGCATCGAGGTGGGATTCACGCCCAATGACGTAAGCACGGTAATGATGACCAGCACCATCATGGCCGCGTAGCTGACGCGGCGCAGGAATCCGCCCAGGGTCGTGTCGGCCTGGGTACGGACCAGGACGCGCTCGAGCCCAGTACTCAGTCGCTTGGCCAGCCACATTCCCACCAGGAAGATGACGGCCGCAGCGAGCAGCTTGAGGCCCCAGGTTTCCAGCAGTTGAAGCCAGTCGATGCCACGCAGCTCGTTGAGCAGCACCGTCGGTTCGGTGGGGATGTCGGGGAGGGCAGGGGGCGTGGTGGTGGACGCGGACATGCAGGACTCCTGAAATGCAGCACGCCCCATCAGGGGCGTGCCGGGTTTACAGGGTGATGGTAACCGCGTTTGCGTGAAGATGATCGCAGCGGATCAGCTTGCCTTCTTCTTCGCCAGCCGCAGCCAGGTATCAACCACGGTATCCGGGTTCAGCGATACCGACTCGATGCCCTCGGCCATCAGCCATTCGGCCAGATCGGGGTGGTCGCTGGGGCCCTGACCACAGATGCCGACGTACTTGCCCTTGGCGCGCGCGGCCTTGATCGCCATCGACAGCAGCTTCTTCACGGCAGGGTTCCGCTCGTCGAATAGGTTGGCGACGATGCTGGAATCGCGGTCCAGGCCCAGCGTCAGCTGGGTGAGGTCGTTGGAGCCGATCGAGAAGCCGTCGAAGATATCCAGGAACTCGTCGGCCAGCAGGGCATTCGACGGCACTTCGCACATCATGATGATCTTGAGGCCCGGCTTTCCATCGGTAGCGCCATCGCCCTGGCGCAGGCCGTGTTTGGCCAGCACGTCGATGACCTTGCGGCCTTCCTCCAACGTGCGCACGAACGGAATCATGACCCACAGGTTGTCCAGGCCCATCTCGTCGCGTACGCGGCGCACGGCCTGGCATTCGAGCGCGAACGCCGGCTCGAACGACGGATCGACGTAGCGGCTGGCGCCGCGGAAGCCGATCATCGGGTTCTCCTCATGCGGTTCGTAGCGCGTGCCACCGATCAGATTGGCGTACTCGTTGGACTTGAAGTCCGAAAGGCGCACGATCACCGGGTGCGGTGCGACCGACGCGGTGATGGTGGCGATGCCTTCGGCCAGACGATCGACGTAGAAGCTGACTGGGTCGGCATAGCCGGCGGTCTTGGCGTCGATTTTCTTGCGGACATCCAGGTCCTGGCGGTCGTATTCCAGCAGCGCCAGCGGATGCACGCCAATGTGGCTGGCGATGATCATTTCCAGGCGCGCCAGGCCTATGCCGGCGTTGGGCAACTGGCCGAAATCGAAGGCGCGCTCGGGGTTGGCGACATTCATCATGATCTTCAGCGGCGCCTCGGGCATCGCCGCCAAGTCGGTCGTGGTGCGCTCGAAAGGCAGCTTGCCGGCGTAGATGAAGCCGGTGTCGCCCTCGGCACAGCTCACCGTGACCTCGACGCCGTCCTGGATCAGGTCCAGCGCATTGCCGGTACCGACGACGGCGGGCACGCCGAGTTCGCGCGCGATGATCGCGGCGTGGCAGGTGCGGCCCCCCCGGTTGGTGACGATGGCGCTGGCACGCTTCATCACCGGCTCCCAGTCGGGGTCGGTCATGTCGGCGACCAGCACGTCGCCCGGCTGCACGCGGGCCATGTCATCCAGCGAACGTACGACACGCGCGACGCCACTGCCGATCTTCTGGCCGATGGCCCGGCCTTCGGCGATTACCTCGCCGCGTTGCTCCAGCGCGTAGCGTTCGATCTGCGTCGCCTTCGCGCGCGACTTCACCGTTTCCGGGCGTGCCTGCACGATGAAGAGCTTGCCGGTCACGCCATCCTTCGCCCACTCGATATCCATCGGGCGGCCGTAGTGCTGCTCGATCACCAGCGCCTGCTTCGACAGTTCCTGCACGTCGGCGTCGCTGATGGAGAACGTGTTGCGCAGCTCTGCCGGCGTGTCTTCGGTGCGGACGCGCTCGCCCGGCACGTCCGAATACACCATGCGCAGCGCCTTGCTGCCCAGCGAGCGGCGCAGGATCGCCGGCTTGCCCCGCTTCAGGGTGGGCTTGTAGACGTAGAATTCATCCGGGTTCACCGCGCCCTGCACGACCATTTCGCCCAAGCCAAAGCTCGAAGTGACGAAGACGACGTCGCGGAAGCCGGATTCGGTGTCAAGCGTGAACAGCACGCCCGACGCGCCGACGCCGGAGCGCACCATCAGCTGCACACCGGCGGACAGGAACACGTCCTCGTGCTTGAAGCCGTGGTGCACGCGGTAGGCGATGGCACGGTCGTTGTAGAGGCTGGCGAAGACTTCCTTCACCTTGTGCACGACATCGTCGGCGCCGGTGACGTTGAGGAAGGTTTCCTGCTGGCCGGCGAACGAAGCGTCGGGAAGGTCTTCGGCGGTGGCCGACGAGCGCACCGCCACCGCGATGTCGCCGCCACCGTTATCCGCGGACAGCTTGGCGTAGGCGGTGCGGATGTCGGCGTCCAGATCGGGCTGCAGCGGCGCATCGATGACCCACCCACGGATCTCCTTGCCGGCGGCCGTCAGCGCCGCCACGTCTTCGACATCCAGCGTGGCAAGCTTGTCGAAGATGCGCTTGGACAGGTCGTTGTGGGCGATGAAGGCCTTGAAGGCCTCCGCCGTGGTCGCATAGCCTCCCGGAACCGACACCCCCAGATTGGCCAAGTGGCCGATCATTTCGCCCAGCGACGAATTCTTGCCACCCACGCGTGCCAGGTCGGCCAGGCGCAGCTCGTGCAACCACAGGATGTTCTCGTTCAAGCGCAATGCTCCGAAGCAGGCCGCGCCATGCCGATGACCACCGGCGTGGGGGCCGTGTCCATGGGGAAAGAGGCGCTATGATGCAGTGCATACCAATTGCAGACAAGCTTGATCTGAAGGGGATTTCCATGGTGAAGCAGGGAACGGGTGGCCATGTCTGAGCTGCGTGCGGTGTTCTACGTCTCGGATGGTACCGGTATCACCGCCGAGACCATCGGCCACAGCCTGCTGACCCAGTTCGCCGGCATGCGTTTCCAGACGGACCGGCTGTCCTTCGTTGATGACGAAGAGAAAGCCCGGGACGCCGCCGACCGCATCCGCCGCATGGGTGAGAAGCTCGGCAGCCGGCCCATCGTCATCAATTCCTGCGTGGATCCGTCGCTGAGCGCGCTGATCGCGGAGAGCGGTGCGTTGATGCTGGACGTCTTCGCGCCCTTCATCGAACCGCTGGAGCGCGAACTGGGCCAGCAGCGGCAGTCGCGGGTGGGCCAGGCGCATGGCCTGGTCGATTTCGAGACCTACCATCGCCGCATCAACGCGATGAACTTCGCGCTGACCCACGACGACGGCATGGCGGTGAACTATGACGAGGCCGACGTCATCCTGGTGGCCGTCTCGCGCGCCGGAAAAACGCCGACGTGCGTGTACCTGGCGCTGCACTACGGCATCCGCGCAGCCAACTACCCATTGACCGACGGCGATCTGGAAACCGATCGCCTGCCTGCGCGCCTGCGTCCGTATCGCCGCAAACTGTTCGCGCTGACCATCGATCCTGACCGCCTGCACCAGATCCGCCAGGAGCGGCGTCCGAACTCCAGCTACGCCAAGATGGAAACCTGCAAGCGCGAGGTCGCTGCCGCCGAGGCGATGTTCCAGGTGGAGCGCCTGCCGACGCTCAGTACGACCAACAAGTCGATCGAGGAGATCTCGAGCAAGGTCCTGTCGACGCTGGGCCTGCAGCGCGACATGTACTGAGGGGAGGGCGCTTGCGTGGGCCCGGAAAGCAACGCCGGGGAACCCTTAACTTAGGCCGCACGCCGCGGGTCGTCAATGCTGCCGCGCACGTGGTTCGGCGTGTAGGATCGCCCCATGTCCCAGGCCCTCGCACGCACCGCACGCATCCCCCGGCTGAGCCGCTTCGGCTGGCTGATGGCGCTCTACGCGGAGAACCATGCGCGGCTTACGCGGCTGTTCGCGCCGGAGCACCTGCAGCCGGGAACCTACCTGTCCAGCATCGGCGACGGGCTGGACGTGCGCCTGGAGGTCATCGAGACGCACCGCTACACGGTGGAACTGCGACTGACCTATGACCTCTGCGATCCGCTCACGGGCGAACCCGATCCTTCCGCTTTCGTGCGCCTGTACCGCGACGCGCACCAGGCGGAAGCCACGCACTGTTATGTCGGCAGGCGCTGGCAGGATGTCATCGGTCTGTATCCGCCACCGGCGGAAGTGATCAGCCATCGCATGCGCATGAATACGTTCCTGGGCAAATGGCTTGAATACCTGGCGGGACAGGGCCATGGCGTGGCGACGCTGCACCCGGCAACCGTCACGCGCGACGTCGCCTGACGCGCAACCTGCCCAAGCCTGAGCTCAGGCCACCCGCATGAAGCGTATGGCATTGAGGCGGCGAAGTCCGTTGTTCGCGTCGCGCGACAGGTTCATCACGTCGACGGCGCCCAGCGTTTCGAGTTCGAGCAGGCGCTGGGCGACGGCGTCGAATGCGGCTTCGTCCAGGCCAAGCGAACCCGCGGTCCACCGCGTATCGCGGTTGATCGGGAGCTGCGCGACCAGTTCGTCGGCAAGGGAATCGTGTGTCATGACGGCAGGCTCCGGCAAAGGGGCACCAGCTTCGATTGCACCTATGGGGTACACGCGCCTGCCGATCCATTGCGAGGGAAGGAAGCGTGGAGTCGCTTCTACGCCGTTTGCGGTGAGTTTCTTGTAAATGCCTGCGAAAGCCGCGTTACGATCCTTCAACCGGGAAAAACGAAAAAAAAGAGGCCCGGTTTCCCGGGCCTGCAAGATAGTTGGCGTCCCCACGGGGATTCGAACCCCGGTCGCTACCGTGAAAGGGTAATGTCCTAGGCCTCTAGACGATGGGGACACACGTAAAAATGTTGCCAGGTTTTTCATTCCGGACGGCCTATTGTCCGGATGTTGGTGGAGCCAGGCGGGATCGAACCGCCGACCTCCTGCATGCCATGCAGGCGCTCTCCCAGCTGAGCTATGGCCCCAACGTGCTGGCAGGAGCGAAATGATAGCCAGCCTCTTTGCGATGCGCAAGCATCCCTTACGAAAAAATTCACAACTGGCGAATCTCCGGGCATGCGGGTGAAATAGGGCGATTCGGAATCGGCGGGGCTTTGCGCGGCGGATGATCGGTTTCTCAGTGAAGGAATGGAGCGCATGGGCACCGGGACTGGTGGACCACGACGCATGGCGCGCCTGGGCCACGGCGCCCTGGCTGCCGGTGGGGGACGACACGCCCGCGCTCGCAGAAGTGCCGGCCATGCAGCGCCGTCGCATCGAGCGGCTCGGTCGGATGGCGATCCAGACGGCATGCTGGTGCCAGCACGCGGAAGAACATGGCGTACCGATGGTGTTCGCGTCCCGGCATGGCGACGTGGCGCGCTCGATGGAACTGCTCGAAGCACTCGCGGCTGAGCAGCCGCCATCGCCGACGACGTTCGGCCTGTCGGTCCACAATGCGATCGCCGCCCTGTATTCCATCCTCCGGCGCGAGCGCGGCAATTACATTGCGCTGGCGGGCGGCATGGCGACCGTCGAAACCGCATGCGTGGAGGCCGCCGCGTTGCTCGCAGACGGCGCGCCGGAAGTGATGCTGGTCGTCTACGACGCTCCGTTGCCGGCAATCTATGCGGGGTTTCCGGATGAGCCGGATGCCGGCTTTGCATGGTGCTGGCGATTGGCGCCTGCCGATGGCGCTGCGCCCGCGTTGCGACTCGGGTGGGGAAGCGAAGGCGTTGCCGGCGAGACGGATGCAGGAGCCAGTCACTTGCCGCATGGCCTGGATGTCCTGCGTTTCCTGTTGTCCGGCGACCCTTCCCTGCGCTGGATCAGCGACGGGATGGCGTGGCAGTGGCGGCGTGATGCGTGACCGGCTGGATCATGCGTGGCGTGTCGTCGGGACCGGGCTGAGCTTCCTGGCGTTTGGAGTTGGCGGCCTGCTGTTGGGCGCCTGCGTCTTGCCGCCCCTCCTATGGCTGGTGCGCGACCCGGAGCGACGCCGGCGCTGGTCGCGCCGCCTCGTCCAGCGCAGCTTTGCCGCGCATGTCGAACTGATGCGGCGGCTGGGCGTGATGACTTACGAGATCCGCGGACGCGAGCGCCTGGCGCGCGACAGTCTGCTGGTGCTGGCCAACCATCCCTCTCTGATCGACGTGGTCCTGCTGGTGTCGCTGTTGCCGAACGCTGATTGCGTGGTGAAGTCCGCGGTCGCGCGCAACCCGTTCATGCGCGGGCCGGTGCGGGCCGCAGGCTACGTATCCAACGACGACGGTGCGGGGCTGGTCGAGGACTGCATCGCCGCAGTGCGGGCGGGCGGCACGCTGGTCGTCTTCCCCGAGGGCACGCGGACCACGCCGGGACAGCCGTTGAAGCTGCAGCGGGGCGCCGCCAACATCGCGGTGCGCGGCAGACTGGACATCACCCCGGTACGCATCACCTGCTCGCCACCGACGTTGGGGAAAGGGGATAAGTGGTATCGTGTGCCGCCGGTGCGGTTCCATATGGTGATCGATGTTCAGGAAGACCTGCCGATCGCCCCGTTCCTGAATGGAACGGAGGGGGCGGACCCATCGGCGGGGGGAGAGGCGCTGGCAGCCCGGCGGCTCACGGAACATCTGGCCATCTACTTTGCGGGAGATCCATCGCGTGCAGGCACTTGAGCACGAGATCAAGGAATTGATCATTTCTTCGTTGTCGCTGGAGGACATTTCCCCGGACGACATCGACACCAGCGCGCCGCTGTTCGTGGAAGGCCTTGGCCTGGATTCGATCGATGCGCTCGAACTGGGCCTGGCGCTGCAGAAGCGTTATGGCGTGGCGCTCTCTGCCGACTCGCAGGAAACCCGTCGGCATTTCGCCAGCGTGCGCGCGTTGGCGGATTTCGTCGCCTCGCAAGGCAAGGCCTGAGCAGGCACGGGTAGGACTGGCAAGATGACCAAGAACGAACTTTTCGACCGGATCGTCACGATCCTGCATGACAGCTTCGAGATCGAGCCCGCGCGCATCACGCCCGAGGCCCGTCTCTACGACGACCTCGACATCGACAGCATCGATGCGGTGGACCTGATCGTGCAGCTCAAGCCGCTGCTGGGGCGCAGCCTGCAGCCGGATGCCTTCAAGTCGGTGCGCACGGTGCAGGACATCGTGGACGTGCTGTACGGCCTGATCCGCGACCAAGCCGCCTGAGCGCAGGCCGCCTCCGCGTGTCCCGCATCGGCGCGATCATTTTCGTGGCGTTGTCCGTGGCGTACCCGCTGGTGGTGTACTGGGCCATGGGCCGCTTCGAGCCACGATGGCTGGCCGTCCTGCTGCTGGTGCTGGCCTTGCTCCGTGCCGCCGCCACCCGTCAGGCAGTGTGGCTGGCCGCTGCGGCAGGGGCCGTGGTCCTCGCGGGACTGGCCACGGTCTTCAACCAGGCGCTGCCGTTGAAACTCTATCCGGCGCTGATCAACGCCGTGATGTTGGTCGTATTCGGTGCCAGCCTCGTATTCCCACCCTCGGCGGTGGAGCGCATCGCCCGCCTGACAGAACCCGACCTGCCGCCAGCAGGTGTGGCGTACACGCGCCGGGTGACGCAGATATGGTGCGGCTTCTTCGTGTTCAATGGCGCGGCCGCGCTGGTCACCGCGCTGTGGATGTCCGACCGGGCGTGGGCGACGTACAACGGACTGATCGCCTACGGCTTGATCGGGCTGTTGTTCGGTGGCGAGTGGCTGGTGCGCCAGCGCGTGAAAGCGGGCCATCGGAATGGCTGAGTGGCGCAATCTGACGGACGTCGCCGTGCACGCGTTGCCCGGCCGTGCCTTCATGGTCGCGGGCCGTGAAGCCAATGACCACGCGTACTTCCATCGAGAGGTACTGCGCTGGCATGCGAGCTTCAAGGCGCAGGCCGGCACGACATGGGCGCTTCATTTCGATGATGCCGCGCGCTTCGCCGCTGCCTTGTACGGCGCATGGCACGCGGGCAAGACGGTCGTGCTGCCGGGCGACGCCCTGGCCGGCACACAGGCACGGTTGCGCACCCGCGTGGACGGGTTCGCAGGCGACTGGCTTGACGCATCCTTGGCATGCGCCGATGCGGAAGTGGGGGGCGAGACCCTGCTTTCTCCGCTGGATGCCCAGACCACGCGGCTGACCGTATACACCTCGGGCAGCACGGGCGAACCCGTGGCGATAGAAAAGCGGCTTGCCCAGTTCTGCGCCGAAGTCGAGGCGCTGGAGACCGCGCTCGGCGCGGGGCTGGAAGGCGTGGCGGTGCACGGCACGGTATCGCATCAGCACATCTACGGGTTGCTGTTCCGCGTGCTGTGGCCGCTGGCCGCCGGTCGCGCCATCGTGCCGCGTGCGTTCTTCCCGGAGGACCTGCTGGCGGCGATGGAAGACCACGACGCCGTGCTGGTCGCCAGTCCGGCACACCTGAAGCGCCTGCCGGCCCAGCTCTCGTGGTCGTCACTGCATGGACGGCTGCGTGCAGTGTTTTCCTCGGGTGGCGCGCTGCCTGCCGAAGCCGCGCACGCTGCCGCTCGACTGCTGGGCGTGCCGCCCACGGAAATCCTCGGCAGCAGCGAGACAGGTGGCATCGCATGGCGCCAGTGGCGGGAAGAACAGCCGGCATGGCGACCGCTCCCAGGGGTCGATTGGCGGATACGGGTCGGCGCGCTCGAGGTGCGTTCGCCCCACTTGAATGAAGATGCCTGGTGGCACAGCCAGGATCGCGCAGAGCCGGATGGCGCCGGCGGCTTCCGCTTGCTGGGTCGCGCTGACCGCATCGTCAAGGTGGAGGAGCGGCGGGTGTCGCTGGACGCGCTGGAGCGGCAGATCCTGTCGCATCCGTCGGTAAAGGACGCTCGCGTACTTCTGCTGGGAGGCGCGCGCAGCACGCTGGCGGCGGTCGTGGTGATGAACGACAACGCGCACGTGCCGGACGACCCTTCTATGCGACGCGCGCTTTCGCAGAGTCTGTCGCGCCACCTTGCCGGTCACCAGGACGCCGTGACGCGACCGCGCCGCTGGCGCTTCGTTGCGTCACTGCCGGTGAACGCACAAGGCAAGGTGACCGAAGCGGGCTTGACGGCGCTGTTCCGTCCCGAGCGGCCGGCCGCGCACTGGATCCTGCGGGAGGCCACGCATGCGAAGGTCGAGTTGCCGCTGGATGCTTCGCTTGCGGTGTTCGACGGACATTTCCCGCAAGCCGCCATCCTGCCGGGCGTCGCGCAACTGGACTGGGCCGTGCAACTGGCGCGCGAGGTTTTCGCGGTGCCGCGACAATTCCTGCGCATGGAGGCGCTGAAGTTCCAGCGTGTCGCGCGGCCAGGGGATGTGGTCCGGCTTGACCTCGAATGGCACCCGGAGCGCGGCACGCTGGTGTTCCGCTACACCTCCGTGCACGGGCCGCATGCGAGTGGTCGCGTAGTGTTCGCCGATGCCGAGTGATCCCGCGCCCATGTCGTCCGCCTTCCGTCCCCTGGTGGTGATCCCGGTGTACGATCACGAGCACGCCATCGCGACGATGGTGGAGGGCGTGCTGGCATCGGATGTGCCGTGCCTGCTGGTGGACGACGGCTCCGGTGTTGCCTGCGCAGCTGAACTGGATCGCCTGTCGGTATTGCATGCACCGCGCGTGCGTCTGCTGCGGCTGTCCGAGAACCAGGGCAAGGGTGGGGCCGTCTTGGCCGGTTTCCGCTGGGCGGGCGCCAACGCTCATACCCATGTCCTGCAGATCGACGCGGACGGCCAGCACGATCCCGCCGATATCCCCGCCTTCCTGGCGATGTCTCAGGCGCATCCAGACGATGTGGTCTGTGGCGTGCCGCTGTACGACGACAGCGTACCCAAGGGGCGGCTGTATGGCCGCTACCTCACCCATGTGTGGGTCTGGATAAACACGCTGTCTTTTGCCATCCGCGACTCGATGTGCGGGTTCCGCGTATATCCGCTGCCGCCGGTGCTGCAGCTGATCGATGAGGAAACCATCGGGCGTCGCATGGACTTCGACGTGGAAGTGCTGGTCCGGTTGTTCTGGCGGCGCATCGTGGTGCGCAACCTGCCAACACGGGTGACGTACCCGCTCGACGGGGTGTCCCACTTCGATGTGTGGCGCGACAACGTGCGTATCAGCCGCATGCATGCACGGTTGTTCTTTGGCATGGTACGCCGCCTGCCGCGCCTTCTGGCGCGCCGCGCCGTGGACAGGGCCGCATGAGCGAACGCGGGCAGCACTGGGCCGAGATCGGCGAATCCACTTCCGTGCGCGGCATCCTGCTGCTGTGTGCGGTACACCGCTGGCTGGGGCGCTGGCCGTTCCGTCTCTGCGTGTATCCGGTGGTGTTCATCCACTGGCTCGCCAACGGCACGGCGCGCCGCGCGTCGCTGCAATACCTGCAGCGGGCGCATGCCTACCAGGCCATGCCGCCACGGCGGCCGGGCATGTGGCAGAGCCTGCATCACTTCGCGATGTTCGCCGAAACCCTGCTCGACAAGATCCTGGCGCTGGGCCAGCGCTACCCGGTGGAACGGGTGCGGATGGAGCGGAAGGATGTGCTGGCGCGCGTGAAGGCAGGCGAGGGTGGCCTGATCGTCACCGCGCACCTGGGCTGCCTGGAGCTGTGCCAGATCATGGCCGACCAGGTGCCCGGGTTCCGCCTGACCGCGCTGGTGCACACCGCGCACGCCGAGCGCTTCAACCGGCTGATCCGTCGGCTGGATGCCGGGAGTCGGGTCGAACTGCTGCAAGTCACCGACCTGGGACCTGCCGATGCGGTGAAGCTGGCCGAGCGCGTGGCGCGCGGCGAGTTCGTTGCCATCGCGGGCGACCGGGTGCCGCTGCGCGGCGGCCGCAGCGTGTCGGCGCCGTTCCTGGGGCATGCAGCACCGTTTCCCATCGGGGCCTATGTGCTGGGCGCTGCGTTGAAGTGTCCCGTGTTCACGATGGCCTGCACGCATGACGGAGATGGTTACCGCGTGCGTCTGGAAGCCTTTGCTGAACGCATCGAACTGCCACGCGGCTCGCGCGACGCCGCCCTGGCCGGCTACGCTGCGCAGTTCGCGGCGTGGATGGAACGGCAGGTCCGCCTTTCTCCCTATGACTGGTTCAACTTCTACCCCTTCTGGGATCAGGTAACGCATGACGCCCGCAATGAATGAATCCATGCCGCCGGTCTTCGGCGAGGCCCCTCTTCGCATCGAGGACGTGGTGGCGCTCGCCCGGCGGCAGGTGCCGGCGGTGCTGTCGGACGACACGGAATTCCGCGCGCGGATCACGCGCGGTGCGGATTTCCTGGATCGACTGCTGGACGAGGACGGCGTCATCTACGGCGTGACCACCGGGTATGGCGATTCCTGCACGGTGAACATTCCACCGGCGCTGGTCGCGGAACTGCCGCACCATCTGTACACCTACCACGGCTGCGGTCTCGGCCGTTTCCTCGATGAAACCGAAACGCGCGCAGTGCTCGCGGCGCGCCTGGCATCGCTGGTGCGCGGGATGTCCGGGGTCAGCCTGCCGTTGCTGCAAGGTCTGGAAGCGCTGTTGCGCCACGATGTGCTGCCGCTGATTCCCGCGGAAGGATCGGTGGGTGCCAGTGGAGACCTGACGCCTCTGTCCTACGTGGCGGCGGTGCTCTGCGGCGAGCGCGAGGTGATGCATGCCGGTCGTCGCAGGCCGGCCGCCGAGGTGCTGGCCGAGATCGGCCTCAGGCCGCTCACGCTGCGTCCGAAAGAGGGGCTGGCGATCATGAACGGCACCGCGGTGATGACGGCGCTGGCGTGTCTCGCGTTCCATCGCGCCGAGTACCTGTCGCGGCTTGCCACCCGGCTGACTGCGTTCAACGTGCTGGCAAGCAACGGCAACGCGCACCATTTCGATGCGGTGCTGTTCGCCGCCAAGCCGCACCCGGGCCAGTCGCGGGTGGCCCAGCGCCTGCGCGAGGACCTGCACAGCGACCGCCCTCCGCGCAACGAACAACGGTTGCAGGACCGGTATTCGCTGCGCTGTGCGCCGCACGTGATCGGCGTGCTGGAGGACGCGCTCCCGTTCTTCCGCCAGCTGATCGAGACCGAACTCAACAGTGCGAACGACAATCCGCTGATCGACCCGGACCGCGAGCAGATCCTGCACGGCGGGCATTTCTACGGCGGACATATCGCTTTTGCGATGGATTCGTTGAAGAACACCGTGGCCAACGTAGCCGACCTGCTGGATCGCCAACTGGCCCTGATCGTCGACGCCCGCTACAACCATGGGCTGCCCGCCAACCTGTCCGGTGCGACGGGGCCGCGCGCCGCCATCAATCATGGCCTGAAGGCGTTGCAGATCAGCGTTTCGGCGTGGACGGCCGAAGCGCTGAAGCTGACCATGCCGGCCTCGGTCTTCTCGCGCTCGACCGAATGCCACAACCAGGACAAGGTCAGCATGGGCACGATCGCCGCGCGGGACTGCCTGCGCGTGATCGAGCTGACCGAGCAGGTGATGGCGGGGATGCTGGTGTCGGCACGCCAGGCCCTTGAACTGCGCGAACGCGTCGGCCTGCAGTCGACCCTGCGCGATGGTCCTGCCGCGATGTACGCCGACCTGCGCGAGCGCATCCCGCTGGTGGAAGAGGACCGGGCACTGGATGGCGAGCTTCGCCAGTTGCTGGCCGACATCCGCGAAGAGCGGTGGAACGTCTATGCCGGTTGAGCAGCGCGATCATCTGGCCATCGAAGTCGCGCTGAGCCCGGCCTTCCATGACTGCGATGCCATGCAGGTGGTCTGGCACGGGCACTACTTCAAGTATCTGGAGATCGCCCGGTGCGCGTTGTTGCAGCGCCTGGACTACGACTACCCGCAGATGCAGGTGTCGGGCTATCTCTGGCCCATCGTCGACACGCGAGTGAAGTACATCCGGCCACTGCGGTACGCGCAGCCGCTGGTGGTGGCCGCGCGCATCAGCGAGTGGGAGAACCGGTTGAAGCTTGATTACGAGATCCGCGATGCCGCCAGCGGCGAGGTGATGACGCGCGCGCACACCATCCAGGTCGCGGTCGACGCGGCTTCAGGCGAGATGCTGTATCTGTGCCCGCCTGTCCTGTGGCAGCGATTGGGAGTGGAGGCGCCATGAAGACGATCCGCGGATTCCTGTCCGCGTTCCTGCTGGCCGTCGCGGTGGGTGGAAGCATCCTGCCGGCGTCTGCGGCCGATCCACTGGCGCAGGTGCAAGGACAGGTCGCACAGGTACCGCTGCTGCGCGGCGAGTTCACGCAGGAGAAGCAGGTCGCCGGTTTCAGGAACCCGTTGCGCTCCAGCGGACGCTTCCTGCTCGCGCGCGACAAGGGCGTGGTCTGGACCACGACGGCGCCGTTTCCCTCCGAGATCGTCATCACGCGGGACCGCATCCTCAGCCGGCAGCGTGACGGCAGCCGGCGGGTGGAAGTGGACGCGCGCCAGCAGCCGGGGCTTCGCAGCGTCAATGCGATGATGTTCGCGCTGATGAGCGGCGACATGAAAGCATTGACGTCGACCTTCGAGGTGAAAGCCGAGCCTGCTGCCGGCAAGGGGTGGCGGATGACGCTGGTGCCGCGTTCGAGGCAGCTGGCGCAGGCGTTCACGTCCGTGCGCCTGTCCGGTGACCGTTATGTACGTGAGGTCGAATTGCGTGAAGCCAATGGCGACGTCACCCAGTTGCGCTTCAGCGGAATGAACGAAACCCCGGCCAGCCTGTCACGCGACGAGGCGACCCGGTTTGAGTGAGCCGCCCCTTCATTCTCCCGCGGCACATCCGCCGCGGGGCTGGCGCTGGCTGGCACTTGCATGGGTGCTGGTGCTGGTGGCGGTTGCCTGGCACCAATGGCGGTTCTGGCACGCGCCGGCCATCGACACCGACGTGCTTGCGTTGTTGCCCGCAGAAGCCGGCGACCCGGCGATTGCCGATGCCACGCGGCGCATCGCCGGGAACAGTGCGCGCGACGTGGTGGTGATGCTGGGCGCGGATACGCCGGAAACGGCGCTGAGGGCGCGCGGCGTTTTCGATGCCTTCGTGCAGACGTCTGCGGCAGAGCAAGCATCGGCGCTGCTGGTTTCTGACCGATCGCCGGACGACTGGTTCGCACAGGCCCGCGATTTCTTCGCTCCGTATCGTGACCGGCTACTGACGCAAGCGCAGCGGGAGGCACTCGCACAGACGCCCGCCGATGCACTGGCCGAATCCGCACTCGTCGCCCTCTACGGCCCCATGGGAGCGCCCCGCCTGACCGAATGGCGCCGTGATCCGCTGGGCTTGTGGCCGCAGTGGTGGCAGGCGCAGGCGGCTTCCTCGGGCTTGGCCCTGGATGCCGATGGCCTGCTGCAGGTGGAAGGCCGCCATTGGGCCGTACTGCAGTTCACCCTGCGCGAATCCGCGTTCAAGCTCGATGGCGAACGCCGGTTGCAGGATCTTCTGGATGGCGCGGCGTCTGCGGCGACGACCGCCGCACCCGGGCTTCGCGTGCTGAAGGCCGGCGTGCCGCTGCACGCGGAATCCGCGGCCGTGCAGGCCAGCCGCGAGGTCAACACCATCGGCTGGGGGTCACTGGCGGCGGTATTGCTGCTGGTCTGGCTGGCGTTCCGTTCGCTGCGCCCGCTGCTGCTGGTGGCGCTGTCGTTGCTGGTCGGTTGCGCGGTGGCGTTGACCGTCACCGTGCTGGTGTTCGGGAAGATCCATCTGCTGACGTTGATCTTCGGCGCCAGTCTGGTGGGCGTCGCGGAGGACTACGGCATCCATTGGTTCGCCTCGCGCCAGGGTGTGGCCGCCGAGCGTCGCTGGTCGCTGCTGCGGCACCTGCTGCCGGGCCTGTGGCTGGCCTTGCTGACCAGTGCCATGGCCTATCTGGCATTGGGGCTCGCGCCGTTCCCCGGGCTGCGCCAGATGGCGCTGTTCTCGGTGGTCGGCCTGATGGCCGCGTTCCTTACGGTGATCCTCGCGTTTCCCTGGCTGGATGGGGGGCGCATGGGCACCACCGCGTTCTCGCGCTGGCTGGGCGGCACGCTGGCGCGATGGCCGCGACTGGCCAGCCGTCGTGCCTTTGGCGTGCTGGCGGTCGCAGTGCTGCTGGTCGCGGTACCCGGCTTGTTCAAGCTGCAAGCCAACGATGACCTGCGCGGCCTGCAGTCATCGCCGCCGGCGCTGATCGCGCAGCAGCGCGAAGTGGGGCGATTGCTGGGAATGCCCAGCCCGGCGCAGTTCTTCCTGGTCCAGGGGCGGGACGCCGAACAGGTCCTGCAACGCGAGGAGCGCTTGGTCGCCCGGTTGCGCCAGATCGAAGCCGAAGGGTCCGTCGGCGGTCATCGCGCCCTGAGCGACTGGCTGCCATCGCAGCGCCAGCAGGACGAAGATGCCGCACTGACCTCGCGTGTCGAGCAGGAGGTGCTGGCCCGCTTGTCGGCTACCACGGGAGAGACGTTGGCGCGCGGGGAGTTCGCTGCATCGGCGATGGGCATCGATGCCTTCCTGGCGTCGTCCGCGTCGCGGCCCGTGCGCCATCTGTGGTTGGGACAGGTGGGGCAGGGCGTGGCCTCGGTGGTGATGGTCAACGACCTGTCGCGCCCCGATGCGCTGGCCATCTTCGCTGCGCAGGCGGAAGGGCTGGATGGCGTGCGCTGGGTGGACCGTACCGCAGACATTTCACGCCTGCTGACGCACTACCGCTACATGATGTCGTGGTTGCTGCTGGCGGGCGTGGTGGTCGTGTTCGTCGTGCTGGCGCTTCGCTACCGCGGGCAGGCGTGGCGCGTGATCACGCCGACACTGCTGGCCGGCGTGCTGACGGTCGCACTGCTGGGCTGGCTGGGTCAGCCGCTGCAGCTGTTCAACGTGCTGGCGCTGATGTTGCTGCTGGGCATGGGCATCGATTACGGCATCTTCCTGGTCGAACATCGCGGCGACGCGAGCGCATGGCTCGCGGTCTGCGTGGGCGCGGCCAGCACGTGGCTCTCGTTCGGCCTGCTGGGCCTGTCGGCAACACCTGCGCTGCGTGCTTTCGGCCTGACCCTGCTGTTCGGCATCGGCCTGGTCTGGCTGCTGTCGCCCCTGTTCCGGCCACTACCGGATGATTCTTCTTTGCATGGACACACTTCGGAATGAAAACGGAACGCACGGAAATCCTGATCATCGGCGCGGGCCCCGCCGGCTCGGTCGCCGCGGCGATGCTGCGCCAGCAGGGACGCAAGGTCCTGATCGTCGAGCGCGAGCAGTTCCCGCGCTTCTCCATCGGCGAAAGCCTGCTGCCGCAGAGCATGGAGTACATCGAGGCGGCCGGCCTGCTGCAAGACGTGGTGGAAGCCGGCTTCCAGTACAAGAATGGTGCCGCGTTCGTACGCGGCGAGCGCACCACGGAGTTCGATTTCCGCGACAAGTTCTCGCCGGGATGGGGCACCACCTACCAGGTGCAACGCGCCGATTTCGACCACGTGCTGGCCAAGGGCGCCGAGCGCATGGGTGCGGAAGTGCGCTACCGGCATGAAGTGCTGTCCGCCGAACCCGGCCAGACGCCGCGCGTGACCGTGCGTTCGCCGGAGGGCGAGGAATACGCCATCGAAGCCGATTTCATGCTGGATGCCAGTGGCTTCGGGCGCCTGTTGCCACGCCTGCTGAAGCTGGAGTCGCCTTCCAACTTCCCGGTGCGCGGGGCGATCTTCACCCATGTGCGCGACCACATCGCGCATGACGCCGGGTTCGACCGCAACAAGATCCTGATCACCACGCATCCCGAACACGTGGACGTCTGGTACTGGACGATCCCGTTCTCCAATGGCTGCTGCTCGCTGGGCGTGGTGGCGGAGATGGATTTCCTCAACCGCTACCCGGGCACCGAGCTCGAACGCCTGCAGGCCATCGTCGGCGAGGATCCGAACCTGACCCGCCTGCTGAAGAACGCCGAGTGGGCGGTGCTGCCGGTGCGCCAGATCACCGGTTACTCGGCGAACGTATCGTCGCTGTGGGGACCGGGTTACGCGCTGCTGGGCAACGCGGGCGAGTTCCTTGATCCGGTGTTCTCGTCGGGCGTCACCATCGCGTTCAAGTCGGCGCAGCTGGCCAGCGAGTGCCTGGCGCGCCATTACGCGGGCGAAACCGTCGATTGGGAAGCGGATTTTTCCGTGCCGCTGAGGGGCGGCGTGCAGACCTTCCGGCGTTTCGTGGAGTCCTGGTACGCCGGTGGTTTCCAGCGCATCATCTTCCACCCCGATGCACAGCCCGACATCCGCCGGATGATCTGTTCGATCCTGGCGGGCTACGCGTGGGACAAGAAGAATCCGTACGTGGCCGACACGCAGCGTCGCCTGCATGTCCTGGAGCAGCTGTGCACCGGCTGATCGCCTGCTTGCTGATGGGTCTGTTGCTGGCCGCGTGCGCCACGCGTCCGGCATCGCCTGCGGTCGTGCTGCCTTCGCTGCGCCTGGCACCGGCAGCGCTGGGCCAGCAGGTCGCGTTGCAACAACGCCTCGTGTTCCGTTTCGGCGAACACGTGCGGGAGCTCGACGCGCTGCTGGAAGTCGACGCCGACGCCGTGCGTTTGGCCGTGCAGGCCATGGGCCGTACCGGCGTCAGTCTGCAATGGGACGGCACGACCTTGTCCGAAGAACGTGCGGCTTGGCTGCCTGCGGCGGTGCGGGGTGAACGCGTGCTCGACGACGTGCAGTTCAGCCTGTGGCCCGCGGACGCCGTGCGCGCCGCCTTGCCCGTGGGCTGGGAACTGGTCGAGTCCGGCGACAAGCGCGAACTGCGCAAGGATGGCCACGCATGGCTGACGCGGGATCGCGTGGATGCGACCACGTTGCGGGTCCACAACAAGGCGGACGGCTATCATCTGACGATCGAATCGATGGCCGGCGGAGCCCCGATCCCGTGAGCGGCGTCGCGATCTTCCTTAACGATCTCGGGCTGGTATGCGCACTCGGCGCAGACAAGGCGTCGGTGCGCGATGCCTTGTTTCGCGACGATGCTCCCTCGGGCGTGGCACAGAACGATACCCTGGTGCCTGGCCATCGCCTCGCGATGGGCACGGTGACCACCGCGCTGCCCGCGCTCGACCACCATCCGGTGCAGCTCCGCGGGCGGAACAACGCACTGCTGCGCGCCGCCTACCTGCAGATACACGACCAGGTGCAGCAGGCGATCGAACGCCATGGGCCTGCACGCGTGGCCATCGTGGTCGGCACCAGCACCTCGGGCATAGGCGAGGCGGAACAGGCGATGGTGCATTGGCATCGCCATCGACAGTGGCCCGAGGGGTTCCACTACGTGCAACAGGAGATCGGTGCGCCTTCGCGTTTTCTCGCGGCCGAATCGGGCGCGCGCGGACCGGCCTGGACGATCTCCACCGCATGTTCGTCCAGCGCCAAGGCGATGGCGTCCGCGGCGCGGCTGCTGCGCGCCGGACTGGTGGACGCCGTCATCACGGGTGGCGCGGATTCACTGTGCCAGTTCACCGTGCGCGGCTTCATGGCGCTGGAATCGGTGTCGGCCGAGCGATGCAATCCATTCTCGGCGCACCGCCACGGCATCAACATCGGCGAGGGTGCCGCGCTGTTCCTGATGACGCGCTCACCCGGGCCGGTGCGGCTGGCGGGGTGGGGTGAAACCTCCGATGCCCACCATATTTCCGCTCCCGAGCCGCAGGGCATCGGCGCCATCGACGCCATTGGGCAGGCGCTTGCGCGGGCGAAGCTGTCGGCCGGGCAGATCGACTACGTGAACCTGCACGGCACAGCCACGCCGCAGAACGATGCGATGGAAAGCCGCGCGGTGGCGGCGGCACTGGGGTCCGAGGTGCCGGTGAGCTCCACCAAGGCCCTGACCGGGCACACGCTCGGCGCGGCGGGTGCCGTTGAAGCCGGCCTGTGCTGGCTGGCGATGGTCGACAACCCGCAGCGCCGGTTGCCACCGCACTGGTGGGATGGCGTGCCGGATCCGGCCTTGCCGCCCTTGTCCTTCGCGCCGCCCGGAAGCACTGCCAAGGGCCCGCTGCGCCATGTGCTGAGCCAGTCGTTCGCATTCGGTGGCAGCAATGCGGTGCTGGTATTCGGAGCTGAGTGAATGGGTGAGTTGTACGACATCGAACGTGTGGTGCCGCACCGGGGAACGATGCGGCTGGTCGATCGCCTCGTTGCCTGGGGCGAAGACAGCGTGGCAGTGGAGGTGCGCGTGCCCGATGAAGGACCGTTCTGCCATGCGGAAGGCGTTCCTGCCTGGGTGGGGGTCGAATACATGGCACAGGCCATCGCCGCGTGGGCGGGCTGCCACGCCCGCACGTCCGGCCGCGAACCGTCGATCGGCTTCCTGCTGGGCACGCGCCGCTACGAAAGCCGGGTCTCGTGGTTCCGCACGGGCGCATTGCTCCGGGTAGAGGCAACGCGCGAGCTGCTGGGCGACAATGGGCTCGGAATGTTCAGCTGCCGCATCCTGGGGGACGGCGAAGAACTGGCGACTGCCAACGTGTCGGTGTTCGAACCACCGGACGCGATGGCGTATCTGGAGAGTACGCAGGAATGAGTGGAGACAATACGATCCTGGTCACCGGGGGGAGCCGGGGGATCGGGCGGGCCATCGCATTGCGGTTGGCGCAGGACGGATTCGACATCGTCGTGCACTGCCGCAGCCGCATGGATGAAGCCGAAGCCGTCGCCGGCCAGGTGCGCGAGCTGGGCCGCGAAGCCCGCGTGCTTGCGTTCGACGTGGCCGACCGCGCCGCGGCAGCACAGGCACTGGAGGCCGACGTCGGTGAACACGGCGCCTACCATGGCATCGTCTGCAATGCCGGCATAGCGCGCGACACTGCGTTCCCGGCCATGAGTGGCGACGACTGGGATGCCGTGCTGCGCACCAACCTCGACGGGTTCTACAACGTGCTCAATCCCCTGATCATGCCGATGGTGCGCCGACGCAAGCCGGGGCGCATCGTGACGCTGTCGTCGGTGTCCGGCCTGGTCGGCAATCGTGGCCAGGTCAACTACAGCGCGGCCAAGGCCGGCATCATCGGCGCCACCAAGGCACTGGCACTGGAGCTGGCCAGCCGCGGGATCACCGTCAATTGCGTGGCGCCAGGCCTGATCGACACCGAGATGGTGAGTGGCGAGGTGGTGGACGAAGCATTGAAGATGATTCCCATGAAGCGCGTCGGGCGGCCGGAGGAAGTCGCGGCCGTGGTGGCGTTCCTGATGTCGCCGCAGGCGTCGTACGTCACCCGGCAGGTGATCTCGGTCAATGGAGGGCTGGTCGGATGAGTCGCAGCGATCGACGCGTGGTGGTCACTGGCGCGGGCACGATCAGCCCGCTCGGCCACGACTGGGCCAGCGTGCATCTTCGCCTGCGCGAATGCCGCAATGCCGTGCGCCACATGCAGGACTGGGACAAGTACGAAGGCCTCAACACGCGACTGGCCGCGCCCGCCGAACCGTTCGAGTTGCCGGCCCACTACAACCGCAAGACCACGCGCAGCATGGGCCGGGTGGCCGTGATGGCCGTGCGCGCCACCGAGATGGCGCTGGAGCAGGCGGGTCTGCTCGGCCACCCCGTCCTGAAAAGCGGGAAGGTGGGCGTCTCGTATGGCTCCTCCGCGGGAAGCCACGAAGCCATCGGCGACTTCGGCCGCATGCTCAATGCGTACACCACCGAAGGCATCAACGCGACGACCTACCTGAAGATGATGAGCCACACCGCGCCGGTGAACATCGGGGTGTTCTTCGGATTGACCGGCCGCGTCTACACCACGTCCAGCGCATGCACGTCCGGCAGCCAGGGCGTGGGCTGCGCCTACGAAGCCGTGCGCAGCGGCAAACAGGTCGCGATGATCGGCGGTGGCGCGGAGCAGCTGGATGCCACGGCGGCGGCGGTGTTCGATACGTTGTTCGCCACCAGCGTGCGCAACCATGAGCCCGAGCGGACGCCACGTCCGTTCGATGCCAACCGCGACGGCCTGGTGCTGGGCGAGGGCGCCTGCACGCTGGTGCTGGAGGACCTGGAGCACGCGCAGGCGCGTGGGGCGACCATCCTGGCCGAAATCGTCGGCTATGGCACCAACAGCGACGGCCAGCACGTCACCCAGCCCAGCGCCGACACGATGGCGCAGGCCATGCGCCTGGCGCTGGAGGATGCAGGGCTGGAGCCGGACGCGATCGGTTACGTCAACGCGCACGGCACGGCCACCGACCACGGCGACATCGCCGAGACCACGGCCACGGCGGCAGTGTTCGGCAGCCGCATGCCGATCAGCTCGCTGAAGAGCTACGTCGGCCACACGCTCGGGGCGTGCGGTGCCTACGAGGCCTGGATCACGCTGGAAATGATGCGCGAGGGCTGGTTCGCGCCCACGCTCAACCTGGAGGAGCGCGATCCCCGCTGTGCGGACCTGGACTACATCACCGGCGAAGGCCGCGAACTGCAGACCGACTACGTGATGAACAACAACTTCGCTTTCGGCGGCATCAACACGTCGCTGATCTTCAAGCGTTGGAAAGACTGACATCGGACATCCACAGGGGGATAGATGAAGAAGCGTTCCGTTTCGTTGCTGTTGGCGCTCGTGCTGGCAGCAGTCAGCCTGCCGGCGATGGCCGGCAAGCAGGATCCGATGGTCGTACCGGCGTACGAGCGGGTGGAGTCCACCAATGGCATTCCACCCAGTGCGGCGCGCATCAAGGCGGCCATCATCCATGCGGGCAAGGCCCGTGGCTGGGCCGTCGCGGACAGCGAGCCAGGCCGGGTCACGTTGCGCTACGCGCCACGCACGCATGAAGTCGTGGTCGCGGTGCGCTACGACGCCAACGGCTTCAAGATCGAGTATGTCTCCAGCAGGGAGATGAACTATGAGATCAAGCGCGGCGCAGCGGAAATCCACGGAAACTACAACCGCTGGATCCGCAACCTGGCCAATGACATCCAGAACTCCCCCGTGTTCCACCAGCCCGATGCCGCCGAGGCCACGCAGGCGGCTACGCCGTGAGGCGGTACGTGCTCAGGCTTCTGCTGGCGGCATGGCTGGGCGCGCTCGCATGGCCTGCGCTTGCCGATGATGTCATCCGTACCAGCCCGACGATTGCGCTGCGCGAAGGGTACGCCGGCTATCCGGAGTTCATGAAGGATTGCGACTGGACGGCGGAGCTGCCCGCGCATCTGGTCGAGTATTCGAAAGGACGGGTGGAACTGACCGACCATGATCTGGAAAGCCTGCCTGGCCGCACCCTGCGCATCCGCATCATGAACATGCGCAGTGCTGACGGCGGCGGATTCTCCGGTCCGAAGTGGGCGATGATCCGTGCGGAATTGTTCCAGGACGGCAAGCTGATAGGGCAGTACCAGCCTTATCGCCAGACGATGACGCTGTTCCGGGGTGGCTGCTCGTCGTTGAGCAAGATCAGCGATGCGCTGGCGGCCGACACGGCGGCATGGCTGCTGCGCGGCGACTTCAGGGTGCAGTTCGCGGACGAGCAGGCCAGCATCGAAATCGGCCCCGAAGAGGATGTGCCGCCCATCCAGTGACACGGCGGGCAGGCAACATGGACAGTCCCGAGTCCCTGCACGTCATACGAACCTCCCGCTTGGCAATCTCTTTCCCACTGCGGCCCGACCGCCATTCCCCAAGGAGCTGGACCTTGAAACGAATTCTGACCACCACTTTGACCTGCCTGACGCTGGCCGCCGCCCCGGCCTTCGCCGCCGACACGCGCCTCGAACTGCCCCTGCAGGAGCTGCTGGATTCGCCCGAAGCGAAAGCCGCTGGCCTCGACGGCAGCGTGCGCTTCTACCTCGCCGGCCAGAAGACGCCGGCGGTGGTGTCCCGCTTCGGTGAGGACGTGACCAACAAGAAGACCAACGGCGTGGGCAAGTCCGACGCCGAGTCTTGCCGCTGGGTCGCGCTGTCGGCGCTGAAGGCGTTGCAGGAAGGCGCCAAGGACCGCGGCGCCAATGCAGTCATCGACATCGTCAGCTACTTCAAGAAGAACGAGTACCGCAGCGCCACCAACTACGAGTGCCACGCGGGCGGCATCATGAGCGGTGTGGCGTTCAAGGCGACCTACGCCAAGGTCAAGTAAAGTCCGATGCTTCCCGATGCGGCCGCCTGAGGGCGGCCGCATGCGTTTCATTCACTGGGCAGGTGCACGCGCCGCAGCCGCAGCGCATTGCCAACCACCGAGGCCGAGCTGAGGCTCATCGCAAGTGCGGCGAACATCGGTGACAGCAGCGGACCGCCGAACAGGCCGAGAACGCCGGCCGCGACCGGCACGCCCAGCGCGTTGTAGGCGAAGGCGAAAGCGAGGTTCTGCCGCATGTTGCGCACCGTCGCTTCCGACAGCGCCTTGGCGCGCGCGATGCCGCGCAGGTCGCCCTTCACCAGCGTCACCTGCGCGCTGGACATCGCCACGTCCGTGCCCGTACCCATCGCGATGCCGACATCCGCCGCCGCGAGGGCAGGAGCATCGTTGATGCCATCCCCGGCCATCGCCACGTGGCGGCCCTCCCGCTTCAGACGCGCCACCAGCGCGGCCTTGTCGGCAGGACGCACGTCACCGTGGACTTCGTCGATACCGAGGCGCGCGGCGACCGCCCGCGCGGTGCGCTCGCCATCGCCGGTGGCCATGACGATGCGGAGCCCGCCGTCGCGCAAGGCGCGCAGGGCATCCGGCGTACTGGCCTTGATGGGATCGGCTACCGCGATGCTGCCGGCGGGCGCGCCATCGACCGCGAGGAACATCACGCTGCCGCCTTCCTCGCGGAGGCGATCGGCATTTTCCCGCAGGGCATCGAGGGATACGCCTTCTTCCTGCATCAGCACGGTATTGCCGAAAGCGACGCGATGGCCGTCGACCACGCCGCGGACACCGATGCCGCTGCTGGATTCGAAATCCTGCGCGGACGCGAGCGCCAACCCGCGTCGGCGTGCTTCCTGCACCACGGCCTGCGCCAACGGATGCTCGCTGCCGGCATCCAGGCTGGCGGCCAGCCGCAGCGCCTCGTTCTCGTCGAACGGGGCCAGCGCATGCACTGCCTGGAAGGCGGGACGGCCTTCCGTCAGGGTGCCGGTCTTGTCCACGATCAGGGTGTCGACCTTGCGCAGGGTTTCGATGGCTTCCGCATCGCGGAACAGCACGCCGGCCTGTGCGGCTCGCCCGCTGGCCACCATCACCGACATCGGCGTGGCCAGCCCCAATGCACAGGGGCAGGCGATGATCAGCACCGACACGGCATTGAGGACACCGTAGGTCCAGGACGGATCCGGGCCGAACAGGCCCCAGCCCAGTAAGGTCGCCAGTGCGGCGGCGAGCACGGCGAGCACGAACCAGAACGACACCCGGTCCGCCAGCCGCTGCATCGGTGCGCGGGTGCGCTGCGCCTGCGCGACCAGTTGCACGATCTGGGCGAGCACGCTGTCGCTGCCGACCTTTTCGGCACGTATCACCAGGCTGCCCGCGCCATTGAGGGTGGCGCCGATCACGCGGTCGCCCGGCGCACGCTCCACCGGCATCGGCTCGCCGGTCAGCATGGATTCGTCGATGTGCGTGCGGCCTTCCAGCACTACGCCATCCACCGGTACCTTCTCGCCCGGCCGCACGCGCAGCCGGTCGCCGACGTGCACGTGCGAGAGATCGATGTCTTCCTCATCGCCATCGTCGCGCAGGCGGCGTGCGGTCTTCGGCGCGAGACCGAGCAGAGCGCGTATCGCGGCGGAGGTCTGCGAGCGCGCCTTCAGTTCCAGCAACTGGCCGAGCAGGGTGAGGGACACGATCACCGCCGCCGCTTCGAAGTAGACACCGACGTGGCCATGGTCGCGGAACGAGGGCGGGAAAAGCTGCGGTGCCAGCACGGCGACCACGCTGTAACCGTAAGCTGCGGCTACGCCGGTACCGATCAGCGTCCACATGTTGGGGCTGCGATGCCGGATCGATTGCGCCCAGCGCTGGAAGAACGGCCATGCGGCCCACAGCACGACCGGCGTGCTGAGCGCGAATTCCAGCCAGGTGCGCACGGTGGGCGGGATGACGTCGAGATACATGCCCCCCATGGCCAGCAGCAGCGTGGCCACGCTGAAGGGCAGCGTCCACCAGAAGCGCCGGCGGAAATCCGTCAGCTCCGGATTTTCCTCTTCGTCCAGCGAGGGCAGCATGGGTTCCAGCGCCATGCCGCAGAGCGGGCATGTGCCCGGGCCTTCCTGCACGATCTCCGGGTGCATGGGGCAGGTGTACGGCGTGCCCGCAGGTGCCGGCGCGGCATCAGTGGCCGGATGCAGATAGCGTTCGGGATCGGCGATGAACTTCGTCCGGCAACCCGCGGAACAGAAATGGTAGGCCTGGCCTGCATGCTCCGCATGGTGCGAGGTGGGGAGCGGATCAACCCTCATGCCGCAGACCGGATCGATGGCGTGTGTGCCATCGTCGGCGCGCGCCGTGGCAGGGCCGCTGCAGCACGCGGGCTTCGCCGTGTGTTGCGCCGGAGGGTGGCCGTGCGTGTGCGGTGCGGGGCTCATGCCTCACCTCCCAGCGCCGTTAGGATCGGGCACTGGTTCAGCGCGCCATGCCCCGGGCATGCATCGACCAGCTGGCGCAATCCGTCACGCACGCGCGTCAGCTCCGCCAGGCGTTGTTCCACGTCGACCAGCTTGTCGGTGGCGGCGGAACGAATGGCCGCCATGTCGCCGTCGTGTGCGCTGCTGAGGGCCAGCAGGTCGCGGATTTCCTCGAGCGTGAAGCCGAGCGCCTTCGCGCGGCGGATGAAATTCAGTCGCAGCACATCGTCTGCTTCGTAGTGCCGGTAGCCGCTGGCACTGCGTGTGGGCGTAGGCAGCAAGCGCTGCTTTTCGTAGTAGCGCACGGTGTCGATGGGGACGCCGGTGCGGCGGGACAATTGTCCGATGTTCATGCGGGAACTCCTCGAAGTGCCTGCAGTCTGCACCCTGGAGTACGCTCCAGAGTCAAGGGGTGGGACGGCATCCGTGCCGTCCCCTCGGTTCACGGCGAATGCGCGGCGTAGGGCGTGGTGCTGCCGTCGCCGTGCAGCGCAAGCACGGTGTAGGCCGGTGCGTCGACCCCTTCCACCTCCATCCCCGGTGAGCCCATCGGCATGCCGGGCAGCACAAGGCCACGGATGGCCGGCTTCTCGCGCAGCAGGCGACGGATGTCCGATGCCGGCACATGGCCCTCGACTACATAGCCCTCTATTTCGGCGGTGTGGCAGGACGCATGCGCGGGTACGATGCCCAGCCGTTCCTTCACCGGACTCATGGCGTCCTCCACGCGGTCGTCCACGTCGAAGCCTTCCTTGCGCAGGTGTTCGACCCACAGATGGCAGCAGCCGCAGTAGGCATCGCGATGGACCGTGATCTTCGGCGTCGCGGCCGCCGCGGCCTTCTGCTGCTTAGCCGATGCAGCAGTCGCCGCGAGGGCGCTGTCCACCGCTGCCGGCACCGCCTGCGTGCAGGCGGTGAGGATGGTGGCGAGCAGCAGGACGGAGGCGAGGCGGGGCAGGGGCGTGTGGTATTTCATGAAGTCCTCCATCAGAACCAGATCCGGACGCCCGCGACGATGCGGGTATCGCGCGTGTCTTCGCCGTCAGCGCGGCGCAGATCGGCGGTGTCGCCTAGCGTGCGTTCGTGCACCACGCCGATGTAGGGCGCGAAACGGCGCGTCACTTCGTAGCGCAGGCGCAGGCCCGCTTCGATGCCGGAGATGCCGCGTCCGACGCCGTAATCGGAATCATCCTTCGCTGCGATGTCCACTTCCACCAGCGGTTGCAGGATCAGGCGGTTGGTGATGCGCAGCGTGTACTCGGCCTCGACGTTTGCGGCGACCTGTCCGTCTTCGCCGACGTACGCGGTTGCCGACACCTCGAAGCGGTAGGGCGCCATGCCCTGCACGCCGAACGCCGCCCAGCTGCGCGCGTCGCCGGGCTTGAAGTCGTGCTTCACGCCGGCCACCACATCCCACCACGGCGAGACGCTGCGGCCGTACAGCACTTCCAGGTCGGCGCTCTCAGTGTGGCCTCCCATGCGCTCGCCCTCGCTGCGCAGCCACAGGCGGTCGGTATCGGTGCCGAACCAGGCGCTGCCTTCCCAGGCCTGGCCGGTGCCTTCGTCCGCATCCCAGGCTTCCAGCCGGTTGAAGGTCACCTTGTAGTTGAACGCAGGCGGGTGCTGCATGGCGTGGTGGTCGATGGCGGGAAACGCAGCGGCCATGTCGTCCGCGGTGATCGCGAGAATCGGTTCGCGCGGCGCAGCGGGTGTCGTCGCCGGCGCTGGCTGGGACATGGCGCCGTGATCGTGATGCGCGTGCTCGTCCCGCGCCAGCGTGTCCTGTGTCTGCTTCGCAGGCTGTGAGTGGTCATGATGCTGCGCGATGGCAGGCGCGGCCACGCCCAGCATGACGGTAACGACGGAGGCGAGGCGGAGCGGGGCAGGGGTGAGGAAGGTCTTCATGCCTCGATCCTCACTTCGCGCATCATCCCGGCTTCCATGTGGTACAGCAGGTGGCAGTGGAAGGCCCACCGTCCCAGCGCATCGGCGCGAACGCGATAGCTGCGCCGCGTGCCGGGCGGCATGTCGATGGTGTGCTTGCGCAGCTGGAATGCGCCTTCCGCATCCTCCAGGTCGCTCCAGACGCCGTGCAGATGGATGGGGTGCTGCATCATCGTGTCGTTGACCAGCACGATGCGCATGCGCTCGCCGTAATTGAGTCGCAGCGGGTCGGCGCTGGCGAACGGGATACCGTCGAACGACCAGGCGAACTTCTCCATGTGCCCGGTCAGGTGCAGCTCCACGGTTCGCCCCGGTTCGCGCCCGTCCGGATCGTCGAACAGGCTGCGCATCGCGCCGTACGTCAGCACCTGGCGTCCGTTGTCGCGCAGGCCGATGCCGGGATCGTCGAGTTTGGGTTCGCTGGCGGACGACTGCATGTCGACCAGCGGATTGCCAGTTTCGCTGGCGGGATGATTCGGCGCGTTCGACGTCGCGCCGTGAGCGCCGTGATCCATCGCACCCATGTTCGCACCGCAGCCGCCTTCGCCCATCATCGCGCCGCATCCGCCTTCCATGCCTTTCTGCGCGCCATGGCCGCCCATGTCGTGGCCCATGTCGGCCATCGTCAGCAGCGGACGTGGATCGCGCGATGGAATCGTCGCCTCCAGCCCGTCGCGGACGGCCAGCGTGCCGCGTGCGTAGCCGGTGCGGCCCATGTCCTGCGCGAAGATGGTGAAAGCGTCCTGGCCCTTCGGTTCGACGATCACGTCGAACGTCTCCGCCACCGCGATGCGGAACTCGTCCACGCTCACCGGATGGATGTACTGGCCATCGGCGGCAACCACGGTCATCTTCAGCCCCGGTATGCGCACGTCGAAATAGGTCATCGCGCTGCCGTTGATGAAGCGAAGCAACACCTTCTCGCCCGGTTTGAACAGGCCGGTCCAATTGCCGGCGGGCGCCGCACCATTCACCAGATAGGTATAGGTGTGCGCGTTGATGTCGGAGATGTCGGTGGGCGTCATCCGCATGCGCCCCCACATGCCGCGATCCTCGACCGTCTCCGCCAGCCCATCGCGCTTCGCGTCGCGTACGAAGTCCACCAGCGTGCGCTGGTAGTAGTTGTCGTGTTCCGGCATCTTCTTCATGCGCCGGTACAACGCGGCCGGATCAAGATCGGTCCAGTCCGACAGCAGCACGACATGCTCGCGGTCGTGGTGATACGGGGGCGGGTCGCGCGGATCGACGATCAGCGCACCGTACAGGCCGGCCTGTTCCTGGAACAGCGAATGGCTGTGGTACCAGTAGGTGCCGGACTGCTTCAGCTGGAAGCGGTACTGGAAGGTTTCGTCCGGGGCGATGCCGTTGAAGCTCAGGCCCGGCACGCCGTCCATGTTCGACGGCAGCAGGATGCCGTGCCAGTGGATCGAGGTCATGTCGCGCAATCGGTTGCTGACGCGAACGGTGACGGTATCGCCTTCGCGCCAGCGCAGCGTGGGGGCGGGCAGGCTGTTGTTGACCGTGATCGCGGGCCGCATGCGAGCGGTGATGTCGACCGGCATCGCGCCGATGCTCAGCGCAAAGTCGGTGCCGGTGACGAGCGCCGCGCCGCCGCGACGTACGGGCGTGCCGGCCGAGGCGGGCATGCGCGCCAGGCCAAGGCCCAGTGCGACGCTGCCGGTGGCCAGACCGGTGACGAACTGGCGGCGTGTGGGACGGAACGCGCCCAGGCGTCCCGGTGTGGATTCATCGTGGTTCATTGCAAGCATCCTGTGCATCGTCGGCGCGATCGACCGCTGTGGCGGTGGCGTCCGTCGTGGTCGTGGATCCGGCGCGCGACACGCGCCACCGGCCCTGCGGAAAGCCGCGGGAATGCGGCGTCAGGCCGCCAGGATGGGAGGTCGGTGACGGTGCGACAGGCGTACGGATGCGTGCGCATCGGCACGGTAGGCGGGAGCTTCTGCCTGCGGATACGGCAGTGCCCCCAGCGGGGTCAGCCAGGTCAGCGCAGGCGCGTGCTGGGCACAGAAGCCGTCGCAGCTCCCTGCCTTGCAGCAATCGGGCAGGCCGGCATCGGCGTCGTGGTGACCGGAAGAAGCTTCGCCATCCACCTGCATTGCCATGTCCATGCCCTCGTGGCACGGCGGCGTGTCCTCGGCAGCCTGGACGGCGGCCACCACGTCGCCCATCGCCATGCGCGTGGCGGCATGCGCGTACGCCGTGCCGTTGAGCAGCAACGCCAGGCAGAGCAGGGCACGGAGCAGGGGGGCGAACCGGGACATGCCCGCATGATACGCCATGACCCGTGCACGTACCTTTCCGTAGGGTGAGCTACGCGCCGTCCGCGGTCGGCTCACGCCACGATCGGACAACGACACGTTATCCTTGTCGCGTATTTCAGGCTTTGGGCAGCGTGGCATTCGCATGGCAGGCACGGTAACGATGGACAAGGTGCCGACAGGCGTTCTCGTAGCACACACGCAGGATGTTTCGCGTGCACGCATCATCGTCGCCGACGTGGGCGGCACGTATGCCCGCCTCGGCTGGATCGAGGCCGAAGGCAACAACGACATCCACGATTACCGTCGCTACGCCTGCGCCGAGCATGCGGATCTGGCCTCCATCCTGCACGACTATGCGGCCGGCACACCGTGCCATGGCGCGGTGGTAGCCATCGCCGGTGTGCTGGAAGGCGACCGTCTGATCAATTCGAACCTGCCGTGGGCGGTGTCGGTGGAACAGACGCGCGTGGGTGCCGGCCTGGCCTGGGTGCAGCTGATCAACGATTTCGAGGCGGTAGCGAATGCGGTGCCTACGTTGGCGCCGGATACGTTGTCACCGCTGACGCCATTGAACTCCTTGGCCACGTCGTCGCCGGCGCTGGTGATCGGCCCCGGCACGGGACTGGGCGCCGCCGTCTGGATCGAAGGCCAACCGCCGCGTGTGCTGCCGACGGAAGTCGGCCAGGCATCGCTGGCGGCCGGCAATGCGCTGGAGCTGGACATCGTGCGCCGGCTGTTGAGGGACCGTCCATACCTGCACAACGAGCATGTGCTGTCCGGTCCGGGCCTGATGAATCTGTACCGGTGCCTGTGCGAGTTGCGCGGCGCTGAGCCGGTGCATGCCGACGCAGGCGCGCTGGTGGCGGCTGCCGGGACGGATGTGTTGGCCCGCGAAACACTCGAGACGTTCTGCGGCTGGCTGGGCAGCGTGGTCGGGGATCTGGCGATCATCTTCGGTGCCCGGGTCGTGTATCTGGCAGGCGGCGTGACGGCGCACATTCCGCAGTTCCTGCACGACGGGCGCTTCCTGCAGCGGTACCTCAACAAGGGCGTGATGACCGAACAGTTGGAACGGGTGCCGGTATGGCGTGTGGAGCATGGGCAGCTGGGGCTGCTGGGGGCGGTGGCTTGGTACAGGCAGAACCGTTTGGAGATCTGACCGGCGCTGCGCCCTGTCTTTTACATAATAGGCATTATGCGAAATTACTTGTGGCCGAGGCCGGCTGGTGGTTCGACGTTCGGGGCCAGGATCGCGAGCCTCTCAACTGGTTGGCCCACACTGCAGGATGGCTTCAGGAGAGACTGCACGAGCGTAGTACTGGAGGCCGCGTTCCGCCTGAGTAAGTGGGGTGTAGCCCGAACTGACCAGATCAATGCTACGGACGGGACCTCGCCACCGAGCGAGAAGATCCGGTGCAACTGATTGCACAACCTAGCGCTACTCAGAAAGCTCCAGTGTTACCCCAAGACTCGGCTCCTCAAGAATCACGTGCGGCGGGATGACCACGGCCACCCGCCTCTGCGCACCGTCGATCGTCATCAATCCGCCGCCGATGTACATGCCTAGCCACTGACCGTTCACCGACACCACGGGGGCGCCGCTATCGCCGCCCGCGGGACGCGAACCAGCCCTCGTTACCTCAAAGATAGCAACCTCACGTATATATGCGCGTCCGCCGCCCAAGTACCTCACCTGACGATCAAATTCGACTCTCAGGAACCGCAAAGGCACAACAAGCCCGGTGCAGAACATCTTGGCCTCAGCTCGCGCCTCGCTCCAGTAGGCGAAGGAATCGGGGTATCCGGATGGATAGAATGACCATATATCAGTGCTGACAGGATGCCTGGACACGATTCGCGCCAAGGCGGCATCCACGCAGTCACTTGCGCCAGCGGAAAGCGGACCGAATCGTCGCCCTACTCCCAACTGGATGTTGCTGCCAACGCTTAGGCCTACGGCGGTATTCGGTTCCAACGACGGATTGATGTTCGAGTCACCGATGACGTGGTGACAGCTCAGTATCCAGCGCCTACCTTCCTCATCCTCAAGAATCACGCACGCGGTGCCATACCGCGACCCGCCCGCTATCTGCGGAGTCAGGCGGGGCGAGTGTGCACGCGCGGCTGATCCGCGTCTGCAGACATCTACCGGGACCTTCAGCGCAACTTCGATCCCATTAATCACTCGCCGTATGTTCAAGCTGCGAGAGATTTTTTCTTCTGATGCAAGCGACTCCGAAGGCAACTTACGAGGAACAACCAGTACCAATACTGGGCTGCGTCGAGAAATGCGCCCCGCGTCCCGCTCGTAAGTCCGCCAACCGAAGCCAACACTAGTCACACCCCACACCTCAAACTCCCAAGGCGGGTTCTTGTGCAGATGCCTTGCCAGAGCCGCGACAATGCTGCATCTGGATTCCAACGAAAGGTCGCTCCAACGCATGGCACTGTCCTTAAACTGTTGGCAGGCCCTGGTTAGCCGAGCACTACCTTGACAGTGGTCTTAGGGAACCGCTTCTTGAATGCGGCCTCAACCTTTGCGCGGTCTGTTTCGGTGGCAGCTGGGCTGCCCGCCTTGGCTCTAACACGAATGTCAGCAGCGTCGTAGCACTCCTTTCCGGCTGATGCTTTCGGCTCAACGTCGAGTTGACCCATCCGTGCCTTCTCTGTGGCATCGGCAGCGCCCGCGACCTCCTTATCCCACCAGTCATCCATGTCGTCGGGCTTTATTTTCCCTGAGCAATCGGGAGTGGCATTCCCCGTCGCATCTCCCGAGGCCGGACTGGTACTCAGCAGCCCCCCCGTTGAGCTACCCAGGACATGTTCGAAAACCAATACCTCGTAGTAGTCGTAAGGAATCTGGTAGCCCGCGACCGGCAGCACGAAGCGACGCTCTGTTTGATAAGGTGTCTGTGGGTGATAGCCCCCGACCTCACTGGGCTTGACGATCGGGTACATGCCCATCGCCGCGATCTTCACAAGGTGCGCTCGTAGTGTTACTGGCTGACCAGCTAGTTTCGCAAGTTCTCCAGCGGCACTGTGGGCCACCACACCGCCCCCCGTGCCCGAATCCTTGGATCCCGTTACTAGTCCTAACAAACGATCGGTTCCGCCGGTCAAGAGCGCTTTAGTGCTGTCCAGCAACGCCTCTACCACCACAGAATTGTCGACATCACCCGACATTCCGAGCAGACTGGACCCAGGACCAAGATTCAGTGTCAGTCGCGTCGTTCCAAGCTTACTCTTGGTATCAACGATGAACTCTCGCTCGTAGTCAGGAAGATAGATGAGTGAGATGCTCTTCGACAGCTCAAAGCGTGCTAGAGCTGCTAGGTCGGTGGTCACAGATATGTTTGAAAGCCCCATTCGCTTTGTAGCCGGATCCTTGGGCTCATCCCCTTCATCCTCTTTGCCGTCCTGTGCGCCCTCTTCTTCTGGCTTATCCCCGGCAGCTCCCTCTGCACCATGCGCGTCGACCTGATCTCTCACGTCCTGATGAGCGATTAGCACGCTAGCTGCCGGAACGCTGCCGCCACCTTCTAGCTGCATGGGCACGAGAACCCTTAGCTCGTCGGGGACAGCGGTTAGCATCACTGTCTTGCCGTCACCGGCAACCCTGCCCGATACCAAGAATGCCTTTGAGCCGATCGGGTAAGGCTCTTTTACTACGATAAACGGGCGGGTTTCATAGTAGCGAAGCCCACCGTCTTTCATCGAGCCGTCCCCGGCATCAATGAGCGTTGGAGTGATGTTGGCGCACCCCGAAAACGCCATTGCCGACGTAAGCACCGCTAATCTGATAGCCGAACGCATATCGCCCCCGTGAGTTAGAAGACATCCCCAACATTGTTTTCTCCCCCTGCGGCGTGCTCAGAAGCCTGGCGCACCAAGATGCTTTGAATGGGCCGCTTCATCTCGCCCAACGGCACACTTCTGCCGTCCAGGACAGAAACCTAGACATAAATACATGTAGCTGACGAACGGTGAATCAGAGATCGCCGCTTCCTTGGACTTCCCTGGAGAGATCACCTTGCTTTGTCATTTCGAGCAGCTCGTCGTAAGACTGTCTTCGTCCTAGGCGCGACCAAGGACGAGGCCTTGATCCTTGGTGATTGATCGCTTCTAGCCGTGTCGGAACCGTAAGCTGGCCGACCTCGCGCGCCTGCCCGCCGGAGGTCGTGAGGCGCGAGGCGATCGCCTCGCTCACTGGGTAGGCGGCTGCGACAACCCCTACGCCGGAGACCGATACTCCGCTCGCACGAAATCATTGCCCAGCGTGCGACGGGCTGCTGACTCAGCGGCACTTCGGATACCCGCTGTTGGCACAGGAGGGATTTTCCGCTTCTGGCCATCACTGGTGCTACTCTCGTGTGGCGACCCCTCCATCTCTTGTGCTAATGGCTCCATTCCCATGGATTTCCGCTTTGGGCCTATTCCGTTGAAAAACTCGGATCTGGAGCGGGAGCGCCACGTGACCATGGAGCCGGAACCAGGATTGTTCGATCCGGGATGAACCAAGTGCGGGCGCGTAAGCGCCCCCATGCCTTGAATGGGAACCGCAATCCCCGCTTCCGCGCCTTTCGGCATCAACCACGCAGCCATTCTTCGCAGATTCTGCGCGATGGCCGCCAATAGGAACTCGTCGCGGGCACCTTTCAGTCCGCGCAGACGCAGGCGATCCAGCCGCAGGATGCGTTTGAGATGGGCGAACAGCATTTCGACCTTCTTGCGATGTCGTCGCGACCGCGCATATCGAGGTGTCGTTGCCAACTGACTAGCCACGTCGCGCGCGGATTCGTTGACCTGCCGAGCGATCTTCCGATGCGTGGTATTGGGGCAGCACCGTAACTTGAGCTCGCAGCCGGCACAGTCGTAGACGCTGCTGCGATAGATCAGCGTGTCATCCGACGTGGGCTTGCCGGTTGAACGCAGAGGCTTGTCCTGCGGGCAGCGGTACTCGTCGGCCTTAGCTTCCCAACGGAAGTCGGAACGTCCCAGCGAACCATCCTTGTGCTCGGCCTTGTCCCACACCGGTATGTGCGGCTCGATCGCCTTCTCGTTGACCATCCAACCCAGCATCTCGGCGGTACCGTAGGCGGTGTCTCCAATCAGATGCGTCGGCTTGATATCGAACCCTTTCTCGACGCGATCCACCATGATTCGGGTGGCGTTGAGCTCGTCCGTGCGGTATGCGGGTGTAGCTTCCACATCGACGATGACGCCGGCCTTGGTATCGATCAGGTAGTTGGTCGAGTAGGCGTAGAACGCTGGCCCTCCGGGCGCAGCGGTCCATTGCGCCGCGGGATCCGTGAGCGACACGTTCTTCGGCGGCTTGCGCGGTTCCTCGGCGGCGTCCAGCGCCTCCAGATACTCGCGTACCGGCCGCGTGAGCGACGACTCCCGGTCCCAGCTGGCTTCGCTGCCCGGAACACCGCGCTGGCGGTTGGCATCCGCCTTGATGACGCTGGCATCGATGGCGAAGCCTTCGCCACGGACCAAGCCTTCGGCCAGGCAGCGCTCCAACACCTTCTCGAACACGAACCGCAGCGTGTCGTTGTCGCGGAACCGGCCGAGCCGGTTCTTGGAGAACGTCGAATGGTCCGGCACCGCGTCTTCCAGGCCCAGCCGACAGAACCAGTGGTAGGCCAGGTTCAGATGCACCTCTTCGCATAGCCGGCGCTCGGAGCGGATGCCGAAACAGTAGACCACGATCAGTATGCGGATCAGCAGCGCCGGATCGACCGAGGGTCGGCCGGTATGGCTGTGGTGCGGCGCAAGGTGCCGGTGCAATTCGCTCAAGTCCAGGAACTGGTCGATGCCGCGGAGCAGATGGTTCGCTGGAACGTGCTCTTCCAGGTTGAAGACATAGAACAGCGGCGCTTGGCCGACTTCCTGACGTCCCATCATCGCGTCGACTTCCGCTTGATCGATGGGACGTCAGTGGACCAGCTTCAGATGACCGATTCAACCGAGTCTTTCAACGGAATAGGTCGGAAGCTGCCATTCTCCCCCTACCCCGATAAACATCCCTGATCATCCGCGAAGGACACGCATCACGTTGGCGACGGCAGGAGAGATCTGAGCAGCGCTCCGCTACATGGAACCCGCCATTTCCGGCGCAGAAGGAGTAGCCCTCGCCTATCCCACGCGCTCAGCAGTAGACCCACGCAGCATCAAAGCAAAGTCCAACGTCTGCCGGTGCTGCACGTCCACGCCGTCAATGATGGCAAGTAGGAGCTTCACGGCGCGAATACCGATTTCGCGCATGGGTTGGCTGATGGTGGTCAGGGGCGGGTTGAGATATCGGGATGAGACTAGGTCGTCGAAGCCGACGATCGAGAAGTCTTGTGGCACGCTGAGCCCAAGGTCCCTGCAGGCGGCCAGTACACCCAGCGCCATCTGGTCGCTGAAGCAGAAGGCGGCAGTCGGTGTGCCGGCGCCCTGCCCCAGCAGTCGCCTGGCCGCCGCGTAGCCGGACTCCACGGAGAAATCGCCCGGCGCGAGTACCAGCTGGCGCAGGCGACCGCGAGCCCGGGCTGCGGTTTTCACCCCTTCCAGTCGTTGCTGATGCAGGGGATTGTCAGGCGGGCCACCGACGACCGCGATGCGCTCGTGCCCCAATCCATAGAGATGTTCCATCGCGGCACGCGCAGCGGCAGCATTGTCGATATGAACGCTTGGAATGCCAAGCGCCGGATCGAATTCGCAGCCATTGACCACCGGCGCGTGCGGACCCAACTGTTTGACGATCTCGCGTGCCGTCGGCGGCAGCCGATGTCCCAGGACGATCAGGCCGTCGGCCTCGTTGCGGCGAAGCATCTGCGCATAGCGCTCTTCGCGATCCGGCTGGTGCTGGGTATCTCCCAGAAGCACCGCGTAATCGGCCGCCTGTGCGGTTTCTTCCGCGCCTTGAAGTATCTGTGCGAAGAACGGATTCGCAATGTCCGGCACGGTGACCAGAATCTTGCCGCTGCGCTGCGTCTTGAGCGTCCGGGCGATCGTATTGGGGACATAGCCAAGCGCGGCCGCCGCCTGCTCGATGCGCTCGCGCGTCGCCGGCAGCACCTTCTCGGGGCGGGAGAGCGCTCGCGACACCGTCCCTGCCGAGACGCCCACGTGTTTGGCGATATCGTAGATCGTTGCCATGTCAGCCTTGGCGTCTCCGATGCGCTGCACAAGGCATCTGCCGAGGACCCCATGCTAGGATGATGCAATCGATTGCATCAAGGCCGATTGCCGTGAAGACACTTAAGGGTCCCGCGCTTTTCCTGGCGCAATTCATCGGTGACAAGCCTCCTTTCGATCGGCTGGATACCTTGGCCGAGTGGGCGGCCGGGCTCGGCTATTCTGGCGTACAAGTGCCCACCAGCGCGCCCCATATCTTCGACCTGGCGCAGGCGGCACGGAGCCAGGCGTATTGCGACGATGTCGCCGGCATGCTGGACCGGCATGGCATCCGCATCACCGAACTGTCCACCCACCTGCAGGGCCAGCTGGTCGCCGTACATCCCGCGTACGACAGCCTGTTCGACGGCTTCGCCCCGCCGGAGAAGCGCGGCGATCCTTCCGCCCGGCAGGCGTGGGCGGTCGAACAGATGGTAGTGGCTGCGCAGGCCAGCCAGCGACTCGGACTGACCGCGCATGCCACGTTTTCGGGTGCATTGGCCTGGCCCTATTTCTACCCCTGGCCGCAGCGGCCACCGGGCCTGGTGGAAGAGGCCTTCGTCGAACTCGGACGCCGCTGGCGTCCCATCCTGGACACCTTCGATGCCCACGGCGTCGACCTCTGCTATGAGATCCATCCCGGCGAAGACCTGCACGACGGTGCGACCTTCGAACGGTTCCTCGACGCAGTGAACCATCATCCGCGCGCCAAAATCCTCTACGACCCCAGCCACCTGCTGCTACAGCAGATGGACTATCTCGGCTTCATCGACCGCTACCACGAACGCATCGGCATCTTCCACGTCAAGGACGCCGAGTACCGCGCCAGTGCGCGCAGCGGCGTCTATGGCGGCTACGAGAACTGGATCGACCGTCCCGGCCGCTTCCGCTCGCTGGGCGATGGCCAGATCGATTTCAAGGCCATCTTCTCGAGGATGGCGCAGTACGATTTCCCCGGCTGGGCCGTACTGGAATGGGAATGCTGTCTGAAGCATCCGGAAGACGGCGCGCGCGAAGGCGCCGCCTTCATCCGCGACCATCTGATCCGCGTGACCGAGCGCGCCTTCGACGATTTCGCCGACAGCGGTGCGAGTCGGGAAACACTGCGCTGCATGCTGGGGCTCTGACCGAACACCGACCTGGGAGGGGAAGTCATGACGTTCGCCATGTCGCGCCTGAGCGCGATGATGTTCCTGCAGTTCTTCATCTGGGGGGCATGGTTCGTCACCCTGGGCACTTATCTGGTGCAGGGCCCGCTGAAGGCCAGCGCAAGCCAGGTCGCCACCGCCTTCCTCAGCCAGTCCATCGGCGCCATCGTCGCGCCGTTTCTGGTCGGACTGATCGCCGACCGCTACTTCGCCGCGCAACGCATTCTGGCGGTGCTGCACCTGGCCGGGGCGGTGCTGATGTGGTTCGCGTCCACGGCGACGAGCTTCGACGCGTTCGCCGCGTATGTGATGGCCTACATGCTGTTGTTCATGCCGACGCTGGCCCTGGCGAACAGCGTGGCGATGCGGCACATGCGGTCGCCCGAAAAACAGTTCCCACCCGTGCGGGTCGCGGGCAGCATCGGCTGGATCGTCGCCGGCGTGCTGATCGGCTGGCTGGGGTGGGAACAGGCGCATCGACTGGAGCTCACCTTCCGCATGGCCGCGGCTGCGTCGCTGATGCTGGGACTGTACGCCTTCACCCTGCCCCACACGCCGCCGCTCGCGCAGCAGCGCAACGCTTCGCTGGGCCAGATCCTCGGCCTGGACGCGCTGCGCCTGCTGAAGTCGCGCTCGTACCTGGTGTTCTTCCTGGCCTCGATCGCCATCTGCGTGCCGCTGTCGTTCTACTACAACTTCACCAATCCGTACCTCAACGACCTGGGTGTGCGCGGTGCGGCCGGCCTGCAGTCCCTGGGCCAGGTATCCGAAGTGCTGCTGATGCTGGCCATGCCCTTCCTGTTCGCGCGGCTGGGCGTCAAGACCATGCTGGCGATCGGCATGGCGGCGTGGGTGGTGCGCTACGGGATGTTCGCCTATGGCGACGCCGACGGCGGGTTCGCGCTGCTGGTCATCGGCATCGTGCTGCACGGCATCTGCTACGACTTCTTTTTCGTCACCGGCCAGATCTACACCGACGCCCACGCGGGCCCGGCGGTGCGCAGCAGCGCGCAAGGGTTCATCACGCTGGCCACCTATGGTGTGGGCATGTTGATCGGCACCTTCCTGTCCGGTGCGGTCGTTGAGCACTACACCACGGCGGCGGGCCCGGACTGGCAGAAGATCTGGCTGTTCCCCGCGGCTGTGGCCTTCGTCGTGCTGGTGGCTTTCCTGCTGCTGTTCCGCGAGCGGCCGGTTTCAGCCGGTGCGCCCTCCACGTCGTCCGTCAGCTGAGGAGCCGTCGCATGGGCAAGCTCGGGGTCGCCATCGTCGGCACCGGAATGATCGGTGCGGTGCATCGTCGCGCGGCCTTGCTGGCCGGCGCGGTCGTACGTGGCATCAGTGCGTCATCGCCGGAACGTGGCGCCGAAGTGGCGGAAGCATGGGACGTGCCGCGCGCCTATCGCGACTTCAGCGACGCCCTCGCCGACCCGGAGGTGCAGGTGGTGCATGTATGCACCCCCAATCATCTGCACCGCGCCATGGCGCAGGCTGCGTTGGAAGCCGGCAAGCATGTGATCTGCGAGAAGCCCCTCGCCACCACCCTGCAGGATGCCGAAGCGCTCTCCGCGCTGGCGGCCTCCACCGGCCTAGTGGCGACGGTGCCGTTCGTCTACCGCTATCACCCGGTCGTTCGCGAAGCGCGCGCGCGGATCGCTCACGGCGACCTGGGGCCGCTGCGGCTCATCCATGGCAGCTACCTGCAGGACTGGCTGCTGGACCCGGCCAGCAACAATTGGCGCGTGGATCCCGCGCTGGGCGGCGCGTCGCGCGTCTTCGCCGACATCGGTTCGCACTGGTGCGACCTGGTGGAATGGGTCAGCGGCGAACGTTTCGTGGACGTCAGCGCCACCTTCGAAACCGTGATCGCGCATCGCGCCGCCACCACCGGGCTGAGTTTCTCAACGCCCGCGGCGGGCGGCGCGATGCAGCCGGTATCCAGCGAAGACGTGGCCGCGGCGCTGTTCAAGACCGGCAACGGCACGCTGGCCTCGTTGACCGTCAGCCAGGTGTCGGCTGGACGCCGGAACCGCCTGTGGTTCGAAATCGACGGTGCGCAAGCCAGCGTGGCCTTCGATCAGGAAGACAGCGAACGGCTCTGGATCGGCCTGCCCAACCAGCGCGAGGAGATCTTCGTGCGCGGTCCGGGAGCGGGAAGCGCCGAACAACGCCGGCTGTCGGTGCTGCCGCCCGGTCACGCGCAGGGCTATGGCAACTGTTTCGACGCGTTTGTCGCCGACACCTACCGCGCCATCGTCGCCGAACGGCCCGAAGGGCTGCCGACGTTCGAGGACGGGCGGCGTTCGGCGCTCATCGTCGATCGCGTCATCGCCTCGGCCAGGTCACGCGCCTGGACGCCGATTCCCTGATCGAAGACATGACCGGCTTTCCTTTCCCCCACACAGATCTCCGGACTCCGAGCACACCATGAGCATCATGCCATTGCGTAGGGTCGCGACCGCCACGCTGCTGTTCCTGTCCTCCCTGCCCGGCTTCGCCAAGGACGCCGCGCCGGCCGAGCCCATCGCCGTGCAGATGTACACCCTGCGCCATGTGGCCTCGCTCGATGAACAACTGAAGATCGTGCACCATGCCGGCGTGCGGGCGGTGGAAACCGTCGGCACGCAGAACGTCAGCGCCAGCGAACTGAAGCGGTTGCTGGACACGTATTCGATCAGGGTCATCTCCAGCCATGTGCAGCTGGCGGACCTGCGCGCGGACCTGGATGGCGTGGTCGCCTTCAATCAGGCGATCGGCAACACCGTGTTGGTGGTGCCCTATCTGGGCGAACAGGAGCGGCCGACCGACGCGGCCGGCTGGACGGCCCTGGGCGAGGAACTGGCCGGCATCTCGAAACAGCTGCAAGCCAGGGGCATGACCCTGGCCTATCACAATCATGACTTCGAACTGGTGGATTTCGCCGGCAGGACGGGACTGGATCTGCTGTTCGAAGCGGCCGGCCCCGGATTGAAAACGGAACTGGATCTGGCCTGGGTGGCGCGCGCCGGGCTCGACCCAGCGGCGACGCTGGGCAAGTTCCGCGGGCGCCTGTTCGCAGTCCACGCCAAGGACAACGCCGCCACGGGCCAGGCGCAGGACGAGGGCGGCTTCGCCGCTGTGGGCCAGGGCGTGCTGGACTGGGCATCGATCCTTCCTGCCGCAAGGGCGGCGGGCGTGCAGTGGTTCATCGTCGAGCACGATCAGCCGCGCGATCCTGCGGCGGTGGTGAAAGCCGGCGCAGACTATCTCTACAAGCACCTGCCTGCGGACGCAGCGCGCTGAATACCGGAGTGATCCCCATGGGGAAATTCGTCAAGTTGGCCGGCCTGTCTGTCGTGGTGGCTGCCTCCGTCGCGGTCCCGGCGATCTCGGGAGGCCCGCGGGATGCGGCGGCCGGTGCCCGGCTCTACGCCACCCAGTGTTCGGCCTGCCATGGCGCGGAACGTGCCGGCATTCCGGGCACCTTCCCTGCCCTCACTGACGTGGGCAAGCGGCTGGACGAAAAGCAGATCAGGGAGAAGATCGTGAATGGCGGCGGGCTGATGCCGCCCTTCAACCAGCTCTCGGAAAAGGAAATCGACGACCTGGTCGCCTTCCTCAAGCAATAAGCGAAGACGGATGAGCGTCCGGTGCGCCGCTCAGAGTTCGCGCACCCAGACGTTGCGGAAGCTGACCCTGGCGTCGTGATCCTGCAGGTAGATCGGGGCGCAGCCGTGGGGTGGATACGAGGGCGCGCCGATGTATTCGGTCTTGCCCGACACGACCGTATCGTTCTGCACCAGCACACCGTTGTGCAACACGGTGATGCGCGCCGGTGAGATCAGGCCGCCGCCGTCTGAGAAGCGCGGCGCCTTCCAGATGATGTCGTAGACCTGCCATTGGCCCGGTGCGCGCGAGGCGTTCACCAGCGGAATGGCCTGCTTGTAGATCGATGCCGCCTGCCCGTTGGGATACGTGGGGTTGTCGTAGCTGTCCAGCACCTGCAGTTCGTAGACCTCCTGCAGGAAAATCCCGCTGTTGCCGCGCTGCTGCCCATCGAAACCCCGGGTCTCGGCAGGCGTGCGCCATTCCACATGCAGCTGGATATCGCAGAAGCGCTGCTTCGTGCGGATGCCCTTGCTGCCCTGCACCACCGTGAACGCGCCGTCGGCCACCGCCCAGCCCGCCTCGCCGCCCTGCTCTCCCTCCCACGCCGACAGGTCCTTGCCATCGAACAGGACCACGGCATCGGACGGCGCGGCATCGCGGGGCGTGGCGACCATCGCCGGGATTGGCTTCCAGACTTCGGTCCTGGCGGGATCGCGCTGCGGGTCGCTGGCGGCTTGCGCGATCGCGGGCGCTGCGGCCAACACGCAAGGGGCCAGCAGGCAGGTCGCCATCAGCATGGATCTTGTCATCGGGGTCATGGAGGTTCTCGTGAACGCGCGGGGCGCGGACGGACGGTACAGGCTGCTCATTCGGTGGCCCATGCCGGCGTGCCCGGCGTGTAGCCCAGTTCGCCGTCGTAGCGGCCCGGCACAGGCATGTAGCGGAGCACCTCGGTCGCGCCCGGGCGCGATGTGAAGAAACTGAAGATCGCCAGCTGCTTGAGCATCGTGAAGTAGTGCGGCGTCAGCGGCCCCGGGTTCACACCGCCTTCCTTCGCGGTGGTACCCAGCCCCGCCCTGGCCTCGGCATCCAGCGCACGCAGCAGTGTGGTGCGCGCGTCCCGCGACAGTGAGAGGAATCCTTGCCCGCCACGCCGATCCAGATCGGCCAGACCGTCGCGGAAGATCGCCTGGTTCTGCGGCGTGTAGCAGTCGGCCACGTACCGGGCCATGAACGCGCCCGCGCCCGCATCCTTGGCACCCGGCGTGCTGGTCCGCGGCAGGATGGTATCGGCCACCTCGTCCAGCAGCGCCACATCGACTTCGGAAAAGGCGCTCGCAGCGCCGGCAACCGGCGCCTGCGCGTAGGAGAACGCCGGCATGCCGATCATGGCCGCGCCGGTGGCGGCGGCGATCATCTTCAGGAGTTCCCGACGTTCCATCACAGGTTCCCCGCCTTGAGTTCGCGCACCGCGTGGTCCGCCGCGCGCGCCGTCAACGCCATGTAGGTCAGCGACGGATTCACGCAGGCGCCTGAGGTCATGCAGGCGCCATCGGTCACGTAGACGTTCGGCGCATCCCACACCTGGTTGTGCATGTTCAGTACAGACGTTTTCCGGTCCCGTCCCATCCGCGCGGTACCCATTTCGTGGATGCCCATGCCCGGTGCGTAGTCATCGTCATGCACCCGGACGTCCTTGACGCCCGCGGCCGCCAGCATCTCCGCGGCGTCGGCGCCCATGTCCGTGCGCATGGCGAGCTCGTTCTCGCGCATGGTCACATCCATTGCCAGCACCGGCAAACCCCACTTGTCCTTGCGTTCGGGGTCCAGGCTGATCCGGTTGTCGTGATACGGCAGCATCTCGCCGAACCCGGTCATGCCGATGCGCCACTCGCCCGGCTGGCTCAGCGCCTCCTTCAGTTCCGCACCGATATTGAGCTCGGCGATCTCGCGCGACCACCCCGTGCGGCTGGCGCTGCCCTGATAGCCGAAGCCGCGCATGTAGGCGCGCTTGTCGCTGCCGACGTTGCGGAAGCGCGGAATGTAGAAACCGCAGGGGCGACGGCCGAAATAGTACTTGTCCTCGTACCCCTCGACGCGGCCCGATGCGCCCACGCGGAAATGATGGTCCATGACATTGTGGCCCAGCTCACCCGAGGAGGAGCCCAGGCCGCCTTCCCAGACATCGGTGGCCGAATTCATCAGCAGCCAGGTGGAGTTGAACGAGGACGCATTGAGGAAGACCACTTTGGCCGTGTACGCGTAGGTCTGGCCGTTCTCGGCGTCGATGATTTCCACTCCTCGCGCGCGCTTGCGGTCCTTGTCGTAGAGCACCTCCTTGACGATCGAGAACGGCCGCAGCGTCAAGTTGCCCGTCTTCATCGCCGCCGGAAGCGTGGCCGACTGGGTGGAAAAGTACGCGCCGAACGGACAACCTAAAACGCACTTGTTGCGATACTGGCAGTTCACCCGGCCCTGTTCGGGCTTGGGCTGGGTGATGTTGGCGGTGCGCGAGTGGATGAGGTGGCGCGTGCCGCCGAAGGCCTGATTGATCCGCGCGGCTACGTCCTTCTCGACGATGTTCAAAGGAATGGGCGGCAGGAATTCCCCGTCGGGCAGGACGTCCAGGCCCTCCCGGGTACCGGCGATGCCGGCGAACTTCTCGACGTGGTCGTACCAGGGCGCGATGTCGGCATAGCGGATCGGCCAGTCGGTGGCGATGCCCTCTTTCAGATTCGCCTCGAAATCCAGATCCGACAGGCGATAGCTCTGCCGGCCCCACATGAGTGATCGGCCGCCGACGTGGTAGCCGCGGTACCAATCGAAGCGCTTGGTTTCCGTGTAGGGGCAATCCTGCTCGTTCGCCCACATGTCCAGCGTGTTCTCGCCCAGGCCGCCGTCACGCGCGCGGACCGGGAACCTGGCCCTCATCTCCTGCGTGGGATGATTGCGATGCGGGTAATCCCACGATTCCTTCATCGCGTTCACGTAGCCTTTGACGTGTTCGATGTTACGGCCGCGCTCCAGCATCAGGACCTTGAGGCCTTTCTCGGTCAGTTCCTTGGCAGCCCAACCGCCGCTGATTCCCGAGCCGACGACGATGGCGTCGTAGTGATTGTCTGCCATGGGATTTCCCTGGTGGATATCGGATTCAGATGTCGCAGAGACGCACGGCCTCGCGCAGCGAGGCGATGGGATCGGCGGCGGTGGGCATGAACTCCTGCGCCACGTAACCGTCGAAGCCCGTGTCGCGGATGGCGCGGCAGATGGCTGGATAGTTGAGTTCCTGGTCCTCGCCGATCTCGTGCCGGCCAGGCACGCCCGCGGTGTGGTAATGCCTAAAGAACGCGTGGTGCTTGCGGATCGTGGCGATCACGTCGCCTTCCATGATCTGCATGTGGTAGATGTCGTAGAGCAGGCCGAAATGATCGGAGCCCAGCCGCTCGCACAGCGCCACGCCCCAGCCGGAGCGGTCGCACAGATAGTCGGGGTGATCCACCTTCGAGTTCAACAACTCCATGACCAGCATGACGCCGCGCTTCTCCGCATGGCCCAGGATCCGTTTCAGGCCGGCTTCGGCGTTGACCAGGCCCTCCTCAGGATCCATGCCGTTGCGATTGCCGGAGAAGCAGATGAGGTTGCGATAACCGGCGTCCGCCACCAAATCGATGTGGCGCGTATAGCGCTCGACCAGTTGATCGTGGAATTGGGTGGCGGCGAAGCCTTTATCCAGACCAAGCTCTGCGCCGTTGCACATCGAGCTGAACACGCCATGCGCTCTCAGCGTCAGCCAATCCTGCGGGCCGACCAAGTCGATGGCGGCAAAACCGATGCCCTTCACCGTCTCGCACAACTGGGCAATCGACAACTTCGGGAATGTCCAGCGGGCGACGGAATGTTTCAGCGTGCCTTTGAGCGGCGCCGCTGCACCGGTGCCGGACATCAGGCCGGCACTGACCAGCCCAACGCTGCCCAACATGGCGGCGCGCAGCGCATCCCGGCGCGTGAATCCCTCGCCTTGCGCGCTCATGGATCCAGCCACGGCCGGCGGACGCTCGAAACTATCGTTCGAGACATCGCTGCCATCGCGAGGCATGCACCGGACGAGATGCAGCATGCCGTTCTGATCGAATAGACATACATCGATATCCCGGCCTCCCAACCGGCGCGAAGCTTCAAAGATTCGCCTCAATGCAATCGATTGCACCATAAAGCAGCCGAACACTCCGATGCAAGACGCCACGCACGAATTCCCATGCTGCGGAGCACAACAATTCGAACTTTGCGTGAGCTCGACAGCACGATTGCCAGCAAGCGCGTTTGCAGCGCCATGCCCCTCTCCGACATACGCATGACTCATGACAAGCAGCGTGCTGGCTGGCGGTCATCAGCGGCCCCACCGTGTGCACGAACGGACCGGCGCAGTTGAGCGGCACGTTGATGTCCTGCAGCCCGCGCCTGACATCGACCAGGTCATCGAGCGCGAGCATGCGAGCCTGCAGTGGATCTTCGTCACGTCCGGCAAGGACGAGTGCCGGCCCGATTCCCTTCGCCCGTGCGGCGGCCAGACGCACGGTGTCGCCGGGGCGTCGTGAATCATCATCTTCTTCATGTTGTTTTCCTCGCCGGTTCACCGTACTCCGGGTCCCGCCAGGCTCCACGCAGTTAACGTATCGCTTGCTAGACTCGCCCATGCACTACGTCCGCCCAGTTCTGTCCGATTCACTGCCATAAGGATCCGAACTATGCGCAAGGGCTCTGCCTTGCTGGTCGATGCGCTGGAGAACGAAGGCGTGGACCGTATTTTCGGCGTACCGGGGGAGGAGAATCTCGACTTCCTGGAGTCGCTCCGGACCTCACGCATCGAACTCGTCCTGACGCGTCATGAACAAGCAGCCGCCTTCATGGCGGCGACGCATGGGCGGCTCACGGGTAAGCCAGGCGTCTGCCTCGCCACGTTGGGTCCGGGCGCTCTGAATTTCTCGACCGGTGCGGCCTATGCCCATCTCGGGGCCATGCCGATGATCCTTCTTACCGGCCAGAAAGCCTTGATGAGCGCCAAGCAGGCTCGTTTCCAGATCGTGGATATCGTCGCGTCGATGAAGCCACTTACCAAGATGACGCGCCAGATCGTCAGCGCGGCGTCCATTCCCGCTACCGTGCGTGATGCGTTCCGCGTTGCCACGGAGGAGAGGCCGGGGCCGGTGCATCTCGAACTGCCGGAGGACGTCGCCGCCGAAGAGGTCGAAAGCGCACCCGTCATTCCAGTGCACCCGATCGAGCGTCCCCTCGCCCCTCCTGCCGCGCTCGACCGGGCGGTGGAAGCCATCCTCGCCGCCAAGCGCCCGTTGGTGATGATCGGTGCGGCCGGTAGCCGGCCGTGGCTGACCGAGGCCTTATCGACCTTCGTTATGCGTACCCAGCTCCCCTTCTTCAACACGCAAATGGGCAAGGGTGCGGTCACTGGCGGCTCCAACCTCTACATGGGCACCGCCGCGCTCTCGGAGGGCGACTATGTCCACGAAGCCGTCGCGCGTGCCGACCTGATCGTCGCCATCGGCCATGACACGGTCGAGAAACCCCCCTTCCTCATGAAGAACAGCGGCGGACCGCAGGTCATCCATGTCGGCTACCAATCCGCCACGGTCGAGCAGGTCTACCATCCGGATCTCGAGGTGATCGGCGATATTGGAGTCTCCGTCGAAGCGCTCGCCGAGCGGCTCGAAGGCCGCCTGTCTCCCGACGAAGGGATGATCGCGCTGCGCCAGAAGATCCTTGCCCGACTTAACGACCGCGCCGAAGAGGATCGCTTCCCGGTCACGCCCCAGCGCCTCGTCCACGATGTGCGCGAGGTCATGCCGGACGACGGCATCGTCTGTCTCGACAATGGCATGTACAAGATCTGGTTCGCCCGCAACTACCGCACACATGTCGCCAATACGCTGCTGCTCGACAACGCGCTCGCCACGATGGGTGCCGGCCTGCCTTCCGCGATGATGGCGGCGATGCTCTATCCACATCGTCGCGTCATGGCGGTCTGCGGCGATGGTGGCTTCATGATGAACTCGCAGGAGATGGAAACTTCCGTGAGGCTCGGGCTTAACCTGGTCGTGGTCATCCTGAACGACAGTGCGTACGGCATGATCCGCTGGAAGCAGGCAGTCGATGGCTTCGCGGATTTCGGCATGCGCTTCGGCAATCCCGACTTCGTGCGCTATGCCCAAGCTTATGGCGCGAAGGGTTCGCGGGTGACCGCAGTCCAGGATCTCGTGCCGACGCTCGAAGCCGCCTTCGCCGGTGGCGGGGTCCATCTGGTTGACGTGCCGATCGATTATTCAGAGAACACGCGCGTTCTGGTCGACGAATTGCGCAATAGGAAACCCGGCCTGGAGTGCGCGTGAGCGGATCTGTCGCGACGCCATCGGTCGTCAATGACGGCTTGCAGAGCCGCGTAGAGAACGGCGCCCCGCTTCTCCCTCGAGCATCTGACGTGTGAGGAAATCCACCATGCTGAACGTCGTGCAGGCCTTCGACCGGGCACCGATCGCGGAAGTGGGAACCGACGATGCCATGGCACTGGAGCGCAAACTGCAAGCCGCCGAGCGCGTGTTCAAGGATCGTGACGGCTGGCTCAAGCCGCATCAGCGCATTGCCATCCTGCGCAGGCTGGCCCTTCTGATGGAAGGTAAGCGCGACCAGCTCGCCATGCAGATCGCGCGCGAGGGTGGCAAGCCGCTACCTGACGCTATCGTCGAGACAACGCGCGCCATTGACGGCGTCCACAACGCCGCCGACGAACTGCGGAACTTCGCTGGCCGAGAGATCCCGATGGGCCTGTCGGCCGCTGCGGAGAATCGCTGGGCGTTTACCACCAAAGAGCCCATCGGCATCGTGGCGGCGATCTCGGCGTTCAATCATCCGCTGAACCTGATCGTCCACCAGGTCGCGCCGGCCATCGCGGTCGGCTGCCCCGTCATCGTCAAACCCGCGGGCACGACCCCCCTCTCCTGCATCGAGTTCGTTGCGATGGCACATGAAGCCGGCCTACCCGAGCCCTGGTGCCAGAGCTTCGTACCGGAAGGCAATGAATTGGCCGAAAAGCTGGCAACCGACAAGCGGGTCGCCTTCCTGAGTTTCATCGGTTCGGCCAAAGTCGGTTGGTCGCTGCATGCCAAGCTCGCCCATGGGGCGCGCTCGGCGCTCGAGCATGGTGGTCTTGCGCCGGCCATCGTCGATCGCAGCGCCGACCTCGACAAGATCATCGAGCCGATCGTGAAGGGCGGGTTTTACCATGCTGGCCAGGTTTGCGTATCGACGCAGCGCATCTACGTCCACCATGACATCGCCGACGACTTCACGCACAGGCTCATCGCTCGCATCGAAAGATTGCGTACCGGTAATCCCACGTTGAAGGAGACCGAGGTTGGCCCACTGATTCTGCCACGAGAGGCAGACCGGGTCGCGGAATGGATCGAGGAGGCGATCAAGGGCGGCGCCCAGCTCGCTACCGGCGGAACACGCCTCTCTGAGACGACGCTGCAACCTGCGGTGCTGCTCGATCCCCCTGTCGACGCACGGGTATCCCTGCAAGAGATCTTCGGCCCGGTGGTCGCGGTCTACCGCTATAGCGATCTCGACGAGGCGATTGCGCGCGCCAACGCCCTGCCCACCGCCTTCCAGGCCAGCATCTTCGCCCAAGACATTGATATCGCCCTGCGCGCGGCCAACCGTCTGGATGCCTCGGCGGTGATGATCAACGACCCTACCGCCTTTCGCACCGACTGGATGCCTTTCGCTGGCCGCAAGGAATCCGGGTATGGCACCGGCGGCATTCCCTACACCATGCGCGACATGACTCAGGAAAAGATGATCCTGATGCGCAGGAGCTGAGATTTTCCAGAGGCCAGGGAGCTAGCGGTTGGTCCGAGGTCGGAAGCAGCCTTTGCTTCGCCAGCGACAAGCTCTACTTCATGGCTTCCAATGGAATCAGTGCCAGCCAGAGAATCAGCAGCATCAGCCATAGCCATCGCCATCGTCCCATGCTGCGCCAGGCCAGTCTCCAAGGACCGGGGTCAGGTCGACTCATGACGCCCCCGCTTGCGGGCCGAGCGCAGTATGTCGGCTACCCGCAGGCCATACAGGTACACGCCCGTGAAGCTGAGCGCCGTGAGCGCAGCGCCGAACAGGAACCACAGCAGCCGCACCTGCCATCCACCGAATGAGCCAAAGTGCAGCGGATCGGCCATCTCGGCGATGCGCTGATGGACGCTCATCTCGCGGCCATCCTGGAGCTCGAGCAGACGACCATCGCGCAGATCGAAGCCAGCGACATTGGCTCGATCACGCACGAGCCATGCCTGCGCTTGTCCGTCGATGAGGATGCCCTGGCCAGCCGCACTGGGTTGCACTCCTGCCACACTCAGCTCAGGCCAGCGCTTCGCCAACTCCGCGACGGCGCGGTCGATGGCCACAGGATCGGCAGGTGCCGCCTTCTCGCCCTTGCCGTCCCCGGGCAGCGAGATCTTCGATGGAGGCGTGGCCTTGCCGCCCAGTGATTCGACCAGATACCACCCGCCGGTCACCGCAATCAGCGCCACGAACCACAGGCTCCAGACACCGAGCAACCGATGGATGTCGCCCCAAAGACGGCGTGGCCGGTCGCCGCGCGGCCAACTGAAGAATCCGCGCCACCAGCGCTTGTAGATGAAGAGGCTGCTGACAAGGGACAGCAGCAAGGGGATCGACAGCGCTGCCACCAGCGGTACGCCGTACTTGACGGGCAGCATGAGGTGGCGATGCGTGTTGCGCAGGAAACGGTGGGCATTGAACCAATGGGTATCCCCCGTCACCTTGCCGGTGTACGGGTCGACCCAGACAAACCGCAGCCTTCCATCATTCGTACGCACCTGGGCCTTGGCGGCGAAGCGCGATGCATGCGGTGCAGCCAGGCCTTGAAGCGACCAGTCAGGATGGGCCCGCTGCACCGCATCGACCATCTGACCCCAGCTGGCGCGCTGCTCGCCGGGAGTCACGCGCATTTCCGCGTGCACCAGCCAGTCGATTTCCTGCGCAAACACCGCCAAGGTGCCTGTCAGGCAGATAAAGCCCATGAACAGGCACAGCTTGAGTCCGATCCAACTGTGCAGATCGAACCAACGGCGCCTTCCGCCCGCCTTGTGGGGCTGGGTCGGCAAGGAAGATGATGGAGTCGCTGGCGGTGGCTGGCGCATGACGTCAGAACGTATAGGCCGCCTGCAGGTAGAGCCGTCGCGGTTCACCGGGGAAATGGCCATTGCGCTCGATGAAGCCGCTGGCCGCATAGACCTTGTCGAACAGGTTCTTGATGTTGGCCTGGAACTTCCAGTCCCGCCATTGCGTCTGCCAGCTCAGGTCGAAGATCGTGTACGGCTTGACCCGCTGCCCCTCCAGGCTGATGCGCTCGTCCGTGTAGTCCGCTCCGAAACCGATGGCGGATGCGATGGAGGGAATGTCGTAGCGGGTCCACAGGCCCAACTTGTTGCGCGGTGCGTTGGCGAAGCGATCGCCTGACGCATTGGTGATGCCGTTGCTGCCGGCATCGATCACGCGGGCGTCGTTGTAGGCGTATGCGATGTTGACGACCCAACGGTCGGTCACGTCTGCGAGCAGATCGACTTCCAGGCCTTCGCTGCGTACCAGGCCAAGTGCCGCCAGCTGGTTGGTGCCGTCCACGACTTCGCCCGTGGCTTGCACGATGTTGCTGCGATCGATCCGGTAGAGCGCCGTATTGAGCGTGAGGCGGCCATCGGCCAGCAGAGTCTTCAGACCCACTTCCCACTGCTTGCTTTGCTCGGCATCGAAAGGGCCCCCTGCCGCGGGGTTCTGGTTGCCGGTCGCTTGCGGCACGAAGCCGCTGGCCACGCTGGCATACGCATTCAGTCCATCACGCAGCACGAAGGTACTGCCCAGGCGCCAACTGAGGTCGTGACCGTCCACGCGGGTTCCGCCGATCACGTCCTCATCCTCAAAGCCGTCCCAGCGCAAGCCGGCCAGCAGATACCAGCGCGGTGTCAGGGTCAGCTCGTCTTGGATGTAACCGCCGTAGCGAATGCCGCGGGTGCTGGTGTCGCGCCACGGAAGGGCGGCGAGGTTGTAGTCGCGGTAGGAGGTGACCCCGTATACGGGATTGAACAGGTCGATGCCGGGCACGGGTCCTGCGTTGCGAACCAGGTCCGCGCTATTGGCTGTCTGTGCCGTGAAATCCGAATCCACGTGGTAGTAGTCGGCGCCGAACAGCAACTTGTGTTCCACCGCCCCGGTGCTGAAGCGCCAGACGGCATTGCCGTTGACGGCAATGGCGTCGTTGTCCCGGTACTGGTTGCGCAGCTGGCGCGTCATCCATTCCGCAGTGCCATCGCCGTCCCGGTCGATCAAGCCCATCGGCTCGTGGTAGATCTGATGCTCGCTGTTCTCGAACCATCGCGCAGCAAAGTCGACGTCCCATGCTTGCGCCGGCGAGAAACGATACTGCGCGAGCAGCACCTTGGCATTCATGTCGAGGAAGTCGGTGGCTTCGTTGTGATTCCAGCGACGGTTCGTGAGGAATTCGCCGTTGTCGTTCACTGGCACCCCGCGGAGCCGGTTGCCCCCCAGGTTCTGGGTGATGTCGGTGTACTGCACCGTCAGTTCGCCGGTCTTGCCGATGTCCATGGCGATCGAGGCATCACCGATCACGCTCTGGCTGTCCGCATTCCAGCGAACGCCCTCCTCGCCATCGCCGTAGGCTCCCAGGCGATAACGCACCCTTCCGGACGGGGTGAGCGGACCGGTCGCCTCGACCGAACCGGCAACAAAATCCTCGTTGCCGAATTGGATTTCGGCCCGGCGCTGCACCTTGGCTTGCGGCTTGCGCGTAACGTAATTGATGACACCGCCGGCATCGCCGCCGCCATACAGCGCACCGGCCGGACCTTTGAGTACTTCGACCCGTTCGATGTTGAACAATTGCGGGACGGAGAAGCCTGCATAGGGATCCCCACGCAGCCCGTCGTACAGCACGTTCTCCTGGCGGAATCCCCGCAGGGTCACGCCGGCATAGCTGAAGAAGCTGATGCCACTGATACTCCGGTAAAGGTCGGTGACCTGGCGTGCGGCCTGGTCATCGATCAGTTCGCGGGGCATGACTTGTACCGACTGCGGCACCATAGCCAAGGGCGTATCGGTGCGGGTACCGACCGCGGCATCGTCGGCCTTGTACAGAGTTTGGGCCCGGCCCAAGACTTGGACCGAATCCAGTTCGGTTACATCAGGGTTGGCAGGTGCGGCGTCAGTGGAAGCCTGGGCATGAGCCTGAAAAATGGCCAAGGACAGGGCGGTGGCCAGGAGGCCACGCGTAAACCGTTGGGGGGACATGAGGGCTTTCAATGCGAATGATTATCAAGAGCATCAGTCTATCACCTGTTCTTGCCGGTCGCAGCTAGCCGACAGCAGATCTCTCAGCTCCCTCGCCTCAAACTCATCCTCCCACGAGCCCACTTCACGGTGCAGGGCAAGATCCAAAGGGAGCGCACTGAAGGCCGCAAAGATTCGCGGTCCGGTGCATCCTTTGCCGTGCCGTAGGTCCTTGAAGTAGATTTCCACGTAGCGAGGGGCAAGCTATGACCGTAAGGACGATCACGGACAACGGACACCAACTGACTGTACAGACGATCGAGAAGATTGATCCGCTGGAAATGGTCTATTGGCAGGGCCGCGCAATGTTCCGCATTGCAGAGGGGCGTGCACGCGTCGACGTGGTCACCACTGAGCGCCACGTTAGCCGCGATAGGGCCGAAAGCGCTGCTATTGCACTAGCCCGCAGGAACGGATGGAGCACGAGTTAAATGGTTAAGACTGGCTAGATCTCAGCCATGCGCGCGTCTAGTTCGCGGCTGTAACCTATGGCCCCATTAGGCTCGCACTATAGGGATCCGAGCGACCCCACATCTGTATCGCATGGCACGGCAAGACGCAATTCCATCGAAGATCGCGTGCGTACCAACGGCGCGGTGCTCATGGACAAACACGTAGCCAATACCGTGCTGGCCGGCTACCACGCTTAGGAGCAGCGCGCCTTTTAGCGCAGGCGGTGTTGAAGGCGCTCGGATCTTAGGCCACAGCAAGATGGCGATAGAACACTAGGAAATATGTCGATACTGCCACTACTCCAACATCAGACTGAGATTCCAGCTTTCGGACAACAACGAATGCGTACCGAAAATATGTGAATCGGTGATGCCAGCGCTCATTTAGGCGCCGCGAGCCAGGCGAGCAATTCTTCCAGCGGAGCGGGCCGTGCGATCAGGAAACCCTGGACACTGTCGACGCCATGCCGCTTCAGCCAGGCCAGCTCCTCCTCGGCTTCTACGCCCTCGGCCACGATGTCGAGGCCGAGTCCGCGCCCAAGTGCTATCAATGCCTGGCATATCGATGCATTCCTCGCGTCGCGGTGCACTTGGCGGACGAAGCTGCGGTCGATCTTCAGGCAATCCACCGGTAAGTCGCGCAGGTACGTCATGCTTGAAAAGCCGGTGCCGAAGTCATCGATGGAAATGAACACGCCATCGCGTTGCAATTCCTCCATCGCCGCCCGCGCCATATCGGGGCGGCGAAGCATGACACTCTCTGTCAACTCGACATGCAAGCTGCCGGGCGGGAGGCCATAGCGCTCGTGGACACTCCGGAGTAGACGGGGAACGCTCCCCGACATGAATTGCACAGCGGAAACATTCACCGCGATGGCCATTCCGGGGAATCCCGCCGCCGCCACCGCCTGATATGCCTGTGCCGCCTTGTCGATCACCCAATCGCCGATGGGCACGATGAGGCCCGATTCCTCGCTCAGGGGGATGAACTTATCCGGTGCAACGTAGCCACTTGGGGTACGCCATCGCAACAGCGCTTCGACTGCAAAGACCGCACTATCCTTCATGCGTTGGATGGGCTGGAAGAAGAGCTCGAACTCATCGCCCGGCAGCGCCCGTCGCAGGCGATCGATCATAGCGAGTCGTTGACTGGCGTCGTCCGCCATGCTGTCGGTGTAGTGCATCGTCCTGCTGTTTTCGGCGCGGGCCTGCAGCGCGGCAAGCGATGCATGTGCCACGACCTCTTCCGCCCCCTGGTCGGGGGCTTGCCGGAAGGCGATTCCGATCCATGCTTCCATGCGCTGGCTTCCACTTCCCGACTCGACGGGCTCGGAGAATGCAGTGAGCAGCTCGTCCACCAGTTCGTTCCAGTCGGCCGCATGGCGCGTCACGGCGACGAAGGCATCGGCAGGCACGTAGGCTAGCGGACCGTGCCGACCCGCGACGGCAGCGAGACGCCGCGCGATGCCGGAGATCATCTCGTCGCGCGTACGGTGCCCGAAAGTGGGCGAAACGAACGCGAGATCGCGCAACTGCACGTAAGCGACAGCATAGATCCCGTTGTTTCCGACCGGTTCCGGCGGGTCATCCAGCTGTTCGACGAACGTACGCAGATTGAGCAGGCCCGTGCCCTCGTCATGCGCAGCCCGCCACGCGAGATCCTTCTCGTGGGCCACCCGATCGCTCACGTCCTCAGCGAGCACCAACCGCGCTGCACGCCCATTGAACACGATGCTGCTGCTGTGCACGCGGACATGCATGGGCGTTCCGTCGCGGCGGACATGAATCCATACAGGCGAGGCTTCGCGTGGCTCGGCACCGTCATTGACCGACGCGAGTACCGCCTCGACCTCTCCAGCCGGGCGAATCTGCAGGATAGTCATCCCCAGGAACTCTTCGCGCGAGTATCCGTAACGGGAAATGGCGGCGGCATTGACTGCCAGGAACCGGAGCGACTCGATATCGAATACCCAGAACGGCAGTGGATTCAGGTCGAACAACTCGCGGAACTGGATCTCCGCGCGCTTCAGCTCTTCCTGCCGCGCCATGCGCTCGGTGATGTCGACGATCGTGCCCGTCATGCGTGGCTTGTGGTCTTCACCCTCGATCACCGCGCCCTGCGCACTGATCCAACGGCACTGTCCGTCCGGCATGACAATGCGGTACTCGGAGCGGAACGGCTGCCCGCTTGCCTGCGCCTGTTCGAATTCGCGTTCGACCCTCTGCCTGTCCAGTACGTGCATGCGCTGGAAGAACTCCGCCAGTGGCAGCGTGCCCGCGACAGGGGCAAAACCGAACAAGCTGGCGGCATGCGCGGAAGCGCGGACGTGGTCATCGCCAAGTTGCATTGCCCATACACCTGCGTGCGAAGCTTCTTGGGCCTTCGTGAGCCAGTCGGCATGTCGCCTTAGTTCATCGTGGACTCTACGGCGCGCAGCCTCGGACACCGACATCCTCCGCATCAGGTAAGACATCCCCAGCCAATAGAGCACCAACAGGCACCCTGCGATGACCGCATAGCGCCACCAAGGCGCCATCGCTTCCTGTTTCGAAAGACCGACTGCCACAACGAAAGGATAGTCACTGGTCGAGGTGAAACTGGCGAAGCGCTCGATGCCATCCAGTCGGCTCACCATATCCAGTTGCACCGTAGCGCCCGGCATGAGGTTTGCAGGCAACGGCACCTCCCTGCCCACGTAGGCGCCACTGATGCCTTGGCGCGCCAGCACCACGCCATTCCAGTCCAGGATTCCCGCGCTGCCCCGCCTACCTATATCCAGACCCTCCAGCATGCGCTGCAGCTCCGACGTGCGCAGCCGCGCCACAAGCCAGTTGCCTTCGGGTGTGCGCAGCGCCAAGGGGATGATCGGCTCGCCATGGCCCTCCTGCTGTAGACGCCCCACGCCCAGCCCCCCGCCATGCCCGGGAGTGTATGTAGGGTGAGTCGGACGTTCGTGCGCCCCGACGCCATGATGGATCGCGCGCCCCTCGGCGTCGTACAGATCGATATCCTGAAGTTCGACATGTCGCGAGACTACCCCGCGGATCGCAGCCGGTAGATCCCATCGGCTGCGCTCGGGATAGTCTTCCACGTAGCCATCCGCTTCGACCGCCATGCCTCGCAACGCACGCTCGAGGTTGCGGATCTCGTAATGGAGCAGGCGATCCACACCAATGGCCACGGCCGTACTCTGGCGCCGCGCTGCTTCTACGCGTGCAAGCCGATCCTGCACGACCGTCAGAACCATCCCAATGCTGATGAATAGGCCTAGGCAGGTGCCGATCCAGCGCACGGTGGATGGGGAGGCCGCGGTTGCCTGCGTCAGCGCCGCTCTCATGGCGTCGTCACCCCTGCCATATTGGACGTCCCTTCGACGCGCCGATCATGCACGCGCCGCGACAGCGGTTCCAGCGGACACGTGCATGGGTCGGCCGCACAGGTGCCTGCGGACTGGCAGTTGAGTGCCTACGCAGACACATTGGGGGCGGACTGCTGCGGACGCGATGCACGCGCCATGGTCAGATGGAACCGATTGCGCCCCTGCTGCTTTGCTTTGTACAGCGCCTCGTCCGCCGTAGCCAGCAGGTCGTCCTCCCCCACAGGCGATGGCGCGAACGCGATCCCGATACTCGTGGTGAGCATCAGCGAAATTTCTCCGAAGTACATGGGTGCGTCGACCGATGCCAATATGCGTCGTGCGACATCCTCGACTGCCGCTGCCGTGATGTTGCCATCGAGCAGAATCACGAACTCGTCCCCACCCAAACGGACCGCCAGGCCCTTCTCCTCGTTCGCCACCGCTTGCAGGCGATCGGCGAAGCAGCGGATCACGCCGTCTCCTGCCGCATGGCCATGCGTATCGTTCACCTCCTTGAAGTGATCCAGGTCGAGGAAGAACAGCGCGATGGCGCCCCTGCCCCTGTTGAGGCGTGCAATGGCCAGTGCAAGCCGGCGTTCCAGCTGGCGTCGATTGGCCAATCCGGTCAGGGCATCCACCAGGCTCAGGCGCTCCAGTTCGAGTCGGCTCTTTTCCAAGGCCCGCTCAGCGGCCACTCGCTTGCTGATATCCCTCCCAGATAGGATGAGGTCTACCGGAACCGAGGGATCGCCGCCGGGAACGGATCGCATGACCCCTTCCACCCATATATATTGGCCGTCGCGGTGCCGGATCCGGAAGCGATGCGTCTGCGGAAGGCCGGACACGACCACTTCCTCCATCGCCCGCCGCTGTCCTTCGCGATCATCAGGATGCATGAGGTGCCAGCGGGACCCCAGCATTTCTTCAGGGGACCAACCCAGCATTTCTCTTGCGGAAGGCGACACGTAGGTGCGCTCGCCCGATTGGTTCAGTCGCACCACGAGGTCGCCCGAGAAATCTGCCAGCAGTCGGTAGCGCTGCTCGCTGTCCCGCACGCGTGCGGTCAACCGATCGCGCTCCGCCATTGCCAGCACCACGGGGATGGTCAGGAGGCAGCCGCCCGCCAGATAGAGCTGCAACAGCACGATACCCACCGCGGGCTGCGAGGTGGAAATGCCAGCGAGGGGACCATGGCCAGTGGTGGTGAGCGCTATGCCGATTACCGCAAGCAGCGTCACGCCGATGGCGACACCAGCAAACCGATGACGGAACGCTCCCAGCAGCAAAGGTGGATACGTGAGAAAGAGCACCGGATACGGATGGGTGAACACTGCCAGTCCAACGCTTGCAATCAATCCCATACTGACTGCGAAGCGGGTGCGCCGGCCGCGTGGAGCCAATGCGCGCAGGCCTTCGACGTGCAGCACGAGGGTGGCGGTACCCACGATAACCATGCCCAACACGTGCGCACCGTACCAGGTGGCGAACGCGACACCGAAGTCTGCCTTCATGACGTGGTGTGCCAGTGCGGCAACGAGGAGGCCCGAGACCGCGCAGGCGAGCAGTGTACTGACCGTCGCCACGCCACCCAGATGTATCCAGTGGCGGGGGTCGCGGATGTTGGGAATCTCGCGGCGGATGAAATATGCCACGCCCACCACTTCGATTCCCTGGCAGATCGACAGGGCGATGGCCATGGGAATTGCCGTGCCGGCCGCCCACTGGCCTGCGATATCGGCGATGCCGCCCACCACGCAATACGCTACCCACGAGGCGCTGGGCCGGAGCAACAGCCATGCACAGAGGATGCCTCCTGAAATCCAGACAGCAGACAGGTCCCCTGGGCGTCCGCCCCAGGTGTTGGACAACCAAGCGCCTGCCGCGACCAGCACGGCAACCAGCGCGAGATCAGCCGACGCGCTCCTCCGCTCCTGCATGGACACATCGCATCCTGTCAGCCTCATGCCACGCGGATATTGGAATGGACAATGTAAGCACGGCGTGCACGGCTGTGAGTGCCGGACTGTTCATGGATGCTGAAGCGCACTGCAGGCGGCACATGCTCGACATGTGCTTTCGGAGAAGGCACGCAAGGCAACAGTAGAGCAAGGCACTGTTCGAGATATTTGGATCCTCGAAGAGGAGGCTATCCGGAGAGAAGTTGTCATTGATCGGGGCATGGCCCAACTGGCACCTGTTATTGACCGATAGTGGCCACCTGCGTGAACCGCCAACGATCTGCAAAGGTCAGTTTGCGTAAGGACCATCCCCTCCCCGTCCGGATGTTCGCGTCATCTATTCTTGCGCTGGTTTCCTTGCGCCTTGGGGACTATCGTGTCGATTAGGCGCATTGCGCCATCCAAGTCCTGTTTGACCTCTGTCCAAGCCCCCCACGGATGTGCCTTCATGCGCTCCATGCGGCGACGGGCCGATCCCAGATCGTAGACATCGCCTGCCTTCACCCGCCCCAGCTCGCTCCAGCGCAACGGCATCGCTACGGGCGCTCCCGGCCTGGCACGCAACGAGAATGATGCGACGCTGGTGGCACCGCGGCCGTTGCGCAGGTAGTCGATGAAGATGCGGCCCTTGCGGAATTTCTTGCTGGCCGTCGCAACGTACGCCAGCGGTTCCGATGCGGCCATGGATTCGGCGAAGGCATGCGCGAACGCTTTCACCTGCGTCCATGGGCACGCAGGTTTCAGCGGCACCACCACATGCAGGCCCTTGCCGCCTGATGTCCGCACGAACGAATCCAGTCCCATCGCTTCCAGCCGCCCGCGCACCTGGCGCGCGGCTTCCACCACCTGCGGCCATGCGACACCCGGGCCGGGGTCCAGGTCGAAGACCATGTAGTCCGCCTTGTCGGGCGAGGCCGCCGTGGCACCCCAAGGATGGAATTCCAGCGCATTGAACTGGACCATCTCGAGCAATCCGGTTCCCTCTTCCACCACCAGGTAGTCCGCGCGCTCGCCGCTGTCTTCCTCGATGCTGACGGCGCCCACGTGCTCCATGCCCGCCGTGTGGTGCTTCTGGAAGAAGCACGGCCGGTCCGCGCCCTGGGGGCAACGCACCACTGACAGTGGCCGCCCCGCCAGCTCGGGCAGCAGCCAGGGCAGCATCGCCTGGTAGTAATCGAACACCTGCGCCTTGGTGATGCCACCTTCCGCGAACACCACCCGACCAGGACTGCTCAAGGTCACCGCGGAAGCCGAGCGCTTCTTCTTTTTTTTCGTTGGTGAGGGTTGCAGCTTTTCCGTCGCGTTGCGCATTCCAGCCTGCTGCAGATCGTCTGCCGTCTTGTCCGCGCGGATCGCTTTGAGCGACGACTGCCGCAACAGCCCTTGACTGCCCCAGCCATGGAAGAACACTTCCGCCACGTGGCGCGGCCGCACCCATCGAGCGTGGCGCAGCTCGGGATCATCCACCGCGACGTGCACCATGGGCTTGACGCGCGCATCCCGGCCGAGTCTGGTCGGCAGGTCGGCCAGCAACTGCGCATTGAAGCCGGTTCCCACGCGACCCACGTAGCGCCATCCATGGTCGGGATCCGGTGTGGCAAGCAACAGGGCGCTCAGGCCCGCGCGGCTTCCCTTGGGCGGGGTGAAGCCGACGATGGCGAACTCCTCCGCGTTGCGCTGCTTGATCTTGCGCCAGGCATCGCCACGCCCGCCGCGGTAGGCCGCATCCGCGCGCTTGGAGATGATGCCTTCCAGGCCACGTTCGATGGCCATGGCCAGGGCCTGCTCGCCACGGCCGATGATGTGCGAGCTGTAGATCAGGTGCGGTGGCGGCTTCTTCAGGATTTCCGCCAGCAGGGCCTTGCGCTGGTACTGGGGACTGTGCGAAAGATCCACGCCGTCGATCTGCAGTACGTCGAACAGCAAATAGGACAGCACGGCATTGCGCTCGCCGGACAGCACGGCCTGCAGCAGGCCGAAGTCTTCCTGGCGCCCTGCCCCCGCCACCAGTTCGCCATCGAGCACGGCGTCCTGCAGCCCAAGCGCCTCGAGCGCGCCGACAATCTCCGGCACCTTCTTCGTCCACTCCAGTTCGTTGCGCGACCACAGGCGCACCTTGCCGCGGTTGATCTGCGCGATGAGGCGATAGCCATCCCATTTCGCCTCATGCAGCCACTCGTCGCCCGCAGGTACGGTAGCGCTCAGCTTGGCGAGCTGCGGCGAACGGAATGACGGCGGATCGTTCGTCGCCCTGGCACCCTGCAGCTTGGCGGCGCGCGCGCCCCAAGGGTCGGAGCGTTTCGGCGACCCGCGCGAAGACGAAGACGCCTTTGCCACCTTTGCCGCTTTTCCCGTCCCGGGCCGCGCAGGCTTCGCTGGCGCGCGGGCGACATCCTCCAGCAGGTCGTCGGCCTCCTGCTTGCTGGCGTAGCGGTCACGCTCCTTGAAGAGGAGCCATTGCGGCGTGCGTGCAGGCTTCTGCGTCCGCACGAGATGCCAACCGCCTTTCAGCTTGTCGCCGAACATCTCGAAACGCAGATGGCCCTTGGCAAGCTGTTCCTCCGGATTTCCCTCGGTGGTCCAGAGGCCCTTGTCGAACGTCGCCACATGACCGCCGCCATACTCGCCCTTCGGTATTTCGCCCTGGAAATCGGCATAGTCGACGGGGTGGTCTTCCACTTCCGCCGCTAGGCGCTTGACCGCCGGATCCAGGCTGGGGCCCTTGGGGACCGCCCAGCTCTTCAGCGTGTCCCCGACCTGCAGCCGGAAATCGTAATGACGATGGCTGGCGTGATGCAGCTGCACGACGAAGATGGGGCGACGCCCGCGCGGCAGGCGGCTGCCCGGCGCAGGCTCAGGCGTGCTGTCAAAACGGCGCTTGCGCCGATATTCCACCAGGCTCATCACCGCCTCCTTCAACGCCCTCCTTTTATGCGACGCGGGTCGTCAACGCGATGTGCATGCGCGTGCCTGTGCCGTCTTCCTGCTCAGGGAGGCAGCAGGCTGCTGCGCCGGTGCCAATCGCGCAACGCAGCGGAAACGACGCCGGAGATCTCGACCTCCAGCGCACGACAGGCATCAAGGCTGTCGCGGACGGCCGCCAGTGGCGTGCGCTCCACCTGCCATGGCCAGAATTCGATGGCACCCCATTTCGCCACCGCCGCCTGCTCCATCGTCGCCAATCGCCACCGCTCGGCGAACAGACGCTCTCGGGCCCAGGTCCGCAGGCTCGCGTGCACGGTGAACCCTTGCTGGATGAAGTCGTCACGCGCCGCTTCCAGCGCGGTCTGCGCCCCGCGCAGCCATTCGGTGTGGCCTGCCGCTCGACGGGGCACGAGCAGCGGCGGGGGTGCTGCGTGCGCACGCAGGTGCCGGTGCAATCGGGTTTCCCATTGTCGCGCCTCGCGTACGGCGTCCGCGCGCACCAGCCAGCCACGCTCTAGGTCGAAGAACTCGAAGTAGCGGGGTGCAAAGGCGGACAGCCGGGCGAACGGCTCCTTCGAGATGCCGAGCTTGGCGTAGTCCTCGTAAGCGCACGGGAACACATAGAGGAACGCACCGCCCGACGCACCCGTGCCCACGCTATCCAACGGGACGATCTTCCGTCCAGCCATGATGCGGCGTCAGCGACGGATGAGGATGCCGACCAGCTTTCCGCCGTGGTCCACCACGGGAAGCCGGTTCGATGCCAACCTCGCCATTCGCGAGAGAACGTCATCAACGTCTTCGTCGTCAATGCAGTAGATCGCCCTGGATGTCATGACGTCACGGACGGAGGTGGATGCACTCCGCCCCTCAGCGACGACATTCAGGGCGATGTCTCGATCACTTACCACACCGGCCAGCTGACCTTCGTCGACTACGGGCAGACTGGCGATGTCATTTTCGGCCATCAGGGTGGCGGCCTGCTGCGCGGTGTCATCCAGGGATACCACGCAGGCATCCGGATTCATGACATCACGCACCTTCATGCGAACCGTCCTTCGTTTCCTTAGCCATGATCTTGTCGCATCCGTCCATTCGTCGGGACAACCCACGCAACGCCACCGGTGATGGAGACGAGAACCGGCAACTGCGAGTCGATGACTTGGCGTTCCCGGCCATCGTTGCCAGGGCAAAGCACACGGATTCCGCACTTGTGGGCATCAATACTTCCTACTTCGCCGCCGCGCGCTTCGTCGTCCGCTTGGCGGGAGCCTTCTTCTTTGTTGCCTTGCTTGTCGGCCTCTTGCGTGTGGCAGTCTTCTTCGCGGGCGTCCTGCTCTTGCTGTCCAGGCTCTTCTGCAACAGTGCCATGAAGTCCACAACATTGGTCGCCGCGTCGTCTTGCTCGACGGGAGCATCGATGAATTTCGTGGTCGCGCCCTTCGCCTTGATGCGCTTCTTGATGATCGCCTCAAGACGCTTGCGGAACTCGTCATGGTAGGAATCCGGCGCCCAGGTCGCCTCCATAGACTGGATGAGACTCTTCGCCATTTCTACTTCTTTGGCCGCGATGCGGTAGTCGGCGGCCTTGCCCGAGGGCAGCTTGTACTCTTCCGGATCCACCAGTTCCTGCGGGTAGCGGAGCATCATGAGCACCAGCGCGTCGCCTTCGGGGATGACCGCGCACAGGTATTCGCGCGTGCGGATGACCACGCGGGCCACGCCGATCTTCTTCGTGCTCTTCAGAGTTTCCCGCAACAGCACGTAACCCTTCTCGGCCTTTTTCCCGGGAACGAGGATGTAGGGCTTTTCGTAGAAGCGGATGCCAATGCTGTCGGCGTCGACAAAGGCTTCCACGTCCACGGACTCGTGCGTCTCCGGGGCCGCGGACTGGATGTCCTCCTTCTCGACAACCACGTAACTGCCCTTGTCGTATTCGAAGGCCTTGACGATGTCCTTCCAGGGCACCTCTTCGCCGGTCTCCGCGTTCACCCGCTCGAAGCGGATGGGCTTCCTGTCGCGCGAGTCCAGCATGCGGAAGCTGATGTCCACCTTCCGTTCGCCCGACATCAGCGACACCGGAATGTTCAGCAGGCCAAAAGACAGGGTTCCGGTCCAGATGGGACGTGGCATGGCAACACCTTGGGCGCTACGGCTGAGGCCCAGATCTTCATGCGTGCGTAGGCAAGACCATGTGAAGCGGGACGGTGCGGCAGTCCGCGCGCTCCGACCAGATGCTCGGCAGCCTCAGTTCCCCCGTCTGCCGGGGGTCTGTGTACGACGAGAACGACAGCAGAGCGCTGACGCCGCAGCCCGCCATCCCGCAAGGCTCACTGGTCGGGTCGTGCCATTGGCAGACACGCGACGCCACCCAAGTTTGCCCCCGACCTTTGTCCGGCCCGCGCAGAACCCCCTACCTGACCCGCGAAGTGAATGAAATGCTTGCCTCGCCCATCGTAATGGCGACGGCGCTACCGTGGCCCGGCCTCTTCCCGCTTGCGCGCACGGTGATCGCTCAGCAGTGAGCTGACAACGATCCCGCAGCCGAGCATTACGCCGACCAGGAACAATACCAACGCCACTACGGGATATCCCCAGATCGTGTGCGGGGTCGAAACACGCATCATCAGCGACGAGGCCATGATGAGTGCTGCGGTAATGACCCCGACCGAAATACGGTTCGCGATCTTCTGCAGGTTCTCCATCAACCGCGACTCTTCCAGCCCGGTGACGCGCATCTGCAAGCGGTTCTCAGCGACGAGCGACAGAATGTCGGATACTTTGCGCGGCCCGTCGCGCATCAGCGCCTGCACCTCCATCATCTCGCTGGCCAAATTGGGCGAGGACAGGGACTTGCGCAGGCGCGCGCGCATCACGTGTTGCAACTGGTCTTCCACCAGCCGCTGTGTGTCCAGCCCGGGGGCCAGCGCATGGCACACGGTATCCAGATTCAAAAGCGTCTTGCCCAGCAAGCTCAGTTCCGGCGCCGTACGCAGACCGCACTGCGTCGCGATGCGGACCAGTTCCAGGACGACACGGCCCTCCGACATCGAGGCCTGGTGCGCGCTGTACCGCGAGATCAACTGCCCTACCTCGCGCAGGTAGCGCGGCTCGTCATAGTCATCAAGGCGGACTCCCAGCGAGATGCTCTCCTCGGCGACCTGCTCGCCCCTGCCGTCCACGGCGGCGAACAGCAGCTTCAACAGGCGGTCGCGCTGACGCGGAGGGACATTGGCCACCATACCCAGGTCGAAGATCGCCAAGCGTCCGTCATCGGTGACGCGCAGGTTGCCGGGATGGGGATCGGCATGGATCTCGCCATGCACGAAGATCTGATCAAGGTAGCCGCGCAGCAGCTCCTCGGCCAGCGGCGTCATCGACTCCTCGGTGCGGCGCAGCCCGGTGATCTGGTCGACCCGCGTGCCCTGCGCCAGTTCCATGGTCAATACACGCTTGCTGGTGTAGTCCCAGATCGGCGCGGGCACCCACAGACGGTTGAATGGCAGCAGGTGCTGGCGGAAGCGCTCCAGGTTCTCCGCCTCGGCCACGTAGTCCAATTCCGCCATCAGCGAACGAGAGAATTCCGCCAGCCACTCGGAGAAGCGCACGTGCCTACCCAGCTCGGTCATGCGATCCGCGGCATCGGTGACGCCTCGCAGCAGTTCCAGGTCGCTCAGCAGCTGCTGGGCCACGCCTGGCCGCTGCACTTTGACCGCCACCTCGCGTCCGTCACGCAGGGTCGCGCGATGCACCTGTGCGAGCGAGGCGCATCCCAATGGGGTTTCATCGAAGGACGCGAAAGCCTTGCTGATCCGGATGCCCAGCGCATCCTCGACCTGTTCACGCACCCGGTCGTAAGGAATGGGCGCGACGTTCTCCTGCATCCTCTCCAGCGCGGCGGCGTACTCAGGCGGCACCAGGTCGGGCCGCGTGGAGAGCATCTGGCCCAGCTTCACGAAGGTAGGCCCCATCGCCTCCAGCTCGTCGGCGAAACGCTCCGGACTGCCTTCCTCGGCCACGTCGTCCTCTTCAAGGCTCGCGTCCAACGCCAGTCCGTTGAAGACCCCGGATTTCCGGTAGCGGAACAGGAACCGCAGGATGGTGGCGCGTCGTGCCAGCCGGCCGGTCTGCGGGGTCGATTCTGTCTCACTGCTCATGCCGAACCTCAATGTTGCTGTTCCGGATTGTGATGACCGAGGTAGTGAGCTTGTCGTGAACGAACACGCGGCGCGATCACGTTCCGATAACCGCTTGGGCATGCTCAATGCGTACACGCCCGTTCCGGGCTCTAATGAATGTAGGCACCCATATGAAGCGGACCCCCACGCATCGCGATAACGCTCACAGCGACAACGCCAAGGCGGACACACCCGACAAGCACAGGAACGAGAAGGCACGCTGGAAGGACCATGATCAACTCCAGGATCGGGACAGCCAAAAACCCGATCCAGAACGAGACTACCCGGGAGCACGCGACGCAGTACCGCGTTGAGTGCGGCCTCCGGTTTCGGCAGGCGTTGCGCCATGCACACTACCCACCTCACGTGGGCACGCGCCATACATACTGTCGACGACGGGGTTTACAACAGAGCGACAGATGCCGCATTAACGCGCGGTCTGCGCGGAACGGCCGACTCGCTGAGCATCAAGTGCTTCACATGTGGACTCGGTGAACGACCTGTAAAATGCGACTCGGGCCGTTGAGCATTGGTGCCCGTTTCACGGAGCTCATCCAGGTGCCGGACCTGCAGGACGAGGCGCTGACATCCATCCACTTTGCGAACGGCGGATATTCGAGGCCAATGTTGAAAGTCTAAATGGGAGCGGAGCCCAGCGAGAGCGAGGCCGGCCCCACCAACCGCGATGGCAGTGGGTGCAGACCAGTGGCTGTTCGAGGTGTATGGGGAATGGGCGAACATCCAATGTTCTAGGCGGCAATTGATATGGCACATCAATCAACTGCTCTACTCATCCTAGATATGGTGAATTGTTTCGATTTCGAGGGAGGCGTTCGTCTTGGCGCCGCCGCCAAGCGTATTGCACCGCGCATACTCGCATTGCGGAATCGCTTCGACCGCTGCACAGCGCCAACGATCTATGTGAACGACAATTTCGCACACTGGCAAGGCCAATTCAGCGATTTGATCGCTGCCTGCCGTGATCGTGGAGGCCCATCCCGCGCAGTAGTTGGATTGTTGTCGCCGCGACCGCACGACTACCATATCCTGAAGCCAAAGCATTCGGCATTTCTCGCTACTCCGCTGCCGATACTACTGGCCAAACTTGGCGTGGAATCGCTGGTGATATGTGGTGTGGCGACCGATTCCTGTGTCTTAGCTAGGGCCTTTCGGGATCACCTACCCGGTGGCCCAGGACAACGGGTACGACACCTGGAATGCCTACGGGAACCGCTATTGGCCCGCGCTGTATCTGATCGATCCGCAGGGCCGCATACCAGCATTTCGGCGAAGGCCAGTACGAGGAAACAGAGGCGAAGATCCGTTCGCTGCTGGCCGCCACCAAGAACGCCCCGCTGACGAGCGCCTGGCAGGCCGGCGCGCGCCGGCCTGCCACCTGGATGACGGTGGCGATCCGGATCCTTGGTGGTGCTTCAGCGTCCCGCGGCCTCGCGGGCGCGACGCTCGGTCACCAGCTCGCCCCCGTGACCCCAATCGTCGGTGTCGACTTCGGCGATGACGATGTGGGTCAAGTCGGGCTGCTTGCCGAGTACGCGCTCCAGCGTGTCGGTGATCTCGCGCACGAGTTGGCGCTTCTGCGCCAGCGAGGTGCCATCGCGGGTGATGCTGACGTGGACGAAAGGCATGGAATGTCTCCTGCAAGGGAAGGAAGGCAGGGCCGCATGCAACGGCCCTGCACGATCACCAGCGACCGGCGGACATGCCGCCATCGACCGGCAACACGACGCCCGTGGTGAACGTGGCATCGCCGAGGTAGAGCACCGCGTCGGCCACTTCATCGACGGTACCGATGCGGCCTGCCGGCTGGAGTCCGTTGAGAAAGTCGTGCATCTCGGGCACATAGAGAGGGGTATCGATGATGCCAGGCGCCACCGCGCTGACCTGGATGTTGTGCGGCGCCAGTTCCAGCGCTAGCGCGCGCGTGGCCTGGTTGATGCCACCCTTGATCAGGACCGGCATCACCGCCGGCACCGATTGCAGCGGCTGCGCGGCGATGCTCGCCGTGATGTTGACGATGTGGCCCGAGCGACGCTCGCGCATGTGCGGTACGACGGCCTGGGCCGCGAAGAAGAAGCCCTTCAGGTTGGTGTCCACCAGCGCCTGCACATCGTCAGGAGCGTACTCGGTGAACGGTCGGGCGATGAAGATACCGGCGTTGTTCACCAGAATGTCCACCTGGCCGAAGCGGTCGACGGCCGCATCGACCAGACGCTTGGCTGTGTCAGGCGCGGCGATGTCGCCGGGTACGAGCAGCAGGTTGGCAGGCTGGCCGAGCTGGAGCGCGGCGGCCTGCAGGCGGTCGAGCGTGCGCGCATTGGCCACGACGTTATCGCCCCGTCGCAGGTAGGCGCGGGCGATGGCGAAGCCGATGCCGCTGGAGGCACCGGTCACGATGACGGTCTTGGAGCTCATGGAATCCTCGAAGATTGGGGGTGCCTTTCGGCGTAGCGGCAATCTATTCCCGTCAAGATCGCCGATAAATGAGTCAGAATGCATTTCACCTGTTACTCGGTGTAATCAATGCAACGGCGATTCGACGACATCCTGGTGGGCAGTCTGGAGCTCTTCTGTCTGGCGGCCGAAACGGGTGGCTTCACCCGCGCGGCGACCGCCGCGGGCGTTACACCGGCGGCGGTGAGTCGCTCGGTCGCGCGACTCGAGGAGAGGCTGGGCGTGCGCCTGTTCGTGCGCACGACCCGCTCCCTCCGGCTGACGGATGCCGGACGCGCCTATCTGCTCCACTGCCGGCAGGCGCTGGACCAATTGGCGGAAGCCGACCGTGAAGCATCCGGTGAGCAATCCGACCCTGCCGGTCGACTGCGCATCAGCGTGCCGACCACGTACGGGCACTACCGCCTGCTGCCACTGCTCGCCGAATTCCACCGCCGTCATCCGCGCATCCAGGCCGATGTGCACATCGGCAACCGGAACATCGACTTCACCGCCGAGGGGTTCGACCTGGCCGTGCGCGTGCGCAAGCCTCCCGAATCGGGACTGGTCGCCCGCCACTTGGAAGATGCCGAGCTCGTGCTGGTGGCGTCGCCGGCGTACCTACAGCGACGCGGCACGCCGCGCCATCTGGGCGACTTGGCCGAACACGACTGCATCCAGTTCGAGCTGCCCAGCACCGGGCGGCGCGTCCCCTGGTTGTTCAAGGACGGTGCCACCGAGATCGAACTGGAAACGCAGGGGCCGTTCCTCCTGTCGGAAGATGTGCTGGGAGGCGTCTCGCTCGCACGCAACGGCGGGGGCGTGTTCCAGGCCTACCGCTTCACGGTCGAACGCGAGATCGCACAGGGCGACCTGATGGAACTGCTGCCCCGCCATGGCGGCCGTAGCCGCCCCTTCAACCTGTTGTATCCGCATGGCCGGCATATGCCGCTGCGGGTGCGCGCCTTCGTCGACTTCCTGCTCGAATCCGTGCGCGCGTATCCGTCCATCGATTGAGCATCAACGCAGGCGCCGGACAACTTCGGATACAAAATGGCCTATGACCGGACACAGCCGGGATACGCAGGCGGCGTGAAATGGCCTCCCATCACCGGAGGCCCCGCCATGAAGACCACGAAGCACGCCCTGATCGCCGCCACGCTGCTGGCGCTGACCGCCACCTCCCTGTGGGCGGCGAATGCGCAGCCCGCCGGCATCGGTCGCCACGAAGCCCTGCGTCATGACCTGGACGTTCCCGGCCGGGAAGTGGTGCAGGTGCGTGTCGATTTCGCACCCGGGGCCGCTTTCGGCATGCATACGCATCCGGGCATCGAAGTCGCGTACGTGCTGGAAGGCAGCCTCGCGTACACGTTCGAGGACGCCCCGCCCGTTACTCTGAAGGCCGGACAGTCGCTCTTCATTCCTGCCGGCACGCCGCATGCCGCTCACAACCCCGGCAATACGCCTGCAGCAGAGCTGGCGACGTATCTGGTCGAGAAAGACAAACCGATCGTCGCGCTGCACCCCGCCCGCTGAGGCCGGCAAGCCGAAGTGGCACATGACACACACCGGAATCCCGTCGTGAACACCGTACTGAAGCGGAAGGTGGCCTTTGCCCTTTCGATGGGCGCCGTTACCACCGGCATCATTTCCTTCGCCCTGCTCGCGCTCAACCTGGGGTTCCCGCGCGAATTCCTCTCCACTTGGCTCCGTTCGTGGGGGATCGGCTACGTCATCGTGATCCCCGCGATCCTGCTGATCGGGCCAGTCCTGCAGGCGCGTATCGATCGGCTGATCCGATGACGCAACGCGGGCGACACACGATCGTCGACCCACGTACCGGCCAGCACCGCCACCGACTTCCCGTCGCCGGGCGCGCGCCACGTCCAGTGTCTTCGTTCCATGGCGCACATCCCTTCACATCCATCAGGAATTACCGTGATCAACCGCATCGACAGCGTCGTCTACACCGGCAAGACCCACACCACCGGCGGTCGACAAGGCGCTGCCCGCAGCGATGATGGCCGCCTGGCCATTGAGCTCTCACCGCCCGGCAGCAACGGTCCTGGGACCAATCCGGAGCAACTCTTCGGCGCCGGCTGGTCGGCATGCTTCCTGGGTGCCATCGGCAAGGCAGCGCAGGCCGCGAAGGTCGTGCTGCCCGCCAACACGGCCGTCGATGCCGAAGTGGACTTGGGCCTGACCGGTGACGCCTACTTCCTGGCGGCACGCCTCAACGTCAGCCTCCCCGGTCTGGATCCCGCCGTCGCCGGCGCACTGGTAGACACGGCGCACCAGATCTGCCCGTATTCGAAGGCCTCGCGCAGCAACATCGATGTGGAGATCCATCTCGTCTGACCTCGCTGCAACGGCATCCGCATGCGCGGATGTCGTTGCAATGGCGCTTCGATCAGGGCGAAGTGGCCACTATTCGGTAGCTGCCGGATGTGATGTCCAGACTGGCATGCGTTCTCGATCAGGACCCGCGCCATCGCAAGGGGGGATTTGAGCCGAACGAGGATTCGCGAGTTCCCACGAACCCCCAACAAACTGATGTCCGCTTCGGGTCGCGGATTCGTATGATCGATGCAACACAGTGGTAGCGCATAGGCAGCAGAAGTGTCGCGGGTGAAGCGTTGAAGAGGATCTACCACAGCGACACTCAGAAAGCGCTGAAGTGGGATCTCTGGCGGACCCCCTACGATAAACATCCCTAATCCCCTGCCCCGCTGATGTCCACTCTCGGCCGCGGATTCATATGGTCGATACAAAGCACTGACGGCTGCGCAGGCTGTAGAAGTATTGCGGATGAAGCGCAGGAAGAGGATCTACTACACCGACACGCAGAAGGCGCTGATGTGGGATCGCTGGCAGCAGGGCGAGCCCCTGCATCAGATTGCGTCCCTGTTCGATCGGCACCACAGCTCAGTGCTGAAGTTCCTGGCCGCGCATGGCGGCATTCGTCCGCCGATAAGGAGAAGGTCTCCGAGCACGCTGAGTCTGGCCTTGATTCCAAATCGCCGTGCTACTCAAAACCGCGGTGACGTCGCATGCGAACGCAGCGGGAACAATGCAGACATCTACCGGTGATGCGGCTTGAGCCCCCGACTCGAGTGAAGTGAACTTATGGGGTGGCGACATTGCCCTTTGGGGCTAGTCGCCCGACAGCAATATCATGCAAATGACGTGATAGATTCTTGGCCGATGGGTAAAGACTGATTGGCTGCGTTCGCGGACAACCTCCCCCCGCTCAGCCGACGATCATTTTTCTGGAGCGGATATGGATGCATTCTCCGCCATTGTTCTCGCCATCGCAGGGCTCTTCATCGGCATGCTCCTGATGTGCGAAGCAGGGCGTCGCATTGGCGTTCGCAGCATCCGCAGATATCCCGACGGGCTGGCCAAGGGAACCGGGGCAGCCGAAGCGGCGGTGTTTGGGTTGCTCGGTCTGCTGATCGCGTTCACCTTCTCGGGCGCGGCAAGCCGATTCGAGGCGAGGCGTCACCTGATAGTGGAGGAAGCGAACATGATAAGCACCGCATTCCTTCGTCTTGACCTGCTTCCCAAGGACGCACAGCCGGAGTTGAAGCGTCTTTTCCGCGAGTACGTACAGCTGCGATTTTCTGTCTATCGCAACGGATCCGATACGCAGCTTACCGAGAGCCGTCTTGCCCAGACAGCAGTGCTGCAGAACCGGATATGGCAGAAAGCCATCGTCATCTGCAATCAGCCCACCACACCCTCATCGGTTACGATGCTGGTACTCCCTGCGCTCAACGACATGATCGACATCACCTCGACTCGGGCCGGTGCCACGCAGAATCATCCGCCTCTCATCATCTTCCTTCTCCTCGGCGGATTGAGCCTGATCGGCGCCCTTCTCGTTGGCTATGGCGCCGCTGACAGCGCGAACCGGAACTGGCTGCATCCGCTGATATTCTCGGCGATCCTGCCCCTGACGGTTTACGTTATCGTCGATCTGGAATTTCCACGATGGGGATTCGTCCAGGTCGATTCCGCGGACAAGATGCTGCTAGCACTTCCGGAACACTGACGCTCAAAACCCCTTCGGACAGGACCCAACTCATGAACAAGGTGATCATCTCAACAAGCGTTGCCGGGCTGCTCTCCATGTCGGGATGCGTCACTGAGGGCCCGCCCCAGGCATCCGTTTCCGGCCGCTGCAGTACTGAGGGCACCGAGTGGGCGATGGGGAAGTCGGCCGATGAAGCCACTGGGAGGCGACTCTTCCAGCAAAGCGGTGCTGGTCTTTGGAGGATCATCACGCCGGACAGGGCGGTATTGGCGGACTATCGTGATGATCGCCTCACCGTCAACGTCGATGCCGCCAACAAGATCATCGCGATCCGTTGCGGCTGACGTGACCGTTGAATCAGCAGGCGCCTGTTCGCAGGAGGATCGTCAACTCGACAATCCTGATCGATACGAGCAGGTATGCCAGGCTCAGCGCGACCTGCGGTATCACGTGCCATCGCAGTCTCGATAGCCTGCGCAAGCCATCGATGCAGTTGAGCAGAATGAGCACGTATCCGACGGCTGCAACCAGATACCCCGCGACAAGCGGACTGATCCCCAGCACCCCTATGGCATTGGCGCCCTTCGACGCCTCGAGTCCGGCGGCGATGATGAGGGTCGCGACGACGGCATTTCGGGCATGTTCGAAGGCCGTCCGCAACCCACCGCGCTCGAACAGCGCGCTATTGATCGATGAACGATCCACGCTCGCGCCTTGTTGCGGTGCGGAGAAGCCGGATGCGTACCGCCATCCGCGTCATTGATTCCCGCATCCCGGCGATCTTGCCTGCGTCCCCACTGCCCCACTCGCTTTGCGCGACCGCCAGCCCAACGTTCAAGGCGCCACCCGGAACGGGTACTGCATGAATACCTCGGCCACCGCCGCGTTGATGTCCGCCTCGCGCTGGTCCGTCGCCTTGTCACGCACGCGCCCGACAGCCACACCTTCCCACACCAATTGCTTGCGCCGCGCGTCCACGATGTCGATGTTGAGCGTGCCCTCCATGTACTGATCGACATGGGTCTCGTAGCCTCCCCAGCCACCGTACAAACCTCGGCGGTACCCGTAGTACATCGGCATCGGGGCGGGAACCTGGCTCACTCTCGTCTGTTGGGCCAGTTTCGCACTGAAGTTGATGAGGAGGTCGGCCCCACTCACTCGGTAGGCATAGCCCCGTGACTCCATCTCGCGGCGCGCTGCCGATTTGAGCGTCTGGGTGACCAGGGTTTCGTAGCCCGCGGTATCGGCACCCAAGGGCTCGAAGAATCCGAAGGTGCGATACGCACTGAAGTCGGCGGCGCGATCATAGTCCGCACTCACCTTGGGACCGGTCGCGCATGCGCACAGGATGAGCGCGGCCAGGACGAGCAACGCGCGGCACAGTCGTACGGCATACGCTGCGGAATTCGATGAGGTCTTGTTCATTTCGAGGGTCCCTGTCGATTACCTGCATCCGGATCAAAGAGCGTGGCATCGGCGCGAAGACAGGACGGCTCACCCGCCTAGAAGCGGTAGACCGCTCCCAGTCGTATGCCGCTGTCCACGAAATCAAGATGGCCGTCAAAGCTGGTCTTCATTGCATCGACCTTGATACTGCTGATCACGTAGTCCACGGAGAATCCGACCCGGTCCCAAGGGAACCATTCAACGCCGGCGCGGCCAAAAATGACGTCGGCGTCCATGTCATTGATCTCGGCAGAGAAATAACCGGCGTCGGCGGAGATACGCCAGTCTTCTGCGGGCGACCAGCGCCACGCGGCACCGATGGTCGGCGCTGGCAAGTCGGCCGATACGCGTCCACTGACCGTTCCCCCTGCCTGCTCTCCCTGGGCGTCGAGCTCCAGGTCTATCTTCATGTCGACGCTATACCAGACCAGGCCTGCACGTGGCCCCAGCGCCCAGGTTTCATCCGACGCTGCCCACCAGACGTAGTAGGCCTCATATGCCTTAACGTCGAACTCGGCACGCACCGTGGCGGATGCCTCGTACACGTTGCCATCGAACTCGATGTCGCGGCTCAGTACCCGTGTCTCGTCCGTACCATTGCCATGGTAGGAGAGCCCGAATTCATGACGGTCCCACGGGCGCCAGGTGAGGCCGACATACGCGATGACAGCATCGTCATCCAGGCCGAGGTCACGATCCAGGTCGATATCGGTACCGGATTGCGTTTCCCCGTCCGCCCTCACCTCGGTGTCGAAGGTAGTGACATATCCACCGATGCGGGCACTGAACGTATCCAGAGGTTCGGCTGCACGTACGGTGCAGGCGAGGCAGGACAGGAGTGCCATGATCGACAGGCGATTGATCCGGCGCGCTTGAGCAAGCATGAAACCTCCCGGTGCTGCGGTGGGTGGATATCGGTACTGTCCCGGTATCGATTGGGACGCGGCGTGCCAACGGGCGTCAACAGGTGGGAGGGGGACGCCGTCGATCAAGCCGAAGGGGAGCGCCGTGCGGAAGTGTGGTCAAGACCGCTGCTGCAGGTAATTGGCATTGGGGGCGCGGGCCATTGCCCTTTGTGTCCATGCGCGCGCATGCCAGCCGGTCCTCAAGCAGCGATCGGCTTGGGGCGCCGCCATCACGGCGCGTCGCTGTCCGGCAGTTCCGCGAGTTCAACCTGCTGCATATCGTTTGCGCGCGTGAAGCGGGGCACCTGCACCTGGGCGTCGATGCTCTTCCAGTCGATCTCGGCGCTGTAGCCGGGCAGTCCGGAGTCGCGGGTATCTACCATCACCACCTTGCACGGCAGGTTCCGCTCGTCAGCCCAGACCTCCCAGATGATCCCGGCACCGGAGAACGTGTGGTGCTCGCAGCTACGCCCCGCCACGGTACCCTTCCCCGCGTAACGCCCCTCCGTGATTGCGGAGACCGGACCATCCTTCTCTCCCCATGAAAATAGATCGGCAATGGGAAGCTCAAGTCCACGCCTTTGCGTCAGTTCTTTCCGGAAGACGGCGAAGGAGGGGCCGGGTGCATCCACCTGTGCGTACTTCTGCTGCGTGGGCGCAACAACGGTGATCACGTTGCCATCGTAATAGACCTGGCGATTCAGGCCCTCCCCTCTCACCTCAGCGAACAGCTGGTTTGGCGAGGCCACGGTATAGCCTACCGCCCCTTTGAACTCCCGGTACTTGCCGTCCCCAATGGCGGCGCGCGTGGTAACGCTGGTTTCCATGTGGTAGCCCTTCAGCTTCCTCAGTGCCGCCCCGATCTGACGCATGGCTTTCTCGGCTTCCGGTGTTATGGGCCCACTCTGGCTCGCGGCCGGCTCGCTGCTCGAGATGCACGTGACCAGCAGTGCGGTGGCCGCCAGGATCTTCAACGTTTTCATGTCGTAGCCTCGATGGGTGTTGTGTGCAGATGTGGTGTGCCGGACTAGAAGGGCCGGCCGACTTCCAGGAAGAGAATGCCGCTGCCGCGCTCCCGCCACCCGATGCCCAGCAACATCGGGCCCAGCCAGGAATCGAAGCCGGCGTAGACGCTCGCGTTGAACACACCGTCGTCCAGCGCCATGTCCTGGCGACGTTCCCAGGCGTTGCCATACTCCAGCGTCCCGCCGAGCAGGGCGGACCGCCCCATGAAGCTGGCCAACTGGTAGCTGTATCCAGCCAGCACCAGTGCGTAGTGCTGACCCGTCAGTTCATTGAGGCGGTACCCGGACAGACGCGCACGACCGCCCAACCGGTACCTGCTCTGGATCGGGAGTTCACCGGACAGTGTCGTGTGATAAGAGGCGCCGAGCTGCAGCGCGTGGTTCCCGAAACTCGCGGCGAACAGTGCATCCACGTCCATCTGGTTGAACTGGGAATCACTGCCCAGCGCTTCCCGTGATGCGGTGTAGCCCAACTGGCCGTAGTAGCCATCGCGGGGAAAGTACAGGCTGTCCAGCCGATCGATCGCCAGCGAGACGAATGCCTCGCCCTGGTCGAAATCAAACCCCTGGTTGGCGGGGTCGCCGACCTCGACGCGTGCCTTGCCACGCATGCGTTGCACGCCGATGCTGAGCGCGCCGTGGTTGCCGAACTCGCGCGCCGCCTTCATGGTCAGTCCGCCGGCTCTGACATCGTAAGTGGAGGTATTCCTCCCCTGCCGGTCAAACACATGGATGTTGGGATTTTCGTACTCGATCCTGCCGTAGAGCAGGTTTCGGTTGCCTGCATCCAGCGGAAAGTACAACTCGCCCTTCAGTCCTGGCTCACTGCCGACGGCAACGGTGACCCTCGCTTCCGCACCATACGGCGTCAGCGGCGCAAAAAGCACGGCCGCACGCAGGTTACTCTCGAACGATCCTTCGAAATCGGTGTTCAGCGTCAAGCCAAGTTGCAGGTAGTTGGGGCCTTGCGGTTTGGGCCGCGCCTGGATGAGTACGCCGGTGCGGCCATCCTCGGTGGTCACTTCATAGGTAACGCTCGAGAGCGTCCCCATGCTGTAAGCGCGCAGAAGCTCCCGTTCGATGCGCGCCGTATCCAAAGGCTCACCGACCAGGATCTTCAATCCCGCAAGCAGCACCTCGTCGGCATAGCGAGTGTGGTTCTCCACCCGGACGAATTCGACCACGGGCGCTGAACCGGGCAACGAGGGCCGCGCCTCGAGATGCTTTTCGTAGTCGCGGTCCGGTACGGCGAGCTCGGCAATGCGAGCCCGCGCACCTTCCGCTGCGCGCTCGCCTATCTCCAGGGCGATGGCGACCTTGGTGAAGTCACCGGTCTTGACGTCGGTTCCCAGGTCGGGGGTGATGAGGATATCGGCGCTACCCAGCGTATCGAGCTGCCTGCGGGTATTGCCCGTCGTCATCATGCCGCTGATCTGCGAAACCACGTCCAGCAGGCTGGCGTCGCCCTGAAGGTTCGCCATGGGGGTCCCGACATCCACGGCGATGACGACATCGGCGCCCATGGCCCTCACGACATCGATGGGCACCTGATTCACTAGCCCTCCGTCGAGCAGCACCCTGCCCTCTATCTCGACCGGCTGGAAGATGCCAGGCAACGACATGCTCGCGCGCATCGCCAGCGCCAGGCTGCCGTGGTCCAGCACCACGGCGTGACCCGAGTTCAGATCCGTTGCGACTGCACGAAAAGGGATGTGCAACCGGTCGAAATCAGTGACCGCGCTGGCACGGAGGGTCGAGTTCTCGAACATCGCCAGGATACGTTGCCCCTGCAACATGCCTGGCGAAAGCTTGAGCGACGTCCGGCTGATTCCCACGCCCACCGTTGCCAGTCCATCGCGATCGTCCTGCTTGCGCCGGAAGGAGCGCTCAGGACGACTGAGGGAGTCGTCGAACAGCTGCTTCCAGTCTGAAGATGCCAACAGCTGTTCCATGTCGTCAACCGACATGCCGGATGCGTATAGCCCGCCCACCAGGGCGCCCATGCTGGTACCCGCGATGCAGTCGATCGGAACGCGCTGCTGCTCGAGCATCCGCAGTACGCTGAGGTGCGCGATGCCGCGTGCGCCTCCCCCGCCGAGGGCCAGTCCGATGCGTGGACGCGAAGGCGAGGAAGGAGCGCCGCAACCCGTGTGCGCCATGCCCTCCCCTCGGGTCTGTGCGTCCGCATTGGGTGCCAGCCCAATGCCGACGCAGACGGCAAGCATCCATGCAAGGGCGCATCGCCCGAAGCTGTCGCTGAGGGTAGTGGCGTCGGGAATCGTCATTGCAACTCCGGGCATCCTCGCAGGAAGCCCGGTTCGCGCCGACCTGGAGGCCCGTCATCCGGAAAGGGAATGCGCATGCGCCAGGCAACAGCCGGCATGCCCACGCTCAGGGAGCGGGCCTGGGGCATCTCACCGAATCCCTGCCACGGGACGAAGGATCGCCCGTCCTCACGGCATCACGACGATGTAAACGACGTCGTCGCCATGCATCTGCTGCTGGTAGTAGTGCCCGCCGCAGTAGTAGTAGGGGGTCGCATAGGTGTGCACCAGCGGACAACCGGGTGGAACCGATGCATACATCGCACCGAGGGTGATGGCCGATCCCACGGCAGCGCCCCACACCAATCCCGCGCCGACGCCGTATCCGGGACGCACGCCATAGTCCGGATCGACGTCGATGTTCCAGTCACCGCGATCGATGTTGATGTCGCCGGTGTTGATCCTGTTGCCGGTGTTCTCCCGGTTGCCGGAATTGACGGCATTGCCGAAGTTCTCGCGTCCGCCGCCGGTCACTCGGTCGCCGGTACTGACCCGGTTCCCGCCACCCGGTCGATCGGCTCCCACCGCACCGTCTCCACGCGCGGGGGACATGCGGTTGCCCGCCCCCATGCTCTGTCCTTGACTCGGTCGGGGGCCGGCACTCGAGCGACCACCCGAACTCATCCTGCCCCCGGCATTGACACGTCCTGCCCCGGCGCGTGCACCCATCGATGCGCCACTGATGGATGAGCGTGCCATCGCGCCGCCGCCCCCGCGGCCACCCCGGGAGCTAGCCTCCTCGGGAACCAGCATCGTACCGGCGCCGATGGTGCCCGCCATCACCAGCAGCAAACCCTTCGTTCTGGTGGATCCGCACAGGAACCTGATCATCTTGCGCCCTCCTTCATTGCCAGCGTTGTCTGCATGGGTATCTCGACCGCGCCCTCCGGAATGCGGAACGCGAATGTTCCGGCTGCGATCTTCGGCTTCAGGTCCCAATGCAGAACGGCCACGTACTGCGGATCGCCGACTTCATAACGGGTCGTGATCAGCAGTTTCCGCGGCAACGCGTTGGCGCCCTTCTCCACCCACAACTGCCAGTCGACATCCGCCTGCCGGAACGCGAGGTGATCGGTCGGCGTGCCGTCAACCTCGCTGTCGCCGACGATGAGTCCCACCTTCACGGATTGGGTCAGATCGCCCACGACTCCCTGGTAGAGAAGATCGATCAACGGCATCTCCACGCCCGCATCGAGGAGCGCTGAAACGAGATCACCTATCTTCCCGGGGGCGGGAGAAATGGCGTAGACGTTCAGGTCCGGCACGTACGTGGTAAGCGTGCTGCCATCGTAGATATAGGCACGGTTCTTGATGTCCCCCTGGACTTCCAGGCGCAGGCGCTGCGGGGCATCGACCCACATCCGCGCAGTTTCGTTGTTCTGCAGTTTGTATCCATAGGGCAGCACTTCGTCACGACTGATCGCCGCCGTCACCGAGTACCGTCCCATGCGCCTGAGCGTAGCCGTCATGCGGTCGAGCACCGCCTGTGCGTCGGCAGTCACCACGCCACCCACGTCGCCGATCTCCACCGCAGGGGTCTCTTGCTGCGGCTCTGCCTGCGCTTTCGCCTGCGGCGCGGCAAGCGCCATGGACAAGAAGACCGGAGCGAACAACTTCATGCTTGATGGCGACTCATTGCAACGAGCCATGGTATGCCTCCCTTCGCGGAACGGAGAATCAACAACGCGGCACGGATTCCAGCACCTTGCCGGCGCAAGTTGAATTGTCCCTGGGGGCAAGGGATTTTCCGCGATATGCACAGGACTTCACCGCATGCGTCGTTCAATCCAGGATGACGGGCATGGTCATGACGGATGCGCTGAAACAAGCTGCGTCACTATCCTGAGGGAGTCCATGCGGTTGCCTGGCTCGCCGGCTCGCCAACGCCTGCATCCAGACAGCAAAGAAGTTTTGAAGCTGGCCCGCGAAGGCAGTTATCTACGCGCTTGACGCGCGCACGCCAGTAGTGGACGCATCCATGGAAGTCACGCCGCCGCTTCTGCAACCTGCGGCATCGGCGACGACCCACCCGCCATCGTTTCAGGCAGATCGAGCGAAAGGTGCACCAACCCCGCGACCGAGTGCACCTGCATCTTCTCCATGACATGGGCACGATGCGCCTTGACCGTTCGCTCGCAGGTACCCAGGGTGTCGGCGATCTGTTTGTTCAACCTTCCCGAGATGACCTGGGAGAACACGACTCTCTCGCGTGGCGTCAGCGTGTCGAAGCGTCGCCTCACTTCCTGCCGCCGCTGCTTCTTCTCGCTGCTTTCCGAATCCTGCTGCAACGCGGCGATGATGGCGGCCAGCAACTGCTCGCGATCGAAGGGCTTGGTGAGAAAATCAACCGCGCCACGCCGGATCGCGAGTACGCTCATCGGGATGTCGCCATTGCCGGTCAGGAAAACCACCGGCAGCGAATCAGGGTGCTTCGACAGCGCCAACTGCAGTTCAAGGCCGCTCGGCCCCGGCATGCATACATCGAGCAGTACGCACCCTGGTTCCCCGGTGGGCCACGCGAGCAGGAAGTCCCCCGCGGAGGGATATTGGCGAACCTCGAACCCCATCATCGACAAGAGCCGGGAAACCGCCTCCCGCAAGGAATCATCGTCATCCACCACGTGGATGACGGCTTTGCAGCTCTCCATACCGCCTCCCGCAAGCCGGTTGGCTTTGTGAGAGGTTTTACAGGAACGCCAGATCGAGGGAATCGCCACCAAAGTGCAAATGCCCGCCTTTCCGATAAACGGCGCCTATTCGTCCGAGTAAGGAGGCAGGAAGATATGGAAAGTCGCGCCTTGTCCGGGATTGTTGGTGGCCTGGATGCGCCCCCCATGTGCGGACAGAATAGACCTGGAGATCGAGAGCCCGAGTCCCATGCCATGCGACTTGGAGGTATAGAAGGAACTGAACAACTGGTCCAGGTGCTCGTCGGGGATACCGGGCCCCTCGTCCACCACGCTCAGGTGGATTTCGTCGTACTGAGAAATGCCAATCTTGAGTTCCACGGGTGGCAACTGCGCCGGGGCGTTGTGCCGGATGCGGCCCGCCTCCAATGCATCCATTGCATTAACGACCAGGTTGATCAGCACTTGCACCAGCAACGACTGGTCACCCCTGACGTAAGCGGACTTCCAGTACGGGATGACGACGATCCCGATTCCGCGGCGGCGCATCTCGTGGCCCAGGAGTTCCACCACGCTTTCAACCACGTCATTGAGGTCCAGCTTGACCAGATCCGGGTCGCGCTTCTGCGCCATCGTGCGGACATTCCTGATCACGTCGCTGGCACGCAAACCGTCGCGGCGTATATCGCGGATGATCTTGCGCAGTTCGTCCGGCGCCGGTTCGGAATCCTCCAGCAGGATATCCGCCGTATCGACATTACTCAGGATGGCGCTCAGTGGCTGGTTGATCTCATGGGCAATCGAGGCGGTCAGCTCGCCGACCACCGCCAGCCGCGAGGTGTGAGAAAGCTCGTTGTCGGACGCCGGTGGATTCTCCATCGAAACCGTGTCGTCCTCGGCGCCACCTTCGGCGAACAGCATGGCACCCAGCAACGCAACGAAGCCCGCAGCATAGAAGCAGTGCGTGGTCCACAGGTGCTGCATGCTCGCCAACGTAGCCAGCGCTACGGCCAGCGCCAACAACGGTAGCCGGTACCGCGAGCCGGTCCGGCCAGGGCGCGTCGACGCCTTCCTGGCAAGCCCCATCGAATAGGCGGCAAACACGACCGCAGGTACAGCGACCGCACTCCATACCAGGCCTGCGGATACTGGGTCGGGGCGCGGGCCCTGAAGGAGAAGACCTCCCGAGGCGAACAGCGCGGCACATAGTGTGGCGATGAATAACCAGACCATTCCCCCGGGATTGCCTGCCCCACTTCGAAGCCGCCATGTGGCAAGAATGCCCAGCATTATTAGCAGCCACGTCACGAAGGGGACAGGCAAGACATGCGCACTCGCGACGCCGACGGAAGCGATGCCGCACAGCACGCCCAGTAGCGGGTCGCCCTTCGGGCGCGTTTCGACGGAAGACGTCGCGAACTGCCGGACGCCGCACACAAGGAATGCTCCCGCCAGTGCCCATTCCAGAACATGGTGGAGATTCACTGCCGTCTCCCGTCCGTAGAGGTTGGCGCACAATACACGCGCCCATGGCCAGCAGCCAGCCGTGCATGCCTGGCCGCCCGCACCTTGATATCCCGGGGTGCGAGCATCATCACGCAACGCGGACATGGGCGACCTTGCCCGTTGAATGGATGCCGCGCGCTCGCCGGGATGGCGTGGCGTGCCCCAAGGGGCAGGTACGCTTCCCTCGAAGCCAATTCCTGCGCACACCACGCCGCACCAGAATCCGGCAACCCGGGCGTGCGTCATGCACGCCCCAGCCCAGGTCTCCATTCGAGGAATTCTTCATGTCCTTCATCCCGCGCACCTTGTTCGCCATCGCGCTCTCGATCGCACCCACACTCTGCATTGCAACTGGACAGGACGGTGCCGCCGCCTCCATCGATGCGGCAGCGATGGCTTCAGCCGAGATGCGCGAACTTGAGGCGCGGGTCCGGACGGGCAAGCGCGCATTTGTCGACGCACAGTTGCAGCTGACGCCTCGGGAAGCCTCCGGTTTCTGGCCACTGTACGAGGAGTACCAATCCAACCTTTCCACCTTCAATCAGCGCCGCCTGCAGATCATCGTGAGCTATGCCGAGCAGTTCAACGCGGGCGACATGCAGGACGCATCAGCGACCAAGCTTGCCCAGCAGGCCTTGCGCCTGGAGAAGGACGAAGCGCTGCACATGGAGCGTGCCTTTCAGAAGATCAGCCGCGTTCTCCCCGGCGTCAAAGCGGCACGCTACCTGCAGGTTGAGGCCAAGATCCGCTCCCTCGTCCGTTACGAGCACGCAGCGCAGATTCCGTACGCGCGGTAGAGAATGCGCGCAACCGGCAAGTACGCCGCAGGATGATCGTTTCCTGGACATGACGACCGTTCTCGCTGCGAAAAAAATCTGCGCGTCACCCTATTCGACGCGGCAGCCTTCGCGCTGGAGCCCGATGTGATGGCGTACAGTCACCGGTAGGTTCGTGAGAAGCGTGCCCGGGCTGGAAGCCAGATGGACTATCTTCATTCACCGGCATCGGTCCATTGCCCCCGGGGACAATGCGATGCACCCGAACTGCCAATACTGCGTTCAGTGCGGACGAACGATGATGGCCGCGAAGACTTTCGATGGCGCGGTGTTGGAGGACCCCATGTTGCGTGCTGACTACGGGATCGTGCTGATCGAGGATGATCAGGGCCTGCGCGAGGCGCTCGAGCGCGTGCTGCGCAGCTCGGGATACGATGTGGTTGCACTGGGATCAGGCGAAGAACTGCAGTTACTGCTGGGAAACACCGGATTCCCCTCCAGCTGCCGCTGCGTGATATGCGACGTGCGGCTGCCGGGCATCGGAGGCTTCGAGTTGCGCCGCCGGGCTGCAGAGCTTGCACCGCTGCCCCCCTGGATCTACATCTCCGCCTTCGACGATGTCACTACGCGCCGGCAGGTCGAGCGGGAAGGTGCGGATTTCCTCCAGAAGCCCTTCCCGGGCAAGACGCTGTTGGCGCTGGTCGCCTCCCACTCGCCCCCGGGGCGCACTTAGCTTCCTGCTTTCATCCCGCAACGCCGGGGCCGGTACCCGTGGGTACTGGCCATGCGCAGCTCACTTGTCGAACACGACCCTGGCTTCCCGGATGAACAAGGCACGCAGCTTGTCCCAGAAGTCGCCGCCCAGCACGAACAGGCTGACGACCAACAGGGCATCGCCTGCCATCGCGAATGCACGGCGGTTCTCCTGCAAGGTGGGCAACGCGTCGGGCGCGATATAGGGACCGATGGAGCCCAGCACGATCAGGGATACGAACATGATCAGTCCGATGCGGTAGCGCAGTGGACTCACCGTCGCGGGAGGCGCGAAACGCTTGAAGTGCGACGCAATCAGCCGCTTGAGGTAGGCAAAGCCGGGCTTTCCCATGATCGCTACCGCAAAGACCAGGAAGAGCTTCGGAAAACCGAGCAGCAGGATGCCGTTGATTGTTGCCTTCAGTCCGTCCGCCAGGTCCGAGCCATTGACCAACGGAACAAGACCAAGTCCAAGCGCCCATCCAGCGGCCCAGACTAATACGCCGATGATCAGCCGTTTTTTTTGTGCGGGATCGGGCGCATCCAGCATTTCGGCAGGCTGTTTCGAAGCGGTGCTCATGGTGTGCTCCTGTCAGGTCGAAGTCGGTCGTGATTGGGCGTCGGTTAGCGTGGACCGTGTACTGCTCCGTGATAGCGCCAGAAGAAGCTCATTGCCGCCACCGAAAACGCGCCCGCAACGGCAAACTGGAACAGTCGCCCCCACCAGATCGAGAGCGGTGCGGGACCGGTAGCGATGGCGGAACTGAAGATGATCAACGTGGCATTGCATGCGATAAGCATGACGGGCGCCATGGGCCCGCCCCTGGCGATGCCGCCGCCGTAGAAGAGCAGTGCCGTGAATACAAGCAGCGCAAGCAGCGCCAGATTGGGCGTGATGAGCAGCACGGCGTATAGCAATAGGCCAATGAATCCACCGGCGAGATTTCCCAGGACCATGGCCACGGCCTGCAGAAGGCTGCGGCGCGCATCGAACGTCACTACCAGCATCACCGTAGCGACGAGGACAGGCAGCACGTCGGCAAGGCCAAACAACAGGTACACCAGCATCACCGGCATGACCACCGCGACCGAAACCAGTGCCCGCGCCAAAGGCGTGATGACCGGATCGGGGCGGGGCTGCGACACAGGTGGAGATGATCGAACCCGCGTGGCGGGCCATAGGGCGTGCGCCACCCATACCCCCGCCAGCGCCATTGCGATGCCGCGGATCAAGGCGAGGGGTAATGCCCCTGCCTGTGCAGGCGCGACCATCACCGCGACGGGAATCGTCGCGAGGCAGATCAAGGCGAGCAAAGCAGGAAATACGGGCTTTCCCGCCGCAATGGAATGAAAACACAGCAGTGACAACAGCGCGATCGCGGCCACGAGGAGGACAGGAATGAAGCGCAGCAGCGACGCCAGCACGAAGGAACCCAAGGCCGACACCGCCGTCACCATGGTCAGGGCGACGATTGCCTTCGCCGGAGGACGGCCTGGAAGATTGCCGAGCAGCACGACCACCAGTACCGGCGCCAGGAACGTGGGCGTCCATTGCATGGCCTCGCATACGAGCAGGCACGACGTGCCGGCAAACGCCAACCGCAGTGCCGCCAGGCGACCTTGTTCTCCGAGCCCGGCGTCGATGGTCGCGACGCTCACCTGAGGAAGCTCAGGAGCGAGATCATCCGGATCCACAGTCGTGAGAGCGGATTCATCAGCGACCGATCGCGCGTCAGGATGACGACGCTTGCCTGGGCTCCACTGCGCGCCGGCACCAGGACCTGCTCTTCCCCGGGGGAAGAATCAAGCACGATCCGGACCGGGAAACGTTGTGGCTCGCGCAGCCAGCCGGTGGGTGCCGACACGGTGGGGAGCTGGCCATTCGGCGTCTCACCTCCCTGTGCGATGCCCCACCCGATGCTATCGACGCGCGCGTCGAACACCTCACCCGGCCGATCATCCAGGGCCACCCATGCGCGATTGCCCGGCGCGATGTTGCCCAGCTGGTTCTCCCGCATGGCGGCCGTCACCCATCGCGGGCCCTTCTCGATGAAGCTCAGCACGGGCTGGCCACGGCTCGCGTACTGCCCTGCAGACAGTCGGAGATTGGTTACCACGCCATCGGCCGGCGCGACCACCGTTGTACGCCTGAGGTCGAGTCGCGCCTGTTCCAAGGCAACCAGCGCCTGGCGGACCTGCACGTTGCCATCGCCCGCCTCACCCAGGCGTATCCTCGCGCGTTCCGCTTCGGCTTCGGCCCGCATGATGTCCGCGCTCGTCTTGGCGATGTCGGCGTTCGCACGGATCGCCGCGGTTTCGGACAACGCGCGCTTGGCCGCGAGATCGATCACGATCCTGCCCAGCTCGCGGGTTGTCGCCAGGTCCACGCGCTGCCTGTGCAACTGCGCGTCCGCGACACGCACATCCGCCTCCGACGAGTCCCTGCCCTGCACCGCGGCGGCCAGGCTGGCCTCGGCCGCGCGCGCGGCGATCTCGAACGGCAGTGGATCTATCCGGAACAGCACCTGCCCACGCTTGACTTCGTGGTTATCGCGCACGCCCACCGCAGTCACAGGTCCGCCCACCTCGGGCGTGATCTGCACGAGCAGCGTATCCACGGCGGCCTGCGACGTGTAAGGCGTGATGCGATCGGCGACCAGGTGCAGCAGGAACATCGCCAGCATCGTCGCCACCGCAATCCGGATCAGCTTGCGCAGCTTGCGGGCAGCCGCGTCGGCCGACGGTGGCGTGGTGGCGGCCTCGCCCGGGGCTTGCTTCGCTCCCGGTGCCTGCGCGGCAGTGTCGGTCTGCTCAGTCATGCGATGTCGTTGCCGCATCAGGAGGGGAAGCCAAAGCGTTGCCTTCGTGCCGGATGGCCACACCCACGCTGGGCACCGCCGCATCGGTGACGGTCCAATCACCGCCCAGTGCGCGATACAGATCGGTCACGTTGCGCAGCGCATCCCCGCGTACCGCAGTCAATGCCAGCCGGGCCGAGAACAGCCCTCGTTCGCTGTCGAGAACGTCCAGATAGTCGGCATAGCCGTTGTCGTAGCGTTCGCGCGAAAGTTCGACGGCCCGTTCCAGCGAATGCACGCGCCGCTCATAGGATGCGACTAGCGCGCGGCTGGCACTCAACGACACCAATGCGTCATCGACATCCCGGAATGCGTTCTGGACCGTTCTGCGATAGGACTCGACCGCTTGCGCCTTGCGTGCTTCAGCTTGCTGATTGGCCGACTCGATCGCTCCACCACTGAATATTGGCCCCAGCAGCTCTCCGACGAACGACCATGAACGTCCCGGCCCTGAAAACAGTCCGTCGAGTTCGTTGCTGCTGCCACCCGCCGATCCAGTGAGGGACAGGTTCGGAAAGTACAAGGCCCGCGCTGCGCCCACCGTAGCGTTCGCCGCAACCAGTTGCTGCTCGCTTTGGATGATGTCGGGGCGCCGCTCCAGCAACTGGGACGGAATGCCCCCAGGCACACGCGGTGTGACGAGGGCCTCCAACGCCGGCCCACGTTCGATCGGGCCCGGATTGCGACCCACCAGCAGCGACAATGCATTCTCCTGCAGGTCTATCGCACGCTGGATATCGGGTATCGCTGCGAGCGCGGCCTCGTATTCAACCTCGACCTGCATCATCTCGAAGTCCGACACCACGCCCCCGTCCAGGCGAAGCTGGAAGAGTTCGACGTTGGCGCGACGCCCCTCCACCGTCGATCGCGCGATACGGAGGCGTTGGTCGAGGTCCAGCAGCGTGACGTAGCCCGATACGATGGCGGATGCGACCGTCAATCCGACGCCGATGCGCGCCTGGTCCGTCGCCAGAAGACTGGCGCGCGCCGCTTCGCTTTCCCGCCGGATGCGACCCCAAAGATCGATTTCCCAGCTTGCCGACAGCAGCGCCGAATAGCGTGTATCCGGATTGCCTCCCCCCAGCGCCTGACGGCTGGCGCTGCTTCCGTAGCCGATCTGGGGGAGTCCGGCCGCTCTCGCGCCCGTCACCCTCGCAGCGAATTCATCGACACGCAGCGCGGCGATGCGGAGATCGTGGTTGGCGCGCAGTCCCTCGGCCACCAGCGCATCCAGCCGGGAGTCCCCGAAGGCCTGCCACCATCCGGCTACTGGCGCTTTGACTTCGCCCTGCAAACTGTCGTGGTCGTGCATGAAGCGATACGCCTGCGGTACATCGACCTGCGGCCTGACGTAGTCCGGCCCCATGACGCAGGCGGACACCAGGCAGACAGCGCCTATCGCCAGGCCCACTGTCGATGGAGTGGCAATGCGGCTGCCTGCAACGCCCACGTGTCGGCTCCGATTGTCGTCAGCACCATGAGAGACCACGCGATGCTGCGCGCAGCGGATACCCAAGTCACTTGCACTTAGGTGCAGCGGCGGGCCGTACGAAAGGGTACGCACGTGTGCGTGCAGTGCTTGCGCATGCTGCGAGTACTGGTCCGCGATGCGGTCTCGAGACGTAGAAGCTTCTCCGTGCGGCATCTTCCCTGGCAGAAGCGATCGCCGCCGCGCACCGCAACTCCACGCGCTACTGCAAGGGCAATTCGTAGAAGGCCATCAGCCGCAGGTCCTCCAGGGTCGAACGCGTGGCGTCCCGCTGGATCACACGTGCATACCGCAGGCGCACGCTCAGACCAGAAAAGGCGCCCTGCTGCGGCTTCCATTGCAGGTTGAGGTCGTACTCGTCCCGGGCATGCTGGGATGTATCGTCCGGCTCGGACCCATGCACCCAAAGCGCATGGGCGCTCAGTCCATCCACCGAGACAAACTCGTAGGCGGCACGCAGCATCACGGCACTTTCTCCACGACGGAAGAAATCTTCCACCTGGACGCTCGCATAGCCCGGATAGCCATTCCAGGGACTCTGCATGTCGGCCGATCCCCAGGCGCTGCTGTACGCCGCCGTCAGCAGGGCATGGCCCAGGGCGAGTTCGAGTTTTCCGCCTGCCTGACGAGCGGAGAACCGCCGCCCTTGCAGCTGTTCGGCGCCTACGCTGCGCTGATCGGAGAACTGCAGCCCCGCACGCAGTATCGTGTTCTCTCGAAACGGGCGGGCGATGTTGGCTTCGGTATAGAAGATGTTGATGATGTCGTCGCTGAAGTAATTGATCGCGCCGAGCGAGAATGCGCCGTTGCGATAGTTTCCACCCAGCACGTACACACCGCGATCCACCCCCGCAGCGGCGCCCGCGACGCTGGACATGGATGCGAAATCGTCGGCATTGCGCGGCTTCATGCGGCCGAAGTAGCCGGCACCCAGCTTCCACTCAGGGAGGCCCTGCTCCCCGCCATAGACACCCACGAGGGTGACGGCTTCGTACGTCTGCGGCGTCATCCGGCTATCGCTGCGATTGAGGTACGGCGTGTCCAGGGCCAAGCGGCCGATCGAGAAACGCGTCTGCTCACCGAGCAGGAATTCGCCATAGAGTTCACCCAGCACGGAATAGCTGCGCTGTCCCGGCTTCAGCAACTGGGTGCCGTCCCTGTCGGCCGGGCCGTACAGTTTCTGCGAGGTGTAGGCCGTCGCGCCCAGGGCGAACGACTCACGGAAATAGCCGGTCTTCAAGCCAACGGATCCGCCGAGTGTCCATGCCTCGGCTTCGGAGCGGTCGTATCGCTCGCGGCCCAGGAAGTAGCTGCGTGCCTGTGCGGTGAACTTTGTGTCCTGCCAGGCGCGGCGCCGGGTCTGCTGCACCCAGTCCGCATGGGACTGATCGGCGAAGCTCTGGTCGAGTGGCGTCTGCCCGGATTCGGTGGAACTCAGCTCGCTCCTGGCGCTCTCCTTTGCAGGAATGCCATCGACAGCCCCCGGCATTCCGGGTCCTCCGCCGTGGCGCGTGGCCGCCACCGGTACAGGCCCGGCTATGCAACGGCCCGAGAGCAGCAGACCGAGAGAAAGCACAAGCAAGGTTGCGCCGCTTCGCAGGACACCTGGCCCGTTTGGATCCGTCTGCGGAATCCGCACTCCATACAGAGGGGATGAACGCATCGCCTGCCACCTTCGCTCGATCGCTGCATCTGCAGCGTTCAACCACGTAGCGGGCGCACGCAGACATCACCGCGTGCGCCCCGTTCTCAGCGCTTCCGGCAAGTCTACGTCCCGGGGGCACGCGGGACAGATGCCCGTAAGGGCAGTACGGATTCCCCAAATACCGTTGTGGCCGTGCAGGCGGTTTCAGCACACTGCCTGCGATACACCTGCGCACTGCGCATCCGGGGCGGGTTCGTCATCCGTCGCGTTGCCCAACGGGAAGAGCACATGGCCGCAAGCAAGCAAAGATCAGGTTCGCGGTGGGGGCAGCACTCGCAGAAGATCTTCCTGCTCCAGGGCGGTGGTGCACTCGGTGCCTACCAAGCCGGTGTCTATGCCGGCCTGGCGGAGATCGGCGAAGCTCCGGACTGGATCGCCGGGGTGTCGATCGGAGGTATCAACGCGGCGCTGATCGCGGGCAATCCACCGGAACGACGCGTGGCCCGGCTGCGCGCGTTCTGGGAGCGGGTTTCGTCCAACTCTCCCGCCCTCCTGCCGGCCAGCTTCGACATCATGCGCCCCATGTTCAACCGGGCCAGCGCCACGTCGGCGCTGTTGCTGGGCATACCGGGCTTCTTCAGGCCCAGATTTCCACCGCCGGCCATGGTGCAGGACGGCACCCCGGGTGCGCTGAGCTACTACGACACCGCGCCGTTGAAGACGACGCTGGAAGAGCTGGTCGACTTCGACCTGATCAACCGCAAGAATGTGCGTCTGTCGCTGGGCGCAGTGAACGTGCGTACCGGCAAGTCGATCTACTTCGACAATGCCCGGAACCGGATCCGCGCCGAGCACGTGATGGCGAGCGGCGCACTGCCTCCGGGATTCCCACCCGTGGAGATCGACGGGGAGATCTACTGGGATGGTGGCATCGTGTCCAATACACCCCTTTGGTACATCCACGACGAAGACCCGAGGATCGATGCCCTCATCTTCCAGGTGGACCTGTTCAACCCCAGTTCGCCGGCGCCGCAGAACCTTTCGCAGGTGCAGGAACGGCAGAAGGACATCCAGTATTCGAGCAAGGCGCGCTTCAACATGGACCATCTGCGGGACATGGAGGAGCTGCGGGGTTCCCTGCACCGGCTGCTGGCGAAACTTCCGAAATCCGCCCTGTCCGATCCTGACGTCAAGCGGCTGAGCGCGATCAGCACGCGCGGCGCGATCACCCTTGTCCAGTTCGTCAACAAGCACGACACCCGTTCGCTGGATTTCAAGGACTACGAATTCTCCCGCGCGACGATGCTCGATCTGTGGCAAGGCGGCCAAGATGACGTGCGTCGCGCCGTAGCCGATGCCTCGGGACACGTTGCAAAAGAAGTGACCAAGGGCATCCGCATCTTCGATCTGACCGCGTCGGGGGAGTGAAGACGTGCGCCGCAACGCATTCGCGACGTTGCGCGCCAGTCCGGTGGCGTCACTGCCCGTCTGCCAAGTCCTGCCCCGCGTACGCAGCCGCATCGGTCTGGCTTCCGGGCCGGGCGGGATCGTCCACGACTACCTGGCCAAGTGAAGGAGAACGGCATGGACCTGCAAGGCAAATCGGCCATCATCACGGGCGCAGCCAGTGGCATAGGCAAGGACATTGCCCTGGTCTACGCGGCCGCAGGTTGCAATGTCGCCATTGCCGACCTCAACAAGAGCGCAGCCGACACGGCGGCCAGCGAGATATCCGCGCTCGGAGCGGGCCGGGCGATCGGCGTGGCCATGGATGTTTCCGATGAGGATGCGGTCGAGGCCGGCGTGTCGGCCGCGATAGACGCCTTCGGCGGCGTGGACATCCTGGTCAGCAACGCGGGCATCCAGATCGTCCATCCGGTCGAACAGTTTCCGTATGCCGAATGGAAGAAGATGATCGCCATCCATCTCGACGGTGCGTTTCTCACCACTCGTGCCTGCCTCAAGCACATGTACACCGCCGGACGTGGCGGCTGCATCATCTACATGGGGTCGGTCCATTCAAAAGAGGCATCCAAGCTCAAGGCGCCTTACGTCGCTGCCAAGCACGGGTTGATCGGATTGGCGAAAGTGGTGGCGAAGGAAGCAGCGGCGCATCGCGTGAGGGCAAATGTCATCTGCCCCGGGTTCGTACGCACGCCCTTGGTAGACAAGCAGATTCCCGAGCAGGCACGGACGCTGGGAATCTCCGAGTCGGACGTCATCAGGAACGTGATGCTGAAGGAGACCGTAGATGGAGAGTTCACGACGGTCGACGATGTCGCCCAGGTCGCGTTGTTCCTGGCTGCGTTTCCTTCCAACGCGCTGACAGGACAATCGGTGATCGTCAGCCATGGCTGGTGCATGGAGTAATCCCTGTGTGGCAGCGGTCACAGGTGCTTCGCACGCGCCATCATTCCCTGCACGGACGAGGGCTGACGGCCGCGCCGCCGGCATCATGGCTGGAGGCATCACAGGTGCCTGTGCAGCGACTGGATGGTGGTGGTGCAAACTGCGAATCCCAGCTCCATGACGCCCTGGGGGTCACCAAGATGGGAACACTGGTTCAAGCGGGCGCCGACCTTCCGCCGGGAAGATCGTTCACGTGTTTCAGGGTGCCTTGGCGGTGTAGCGCGCCACCGTATCTTCAATGCTCCTGCTCAGGATCATCACCTTTTCCGCATACTCGAAGAACTGCCTGTCCTCGTCAGTCTGTGGCTGCCACTGCGGCACTTCCACTGACGCGCCCGTCTCGCGGTCCACCGCGACGAAGACGATGATGCAATGCGTGCACAACGTATCCTCGCCGCCCAAGGGGCTGCGCGCACGCACTTCGACGACGAACTGCATCGACGTGCGACCGGTACGGACCAGCGTGGCCGAGACCGCTACCAGATTGGATATCTTCACCGGCGCAACGAAACGGATGCCGCCGACCGCCACCGTGACGCAGTAGCTGCCCGACCAGCCGACGGCCGCAGCGAATCCCGCCTGGTCGATCCACTTCATTACCGCGCCGCCGTGGACCTTGCCACCGTAGTTGACGTCGGTGGGTTCGGCCAGGAACTGCAGGGTAAGGCCACGAGGTCTGCTGGTCATCATCCTTTCCCTCCGGATTCCGCATTTCCTGCTCAGGCCCTTGCTTGACCACGGCATACAGGGATGCGGTCACGCCAATCGGACGCAGGCACAGCTGTTCTACAAGTCCGCGCTCGAAAGCAGTAGTGTTCCTCCGGGAACATGGACGGCCACCTTGGTACAGGTCCTTTCATCGCGGCAGGTGGTCATAATCCAGCGTGCTTGGTCAGGGTCCGCACGCTGGCCCAGGCCGACCATGGGAGCGTGCGGCTGCAGCGATTCGTCGGGCACCTGCGGTCTGTCCTTCTGACGTTGTGCTCACCTGCGAGGACTGGCCCCCATGATCCTCACCGCCACGCCAGGCAAGACGCTGCCGCCCGGGCTGCTGGATCTGCTGATACGCGCCGTCCTGATCGCGATACTGGCGTTCGCGTGCTATCGCGTGTTCCGCCCCTTCATCGACCTGCTGGTATGGGCGCTGATCCTCTCGATCACCCTCTTCCCGCTGCAGCGGAAACTGGAACCGAGACTCCGCGGCAAGTCGGGTCTGACCGCGACGGTGATCATCCTGTTCGCCATCGCCGTGTTGATCGTCCCCGTCTATCTGCTTGGGATGTCCCTGGCCTCGTGGGTCGGCGACGCTCTGGATGTTGTCAGGGCCGGGAATTTCCACATACCGCCCCCTCCGCAGAGTGTTGCAGACTGGCCCCTCCTCGGAGCACCCCTGCATGCCGCGTGGTCGCAGGCCGCGACCGATCTGACCGGCGTTTCCAGGAAACTGGCACCCCAGATAGCGCCTTTCGCTCTTGTCGCGCTGGGCAAAGTGGCGGGGGCGGGCATGGGGGTACTGATGTTCTTCGCCGCCTTGGCGGTATCAGGGGTGTTCATGGCCTTCGCTCACACGGGCCATCGCCATGCGCTTCTCATCGCCGCGCGCATCGTCGGGCCTGGAAAAGCCGCGGCCATCACGGACCTCTGCACCAGCACCGTGCGTGCCGTGGCACAGGGTGTGGTCGGCATCGCGTTCGTGCAGATGTTGATGATTGGCATTGCATTCGTGTTGATGGATGTACCCGGTGCCGCGCTGCTCTCCCTCGCGGTCCTGCTGCTGGGAATAATGCAGATCCCGGCCACCCTCATCACACTGCCGGTCATCATCTTCGTGTTCGCGACCCACGGCGCAGGGCCCCTGACCATCGCCTTCGCCACCTACGTATTCATCGCCGGCCTGATCGACAACGTCCTGAAGCCATTGTTGCTGGGGCGTGGCGTACGGGTTCCCATGCCTGTCGTGCTCATCGGTGCGCTTGGCGGAATGGTGTCGAACGGCATCATCGGACTGTTCACCGGTCCCGTGGTGCTGGCGGTGGGCTATGTCCTGTTCTGGCAATGGATAGAGCAATGGCCCGTCGAGGATCAAGCTCGCCATACGACCCACGACGGCTCAGCGTGATCCACGCAGGACGCGTCGCAGAACAGCAGGTGCAGTCGCCGAGTGGCGGACGATGCATATGCCGGGAACACGCGCGATCGCACCATCGTCAGCGCAACCATGGCAACGAGAGAAACGCCTTGATCACGAACGCATTGGCGAGGTCGACGAAGAATGAGCCCGCCAACGCAATCAGAAGGAAGGCTTTGGGCGAAGGACCGTGCCGTGAGGCCACGCTGTCCATCGTGGCCATCGCCACCGGCATCGAGCTCAGGCCGAATCCCAGGAAGCCTCCCATGGTGACCGCCGCGTCATAGTCCTTCCCCAGCCATCGGAACAGGATCACGATCCCCACCATCACGGTGATAACGACCTGCAAAGCAACATTGACCACCAGTGGCGTGAAGGCAGCCGTCAGGGCCCAGAGCTTGAGGCTCATCAGGTACATCACCAGGAACGCCTGCAGCGCAATCTCCCCACCGCGTTCCACCGCCACCAGGTCGAGCTTGGCACCGATGGCATCGCCGATGTTCGTGATGGCGGCACCTGCGAGCATGGCGGTCAGGAACCCCGGCAGCATGAGGCCCATGGCTCGTGCCCACTGGTTGACCAAAGCGCCTGCCAGCACCGACGTCACGATCAACAGCAGCACCAGCATCACCATCGGAATGGTGGGCGCCGATACGCTGTTTTTCCCTGGCGCCACCCAGCTTGCCGGTGAGTCGCCTGTGGGCCCGCGAAGATTCTTCCGCCTGATGAGCCAGTCCGTCACCGGTCCGGAAACGATCGCGCCTACCACCACAGCCAGCGTTGCCGCGCCGACCGCGATTTCCGGTGCGTGCTGCAGTCCAGCTGCCTGTGCCTCCTTGGCCCATGCCGCCGCCGTCCCTGGTCCACCCACGAAGGAGACACTGCCGACCAGCACGCCGTAGAAGGGATGCGCGTCGAATGCCGTTGCAATGGCAATGCCGACCGCGTTCTGTACGACCAGAAGCAGCACCGTCACCACGCACAGGATCAGCAGTGGCTTGCCCCCGGCGCGCAATGCGGAGAATTTGGCCGACAATCCTACCGTGGTGAAGAACACAAGCAGGAAGAAGTCCGTCAACTGAGCGGAGAACTGAACCGACACTCCCGCGAATCGCTGCAGCAGACCTACGAATATCGCGACCGTCACGCCGGCAATTACCGGCACCGGGATGTTCATCCGCGCCAGCACGGGAATCCGCCTCATCGCAGCGCCGGCAAGCAGCAGCGCCAGCAACCCGAGCGCGAAGGTCCCCAAATCCGAGATCACCACGAGTCACCTGCCCTGTCGATCCAGTATGCTCTTGCGGCGGGACGCTTGGCGTCGCCAGAAGCGCGCCTTCAGCGCAAGAGCCGCACCCGCCGCATACGGTCCGACGCAAGCGGGTTTCCACGGAAGATACACAGCTTGCCCAGCGTCTGGACAGGGTCCCCAAAGGGCAATACGGGCCGCCCCGACGGTCAATCTCCAGCCTGCTCGGGCGAGCGTAGGATTGATCGCGTCCAGGACTTTCGAGTGACACGTATCGACCAGTCGATGCGGACTCCATGCTGCATCTTCATGGCGTCGGTGTTGCTCAGCGCAGCGCGGCCTCGATGGCCGGGCATCGTTTCAGCCCTGATGAGTCTGCACAGTCAAGGAGCGCCGGCATGTCCCTGTCCATTGTCATTGATCTTTCCGGGTCGGATCTGGAGCACCTCAAGGAGGCCAGCCAGGCCGCCAGCAAGGCCGCTGCGGGCAGGAGTATGGAGGACGTCCTGAAATCGGCGACAGACATGCTGATGAAGGCACAACAGAGCAATCCTCCCGGGTTCGTCAAAGATCGTCTGGTCTTGCTGGATACATTCATCGCGATGGCCCGGGACGAAGGATGGGGGCTCCCGGAAGACGAGAAGGCGCGCCTGCGTTCAACCCTGGCGTACTTCGCCGAGGCAGCCGATTCCATTCCCGACCACGTTCCCGTGCTCGGCTACCTGGATGACGCGATCATGATCGAACTGTGTGCGCGCGAACTTTGCCACGAGGTGGATGCCTACAACGATTTCTGCGAGTTCCGGGAGAGAGAAGCACAACGCCATGGCCTCGCGCCGCAGATGGTCGGCAGGGCCGACTGGCTCACTGGACGACGAGAGGAACTGCAGGAACGGATGCGTCGGCGCCGATCGCGGCTGGGCACCGGCAATCTGGGCGTCGGATACGGCGCCAGCAGCGGCTACGGAGGCGCCAGCAGCTACGCCGACAGCGGGTGGCGGCCAAGCGTACTTCGCATTCGTTGATGTCCCCTGGCGATGCGAAGCTGCATCGGAGTACGAGTGAAGCATCTCCATTTCTTCGAGCCACCCAGAAGTAGAGGTTGACCGGGATTGTGTCCGAGCGAAGGCGACCGGCGAAGGACGGGCCAACGATCTATGCGGGCGGTGGTGGTTGTAGCGGTGGCGCCAGTCTTCGGTCATGCGGCGAATCTCGGGCGCGCTGGTGAGAACGTAACGATCCATAACCTCGGTTCGATACGTGCGGTTGAAGCGCTCGATAAGCGCATTCTGTGTCGACTTTCCTGGTTGGATGTGCGCCAGTTCCACGCCGTACCGCCCGGCCCAGTCCCGCAGGGCGATGCTGATGAACTCGGGGCCGTTGCCCAGGCGAAGGTGTCGTGGTGCGCCGCGAACGTCCACCAGTTCATCCAGAGCACGGATGACCCTTGCCAACGGCAGGCTGGTGTCGATCTCGATCTTCACGCACTCGCGGTTGAAGTCGTCGTTGACATTGAAGGTCCGGAAGCGCCTGCCCGACGCAGTGCGCCGGCCATGAAGTCCTCCGACCACGTATCGCTGGCGGCCGCCGGGATCTCCAGCCGGTCGCGCGCGGTGAGGAGGCGCTTCTTGGTTCGGCGCAGCGGGTTGAGCTTGAGCGCTGTGTAGACGCGCCAGCTCCGAGTCTCGCCCCAGCCGCGCGCCTTGAGCAACGCCCACTCCTGCCGACCAACGAGCCGGTGCGGGTGATCGCGCGGGATCCCTCACGACTTTCAGAGGGGACGCGCGCTCATGTCGAGGTCATTGAGGGATCACACAGCGAGCTGGAGGTCGTCCAACGTGCGTTCGAGGGCGCGGATGGTTCCACCGAACATCCCCGCGAAAAGTCAGGAGCATGTCTGATGTGTTGGGCAAGCCAGTGCGCCACCAGCAAATCTCGTACGAGGATCACAAGGCCGGCTTCCTGGGCTTCGGGATGTCAGATGCCGTAGCCAAGGGCATGGCCGACATGTACGCGGCCAAGAACGCGGGCATCGACAAGGTCGAAACCCGGACATCCGAGAACACCACAGTGACCGGCTTTCGGTAGTGGTGTGCGGACGAGCTGAGGCCCCTGATCTAGCTGTAGTTCTTCAACACATTGTTCCCGTGAAAGCCGAGGCGGGACCTTGCCGCACATGGCTCGACGGCGGTGCCCATATGATGTTCAAGGGCGCTTACGCTCCTCAATCCAGTCATCCTTCTCTGAAAGATTCAGGCCCTGACGATCCGGCAATGCCGCAGCCGAGGTCATGAACCGAGTTTCTCAACGGAACAGGTCGCTAGCTGCCCTTCCCTACCCCTGATAACGATCCCTAATCACTACCCCCTGTCGGCACCCCTACGGCGCCCCCACCGATATCCCCGCCTCCGTCTGCACTACCGGCTTCATCGTCCCGTCCGGGTTGTACTGCAGGTGTTCGACCGTGACCGCGCGCCGTCCGATCGCGCCGTTCTGGTCGCCGATGGCGAGTGCGGCGTTGTGCAGGAACAGGTACCAGCGGCCTTTGAACTCGGCGATGCCCGGATGGATCGTGAAGCTGTACTTGCCGGAGCCCGTCAGTTCGCCGCGGTACTTCCACGGGCCCGCCAGCGATGCCGCCGTGGCATAGGACACCTTCTCATCGCGGTGCGTGGCACGGTCCAGCGAGGCGTACGTGAGGTAATAGAGGTCGCCACGCTTGTGCAGCCACGGGCCTTCTTCGAAATGCGGTGGCGTGATTTCGGTGATCGGGCCGTCGAGCTCGATCATGTTCGGCTTGAGTCGCGCGATGTAGCACTGGCGATTGCCCCACGCGATCCAGGTGGTGCCGTCGTCGTCGGTGAAGACCGTCGGATCGATGTCCTCCCAGCTGTGCGTGCCCTTGGGCGTCATCTCGTTGGTGATCAACGCTTCGCCCTTCGCATCGACGAAGGGGCCCGTCGGGCTGTCGGCCACCGCTACGGCGATGGCCTTCCCTGGATGCGAGTCGTCATGTTCGACGGCTGCGTAGAACCAGAACCGGCCGTCCTTCTCGATGGCCTGCGACGCCCACGCGTCCGCCTTGGCCCAAGCGAAGTCGGCCACCTTCATGATCGGGCCATGGTCGACCCAGGTCGACATGTCCGTGGTCGAATAGACCAGCCACTCGCGCATGTTGAACATCTCGTCGCGCTGCGCCTGGTCGTGCCCGACGTAAAGATAGAGACGGTCGCCGACCACGAGCGGCGCCGGATCGGCGGTGAACTTGTCGCGTATCAGCGGATTCGACCGCGGCATGGTGACATGCGTCCCCTCCCCGGTCGCCCGCGATGCAAACGGCAGCGGCAACAGGACCGTCAACAGCGATGCACATGCCAAGCAACGGAACATCATCGCGTCATTTCCTCCTCCGTCCCGGGTTCACGCCTCTGCCCGACCCGCGCCAGCCAGCCGTGCATCGCCATCCAGCTCGCGAACGCATCGAACCAGCCCGTGCTCGTCGTCGGCTTGCGATACATGCCGAAGCCGTGGCCGCCCTGTTCGTAGAGATGGAATTCCACCGGCCGCCTTGCGGCGCGCCACCCTTCGACCAGGCCGAAACCACCATCGGCGAACAGACCGTCGTCGGCCGCGATCGCGAGGAACAGCGGTGGTGCAATGGCGGTCATCGCGTCGCCCTGCGCATGCGCGGAGATGGCAAGCATCCACGTCAATAACGCGAGCGCGACAGAGCGGACGACATCGGTGCCAACACCGCATGCGAACGGATTGATGCGAGAGAGCCATCGCAGCTGCGGCGTCATGCCGCCCTCCCCGCACCCGCCTGCCAAGCGAGTTCGAATGCCAGGTGCAGGCGCTGGCCCGGCGACAACACGCGCGGCACAAGCGTGAACCCATCGGGTGGGCCGGTCTGGGGTTCGACGCAGGTCGAATGCGCGGCACCGTCGTACACCACCCAGTGATCGGTGTCGGCACGCAGCTGCAACACCTGGTCGGCCCGATGCAGGGCGATCTCGCCGCCCGCCACGAAACAGTCGTCCCACGGGCCCGGGCTGGGCGGTATGCGCGGCAGCGTGGCGATACCGTCGGCGTCGCGCGGATACATGGCGGTGGGTTCGAAGACCAGCCGATCGGGTTTGCGGAACCACGGATGCCAACCGAGCACGGCGGGCATCGCCTGAGTCCCCGCCTGCACAGCGAGTTGCAGGAACAGCCGATCGCCCTCCAAGCGCACCGATTGCGTCGCGGTGCCTCCGAAGGGCCAGTAGTCGTCCTCCGGAAGCACGAGCGACATCTCTGCCCGGTTCGCATCGAGCACATCCATCTGCCAGGGCCGCGAGAATCCGATGCCATGGATCGCATGACCGCCGAAGTTGACCGGCAAGGCATGGGCCATGCCGTCGAGATCGAATCGCCCGCCGCGCAGACGTCCTGCCCAGGGCACCATCGGATAGCAGCCCCAGGCGATGGTCGCGGGCCAGCCGTCGTCAGGCCCCACCAGCCAGTCCATTCCGTCGAAACGTATCTGCGCGAGGCGACCACCGGCGTCCGGCGCCAGCGCGACCTGCAGCCGACCTGCGCGCAACGAGTGCAACGGACCGGCCGGCATCGGTGCGAGCGCATCGTCGCAAGGCGAAAGCCGGTCAGCCGCCATAGGGATCGATGGTGCGGATGCGCCCATCCGCTTCGTGGTACAGCACGGTGCACTTGACGGAACGCAGGTGCGTCACGCCGCCCGACATCAAGGCATCGTGATAGAACAGATACCACCGGCCATCGAAGGCACAGATGGAGTGGTGGGTGGTCCAGCCGACAACGGGCTTCAGGATCACGCCACCGTAGGTGAACGGGCCATACGGATCATCGCCCACGGCATAGCACAGCAGATGCGTGTTGCCGGTGGAGTACGACAGGTAGTACCGGCCTTCGTACTTGTGTACCCAGGGACCTTCGAAGAACCGGCGCGCGTGGTCGTCGGCGCGCAGCGGCTGCCCGTGTTCGTCCAGGATCACGATCTCGCGCGTGGCTTCGGCCAGCCTGGTCATGCCCGCGTCCAACCGGCCGACGCGAGGTCCCAGCGCGGGCGCATCGCCTACCGGTTCCTCGTGCGCCATGTCGTAGCGGTTGTCGCGGTACTTCTGCAACTGGCCGCCCCAGATGCCGCCGAAGTACAGGTAATGCGTTCCGTCGTCGTCCTCGAAGACGGCCGGATCGATCGAGTACGCCCCCTCGATGGGCTCCGGCTCGGCAGTGAACGGGCCTTCCGGTCGATCGGCGACGGCCACGCCGATGCGGAACAGGCCGCCGCCGTCCTTGGCGGGGAAATAGAGGTAGTAGCGGCCATCGCGACACGCGGCATCGGGTGCCCACATCTGCTTGTCGGCCCACGGCACGTCGCGCAGATGCAATGCCATGCCGCAGTCGATGGCCTCGCCGTCCGGGCTGTCCATCCGCAGCACGTGGTAGTCCTCCATGCCGAAGTGGCCACCTTCGTCATCGAACGCCCCGCCACCGTCGATGTCGTGCGAGGGATAGATGTAGAGCCGCCCCTCGAACACATGCGCGGAGGGATCGGCCGTGTAGATATGGGTGACCAGCGGTTGGGAGATGGCGCGTTCCGCCAGTAGTCCGAGCTCGGCTTCGCTGGGCTGGGTTTCGTCGTGGATGGAAGTGTCGTTCATGGTTGCAGAGGTAGGGGTCACGCGGCTGCGCCTGCTTCGCGGCGACGCTGGGCGAGGTCGTGCTCGATACGCGTCTCCATCTGCTTGTCTATCTGGTAGATGAAGAGCAGCGCCACCGCGACCAGGAAGGGGATGGAGCAATAGACGCTGACGGTCATGCGGATGCCGTCGACGACGGCCGGGGACTGCTCGGCAGCGCCGGCCTGGTAGCCGTAATGCGCCAGGATGCCGGCGACCAGCGCGCCGCCGACGCTGAGCCCGATCTTCAGGCCGCACAACATGGCGGAGAAGATGATGGCGGTGGCGCGCCGGTGGTTCTTCCACTCGGAGTAGTCCGCGACATCGGCGATCATCGCCCACAGCAGCGGAATGGTGATGCCGTAGCAGAAGCCATGTAGCATGAACGCGCCGAACGCCAACGCCACCGCCGTGGGAGGAAAGGCGTAGAACGCAAGCAGGAACAACGTCGACACGAGCAGCGCGCCGCCGAACACATCCCGCTTGCCGAAGCGGTCGGCCAACCGGCGCGACACGCCGATGCCGAGGATCATGCAGATGATCCCGCTGCCGTTGAACAGGCTGAAGGTGGAGGTGGCCGGATCTTCGGGCCAGGTGAAGCCGGACAGGCCCATGCCGGTGAGCGCCGCGTTCAGTACCGCGATGAAGCCGTTGAAACCCGAGTTGTCGAGAAAGGCCGCCAAGGACGCTTCGCTCATGTAGTACTGGAAGTAGTAGATGTACGTGCCGCCCTTCAACGCCAGGTTGATGAACACGAGCACGGTCAGCGCCAGCATCACCTGCCAGGGCCGGTTGCGTGCCAGATCAGCGAGATCCTGCATCACTCCGCCGGACTGTGCCTTCGTCGGCACGATGCGTTCGCGGGTCGTGGCGAAGGTGATCAGGAAGAACACCGTGCCCACCACGGCGAAGACGGTCATCACGCGTTCGAAACCCTGCACGCGGTCGCCGTCGCCGAGGATCAGCACCAGCGGCATCAGCAGCACCTGGATGATGAACTGCGCGATCATCACCGCCACGAAGCGATACGCCGACAGGCTGTTGCGCTGGGCCATGCTGCCGGTCAGCACACCGCTCAGTGCGGAGTACGGCAGGTTGTTGGCCGCGTAGACCAACACCAGCAAGCTGTAGGTCAGCAATGCATACGCGACCTTGCCCCGCTCGCTGAAATCAGGCGTGCTGAAGGCCAGCAGCGAAAGCACGCCGAACGGGATCGCCGTCCACAGGATCCACGGACGGAACCGGCCCCAGCGCGTCGCCGTGCGGTCGGCGAGGATGCCGATGACGGGCGTGAATACGAACGCACCCAGCAGTCCCACCACGAAGATGATGGTCGCCGCCGTCGCCGGTGGCAGCCGGTAGACATCGGTGTAGAAGAACGCGAGATAGGTGATGAGCGTCTGGAAGATCAGGTTCGCCGCCAGGTCGCCCAGGCTGTAACCCACTTTCTCCCGGACCGACAACGGTTGTTCAAGGCTGGACATGCGGTTCTTCCGAAGGTGTTCGATGGCGTGCACGTGCCGCGTCGCGGGCACAGGATGAAAGGGATGTCATCGGCCGGCCGCCTGCACGTCGAACTGTCCGCTGGCGCGCAGGTCGGCGCTGGACGCGCCCACCCGGACCTCGTAACGCCCGGGTGCCACGGCGTAGGCCCTGCTTGCTTCGTCGTAGCGACGCAAGGCGGTATCGGCCGCGAGCTCGAACGACACCGTGCGCCGCTCGCCTGGCTTCAGGTGGATGCGCTGGAAACCGCGCAGCTCCTGCAGCGCGGCGCCGGGCGTGGCCTGCAAGGGCCGCACGTACAGCTGCACGACCTCCTCGCCGGCACGGCTGCCGGTGTTGGCCACCTGTACCCGCACCGTCATGCGCCCATCGGGCGCGACGACACGCTTGTCCAGCTGCAGGTCGCTGTAGTCGAACCGCGTGTAGGACAGACCATGGCCGAACGGGTACAGCGGCGTGCCGCGGAAGTACCGGTATGTCCGGCCCTCCATCGCGTAGTCGTCGAACGCGGGCATGGTTTCGTCGGCCTTGTAGAACGTCACCGGCAGGCGGCCAGCAGGATTGATGTTGCCGAACAGCGCATCCGCCACGGCGGTTCCGCCGCGCTGCCCGGGATACCAGCTCATCAGGATCGCGGGCAGATTCGCCTGCGGCCAGTCCACGGCGAGGGCGGAACCGCCGGTCAGCACCAGCACCACCGGCTTGCCGGTGGCATGCAGCGCTTCCAGCAATGCGCGTTGCGGCGACGGCAGGCGCATGTCGGTGCGATCACCCCCGGCGAACCCGGGATAGTTGACCGTCATCTCCTCGCCTTCCACGTCGCCGGTCAGGCCACCGACGAACACCACCACATCCGCCCTGCGTGCCACGTCGAGCGCTTCCTCGAACGGCGGCTTCGCGCCCGGCATGCGCCAGGCCAAGCGCACGCCGGCATCGCGCTCGGCGTCGTAATACTCAAGGCGCAGGTCGTAGGCGCGCCCGGCCTGCAGATCCAATTCCACGCCATCGCTGCGCAGTCGGTCGCTGTTCGTCCAGCGGTCGAGCACGCGCTTGCCGTCCAGGTACAGGCGGTAGCCGTCGTCCGCGGCCGCCTCGATCCGGTAGCGACCGGACACCGGCGGCAGCAGCTGGCCGCTCCAGCGGATGCTGAAGCCGTCGTTCGGAATGCCCTGCCCCGGCGCCGCCTCGCCGCGCGCCAGCAGGTTGTCGGTCGGCGAACCGCGATCCCAACGGAAGCCGATCTGCGCATCGGTGCGCACCAGTGCCGGCGTACCGGACAGATCCGCCGTGCGGAAGTACTCGCCGCGCAGGCCACGCTCGGGGGAACCGTCCGCGGGCCGCAGGAAGGCCGCTTCGATCAACGGGGTGGCCGCCGGGTCGTCTCGCCCTTCCACCAGATCCACGCCGCGCGCGTAAGTCACCTCGATGCCCTTCGCGGCGTCACGGATGCCCTGCAGCACGGTCACTGGCGCGGCCGGCGTACCGTAGTAGTTGCCGAGCAGCGCCATGGTGTCGTCGGCGGTCGGGCCGATCACCGCGATGCGCTTGAGGGTGCGCGGCAATGGCAGCGTACCGTCGTTCTTCAGCAAGACCAGCGATGCCTGCGCCGCTTTCAGTGCCAGCGCATCGTGCGCCGGTGCCTGGTTGACCGAGTACGGAATGCGCGCCCAGCGCACGCGCTCCGGCGGGTCGAACATGCCCAGCCGCATCCGCGCCGCGAACAGCCGGGTCACCGCGTCGTCGATCTCGGCTTCGCTGATCAGTCCCTGTCGCACCGCAGCGGGCTGCGTGGCGTATTCCTCGCCGCATTCCAGTTCGGTGCCGTTCTTGACCGCCAGCGCCGCGGCTTCCTCGCGGGTGGCGACGATCTTGTGGTTCTTCCAGATGTCCACGATGGCCCAGCAGTCGGATACCACGTACCCCTTGAATCCCCAATCGCGACGCAGGATGTCGCGCAGCAGGAAACGGCTGGCGCTGGCCGATTCGCCATAGACGCGGTTGTAGGCGCCCATCACCGCGTCCACGTCGCCTTCCTTCACCAGTGTCTCGAAGGCAGGCAGGTAGGTGTCGTACAGATCGCGCTGGCTCGGGCGCGCATCGAAGTGATGACGGTCGGCCTCGGGGCCGCTGTGTACGGCAAAGTGCTTGGCGGTGGCGTCCAGCTTGCGATAGACCGGGTCGTCGCCCTGCAGGCCGCGTACGAACGCCACCCCCATGCGTGCGGTCAGGTACGGATCCTCGCCGTAAGTTTCCTGGCCGCGACCCCAGCGCGGATCGCGGAAGATGTTGATGTTCGGCGACCAGAAAGTGAGGCCTTGATAGCGGCCATGCGAGCCGTCGCGCACGAACTGGTGATGCTTGGCGCGCGCCTCGTCGCTGATGGTGGTGGCCACTTCGCCCATCAGCGGCACGTCGAAGGTCGCGGCCAGGCCGATGGCCTGCGGGAACACCGTCGCCTGGCCCGCGCGCGCCACGCCGTGCAGCGCTTCATTCCACCAGTCGTAGGCAGGCACCCCCAGGCGCTCGATGGCAGGCGCGGCGTTCTGCATCTGCGCCGCTTTTTCTTCCAGCGTCATCTGCCCGACCAGCGCGGCCGCGCGTGCTTCGAAGCTCTGCGACGTATCGAGCCAGGGCTTTGCGTCCGCCGCCCATCCGGGCCGCGCCACCAGCGCGAAGACACACAGCGCGAGCGCGCACAGGCCGGGGCCGGCACGCCGGTACGCAGGAAGGGGACGGCTCACGGTCTTCATCATTCGCTCCTCAAGGGACGTTCATCGCGTGCAAAAGGGCCCAGCAGCGTGCCAACGAAGCCGCCGGCGCGATCGGTGCTCAACACGGTGCCATCGACATCGCGCGCCAGCGATTGCCAGCCCCGGCCATCGCCGGTATCGAACGCGAACCCGTAGGCACCTTCATCGCCTTCAATCTTCAGCCGCAGCGTGTCGCTGCCCTCGACCTCGCGCGTGGCGAGTGTGCGCGTGGTGCCGCCACCGTCGCGGCCTTCAAGGAAGACGGCCATGCGCCCATCGGCCGCAGGCCGCACCCCGAGGAAATACCAGTACGCCTCACTCTGGAAGGCAGCCATACCCGCCGCGATGCCAGGCGCGGGCCGCGTCATCGCCGTGCTGGCCTCGAAGCGCAGGTGCTGCTGGCGCCGGCCGAGGAACGCCGGGTTGCGCAGCGTGTCCAGTCCTTCCGGCAGTGGATGCACGGCGAGCGCACCCGGGCGCGCGGCCAGGTCGGCCCACGCCTGCTTGGGCACGCGTACGCGCAGCCACTCGGGCCGCAGCGTGGTGCCGTCAAACTCGTCGCGATGCACGAAATTGCCGGTGAACGGCGCCTGCGTGGCATTCCCGCGCATCCACGAGGGCGCGGCGGCAATGTAGGGGATGGTCTGCCCCGCCGGCAGGATTACCGGCCAGCCATCGCGCCACTGCACCGGCAGCAGATAGGTTTCGCGCCCGGTGTTGTAGTGGCGATGCTGGTAGTTGCGGCTGGCCAGGAACACCGCCCACCACGTCCCGTCAGGGCCTTCGACCAGATCGGCGTGGCCGGCATTGGTGATCGGCAGGCGCCGGTCCGGCGCCAGGTCGCGCTGGGTCAGGATCGGATTGCCTGCGTACGGGGCATACGGGCCCCAGACATCGCGGCTGCGCAACACCACCTGCGAATGTTGCGGCCCCGTGCCGCCTTCGGCATCGGACAGGTAGTACCAGCCGTCGCGCTTGTAGATGTGCGGCCCCTCGATCCAGATCGGATTCTTTTCAGGTTCGACACCGCCATCGATCAGCACTTTGCGGGGGCCGATGGGCTGGAAGCGGGCGATGTCGATCTGCTGCATCCAGATGGCGCGGTGGCCGTCATAGCGCGCCGGTCCGGGCGGCTCGTCGTTGTTGAGCAGGTAGACCTTGCCATCGGTATCGAAGAACAGCGACGGGTCGATGCCACCGATGCTGGGCAGCCAGTGCGGGTCCGACCAGGGACCCGCCGGATCGCGGGCGGTGGCGATGAAGTTGCCACCACTGTCCGTGGCCGTGGTCACCAGGTAGAACATGCCGTCATGGAATTCGATGGCGGGCGCGAAGATGCCCCGCGACACGCTCAGGCCGTCGAAGTCGAGCTGCGACGGCCGGTCGATGACGTTGCCGATCTGCTTCCAGTGCACCAGGTCCGTGCTCTCGAACACCGGGATGCCCGGGAAGAAGGTGAAGCTGGAATTGACCAGGTAGAACTTGCCGTTCGCGCTGACGATGCTGGGGTCGGCATGGAAACCGGCCAGGATGGGGTTGCGGTAGTGGCCGGACGGCAGCGGCGGTTCGAATGCCGCATCGCGGCCGGTGTATTCGAACCAGTCGAAGTAGACCGGCGGCGCCCCGTCGTATGGCTGGGCGTTGCCGGTGACCGTCAGCAGCAGGAGCGCGGCGGCCAGTAGGCCGCGCGCGGCGTGGCGGGTTGCACCCTGCGCACTGGCATGTCGGCGGTCGTTCTGGTGGCGACGCGGGGAGAACAGCTTCATCGGGGCACCTCGACGGCAGGGACGGGAAGTTCGAAGGGACCTGCCGGCAACCCGGCGGTATCGCGAAGCGTGCATACCGGGCCATCCGCCCAGCAGTAGCGCACGTACATGGCGTTGGAAGCGCGCGGGCTGCGCAACACGACATACCGCCCGTCGAGGGCGGCATCCGCGTAGTCGCAGCGCTTCGCCGCATCGCAGAGTTCAAAGCCGATGGGGCCGTTCGCGCCGGTCGTCACCAGTGCGCCGGTGACATCGTCGAACGCCACCCTGACGCCGTCCGGCGCGCGTGCTGCAGCACGCGCGGTTGGTCCGGACGGCGCAAGCGCACGTTCACCGTAGACGACATGGCGTGCCACGCGCGCCAGGCGGCGGCCGAGTTCCTGCTTGTTCGGCGGATGGATGTCGTAGGCGTCACCGATGTCGATGGCGACCACCAGCTCGGAGTGCGGATCTTCAGCAACGACCCGCCGCTGCGCCTCGCGCACCTGTGCCCAGCCGCTTTCCACCGGCGCCGACGGTGGCAGGCCATAGCCGGCCAGCTGCACCACCACCCACGGCACCTGCGCGCCGAAGCGCTGCCGCCAGTCATCACGCAGCGTGCGCAGCCGCACGGCATAGGCAGCGCCGTCACCGGTATTGGATTCGCCCTGGTACCAGAGCATGCCGCGCAGACCGACCGCGCCCAGCGGCGCGATCATGCCGTTGTACAACGTCGACACCCCCGATGCCGTATGCCACGGCGCACGGGGGGGCTCATCGGCACCGGGCTCGGGCCGGTAGCGCCAGCGGCTGTCCAGCACCACGCGCGTGCCATCGTCGAAGGTCAGCGCGTGCGCACTGGCCGGGCCCGCGAGCCCGCCGTCGCGATAGGTGTCCAGCACGTTGACCACCACCGTGTTGATGCCCGCCTTCAACAATCCGGACGGCAGCGGATAGCGACGCGGCTCACCGGCGCCGTAGCGGCTGCCCACGGCGGTGCCGTTGACCCAGGTCATGTCGGTCTCGTCGGCGGGCCCGAGCTCCAGCGTTGCGCCACGTGTCGCCTGCGCCGCCGTCAACGTCACCTGCGTGCGATACCACACCATGCCGTTGTAGTCGTCGAGCGCCGGCACGCCCCAGCGCTCCCATGCGCCGAGCGTTGCGGGCGCCGTGCGCCACCCGGTGTCGGGCGCATCTGCACGCCAGGGGGCGTCGCCCGGCGTGGCGCCTTCGCGCACGGTCCACCAGCGCTCCCAATGACGGCCCCATCGCGCGAGCGCAGCAGGCGTATCCGTGGCGTAAAGCGCAAGCACGTCGAGCGCTTCAGCGCTCCCGCCACCGGTACGCAGTGCCGTGGCGCTGGTCCAGGCTTCGATCCGCGAGCCGCCCCAGGCCGCCTGGATCAGGCCCATCGGCACGTCGACCGTCTTCTGCAGTTCCCGCGCGAAGTAAAAGCAGGCGGCGGAGAAATCCCGCACGGAATCCGGCGACGCCACCTGCCAGCGTGCATCACCCTGGAAACGGGACTGGGGTGCGACGGCACCTGCCTGCGGCACCGTGAACAACCGGATCCGCGGATGCGCCGCGGATGCGATCTCCGAACTCGCATCCAGCGCCCGCCAGACCGGTAACTCCATGTTCGACTGCCCGGCGCAAAGCCAGACGTCGCCCACGTATACGTCGCGCACCGTCTGCGCGCCCGCGCCGGCTTCCACCACCAGATCGTAGGGTCCGCCGGCGGCGCGTGTCGGCAGTGTCGCCTCCCACGTGCCATCGGCCGCAGTACGCGCACGCGCCTTCGTGCCGTCCAGCATCACGCTGACCTGTTCGCCCGGATCGGCATGACCCCAGACGCGGATGGTGGCGTCGCGTTGCAGCACCATGTGGTCCTGGAACAGGGCATGCAGCAGTGCGCCATCGGGCTCGCGGGCGTGCGCGACGGTCGCGCCGCTCCCCAGCAGCGCGACCGCCAGCAGCAACCCCGTGATGCTGGAAGCCTTCATCGACCGTCCCCCGGCGCATGCGGGAACTGCAGGGCTTCGTAGTACGCCAGCGGATGCAGTGGCGGGAGTTGGCCTTCCGGCAGCGGGCGGCGCGCGAAGGTCTGGAAGTACGCGATGCTGGCGTCGCGCCACCACTGCGCTTCCTTCTGCTGGATGCCCAGGAAGGCCGCCACCTGCGCATGCCGCGGCGCATCGACATGCGGCGCCAATCCGTCCCACGTGGACCGCATGCCGCTTACGTAGGCCACGCCGCGGGCGTAGCGCATCACCAGTTCGTCCCACAACGGCCGGCCCGATGCCATCGGGTGATCCCAGGGCACGTGGTGGAACCACAGGAGGAACTCCTCCGGCACGCGCTCTACATCGCCGAACTGCCGCGCCACCGGCGGGAAATACTGCGCCACGGCGTTGCTCCCCGTCGCGGACCGGTCAAAGCCGATGCCCTGCAGGTCGGCGTGGTGGTAGTACACCGATGTCCAGTCGGCACGCGGACCGCCCTGCACCCACGGCCCCGGACCGTAGTGATGCCCGCGCCCCATCAGGTGGTGCAGGCCCAGCGGCGTCATGTAGTCCACGGCCGCCTGGCGCGACCCCATCATCATCTCCACGACGGGTGCCACCACGCGGTCATCGTCGGAGAAGGTCATGCGTACCCACTCGTCGGCGATGCCGCGCGCGGTCAGTGAGGGATTCCACGCAAGCCGGCCGTACACGTACCAGTTGGCCTGGTCAAAGTGCGACCCGCTCCATTGGCGGTCCGCGCCGATGTTCGCCACACCGGCCATGCCGGTGAGCGCGTGTCCCTCGAGCGTGCCGTCGATGACCTTCCTGACCGTGGAACCGGTGCCGCGCGCATGCGTGTCTGCGGCGAGCACTTCTTCGTACAGCGGCCCCAGATAGACCAGATGCGTGGCGAACCCGAGATATTCCTTGGTGATCTGCAGCTCCAGCATCAACGGCGTGCGCGGCATGGCGCCGAACAGCGGATGGAACGGCTCGCGCGGCTGGAAATCGACGGGGCCGTTCTTCACCTGGACCAGGACGTTGTCGCGGAACTTGCCGTCGTGAGGCACGAATTCTGTATACGCCTGCTTGGCGCGATCTTCGGGTTCCTCATGCGAGTAGACGAACGCGCGCCACATCACCGTGCCGCCATGGGGCGCCAGCGCCTCGGCCAGCATGTTCGCGCCATCGATGTGGGACCTGCCGTAGTCCTGCGGACCGGGCTGGCCTTCCGAGTTCGCCTTCACCAGGAAGCCGCCGAAATCCGGAATGAGGCGATAGATCTCGTCGGCCTTGTCCTTCCACCAGCGCCGCACGGCCGGGTCCAGCGGGTCGGCCGTCTGCAGTCCCCCGATCTCCATCGGTGCGCTGAAGCGGGCGCTCAGGTAGACGCGGATGCCATAAGGACGGAACACCGATGCCAGCGCCCGGGTCTTGTCCAGGTACATGGGCGTCAGGCTCAGTGCATTGGCGTTGACGTTGTTGAGCACCGTGCCGTTGATGCCCAGCGATGCATTGGCGCGGGCGTAGTCGGTGTAACGGGGATCCAGGTAGTCGGGCAGCGTGTGCCAGTCCCAGATCGAAGCACCGGCGTAGCCACGCTCGACATAGCCGTCGAGATTGTCCCAATGGTTCAGCACGCGCAGTTTCACGCGCGGCGATTCGCGCACGTCCAGCGCATCGATCGTCTGCCCCGTCTGCAGCAGGCGAAGGAAATGGAAGCTGCCGTAGAGCACGCCGACATCGGTGTTCGCCGCGATCACCGTGGCCGCGTGGCCACCGACGCGCACACTGCCGATCAGGTAACCCTCGGCGCCCAGCGCACGCGTGTCCAGCCGCAGGCCGGCGACGACGGGAGATGAAGCGGCCGTGCCCGCCACGACCGCGCCATCGCGCGTGACCGCCACTGCAGGATCGGGTGCCTGCCCGGTCAGACCGGCAACGCCACGCCGCAGCTCCGCGTGCGCGGCCGCCAACGTGGCCGACGGCGCCGGCATCACCAACTGCGTGGTGCGTGACCGGTAGTGCTCCGCCGTTGCCGGTGCGGCGGGCGCATAGCGCAACCAGAGGTCGTAGCCGTCCTCCGCCTGCACACCGACCGCCTGCACGCACATCAGGCAGCCCACGACAAGCAGGTGGAGGCCGCGCCGAAAGGCACGCCCCTCGTCGCCCCGCCGCGTTGGCGATACCATGAGGCACGACAGCAAACCGGGCCAGAACGCGGATTTCATGGCCGTCCCCGCGCTGGCTGCTGTCGCGCGGAGCGGTCATGGGTCGCCCGCCTTCCGACCCCTGAAAGGAACCCGTTTTGGAAAAGCCGACGAGAGCCGTGCGACGCAAGAGCCGCGGCATCACCATCGACGAAGTCGCCGCGCTCGCGGGCGTTTCCCCGATGACCGTGTCGCGCGTGATCAACGGCAAGACCAAGGTCAAGGATGCGACGCGCGAACGGGTCATGCGCGCCGTCCGCAAGCTCGACTACACGCCCAACCTGGCGGCCAGCTCGCTGGCGGCCGCCCAGCACACCCGCATCGCGCTGATCTATACCAATCCCACCGGCGCCTATCTGCGCGAATTGCTGCTTGGCCTGCTGCGCGTCGCCTCGCGGACGACCATCCAGCTGGTGAGCGAATACTGGGACGACCTGGATGCCGAATCCGAGCGCAAGGCCGCGCGCGAACTGGCCAAACGTGTCGATGGCGTCATCCTGCCGCCGCCCCTGTGCGAATCCCGCGCGGCGGTGAGCGAACTGGTTCGCGCCGGTGTCCCGGTAGTCGCCATCGCGTCCGGACGATTCAGCAACGAGATCTCCTGCGTGCGCATCGACGACTTCCGCGCGGGCAAGGAAATGGCCGAACACCTCATCGAGCACGGCCATACCCACATCGGATTCATCAAGGGCAGGTCCGATCTCAGCGCCAGTGCACGGCGCTTCGAGGGTTTCCAAGCGGCCCTGCATGAGGCGGGCCTGGCACTGGAGCCCGGCCTGGTGCAGCCCGGCGACTACACGTATCGCGCGGGGCTTAAGGCAGCGGAGAAACTGTTGTCGCTGCGCCGGATGCCCAGCGCCATCATCGCCAGCAACGACGACATGGCCGCCGCCGTCATCTCGGTGGCGCACCGGCGCGGGCTGGATGTGCCGCGTGATCTTTCGGTGGTGGGCTTCGATGACACCTCGGCCGCCACGACGGTATGGCCGGAACTCACCACCATCCACCAGCCGATCGCCTCGATGGCCAACGACGCCATCGACGTCCTGCTGCGTAGCATCCGCCGCCAGGATGGCACGACCCGCGTGCTCGCCGACCACGTGGCGGCGCACCGGCTGGTCGTGCGCGATTCGGTCTCGGTTCCGCCCAAGGCCAAGCGCCGCTGACACGCCACGGTCCCGCCGTGCACATGGCGCGACGGGACGACTGGGCTGGCGCGCCGGCAAAGGCATGCTCCGCTCCTAGCCTTCCATCTGCTCGAGTTCCCTGCCCTTCGTCTCGTGGACGAACCTCAGCACGAAGAAGACGGAGATGATGGCCGCCAACGTGTAGAGACCATAGGTGGTCGCCAGCCCGATGCCGGCCAGAAGCATCGGGAAGGTCATCGTGACCAGGAAGTTCGCGCTCCACTGGAACAGGCCCGCGACAGCCAGTCCCGAACCGCGGATCTGGTTGGGGAACATCTCGCCCAGCATCACCCACATCACCGGGCCCCACGAGATGTTGAAGAACACCACGTACAGGTTCGCGGCCACCAGCGCCAGCACGCCCATGCTGCCGGATAACTGCAGCGTGCCCGCCGTGTCCAGCGAACCACTGGCGAACGCCACCACCACCGCGGCCAGTGAAACCGCCATGCCGACCGAGCCTGTCCACAGCAGTGGCTTGCGGCCGATCCGGTCGATCAGCAGCACGGTGACGATGCACGCACCAATGCTCAACGCACCGGACAGCACGTTGATCAGCAGCGCGTCATTCTCCGAGAAGCCGACGGCCTGCCACAGCACGGCGCCGTAGTAGAACACCACGTTGATGCCGACCAGCTGCTGGAATGTGGCCAGGCCGATACCGACCCACACGATGGGTCGCACTTTTCCGGTGGTCTTGCTGATGAGATCCGACAGGCGTGGACGATGGTGGTCCGACACCAGGCTGCCCTGGATCTCCACCCGCTTCCGCTGCCCCTCTTCGCTGCCGTAGAGCTGCTGCAACACCGCCAGCGCTTCCTCGTGCCTGCCCTTCACGACCAGATAGCGCGGGCTCTCGGGGATGAACAGCAGCGCCACCAGGAACAGGCCCGCCGGCAGGATCTCCACCCAGAACATCCAGCGCCAGGCTTCGTATCCCAGCCAGTACGGTGTCACCGATCCGCCGGCCACCTTCGCCAGCAGATAGTTGCTCAGGAAGGCAGCGAAGAGCCCGCCGATGATCGCGATCTGCTGCACCGTGGCCAGCCGCCCGCGATAGCGTGCCGAGGAGACTTCGCTGATGTACGCCGGCGACATCACGCTGGCCGCGCCCACGGCGAACCCGCCCAGTACGCGATAGATCACGAACTCCAGCGACCCGGTGGCGATGCCCGACCCCCATGCGGAGACGATGAAGAAGATGGCGGCCACGATCAGCACGTTGCGCCGGCCGTACATGTCCGCAAGGCGGCCGGCGAAGAAGGCGCCGATCGCGCAGCCCAACAGCATCGAGGCAACGTTGAATCCCGTACCGACCGAGTCCGATTCGAAGGCCGCCTGCAAGCCGTCCACGGTGCCGTTGATCACGCCGCTATCGAACCCGAACAGGAAGCCGCCGATCGTGGCCACGCAGCTGATCAGGATGATGAAGCGGGTGTTTTCGCCACTGGCGATGTTGCCACCCTCAAGCGTGGTGCTGTTCATTCGTTGCGCCCCTCCAGGCTTCGAATCGACCTGCTGCCAATGCCTCCGCCCGAACCACGGGGGCGGAGGCCGTCATCACGCGCTCAGCGCAGCAGGTACTGGTTGAGCAGGTTCTCGTAACGCTCCTGCTTGCCGCTGATCTGCTTCGGTTCACCCTGCTTGGCCGCCAGCGC